>DATKZO010000025.1:0-6583 GCA_035527935.1 Bacteroidales bacterium
TAATGACGGTGTGGTATATTTTAATCATATTGATCAGAGTGGGGATCCTGTCTTTACAGCGTCAAGTGAATTAACTCCAAATCCATTATTTGCCAATAGTGAGATAGACACAAGTATTCTTCCAGATCCTGCCGCAGAGCAGGCTAAGCTAGAAGCACAATTTCCTCTGCATGATGCGGTCAGAATGTGGCAGGCACCGTATAACGGAGTAATAACTATAAATGCTCCCGTACATCTGATTGAAGATACCAGCATTGTTGCAAGGGAAGATACCCATCGGGATGGAGTTAAAGTAAGTATCCAGCATATTAATAATGTACTATGGAGTGATTCAATAGATGCTGATTTTTATACTGAAAAAGATCCAATCCTGGATAATATCCTGATAAATAAAGGCGATCGGTTATATTTCAGAGTACAGTCAAGGTTTAACGGTGCTTATGATAAGGTATACTGGGATCCTGAGATTTTGTATAGTACTATAAATGAATCTGATACACTGGTAACCCTGGAAGATAGCAACAGGGAAAAAATCGGAAGATTCAAAGCATCTGAAGATTATGTATTAAGCGGACAGCAATCGGTGGGCATGCCTAAAAAAGGTGCTGTCATTATCAGGAGTGCTTTTCAGAAGACGCTTACTTCCGATACTGTTATATTAAGTATTGTAAATACTGATACTCTTGGAGCTGCAACCAATATATTTACCAGGGAGTATTATCCATCCCAGGAAGCCTCAAATGATTCGATTAATCTCGACATTGAAGTTCTGCAGGATGAATTCATCCAGTTCAGGATTTTTTCATCAACTAATGTTGACTGGAGTAATATTAAATGGGATACCTATGTGGAATATATACGGATTGACAATGATAGTATTCCGGTTAAAGATACTTATGGTAATCCGATTCTCTCATTCAAGGCAATACCTGAACTTGGGCCAATGTATAATGATCCTGTAAGACAGGAACTGCCGGTAATTGCCGATACTGCTTTTATGCTATCAATGGGACTTGACACTATTGATGATTTTCCACATCCAATGAAAGTCACTCCCTTGCTGAAGTTCGATTATGCTGCACCCGCTGATGATATAATATTATCTGTAAAGATGAGAAATGAAATTCTGGGTGAGAAAAGCTATTTTTTTAGTGGTGGATCTGAGTTCAGAAGTGAGGATACTCTGACTGCCAGTGTACAACTCTGGGATACTCTTTATTTTGAATATTATTTTTCAGGAACGGATTTTAAAACACAACTTGACACAGCAGATGTAATAATAGCTGCCGATACATTAAATCCGCTTAAAGCATCTGTATTTTGTCCTGTAAATGATGAGGATATTATATTTGGCCACCTGTATCGAGGCTGGGGACAATTTGACTATAATGGAAATTTTGAACGGAACACTTCTCCGATAAATGAGAGCCTGTTAAAATTAAGTGACATAAGGAACGATAATGTAGCCTCCATTCAGGATACATCTGATTTAAATGGAGTGCAAAATCCACTGGCTGAGGTCTTTAATATAATGATACCATATGCGGTAAAATCCTGCTTTATGGGTACTGACGAACAGGTCTATATTTTACCTGAATATATGTCAAGTTCCAGATTAGGAGAAAAGAATGTATATGTAGAGCCTATAGTGTTCTCAGCATCGGGCCTTAATGCTATTGCAAAAGTATCGGAAAGCTCTGCAAACAGTGTGGCAGGGGGTCTGAGCAGCTTGTCATACAGCCATTCATGGGGTGAAGACAATATAGTAGTTGATATGATGGATATGAATGGGGACAGGTATCCCGACCTTTTATCCACGGACAAGATTCAATACACAGGTGTTACTGGAGTATTATCAGGCTCAGCAGTTAATCATTACCTGGGTGATCAATATTCTACATCCGAAGCAGATGGATTCACACTTGGAGGAAGTTATGTTTATGCCAAATCAAATAACTCCGCCTCTAAAACTCCCTCTAAAAGTGTTAAGTCAAAAACCAGAGATAATTCCAAAACCGATAAAAATGCAGAATCAGCAGAGGAAACTTCCAAATCATCAATTGGTTTGAGTGGCAGTTTCTCGACCAACAGCGATGATACCGAGGAAACCTGGCTGGATATAAATGGTGACGGATTGCCTGATAAGATCTATTCTGACGGGACAGTAAGGTTAAACCTTGGATATTCCTATGCACCCGCAGAATTCTGGAATTTTGACGCGATATGCGTTGGTGAGAGCGAGGACTACGGAGGAGGTATTGGTGTTAATATTTCCAACGGAAGCATCACTGCAGGTGTAGCTATATCAAAGACTGATAATGAGGCGAATGAGACTTTTATGGATATTAATGCCGACGGTTTACCTGATATGGTTAAGGGAGATAATGTCTGGTTTAACACAGGCAGTGGTTTTGCACCTCCATTGAAGTGGACAGGACTTGGTTCTCTTAATGCCGGAGAATCAGTGGGACAATCAGCTAATGCGGGATTTACGGTTGGTATTGCTATCCCGATATTTTTTATTAAGATATGTGTCAATCCTTCTGCTTCGGTAAGCAGTGGTACCAGCCATATTCTTACACAGCTGACCGATATCGATGGTGACGGGATGCCTGACTTTCTTTCATCTGATAAAGAAAATGAGCTAAATGTGAAATCCTCAACAATTTTTCGTACAAATATCCTGAAAAAAGTTGAGCTTTCTCCGGGAAGTAATTTTACCCTGGATTATCTGCTTACTCCGGCAGTATATGATCATCCGGGTGGTAAAATGGCCCTGAAATCAGTAAAAACATTTGACGGATTGTCAGGTGATGGCGTTGATACAACATATACTTCATTCGAATATGAAGGTGGCTACTATGATCGTCATGAAAGACAGTTTTATGGATTTGAATTTGTAAAGACCAATTATCACGATACAGGAAACAGATACAAAATATACCGCACTCTGGAACAGCAGTTCAGCATCCGCGATTATTATACAAAAGGGATGATGCTTGCCGAAACACTCATCGACAGTGAAGGTCGTAATCAGGCGGGTTCCCAAAACTTCTATTCCTTATATGATATTTATACTGGCGATATTCTTCCGGAAGAGTATGCACAAAGCGACAGAGATCCCATATTTGCACCACTCAAAGAGACCAGACAGTATTCCTATCTGGGCGCTTCAGTACCGCTTCTAACAACACGGGTAACTTATAATTACGATACATTGGGAAATATTTCAGGTTATACAGATTACTCTTCAGGAAATGTTAACGACAGATATTCTGTTACCATCGGGTATCATGCTAACAGTGATAAATATCTCTATTCAATCCCATCATTTCAGGAAGTAAACTCTATCGAAGGACTCAGGCGTAAAAACGAAACATCAATAGATGAATTTGGTGATATCATACAAATAAGAAAATTCATTACCGGTGACGAGAGCGCCCGGTTTGATATGGAATATGATGAATTTGGTAACATTATAAAAATTACCCGTCCTGCCAATTACAAAGGAGAGCGAATGTGGTATGAGTATGAATATGACCAGGTTGTGCATTCCTTCGTGACAGGAGTAAGCGATGCATATGGCTACACTTCATCTTCAGAATACGATTACAAATGGGGAATGCCTGTTCAGGTTTTAGATATAAATAACCAGGAAATAACATACACATTCGATGATTATGGCCGGATGACATCTTTAGCAGGGCCTTATGAACTGGCAGCAGGCAGGCCTTATACCATTGCCTTTGAGTATTTTCCGGATGCTGTTATCCCGTACGCCCGTACACTGCATTATGATAGTATTTACAATGATAACATTGAAACCTATTCGTTTATTGATGGACTGGGACGACCTGTACAGATAAAGAAGACTGCTTTATTGTTTGAAGATGCCTCTTCAGAGGATGCTCCTGGTTATATCGTTTCAGGCAAAGTAATGTATGATGCTTTTGGACGTACGACAGAAGCATACCAACCGGTCTTTGAAGCTGAGGGTAACGCGGCAAATTATAATATAAGTACTGATAATGTACAACCTACTATAAAACAATACAATGTACTGGACAGTGTATTGCTGATCACCCTGCCTGATGGTTCCACCAGCTCACACACATATAATATTGTTGGATATGATGGTGAACAAATGTATATCGATACCCTGATCGATGCCATGAACAATATATCCGTTATTTATACTAAAGCCACAGGGCGACATGCAGCTACTGTGAGAAAGTCCAGTGGCGGTGATATAGTCACTAATTTTGAATACAATGCTATTGGTGAATTGCTTACGGTAACCGATCCTGAAGGAAATAAATCCATTTCAGCATACAATTTGCTGGGGTACCGCACATCGTTTGATCAACCTGATGCCGGTTTAACAGAATTTATATATGACGGGGCCGGCAATATAATAAAGAAAATTACTGCCAATCTTCGAAAACAGATCCCGGACGGCGGAGCCATAACTTATAAGTACGATCGCGAAAGACTGATAGAAATTGTTTATCCAAGGAATATTCAAAACAGGGTAAACTTTACATATGGGGAACCCGGATCGCCATTTAACAGGGCGGGAAGAATTAAATTACTGGAGGATGCCACCGGTGGACAGGAAATATTTTATAGCAAATTAGGCGAGGTAATTAAAACCATTCGCACCATTCAGCTTGGCGCATCAGATATGCGCACCTGGATATGGAGTGCAACATACGATACATGGAACCGCGTGCAAACTATGACCTATCCCGATGGTGAAGAAGTACATTATCATTATAACCGTGCCGGAAACCTGACGAGGATGACAGGTGAAAAGATTGGTCGTTCCTATGAATACATTTCACGGATTGGTTATAATAAATATGAAAACCAGGTTTACATGTTGTATGGAAACGGTTCTGAAACAGTATATGACTATGAACCTGAACTTCAAAGACTTGTGCAGATGAATGTTGTTGCAAACAACAGGAAATTAATGGACAACAGTTACACTTACGATCTTTTGGGAAATATTCTTGAAATTGCAAACAATGCTGATGAAACAGGAGATATAGGAGGGACAACCTCACATTCTTACTCATATGATGATCTGTACAGACTTACTGAGGCTTCAGGTATGTTCAGTGGAAAGAATGAAACCAGCAGTTATACGCTTAGCATGCAGTATGATATAATGGGCAAGATATTACATAAAAACCAGACACATCTTAAAAATGATGTAGAAGAAAGTGCCATGACTTATGATATTGCGTACAAGTATGAAGGTCCGCAACCAAATACTGCTACACAAATAGGGGAGAGGGTATTTGTTTACGATAGAAACGGCAACCTTACAGGCTGGGAAGATACAGTAAGCAATGATTACCGTCAGCTTTTATGGGATGAAGAGAACCGTCTGACACTGATCTCCGACAATGGTTACCTGAACCGCTATGTATACGATGCAAACGGTGAAAGGGCAATAAAAAGCCATGGGGGTACACAGGGAGTCTTTATAAACGGTGCGCCGGTCGGTATTGTAAACCATTCTGATAACAATTTCACTGTATATGTAAGTCCTTATTTTGTATTTAAAAATAACAGTTTCACAAAACACTATTACAATGGAAGTACAAGGGTAACCAGCAAGATAGGGAATGGGCAGTTTGAAAATCTTTACCGTCCTGGTGTATTTGAAATTACAGCAGGAGAAGTAAACTATATTAACCGTCAGCTGCAACTGATTTCTTCCAAAGAGGAGTACGAAGAACAATCAGGCATACCACCTGGTCCGCCTGTATTGAAAGGCATTTATGCTGATCCTTTATTTTCCGGTACAGCATATCCCGATCCCGGTACTCCTGAGGGTACCACACCACGGGGATGGCCTAAAAAACCCGTATTTGCCCAGCCGGGTGGTCCTCCGGGTGCACCGATACAGTGGGGCGATGATGTTACTAACGAGACCGTGGAGGCAGGATTCGGCTTTGTCGGAACAGGAAATATTGAGGAAGATCTGCGCTATTTTTACCACTCTGATCACCTTGGGTCAACTAATTATATTACAAATGCAGGAGGAGATGTTACACAATTCATAGCCTATATACCATTTGGCGAAACATTTGTTGAGCAGCATTCAGACTGGGATAGCCCGAATAAGTTTAATGCCAAAGAACTGGATAATGAAACAGGGCTTTATTATTATGGGGCAAGATATTATGATCCTAAAACGAGTATATGGCTGGGGGTGGATCCCCTTGAGGAGAAATATCCTTCTCTGTCGCCATATGCTTATGCAGCTGATAATCCTGTCATATACATTGATCCGGATGGAAGAGAGATAGAGGTTTACAAGGAAAATGGAACACATGTGATTAGGGTGACAGGAAAACTAATCGATGAGACTGGAAAAATTGGTGCAGAAAAAATGAGCGACTATGCTGAAGCGTTGAAGTCTGCAATTGAAGATTCTTATAAATGCAGCGGATGGCTGGGATTATTTTATAAGTTTAAAGCGGTTGTAGATATAACAGTTGAGTCTGCTGATAATCCATTAAACAGAACAGATCACGCATTCAGAATTGTCGAACAGGGAAAGATCCCA
>DATKZO010000026.1:0-3749 GCA_035527935.1 Bacteroidales bacterium
AATGCGCTTCCTAAAGCAGCTTTTATTGCCTTTACCGGTACACCTCTTATCGTTGGTGAAGAAAAAACAAAAGAAGTATTCGGGGATTATATCAGCATCTATGATTTCAAACAATCGGTAGAGGACGGGGCTACAGTACCGCTGTATTATGAAAACCGCATCCCTGAACTCCAGCTTACCAATAAAGACCTCAATAAAGACCTGGAATGCTTGATAGAAGAAGCAGAATTGGATGCAGAACAGGAAAAGAAAGTAGCCCGGGAATTTGCCCGAGAATACCATTTGATCACAAGAAATGACAGACTTGAGAAAATCGCTGAAGATATTGTTACACATTTCATGGGTCGTGGGACCACTGGCAAGGCAATGGTCATTTCCATTGATAAAGCCACTGCGTTAAAGATGTATGATAAAGTGCAGGATTATTGGCAAAGATATCTCAACGAACTAGAGTCAAGGCCAGTTCCCTCTTACGAAAGTGAAAGAAAGGTACACCTGGCCAGAATCAGATTCATGAAAGAGACTGATATGGCTGTGGTGGTATCCCAGGAACAGAATGAAATTGAAACCTTCAAAGAAAAAGGGTTGGATATAGCACCGCATAGAAGGCGGATTGTAAATGAAGACTTGGATAAGAAGTTCAAGGACCCGGATGATCCTTTGCGCATCGTATTTGTCTGTGCCATGTGGATGACCGGCTTTGATGTCCCTTCCTGTTCCACCATATATCTCGACAAGCCCATGCGCAATCATACATTAATGCAAACCATTGCAAGGGCGAACCGTGTCTTTGGAGACAAATTAAATGGTCTGATAGTGGATTATATCGGAGTATTCAGGAATCTGGAAAAGGCCCTTGCCATCTATGGATCTGCCGGTGGTGGACAAACCAAAGAAGGGGAAACTCCAGTAAAAGACAAAAGTGAGCTTGTTAAATACCTGAAACAGGTGATCAATGAAACTGAAGAATTTTGTAAAAAAAGAGGAATAAAATTAACTCAAATACAGGCTGTTGATGGTTTTGAACGGGTGAAATTACTTGATAATGCCGTTGAAGCAATTTTAATTACTGATGAATCAAAGAAAAAATACCTGTCACTGGCAGTGAACGTAGCTAAAATATACAGAGCGATTCTCCCTGATCCGGCTGCAAATGAGTTTGGACCCAGCCAGAAACTTATCACAATAATAGCTGTAAAAATTCGTTCCCTGACACCGAAAGCAGATATCTCGGATATTATGGGTGAAGTTGAGGAATTGTTAGATCAGTCAATTGCTACAGAAGGATATATGATCCAGGATCCATCTGAACAATCTGATATAAGCAAATACCTGGATTTGAGCCAGGTTAATTTTGAAGCATTAAAGGAAGCTTTTGAACAAGGTCATAAACGGATTGAAACCGAAAAATTAAGAGCTTCGGTTGAAAATAAATTGGCAGAATTGGTCCGTTTAAATAAAAGTCGGATGGATTATCTGGAGAAGTTCCAGGAAATGATCAATGAGTATAATTCTGGCTCACATAATGTCGAGTTCCTTTTCACTAAACTAATGGCCTTTGCACAGGAACTCAATGCAGAAGAAAAACGGGGAGTTACTGAAAAACTTACTGAAGAGGAACTGGCAATCTTTGATCTATTGACCAGGCCGGAAATGACTTTGAATAAAAAAGAGGAATTACAGGTTAAGAAGGTCGCACAGAAGCTTTTGGAAACCCTTAAAGAAGAAATGTTGGTGCTGGACTGGCGTAAAAGGCAGCAATCCCGGGCTGCCGTCCTTGTATCTATTGAAGATACCTTAGACCTGCTGCCTCGGATTTATACTCCAGATTTATATCAGAATAAGTGCGATGCAATATATCGGCATGTATATGATTCATATTTTGGGCAAGGACAGAGTGTTTATGCTCTTTCGGTATGAAGAAGTACTAAATATGCAAATTATAGGTATAGATTCTATTGATTAAGTTCATATTTGTATCTCCTGACTCCCTTAATCCCATATTACTTGAAAAGTTTAAAAAAAGTAATTACTGAATAATTTGATTACTCTGGTGTCTGAACCGGGCAAGCTGTCATTTCGAAAAGAGTAGTCTCCCCGTCCAAAGAACCTCTGGCAATCAGCAAGTCATCGCTTTTTATCATGGTCCTTGAACTCGGCCTGTAGATCCAGCGGCTGCCTCTTTTTATGGCCATTACATGCATACCGGTCTCGGTCTCCAGTTTCAACTCACCCAGGGTCTTGTCAACGAGTGGTGAACAATCAGATACATTGATCTTAGTGATCACTTCATCAGATTCACGGACCGCAAGCATGAAAATAGGATGCAATTCAATATCGCGGAGTACAATATCTGCGATCTCGTACGCAGCATCAGAAATCGTCTCTGAAGCATTTGCCAGGTGCAATAGACCCCTTAAACTGTCAACATCTTCCACATGTCTGGCACATTCAAGCACCCAATGCTGCAGTTCATATTTCATCTGGTCCATCTCTTCTTCCAGAATGCGAACCTCATCTGCAATATCCTTGTTATAGAACAGCACAGCAGAATACGCCAGACCCACAGACAGTTCTGATTTATTCTTCATCTCAATAACAATGTCCACGGCCCTTTCCATGTCATCCAGGGTCCGGGCAGGTTTGTAACTGCGTTTTACAAAAGGTTTGCCAGTTATCAATTCCGTAAACAACGGCACTCCTTCATCATGTCCCCTGGCAAACAGAATATCGCCAGCCAGAATGGATGTATCGTTATCAGGGTCATATAACCACGAGGATCCCTGCCGTATGGCTATTACACTCATACCGGTTTCAGTCTCAAGTTTCAGTTCTCCCAGAGATTTTCCAATAATAGGGCTGTCAGAATTTATGGTGATCCTGGTAACGGTCTCCTCAGCTTCCCTTATATCGGCTTTCAGTTCCATAGGGATCCCCATCTTCAGACGGACAATATTTGCAATATCTCCTGCGGCATTGGAAATAATTTCAGCTGCTGATGCGGCTTTTAACACACCTGATAGTTGATGTGCCTCATCGATGCGGCGAGCTGCCTGCATAGCTGTGATCTTCATGTGGTATTCAAGGGTATCCATCTTTTCTTCAAGACGGATCACTTCATCTGCAATATCCTCATCGTCATAGATCACAGCAGAATAGGCCAGATCAAGCATCAATTCAGAGGTATCTTTCATCCCCACCAGGAGTTCTTTCATATTAAGAGAACAGTGCACAATCTTTTTGGGCATATTAGATCTACCTATAAATAGCAGTTTATTTAAATTAACGGTACATAAACCCACCGATGAGGGAATGCCAGTGCCAGATTTTGAAGAAGAGACCATTGAAGACATCACATTCTCATTATCCCTGAAATATAACATAAATTATTTTACATTGAAAGAAGGTTTTTCAGGCCTATTACTTATGAGTCTCATGAGTCTGGTCGCCGGCATGGTACTGGGAAAAATGACTGGATTGCTTGAATCATTACCTGGATTGATCCTGCTTATAACACCTGCTATTGGAATGAGGGGTAATATCTTTGGAGCCATGGGGTCAAGGCTGGGTACTGCGTTGCATACAGGAATGTTCAGCACATCATTGAAATCCTACAGCGTCCTGAGCCAGAATATCTTTGCCTCTATGGTAAATACAATTCTGATATCTTTTGCCCTTGGTGTAATGGCCAGTGGTTTCGCTTTTATGTTAAAAATACAAAGCATAGGCCTGGTTGAATTCGTGTTGAT
>DATKZO010000027.1:0-59822 GCA_035527935.1 Bacteroidales bacterium
GTCCGGTTTTTTCTTTTGGCAGAGGGTGCGTAAGGGCGTAGGGGGGTAGGGGCGTAAGGGCGTAAGGGTGTAAAGGCGTAAAGGCGTAAGGGTGTAGAGGCGTAAGGGCGTAAAGGCGTAAGGGTTTAGAGGGAAAAAAACAGAAAAAAAAAGCCTTTGCGCCTTTATGCCTTTATGCCTTTAAGCCTTTGAAATAAACAGAGAGAAAAAAGGCCTTTGCGCCTTGATGCCTTTATGCCTTTAGGCCTTTAGGCCTTTGAAAAACTCCTTGCTTTAATTAATTTCGACAGCATAACCGATATTACTTTACACTCATTCACCAGTTCTTCCATTAAGCCGGGTTCAACATATCCGGTCTCACTTGCTATAATAAGTAATGTTTGCAATTCTGCTGAAGATCCTCTGGCAATATAGAAATGACGAACTGATTGTTTATCAGTTCCTAACTCATCTCCCTCAGCAATATTGGAGGAGATGCTCACAGCAGAACGCTGAATCTGATCACGTAGCCCAAAGTCCTTTGAGATAGGTTGAGCTCTGGTAAGCTTATAAATCTTAACAGCTAATTCTTTGGCCTTTTGCCATACTAAAAGTTTACGAAAATTTCCCATAATGCAGCGTTTTATTAGTAAAACATTGAACTATTTATTATGCTATTCCACTTTACATAATAATCTTCTATTAATTTATGCCGTTATGTCCTTAAGCCGTTATGCCCTTAAGCCTTTACGCCCTTATGCCTTTACGCCCTTATACCGTTATGCCCTTATGCCTTTACGCCCTTATGCCTTTATACCCATAATCCTTAGATCTTTCGCAAGAAAGTCGTCGGAATCTTAACAATAATATTCTGATCAAGCCTGTCGATCCGGATAATTACCCTGTTATGATTACCGATCTTAATGAGTTCACCGGTCAGGCCGATCATCGAGCCACGGACCACCTCTACAAAGTCGCCTTTGGAATATTTTTCGGAGGTGACCTCAATCTCCGCATCACTGTCGATCAGGATCCTCAGGTTATCGATCTGGTTTTGTGGTATAGGTGCCGGGACGCCCTCGAAGGATATAAAACGTACAACACCAGGAGTGGTATAAACCTCAGGGAATTGCCTGTTTCTGATCTTTACAAAGAGGTAAGAAGTAATGAGTGGTTTTTCTATCAGCTTCTTCCTGTCGCTCCATATCCTGTAGGTCTTCTGCAGCGGGAGAAAAGTCTCGATGCCCTTCTGAATAAGACGTTCATATATCTGCTTCTCAGCCCTGGAAGCGGTGTAGATAGCGTACCACTTCGACTCAGGTCTGACTGTGTCTCTTTTCACTGATTCGGCTCCCTTTTCCTGTAGATTCATCTCATTGCAAGCATTGACGGAACAAAGATAATTTTTTTTCCAAAGGCTAAAAACCAAAGGCGAAAGTTCTGTTTGTTACTGGTGCTTCCCGGAATGATGGTTCCTGTTTCCAAAGGGCTTGTACGGTCGGAGGACGGTGTTTTCACTAAAAGTTATCTGGTTACCTTCTGGCTGATCGTTCCGTGTTTTGCCAACTGTAGCTTTATCCAAAGCGGATTCTGAGTTCAACGCTTTAGTGTGCAGGAGAGGAAGGATGTGGGAAGGGACAGATTGCTACCGTTGGCAGCGGTACTGGTTGCTGCCTGTGGCAGCGCAGGCTGATGGCGGGACTCCTCTCAATGACAGACAGACCAGCGTTAAGAAAACTCTTCCCTGATCACATTCATGTTTTTCCAGTTCACGAGTCGTCCGTTCTCCATCTCCCCTTCAAAATCACCTGAATAAACAACAAAGGAATCGTCCGGTTTAGCTCCGCTGTATTTCTGCCAGGTGATAAGATGACTAAAGTATTCTGCATTATAACTGTATCCTGCTTTTATTTCAACAGAGAGCCTTTTATTCCCCCATTCAACAATACAATCAATTTCATTTCCATGGTTCTCTCTCCAGAAATACAATCCGGGTTTTTTCCCGGCATTTGTAAACCATTTATAAAACTCCGATATTATCAGGTTCTCAAATAATTGCCCTTTTATATAATGAACAGCTATTTGCTGCGCATTGTCAATTCCCAGGAGAGAAGATAACAGCCCGTTATCGAAGAAATAGAGTTTTGGCATTTTTACAATCCGCTTGTTGAAGTTTTTATAGTAGGGTTGCAGGAGAAATATTACGAAACTTGCCTGCAGCGCCGAAATCCATGCCTTAGCCGTATTAACACTTATACCACAATCGCTGGCCAGCGAACTCAGATTAAGCAGTTGTCCTGTCCGCCCTGCACATAATTTTGTAAACCTCACAAAATCATCAAGATTACCAATATTGCGGATTAACCTGATATCCCGTTCAACATAGGTTTGAAGATATGCAGGATAAAAATCAGCGGCCTTCATTGCTTCTGAATATAACGCAGGGTAAAAGCCGGTGTATGCCACCTCCTCAAAATCAGCAGGCAGAGATCCTGAATCGTCCAGTTCATTAATGCTTAAAGGCAATAATGACAGAACGGCTGTCCTGCCGGCGAGCGACTGAGAAATTTTTTCTGACAACAGGAAACTCTGGGATCCTGAAAGAATGAATTTCCCGGGTTCCGGCTTCTCATCCGTATAAAGCTGTATATAGGAAAAGATATCCGGAACTCTTTGAACTTCATCGAAAACCACATGATCATTATAATTCCTGAAAAATCCCCTGGGGTCAGCCGTAAAGAGAATTCTCTGCTCCGGATCTTCCATGTTCACATATCGGTACCCGGGGAATACTTTCTTAAGCAATGTCGTTTTTCCCGATTGCCTGGGCCCCGTAAGTGTAATTACAGGAAAAGACCGTGACAGGTCTTTTATTTTGTCAGTTATAAGCCGATTTATATATTTCATGTACAGTATTGCATTTGAAATGCATATTTGTACAAATATAGATAATTTATTCCTGCATCACAATAAAACTGTGGGAATTTGTAAGGTTGGCTTCAGACTTCGCCTATAGCTACGTCTTGCAAAGTCGCAGAGCTCGTCCCGTAAACAGTATCCGGCTTGTGGTTAAGTTAAGGCCTCTGCCGCAGCCTCCGCCACCTCCTCCGCCACCTCCTACGCCAAGGCTCCGGCGGTCTTGAAGGCTACGGCTGTCTTGAAGGCTACGGCGGTCATGAGGGCTCCGGCTGACAGGCAGCGATCGTTATCGGGTTATTTTTCTTACTTCTTTTTGTCTTGACACAAAAAGAACCAAAAAAGTCAAGACTGCAAATTGTTTCTGGGAGTAAGCAATCTCGTTTGCCCACGCGTTACAACTCTTCCGCCAAGGCGGAATTAAACAGTAACGCTTACTTTGGCTTTACGTCGCAAACTTCAATTGCTTACTCTTTGTCCATAAACAATTTGAGGTCATTCCTAGCGCTCCGCGCTACAGGGAAAATCACTAATAAGCCTTATCAACCCTCAACCTTATTCTTATTCACGCTGCAATTCTGAGGCGGGTTTAATTTAATTCATCTATCCCGTTCGATATAATCCCTTTGTCTTTTGCCCCAGGCTCTTTAATGTTCTAGCTTTTTTAATCTCTTTTTCATATCTTTAGTCCCACTGTTTAGTTAATGCGTCTGATAATGAGAAAAATCTACTCAATAGTGCCGGTTATAGCAGTTGCATTGGCAATCCTGTTTTCATGTAAGCCCAAACCGAAGGAGGTTACTTTTATCCCGGAGTTTTCGACTTTTAAGGAAGATTCTGTAAAATCGGAAATCCCTTCCGGGAAAAGGGAGATCTTCTACGGGATACTGACACCGGTGGAGGTGAGTACCATATTCACCCGGCTGGGTGCTCTCTATCAGCCCGAAATACTCAATGATCACGACAGAGGCGAAACCTATAACTCCAGCGCAAAAGCTGCACTCAACCTGGGAATATACGGGGTCGATCTGGGCTACCTCAAAATGTTCGAAATGAACGGGGAAATGGTTCAGTATATGCTTGTATTGAGAACTCTCAGTAACCGTCTTGGTATCCCTGCCGAATACCTGATGGAGCCTATCGAGGAACTCGAAAGCAATATGAGCGATTCCGACTCCGTACTCGCATTCGTGAACACATCATACGAGCGAATTGAAGAACACCTCAAACAGGATGGCAGGCAAAGTACAGCAGGACTGATAGTCCTTGGCGGATGGATAGAAGCACTCTATATCGCCACCGAACTGCTGCTCGATGATGAAAATCCTGACCCGGAAATAGTGGAGAGAATTGCTGAGCAGAAATATACGCTTAACACTCTTCTGAGCTTCCTGAAAAACTACTATGACGACCCGGTGGTTGTCTACTACACCAAGAAACTGAAATTCCTGAAGAAATACTTCGATAAATTCGATATCTACTTCCGTAAAGGCGACCTGGAGATCGACCGTTCAAAACAGGTCCTGAAAGCCTCCGGCAGCGAGATGACCATCACCCTTGAAATCCTAAATGACATTAAGGATTATGTTGGGAAAATGAGGGAGGAGACGGTGGGCCTATAGGGCAGGCACTGCCCAGTTTAAGGTTCGGTGATAGGCATAGTTATGTAGCCTATTTCCAAAAAGAAAAGTTGCATGTTGCAAGTTACGGGTTACAGGTTCGGTGCATTTAATAGTTATGTGGGCTTAATTCCAGAAGTGGAAAGTTTTGGGATTTCCATAGTCAAGAAGGTTTCATTTGAAGATATTATTTAAGGGGCATGACGCTATAGCTGATAGGGGGGTGAGCATTTTTATGCTAGCCAGCCGGGTTGCGGCTACCAGATCCTAAAATAACCTATCTTTTATAAAATCATTATCTTTAAATCTACTATGAGCAGCTACCGGGATCTGGAGATATATCAGAAAGCATTTGATCTTGCGATCAGGGTGCATAAGGCAACCTTGAAACTGCCAAAATTAGAACTCTTTGAACAGGGAAGTCAGCTGCGTAAGTCATCCAAATCTGTTAAGGACACTATCGTTGAGGGTTATGGAAGGAAAAGGTATAAAGCCGAATTCATCAGATTCCTGACCTTCGCCCATGCTTCCTGTGATGAAGCAACTGATCAAGTCCTGACAATAACCAAACTATACCCGGATAGAGATGATTTCAAACCATTACTTATTGAATATGAACAACTTGGAAAACAAATTTACTCTTTCATTGAATATGTCGAAAACAATTGGAATAAATAATCCTCATCACTACTACAAAAAGAACCTGTAACTTGTAACTTGTAACTTGTAACTTGTAAAATTTAGAAAAATGAAAAAACTTCTAATAATCAACCTCATCCTGCTAAGCAGCCTCCTGGCTCTTTCTCAAAATTATCCTCCAATACTCTCTCTCCAGAAACAAACTGACATATACAATAAGAACCTGGAGTGGAAAGTGAATAACATACTCCCGGAGATAATGCGCCGTGAAGGGCTCGACATGTGGGTGGTGATATGTTTTGAGAATGATACGGATCCGGTGTACCGGACCCTCACGACATGGCCGGGGGATAATGCCCGGAGATTGTCGATACTTATCTTCCATGATTCGAAGGATGGGTTTAAGAAACTGTCGGCTACCTGGCATGGCCCATACGCCTCAGGATCTTTTTATGAGGGTATATTCAACGACAGGTCAAACGGTCCCGATGGTCAGTTCACTGCCCTGGCCGATTATATCAGAAAAGCCGATCCTCAAAAAATAGGAATCAACTATGACCCTTCTGTTATAGATGACTTTACTCACGCAAACGGCCTTTCTCATTTCCATTACGAGAAGATGTATAATGCCCTGGATAAAAAACTGGAGTCAAGACTGGTGTCGGCAAAGAAGGTGGTGATCGGCTGGTATGAAACACGTACGCCCTGGGAGATCAGCTTCTACAAGACAATGTGCACGATAGCTCATGAGCTGATAAAAGAGTTCTATTCCACTGCCGTTATAACTCCAGATGTTACAACCAGTGACGAGGTGCGCTGGTGGATAGTGGAAAAAATAAGAAGCCTGGGACTGGATAACTGGTTCCATCCATCAATTGATATAATCAGGTCTCCCGTAAATGAGAAGCTGTATGGCAGGGATAATGTTATCCGCAGGGGCGACCTGCTTCATTGTGATGTTGGCATAAGCTATATGGGCCTTACTACCGATATGCAGCATCTTGCATACATTTGCCGGCTGGATGAGGATGATGCACCTGACGGACTGAAGAAGGTATATGCGCAGGGACTGAGATTCCAGCAGATAATCCTGGAAGAGATGGTGGAAGGACAAACAGGTAATGAGATACTGAAAAAGACCCTCGGGAAAGGAAATGCCGAGAACCTCAACCCGTGGATTTACTGTCACCCTATTAATTATTTCGGTCATGGGTCCGGTATGACGATAGGACGGACCGAAAACCAGGAATTCCTTCCCGGCTCAGGAGAACAGCCTCTTTATAACAATACCAGCATTTCGATGGAATTCAGTGTGACAGGAAAAGTCCCTGAGTGGGAGAACAGTGATGTGAGGATGGGATTTGAGGATGATATTATCTTCTCAGAAGGGAGAGCGTACCTGATTGACGGGTACCCCGAGAATATGTATATTATTAAATAGTTGATTTGTTGATGCGTTGATTCCCTGCTAATAGCCGAACGTCACCCCCACATTAAAGGTAGTGTTCTTTCCATAGAAGAAGGGACCGGTCCAATCCTCCCTGCCGGTGATGTTACTGCTGACGACCGAGAGCCAGAGATGGAGATCGTTGATGAGCTGATAGCCGGCATTGAGACCAACTGTGGTGTTGTGCCATTCGATGGTTTCCAGGAGCGGATTGCCCAGACGCGGAGCGCCAAGCTCGGTATAATCGGGTCCACGTATGGCATCGATAAAATAAAGCCTTATAACAGATGCCCTGACCGGGCGGTAATCCAGTGCAATATACCACTCCCTGGAGTTGTCCTTAAGGTAATGGCCCATATTGAACCGGTTGGTCTCAAAGGTGAGTGTCGGGACATAATGCCGGAAAACAAGGGGCATTGTATAGGTGAGTTCCGTTGTCAGACTCAGGTCGCTAAAAGGAAAATCGCTTAACCTGAATCCTGCCTTGTAGCTGAAAAAATTATGTACGCCGGGATCGGTAATACGGGAAACTGACAATTCATCGATAAACATCGTACCATAGAGGTGGAGGTGCTTTACCTGCCGCGAACTGATATCAATGAACATCTGGGAGTTCATATTATCTATCCCGGAATTATACATGTGATCAACACTCTTGAAGAAAAGTACAGGAATCAGGTAAACAGGATGAATGTCGTAATCGCTGTAAATTATCGAATTGCCTGCAGATATCCGGAAACGCTTAAAGGGCTGAAATGAAAACATGTTGGCTGCTATGAACTTCTTATGATAGACCTCCCTGTAATCCATGCCATAGCTGCCGGCTACCCAGTATGACCTTGAACTGTCAACAACCATGGAGTTCAGCCATCCGTGGAAATAGTTGAAATCGAACCACTCCACCGGTTTAATATGAAGCCTGAACTGGAAGAAGGCAGGCACATGTCCTCCAAAGATATTTGATCCGTTGTATCCGTTGCCCCATTGCAAGCGGTCCTTGACAAGAGCAGCACTACCCCATTCCCATGCATAGGATACCCCTCCCTGCATTTCACTCCAGTCTGTACCCGTCTTGATATGCCCGCCCTCACGTTTAGTAAGGTATTCAGGCTTACCCAGTAATGGGTTTTCATGATTATCGCGCAATGACGCAAAGAAGCTCCACCTGCCCACGTATGACCATGCCTCCGCACCATTTCGCCAGCAGGTAGCATTGCCGTTGCCGTTGAAGAATGCCTCCCCTCCCAGGATCGGATTAACCGTAAAGGTGAACAGATCGTCCTTGTAATAGAACAGATCTTTCCTTCGATCCCAGTCCTTGCCCTCGTTTAACTCCTTGCCAAAGTCCTTCAGATAGAAATCAAGCTCTTTTTGCCGGCGAGGCGATAATTGATCAGAGTTCTTTTTTGCAGTTTCCAGACATTCCGCGATGAATTTCCTGGAATAGGGCTTGATGGTGCTGTTTAAACTGATCAGTCCGGTTGACGCTAATTCATCAAGAAAATGGTAAAGTGATTCGTTGCTTACGGAGTAAGGTAACTCTTGTGAGTGTGCGGGTGTCAGTATAGAAAGGGACAGTATAAGTATTGATATGCTCCTTGGCATTTACTACGAATTTTTACGAAAGATAGTACGAATTTATACGAATGTTGTAATAAAGCGGGTATCTTGTATTGTTCGCTGTATTAAAATTCCCGGTTCCGGAAGATGGGCAAAATAATCCAATAAATGGTATTAAACCCAAGGGCAAGCCCCGGGGAACCGGCCCGCCGTAGCGGAACGAGAAGGAGAAATAAAGACCCGGTATAAAAATAAAAATCTAAAAAAATACTATAGAGCTGATTTCCTGTGTTATAACAGTATTATAGTGGAAATAAAATCGACACCATTTTTCTCAAAGGAAGTCGTAAGACAGGTCGTTAACTATCTGTAAGCTACTAAGTTTCAGCTTGGTTTACTTATTAATTCTGGGGAACCATCACTATCATATAAACGACTACCAGATATCGGTGAATGCAACCAAAATCCGTAGAAATTTGTCTTAATTAGTATAAATTTGTACCATGAAGAGGCGCACTTTCCAGGTGTTTTCGCTGGTGGTTGATATTGCCATACTGGCAGTGTCGTTCCTCTTTTTTGTATGGCTCAAACCAGCCAGCCTGAGCCATTACCTGCCAACCCACCTCAATTTCTTTCTTGTACTCGCAAGTTTCTGGCTGATTGTTTCATTCCTGGGAGGGAAGCTTCACCGTGGCAAGATAGTAAACCTGAAGTCGCTCTTTTCAAGGACAATAGCATGTAATATCGTTTCGCTGGCAATAGCCATATTTCTGCTTTACGTCCTTAACAAGAGCGGGTACAGCAGAATGATCGTCCTGGGTACTGCAGGGGTTGCAACTGTCCTGGAGCTGATATTCGGAGTGGGGTTCCTGGCAGTGCAGAAAGCCACCCTGCAGGATTACCAGCCACTGAAGGACTATGATATCATCAGGCAGCTTACCGAACAGGAGATGGTGGGAGAGATTGAAACCGGTGAGCTCCATGAAGAGGTAATTAACGAGGTAAGTGACGAACTGATTGCAGCCCTTAAAAAGGAATGCGGTGAAGAGGCAGCAAACGGGATCCTGAACATAGCACTCAGCAAACTGAACGGGAGAGCCAGAATAGTGTCTACAACAACATCCTTCAATATTGCCTCCCTTCCCGAAAAAGATTACAGCTATATCATTAATCTTCAGAAAATAAACAATATAAAGAACCTTAACCACTTCCTCGATACTGTAAACAGTAAGATCAGGACCGGCGGTTACTATATGTGTTGCGTGGAGACAAAAAACCTTCGCAAGAAAAGGATCCTTAAAAAATTCCCACCGGGAATAAACTATATCTTCTACACTCTTGATTTTATTGTAAAAAGGGTCTTCCCGAAGCTGCGTATCACGAGGTGGCTTTACCTTATTCTCACCCGTGACAATAATATTGTCCTGTCGCGCGCCGAGGCTCTGGGGCGCCTGTCACGAGCCGGTTTCGAGATCGTAAATGAATCATTCATCCATAATAATCTTTTTGTGGAAGCACGTAAGATACGTGTGCCTCTTGATGTTAACGGAAAATATTACGGGATACTTATCGCCCTGCCCAGGATCGGACGGCATGGCGACCTGATCAAGGTCTACAAGATGCGCACAATGCATCCCTATTCAGAATATATACAGGATTATGTCTATAGCCTCCATGACCTCCGGGAGGGCGGCAAATTCAAGAATGATTTCCGAATTACCACATGGGGTGTCCTCTCGCGAAAGATCTGGCTTGATGAACTACCAATGCTTATAAACCTTTTCAGGGGTGATATGAAGCTGGTAGGTGTAAGGCCACTCTCCAAACAATATTACAGTCTCTATTCCAAAGAGCTCCAGGAGCGGCGCATAAAATTCAAGCCGGGGCTTGTTCCACCATATTACTACGATATGCCGGCTGACCTGAAGGAGATAGAGGCTTCTGAGATGAGATATCTTGAGGCGTTCGGGAAGCACCCCTTTCTCACTGACTTCAGATACTTTTTTGTGTCGTTCTTTAATATCATTTTCAGGAGAGCGAGATCAAGCTAAATGAGTGGGTACGAAGGATAGTTGATAAAGTTGACTGAGTTTTTGTCCGGGTGTGTTGGGGTAATGGTGTGTTGGAGTATTGGATGATTTTAAAAACAAATCGTCATCACAAGAGAGCTCTGCCAACTAACGCGACGCCTTGCTTCGCCAAATATGCTACGCAAGACGCAGTAGGGAGCAAATAGGCATCGCCAGATAAAATCACCTGCAACACCTTGCACCGTGTACCGTGAACCGTATACCAAAAATCGTTAAATTAGCGCCGGTAATTAATTGCACAGAATGATCCCTCACCAGACAATTGAACAAATCCTTAATACCGCGCAGATAATCGACGTTGTGCAGGAGTTTGTCTCTCTCAGGAAGAGGGGGGTTAATTTCCTCGGGTTGTGTCCGTTCCACAATGAAAAGACACCCTCCTTCACGGTGTCGCCCACCAAGGGTATATTCAAATGCTTTGGCTGCGGGAAGGGTGGGAATGCAGTAAATTTCATTATGGAGCATGAATCGCTCAGCTACCCGGAAGCGCTCAAATACCTGGCAAAAAAATATAGTATCGAGGTAGTAGAGAAGGAGCTTTCGGCTGAGGATATCGAGAGGGAAAATGAGCGGGAGAGCATGCTGGTGATCTCATCATATGCTGCCCGTATTTTCGAGGAAAATCTGTTCAAATCAGAGGAGGGCGCTGCAATAGGATTATCCTACTTCAAGCAGAGGGGCTTCAGGCAGGAAACACTCAAGGCATTCAATGTGGGCTACTGTCACGACAAATGGGACGGATTTACCGAAAGAGCGCTCAAAGATGGGTATAAGCTCAATTACCTTGTCAAGACAGGCCTTTCAATCCAGAAAGATGATCGTACCTTCGACAGGTTCAGCGGCAGGGTGATATTCCCTATCCATTCGTTGTCGGGACAGGTGCTGGGATTCGGTGGCAGGACACTCAGGAAGGATCCCAAAACAGCCAAATATGTCAATTCCCCTGAATCGGATATATACCACAAGAGCAGGATCGTCTATGGCATATACCAGGCACGCAAAACAATCCTGAAGGAGGATAAATGCTTTATCGTTGAAGGTTATACGGATGTGCTGTCGCTTCATGAGGCCGGGATCGGGAATGTGGTGGCGTCATCAGGTACAGCCCTGACGGTGGAGCAGATAAGGCTTATAAAAAGATTCACCTCCAGCATTTCAATCCTGTACGATGGTGACGAGGCCGGTATAAAAGCATCACTCAGGGGTATCGACCTGGTCCTGGAGGAGGGGATGAATGTAAAGGTCACGCCCCTCCCTGAAGGTGAAGACCCGGACTCATTCTCAAAAAAGAGCAGTAACGAGGAATTCCTCTCTTTCATCATGGCCAACGAAACAGATTTCATCCGTTTCAAGACAGCGCTGCTGCTGAAGGAGGCAAAAAAGGACCCGATACAAAAGGCCAACCTGGTGAAGGATATAGTAAGGTCAATTGCAGTGATACCTGAATCGATCACACGCACAATATATATTCAGGAGTGCAGCAATATGATGGGGCTATCGGAGCAGATACTTTACAACGAGGTAAATAAACTGCAGCGTAACAAGGCATTCCAGGACAGGAACAGGTACCCCAGTGTTTCCGACCTGCCCAAACCGATAGAGCAGAAGGCCCAACCGGTGAAGCTCCGTGACGGTTCCCTTTATTCCGAAAGGGAGGTGATACGTCTGCTGCTGAAATATGGAAGTAACGAATTTGACAGGATAGTGAACAGGGACGAGGGTACAGAGGAGGTTTTATCTATTGCCCAGTTCATTGTGAGGGAGATCACCTCTGACGAACTGGATTTCACCGATCCGGTATACAAGATCATATTTGATGACTATGCCTTCCATATAAAGGAGGGTATATTCCCGGGGGAAAAGTTCTTCGTGATGCACCAGGATCCCGAAATCAGCAGCCTTTCTGCCGACCTGCTTGCCGAGTCGCACGAGCTGAGCAAGATATGGTCTTCGAAAAAAGCATATGTTGAGACCGAGGATATGATCCTGCAGGAGCTGGTTCCTGAGTGTGTCCTTAAATTCAAGAGCGATAAGATACAGGTGATGATACGGGAGGTGAAGGGTGAGATTGCGGTAGCTCAGAAGTCGGGAGAAAGCGAAAAGCTTGATAAGCTACTGAGAAAACAGATGATGCTGAGTTCTATGCTTACTGTTATTGGTAAGAGGCTAGGGAATCGGATAGTCTTATAGCAGGGGGCAGGGGGCGTGGAGCATGGAGTATTTGGTGCTGGCCCCGTGAAATATGGCCAGGATTGGGGCTTTGTGCAATTTCACGGGGCTGGGTTCTGGTTCCTGTTTTCCGGGGAGGGAGCATATTTAAAATGCATTGAGAGAATATAATAAGATAGTTGGTAAAATATATGAAGATTATATCCGTAGTAGGTGCGAGGCCCAATTTTATGAAGATTGCTCCTTTTATGAGGGCGGTTAACCGCTATAATGAACTGAATAAACCCAATATTGAGCATCTGCTGGTTCATACCGGTCAGCACTATGACGAGAGAATGTCTGAATCTTTCTTTCAGGCCCTTGGCATACCTGAGCCCGACATAAACCTGAATGTAGGATCCGGATCGCATGCAGAGCAGGTCGGGCAAACGATGATCGAGTTTGAGAAGATGCTGAGAAAGGAAAAACCCGATTGGGTAGTTGTTGTAGGTGATGTTAACGCCACACTGGCCTGTTCGGTCACAGCAAAGAAAGAGGAGGTTAAGTGCTGCCATATTGAGGCCGGTCTGCGGTCAGGTGATATGTCGATGCCCGAAGAGATAAACAGGCTGGTTACTGACAGGCTATGCGACCTCTTACTCACACCTGATGAGATATCCGGACAAAACCTGATCAAAGAGGGTGTGGCAGAAAGAAACATTGTCTTTGTGGGAAATATTATGATTGATACGCTTGAGGCAAACCGGATGCAGGCTTCAAAACTTATAATTGAGGAGATAATTAAGAAGAACTGTATAACGGTACCCGGTGTCCGGTGTCCGGTTCCCGGTGAACACTATGCGTTGATGACCATGCACAGGCCATCAAATGTGGACAGGAGGGAGGTGCTGGAGCCTATCGTGAATTTCCTTGCCGATGAGGTGGCTGAAGATATGCCCCTGATATGGCCACTGCATCCAAGGGCAGAGAAGCAGCTGAAGGAGTTTGATCTGTGGGAAAAAGTTATTTCCACAGACAACATTATCCTTCTTCATCCCCTGAATTACCATGAAATGCTGCGCCTGAATACGGATGCAAAATTAATGCTGACCGATAGTGGCGGCCTGCAGGAGGAATGTACCATACTGGGAACTCCCTGTCTCACCCTCAGGTGGAACACAGAGCGACCGGTTACTCTCCGGCAGCATGGCGGGGCAAGCGTTCTTGTAGGTAATAATGTTGAAATAATTCGTGATGAGTATCAAAAAACGCTGCTCCTTGACCGCAAGCCGGAAAGGCCCCCGCTGTGGGATGGGCAGACAGCATCAAGGTGCCTGAAGGCTATTCTTTCTTTCAGCAAGATTGGGGCTGCCGACCAGGCTTTGTTGAATGTTTAGGCTAACCATGTACCCTGCACCGATAAATCATGGATAAAAGAATTGTTGATTTCATAAAAAGGCATCATGTGTTAACGATTGCAACTACGGTGAATAATGAACCGTGGTGTGCCAATTGTTTTTATGCTTATGCAGAGGATGAGAACATGTTTGTATTTACCACTGACGATGATACCAGGCATGGGGAGGAGTTTGAGAAGAATTCCATGGTGGCAGGGTCGGTGGTTCTTGAAACAAAAATAGTGGGTAAGATACAGGGTATACAGTTTCAGGGAGAGGTATCCAGGCCTGATGATGATCTATATGAAAAAGTAAAAAAAGCATACCTGAAAAGATTCCCCATCGCTGTACTAATGGATACATCCCTATGGGTTGTCAGGCTGACCCACGTTAAGCTTACCGATAACAGGCTCGGCTTTGGCAAGAAGCTTGTTTGGGAGAAAGAAAAGAAATGGTGAACCGGAGCGCCTGCCTGTCGGTTTACCTGCCGGAGGCATGGCAGACAGGAAGAGGAGCCTGGCGAAGTCAAAGACCAAAGGTTTTAATCATTCCAATAGTTACTATTGTGAAAATAATACTTAATAATTATGATACGATATCTTAATCTTCTGCTGTTTGCCGGGATGATATTTATGAACTACCTGGCCAATGCCCTTCCGATGAATAATAAAACTACCGGTGAGCTATCAGATTCCTACCCAAACCTGTTCGTTCCGGCCGGAATAACCTTCTCAATATGGGGCATCATCTACCTGCTGCTTGCCGGGTACTGCATTGTTCAGTTCACAGATCGCTCAAAAGAGATTGCCCTTAACATTGGCTGGTTGTTTGCACTTACCTGTCTCTTCAATGCCCTCTGGATCGTAGCATGGCATTACCAGAAGCTGACCCTGTCGCTGCTTATAATGATGGCCCTGCTGATAACACTTATTTATATTAACACCCTTACCAGGGATCTTCCTTTTGGTGTGGTTAAGGCCGCTTTTGGAATCTACCTGGGCTGGATATGTATTGCTGCCATCGCCAATGTGACCGCCCTTCTTGTGAACTTCAACTGGAGCGGGTTCGGGATCCCGGAGCAGGCATGGGCCATAATTATGATCGCTGCAGGTACCTTAATAGTAATCCTGACACTGCTAAGGCTTAATAACCCGTTTATCGGTCTGTCCGTAATATGGGCTTTTGCCGGCATCATTATAAAACGTTCGGGCGATTACAGGATCATAGCCATTGCTGCAGCCGTTGGCATTATTTTAGTTGGTGTGTTTACCGTAAAAGAGTTTCTTGGATTTAAAACGACCGCTTCCCTGACCTGATTGAGTGGTCTTCGGTGCCCTGTAGCAGGTATCCGGTGCCCGGGAACCGAATATTTATTCTCCCCACCGGAAGGTGTCAATGTTAAAGCCTGCATGATCCATGATGCGGTCTATGACGGTGAGAAGGAGGTCGTTCATGGTTCCCGGCTTGCTGTAGAAGGATGGGGTCGCAGGCAGGATAATAGCTCCTGACTCAGTGAGGAGTTTCATGTTATTGATATGTACAAGGTTGTAGGGTGTCTCCCGGGGGACAAGTATCAGCTTCCTGCGTTCCTTGAGCATCACGTCGGCTGCCCTGGTGATCAGGTCATCGGAGGTGCCGTGAGCAATACGCCCCAGCATACCCATGGAACAGGGACAGATGATCATGGTATCGTACCGTGATGAGCCGGAGGCAAAAGGTGCAAGGAAGTCGCTGTTCCGGTATATCTTAACAGGTCCCGTTTCCCGGAGGGACTCCCCCACCTCGTGCCTCCAGATATCTTCGGCATTGCCTGTGAAAATAACAGCAAGCTCTGAAGGCAACTCCTCAAGACCAAGGATACGGCCGATAAGCAACCGGGCATAGGGGGCTCCGCTGGCTCCCGAAATACCCAGGACTATCTTTCTTTTACTCTTTTCCATACATCTCTAACAACCGGCGGGTCAAAATTTCCACTCCATTGCCCGCTTTTTCCTTAATAACCTCTACATGGCGGTCCAGGGGTATCTGCACATCGTTAGGATCAATAAGCCAGAGCGACGCCCTTGAGGGAGCATAACCTATGAGTCCTGCCGCGGGATAAACATTAAGCGATGTACCAACTACCACGAAGATATCGGCAGAGGCAGCAAGCCATGCTGCTCCCTCCATAGCAGGTACAGGCTCTCCAAACCAGACAATATGCGGTCTTAACTGGCTGCCCTTTTCACACTTGTCGCCCATCTTAAGTTCCCATCCGTCAATATCATAGATCAGACCGGGATCAGTGGTACTCCTTGCCTTTTTAAGTTCTCCATGCAGATGCAATACCTGTGTGCTGCCTGCCCTCTCATGAAGGTCGTCCACATTCTGTGTAATGACATATGTGTCGAAATAGTTCTCCAGCGCAGCCAGCCCACGATGTCCATTGTTTGGCTCACACTCATACAGCTGCTTACGCCTGGCGTTGTAGAAGCGCTGAACCAATTCAGGATCCCTGTCCCAGGCCTGGGGTGTTGCCACCTCGTAAATATCATACTCTTCCCAGAGTCCACCGGATTCCCGGAATGTTCGGATACCGCTTTCGGCAGACATGCCGGAACCGCTCAGGATTACGAGTTTTTCCATAAAAGAAATTTATTACGAATATAGATATTTTAAACAATAAGGTTGATATGGGGTGGTGGGGTGGGGAATGTAGCTAATATAGCAGAGTCGTTTAGAAACAGACGGTATAAAAAGCTATTTATTTCAAAGCTGTCTGACTGTGAGGGAGAAGCAGCCGAAGCCCAGGTATGGATAGGATTTGCACCTGAATGTGAATACATTGATAAAGTTATTCATGACGGTCTGTTTGCCAGGTATGACCAAATAATAGGAAAGGTTGTAAACATGATAAACTCTGCATCGTGGAGCAAACAATATATTGGCTGACAGAAAAACACTGCCCCAATACCGGAGAAGGTTAAGATGACACTTCCATAAAGAAAACAGGTTGCATAATTACCTGAATACATCTATCTTTGTGATCTTTTAAAATGAAGTAAGTATAAAAGGCAATAATTGATCTATGGCAAATAAATTTCCTGAATATAAAGGTCTTGACCTGTCGGGGGTGAATAAGCAGGTGCTGAAGTGGTGGGATGAGAATGACACTTTTGCGAAGAGCGTGAGGAGCAGGAACGGGAAGGGTGAATTCATTTTTTATGAAGGTCCGCCCTCAGCGAACGGAATGCCTGGTATTCACCATGTGATGGCCCGTACCATCAAGGATATTATTTGCCGTTTCAAGACACAGTCGGGTTACGAGGTGAACCGTAAGGCGGGATGGGACACGCATGGACTGCCGGTTGAGCTGGGTGTGGAGCAGTCCCTCGGAATTACCAAAGAGGATATAGGGAAGAAGATCTCCGTTGAGGAATATAACCAGGTATGCCGGGTCGATGTGATGAAATACATCGATATGTGGAAGGAGCTGACCCGTATAATGGGATACTGGGTCAATATGGATGACCCATATATTACCTATGATAACAGATATATAGAGACCCTGTGGTGGCTTCTCAAAGAGCTGTACAAAAAGGAATTCCTCTATAAGGGATATACTATCCAGCCATACTCCCCTGCTGCCGGTACCGGTCTGAGCTCCCACGAGCTGAACCTTCCGGGCTGCTACAAGGATGTGAAGGATACAACATGCGTTGCCCTGTTCAGGGTAAAAAGGGATGAGCTCTCGGAATTCCTCTATAAGGATATTGATACCGGGGATGTTCACATAATGGCATGGACAACCACTCCATGGACATTGCCATCAAATACCGCCCTGGCAGTTGGAGCAAGAATAGACTATGTAAAGATCAGAAGTTTTAATCCCTATACGGGTGATCCGATCACTGTGATAATGGCAGAAGCCCTTCAGAACAGTATGTTCCCCGAAGCGAATGCTGAGCTGAAAATAGAGGATTACAATACCGGCGATAAGAAGATCCCGTTCGAAGTGATCAGCAGGTTCAGGGGAAAAACCCTTAAAGGCATCAACTACGAGCAGCTTATAAACTGGGTAGATCCCGGGGAGGGAGCATTCAGGGTACTGACCGGCGATTTCGTTACTACAGAAGACGGAACGGGGATCGTACATATAGCTCCAACATTCGGTGCCGACGACCAGAAGGTGGCAAAGGATAACGGTGTGCCTCCCCTGATGGTAAGCCTGAAGGATGGTTTTCTGAGTCCCCTAGTCGACAAGAAGGGACGAATGGTACCGATCGGAGATATGGACCCGGAGTTTGTCAATTCAATGGTGAACAAAAAAAACTATTCGGCTTATGCAGGCAGGTGGGTGAAGAACGAGTACAGTGACAACCTTACCGATGATGACGATACGCTTGATGTCGATATTGCCGTGATGCTTAAACAGGAGGGTAAAGCATTCAGGATCGAGAAGCAGGTGCATACCTATCCTCATTGCTGGAGGACCGACAAACCGGTACTATACTATCCTCTGGATTCATGGTTTATCCGCTCCACGGCCTTCCGTAACAGGATGATCGAGCTTAACAACACCATCAACTGGAAGCCGGCATCAACAGGCTCGGGAAGGTTTGGCAAGTGGCTCGAGAACCTTGTCGACTGGAACCTGTCGAGGTCAAGATACTGGGGTACTCCTCTGCCC
Organism: Bacteroidales bacterium; assembly: GCA_035527935.1. Lineage (GTDB taxonomy): Bacteria > Bacteroidota > Bacteroidia > Bacteroidales > VadinHA17 > DATKZO01. Next base: position 18,465 of record DATKZO010000027.1, read on the forward strand.
ATATGGATTACCGGGGATAAGAGCGAAGAGAAATGCATTGGCTCGTTGGCCGAACTGAAGGCAGAAATAGAGAAGTCGGTGGATGCCGGACTGATGAAGGAGAATCCCCTTGCAGGTTTCGTCGAGGGCGATAACAGTGATGAAAACTATGCCCTGTTCGACCTGCACCGTCCCTTCGTGGATAATGTGATACTGGTGAGTGACAGCGGTCAGCCGATGAGGCGTGAGCCCGACCTGATAGATGTGTGGTTCGACTCAGGGGCTATGCCCTACGCGCAGGTTCATTACCCCTTCGAAAACAAAGAGGGATTTGATAAATTCTTCCCATCCGATTTCATTGCCGAAGGAGTGGAGCAGACACGCGGATGGTTCTTTACACTGCATGCCATAGCCACCATGATATCCGACTCAGTATCATTCAGGAATATAATTTCCAACGGTCTGGTACTCGACAAGAATGGCAACAAGATGTCAAAACGCCTCGGCAATGCTGTTGACCCGTTTGAGACAATAGAGGAATTCGGGTCAGACCCTCTGCGATGGTACATGGTTACCAATGCACAGCCATGGGATAACGTCAAGTTTGATATTTCGGGTGTTGATGAGGTGAGAAGGAAATTTTTCGGTACATTATATAATACATATTCATTCTTCGCCCTGTATGCAAATATCGACGGCTTCAGTTATGCCAAACCTGAAGTGCCGATGGAAAAGAGGCCTGAGATAGACAGGTGGATAATCTCGCTGCTCAACTCACTGGTGAAAGAGGTAACTGACTGTTACGAAGATTATGATATAACCAAAGCCACCCGTGCAATCCAGTATTTTGTGATCGAAGATCTGAGTAACTGGTATGTGCGGCTGAACCGTAAGCGCTTCTGGGGTGGTGAGTTTGATGAGGACAAGCTGGCTGCGTACCAGACATTGTATATGTGCCTTGAGACCGTAAGCAAGCTGGCAGCGCCGGTGGCACCATTCTTTATGGACAGGCTGTTCATCGACCTGAACCAAGTTACCGGGAGGCATCAGGAGGAGTCGGTTCACCTTACCCTCTTCCCTGAGTGGAATGAAGAATATGTCGATAACAAGCTTGAGAAGAGGATGGATATCGCAATGAAGGTATCATCTATGATACTGGGACTGAGGAGGAAGGTGAACATCAAGGTTCGCCAGCCATTGGCCAGGATAATGGTGCCTGTGTTGAACAAGTCATTCAAGTCGAGGTTCGAAGCGGTGAAAAACCTGGTTTTGTCTGAGGTTAATGTGAAAGAGGTGGAATATATCGATGATACAACAGGGATACTGGTCAAAACGATAAAACCGAACTTCAAAACACTTGGCCCGAGATATGGTAAGATGATGAAGCAGCTATCGGCAGCTATAAGAGGGATGAGCCAGGAGGATATTGGCTCGTTCGAGGCAAGTGGTGTGAAGGATATCGATATTGATGGAGAAATAGTCAATCTTACACTCGGGGATGTGGAGATCATATCCGAAGATATCCCCGGGTGGCTGGTTGCCAATGAAGGTCAGCTTACAGTGGCTCTTGATGTGACCATTACGGATGAGCTGCGTCATGAAGGGATTGCACGCGAGTTCATCAACAGGATACAGAACCTCAGGAAAGAGAGCGGATTTGATGTTACCGATAAGATCAGTGTGACAATAGAGAACCTCGAGGAGATCAGTGAGGCAGTCAGGAAGTACAGCAACTATATTGCATCACAAACACTTGCCAGTCATATTGAGCTATCATCGATAGATGAGACGAAGGAGGTGAACCGGGTAGAGATAGATGAATTGACTGTCAGGATACGTATAAGCAGGATGTAACTATTGAAGGCAAAAGACGAAAGGGTTGCAGGTTGCAGGTTGCAAGTCGCAAGTTTCAGGTTCGGAGAATACCATAGTCATCTGATTGAATTCCGGAAGGATTGTATAGGGATCGTTTCAAGTTGCAGTTACAGGCTATTTGTGCGTTAAATGAGAAAGTTGCTTTTTAAAATGTGCCCAATAACCCATAAGCAGAGCTTAGCACATAGTTAGGGTAAAACCGAGCAAAAAAGAGGTTAATAATTAGCATGGAACAAATAAAATATTATCTTTGATACAGAACAAAAATCAGAGGAGTCATGGCTGAGAAGACACGATATACGGATGTGGAGCTTGAGGAGTTCAAACAGATCATACTCACTAAGCTGGAAAAGGCCAGGGAGGATTACGAGATCCTGAAAAGCAGTATCACGCACGAGGAGAGCAATGATACCATGGACACATCACCTACCTTCAAGGTGCTGGAAGAGGGTGCCACGACATTATCAAAGGAGGAGGCCGGCAGGCTTGCACAGCGACAACTGAAGTTCATTCAGCACCTGCAGGCAGCATTGGTAAGGATTGAGAACAAGACTTACGGTTTGTGTCGCGATACAGGGAAACTTATACCGAAGGAGCGTTTGAGAGCAGTACCTCATGCTACGTTGTGCATTGATTCAAAGAAAGCCCAAAAATAAAAGTACGAATAAACACGAATTATAACGAATAGATGAAGGAGCTGACTGAAAAGTCGGCCCTTTCTATTAGCAGGAGATAATAAGAAACCGTGCATCCCAGCCTTCGGCAGGCAGGTTGTACCGTTTTTATTTATCTTTGTTTATTGTTAATTATCAAAAGAAAGAATTATGTTCTCAGGTATTGTCGAAGAGGCTGCTCCGGTAGTAAAGCTGGAAAAGGAAAAAGAAAATCTGCATATAACAATGAGGTGCTCCTTCACCAGTGAGCTGAAGGTGGATCAGAGTATCTCTCATAATGGCGTATGCCTTACAGTAGTGAAGGTAGAAGATGACACCTATACCGTGACAGCTATAAAGGAGACCCTTGTAAAATCGAACCTTGGTGACCTGAAGGCGGGCAGTAAGGTAAACCTGGAAAGAAGCACCCGGCTCGATGCACGGATGGATGGTCATATAGTACAGGGACATGTCGACCAGACAGCTGTATGCACCAAAGTGGAAGAGGCCGGGGGGAGCTGGTACTATACCTTTGAATATGAGCCTCTCCGGGAAGATTATATTACAGTAGAGAAGGGCTCGGTTTCGGTGAATGGCGTTAGCCTGACAGTTGTGAACTCAAAGGACAGATCGTTCCAGGTAGCGATAATACCCTTTACCCGGGAGGTAACCAATTTTCACCAGATAGTACCGGGAACAGTGGTGAATCTGGAGTTTGATGTGATCGGTAAGTATGTGGCGAGGTACCTCCGTAATATGGAATTGAGGAAAGCATGAAGTGTTGCCGGGTACCTTTAAGAAAAATATTTTGAAAAAGAAGAAGCTTTCCATAAGCAGTGTTGCCTGGCTCATAGCGGCAGGAAGCGGGATAATAATCCTCGCTGTATCGCTATATCTTTATTTTGACTCATCGGGGGCAAGTATTTATCTCCTGGCCGGATTACCAGCCGGATCAGTCATAATAATCTATTTTATTACCGGGTTTATTCTCAACCGTTTCCTGAAGGATCAGATGAGCCCTGTCTTTGAACCTGTAAATGATATTGTCCACAGTAAAAGCCACATTCCGGACAACAGCGATAAGGATATTATATCAGAGGTTGAGGAGGAGGTGCACGACTGGGCTGAAGAAAGGAAAAAAGAGGTGGAAAAACTCAAGGACCTTGAGAATTACCGCAAGGAATTCCTGGGCAATGTGTATCATGAGCTGAAAACCCCGATCTTCAATATGCAGGGTTATATCCTTACCCTGCTTGAAGGGGGTATTCACGATAAGTCGATCAAAAGGCTTTACCTTGAGCGAGCCGAGAAAAACATTAACAGGATGATATCCATTGTGGAAGACCTTGAGACAATTTCAAGGCTGGAGTCGGGTGCAATGAACCTGAATATAGATAAGTTTGACATCAGGAAAACAGTAGAAGAGGTGTTTGAAGCGAATGAGATCAGGGCCTTGGAGCAGAAGATAAGGCTTGAGATGGAGCCTGCAGAAGGGGAACAACTTATCGTAAAGGGCGACAGGAAAAGGATATATCAGGTACTTAATAACCTGGTGATAAATTCTATCAACTACGGGATAAGAAACGGTAAAACAACAGTCTCCCTTTCAGTCAAAGGGGAAAAAATAGTTATCGAAATAAAGGATACCGGGATAGGAATAGGCAAGAGTGATGCAAAGCGTATATTTGAAAGATTCTACAGGGTCGATAAAAGCCGGTCGAGAGATTCCGGCGGTACAGGCCTGGGATTATCGATTGTTAAACATATTGTTGAAGCACATAAACAGAAAGTTAAGCTTACCTCCATACCGGGGGAGGGTTCAACATTTTCATTTGCCCTGGACAGGGGTTAGATTATTTTCTTTTGCTCTTTTTCTCAACAGGCAAATCAGCCTCCTTCCATCCTTTCATTCCTGAATCCAGGACATACAGGTTTACAAAACCCAGCTCCTTAAGATGCTCAGCAGCAGCACTGCTCCGGGTTTTAGCAGTACAATAAAGATATAAAGGAGTCTCGTGGTCAAGGGTGTCGGCCATCTGATCAAGGTCTTTCCTGTTGCTTACATTCAGGGCTCCACCAATCCTTCCACTTTTGTATTCTGCTTTCGACCTGGCATCAATTATGAAAGCATAAACCTCAGAGTAAAACCGATAGTTAAATTCATCGACAGACAAATAGGTTATTTTTCGCTCCCGGATTATCTCCTGCTGTGCCTCAACTGGCTGGAAAGAGAGAAGTGAAATAGCCTGCAGGGTGAGAAATACAATTATCATCATCTTTCAGATTTGTTATTAATATCCTCAAATTTACTAAACCCTTTCCAAAATTTGAGCATTTATCCTATCAGGATCATTAGTATTTTCCTTGTTTTATATTATTTTCTTTTTACCTCTCAAGAACTGGCATTGATCACCTGTTGATATGCATTTAACAAATAATTGAAGCTATTGATCAAAGTGCTATACCATATTAGTAATGAAGTTCTTATATTTGTTTACAGTCAATGTCGAAATGAGCCCTCTTGTATGAAAAAACTTGAATTACTGCGTTTGCAGAAGAGGATTATCGTTCTCGCAAAAATTCGAAATACCGGATCTGTATCTGTACTGGCTTCAAAGCTGAGTGTCAGCGACAGGACCCTGAAGCGTATTATAAAGCAGGTGCGTGACTCAGGGATCCCCATCTATTTTGACCGGAGAAAAGAATCGTACCGGATTGATGAGTTTTGAGCGGTGAGTGGTGAGCGTTCGAAGGGTTTCAATCAGTACCCAGGACCAAGTACCCAGTACCAAGTACCCAGAACCGTGCTGATTGATGATATTTGGATTCTACGTGATGAATTAACAAATTACCGGGAATTTACTATTTTTGTCGCAGAAAAAGGGGCATTAGCTCAGTTGGTTTAGAGCACTTGCTTGACAGGCAAGGGGTCACTGGTTCGAATCCAGTATGTCCCACAGAGAATGCAGAATATCGAATAGCGATTTCCTTCGGTGAGCTCACATCCATCCCTGTGCAATGCGCCCTATGTCTCGCGCCAAATAAAAGATGATATTTATGATGGGTCTTAATGCCTATTTTTGATGTGTATTTGATCCCCGTTAAATTGGGCACTTAAGCTACCGATTTGTAACCCTTTCCATGCTTAATTTTGAAGTTGCAACCAAAGGTAGAATTATGCTTGACCTTATTATCGATTCGCGCAAGCCAAAGAGGATTATTACCTCAACTGCCAATATTGAAGAGACAACCGGTGACAAGCCAATTGTCAGCCTGCTGAAAACCATGTCATGGAGGCTTGTGGGCACACTCGACACCATGGTTATCAGCTATGTTATAACCGGTCAGGTCAGAAGCGCCATATCGATCGGAGGGATAGAGGTTTTTTCAAAAATGATCCTCTACTACTTCCATGAAAGATTGTGGGAAAAGATGAAAAGATCAAAGCCCCGTAAATAATCACGGCATTATCCCGGAAGATGACAATTCAGGAGATCTCACACCTACTCATGGGGAAGAGTATAGCTGAAAGGCTGACCAGGCTGGCTGAAATTTTCCCGGACAAACTTATTTTCACCACAAGCTTTGGGGTCGAAGATCAGGTGATCACTGATATAATTTTCAGGAATGATATCCCGGTAAAAGTGGTGACACTTGATACCGGCCGTCTTTTTGAATCGACATACAAGGTTTTTTCCAACACCCTCAAGGTATATAAGAAACCAATCCGGGTTTACTCCCCTGATCGTCATAATATTGAAGATCTGCTATCACGTAAGGGGCCACACAGCTTCTACAACTCAGTTGAGGAGAGGAAGGAGTGCTGTAACCTCAGAAAGGTCAAACCTCTTGAAAGGGCACTGGTGGGAATGGAATGCTGGATCACAGGGATCAGGGCCGGTCAGTCGGGCGGACGAACCGGCATACAGAATCCTGAGCTTGACGGCAAGAGAGGGATTATCAAGTATCATCCCCTGTTTGACTGGACGCTAAAGCAGGTCGAGGATTGGCTTGAGGAGAACCATGTTCCATACAACGAATTGCACCATGAAGGCTTTATCAGTATAGGTTGTGAACCATGTACCAGGGCCGTTAAGGAGGGTGAGGACTTCAGATCGGGCCGTTGGTGGTGGGAAGATCAATCGGGTAAAGAATGTGGTTTGCACAGTAAATAGGATCACAAGACAGAACAATTTAGCAGCTATGACATCCAATATCGAGATCAACAGTGAACACATAAAGGAGCTTGAGAACGAAGCGATCTTCGTAATGCGCGAAGTAGCTGCCCAGTTTGAAAAACCGGTACTCCTGTTCTCAGGAGGCAAAGATTCGATTGTTCTTGTTCATCTTGCCAAAAAAGCTTTCTGGCCCGCGAAAATGCCTTTTCGCCTGCTGCATATTGATACCGGACACAACTTCCAGGAAACACTGAATTTCCGCGATGACCTGACAAATGAACTTGGAGTGGAGTTGCTGATCCACTACGTTCAGGATTCCATCAACAAGGGCAGAGTGGTTGAGGAGAAAGGTGTTAATGCCAGCCGGAATATACTGCAGACTGTTACACTGCTTGACGCCATTGAGGAAATAAAGGCTGATGTTGCCATAGGCGGAGGCCGGCGTGATGAGGAGAAAGCACGAGCCAAAGAGAGATTTTTCTCACACAGGGACGAGTTCGGACAGTGGGACCCGAAGAACCAGAGGCCTGAATTATGGAACATATTTAATGGAAGAAAGAACATTGGGGAACATTTCAGGGTATTTCCCATCAGTAACTGGACCGAACTGGATGTGTGGCAATATATCAAATACGAAAATATCAGGTTACCCAGTCTCTATTACACCCACAAGAGAAAAGTATTCAACAGGAGCGGAGTATGGCTGGCATGGGCTCCGTTCATGCAGATGAAATCCGATGAGCAGGTGGTGGATGAAGATGTAAGATGCCGTACAATAGGTGATATTACCTGCACCGGTGTAACTCTGTCGAAGGCAAACAGCCTGGATGAGATAATTTCCGAGATTGCTGCCACACGATCGACCGAGCGTGGAAGCAGATATGACGATAAAAGATCTGAAGCCGCGATGGAGGAGAGGAAGAGAGAGGGGTACTTCTAATAGCAGGGAACGATTTTGAATATCGATTTTTGAACTGTTTTCGGACAAATCAACCCTGCCTGCGGCAGGCAGGAAATCAACAGTAGAAATGAAGATAAATGGCAATGGTAAGAACAAGAGCCTGCTCAGGTTTACAACAGCAGGCAGTGTGGATGATGGGAAGAGTACCCTGATAGGAAGGCTTCTGTACGACAGCAAGTCGATATTCGAGGACCAGATGGAGCATATTATTGAATCAGGGAAAAGGAGGGGCAGGAATGAGCCGGATCTTTCACTGCTAACCGACGGGCTTAAAGCTGAAAGGGAACAGGGCATCACCATCGATGTTGCCTACAGGTATTTTGCCACACCAAAAAGGAAATTCATAATAGCCGATACACCCGGTCATATCCAGTATACAAGGAATATGGTTACCGGAGCTTCGACCGCCGATCTGGCAATCATACTTATCGATGCCCGGAACGGTGTACTTGAACAAACAGTGAGGCATACCTATATTGCCCGGCTGCTTGATATCCGCCATATAATATTCTGCATCAATAAAATGGACCTGGTTGATTTCAGCCGGGAGGTATATGGCAACGTGCAAACCGACCTTCTGAAACTTGTCAGGAAACTTGAAGTTCCGGATTCTTACTTCCTTCCAATAAGTGCAAAACTGGGCGATAACGTGGTTGATAAATCGTCCAACATGCAGTGGTACAGCGGTAAATCGCTGATAGAGCTGCTCGAAACGGTGGAGATAGTAAAGGATAAAGATCTTGAAAACCAGCGTTTCCCGGTTCAGTATATCATCAGGCCCCAGTCGGATCGCTACCACGATTACCGCGGGTATGCCGGCAGGGTGGCTGGAGGCGTTTTCAGGACAGGTGACGCGGTTACCGTGTTGCCCTCGAACCTTAAGTCGCGTATTAAAAGCATCGACACCTTAAACAATAGCATTTCCGAGACCAGGGTTGGTGAATCGGTAACTATTACCCTCGAAGATGATATTGACATCAGCCGTGGAAATATGATAGTAGGATCGGACAATATTCCCCATTCTTCACGGGATATAGAAGCCGTTGTTTGCTGGTTTAATGAGCGTCCGCTGCAGGTAAGAGGCAGGTTTATCCTGAGACATACCAGCGTCGAACTGAAATGTATCGTAAAATCGATCGACTATAAGCTGAACATTAATACCCTTGAAGAGGATACAGAGGATAAGGATATCAAGATGAACGATGTTGCAAGGATCTCCATCAAAACCATGCAACCTCTTTTCTTTGATGAATACAGGGTAAACAATAATACCGGCAGCCTAATCCTTATTGACGAGGCAACCAATGAAACCGTTGCCGCCGGTATGATCGCAGTGAAGCTGGACCCTCCCGCTCAGGTATGATCCTGTAGATCCATCCGGTCTTTATGCAGCAGCCATAACAGGCATAACACAAATTCTCAGGGTTGGCGGCATACAGGCTATAGGTTCAATGTCGTTCGGAACGGGGTCAGTTCCGGCTGTTGATAAAGTATCCGGTCCCGGGCACCAATATGTTACCGCGCCAAACAGGTAGCAGCCAAAGAGGTAAAGGATGAGATCGGTAAACAGATCCTGCTGTAGAGGGATCGGAGGAGCCGGGGCCTGTAATAATGGAGCTGGCTAATGCAGAGGGACTCGACGGGCATGCAAATGCCGCAAGACAGAGGATGGGCTGATCAATGACCTTGTTTTGAGGGGTAGCCATGCTTACTACAGCGCCGTCGATACCCTGGCTCTCAAGGGCCCATATCCTTGTATCGGTCACAGGTGCTATCTGTGTATTCATGCTGCCTGAGGCAAGTAATTTACCGTCGGGGGAGAAGTCAAGCGACAGAACAGACCTGTCGTGGCCTACCCATGCTTTAAAGGGTTCACATGAAGGGATACTCCATATCCTTATGTAGTTATCATCCCCACCTGATGCCAGGAACCTTCCCGATGGGTGAAAGTCAAGTCCCCGGGTACCGCCTTTATGGGCCTCCCACGACCTGATAACTGTGCCTTCGGCAACATCGATAAGAAATATTTTACCATCTCCCTTGCTCACGGCGAGGTAACCACCACACCTGTGGAGAGCACATAAACCAGTGTCCTGTTATCGGGACCTATTGCCACATCATAGATATTCAATGATCTTACCCTTCCGGTAACCGACCTTGCTGCAAGATCAAATATCTCCATCCTGCCGGCCTTTACCATTGCCAGATAGCGCCCGTCGCCACTGATGCATGCATCGAGGATGAGGTCGGTAGCAAACTCCATACCCTTTTCGGCCGAGCTATAGATAAGGGAGCCATCGTTTGAATTGAAAATCTTAAGGAATCCGCCCGAAAGCAGCCAATTATTATCGGGCGTGAATAATACTATCCTTACCGGTTGCCTGCCGGGCTCGGTCTGTCTCTGAAAAGGATTGAGGCCGGGATCAGGACCCAGATGGAGCCGGTGAGTGTGATACAGTTGACGGGGTCGTTCAGGTTCTGACAAAAACCAAGGCTCCAACTATATTATTGACGGGACTTTCTGGCGAAGAGTCTTTTTCAGTCTTGTTGATATCTGTCGCTCCCCCTGAATACAAAGTCTTAGCCTCCATGGCTGATCTTGCTCAGCATGTCATAATCCAGGATCTCTATTCCCTTTCCGGTAGTCCTGATAATCTTTCTCTCACTGAATTCTGAAAGTATCCTGACGGCACTCTCCATTGGCATCCCTGCCAGGTCAGCAAGATCTTTTCTTGTGAGGTACTTATATATACTGTCTTTCCCAAATTCCTCCCTGTCCAGGTAAAGAATAGAATCAGCCATTCGGCCATGAAGTTTCTTAAATCCAATTGTCTTCAGTTTTTGAAATACTTTACCATAGCTTGCACAGTACCATTTTGTAAGTTCAAGTGCAAAGTTCCCATTCGCGACAAGAAGTTCAACCACAGAATCCCTGTCAATTGAACAAACAAACGTATCGGTAAGGGCAGTAGCTGAATAGAAATAGGTGGCATCACCGCAAATAGCCGACACCCCAAGAAAGTCTCCCGCTTTTTGGATCTTTACTACAATGTTCTTTTTATCTGGCCCTTCAACAAATACCTTTACATATCCATCGAGAATATATTTGATGCATGAGGAAAAACCACCCTCCTTACAAAGGGTTTCTCCCTTCAGGTATTTTACCTGAGCAGTATGCATATTTCTGATGTCAATCTCTTCAGCCACTAATTCCATGAAGCAGTTAGATACATATCTGCACTCATGACAATTGAAAGATCCTGATTGTGTGTTCATTTTGCACGTTAATACTTAGGAAAGAACTTGACTAACCAATTTATGAAGTTAGAGTAAATTTTCAAATTATTCCATGAGAAATCTCATGGACAGACGAATAAAAAACGGGCTGTAAATAATAATAACTCGAAGAGAACACATAGATCATTACCTGGAAAACAATTGCCGGAACAATTTGAAAAACATTTAATAACTTTAATCCCGGAAAAAAGAAGGATAGAAAAGATATTTAGCAAAGGAAATAAATAAAAGAAAACAGTTGTTAACCAGTATAAAAAATAGTTAAATCTGTCAACCTTATTCAGGGATATACACCATGTACCGTGTGCCGAATAGCGTTCGCCGTTAGATATTATACAAAAAAACCCGATAAATGAAAATTCCTCCATCGATCTTCAATAATGTGATAGGGCCGGTAATGAGGGGGCCAAGCAGCTCTCATACAGCTGCTTCAGTCCGGATCGGACGACTATTATTAAGGCTTCTTGGAGAAGAGCCGGAGAGTGTCAAATTCTATTTTGATCCTAATGGATCAGTTGCTGCAACCTACAGGGGACAGGGCTCGGCTATGGGCCTGGCGGGCGGATTGCTGGGAATGGAGATCTCCGATCCTGACCTGGTAAAGGCAGAGGATATCTGTCGTACAAAAGGTATTGATATAAGCTATATTGTTGAGCCGTACGGAGCCATTCATCCCAATACCTACAGGTGCGATGTAACAGGTATTTCAGGCAAAAACCTTAAGGTAACGGCACTCTCGACCGGTGGTGGAATTGTGAAAGTTCTTGAAATCGATGGCAAAAGTATTGATGATGACCTTGACTATATTAATGAGCTGATGCCTGTTAAGCTGAAGCGGGATGTGAAACTACCATTCAATGATATTGATGAATTAACCGCTATCCTGTCTGAAAAAGGGGGAAAGCTTTCAGATTACGCATTAGAATATGAGTCGGCGCTGGGCAATATCAGCAGTGAGGAAGTAATGTCGCTCGGCATCTCCCATGCTACGATAATGAGAAATGCCATTGAGAACGGACTCAGTGGTACAGTTTATGATGACCGTATCCTGCATTATCAGTCGCATCTTATCTCAAAAGCCTCAGAAAAGAGAAAGATCATCCCTGCCGGAATAATAAATAATATTATTGCTTCCGTCTCCGCTATTATGGAGACAAAAAGCTCCATGGGTGTCATTGTTGCTGCTCCTACCGCAGGTTCGTGCGGTACTGTCGCAGGTGTTGTTATGCCGGTATCAGACCTGAGTGGCAACAGTGAAAAGGAAACAGCAAGGGCCATTCTTGCTGCCGGTCTGTTCGGCCTCTTTATTGCACAGGATGCGGGTTTTGCTGCTGAAGAGGGTGGTTGCCAGTATGAATGCGGCGCTGCCTCGGGAATGGCAGCAGCAGCGCTTGTGGAATTATCTGGTGGTGATGCAATTACCGCAATAAATGCCGGTTCGATGGCCCTGCAAAATATGCTTGGCCTGATATGCGATCCGGTTGCTGACAGGGTTGAAATACCGTGCCTGGGTAAGAACATTATGGCATCACTTAATGCCCTTGCCGCAGCCAATATGGTTATGGCAGGTTACGACCATGTTATTCCGGCCCGCGAAGTGATCAGGGTGATGAAGGATGTTGGCGAATCGATGGACCACAGGTATCGGTGTACATGTAAGGGAGGATTGTCGGTAACGCCTACGGCTCAAAAAATCTACAGAAGAATTTAAAAGTAAAGACCCATGGGAAGGGAGGAGTGGGAGAAGGGGATTTTTCGCTTCGCTCAGGATGACATAATTTAAAGGATATAATGAATAATAAGTACATATATTAAACTATATTATAATATTATAGTTTATTGGACTATACAGGGAAAGGGATATCTTTTTACCGATGCAGGGTGCGCGATTCAGAAACTGACCTTAAACACCCATACATAGTCCGGGGGGTGTTCTTCTTTCAATTTTCCACCTGTTTCAATCCTGAATCCCTCACCATGGTTACTCCATTTGAGTCCTCCCCTTGACCCCAGCATCTCCACCTTCGATGATCCGGGAAGATTAATCCCTGATATACCTATCTCCGCCGGCATCTCTTCCTCCTGATCTGCCATATAGTAGAGATAAAAAGTATCCTCCCCTTTCGCGGTAATGCATACCTTCCCCTCCTTAAAAGGCGCCATAGCCCGTGTGCCATAGATCGCTTCTGAGTTTACATCCATCCATTGTCCGATCTCGTTAAGAAGGTCATAGGCCTCATCGTGCCACTGACCCTCTGGCCCGGGGGCAATATTAAGCAGCAGGTTTCCTCCCTTGGCAACAATATCTACCAGCATCTGCACAGCCTGTCTGCCACTCATATATTTTGCATCCGGATTCCATGACCATCCCCCTCCTGCTATTATGCATGATTCCCATGGATATGGAAGAGCCTTTTCAGGGACCCTGTTCTCAGGGGTCATATAGTTTTGATTTTTACCCCGGACAGCACGGTCGACAACGATCAGCCCCGGCTGCGCCGCTCTGGCTTTCTGTACCAGTTCGTCCATCCTGATATCCTGGTTTTGGATTCTCGCCGGTTTATCCGGGTTCATATTTGCATAATACTCTTTGATCTCGTCATCGGTATACTTCCTTACCCATCCCCCGTCAAGCCACAGGATATCTATTTTCCCGTATTCTGTCATTAGTTCCATAATCTGGTTATGTGTGAACTGTACAAAGTTTTCCCACCTTTCGGGATATCGGTTGACACTATAGTTCACATGCCGGTCGGGAGTGGCAAAATTTGGCCACCAGTAGTATTCGCTGTGCCAGTCGGGTTTCGAAAAATATGCTCCGGCCCATAGTCCCTCACTCCTGAAAGCATCGAAGATCTCTTTTGTAATATTTGCCCCCGGGCTGGTGTGGAACGGAGTTTTGAGGTCTGTTATCCTGTAATCGGTGAATTTTGTATCAAACATACTGAACCCATCATGGTGTTTTGTAGTAAAAACCACATATTTCATTCCTGCTCTTCCGGCCGCCTTAGCCCATCGTTCAGGGTCGAAATCAACAGGGTTGAAGGTAGTCTGCAGATCTTCATACTCTTTCCTGTATTCTGTATAGTTTTCACTTCTGCGCCGGCACCACCCTTCATCCTCAGAGCAAATCGACCATGATTCCACTATACCCCACTGACTGTATGGCCCCCAGTGCATAAGAAGGCCAAACTTCAGATCCTGCCACCGTTCAAGTTTTTCGAGAACCAGCGAATCTGTTTCAGGGACGTAGGGAGATAGGTCGTGATTTTGGGGAAGAAGAATTGAAGTTGTAAGTGTTAACAGGGTTAGCAAGAGTAGTTTCTTCATAATTATGTAATTCATATAACATTAGTTTCTATCCGCATTCGTGTTTAAGACACAGATTTGCATAAGGAGAAAAATTGTTGAATATTTAATCTGTATCCAATTCCCCATCAAGGATAAGACACAGAACCGTCATGTGCTCATCGAGAACTTCCCCTGGCAGGTCGATAAAGATCAGGCCGGAATGGTTGCTCCAGTATGGCTTAAGGTATTCCCTGTATTCTAGCCTGGTCCCATCGCCGACAACGTAGATACGATTAATCTTATTCTTTACCCCTTCAACCATTACCTGGTTGTCGGCAGGTCGTCCGGGTACAAACAGATATAATTTTGTGCTGTCGGCCGACAGAGTTGAAGGCCCGTGGTAATATCCTGCCGGGAGTCCCGCGTTTGTCCCGTAAATTGCCTCATTATGCTTTGAGGTCCAGTGCCCCAGTTCCCTGAGGATCTCTTTCTGCTCAGGAGGTATTGTCCCGTCGGCCATCGGTCCTATATCCAGAAGCAGGTTGCCTCCCATTGAGACAGACTCGGCAAAGATCCTGATTATCTGGCCGGGTGTTTTATAATTTCTGTCGTTGTGCTGAAATCCCCATGAGTCGTTCATGGTCATGCACAGTTCCCAGTATTTACTTTCAGGAGCGGTAACCGGCAGTCCCTGCTCAGGCGTGGCATAATCACCATAGCCCTGCAGTCTGCTGTTTATTATGGCTGCCGGGTTTGCTGACAGGATCATCTCCCTGATCTCTTCAGCCCTCCACCATTCGGCATTTTGCTCCCAGTCGCCATCGAACCAGTAAAGATCGGGGTTGAAGTTATTGATAAGTTCCGAGATTTGTCCATGATTGAACCTTGTGAATTTCTCCTGCCTCTTTTCATCCCTATTATATCTCTTTTTTTCCTTTGTAAAGTTCGGATAGTCAGGATGCGACCAGTCGAGTAATGAATAATATAATCCCACTTTCAGATCTGCTTTCCTGAGCTCCCGCACGAAAGGTTTTACAAGGTCTTTCCCGGCAGCTGCTTTATCGACTGCGTTCAGGTCGCTCATCCTTGTATCCCAGAGTGCCACACCATCATGATGTTTTGAGGTAAGTACAGCATACCGGGCTCCGCTTTCTTTGATCAGGGATGCCCATTCTGCAGGAAAGTATTTATCGGCTGTAAACCCGTCGAGCTGTTTCATATAATCCTCATATGAGATGTACCCGTTATAGAACGACCATGATTCGTCTATACCATTCACCGCATATATCCCCCAGTGAATAAAGATCCCGAGTTTGGCATCCCCGAACCACTCCATTCTTGGATCATCCTGAGATCCCGGTTCCTGCGCCGGTATTATGCTGCTTCCGCAAGAAGATATTAGAATAATAATATACAGCAGTATCCTCATACCTGAATGATTAAATGTTCAACATGACTTCCAGGAGCTCTCTTTTACTAGGTAAAGTCGAAACCTGATATGAATGCAGGGCTTTCATAGAAAATATCTTTCTCCTCATCTGTAAAGTTGATGAAGTTGGCATATACCAGGCCCGGTTTTGCATTAAGCATCCTGTTTATTACTCCCATTTTTATGTCGCCCCGAAGCATATCATAGAGGTCGCTTCTGTCGTCGACCCATGTTAGTCCGGTATTGAATCCTTCAGTGGCACAGACAGAGCCCATAAGTGTTTCCAGTACTTTCTCCCTTCCCTTTTTGCAATAGATCATTCCCAGTGAAAGGAAGTTGAATTCACCCGGCTGGAAAAGCCTGCGGTAATATGGTATAAAGGGAAGAACATTCATAAAGACCCAGCCCCATACCCCTGGCATATTCACAATGGTGTATGAAGATGGGATGGCACTTATTCCTGCAATGATCTCATCACCTTCCTTCATGACATAGTATCTGTTGTCGTGGAATACGAACTCATCCGTATAGAATGAATAGTTATCATAATAATCCTTCAGAAGATCAGTCATTCGTCCTTTGTCCTTCTCTTCAATCGGGCTAACCCCCGGATCAGCTTTGGGACTAAAACGGCTGAATGCAACAGTAAGGAAAGTGCGTATATGTTCAAACCCAAACTGATGTATAAGGTTTTTAGATCTCTCGTTCTTACTCTCGATATAAGCATACATTACATGCTTGTCGTCCTTCTCGTATCCCGGAAAATCGAGCATCTGTGGTTTACTGAAGAATGTAAGGACTTTGCTTTTAAATGAATCGGTATCTCTTTTTCTGTGGCGACTTTTGTCCAGTCCACGAGCATCAAGGGCAGCCTGGAACCCTGGTAAAAAAGAGAGGTATCTGAGGTATGAACTATGGTACGCTTTATGTCCGGTCCAGATTCCCCTGTAGCATAAGCCAATTGTACCTGCAATCCTGGTACCCATATAAAGTGTTATAAATCTGATGTTGTTGTAGGCGGAAATTCTTCTGGCAATACCCCTCAGTGTATATCTCATGCCTCCTTTTATGCCCAGGATGGTGTTGTCCAGAAGGGATGTAATACTATCATTTGTGTCGCTTGTGAGTTTTGCTTTAAACCCTTTATATTCAATTATTACTTTCCCTTCCATTTTAATAAACGGTTAGTTATTCATTGTCAAGGCTGCCAAATACCTTCTGCAACAGGGGTGTTACCCTGGCACTGATATCCTTTCTTATTTTGAGCTCCTCTTCTGCCACTTTAAGGAACATGCCATCAAGTGCTTTATGGGTAAGGTAATCACCCAGCCTGGTCTCCACGGGGCTGAATCCTGCAAGCCTTCCTGCAAGTGACGTGGCAAATTTATTCCATTGTCCCGTTAGTGCATCCCATGAATCCTGTGTAGAGATATTTCCTACTATATCCTTCTCTACCGATGTCTGAATACGTGGGTTGTAAAGATTGAACAGATCATTGTAGGTCGTCCTGTGCAGGTATTGTGTTGCAGCATCATCCTCGCCTTTCAATATCCCGAATGCATCACCAATTGTCATTTGCCTGACACTGTTAACGAATATCGGAGCCACCTCCCGTGCGGCATCTTCAGCGGCCCTGTTTATCTTCAGGATCACATCCTGCACCAGCTTATCCCCCCCGGGAATTTTGGTGATATTATCCACAATGATCTGCGCCTCTTCAGGCAGCAGGATCCTGATCGCTTCATCTCCAAAATAACCATTCTCTGCAGCCAGCCGTTGTGCAGAATTCCTCGCACCGGTAATAAGGGCTTCTTTAAGTCCTTCAACAACTTCTCCTTCAGTAAGGGATGCGGCAGTTGTGACAGTATCAAGCACAGTCATCAATTCGGCACAGGAGCCAATCATGAGTGACACAATTATTGTGAATGAGATAATAGTCCTTTTCATTTCAAGTGTAGTTTAGTGACTCCTGCAAGTTATGAAAAATAAGGTGATATGATATTTTACCGATGGGTAATTGA
Source organism: Bacteroidales bacterium (assembly GCA_035527935.1). Lineage (GTDB taxonomy): Bacteria > Bacteroidota > Bacteroidia > Bacteroidales > VadinHA17 > DATKZO01. The sequence continues at coordinate 36,149 of DATKZO010000027.1, forward strand.
GTAAAAAGGAGTGAAAGGTTATTGTTTTGAAAGTAACGTCTCAGCAAATGCGAGGTCTTCAGCGGTGGTTATCTTGATATTCTCACGGTTACCTTCTACAAGGTTTATTCTGATACCGGCAGCCTCCAGAACAGTAGCATCATCTGTGAATACAGGGGAGTATTCCTGTTCATAAGCTTTGAGGATCAAATCAGATTTGAATACCTGTGGTGTCTGTATAAGCTTTACATTGCTCCTGTCGAGCGAGCTGTTCTCCCCTTCGGCTGTATGAATCCTTACTGATTCAGGTGGCGTCATTACCGGTATGGCATTCCCTTTCTTTTCGGCTTCATTGAAACACCTCCTGATAGTATCAATATTAACCAGCGGCCTCACTGCATCATGAATTGCTACAAGTGAACCGGCCCTGATCCCGGCAAGTCCGTTCCTGACCGAATGAAACCGCTCTTTTCCGCCCTCAACGATATGATCAAATTTCCTGAAGTTGTATTTTTCAGAAAGTGTATTCCAGTAACCAATCCATTCCGTCGGCAATACAATAATTATCTCTATCCCCGGATCATACTTTACAAATCTTTGAACCGTATGTATCAGAACCGGCCTGCCGCAAACGACAACAAATTGTTTGGGTATTTCCCCTCCCATCCTCTTTCCGGCACCGCCGGCAACCACAACCAGGTATTTTTTCATAATAATCAGATGACGGGCTTAAGCGCCTACAGCATATACATTAACAGCAAGGCTGCTACTGAAATTATGTTCACCAGGGTAAAGAAATAGTAAAAGTTCTCACGTTGTTTTCTGAAATGACCCAACTTTCGGGCAAATATTCCGATCGTAGGGGCAAAAAGAACAACCAGGAAGGCAAAGAATTCAATATCCATAAATACCTCATCCATCCCACCTTTTACCAGGCTTGACAGGTAAATAATAATCAATAATACGAGCAGGTAGAACAAGTAACTTGCCTTCAGGAGAAGTGTGGAGACAGGATATTTCTTATGTACCCTGTGTGGTTTCAGATATGCATATGCAAGCGACATTACGATTACTATAAAGAAAGCCCCAAGGATATAATTCAGTACTTCAGGAAAATTTGTCATATGGATTGCGATGAGTTGTATAGAGTTACAATGTATTAATTTCTTTCTTAATTGTCTAATTATCCATCGGCTATTTAGCTGCCATACTCACCCCAGGCAAGGGCTGCAGCTCCCAGTACTGCAGCATTACATTCAGAGATACCCGAAGGCATGATCTTAACAGTATCTTTCATTGAAGAGTACATAAATTCATCAACATATTTTTTGAGCGGCTCAAACAGGAGATCGCCGGCATTGGCCAGTCCGCCAAACAAAAAGATTGCCTCAGGGCTTGAAAAAACAGCTGCATTAGCAATTGCCTGTGCAAGCATCTCGGCCGTATAATCGAAAGCCTCGAGGGCAATATGATCACCCTTAAGAGCCGCATCAGAGATCTGGCGGGAGGTTAGCTCTGCAGGATGGATCTTTCGAAGGGCCGACTCCTCTTTTGATTCACTTAATAACCACTGTACCGTCCTGACGATCCCGGTAGCCGAAACATATGTTTCAAGGCAGCCCTGTCGCCCACATCCGCAATCGCGTCCGCCCGGTACCATTATAACATGCCCATATTCACCTGCCAGTCCTGTATGGCCATACAACACTCTTCCGTCAATTACAATTCCACTTCCCAGTCCGGTGCCCAGAGTGAGTATTATGAAATCTTTCATCCCCTTTGCTGCACCAAACTTCATCTCACCAAGAGCTGCAGCATTTGCATCGTTTGTTAAAACTACCGGCAGATCCAGCTTCTTTTCAACAAGGGCTGCCAGAGGGACTCTTCCTTTCCATTGAAGATTGACGGCTGATTCTATGGACCCGTTATGGTAGTTTCCATTCGGTGCCCCGATCCCCACTGCTTTTATCTGGTACTCTGTGCTCTTTACCAGGTTCATTATTTCATATCCGAGCTCATCCACAAAGTCGTCAACAACAGGATAATCAGCAGTAGTGATAGTGGTTTGGGCAACAATCTCTCCCTGTTCGGTTACTGCTCCAACCAGTGTGTTTGTTCCTCCGATATCAACTCCTATCGCAACTTTTTTCATCAGTTAATAATTTATTTTCAAAGGTCTTATGCCTGCCTGCCGGTCCTCCTGACGCTTACGTTAAAGTTTCAGCGGAGGCGTGCGGTCATAGCCTCAGGCGACGGCTCGCGGACAGGGAACTCAAATATTTTGAATTACCCTCTTCCTGGTGTGCCGGAGGATGGTCTGACAGCTTTCCCTTTCTTCCTTAATCCTTCAAATTCCCAGTCCTCCTCAAGCTCCCAGTTAACTTTAACATCTATCTTTTCCGGATAGTATGTCACCGGTTCTGCCTGACGATGCTCATCAAAATCACCGGTAGTCCATTTGCCATTCCCATCCAGATCAAAGATAGCTTTGAGAAGATACTGCCCCTTATCCAGATAATCAAACCTGATCTTTGAATCACGGGGAAGAGTGATCTTCCTTTCTCTGACAACTTTCTCATCGGGTTTCAGGAGATGAATTATTAAGTTCCCGTTAAACCCGGAAAGATTAATCGTAAATGCACCATATTTATCTGAATTCGCTACCTTAAACCTAACAGCTGTCGAATCCATAGTATGACCATAGATATCAGAAAAAGCCTTTCTGTCAACAGACAACAGGTAGCTGTTGCCGGACACAAAATCGGCTTCAAGATAATATCTGTTATGAATAACTGAGTCGGCATATATATTCAAAGGCTGTTTGATCAATATGGTATCTTTAGATAAAAAGAGTTTTATTCCGGATGTGTCCGGAGAAACAACCGGTGTATCAAACTGGTAGTAAATAGTCTGCCCGGGTTTATGTTCCGCTCTCGCTGACAGGTTAGTTTTGAATGACAGTTTCTCCGCTTCAGGTTCTGATCTTCCCCTTGACGGACGGGGTGCAATAAATCTGAGAATTATGGTATCTGTTGTCAGTGATATTGAGCCTGTTGAGTCGGTTTTAGGGTAAGTTAGCAGTGAAATGATCCCTGGATTATTATATAGTGTTGAATCGGTCAGCCATATCCTGAAAGTATCCCTTTCGGGGTTAACCTGTGTCAGAAACTGCGCGTCAGGATATTCAGGAAATCCAATGTCAAATGAAGCTGAATCCACTGGCTTTGCAAAAGCGAACCTCAGCAAGTATGGAAAACTACGGTCGGATGAGGTCAGGTACTGGATCCTGTTACCCGCAGTAAAAAAAAATAACTCATATTCTGCTCCGGGTATACGTTCATATCTGGCCGAGTCGCTCCCGGAAAGCAAAGTATCCGGTTTTTCCGGGATGAAGTTATTGGATGCGGTAATAGTGATCGTGGAATCGATAAAGGCAAAAATCTCATTCGGAAGGTCATACATCTTATTATTGTTCATGTCGGTCAGGCCATAAATGCTATAGGTGCCACCTGAAATATTATCAATCCTGAAACTACCATCCTTTGCCGCCCTGGTAATATAATTTGGCATAGTTGTTCTCGGTATAGTGTCGTGATGATCAGAATAGAGCATGACAAACAGCTCATCCCCGGGATTAAGTGAGTAAGCATCATATATTTTCCCTGTTACCGATAGTGAGTCAAGGGTTGCGCCTGTAGAAAATACATATTGGAAATTTTCGAAAGCATTTCCTTCATTCAGATCCTTTATTGCATCCTGAAAATAGAATGAATAGGTAACATTTTCGTTCAATCCCTCATCAAATTCAACTAAAACCGATTTGCCCCTTGTATTAACACTGGGTTGTTCCTTTAACGGGGGTGAGATTTGTAGTTTCTGAAGCACATTATCAAGTAAAACATATTCATTAAATGTAACCTCGAAAGAATTCCCGCTGAAATTTACTGTCCCGTTGGGAGGATCGCTTTTTACTACAACCGGGGGGTCTTCATCGCGGGGTCCGCCCTGAGGTGCGCTTTGCCTGGCACATCGTACCGTAATAATTAAAATTAAAGCAAAGCACAAATTGATGTATCTCCGGGCTGTCATTAAGTGTTTACCTGTTAGTGATCTACAAACCTACATCAAATTTTTAAATTTTTCTTAATTTTGAACCTTATCATAAAAAGAGACATCATGACTTATGTAATAGTTCCCTGGGATGTTAATCCGGAAATCTTCAGCATCGGTAATTTTGCGATCAGGTGGTATGGATTGCTTTTCGCATCATCATTTTTATTCGGCTATCTGATCTTCCGAAAGATCTTCAAAAATGAAGGTATTAAGGAGGAGGTGCTCGACAGGCTTACCGTTTATATGGCAATCGGAACAATTATAGGTGCCCGTCTGGGTCATTGCCTGTTCTATGAGCCAGCCTATTACCTAAAAAATCCTGTGGAGATCCTTATGGTCTGGCAAGGCGGACTGGCAAGTCATGGTGCTGCAATCGGTATCCTCATTGCCCTCTGGCTATTTGTCAGAAAAGAAAAGAGGCCCTATATATGGATCCTTGACCGCATTGTGATCGTCGTTGCTCTGGCAGGATTCTTTATCCGCACAGGTAATCTCATGAATTCAGAGATCTACGGTGTTGAGACAACATTGCCATGGGGATTTGTATTCCTGAGGAACGGTGAAACTGCACCCAGGCATCCTACTCAGATATATGAGGCTCTTGCTTACCTTGCTGTTTTTATTCTTCTGTTAAAGCTGTACTGGAGAAGGAAGGGTGAAACGATCCCCGGATTGTTTTTCAGCCTGTTTCTAATTCTGGTATTCCTGTTCAGGTTTTTCGTTGAGTATGTTAAGGAGGACCAGGTTGCCTTTGAATCAGGGATGAAACTGAACATGGGTCAGTGGCTGAGTATCCCGTTTATACTGGCTGGCCTTATATTGTTATATTTCAGCCTCCGGAGTAATACGAAGAAGATGGCACCCGGATAACTATTTCCGCACAATACCATAAAACAGGATATCGATAATAGCATCCAATCTGTGTTCTATCGATCCTTTGCGCTTTTCCCAGAACAGGGGCCTTTCAAGGCCTTTGAGGGCTGTCTGAACTGCCAGAGCAGCAAGTCCGGTGTTCTCAAGGTTAAAATGTCCTGATTTTACCCCTAACCACAGCATATATCTGAGAAGAGCTATCTCCTGCTTATCATGTTTTTCGCGCTGCCTTTCAATAAAGTCAAAATAATCGAGGTCACGGTTGAATATTGCATTATAGTAATTGGATAGTTTTTCGAACGAGTTCATTCTTACCAGTACATATCTGCGTAGCCTAAGTTCAGGATTATCTGTGCTTTTTATCGCCATGGTAAGCTCATTTTTAAGGATTTGAGCCTCGTTATCAATAACAGCTTCGAAGATCTCTTCTTTACTTTTATAATAATAATATATGGAACTTTTGCCTTTTCTTAGAGCCAGTGCAATCTCCCCCATAGTGGTCTTCTTGAAGCCAAATTTGCTGAAGATCTCACTTGAGACCTTAACTATTTTTTCTCTAAATTTTTCCTTATCAACCATTTGAGTCATTGCATAAAATATCTGTCCAATATATATATATTCTTCATAAAATGAAATGCCTTATATCATTTTTAGAATTTTCCGGTCGATAATTCGAAAATTCATTGAGCCATTCGATAAATTTCTCTGAACACAGTATAACGCTGTGGTAAAATATTAAGATAATCACACTTTTTTTCTAATTTTAAGCATCGAATTGGTAAAAGAGTGAGTTAATGAGGATCGGGGATAAACATTACAGATCCATCTGGCTCGATGATGAGGATAAAAAATCTGTTATGGTCATCGACCAGTCCCGGCTGCCATTTAAATTTGAAATACTGAGGCTCCGGTCTGTTGAAGAGATCTTCAACGCCATAAAGAATATGAACCTCCGTGGGGCTCCGCTTATAGGAGCTGCAGGCTCGTTTGGCATGTACCTTGCCACCATGGAGATCACAAGGTATACCAAGCCACGGGAATTTCTTTTTAACGCTGCCAGATGGCTCATGTCGGCAAGGCCAACAGCGGTTAACCTTGAGTGGGCTGTAAAGAGACAACTTGATAACCTGTTGGCAGAGCCTGACAGCAGAAAACTCACCTCCCTTGCCCTGAAAAACTCACTCGCCCTTTGCGAAGCTGAGGTTGAAAGCTGCAGGTTAATCGGGGAGCATGGCGTAACTATTATAGAGGAGATAAGCAAAAGGAAAAATGATGGCAGGGTAAATATTTTAACCCATTGCAATGCCGGCTGGCTGGCCTGTGTTGATTATGGAACCGTTACTTCTCCGATCTACCAGGCCCATAATAAAGGTGTAAAACTGCATGTCTGGGTTGATGAGACCAGACCCAGGAACCAGGGTGCCCGGCTAACTGCTTTTGAGCTTGAGGGCCATGGGGTAGATCATACCCTGATAACAGATAATGCTGGCGGTTATCTCCTGCAGAGAGGAATGGTTGACCTGGTGATGGTTGGTAGTGACCGGACCACACGCACCGGGGATGTGGCGAATAAGACCGGTACCTACCTCAAAGCACTTGCAGCCTATGACAATGAGATCCCATTCTATGTTGCCCTGCCAACCTCATCAATTGACATGGATATTGCAGATGGCCTGGAAAATATCACTGTCGAAGAGAGAAGCGAGGATGAGGTGACCCATGTGGAAGGCAGTTTCAATAATGATATTGTGAATGTCAGGATATGCCCTGAAGGAACCAGGGCCTCTAATCCAGGATTTGATATTACACCTGCAAGGCTGGTGACTGGATTTATTACAGAGAAAGGCATTTGTGGTGCGAGTGAAAAAGAAATATTAAATTTATTCTCCGATAAATAACTTATAATGCAGGGTTTTGTAAAATTCAATTGTCACTGGAATCAGTCGGGACCTGTAATCACCGACGAGCCTTTTTCCATAATTAATTACTGGAGAGAGGTACTTTTTAACATGGATCTTATAGGCGCATATGAAAATGGTGTCGGATTCGGGAACATCAGTATACGCATTGGTCAATCGAACAGGTTTTTTATTACCGGCTCAGCCACCGGGGAGATACCGGTTCTCGAACCATCGCACTATGTCCTGGTTGACGGATGTAACTTTGAGGACAATGCCGTTAAATGTACCGGCCCTTTAAAAGCCTCTTCTGAATCCCTTACGCACGGTGCTATTTATCAGGTTGATCAGGGAACCAATGCCATAATTCATGTCCACAGCCATGAGTTGTGGGAGTCGCTACGAGACGTGGAACCGACCACCAACCCTGAGCATGAATATGGTTCACCTGGTCTGGCACTTGATATATTCAGGCTATTCAGTGAGACAAAGGTTATTGAAAGAAGAATTATTGTCATAGCAGGCGACGATAGCGGGATTATCACTTTCGGCCACGATATGGACGAAGCAATAAATATCCTGATGTCATATATTGGTGTGTAGTAATGGCAAAAAAGATCGGTATAATAGGAGGATCGGGGCTTGAAGATTCTTCCATACTAAGCAACCCAATTGAGCATACTGCTTATACTCCTTATGGAGATCCTTCATCCCCACTGCTTTCAGGAGTGATCAACGGTGTAGAGGTGGTTCTCCTCTCAAGGCACGGCCACCAGCATACAATACCTCCTACTCAGGTTAACAACCGTGCAAATATCCGGGCACTTAAAGATCTTGGGTGTACCCATCTTCTTACCACAACTGCATGCGGAAGCCTGCGGGAGGATATTGGCCGGGGCGATATTGCTATTGCAGACCAGTTTATAGATTTCACCCGCCACCGCCAGGTCACATTTTATGACACCTTCCTGTCCGGCAAAATGAAACATGAACCTATGGCCGATCCGTTCGACAAAGGTATGAGATCGGTACTGATCGAAGAAGCAAAGAAAGCCGGCATTCGTTACCATCCTTCAGGAACAATAATAACAATCGAAGGGCCAAGGTTCAGTACCCGCGCCGAATCGAAAATGTTCAGGATGTGGGGTGCAGACCTTGTCAATATGTCTATTGCACCCGAGGTTATCCTTGCCAAAGAGGCCGGACTTCCCTACGCTACAATCGCAATAAGTACTGACTACGATTGTTGGAAAGAGGATGAAGAACCTGTCTCATGGGAGGAGGTCATAAAGGTATTCAACAGGAACGTGGAAAATGTAATTGATCTGATTATCTGCTCAATCAGGGGATTTTGAACAAGGCGGGCGCTCAAGCGGGAACCTGATCTGTACTCTGTTTTTTGTTCTTTTCTTCCATTTTTGTGTGGTTAAATTGTTTAACATTAATTCAAAAACCACACCTTAAATTTATAGATTTACTGGTAAACATTTGGCTGACGATTTACAGTATGGATTAACCGCAGGTATGATCAGGGAAGTTGTTAACATCTACCAGAAAGGGATAAAGGTGGGTGAGTTCTTTGAGAACCAGAGCATTTTTGATGTTGTTGTATGGGGTTCTCCTGATGTGAGGGCTAATGTTGTGGCCCTGCAGTCGCTTATGGTAGATATCCCCACCGGCGGAATCGTCCCTCTGAGAGAAGTGGCAGAAGTACAGATAATGCCTGTTCCTAATCTGATTACGAGGGAATTTGCTTCACGTTATACAGAAGTGACATGTAATGTTGAAGGGCGCGACCTCGGAAGGGTAGCACGGGATATTGAGGCCCGTCTTGAAACAGTGCCTTTCGATCGTGGCTACCATCCTGAATTACTGGGTGAATATGCCGCACAAAAAGAATCAAAGAATCGTATCCTGGCAATGTCGATCCTGGCTCTTCTTGGGATATTTATTATTCTCCAGGCCGATTTCGGGTCTTCAAGGATTGCCCTGCTCATATTTTCAGGATTGCCATTTGCCCTTACGGGGGGAGTGATCTCTGCCCTTCTCAGCGGAGGGGTGCTTTCTCTTGGCTCATTGATAGGATTTATTACCGTACTTGGTATTGCAGCACGAAACAGTATTATGCTGATAAGTCATTACCGCCACCTTGAGGATAATGAAGGGATGGAATTTGGGTTGCCCCTGATTGTTCGCGGAGCCAAAGAAAGACTTATGCCGATATTACTTACTGCTATGACAACTGCCCTTGCCCTGATGGCTATAATAATAGGAGGTAACCGTCCGGGTCAGGAAATAGAATTTCCAATGGCACTGGTAATCCTGGGGGGTCTTATCACTTCTGCGATAATGAATCTGTTCATTATGCCTCTGTTCTACTGGAAGTTCGGCAAAAAACAGTTATTTGCCCGCTAACCCCGCCGCAAGCAGCGGGGAACCGGGTTTACGACTCCCCTGATCTGTTTATCGCTTCCAGGACCCTTTCCGGTGTCATCGGAAGCTGAAGCAATCTTGCTCCGGTAGCATTAAAAATGGCGTTTGCTATTACTGCTCCCATACAAATGATCGCAGGTTCGCCACCACCCTGGGGCGGATCATCTTTTGCATCAATAAATACTGATTCTATCTTTGGTATCCATGAAAATCCAGGTATCTCATATGTGTCGAAATTCCTTGTGTGCACCATTCCTCCCTCAAATTTAACATCCTCACTCAAAGCATAGCCCATACCCATGGTAATACAACCTTCAATCTGTAGCTTTGCCCCTTCAGGATTAATGACCAATCCCATGTCCTGAACACAGACAACCCTCAGAATTTGAACTTTTCCTCTCTTTTTATCGATATTAACCTCGGCCATTAATGCCACATATGTTCCTGCATCAATTCCACAGGCTAGTCCGACCCCATGCCCCCCCTGTAATTTGTCGGTCGGACCGAATTTTTCACCAATAGTTTCCAGGACCCTGATCATCTTCTTGTCCTTAAGGTTCATCAGGCGGAATTTCAGTGGATCCATACCAGCTTTACTGGCCATAATATCTATCTGTGATTCCCGCGCAAATGAATTTGTATTATTTGCCGGCGCACGCCATGCACCAACGGCAAGAGGGTGTGATGATGATGATCCGCTCCATCCCGGACCATGGACCTTTGTAGCATGGTGAGGGAAATCATAAAATTGCTGGGACCCTCTTTCTCCTGCACAGAAAACACCATAATCCCATAAGGTGAATTTACCTGATTCCTTCATTCCTGATCTTATTTTTACCACACCGGCCGGCCGGAAAGTATCATAAAAGAATTCTTCTTCCCTGGTCCATGCAACTTGTACAGGCTTTCCTGTCAGTTTAGCCAGGCGTGCCGCCTCAACTGCCTGCCGATTTACACTTTTCCCCCCGAAGCCTCCACCAACAAAGACCGGCTTTACCCGTACATTCTCCGATGGAAGGTCAAGAATATCCGCAACTTCTTCCTTGGCCCTGAAGGGTGTTTGTGTGGATGCCCACACTGTTGCTTTCCCATCCTCGATTACAACTGTTGCCGTATGTGGTTCAATTGGAGCATGTGCTACATAACCATCTAAATATTCCTTTTCAATAATTATATCAGATTCCTCACCACCTCTGTTCAGGTCGCCGTTTTGCGCAACAATTTCGCCCTCCGGGGCTACTTTAAGCAGATGTTGAAAGATTGTTTCTTCATTTAAATCCGATCCCGGTGTATCATATGTTGCTGTCACCTTTACGATCGCTTCAGCGGCAACATCAGGTGATTCATGTAACACAGCTATAAAATCCCCATCATGAACAACTTCAAGACCTTCGATATCTTCAACAGCAGACAGGTCAACACCTGTCAGTTTCGAATTATGGGACGGAGGTCTTAAAATCCTTGCATAAAGCATACCGGGAGGCTGTATATCGCCGGCAAACCTTGCCTGTCCTGTCACCTTTTCAAAAGCATCAGTCCGCAGTGCAGCACTCCCCATTAATTTTAGTTCCGGTGGGTTTTTAACAGGTGTCTTTTGGTCAAGTACCCTGGCAATCTTCTGACCTTTAGAGATTTCAGCGTAAGAGACCCTGTTCTCGCCATTCTTTATATCATAAACCACACCATCCCTGGTTTGCAACTGATCTGCCGGTAACTGCAACCGCCTTGCAGCAAGTTCAATAATGGTTGCCCTTGCCTCTGCACCTGCTGCCCTCAGCGGTGGTCCGAAAAAGCGTGTTGACATTGACCCGAAGGTACCCATATCCCAGGGACACAGGTCTGTATCTCCCATGATCATTTCGACATTCCCGAGTGAAACATCCAACTCGTCTGCCAGCATTTGTGCCAGAGAGGTAATAACACCCTGACCCATTTCAATTTTACCGGTAAAACACTTTACGTTCCCATCCTCCTCAATTAACAGATAGGCATTAAAATCAGAAGGCATGCTCCTCTGTGCGAGCAGTTCATTCCCGCCGATCGTAAAGGCTACCACTATACCCCCGGCCATGTACTTAAGAAAATCACGCCTGTCCAGATCATACCGGGACTTAATATCCTTAAAATCTTTTTTCAGGTGTCTCTCTTCTTTCATAACTTCTTCCCTCCTTTCAATTGTTCTGATACATCTTGAATGGCCTTTATCACTCTTAAATGTGAACCGCACCTGCACAGATTGTCTTCCATTCCCACTATGATCTCGTCGTACGAGGGATAAGGATTTTTATTCAGCAAGCCATAAGCATTTAATATCATCCCTGGTGTACAATAACCACATTGCAGAGCGTCCTGCTTAATGAATGCTTCCTGGATAAGATGAGGTTTTCCGTTACTGGCCAGGCCCTCTATCGTAATGACCTGCTTCCCGCCGGCATCACTTACAGGCACCATACATGATCGCACCGCTTCTTTGTTTATCAGAATTGTACATGCCCCACAATAACCGATTCCGCAGCCAAATTTTGTTCCTGTAAGACCAAAATGATTCCTTAAAACCCATAGAAGAGTATACTCTCTATCCTGAACAAACTCTACAGGTTTCCCATTTAATTCAAAAGTAAGAATATTATTCATAATCAATTACTTTGATTTAATTCGTTCTCATATTCATCAATTGTATCAATGTCTCTCAATATATCCGTTGTATTGACTTCAATCTCAAATATATCTTCGTGATGATTCGAAATAATGGTATGCAGGCTTTCTTTGCCTCCCAGGTTCAGTATTTCCCGGAAGTATCTTCTGTCCAGAAGCATAGGATGGCCACGTTTCCCATCATTCACCGGGATAATAATCCTTTTTGATTTACTGACAAAGGTATCGATAAGTTTGTCAATTACCCAACTCTGTATCATTGGTTGATCCCCAAGAAATATTATTGCTGCAGATACCTTTTCGGGAAGCGCCCGGATCCCTTTTTGGACTGATGATAACATTCCTTTCCTGTAATCTTCATTAATGATGGTGTGTATTTTAAATCCCTTCAGTGCTTCCATAAGTCGTTCATGGTCAGATCCCAGAACGACCAATACTTCATCTGCTTTTGAATCCAGGTTCCTTTGAACAATTGTCCCGATTATCGATTCCCTGCCATAAGGCAGCAGCAGTTTTTGTTTTTTCATGCGTCTGGCTTCGCCGGCCGCCAGGATGACAGACCAAATGCTGATATCCCTGGCAATTACCTGTTTTTGTCTTCTGACCTGTATGATTTCAGCAGCTATACTAACAGTGATCTCCTGGATTGTTTTTGACATGATCGGCAATCCGATAGGGGCATGTACTTTGTTAAACTGATTTTCAGTTGCCCAACCCCGCTCCAGAAATTCTTTTTTCATAAGAGCAATCTTGCGATTGCTGCCTATCATCCCGATATAAGCAGCTTTTGAATCAATGCATTGTCTCAGGGCGGTGGCATCATTGATGTGTCCGGTTGTGACAATAACAATATAGGTGTCCGGTGTGATCTTCAGGGAACCCACTGCATCTTCAATATTATCAGTGATAATTCTGTCTGCATCCGGTAATTCGATCCTGTTGGCATAATCGGGCCGGTCATCGATGACTATTACTTCGAAATCCAGAAGGCTTCCAAGATGTGAGAGGGCACGACCAATATGGCCAGCGCCAACGATTACCAGTTCGGGTGCCGGGAATAGAGGTTCCAGGTAGACCAAATCTACAACGGAATTCTGAAATGTCTCAGTATCTTCAGCCTTAACAATTCCCGTTGTTCTCGTTTCATATGAGGATAAAATATTCCTGCCTGAAAGCCAGGAGGGTAGGCCGGTCACCGGACCAGATAGTAATCCATCCTCGTACCACCGTCTTGTAAGTGACGCCTTTTCTCCTTTCACTCCTGCTATATATGTTACCAGCACACCTGCTTTATTTCTGACAAAGGATCTTTCCATCTCCGAAAAGACAGAGAGGTCTTTATGCCAGGTTGTGTCCAGAAGTATCCGTGCCTGTCCCCCGCATATGGCGCCTTTTGATTCTGATATATCTGCATTAAGGTGATAGGTGAACAGAGATGAGGTTTCGGATCCGATAATACATTTGGCTTTTCTCCGGGCCTCAAATTCCAACAGGCCACCTCCCAGTGTCCCCATCTCAATCCCATCAGCCGAGAATATTGCTGAAGCACCGGGTACCTGAGGAGCTGAGCCCATAGTTTCAATTATTACTCCTAATACCAGGTGTTCGCCTCTGTTTTTATGTTCAGATAGGTACTTAAATATTTTTGCCATTACTTTTCTCCGATAAATCCCTGAAAATTTTTGTTCTCCCTGTTTGCGGGCAGCATCCCGGGATAACTTCAGGTATATTCATCTTTATTAAGGACCATTGTAAAAGTTGTTCCGGACTTTGAGGCTAAGATAGTAATTAATGGAGAACAGGACAAGATCATACTGGACAGCATGATAGTTATCCGGACGGTTATAACTAGGTTTTCTCCCCTTAAAAAAGTTGCAAAAGTTACTAAAATGTAGTAGTATTGCAGTCCGAAAATTCAGGGCCCATAGCTCAGTCCCGATCTGACGAAATCTACGATTTCGAATCAGATCGAGGATCCTCGAAAAACGGGCGAAGATTACTTCGCAGTTTTTCGGGACTGGTCAGGGGCCTGATAGAGGTCAGAGGACAAATTGTTTTAAGAGAGGGCCCATAGCTCAGCAGGTCAGAGCACCTGACTCATAATCAGGGGGTCGCTGGTTCGAGCCCAGCTGGGCCCACAAAACAAAAAGCCGCCGCGTGCGGCTTTTTTGTTTTGTTTGTCGGCGGGCTAGAAGCCTGTCCGCCGTAGCAAACGACAGTTTGCGAAGGAGGAAGCCCAGCTGGGCCCACGCACAGGCAGCCATAACTGGCTGCCTTTTCATTTCTGCTGGTCCCGAAGCCTCCGCGGCAGTCTGTCTCCTCGGGGAAATGATCCCCCGGATCATTTCAATTCCCTCGGTCCGGTTCGAGCCCAGCTGGGCCCACAAAACAAAAAGCTGCCGCGTGCGGCTTTTTTGTTTTGTTTTCGGCGGGCGAGAAGCTATGGTTTATTTGGCTACGCCGAGCTCTCCACCATTCGGCGGGTCGGTTCCCCGGGGCTTATCCCGGAAAAAAGGGTCCGGGGCTTGCCCTTGGGTTTAATACCATTTATTAATCCCGCACAGCTACGATAAACCTGCTCTGGTCAATATTTCCTGTCCACGACTCCCTGATGTAAGAACCTTGAGTGGTGCATTTAGATCCCATCTCTAAATCGCTTTCACATCGACAATATTATTTTCCGGATTTCTATCTATTAAGATGAAGTGTGGGTCGATACCTGCTCCAACTGGTTTTTTATCCACTATTATATCAAAGGTCATCTTGTTTTTACCAATTTTGTGTTTTGTCAGGTATAGTACTTCATTATTCTCACCAAAAACACCGATATTAATATTATCATTCACTTGTATTTCATTCGGATTACCCATTCCATCAACCCTGAATTTTTGGCTGGATATAGTCAGGTTAATCCTAAATTTTCCATTGGCTAATTTTGTATAAGTCGCTGATTCTGCTCTATTTTCATACAATATAATGCTTTCGAATAAATCTTTAATCACATATTGAAGACTATCAGGAGTGACTGACCTGAACTCTTCGATTAAATCCAAGCTGGTCGGGTAAGGAGCATCTTTAAATCCATATTTTTCAACAATGGTTCTTAATGCTGTATTAACGGCCCCTTCTCCAATATAATCCTGTAAAGCATACATAGCAATAACACCTTTACGATAACTTAAATATCCCTGTCCCTCAGAATAAATTAATGGTTGCTCCTCAAACATTTCACTACTCCTTGATCGTAAATAATCACTCATCTCATACTTCAGATATTCCCGGGTTTTTTCTAATCCTTGCTCTTGCCTCATACACATAATTTGCACCCACATTGCCATTGTTTCAACTATAAATTCAGAACCTTTAACAGCTGCTGGTCTTACTGTATACCCCCACCACTGGTGCGCCATTTCATGGGCAGCAATTGGAAAAACATTGTCAGGTACACTTTCATTTTGGAGGTTGTCAATAAAACCTGCATCCTCACACCATGAAAAATTAGTTGGTGTTGACAGAGCTCCTGTCAGGAAAGCCCAGCAATTGGGAACTTCCACAACTCTTATATCTTTGTATGCATAAGGGCCAAAATTCAATGAACAATAATCATACGAATACTTAATGCCATCCATTATTCGTTGAATGTTGTAAGCATGATTTTTATTATAATATACTTCTATATTTAAATCCTCATAAGCTCCTTTCGTTACCTGATACTCTCCGGATTGAATAACCAGGTTATTATTAACCGGAGATCCGGTTTTGTAGTGATAGTAATTTCTGTCATTTTCAGACCATGATTTTATCAGATCCCCATTGGTTACAGCTATCTGTGATTTGTCTGTACTGATAACCGCTTCATAGGTTACTAAATCACGAAATACAGCAGTAAATAATCCGATGCTGTCTTCCAAAGAAAAATATTGATTGCGTGCCGGTAAGCTGTATTGTTCTCTGTCATAATGATTGCTCAATTCCAAATATTGATTATAACCGATTTGAGGTAAATATTCAGGAGGGAGGAGAGGGAAATTAGTAATAACTGTACCGTTGTTTGCCAGTTCATTTTTAGGATTGTTTATGGAAAAACCACGGGTGAGAATCTCAAAACCGAAATCAAGTCTGATTTCAACTCCTGGTGATAGTGGTTCCTGAAGATGATAAATATAAAAACCATGCTCTTTATCTTCGCATGCAAGTTCTGTTTCCGATGAAAAAGCGAATCTGTTGATCCTGGTAATCTTTCTATCAGATAAACCAATGTAAACATCACTAATAATATGATGCGTGTTGTTTTTTAATATGAAAAAGCCATCAATAAATACATCTCTGTCTTCAGGATATAAATCCACCCTAAGATTAACATGTGTGACACTTGGCTGCGGAGAGTTCTGATATTGCCTATACTTTTTTTCATAGGTTGCCAGTTTTGATTTTTGCTCACTCCCGGTAATGAATTTATTTAGGACGTGGTTATTATAATAGATATAACAGCCCGTGAGCAACCACAAGATTGTTAAAACCGTTAATGACAGTCTGCTTTCCCTGTTGAAATTGTTTACTGCATTTATAATTCTGAATTTTAGTCCCGTTTCATTACTCCTGCACCACAGTATACTTGTAATCATAACAATGACACATGCCATACAGAGCCAATATATGTGGTACCAGATCAGCATTGTCGCAAAATGACCGTATCCGTTGAGATTCGAATAAATATAATTTGGGAGTGTTCCGTATTGAAATAAGCTTATATCAGAATCAATATATTGAGGAACAACGGTACCTATCAATATTAATAAGGCACACACTAAGTAACCAACATATTTGTTGTTGGCAAGATTTTGCACAAATATAAATAAAACAGCCAGGTAAAAATAACCTGGTAGTTGGATGCCAACCAGTGATTTAATATAAAGACCCAATTCTATTTTTGAATAATCATAAATGACTACCTGCGTAAAAATCCCTAATAAAATACAGAGAATTAAGACACTCAATTGCATCGCTACAACCGAAATAAGTTTTGAGAAATATGTCATCCAATTTGGCAAAGCAATAACATCATACAACTCATTCGATCTACAGTCCCTTTCTCTCCAGACAACTATGCCGCAAAAAATCAACGTTAATGAAATAAGAAACAGGTCAATATTTTTGACCTGATCCAAATATGTAGATGTAAGAGGATATTTAATACTTTCCATCACATCGTGACCGGTAAAATTGACAATGATTTGAAGCATTGCCAATATCGTAATCAGGATAAAGGCCGGATGAAACACAATCCTTTTGAACTCTATAATAAAAAGATTATAACATTTTTGAAGCTGAGTAACATACGAATCATCAATTGCAGGCGAAGGAATACTATCATAAACCTCAGCAATCCTGTCTTCCGAGGCTTCCTTCTCCTTCGATAGCTTTTTCTCTTTACTCTCTAATTCGGATACAAATTTGAACTTTCTCAATGTGAAAACAAGAATAATGAAACTGACAGAAAGCCAGATGACCCGATTCGTAATAATAAGCTTATTAAGGGGAACCAGGTTATGGTTAATATCTGCAATTGTCCAATACTTTGATATAACTTCTAAAAATCCAATCCCAAACGGATCGGCAAGCACCTTAAAGGTTTCATGGCTTTTACCGGCAATGCCAACAACTACAATAAAATAAATCATTAAAAAGGCTACACTTATAATATAGGTAGATACCATTTTACGTGTGAGTGTTGCTAATGAGAAGAAAAGGCTGCCAATGATAATTATGTTTGGTATGAGAATGATAAACATCGTAAATAAATAGGCAGAAAGTTGATGAGGTCCGCAGTATTTATCATCTATAACCAAACAACCAATAATAATTCCTAATAAGGATCCGATATAGATAATTATATTAACAGTGACGCCTGCAAAGAATCTTCCACCCAGATAGGCTGTTTTACTCATCGGAAGTGTAAAATAAAAATCGTGGATATTGGCCTGAAAATCTTTGGCGACTGATCTTCCTGCCATCCTCACAGTAAACAACAGAGTAAAAACAGACATAATTGCCATGAATCGTGCGATGAATAACGGTGCATTATGCAGCGACTGCCCATGCTGGATTATTACGACCATACCGGGGCTGGTATTTGAAGCATTTAGAAAGGCGAGGCAAAACAGGACGACGGCGAATACATAAAAAGAGATACTTTTAATGCTTTCTGATAATTCATGGTTGTAAATAGCCTGGAACATCACGAATATTCTTTCATATGATTAATTCCTGCTCAGGTGATAAAAATAGCCATCTTCCAATGTGGGCTGACTAATGGAGAATCCGTTCGCAGGATTTTCTTCGTAATGGATGCGAACGATAGTTTTTCCTGAAAATAATCTCGTTGAAATAACGTTGTATTTATCCTCATAGCCGGATATTTCAACTTTTTTGATTTCTTTTTCCCATATTTTTCCTTTTAAAGCCGAAAGAATATTAAGTGGCTTTTCAGTTAATAGAATTTCACCTTTATTGATAATGGCCATATTGGGACACAGGACACTCACATCTTCAACTATATGAGTAGAAAGTATAACCACAATGTCTTCACCAATTTCACTTAATAAATTATGAAAACGATTTCGCTCCGCCGGATCCAGACCGGCTGTTGGTTCATCAACTATAATTAGTTCAGGATTCCCAGTCAATGCCTGTGCAATGCCAAAGCGCTGCTTCATCCCACCCGAATAGGCGCCTAATTTTTGCTTTCTGGCGTCCCAGAGATTGACCCTCTTTAGCAGATGTTCCACAATTTGTTTACGAGTTTTTCTATCCGGTATTCCTTTAAGCCTGGCAAAATGATTGAGCATGTCTTCCGCTTTTGTCTTTGGATAAAACCCAAACTCCTGTGGCAGATAACTCAATACTTTTTTCAACCTGATCTTTTCTTTCCTGATATTTATATCTCCGAGATGAATATCCCCTTTGTCAGCTTCCAACAGTGTTGCTACTATTTTCATTAAAGTGGTTTTACCAGCGCCATTAGGACCTAATAATCCGAACATTCCTGCCGGGATATCCAGGGATACATTTTTCAGAGCCACAACACCGTTAGCATAAGTTTTTGACAGATTTCTAATTTCTAAATACATGGCGATTCCTTTCATTTAAACTTTTCAGCTCTTAATTGAACAATAATCTTCGCCTCTGCCAGGCAGATATCTACATCGTTTTCAACATCCGGTCTAATAA
The DNA here is from genome assembly GCA_035527935.1 of Bacteroidales bacterium. Classification (GTDB taxonomy): domain Bacteria; phylum Bacteroidota; class Bacteroidia; order Bacteroidales; family VadinHA17; genus DATKZO01. The sequence continues at coordinate 55,330 of DATKZO010000027.1, forward strand.
ATGGTATTAAACCATAACTTCTCGTCCGCCGTAGCGGAACGCGAAGGAGGATTAAAAAATAATTATTTCCCGTCAGGAGCCTTAATGAAGCTACCATGTTCATGATTTTCTGTTGATACAACTCATTTACCTGACTTCTTTGCCCAACTGGGCCAATATTCACCAGCCGGGTGACTGGTCAGCCGTCGCTGGTTGCTGCCGTCTGAATTCATGATATAGATTTCGTAATTACCGTTACGGTTTGTTTGAAAAACAATCTGCTTCCCGTCAGGCGAGTAGTCCGGACAAAGATTATTGGCATCTCCGAATGTTAGCCGATGCAAATTGCTGCCATCGACATTAATGACGTATATTTCATGGTGGCCGTCCCGCGTAGAATAAAAGGCAATCTGTCCGCTACTTATTTTAGTCTGACAACTGCATATGGAAAATAATAATGCTAATATTACAAAACCAAATGGTTTCTTCATTTTTCCTACCTTATATCTTCCATGTTTCAATTTGAATGTTTGTGGTGCCTGCTGTGGTTTCATTAAGTTTCTCATTTCCCTTTCTTCCATTTGAAGTTCCTTTATCATTTTTCCGGTATTACTATTTTTAAGGTCAAATCTCAGTGATCTTTTATGACTACAAATCTCTTACCCTGCCTGCAGTTAATTGAAAACCAATAATTTCATCCCTTTCATTTCTAAAGTAACGGATATAACCTGTAAGTAGAATAAAAGTTTCATCCGATGATAATATGCCTGACAAGTCGAAAAGTTACAATGTGTTATGTAATTGTTTACAAACAGGGAATGATCTTATAAGGGTGGTCACGGCTAATCAAGGTATACTCCCGAACCTCGTTTCGTACGGTGCAGACGCAATGCTCTTATCGAATCATACTATGATGAAGAGAAAAAGAATACTATTATAGTAATAGCAAGTATAACGGATATCAGTACAGCTATTAGGATGGTGCGCAATATAATTAACCGTATTGCTTTCCTGTAGGTTTTCATTTTATCATCCCGGGTAAGCGGAACAGGAACATCTCCCGGTTTTTCCATTGCTGCCAACTGCCTGGCGACCATAGCGAGTTCAGGATCGGTTTCCAGGTATTTTTCAATAAGTGCACGCGTATCGGCACTCACTTCATTTGCCAAATACAATGGCAACAAATCAAGAATTATATTTCGTGTCATTTTCATATTTCGTGTTTTTCCCATGATTAAAGAATCTCTTTATCGATACATGTTGCGATTAACTTTTTACGAACACGATGTACCTTTACTTTGGTAGCTGTAAGGGATAGCCCCAGGACGCGGGCAATTTCATCGTAAGGAAGGTCGTTCTCGACACGCAAAATAAAAGCCGTACGGTCAATTTCCGGTAGAGTCTGAAGAACACGCTGAACTCTCAATAATTTGAATTGAGCATCTACCAGCTTGTCTGGTCCGGGAGCAGGGTCAGTATAAACATCTTCAAGGGCAACCTCGTGCTTTCTCTTTCTCCGTTGTTCCAGAAATACATTACGTGTGATCGTGAAGAGATATGCTTTTAGAGTTTCTGTGCGAATAGTGTTGTTGTGTGCCCAGGCGCGAATAAACGTCGCAGAAGTGATATCTTCTGCTTCGTGGCTATTACCAGAAAGCCGAAGGGCAAACCTGTAAATCTCAGCTGCATAGGACTCGTATAGATCCTGAAAGTTAAGCATATACTTCTTCTAATAATATACATAACCAGGCGAAAAGTTACAATATGCTCCAGAATAGTTATTAAATATACTTTGATACCGTCTCAGTTGTAACAATTGTTATATCCTGGTTATTGTTTTAGTTGTATTATTGTATCAAAATTACTCAATAATGCACCAAATTTTAAATTATGTCCGCTGAAGCTTTTGTACACTCAACGATCTATAACCTGAAAGACTCAGTATCATATTCAGAAAATTCTATTGTAAGCAAGGTTATTGCGAAAAGTGAGAATGTCAATTTAACCCTGTTTGCTTTTGATGCAGGCCAAAATCTGAGCAAACACACCTCCCCCTTTGATGCAATGATACAGGTTCTGGAAGGCAAAGTGCAGATTGAGATCGGTGACGACAGGTATGACCTTGAAGAGGGCAAAATGATAATTATGCCTGCCAATGTTCCTCATGCAGTGGAAGCCGCGGACAGGTTCAAAATGTTGCTAATAATGTTCAGGATATAGCGTATTGTTTAATGTATGCAGATAATATTCAGGCAGGTACCAGCCTGTCGGGTTGTAATGGGAGGATTGTCGGAGAACAACCAGCTTCGCCAGCCGCATTATTCCTTTACCATAAACAACCACATTAAATGTTATCACGGAATTTGTTTACTGTTTCTACAAGAGCTTCAATGTCATCAGGTGATGTGGCGTAATTTGTAATGCATGCGCGCAGGGTGTTTTTGCCATTTACGGGGTAAACAGAGATCCACGCTTCACCTGATTTAATTACCCTGTCACAGACCTCCCTTGCGAAATCAGTATTTCCTTCATGTTCCGGATCGGTAAAGCATACCACCGGAAGCGGTGTCCTGTTCTTAACTATCCATCCGTTCTTCCCAAGCAGCTCCCTTAGCAGGTTTCCCATCTCAATCTGGTGCCATATTACTTCGGAAAATCCTTTCCAGCCGAATATCAGAAGGGATAAATACAATTTCAAACCAATAAACCTCCTTGACCATTGTATTGAATGAGAATAGGGATCTGTTATCTGAAGCTTATCGGCCTCCTTTGGCATATATTCGGTATCAATCCGGAAAGTTTTACCTAGTATCTCCCTTTGTCTTGTAATAAACATGCTGGCACTCATGGGAACAGACAGCCACTTATGAACATCAAGTGTTATTGAATCCGCCCTTTCTACCCCTTTTATCCAGTGAGCAGATTCAGAATTCAGGATAGCTGCTCCGCCATAGGCAGCATCAATGTGAAACCACAAACCAAACTGATTTGCTAATTCAGAAAGAGTGTTAAGGTCGTCAATAGACCCCGTTCCTGTAGAGCCTGCTGTTCCGATGATCATAAAAGGAATCGATCCTGATTTAAGGTCTGACTCTATGGTCATTTTTAAATCCACGGTCCTGATCACCATATTATCGTTTACCCGTATCATCCTCACCGATTCCTTCCCGATACCGACTGATCTGGCAGCCCTGATCACAGAGTGGTGGGCTTCCGATGAACAATACAATAGCGGTCTCCCATCCATTCCAATTAAACCTTTATTGGCAAATCCTGGGACAGAATGGTTCAGTGCACACAGCACAGCAGTCAGGTTGGCTTCTGCCCCACCGGTGGCAAAAACACCATCTATATCAGAGGTATCATAGCCCAGCTTTTTTCCAAATTCCTGAACAAGGTAGTTTTCAGTCTCAGAGGCATATGGCGAATGGCTCCAGGCTGCCAGTTGCGGGTTAAATGTAGCGGTAATCAGGTCTGCGATAACAGAAGGGAAACTGGCTCTTGGATTAAACAATCCGTAATAGCGTGGATGAGGTGTGTGGACAATGTATTTTTTCAGTCCTTCAATAACCAGGCTGGCGGCCTCAATTTCATCAAGGGGTACTTCGAAGTTGTGTTTCCTGATTATCTCCCGTATTTTTTCAAGGTTCAGTTCGGGTGTCACTTTCAGTTCAGAAGTATTCCGGTAATATTCCTCAAGCTTACCGGCTACGGAGCTGAACAGTTTAGCGCGTTTTTCAGTTGTCAGATCAAAATTTGTCATATTGACCGCCATTCCCTACCGTTTGTCAAGAGGAATATATTCCTGCAGTGATGCAACAAATTTATATGCCGGCCTGATGATCCGCCTGGCAGAAAAATTAAGTTCTTCGAGACGGTGGGCTGACCATCCAGCTATCCTGGCAATTGCAAACAGGGGTGTCCATATCTCCTTTGGAATCCCTATACATGAATAAACCAATCCTGAATAGAAGTCAACATTTGCACACAGCACCTTGTTGCTATCTTTCTTGAAGTGCCTGAAAGCTTCAGGGGCCAGCCTTTCAACCATGCTGTACAATTCATACTCCTCCTCCATGCCTTTTTCTTTGGCCAGGTCACGGGCTTTATTTTTTAAGATGAGAGTACGGGGGTCCGATTTGGTATATACTGCATGACCAATCCCGTATAGTTTTCCGGTGCGGTTATGTGCCTCCTTGTTCAATATCTTAATGAGATATTCGAGCACCTCATATTCATTGGTCCAGCTCTTCACATTCTCCTTAATATTGTCCATCATTCCCAGGACCCTCAGGTTGGCTCCTCCGTGATAGGGCCCCTTTAATGATCCGACTGCCGATGCAATAGAGGAATATGTATCTGTACCGCTCGAGCTTGTTACCCTTGTGGTGAATGAGGAGTTATTACCGCCACCGTGCTCTGCATGTAAAACCAGGGAAAGGTCCATCATATCTGCATCAAGTGAAGTATAATTCCCCTCTCCTTTCAGCATATACAGAAAGTTCTCAGCTGCG
>DATKZO010000028.1:0-7699 GCA_035527935.1 Bacteroidales bacterium
GGGTTTAACGCCAGCAGGGGCGCATGCGTCGGGATCCTGAGCGACGGCAAAATACCTGTCTTGTTTAACAAGTTCTTGATGAATATCCGATAGTGGGTCAGAAAATGTAACAATGTGCTATCAGCGCCCCAGTTATTGTGCCTAACTTGTTTATAAAGGTATTAAAAGTTGTTATAAGATGTTATTTTTTAAGGGATAGCTGCATGTTTTTGGTTTTCATATGCTTTTTACTCGGTTATGTCGAGGTCATCGAGCGGACTGCCAATTTTGCTGAGCTCGCGACGACTGACATGTGTGTAGATCTCTGTAGTTTTGCTGCTCTTGTGTCCCAGTAGCTCCTGGAGATACCTGATGTCTATACCCTTTTCATGCAAATGTGTGGCGTAACTGTGCCTTAATGAGTGTAAGCTTCCCTTCCTTTTAATGCCGGCTCTCACCTTACTGCTATCCAGTATTCTGGCAAGACTCTCAGCCGAATACCTGAACCCCGGTTTCCCCTCTATAAAAAAGTCAACAGGAGAATATGCAGCAAGATATTTATCAACCGATAAAATCAGCTTTTCTGTTAAGGGTACTACCCTGTCTTTCTTCCCCTTTGCATTGTAAAGGATCACTAACTTGCGCCCAAAATCAAGATCATCAATCCTGAGATTTATCATCTCACTACGCCTTAAACCACAAGAGTAGATCATTAACAGGGCCATCCGGTGCTTTGGATTACGTGTTGCATTGATGATCCGCGTTATCTCTTCCTTCGAAAAGATTTTTGGCAAGGACCTCCCTTTATTAGGTCGCCTGAATTCAGGAAACTCAGGTATATGTCCTAAGTTTGCCTGAAAGAATTTCTTGAGACTGCTGATAAATATATTTTGTAATGACCCGGAATAGGATAACCCGATAATGGCTTCCTCAATGTACTCAATAATATGTTCAGATTCTATCTCAGCAGCTGAAATGTTTTTGTGATAACGTAGAAAGCGACTAACCTGATGCACGTAATTCTCTATTGTACGTTCACTGTACCGAATCCTGCTCAGATATGACCTTAACTTTTCAAGCTCTCCCTCTGAATGCTTCGAAAGCGAAACAGCAATGATCTTACTGTTCATCTTTTTCCTCTCTTTTGCCAGGGGATTCACCTCAAGTGCAGGTCCTGAATTGATAGTGTATCTTATTCCATACCTGTCTAAACTTTCACTCAACCAGCTGATATTCGCCTGATTATCCCAGGCAGTCCAATCCCTGGTTTCAGGATTGTACCACCTACCCTCCAACTGCCTGACCAATCTTAGTATTACTTCATTATATTCGAATTCAATCTTTATTAAACCGCTTCTTTCATCATGGGTTATTACTACTTCCTGATTATCAGAGGTACCCATTTCGGGCCTGTTGATGGCACCGTCTGTAAAAGCAGCAGTCTCATCAGATCTAACAACTGCTCTGTTATTACTAAGTGCTGTGTAATCAATTGTAAAATACCCTTTAAAATGCATGATAATATCCCGTACTGAATTTTCAAGCTCAACTACATACCAGCCTGACTCAGTCTGACTCCATATTCGTCCGGGAAATGATCTGACCATCTTGTCAAATGATTGATCATAAGGAAAATGGAGGAAAATACATACTCTCCCCCTGTGCTCCTTTCTGGTGAGTTTAATTGTTTTCATACAGCATAGATTTGAGATACAGCAATTTTCTATTCCATCAGTAAAGTTATGAAAACAATCGTTTCATTGCAATCATGACGATCCGGGAGAATGCCAGATTATTAATGTGATCCGTAAGTTGTTGATTATGAATACTTATTATATGATAATGAGATCCATCGTTATACACTAAAGGCCCGTCAGTCCCATTAAGGACAACATATAACTTAAATACCTCTTTACCCAAATTCCAGACAGTTCACTTCTGCTATATAAATATATGAAATTCAATAATACAGGTCAATAGCCAGTGATCAGGTGAGTGATAATAATTTTGCAGGTAATATCTCTTTAAATAATTATATAGATCTTTCGAAATGCCTCGTCATGAATAGACGTAACATCCTTTCGCACCGGGAAAGGTGGAAATTAATATAACGAAACCGGTTGAACAGAAATAAGCCCTGTGAAACCCGGCACAATCCCAGTACCAGGATATTATTTCACAGGGCAAAACCAGTATATTAAAACATTCTTCTTTGCTGATTCCTCTGCAGACTCTCAATCTGTGGCTTTCTCGGCAGTACCTGGTCGCGCATGGCGGCATTATAGACAAGGGATGCTACAATCACTGCATTTTGCCTGAGGTCGTCCATGATAAGCCTCTCATAGGTATCCATAGTGGTATGATAACCACGGTCATATTCTATATCATCCTGGATGAACTGGTAAGCCGGCAGCCCCATACCATCAAATGAAAGGTGATCGGTACCGCCTGTTGTCCTTGAGGTGAGGGTTGAACAGCCCATATCCGCGAAAGGCTCCAGCCATGATTCAAAGACAGGCCTGACCATATCATTCTCCTGCAGGTAAATGCCACGGAATTTACCGGTACCGTTATCCATATTGAAGTAGACAGCGAACTGGTCGAATCCCTTCAGCATGTTTCCTTCAGTATCACGCAGATATTTCTCTGCATAGCCCCTTGATCCGTTCAGACCCTGCTCTTCACCTCCCCAGAGGGCAATCCTTATGGTCCTTCTGGGCTTAACATCGAGCGACTTGAGGATACGCATAGCTTCCATCATAACAATACAACCAGAGGCATTGTCGGCCGCACCGGTGCCTCCATGCCATGAATCAAGATGTCCGCCAATAAGCACAATCTCATCCTTCAGTTTAGGGTCAGTGCCCGGAATCTCACCGATAACATTGGTCACATTCGGGTTGTCGGAGAACTTATTCTTAACCTCAAGCTCCACTTCAACCTTTACATCATGATTAATAAGGCGTACCATACGTCCATGTGCCTCAACCGGAAGATTGACCTCCGGTACAGGCAATGAATCGCCACTATTATAATTAGCTCCGCTGGAGCGTGGTACGTTAAAGGTTCCTGATCCGTTGATAATCGCTGCAGCACCCTCTTCCTGAAGGAAAGTACCCAACTGCCGTTGCACGGTCATCCTGCGCCTGTAGTCGTTCATGTTGACATTTCCGCCTCTCCGGCCTCTTGAAATGACGGCCTGTTCAAGAGCCTCAAGCTCTTCATCGGTATACCTTGAGGCAAAAGGTTCAAAACTGACCTCATTTTCCGTGGTTACAGGTGTAAGTATGATCTTCCCATTCAGCGTTCCTTTATATTTCTCAAAGTCGGCTTCTTCCTGTATGTTCAGGAGAACCGCTTCTCCCCTGATCAATCCGTTGGTGCTACCAGTCCATGCTTTTGGATTGGCTGCAAAATTGGTATAATAGGGTGCGGTCATCGCTACATAGGTTTTCTGGTTATCCCAGCCTCCCCGGTTAAAGGGACGGGCAACCTCCACTCTTACATTTTGAAGTCCAAATTCCTCCATTTTATCCCTGGTCCACTCATCGGCCCTCTTTTTGCCATCAGAGGCGGTGAGTCTGGGACCAACAAAATCAGTCATCCAGAACGACAGCTCTTCAATCCCGGAATTCTTAAATCCTTCCTGTTTGATCTTGTAAACCATTTCAAGGTTTACCGGCCCGGTCTGTGCCGACAACCACAATGGAATAAACAGCAACACAGCTATGGAAGCTGCTAAATTCTTCTTAATCATAATACCAATTTTAGGTTTATTAATTTAAACTGTTGAGCCAAATTTATATATATTAATTCAGTCAACCGCCAAGGCGGTATGTTTTAACATTAATTAGCTTTACATTTGTCGCTATCGATGATCACTTATTATGGTTTACCCTTCTGATTTTGAGAATAAGATCGGATTTGATCGCATACGTAAATTAACCTCAGGATATTGCCTCAGTGCCTCGGGTCGTGATAAATGCGAGGCCATCGGATTTTCTGATGATCAGGTTAATATCTCAAGAAAGGTAAGCGAGACATATGAGTTCCAGCAGATAAGCATACTGGAGGATGATTTCCCGATTGATCATTACTACGACCTCACTGCGTGCCTGAAAAAAATAAAGGTGGAAGGATCATATCCCGATCACACCGAAATATTTGATCTGAAACGATCGCTGGGCACAATAAAGTCAGTGTACAGGTTTTTCAGGGAGAAGAACAGCAAAGAGAATAAATATCCCTTCCTGGGTGATATTGCGGCTGAAATAAAACTTTATCCTTTTGTGTCCGATGCGATTGACAGGATTATTTCAAAAGATGGAAGCATAAAGGATAATGCCTCTCCGGAACTGGAGCAGATAAGAGCTGAATTGAAAAAACTATCTTCCTCTGTTTCCCGAAAGCTGCATAGCATCCTGAAACAGTCGCAATCATCGGGTATAGTTGAGCAGGGAACAACTATAGCAATAAGGAACGGCAGGGGAGTGATACCTGTCAGTGTATACGATAAAAACAAAATAAAGGGACTTATCCATGATCAGTCGGCAACGGGTAAAACAGTGTTCATAGAGCCGGAGGAGGTAGTGGCGATAAATAACCAGATTACGGAACTTGAGTATTCTGAGAAGCGGGAGATAATAAAAATACTGATCGCGTTTGCCGATTCGATACGGCCTTACCTCGATGAGCTGATATTCAACTTTGATATTCTAGCTACAATTGATCTTATCAGGGCAAAGGGCCTGCTTGCAAACAGGCTGAAAGCAGTTTGTCCGGTACTGTCAGCAGACGGGGATATGGAATGGATAGAAGCTATCCATCCGATACTATTTATGACATTTGCATCAATGGCCGGAAGGAAGGTAGTGCCGCTTGATATCCGGCTCAACATGAGAGAGAGGATCATTCTTATATCGGGCCCCAATGCCGGGGGTAAATCGGTATGCCTCAAGACTGTTGGATTGCTTCAGTACATGTATCAATGCGGTTTTACAGTACCTGTCAGGGAGGGATCAACCTTCACTGTTTTTAAAAAGCTCTTCATAGATATAGGTGATGAGCAGAACCTTGAAAATGACCTCAGTACCTACAGCTCCCACCTGCTTAACATGAAACACTTCCTGAAGAATGCTGATAGAGATACCCTTATCCTTATTGATGAGTTTGGTACAGGTACTGAACCGATGCTTGGCGGCTCCATAGCTGAAGCAATATTATCCAGGCTTAACGAAAAAATGATATTTGGTGTACTGACCACTCACTATACCAATCTGAAGCATTATGCGTCATCCGCGAACGGGATCGTTAATGGAGCCATGATGTTCGATAACCACCTGATGCAGCCCCTCTTCAGACTCGAGATAGGTAAGCCGGGCAGCTCCTTTGCCTTTGAAATCGCGAGGAAAATAGGCCTGCCGGAGGAGGTTCTTGGTCTTGCCTCACAGAGCGTAGGGGAGGAACATATCAGTTTCGACAGGCATCTGAAGGATATTCTGAGAGATAAAAGGTACTGGGAGCGAAAGAGAGATGAAATCAGAAGGAGCGGAAAAAAGCTTGATGAACTGGTTGATCAGTATGAGTCAGAGATATCGAACCTGAAGATCGACAGAAAAGAGATACTTGAATCTGCCAGAAAGGAAGCCGGTAAGATCATAAATGATGCCAACCGTATTATTGAGAACACCATCAGGCAGATAAAGGAGTCGCAGGCTGAAAAGGAAAGAACCAGGGAAGCTCGCGGGGAGATAACGGATATGAAGGCAGAGCTGGCCGAAATGAAGGTTCAAGAGCTGAAAATTGAAGAAAAGTTCAGGAAACTGAAAGAGAAGGAGAGAAGGATCAGGAGGGAGAAGCAACCAGCGGAAGAAAAGGAGAAGATTCGTGTACAGGAAAAAACAGGTCCTGTGGGGACAGGTGATCATGTCACCATAGAAGGCACCTCTTCAGTGGGTGAAGTACTCACCGTTAAAGGTAAGCGTGCTACCGTTGCATTCGGGAATATGGTCACATCAGTCGATACAGGAATGCTCAGGCATGCCAGCGAACAGGAGGTGAAATTCTCAAAGAGAGGTAGCGAAAGGGCTGTTACCCTTGACTGGGATATGTCAAAACGCAGGAGCAAGTTCAAGCCGGAGGTTGATGTTAGGGGCATGAGGGCAGAAGAGGCGCTTAATGTTGTCCGGGATATGGTAGATGAAGCAGTTATGGTGCAATACCCCACATTAAGGATACTTCATGGCAAAGGTGACGGGATCCTGCGTCAGGTGATACGGGAATACCTCACTACAGCCGATATGGTCAGCTCCTGCAGGGATGAACATGTAGAGGCCGGAGGGTCTGGTATTACTGTAGCAGAGATCGATCTCCGGGAGAAGAATCAGACCTGATCTCCGGTTTATTCATCCTTATAGATGAATACTCCTCCGGTACCGTCAGGCCGGGCAAATCCCCTGAACATGCCCTCAGAATTAAACGGCATCGAAACTTCGCCTCTGCTATCAACACATATGACACCACCTGATCCGCCAGCTTTTACAAGTTTTTCATTTACAACAAGCTCAGATGCTTCCTTAACAGTCAGACCTTTGTATTCCATCAGTGCTGAAATATCGTGGGCCACCGTCCATCTTATGAAGTACTCTCCATGCCCGGTGGCGGATACTGCACAAGTAGCATTATTGGCATAGGTGCCTGCTCCGATTATAGGGGCGTCACCTATACGGTTATACCTTTTATTTGTCATTCCTCCCGTTGATGTCCCGGCAGCCAGGTTGCCATGTCTGTCAAGTGCGCAGCAGCCTACTGTGCCATTTTTCTCCCTGTTTATTGCACTGGTTAACTGCTGATACCTCCGATCAGTATAGAAATATGATGGTTCAACTATTTCAACTCCCTGACTTGCAGCAAATTGAGAAGCTCCCTTGCCCGACAGCATTACATGTTCTGAATTCTCCATTACTTTTCTTGCCGCGCTGATCGGATTCCTGATATCAGTTACACCTGCAATTGCACCCGCATTAAGATCTGATCCATCCATAATTGAAGCATCCATCTCATTGGTGCCATCATGTGTGAATACTGCTCCCTTGCCGGCATTGAACATAGGGGAGTTTTCAAGGACATGGATTGTCTGTTCCACAGCATCGAGGGCAGTGCCGCCCGAATCAAGGATCTTGCTGCCTGTTTCAAGTGCCCCGGTAAGAACAGACCTGTATGCACTGTCCATTTCCGCTGTCATCTGATCGCGTGTGATCACTCCTGCGCCTCCGTGTATAACTATTGCCCATTCCTGCACAACCGGGTCAGGCTCCCCGGTGCCGGGATTGTTACTCCTGTTATTACAAGAAGCAATCGATAATAAGATAGCTGCTATAACAGTGAGGATAAAGGTTTTATTCTTCATATACATCAGGTTTATTTGCCTGGTAAATATAGAAATAATAGGGAAATATACCATTAACATCTTCATAAGGACGGCTATATGATCCAACTTCAAAAAAATTCTTATTTTTAAATAAGTTTTCGGAGTAATGAAAAGGATAATCTCAGCTCTTTGCCTTACATTCATTTTTTACCTGAGTGTTGATGCCCAATGGGATACGATCAATTATTCCCGTATGATCAGGGAACACTTGGGACCTGGTGACTTTTTTTTCAAGCATGATTCAGTAAAAATAAACGTTGTATCGGCATCCAGGAGTAACAAGAATCCCGA
>DATKZO010000029.1:0-2186 GCA_035527935.1 Bacteroidales bacterium
CTGAAGATTGTTGTCAGGGCGGGCGCCGGGTACGATAACATAGATATGCCTGCATGCACGGCTCATAATGTAGTTGCCATGAATACACCCGGGCAAAACTCAAATGCTGTTGCAGAACTGGCATTCGAAATGATGCTCTGCCAGGCTCGCGGAGGTTTTGCCGGAAGAGCAGGCACTGAGCTGAGAGGCAAAACATTAGGTTTACATGCCTTTGGTAATGTTGGTAAATATGTCTCGGAGATAGCGAAAGGATTCGGTATGGATGTTTATGCTTATGATCCATATGTAAATGACAATGTAATAAATGAATTTGGCATTAAAGCATGCAGGAATCCTGAAGAACTATATTCAGCATGCCAGTATGTTTCTTTACATATGCCAGCTAATGATAAAACAAAGAAATCTATCGGGTACGATCTCCTTAAAAGAATGCCGAAAGATGCCGTGCTGGTCAACACTGCACGAAAAGAGGTTATCAATGAGGATGATCTGCTGAAGATCTTTGAGGAGCGTCCCGATTTCAAATACCTGTCTGACGTTGAACCTGATTGCAAGGCCGTTTTCGAAGAGAAATACAAGGGCAGGTTTATTTTTACTGCAAAAAAAATGGGTGCCCAGACCGAAGAGGCCAATATCAATGCCGGTGTTGCTGCTGCCCGCCAGATAGTCGATTATTTCAAAACCGGAAACGAAAAGTTCAGAATCAATAACAGTAACCAGTAACTTGAACTAATAAGTAATTGATTTAATATAGATTAGTAATGGCTGTTGTAAAACCATTCAGGGGACTAAGACCGCCCCGAAACTTAGTCAGGGAACTTACCTGTCTGCCATATGATGTAATGAATATTGATGAAGCAAGGGCTATGGCTGAGGGGAAAGAGTGCTCTATGCTTCATATAACACGGGCTGAGATCGATTTTCCACCGGATATTGATTGTCATTCACAGGAGGTTTATAAAAGATCTGTTGAGAATTTTGCGAGATGGAAGGAAAAGGGATGGCTGGTCCAGGATGATGAACCGCATTTCTACATTTATGCCCAGACCATGGAGAAGCGGACACAGTATGGAATTGTCGGGTGCGCTTCCGTTGATGACTATCTAAACGGTATCATTAAAAAACATGAACTTACGAGGCCGGATAAGGAGCAGGACAGAATGATCCATGTGAGGGTTAATAATGCCAATATTGAACCTGTATTTTTTGCATATCCTGCTGTGAAAGAAATTGATAAGATTGTGGGAGGTATTGTAAAGAAACAAAAACCTGATTATGATTTTGTTGCGGAGGATGGCTTCGGACATCATTTCTGGATTGTCACCAATCAGGAGACAAATAAACTCATCGAAAAATTATTTGCCGAAAAGGTTCCTTGTACATATGTAGCTGATGGCCATCACAGGACTGCAGCTGCGGCCCTGGTAGGCAAAGAGAAAAGGCAAAAAAATCTATCTCATAACGGGACGGAAGAATACAATTATTTCCTGGCAGTTCATTTCCCTGATAACCAGTTGTGTATTATTGATTATAACAGGACAGTCAGGGATCTTAACGGATTGTCGGAGGAGGAGTTTTTAGCAAGGCTGGAGAATGGATTTGTAGTTAAGGGAAAAGGTAAAAAAATCTACAAATCCTGCAAGCTTCATAACTTCTCAATGTATCTGGGGGGTAAATGGTATAGCCTGATAGCACGAAAGGGTACCTATAATGATAATGATCCGATAGGAGGGCTTGATGTTACTGTCCTGACCAACCAGATCCTTTCTCCGATACTTGATATTCAGGATCTCAGAAGGTCGAAGCGCATCGATTTTGTGGGGGGTATCAGGGGGCTTGGCGAACTTAAAAAGAGGGTTGACAGCGGAGAGACGAAGGTTGCCTTCGCACTCTTTCCGGTATCGATGAGACAGCTTATAACCATTGCCGATTCTGGGAATATCATGCCTCCCAAGTCAACCTGGTTTGAACCAAAACTCCGAAGCGGCCTGGTAATCCACCTTATAAGCTGATTTCGACCCCCATCCCCCCTGAAGGGGAGCTTAAATAATCAATTATTAACAGCCCCCTTCAGGGGGTGGGGGGTAAAAATAAACAGATGTCTGATATTCCTTACAATATTGGATTATTAAAACAGCAGATCCCGGCATCAGTTAAGCTGGTTGCAGTATCAAAGACCAAAACAG
>DATKZO010000030.1:0-72751 GCA_035527935.1 Bacteroidales bacterium
CACTAAAAGAAAGGAGGAAAAGGAACCAGAAAATACCTGCTTAATTTGACTTACAAAATCATTATTAGAGATGATTTCATAAGTCAAATGTATCTCTTAACTTTAACAATAAATCTGTCCAGAATTATTTGACGTTAAACAGACCTATGGTGATCTAATCAGAGAAAGGAGAAAACTTAAGACAAATCTAAACAGTAAACAAAAAGGAGACATCCTCAGAATAAAATGTTTTACTAAAAACTATTCAGGACACCTAAAAAGAAAATCTATTGATGATGAGAACTATAGATTTTATGATGAGAGGGAATGGCGCCTTGTACCTGAAAGTTCTGACTTAAATGGAGCATCATCTTCTATAGGACTAACTATATATAATTCTGATAAAAAAAAGTATAATGATGAGATATCTGATATCAGATTTACCTTTGACTCAGGTGACATATCTTATATTATCGTCGATAAAACAAATGAAATACCTCAGGTAATTGAAACTATTAGAGAAGCGTATTCATCAAAATGTACAGCAAGAGAACTAGATATTTTATTTAGCCGGATTTGCTCAACCGAACAGATAATTGATGATTATTAACTGCCACTAACAAGCGGTCATGTTTAATGCCGCTAATACAGCAAGTAAGAAAATAACGATTTGAAAAAGATTAAACCCAATATTTAACCAAAGACCGGAAAGCGGCACTGTATATACCACTGACCGTTAGCAAACATACACACGAAATTTTACTCTCAAATTCTATTTTGAATTCTTAATTATTCCATTGTAAAAAATGAGTTTAACTATATTCCTTAATCCCCCATGAAAGAAAGTTACCAACCTAGAAGAGAACCGACAGCTGATCTAATAAGCAATCCTTCCAGATATTCTCAAAAACCTTTACGAGCTTTATTAATAATCTTTGCTGCACTATTCGTATGTATGTTAATTGTTAGCTTTATCCTTTACGGTATTTTAAAGCTTCCACAGGAATTTTCAAACAGTAATGCTTTATCGACCGTGATTCTGTTTACAATATGCAACATTATTGCATATCTTTTTGTGCCCTACTTCCTGCGGATTCCTAATGGAAAGCGTACGTTTAGAGAATACCTAAGTGACATAGGACTTACACGCATCCAACCATTTTTACAATTATTTATCCTTACAATTTCTTGTCTTCTTATACTTATTTTATGCCAGGGAAGTGGTTCTTTAGTATATAGATTGACTGAGGGTAAACCTTTAACTGTTGATTTTATTAGAAAGGTCTTTGACTTATCCTTAGCTCTACCACCGAAATCAATCCTTTTATTTACCGTATTTTATTCAATGTTTGAAGAAGTGTGCTTTCGAGGTGTTTTTCTTACCATGCTTTTACGCAAGTATTCTCAACTTCATGCAATTCTTTATGCATCCCTTGCTTTTGGTGTATTTCACATTTTCGCTGTTTTCGCTGGAGGAGAGTTGGTTACTACTATTGCTCAGGTTGTTTGGGCATTCATTTTCGGAATATTTTATGGTTACATCTTCGTTAAAACCGGAAGCTTGTGGCCCTCAATGATAATTCATTGGCTAAGTAATGTATTTCAGTCTTCACTTACGGTTTATTGGTTGTCAGCACCGTTATTTGAAAGAGCCTTATTTGGAATTATCTTTGGTTATGGTCTGGCTGCTATTTTATCGATATTTTGGGTTCGTTTTTATTCATCAAAATGGCTTAAACCTCAAAAACAAAGACTGAATTAATACGTTTGCTAACATGGACAATAAAATTAATAGGTTTGTCACATTTTTTGCATGCCAACTTCCCATAACTGATAAATTGCAGTAATTCATATCATTCATATATTCTAGTATTCTATAGACCTAAAATATAGCCATTTACAGTACTTTATATGAACTTTTACTATAGCAATAGTATATAATACTCACCACAAAGGATATTGAAAAACTCATCAGTGTTATAGATCCTTTAAATCTGAACACAAAAAGAAAAATACGCTTTCGGTAACCGTTTTAGCCTAATTATAAAAAGTACTTAATAAGTAATTTATAGATTTAGTTCTTTGAGGGAGCGTTTCACCCTGAATATTCAATTTGACTTTGATTATCAGAAGGTTTAACTTTGAGATTGATAACCAACTAATTTTTAACAACATGAAAACTAATAAGACAATTTTAGTTCTTTCAATACTAATTCTTATGTCGGCTGGTTGTAGAAAAGATAAAGAGGAATGGGAGAAGATTAAATGGTCTAATGATGTAAGCCAAATTGAGAACTTTATTTCAGAGTTTCCTGAAAGTAATTATCTCGACTCTGCCCTTATTACTTTAGAAAGAATGATTTTCTTGAAATCAGATAACAGTACTACTGTAACAGGAACTTTTAAAGACTATTTAGATTTTGTGAAGAAATATCCAAGAATGGTAGAGATAATCGATACTGTAAGAACAATAAAATACCTTAAACTGAAGGCAGATACGTTAGAGATTCATGGGAGATTGGTGGATACTGAGAATGCACCAATTACCAATGAGCGTATTAATGCAACACCAATCGATGCAAAAGGTAGATTTAAGATCACCGTTGGTGATGATGGGTTAGTAATATTTGATCCGTATGACTATACTAATTCAGATGGAGAATTTGTAATAAAAGCGCATCGCTCATTCTTATATGAAAATAATGAATTTACTTTCAGTATGCCAAGTTTTGGCTGGTATGAGACAGAAGAAGGTATTCCGATAATTATAAAAATTGATAGTAACCTACGAGTCCTTAAGTGTGATACACTAACTGTTAAAAGGTAACATGTGCGGAGTTCAAAATATACTTCCTCTCCCACAAAAAACCCAGATGTGGTAACTGTTTCAGCCAACTTTCAGAAAAGACTTAATAAGTAATTTTAAGATAAGGTTTCTGGGTATGAAATCTCACCCTGAATTTTCAATTTGACTTTGATTATCAGAAAGTTTAACTTTGATAACTTACTATACTAAATCTCCTCTAGTATGAAAAATCAAATAACTGTATTGATTATCCTTTGTTCTATTTTACTGGCATCCTGTACGAAAATTACCATTCCAAAAAATGACTTGCAGGAAGAAAATCTCAAAGGGAGGGTGGCAGTTCTGGCTGAATATTCATTCAAAGCAATTGAAGAATCAGGGAAGATTGAAAAAGGTAATCGACATAGAGAGGATAATCTATTCGAGCAGGACAAACTAGTGTCATATAATACGGATGGGAATAAAGTCTACTCAAGCTATTACTATTCATATGGAGCATTAAAGGACTCAATCCGTTACAAATACTCAATGAATGGATTGCTTAGGAAAACGATTCAATATAATTTTTATAGGAAAAAGGTTTATAAAAATACCTACAGCTATAAAAAACAAAATAAGGAACTTATAATTAAAACAAAAGGGAAATCTAAGCATAAAGATTTTTCAGATCGCTCAGTAACATATAAATATGATAGTCTAGGCAATGAGATAAAAATGAATCCTTCAGGAACTGTTTATGAATATGATGAGAAAGGGAATATAATAGTTGAGACTGATCGTAACCAAGATGGAGCAATATTATTTAAAAAATATTATCAATATGATGAGCAAGGTAGATTATTATCTACAACTTCAACTCAAGCTATTATTCAGTTCCTCTCCGAAGGACAATCATTTGAAACTAAATATGATGATAGAATGAATATTGTCCAGGTGAAAATATTTAATTTTAGTGGTGAATTGGAGAGAACTGACCAGTTCAAGTACCAGTATGATGAATTAGGTAATTGGGTTAAAAAAATCAAGTATATTGATAGTATTCCCAAATTTATTATTGAGAGACACATTGAATATTTACCTATTGAATCTGCTAATAATAATAAATAGTTGGAAAATGATATAGAACAAGCCCTTGCCAATCAAAACTAACTTCCAAAACTTACTCAAAAATTCATTTTCCATACAAAAACAGAAACACACATTCAGTTAATGTTTTACCTCAATGGTGGAGTGCAACTATTATAGTTAGGGGAATAGTTAATGAACCCTGGGTAAATTAATAGATTTTAAGATGATTTTATTGGCAAATGTGGAGAGACAGGTACAGTGACTGTACACATGAGAGGGGGCCTGTTTAAAAAAGGGGAAATGGATTGGCGAAACCCACCGGGGGGTCTATTCCTTATATGAATTGGAGATAAAAAAGCAATTATTATTAGAATTTATAATAGTTATAAATAATACTATCTCCAGTATTTCTGAATAGTGAATACTAATACGGTTGTTCTAATCAATTCTCTCATTTCCTCACAAGCAGCAAAAGGGTATTTATAATGACAATTATATTAGAAAAAAGATATAGGCTTAGGAAGAAATACTATGAGGTTAAACAGGATTTATATGTGTAATTAAATGTGTAGATATAAAAATCTCATTGTAACTTATTCAATTACAATGAGATTGAGAATAATGTGCGGAGAGAGAGGGGTTCGAACCCTCGGTCCCGATTCCTCGGGACAACGGTTTTCGAGACCGCCCCGTTCGACCACTCCGGCATCTCTCCCGGTTTTAACAGAATCCACAAAAGTAATAAAAAGTCATGATTTAATTTATGTCGTACCCCGGTTCTGGCCTGCAACCATTATCTTAAATCCAAATTATATTTATTTAAGTAATACAAACCTGCCACCATCTTCTCAAGGCCCTTTCACATCCATCTCATCAGGAGAATGGTCTTGAACCGAGGCATTAGGTATGTAACTTCAGACCATAATATAAATGGTCGCGCTCAATCCCGTTAAAATCGGCGATTCCCGGCATAAAACCCCACCTCTCAAAACCAAATTTCTCGAGCAACTTTATGCTTGCTTCGTTATGACCCAGAAGTATCGCTATCAGGTTTTTTATAGAATATTCGGGCGCTTTCTGCAGGGCAAACGCCATCAGTGCACTTCCTATCCCCTGCCTCTGGAACCCTTCACCTACATAGTAACTGATCTCAGCAGTATGGCGCATGGCGTCGCGCCGTGGCCTGTATGGACTTAATGAAACCCAGCCTGTGATTTTGCCATTATCATGGGCCACAAAAACAGGGTATCTGTCAGGTTCATGCGAAAAAAACCACTCTGCCCTTTCTTTCATAGAATATGGACGAGTATCTGCGGTTGAGGTATGCGAAGGGATTGATTGATTATAAATCTCGTTTATGGCTTCCAGATCATCCTCTGTTGCTAGTCTGATATTCATATAGTTCTGTTTATATTTATTTACAAGATAGTAAAATTGAAGCTCCCCGTCGCAAGCAGCGGGGAACCGAGTTTACGAGTTCGGCGACTTCGCCGGACGTAGCCCCGATGAACCGGGGCGAAGTTTGAAGCCAATGCGCTCGCCGGGATTCAAAAGGGCTACCTCATACATCAATCCAGAGTCCCAGTTGTTCAACCTCCTCTTCCGTTTCATCCAGATTTGAAATGGTAACTCCCATCAACCTGATCTTTTTCCTTTGAAAATCAATACTTTTCCTGATTTTTGCCACTTCGGTATGAAGCATTGAGAAATCAGTCACTTTTCTGGTTAGAGTGTGGCTCTTTGTTATCTGAGTGAAATCATCCCACTTCACCTTGAGTGTGATCGTCCTTCCGGTCTTACCATGTTTCTCAACTCTTTTCCAGAGATCCTTTTCAATCTTGTAGAGCTCGGCAATTATCTGGAATGGTGTTGTCAGGTCGCTGTCAAAGGTAATTTCGGCACCTATGGATTTTCTCTCTCGTCCAGCCTCAACGGTCCTGTTGTCAATACCCCTGGCAATCTCGTAATAAAAGTGACCCGCTTTACCAAAATTTCTTGTCAGGAAAGCCAGATCGACAGTTTTTAGCTCCTTGCCTGTATGTATGCCAAACCTGTGCATCTTTTCGGCAGTTACCTTCCCGATACCATAAAAATTTTCAATCGGCAGAGCTTTAATAACAGATTCGGCCTGCGCCTCATCAATAGAGCAAAGCCCGTCTGGTTTATTCATATCCGAAGCCAGTTTAGCAAGGAACTTATTATATGAGATCCCTGCTGAGGCAGTCAGTCCTGTCCTGAGTCCTATCTCCCTCTTGATCTGTTTACCAAGATCAACAGCCCCGCTAAAATTTTCTGTGACACCGGTTACCTCAAGGAATGCTTCATCTACAGAGAGTGCCTCAACTATTGGTGTATAGGCGTAGAAGATTTCGAATATCATGTCTGACACCTCTTTGTATCTTTTCATTCGATGTCTTACAAAGATCAGATCAGGACATAGTCGTTTTGCTACACTGCTTGGCATCGCTGATCTGATACCATATTTTCTTGCTTCGTAACTTGCTGCAGCAATTACACCCCTTTCGGATGGTGAGCCTACAACAACCGGTTTCCCTGACAGGGATGGATCATCCAGTTGCTCAACCGATGCATAAAATGCATCCATGTCAATATGAATAATTCTTCTCAAACCTGTACCAAAGTTTCAATTAGCTGTAAAATTGCATAAAAGTGCTTAAACCAGTTTTGATTTTCAGGTAAACTTAACCATAATTGCAGTATATTCTTTCATGACATAAAGCCGGTAAACAGGGGAAAAGCCAGGAGGGTCTCTTCATAATCCTTTGAATGACCTTAATATTAAAGATATCCGGTAGCTGATTGGATAAATAACTATATTTGACAAAACCAATATTTTTTTGATATGCAGGAATATTCTGAACATCCATTAAACAGGAAGTACAACATTGATACTCTGTTCACTTCTATCTGGGAATTCTATAAAAGATGGTTCCCATCCCTGTTCATCATTTCATTTGTGCTATCCCTTGTTACAGCATTTTTTAGCACCAGGATGGATCTTTCAGTTTTTCAGGATACGACCGATCCATATTTGATACTTGAGTCATTAAAATCAATGACTGTTCCTTATCTGGTTATTATCTTAATTTCGTTGGTTGCCAATATGCTGATCCAGTACTGGATCATCCGCAAGCCTCTGGATCCCGAAGGTAACATTGTTAACTATGCAGGAACAGTAATAGTCAGATATTTCCTTCCTCTGCTGGTGGTTTTCATTATCCTTGGAGTTTTCTCCTTCTTTGCAATGATACTGGGTCTGCTCCTGTTCATAATCGGGATATTTTTTGCAATGATATATGTTATCCTCTTCTTTGTGCTGGCCTCCCCGGTAATAATGGTTGAGAACTGCGGTATCGGTAACACAATCACCAGAACATTCACTCTGGTCCATAAAAGATTCTGGCCAAACATGGGTTGGATGACAGTCTTCATACTGATCGTACTTGTAATTTCTCTTGTTCTTGGTGCAATAATAATGATCCCGTTCAGTGGCGGATTTATCAGGACACTCATTAATCCGGAGGCTGCCTATGAGATACTGGAGTTTACAAAAAAACCATCATTTATTATCCTGACGGCTCTCACAAATGCCGTTACGATGCCACTCATGCCAATATTTGGGCTGGCACTATATTTCAATGGACGGTCATATGAGCAGGGCTCGGCAGGTATCGGTTATTCTGACCCGGGACCCTCTGTCGATGATCTGACCCCTTAACTGATCACCAACATACCCTGTTGAAAATGAAAGTAATAGCCATTAACGGAAGCCCCCGCAAAAAAGGGAATACTGAGATATTGCTGAAAGAGGTTCTGATGGTACTTGAAAACGAAAAGATCGAAACCGAGCTTGTCCGGGTAGGAGGGAAAAAGGTTAAAGGCTGTATGGCCTGCATGAAATGCCGTAATGAGAAGGATGGAAGGTGTCATCAAAAGAATGATCTTCTTAATGAAATCATTGAAAAAATAGTTAAGGCTGATGGTATAATAATCGGATCTCCGGTTTACTTTTCTGACATTACCTCCGAGACCAAAGCGTTGATAGATGTGGCTGGCTATGCTCTCAGGGGGGCAGGCAATCCGCTTAAACGAAAAGTTGGTGCTGCTGTAATTGCCGTGAGGAGAGCGGGTGCGATCCATTCCTTTGACAGCATCAATCATTTTTTCCTTATTAATGAGATGATAATACCCGGTTCTTCATACTGGAATATTGGGATAGGAAAGGAAAAGGGTGATGTGGAGCATGATGAGGAGGGCCTGAAAACAATGAGGACCCTGGGTCATAATATGGCATGGCTTCTTAAAAAAATCAACGGGTAGAATTATCCCAGGAAAGCCTTAAACAGGAATTCTGTTATTAAGATAATTATGCTTCTGAACCAATACCTGAAGTATTGGTAAAAGGCTGTCCCTGCTTGATCCATGCAGGTCCACCAGCTCACTAATCAAAAGACAATTCAATGGTTAACTTAAATGTTTTCAGCCGATCCGGATGCAATCCAAATATTTTTATTTGTCTGTGCTAATAGTACTGATCAGCGTGATATTATCAAGGGAGCTGTAATCATACTGGAACATCCCGTCATCACCAATCATTACCAGAATGTCGCCAAGTGGGATTACATCATAAGCATTAATCCCTGGATAATGGTAAAGCAGATTACTGGTAATGGTCAGAGGGTCTGAGGCATTGTATATCTTGAGTCCCTGGCTGCCATCGCAAATAAAGAGAAGGTCATCATCCTTGCCGAGCCCGTGAGGATTGTACATCGGATAGGTCATCATTAATTCCGGATCATTCAGATCCGTTATATCAACGACATCAAGGCTGTTCACATTGCCGCCGCAAATAGTACCCGTTCGAAGAGTTACATAGGCAATGTTGCCATCCACAACAACAGGATCACAACTTCTGGCATGCTGGAAGAATGAGATCTGTGACGGGTAGAAAGGTATCTTTATATCGAACACAAACATTCCCGTAGTAGAACCAAGGAACATATTATTTTCGGTTAAGAACATAGTTTCTATGCCCCACCCGGCCCGGATCTCATCTTGCCTGACCGGTAACAGGGGGTCAGAAATATCAAATACCTTTATGGTGTTGTTATCTACAATATACAGGGCATCACCATTTATCCCGAATCTTGCCATAGAGCCTCCAATTCCAATCCCGGTTCCCGAAATTCCACCACTATGAGATGGAGTGGTCCTGTTAAAGCCACCGTTCATTTCGGCAAGATAGATAGGATAAATTATGGGTGATTCATAAACCCTTTCCCTGATGGTTGTAAGATCCCATGAAATAACGACACCATCTTCTTTGTCGACCCAACCTGAAGGGTAATCATCTTCGTGTGGGGGAACAGTATATGGAAGGACATCTTCTAATCTGGCCTCTTCGAAAATTGTTTCAGGATTCCCGATATTCAGAACAACCAGGTCGATATAACTATCGGCGTACATATAATATCCACTGATCCCAATATCCACAACACCCGGCAGATTAATAAATGAGATCTTGTCCGGACTTGAAGGATCACTGTTATCGAATACATGAACTCCCTTCATCTCTTCAACAATAAAAATATAGTTGTCCTTAAAATAAATTTTCCCCGGATTTTCAAGAGGTTGTGTATCAGATATATTAACGGCATCCCTGAGTTCATCATAGGACATATATACCGGCTTATAACCTTTATAAACCCTGTAAGTTGCATCCTCACAGGAATAATTTAACAGGGACATTATTAAAACAAGCAGTATTGGAATGATTTTTGTTTTCATGATTCTTAGGTTTTAATAAACCGGCTCAAAAATCATGCAAAACCTAATAAATTCCCGACCTGCTATGAAAAAAACTATTTCAATGATAATCATTATCGCCTCATGCCTCTGTACTGCAAATGCACAGAAGCAAAGAGATGCGCTATATCTGAAGAACGGATCGGTAATATATGGCGACCTTGTGGAGGTGTCAAATGCCACCTATAAAATAATGACATCTGATGGCAGCCTGTTTGTGTATACAGAGGATGAGATCGATCGGTATCAAAAAGCCGATAACCAAGTATCCGGCTTTAAGGAATCAAACCTCGGCGTTGGGATGGAAGCCGGATTCCTGATTGGATCGCAATCTTCAAGCTATATTGCCCCTTTCAGCTTTTCCTCTTTTCTGGTTTACAGGCTCGGAGCTTTTCAGTCAATTGCTGCCGGAAGTGGTGTTGAATTTCTGGGGGTATCCTTCATGCCTCTGTTCCTGGAGTATAAGTACCATCTGGCAAATAAACCGGTATCACCCTATATCTTTGGCCGTGCCGGATTCCTTGCTCACCTGGGTGGAACGGAAAACGATAATCCACATGACTATTATTCCTCTTATGATGAGAGGGAATATAAAGGAGGTCCAAGCTTTGCCGTGGGGACAGGTATCGCCTGGTGTAAAGAAAGTTATGGTATGAATCTGAGCTTCGCATTCAGATATGCCAGGACAAGCTGCACCTATAATGATTATTATTCAAGTCCAACTACATACGAAACCAACTGGAGGAGGCTTGAAGTTAAATTTGGATTCGAATTTTAGAGAGGTTAAATCTCTTCCCTCCACTCACTAAAAATAAACTGATTGACTTAGACCTCTGCCTTAAATAGCTATATTTGTGCGATAATAGCTACCTTGAAAAAGTTAGATAAACCTGGTGAGAATATTGTCTTCAAATTGTAAAGTATCGCAACCAAAGCGAATTATCGGTTTTTAAGGTAATAATGTAATGACATTTGTCCAATATCAGTCATCATAAATATTAATTGTGTTAAAGTTACCGGGGAATGCCAGCAAATAATATAATAATAGCTCAAAGCGGCGGACCATCAGCCGTGATAAACAATACCCTCAGAGGAATTATCGAGAGCTGCAGGGCATATCCCGGCAGGTTCGGTGAAATATATGCCGGCTGGCATGGTATTGAAGGCATACTGAAAGAAGAGCTTCTTAATTTATCAGCACAGGCAGAGGAAGAGATAAAACTACTTAAAACTACACCTGGCGCAGGAAGCATCGGTACCTGCAGGTATAAGCTCGGGGAGAACCAGGAAGAGGATTTTAGCCGGATAGTTGATGTCTTCAGAACACATGATATAGGGTATTCCTTCTGCGTCGGAGGGAATGATTCGCAACATACAGCACTCAGGATCAGTAAGATATGTTCAGATTTTGGACTTGAAGTAATATCTGTTGGGGTTCCAAAAACTATCGACAATGATCTTGGTGACAAAGAGTTTAAGTTAATTGATCATACACCGGGCTATGGATCTGTTGCGAGATATTGGGCACATATGGTGCAAAGCCTCGACCAGGAAAACAGTGGCTCATATCCATCTGATCCGGTGCTTGTAGTACAGGCTATGGGCCGTCGGATTGGATTTATTCCCGCTGCAGCAAGGCTGGCTGATCCCGACCGGGAAATGCCGCTGCAAATTTACCTGGCTGAGTCAAAGATTCCCATGCCTGAGCTCGCTGAGAATGTAAACGATTATATAAAGAGACATAAAAGGTGTATTGTCGTAGTAAGTGAGGGATATGATACAGGAGAAATTGCAGATGGAAAAGACTCATTCGGACATACACAGTATGGCTCAGGTGGAATTTCTGCACAGCAGATCATAGTAAATTACCTGAACAAAAAAGGATTAAGATGCAGGGGAAGTGTCAGAGGTCAGGTGCCAGGCACAGATCAGCGCCATGCAATGATATATGCCTCAACTGTTGACCTTGATGAAGCGTATGAGGTTGGGCGCAATGCAGTTGAGATAGCCTTGAATGATGGAAACGGATGGATGTCGACAATCCTGAGGGATGAAGGGCATGAGTACAGGGTGAGGTACGATAAGGTACCCCTTGAGAGTGTCGCTCTGTCGGAGCGGTCATTTCCGGAAAAATGGATCAGTGTAACAAAACACGATGTTAATGATCAATTCGTTGAATATGCAAAGCCTTTGATTGGCGAAAAATGGATTGAAATACCTCTTGAAAAAGGCCTGCAGAGATTTACCAGGTTTGAACCTCTCTTCGTTGAGAAAAAATTGACCAGATACATACCTCAAGCCTATTAGCATGATTAATCCTGATTTACTGACAGGAATGAAATCCGGGGATGATCATATCCTTATCATCGGTGATGCACCCGGCGACCTGCAGGCAGCTGAGAGTAACGGGGTACTGTTTTACCCGGTGATACCAGGCAGGGAGCCAGAATCATGGGAAAGGTTTAAAAATAAGGCCTTAGGGCGTTTCCTGGAGGGATCATTTTTCGGGGAATATCAGGATGCCCTTTTGAAAGAATTTAATAAGGCTTTGCCCGGGAAGCCACCCTCGGGGCAGTGAGCATGGGCCCGGCCTACTCCCCAGGCTACGGCTGATAAAACATGGGTTTTGTCTGGAATAAGAGAAAGGATCTGAACACCAATGAAATTTGTTATCGACGATAAAATACCATTCATAAAGGGAGCTCTCGAGCCATTTGGTCAGGTCAGATATCTTGAAGGACCAGCTATTTCAAACTCTGAATTAAAGGATGTTGATGCTCTGATAATTCGTACACGAACAATATGCAGTAAGGAATTACTCTCCGGGACAAGAGTCAGGTTCCTGGGTACAACAACCATCGGGACTGATCATATTGATGAAGATTGGTGCGATCAAAACGGTGTCAGGTGGACAAATGCTCCCGGATGTAACTCAGGCTCCGTGATGCAGTATATTGCCTCATCACTCCTTCATATTTTTCTGAAATTTAATCTGCGTCCCGAAAATCTCACACTTGGAGTGGTTGGCGTTGGAAATGTCGGATCGAAAGTTGTAAAACTGGCAAGGACCCTGGGCATGACGGTCATATTGAATGATCCTCCCAGGGAACGTAATGAAGGTAGTACCATGTTCGTTACCCTGAGCCGGTTACTTAAAGAATCCGATATTATTACCCTGCATGTTCCGCTTATCATGACAGGCCGGGACAAGACCACAGGAATGGTTAATGATAAGTTCCTTAATGATATGAAAAGCGGAGCATTCCTGATAAACTCGTCCCGGGGCAAGGTGATCAGTGAAAATGATATTATTAAGGTACTGAAAAAGCGGAAATTAAACGGTTGTATTCTTGACGTATGGGATAATGAACCTTACCTGAACAGAAACCTGCTTGATCTGGCTGAGATTGGAACACCCCATATTGCAGGCTACTCGCAGGAGGGTAAAGCAACCGGCACAGCCATGGTTGTCAGGGAGCTTGGACAGTATTTCAATCTCCCGCTTACCGACTGGAAACCGGAAGGGCTGACTGAGCCTGACAGAAGTGTTATTGATACACGGCAATATAACGGATCAACTTTGGAAAAGGTTGGAGCAGCAATCTTCCATACATACCCGGTTTTCAGTGATAATAACAACCTAAGGAATGATCCGGGTAACTTTGAACAAATCCGGGATAATTACTGGGGCAGGAGAGAATTTGAAGCCTATACTGTAACAGGTGATGTAAATGCAAATGATACGCTCCTGAAACTCGGCTTTAAGGATCATCCAAATAAATAATAAACTAAACTTATGAGAAAAGCTGACATTGGACTTATTGGCCTTGCAGTGATGGGAGAAAACCTGGTGCTTAATATGGAAAGTAAAGGATTTACTGTAGCAGTATTCAACAGGTCATTAGAAAAAGTTTACAATTTTTTAAATGGAAGGGCCAAGGGCAAGAACATCATTGGAACTCAGTCCCTGACAGATATGGTAAATAGCTTGTCCAGACCCAGGAAGGTGATGCTGATGGTGAAGGCCGGCAAACCGGTAGATGAATTTATTGAACAGCTTATACCGGTTCTGGAGCCGGGCGATATTATTATTGATGGGGGTAATTCCCATTTCACGGACACGATACGGCGTACAAAACTGGTTGAAAGCAACGGATTGCTCTATGTCGGTACGGGTGTTAGCGGAGGAGAGGAAGGTGCGCTTAAGGGGCCCTCAATGATGCCCGGAGGAAGTGAGTCTGCATGGCCTCATATTAAAAATATTTTTCAGTCAGTTGCAGCTAAGGTTGAGGATGGATCACCATGTGCTGATTGGGTTGGTGAAGATGGAGCAGGTCATTTTGTTAAAATGGTGCACAACGGAATTGAGTATGGTGATATGCAAATTATTTCCGAAGTATATTACCTGATGAAAAACCTGCTCGGGATGAACCATGACCAGATGCATCAGGTCTTTGCAAAAATGAATGAAGGGGAGTTAAAAAGCTATCTGATTGAAATAACGAGTGATATTCTGGCATACAGGGATGAGGACGGAGAGCCTCTCCTGGAGAAGATCCTTGATTCTGCAGGACAAAAAGGGACAGGAAAGTGGACCGGCATAGTTGCCCTGGATCTCGGTGTCCCGCTCACTCTGATAGCGGAATCAGTATTCGCCAGATGCCTCTCTTACAAAAAAGATCTGAGGTTGAAAGCTTCCGGAGTGATCGATGGCCCGGTACCTGTTTACCCGGGTGATAAACCCAGGTTCCTTAGAGATCTGAAGGATGCGCTATACGGTTCGAAAATAATCTCATACGCACAGGGGTACAGTCTGATGAGGGAAGCAGCAATGGAGTACGGATGGCATCTCAACTACGGAGGTATCGCACTGCTCTGGCGCGGAGGTTGTATTATAAGGTCAGTATTCCTTGACGATATAAAGAGGGCCTTTGATAATAACCCGGAGCTTGAAAACCTGCTGCTCAACGATTTCTTCAGGGAAAAGGTAGAGGGATCGCAGCTTGGCTGGAGAAGGGTGGTCGCTACCGCTGTAGCCAATGGTCTTCCTGTGCCTGCACTGGCCTCAGCAATTGGTTATTTTGATGGTTTCAGGGCGGCCTATCTGCCTGCAAATTTGCTACAGGCACAGCGCGACTACTTTGGAGCACATACCTATGAAAGGACCGACAGGCCTCGTGGTGAATTCTTCCATACAAACTGGACCGGGAGGGGCGGCGACACTGCCTCCGGTACCTATAATGTCTAAAACCCGTTTATTGTAAATCCACCGTCGACAGCGATTACCTGGCCGGTTATATAGGATGCTGCCGGCATGCAAAGAAAGGCCACCAGTCCGGCCACTTCCTCTACTTCACCCACCCGCCCCATAGGAGTACGCGACACAACCTCATCATAATAATCCCTGTCCTGCAGCACCTGTCTGGCCAGTGGGGTCAGTATATACCATGGCGCAACGGCATTTACACGAATATTATCCGGAGCCCATTCAGCGGCAAGGTTACGGGTAAGCTGGTTGATAGCACCCTTGGTCATTCCATATACCGAACCTGTTCGCATATGGGTCAGGCCGGCAACGGAACTGATATTTACAATCGACGATGAGCCAGAACTCTTCAATAATGGATGCAGCTCCTTTGATAGTCTGAACACAGATTTAAGGTTTGTTTCAAGGAGGAAATCCAGTTCATCATCAGTATAATCCACTGTAGGTTTTCTGATATTGGTTCCAACATTATTGATCAGTATATTAAGATTATCAAATTCCTTAATAATATACCCGGTCACATGATCCCTCCCCTTTGCCGTACTGATATCAGACTTAATGAAATGATAATTTACTGTTTCAGGATAATAGTCAGGATCGTTTCTTGCACATGCAATAACTTCAGCTCCCTGAAAGAGAAGCTCATTTACAATTGCCTCTCCTATACCCCTGGTTCCACCTGTGACCAGGGCAACTTTTCCGGAAAGATCCCACCTGTTATTGTTTTTCATCATTATGCCGGTGGTTTAAGTAATAATAAATATTTTTGAGCTTCCTTCACTGCCTGAAGGCTGAAATGGTCTCTGTAGAACCTGTCTTCGCAATAGGTAAGGATCTGCGAGCAATAAAACTCAGATGCAGGAAGACCCGAGATCCCGGTCGGGATCACTGTATACGAATCATCCCAGTCAGCAGTATTGAAAACATGCCTTTCAGAAGCTCCATGGTCAACCACGAATTCGCCGCTGTATGAATAGGTTGAAACGGTATGATTACTGCCTCCTACCCTGAAGGGTCCTACATTAAACCCAAACAGCCTGTCGAGTACCCTGATACTTCCCATCGGGTGGCTTGCGGTGAACTGGTGTATATCGCCCCACAGCCACTTTGATGTGTCGGCAGAATACTTTTCGGTAAGCAGGGTAACTGTTTCCCTGAAAGATGCAATTAGTATCTCATTCAGAGTCTCGGTATTTTCGGTACCTGTATCATCAATGTACAGATCATGATCGCCTCTGATGATCCCCAGGAGGTAATAGTCCCTTATGGTGCCGTTCATCCCTTTGAAAAGTTCTCCCAGTTCATCAGATAAAAGCTTTGAAGCAAGTATCTTAAGAAAATGGTCAAAGAAGGTTGGCATAATAATATCAGGTCCCATATCATAATCCCATTCCCTTATCCCTTCAAAAACCCTGTTTTCCTGTTCACTCAGGTCGCTTAAACCTTCGACTGCATTAATTATCAGAGGAGTAAGTTTGGCCGCATAATTGGAATGTCTGTCGGTAATCATCCTCTTAAAATCATCAACAGAAAAAACTACAGCAGAGGAGATCATCTCCCTTATCCTGTTAATCCTGTAAGGCATTGTATAGTAGGTACCAATATAATAAGGATAGTCAGCATCCACCGTCTTGTTATTGGCCGATGATACAGCTCCGTATCCGGGGTTAAAACTGTAAGGCAACTGATCCTTAGGAACGTATCCCTTCCAGTCGTAGCGGCTGCTGTCACCGGGCATAATGAATGATCCATGAAGTTCCCGTATTGGAATACCTCCTCCGGCATGGAGCCCGATATTGCCATCCACATCAGCATAGGCAAAGTTCTGGCTCGCGGTATTGAACCAGCTTATCGCCTCCCTGAAATCGTCCCAGCCGGAAGCCTTGGTTAACAGGTAACCGGTCATAAGTTCATTACTCATATCATTACCTGACCAGCGCATGCTCAGGTCAGCTCCTTCCACATCCCTGAATCCTGAAATTATCGGACCGCGGTGTGTGAACCTGAGCTGCAGTACCTGATCATCACCTTTCTTAACCTTTATAGTCTCATCGACGGTCCTGATATCATGCCATTCACCGTCACAATAGTATTTCGTTTTTTCAGGATTCGTCATTTCAAGATAAAGATCAATATCATCAACCATCAGGTTGGTTTCCCCCCATGCAATCCTTTCGTTATGGCCTGCAATAATGAATGGTTCACCCGGAACAATAACACCTGTAATGTTCATTTCGCCAGGAATAACAAGATGCATCTGTATCCAGATTCCGGGGCTTGACAGCCCCAGGTGCATATCATTCGAAAGCAATGGTTTGCCTGTGCTGCTCCGCTCTCCGCTTACCGCCCAGTTATTGCTGCCTGTAAAAGGAGTGATACCCAGCCCCTTTACTTTATCGGCCGAATTTACAAAATCACCTGCAGCGGCCAGCAATGCTTCATCGATCTTGAAATCAGGGTAGACAAATTCACCCTTTATATTATAATAAGGGATCAGCCTTATAGCCTCTTCCCTTCCAATTTTCTGTATAAGCTTATAAATGAACAGGTCGCCGTTCATGTTATTTTTTGCCAGGTCCCATCCCATATATCCAATAATGTTCGCACAGTCTTCCATTGTCCACGGATCAGGCTTATATCCGAGTATCCTGAATTCGGGAGGCAGCTTCTTCCCTGCCGACTCTATATAATGGTTTACACCATCGACATAAGCACTGACGCAGGCCAGCATATCACTTTCGGAATTTTCGATAATCATTTTCGATTTCTGCGGGATTCTCAGGGCTCGCAGGAAAAGGTCCGTATTGACATAATCTTCGCCGAATATTTCTGACAGGCGACCGGTGGTTGCCCTCCTTATCAGATCCATCTGCCACATTCTTTCCTGGGCCATGATATATCCTGTTACCATGTAAAGGTCATGCTCATTTACGCCATAGATATGTGGGATCCCTCTTTCGTCCCGGTAAACAGAAACCTCATCCTGTAATCCCTTGAGTATCAATTCACCATCATATTGAGGCAGTGCACTTCCAGATATATCCCTTATTAAAAAAAAGAGAACAGCCAGGGCAACAATGATTAAAGAAAGAATTGTGAATAAAATAATCTTTAGCATTTTCATAATGAGCATTTTTTAATAGTCTTAAGATAAACAAAAGTAATTTCTCTGCAAAAACCCTGCTTCAATGTCAGTCAATGCTCAGATGACCAGCTGCAGTATATAGAAGCAATTATATATCTATATTATCAATGTATAGATTATGTTTCTTGGGTACTTCGATTTATATTTCGCTGAGCTCCATATTATCATATGAGCAGATATTTTCATCAATTATGGTGAAAGTTATCTGTTTGTCTTTTTTTTCTCCTGATGCTTTACATATCTCTTTATGACATCTTCATCTATTCCCACTGTGCTGACTAAATATCCACGCGCCCAGAAATGATTGCCCCGGTAAGGCTTTTTGATTTGTCGGGGTGGGGAGATTACCACACCGCTGGCGTGGTGTTCTCCTTGGGGGGTTGATTCAAATCTCAAAGCCTTTAGTGCTTTGCACTATTCAGGCTTTTTTCATATGCACTTAACTGGAATAAGTTCCATTGGTGCATATGAAAAAAGCCTCACCGCTTTGCGGTAAGGCTTTTTGATTTGTCGGGGTGGGGAGATTACGCTCATTTCATTCGCGTTTTCTCCTTGGGGGTATAACTAAAA
The DNA here is from genome assembly GCA_035527935.1 of Bacteroidales bacterium. Classification (GTDB taxonomy): domain Bacteria; phylum Bacteroidota; class Bacteroidia; order Bacteroidales; family VadinHA17; genus DATKZO01. The sequence continues at coordinate 18,661 of DATKZO010000030.1, forward strand.
AAAGCATAAGACCTCGGTGCTTCGCACCTGAGATCTTTATTTTTAACACCTTACAGATGCAAGCATCTGGCGGTCCTAAAAACAAAGACCGCTTTGCCTTTGGCAGAACGGCCTTATGCTTCTTTTGTCGGGGTGGGGAGATTCGAACTCCCGACCTCTTCGTCCCGAACGAAGCGCGCTGCCTGGCTGCGCTACACCCCGAAAAATTCTGGTCAAAATTATAAAAGATTTGTCTCTTGACGAAATTCCTGACTGCAGGTTTGTGAAATAATATTTTCAAAATCGTTTTGTCCTATGTATTAATGTTCTTTTTGTTTTTAGATGCGTCCCATTTAATGGGATTGTCACTAATATATTTTCTAAACCGGATTATTCCCCTGTCATTTCTGATAATGATATCATTGAAACTTTGTTGCCATGAAGATTCAATTTTGTTAATTGTCGTGCAGGTTTTTACAGAGGCCTTATATCTACGGATTATTGTTACCGGATTTTTTGATTGGGATCCAAATTTGTGTTCCTGTTCTCCTGTCGCTGGCATGGCAGGCAGGTCGTTCATCTATTAAAGCAGGTTTAACCTTTTCATCCTTATTTAGTACATTTACGTTCTCAACAAAATCAAAGATCACATGACCCAGGACATTCACAAAAAGGCTGCTGACAATATCCGATTACTATCAATGGCAATGGTTGAGAAGGCAAAATCAGGACATCCCGGTGGTGCCATGGGGGGAGCCGACTTCATCCATATCCTCTTTTCCGAACACCTGAGATTTGACCCTGACAATCCGCAATGGGTTAACCGTGACAGGTTTTTTCTGGATCCCGGACATATGTCACCCATGCTCTATTCAGTCTTGACCCTGACCGGCCACTTTACAATTGAAGATATAAGGAATTTCAGACAATGGGGAAGCAATACGCCAGGTCATCCTGAAGTTGATATTGCCAGGGGTATCGAGAACACATCAGGACCACTAGGACAGGGCCATACTATGGCTGTTGGAGCTGCTATAGCAGAACGGTTCCTGTCATCACGTTTTGGTGAGCGGATGTCTCATAAGATCTATACATACATTTCGGACGGGGGGGTACAGGAAGAGATCTCACAGGGCGCGGGCAGGATAGCAGGTCATCTGGGACTTGGTAACCTTATCATGTTTTATGATTCTAATGATATTCAGCTCTCAACCGAAACCTCAGTAGTTACATCTGAGGACACCTCTGCCAAGTACAAGGCATGGGGCTGGGAGGTTATTACAATTGACGGACATGACCATCAGCAGATCAGGGATGCACTTAAAAAGACCCATTATCAAAAGGCAAAACCCACACTTATTATAGGTAAAACCGTTATGGGTAAAGGCCTGGTGGACGGGAATGGTAACAGCTTCGAAAAAATGACCTCTACCCACGGGCAGCCTGTAAGCAAAGCCGGAGCATCATTTGAGAAATCATTAATAAATCTTGGCGGCAACCCTGATGATCCGTTCATGATCCTAGATGAGGTGAAAGAGCTGTACAATGAAATTCTCGCAGATAAGCGCAGCAAAATGTCAGAGCAAAAAATAAAGGAGGAAAAATGGGCGTCGGAGAATCCCGCACTCTCAAACAAGATGAATAGTTTCTTCAAAGGGGATCTTCCGAAAATAGACTTTAGCGCCATTATTAATAAGAAGGGCATTGCCACCAGGGCTGCATCAGCAAATGTACTTGGCCATTTTGCTGAAAAAGTGGGAAATATGATCGTATCGTCGGCTGACCTGGCCAACTCCGACAAGACAGATGGTTTTCTCAGGAAAACTTCAGAATTCAGGAAGGGTGATTTCAGCGGGCAGTTTTTCCAGGCAGGAGTATCGGAGCTTACCCTGGCAGCTATAATGAACGGGATGGCATTGCACGGAGGAGTTATACCTGTTTGCGGTACCTTCTTTGTGTTCTCCGATTATATGAAACCGGCTGTAAGGCTGGCCGCGCTTATGGGATTACCGGTAAAATATGTCTGGACACATGATGCCTTCAGGGTTGGTGAAGACGGACCTACACATCAGCCTGTTGAGCAGGAGGCGCAGATCCGGCTGATGGAACACCTGAAGAACCATAAGGGTAAAAGGAGTATGCTTGTTCTCCGGCCTGCCGATGCTGCCGAGACTACTATTGCCTGGAAAATGGCTCTTGAAACAAATGATCGTCCGGCCGCCCTGATACTTTCAAGACAGGAGATAACTGACCTGCCTTCGGACTCAGACAGGTATACAGAAGCTGAAAATGCAAAATATGGAGCCTATATTGTTGAGGACTGCATCGGTACTCCCGACATCATCCTCTTTGCCAGCGGGTCAGAAGTATCGACCCTCGTTAAGGGAGCCAGTCTTTTACGTGAAAACCGGAAACTGAACATAAGAATTGTATCTGTTCCCTCCGAAGGACTGTTTCTCGACCAGGATGAAGGGTACAGGAAAAAAATTTTGCCTGCCGGCATACCAAAATTTGGCTTAACTGCAGGATTATCCGTAACTTTACAGGGACTGGCCGGTGACAATGGGAAAGTATGGGGTTTTAATCATTTCGGTTATTCAGCCCCATTTGAGGTTCTCGATGAGAAATTTGGATTTACAGGGGAGAATGTTTATCACCAGGTTTTAGAGTACCTGGATCAATATAAAAGATAAGCATTATGATCATTCGTTTAGGCCGGCTTTTGCCGGCCTTTTTACAGGTGAGAAGTTTGTTTCATGTAAACCACAATTATATTAACCTAAACCATTTATACCATGAAAGTATTAAAATGGATATTGATAGCAGTCTTATCGCTTATTGTCCTGGTGGTTGTCGTAGGGCTGGTGCTGCCGAAGGAATTTAAGGCATCATCCGGAACTGAGATCAACCTGCCGGCTTCGCACGCTTTTTATGCTGTAGCTACCTTTTCCGATCGCCAGTCCTGGGATCCATGGATTGAACTTGATCCGGAGTCTGAAGTATCGATCACAACAGAACCGGGATATATAGGCTCGACCTATAGCTGGAACGGGGAAACCATAGGTTCGGGAAGGATGGAGGTTGATACCACGGTGTTCGGTAAACTTATTATAAGTTCCATATGGTTCAGCAGAAGCGCGAAACCAGCAAAAATAATGTGGACCTTTAATGAAAAGGATGGCATTACAAAAGTAACATGGACCATGGAAATTGTGACAGCCAACCCATTCATGAAAGTTATGAATGCCTTTATGAAAAAGTCCCTGATAGAGTCCCTTGACAAGGGGCTGGCTAACCTTAAGAAGCATCTTGAAACCAATGGGGTCAGGATGAGCAGCCTGAGCGAACCTGTGATCAAGGTATATAGCGGCTTTACCGGTATGGTTGCAGAAGAAGTAGGCTCGATAAACGATATCTCCAACATACTTGGCAACCTCTACGGAGCGGTAATGATGGTTGTATCAACACAGGAACTCCAGCCTGCAGGGGTTCCGTTTGCCCTTTACAGTGACTATGATGATGCGAATAGCACAGTGAGAGTTATTGCAGGTATCCCCGTTTCGGAACCGGGGATTGCAGAAGGAATGGTAAAACCTATGACTTTCAAAGGATTTAAGGCAGTAACCGGTACACATTCAGGACCCTACGTTGAATTTAATTATTCTTATGATATCCTTATGTCATTCCTTTTTGAAAATGGTTATGAATCAACCGGTGACTCATGGGAGTTTTATTATTCAGACCCCCAGACAGAACCCGATCTGGCACAATGGAAAACTGAAATAGCTTTTGTTATAAAATAACTGACAAAAGTCAAAGAAAACCAACTTCAATTTTAACTATATTTGCCTCCTTAAACAGACAATTTGAGGATGCTGTACCAATTATTGCCCGGAACCAGGGCACTAATCTTTGACCTCGATGGTACCCTTGCCGATACCATGCCTTTCCATATGAAAGCCTGGCAGACTACCTGCAGGGAACATGGATTTGAAATAAAAAGTGACCTCCTCAGGTCACTTACCGGTACCCCTGCTAAAAAGATGGCAGAAGCAATTATTGACCAATATGATCTTAGAAAAACAGTTTCGCCTGATCAGTTATTTCAAAGGAAAATTGAAATTTTCTTACAGATGCAACACGAGGTAAAAGAGGTTAAACCGGTTGCCGATATTGTAAGAAAATATTATGGTACACTGCCAATGGCTATAGGCTCTGGAGGGTTCAGGGAGGCAGTTTTTCGTACGCTTGAGGTAATCGGAATGACCGGAATGTTTAATGTTATCGTAACCTCAAACGATGTAGCTAACCATAAGCCACACCCGGAAACATTTCTCAGATGTGCGGAGCAAATGGATACTGATCCCGGATCAATTAGCGTATTCGAAGATGGTGACCTGGGTATTGAGGCTGCTTACAGGGCAGGAATGAATGCAATAGATGTAAGAGGATGGTATGCTGATAACTGGTAGTTGCAGGTTGCAAGTCCCGAAGAAACAAGCTTTTTCGGGGATCCACGAAATGGTTAAGAATCAAAGATTCTTTCATTTCGGGATTGCAGGTTACGAGTTCAAACTGAGATAAAATTTAATTATATATTTTAATATATAGATTCCTAATTTTTTTTCAACCTTATCAACATTACCAACTTTACCCACCCTTTCAACAATTATAATCCGGCAACAGAAAGACTACTTATTGAGAATAAAACTATTCTTCTCATACATATCCTTGCTGAAGGGTATGAAATCCCTTGAGTCAGCAATAACAAAATAATCAACTCCCTCCAGATATACCGGCTGAGCTCTTTCAGATTTTAATCCCAGGATATGGTCCGTGGCCGCTTTCAGAAGTAACTCATTTTCATCACCGAACGGAAGCAGGTCGATGAAGCCCTCATCCACGGTAACATCAGGAGAAAGTCCGTTTACATAATCTGAAAAATCCTGCGAATTGGCGATCTTGAGAACAATCGGCTGCATCGCCCATTTATGATCAGGATTCAGGATCCCATCACGCGAATAGTAGTCTTTGACAGTGATTGATCCAACATTTTTACCGTATGTATTCTCACCGATAAGTGTGACATTCATAAATGGTTCAAGCCCGTTTATCACAAGTTCACTGGCTGATGCCGTACCGGTTGAGGTCAGTACGTAGAGATCAGTTATACCGAGGTTGTTAATTGCAGGCAGATCAGGTGGTGAAGGATTGGTCACAGTGATAGTATCTATCTTATCAGCAAAGTAGTAATTGAAAAAATCCGCCCCATATTCGGAAAGAAGATAGGCCTGCACTTTGTCATTGTACTGCCTTTTGCTGAAAATGGTATTTGTATTGGTGGAGTATATCATACTGGCAAGATAAACAGCTGATAAAATCGATCCCCCTCCGTTGTATCTCATATCAAGGATCAATCTCTGTACACCTTCTGATTTAAATGTGCCGAAAAGGTCATTCAGTTCAACATCAAATTCGGAGTTAAATGAATTATAAACCAGGTAGGCAGTCTTTACCCCGCCAATATCCAGGGTCGAATAGTAATGAATGGGATTCTCCTGCAGTACCACGGCAGTAAGATTCCTTGTAATACCATTTGGCGACACTGTACTTCCGTTAATGGTAGCCATGGTCAGTATGTAACTATCCGATTCAACAAGAAGGCTGTAATAATTTGAACCGGTTATCTGCTGACCATCAACATAGAGAAAATAATCACCCCTTTCGATGCCGGCTATATCTGCCGGTGAATCCGGCACAACGTACCTCACAAAGCCGAAGTAATTGTCGGTTCCCGAGAAATTCACAAGTCTCCAGTCATATCCCATTGATTTTGAGATGCCTGCGAATGACTGTTCAAGCGCTTCATAGTCATCAACAATCCATGACCATCTTCTTTCGACATCCAGATTATAAAGGAGGCTTATAAAAAGTTGCTCATAATCAGTATTGTAAGAATTGAGGTAAGCGTAATAATCATTGGTAGTAGCGAAATAGTCCTTTGATAGCTTATCAACATCTTTGTACCACAGGTAATAGTCATTTAAACCATCCCAAATAAAACGGCTTATCTCAGCCGGAACAGGTTCATCATTATCCGGTTCGACCTCCTTCTGGCAACCGGTAACAAAGATGGATGCCGGGATAAGCAGTATCAGCAAATATTTAGTAATCTCTTTCATGTCAATAGTAAATCTGAGTAATGCAAAACTAGTTAATCAAATGATCAAATCATTCAATCTCTTCAAAAATTATGCCTTCGATCTGAATATTATAATATGTGTACGGCTTGTCACTGAAAAATTGCACGGTTTTTGATTCTTCAGTTTAAACCTATTATAATCGTTTTTCTTAAGTTGTATCGGAAGGAAATCAGATGATAGAATCAACTGCAGTTATTATGAAACAGAAAAAAGTAACACTACCAGCTATTATTGCATCGGCGCTGCTATTAGTCAGCTGTGTCGTAACGTTGAACAGGGAACATATGTTATTCAGGATTGAAGATATTTTCTACCAATCGTGGATGATTGATGAAAACATAAAAGGAACTGATGTAGTAGTTACCTTGCGTGATGCAGACCCTGACCTTGAGGTTATATCGATTGTATATTCAGGTATAAAGGTCCCTGTATCTAAAACAGCAGAGGGTGGCAGAATGATTATAAGGGGGGTTATAAATCCAGGATTATCACTTACCGAGCCAAACCTGTATGAAACTACGGATTTATCAGACAGGATAATATATAGTTACAAGGGTGAGGAGAGTTTTTATCCTCTGGTGAATATCAGAAGAGAAAATATGAAGTACTACAAAAGATAGTCAAAAGCAGATGGCCTTTACCGGGATCCCTTCAGTGTCGCCAATATCAAGCATCGAATTAATCAATCTCAGTTCGCGGTATCGACGCAAACTCGCCGGAGTAATTTCCCTTTCGCTTATTATGCCCCTGCCAAGAAGATAAGCCCTCTTGGTACCTGCAAGGAGGTAACTTGACGGAGTATGCCACTTACCATCCTTCTCCTTCACCACAATATTTGCGTATGATGTATCAGTTATATGCCCGTTTTTTATTATAAGTATATCGTCACATCCGAGCCTCTTGTCAAACAGCTCATTTAATCCATTCCTGTCGATAAACTTGAAGCTGTATTCCAGGTCCCCTGCTTCAACAAGCCGCAGAGTATTTATCTGTTTTCTCTCATAAGGGATAAACTCTATCTTCCGTATATTATCATCATATTCAATCCTGCACTTAAAGAGCCCCTTGCTTGCATATGCAGGTATGACAATTTTTGATTCAAGATTAACAGCCAGTCCGATCCCAAAAAGATCCCTGCGTGTACGGTTAAATCGATCTGAATGGAAGTCAATATTATATAATCTTCCATCTTTAAACTTTATTGTCTCAACCAACAGGGACATATACCTTGGAAATTAGTTCATCATATTCCTTTTCAGGATCACTGAGGGAAGTTATTCCTCCCCCACTTCTATAAACATATTCTGAACCGTTCTGTTCAATATATCTGATCATCACAGCACTGTCCAGTGAAACTCCGTCGAATACTCCAAAAACACCAGTATAATAGCCCCTGGCTCCTGTCTCACTCTCCCTGATTATCCTTACGGTCTCCTTCTTTGGGGCTCCGCTGACTGATCCGGCCGGCAACAGGGAAATCATAATAGTGCCGATGTTTTCATTCCAATTCTTATCGAGCTTGCCCGCTATCCTTGAACTTACCTGCAGGAGGGTTCTGTCAGTCGTAATGATCTTATCAATGTACCTGAAACGTTTTACTGTCACATTATTGGAGACTATGCTCAGATCGTTACGCAGCAAATCAACTATGGTGTTATGTTCAGCTATCTCCTTCTCATCGCCAATGATTATTCGTTCGGCATCCGGAACAGATGCATCTATTGTGCCCTTCATCGGGAATGTGTTTATGGTATCATCATCGATCATTATGAATGTCTCAGGCGAAAAAACCACAAATTTATTCCTCATAAGTATCCGGTAACGGGCCTGACTGGTGAAAAAAATATCATCCAGGGAAGAGGAAGTGACAATCTCCGTCGGAAATGTCAGATTGAGAAGATAGCTGTTCCCATGTCTGATATTCTTCATTACATTCTCAAATGAGAGTAAATAGCGTTCATATGTGACCGGATTCTTCAAAATACTCATCTCCGCTGAGGATCCCTTCTGCCTTGTAATATTTCTTGAGAGCGGAATATCAAATAATATATTTTCAGGCAGCTTATCAAGAGTATAGATTAAGGGCATCTTCATCTCAAAGTCAATAATGAATAAAAAAGGCTCCCTGTTACTGCCAAGCTTATTCATCATCTGCCTGAAATTATTCATTATATTTGACTCCATGAATGTGGCTATTATTGATAATTATGACTCGTTTACGCACAATATTGCCCATATTGTCCGAAATCATCCATCCGTAAATTTACAAATAATAATTGCGGAAGAAGTAAATCTCAATCATATCGCCAGATTTGAAAAGATAATTTTCTCTCCCGGACCGGACCTTCCGGTTAATGGTAACATCATGGAGAAGATATTGAAACAGTATGGCGGTTTAAGGAGTATACTGGGCATATGCCTTGGAATGCAGGCAATTGTAAAATATTTTGGCGGCAATCTTGTGCAACTGGAAAACGTTGTACATGGCAGAATAAAAACAATTACAAAAACAGAAGTAAACTCCGGACTTTTTACCGGTTTACCTTCCTCATTCGAAGCGGGCTTTTATCACTCCTGGATCGCTGACAGAAATGGATTTCCCGAGTGTCTGAAGATAACTGCATTATCGGATGAAATGAGGATCATGGCAGTTAAACACAGGGATCACGATATTGAAGGAGTCCAATTTCATCCCGAATCTTTTATGACATCTTTTGGATGCAAGATGATCACCAACTGGCTTCAATCGTAGTTCCCTGGACCTCCTCGCCGTGATCCCCTGAGCCATGAGCAGTTTACAATACACCTCCCGGGAGCGCTTCGAAATAAATAAATTAATATATTTGCCAATTGTTTATCAATTAATAAGGTGAGGAAGAGGATTTATCTTAATATTATACCTTTAATAATTGCCTGGAGTATTATAATGCTACATGGCATTATTCCCCATAATCATTCTGATCACTGGCCCGGTGAGGATGAAAGCATAGCACACGCTGAAGACGCCTGCATTGATCATGAGGATAATAACATTCTATTCTTTTACTCCGGTTATTCCTGTAACAATGATGAATCTGTCTGTCACTTCACAACAAACCTGTTTCACCAGGATTATCCGATCTGTTACTTTCCCACAACATTCCCGACAGAGGAGATCAGCATGAATCTTTTTGTTGCAGCCTTAATACCGAAGATCGACCATTTGATTCATGGCCCGCCACCGGTAATTGCCGGCTATTCGTTCAGGGCACCTCCCGGAGCTTTCTAATCCAATAAGCATATTATTGGGAGCTAAGTATACTAACCTCATTGTAATCTGAGGTTTAATCCATTTATTTTCACAACTGTAAAATACTGCATCATGAAATATCCAATTATTTTTCTCAATGTCATTTATCTGGGTTTTATGCTATCGTGCGGGTCACTTACCCATGATGATCGTGTTCAAGAGGAGGAAACTCATACACAAGAAGAAGGAGGTCAGCCACATACCTATGCAGCTGAAGATGAGTTGGCCAGTAACGAAAGTGAAGCTCAGGCTCAGACCCACATCCAGCACACGGTAATACCATTGCAAAAAAGGAATTTCAGATCTGTTCTCAAGACCAGCGGACAGATCCTTGTTGATAAAAAGGATGAAATAATCATTACAGCTAAAAGTCCCGGCATCGTACGGTTCAGCGATCACTTTCTGTTTGCCGGGGTCAGGATAGACAAAGAACAAACATTGTTTTCCGTGAGCGGTGAGAGTATGACTGAGAATAATACGGGAGTCAATTATGCAAGGTGCAAGTCGGATTATGAAACTGCACTGGCAAATTATGAAAGGGCACAGGAACTGATTAATGACAAACTTATAACCCAGAAATACTTCCTTGAGACAAAAAACTTGTTTGAGAAATTTGAGGCAGACTATCTTAACTTCAGTGCTACAGTATCAGGCAGTTCAAGCAATGTAATCAGTCCAAACCATGGATATATTAAAGAGATTTATGTTACCGAAGGCCAGAAGGTTGAACCCGGCGACAGGCTTGCATCGATCATTATTGAACATAACCTGATAGTAAAGGCAGATGTTGCCCCGGGATCTATCTCTGTTCTTCAGAATATTGACGGTGCTAATTTTACCACTGGCTACAATAACAATGTTTATTCAACTGAAGATATGAACGGGAAGCTTATCTCTTTCGGCAGGAGTACAGGAAAAACCTCATATTTCATACCTGTTTACTTCAGGGTTGATTATACCCCTGAGCTTATCCCCGGAACTTTTGTTGATGTATGGCTTACAGGCCAACAGATCGAAAATACCCTTGTTGTTCCAAACAGTGCAATCATGGAGGAATTTGGGAAATACTATGTATTCATTGAGACAGCTGATGGTGAGTTCCTGAAACAATATTTTGCTCCCGGCCCGTCTGACGGGATGGAAACCCAGGTACTCGACGGTTTGCATGAGGGGGCTCTGATTGTATCTGCCGGAGCCTACCAGGTGAAGCTATCACAGATGACCTCTTCCGCTCCTGACTCCCACCAGGGGCACACCCCCTAAACCGGATTAGCATGCTTAACAGAATAATAGATTTTTCGCTTAAAAACAGGATTACGGTCATTATTGCTACTATCCTTTTACTGCTCTCAGGATCGTATGTCACCAGTAAGATGGACATAGACATTTTTCCTGAATTAACGGCTCCCACAGTTGTGATAATGACCGAATGCCATGGTATGGCCCCTGAAGAGGTAGAGAGGCTGGTTACCTTTCCCATAGAGACAGCAGTAAACGGATCAACCGGAATAAGAAGAGTAAGATCCGGCTCAAATATGGGATTCTCAATCGTGTGGGTTGAATTTGACTGGAGTGTTGATATTTACCATGCCCGGCAAACGGTAACCGAGCGACTTATCCAGGTAACCGGACAATTCCCTCAGGGTGTCAGCAAGCCGGTTCTCGCCCCTCAATCATCACTTCTGGGAGAGATGATGATTATAGCTATTGATTCAGATTCCCTGTCGGGTATGGAACTTCGGACTATTGCTGACTGGAATATCCGTCCGAGACTTCTTTCAATTGCTGGTGTATCACAGGTAACTTCAATAGGAGGAGAGATCAAGGAATATCAGATACTGGCCGATCCATTCAAAATGAGATTCTATGATGTAAGTATGGATGAAATGGATTTGACCTGCCGTAGCCTTAACGAAAATTCCTCAGGCGGATTCATAAATCAGTTTGGTAATATATATTTTGTGAGAGGACTGGCCCGGACGAGCAACATAGAAGAGATTGGCAATTCGGTAATTAAAGTCAGGGATGACTTACCAATACTGATTAAAGATGTTGCTGAGGTCAGGGTCGGTGCGGCTCCAAAAATTGGCGACGGATCATACATGAACAGAGATGCTGTCTTGCTCAATATTGTTAAACAACCGGATATCAATACAGTTAATCTGACAGATGAGATAGTTGTTGCTCTTGATGAGATAAACAGGAATTTCGGTGAATCAGTAAACATCCATATAGATATTTACAATCAGGCTGATTTTATAAGAACTTCTGTAAGTAATGTCCTGCGTGCAATTATTGAAGGAGGAATATTTGTCATTATTATATTGTTCATATTCCTTCTTAATTTCAGAACTACAGTTATTTCCCTGTTTGCCATTCCTCTCTCCATCCTTTTTTCAATCCTGATACTCAGACTGCTTGGAATCACTATAAACACCATGAGTCTGGGAGGTATGGCCATAGCAATTGGGTCCCTTGTGGATGATGCCATCATTGATGTTGAAAATGTTTACAAACATTTAAGGGCAAATGTTCAATTGGCAGGAGAGAACCGTAAGCCTGTATTATCAGTCATTTATAATGCTTCGGTAGAGATACGGCCTTCAATACTGAATGCAACGATAATAATTATTATCACCTTTATTCCATTGTTTTTTCTTGAAGGAATGGAAGGGAGAATGCTCAAGCCTCTGGGTATATCATTTATTATAGCCCTGTTTGCATCCCTGGTCGTGGCCCTTACAGTAACACCGGTATTTTGCAGTTATTTGCTCGGGAATGAGAAGAGACTCAAAAGGCAAGCGCAGGGATCCTGGGTGGAGAGAACCCTGAACAGGCTTTACCGCAAAAGCCTTATTGTAAGCCTGAAGAAGATCCCGCTTATTGTCGGGATAGCCGGCTTGTTGCTTATATCAGCAGTAGTCCTGATGTTCTCTTTTGGGAGCACTTTCCTCCCTCCTTTCAATGAAGGGGCGCTATCTGTCACCCTGTCAGCAATGCCCGGAATATCGCTGGAGGAATCTAAAAAGATTGCCAGTGAAGCTCAGAGAATAATGTTATCCATGCCTGAAGTTCAATCTATTTCATGCAAGACCGGTCGGTCAGAACTGGCAGAGCATTCATTTGGCGAAAACGTATCGGAACTGGATATACCTTTTGAACTCAAAGAGAGGACAAGGAATGAATTCTTTGCAGATGTAAGGGAAAGCCTTAACAAATTGCCGGGAGTATCAATTGATGTTGGTCAACCGATCACACACAGAATGGATCAGATGCTCTCCGGGACAAGGGCAAATATTGCCATTAAGCTTTTTGGAGATGACCTGAATGATATGTATAGAATAGCAAAGCAGATAGAGGATGCGACCAAAGATATTGAAGGTATAGGTGATATTAATGTGGAACAGCAGGTGGAGGCACCACAGGTGAAGGTGAAAGCAAAGAGAGAACTGCTAGCCAGATATGGGATTCCATTGAACACCTTCACTAATTTCGTAAGTGTAGCTGTTGGCGGAGAAAAGGTCTCCGATGTCTTTGAGGAAGAGAAGAAGTTCCCTTTGATTTTAAGGTTCAATGACTTGTCAAGAAATTCTGTTGAGGGCATCAGTAACGCGTTTATCGATACCCACGATGGGAAAAAAATACCATTATCCTTCGTAGCTGATATCGAATCATCCTCAGGTCCATATAGTATTAACAGGGAAAATGTAAGGAGAAAGATCGTAATCTCGGTAAATGTCTCTGACAGGGATGTTGGAAGTGTTGTGAAAGATATCGAGCGGAGAATCAGCGAGACGGTCACATTACCGGAAAGTTACAGGATAGAGTATGGCGGTCAGTTTGAAAGTGCATCCAAAGCCTCCAGGAGGCTGCTTTTCACTTCATTTCTTGCTCTGCTACTGATATATACAATACTATATCAGGAATTCAGGAATAGCAGGCTTGCCCTGGTAATTCTTATTAACCTGCCTCTGGCCCTGATAGGTGGTGTCTTTTCCATAGCATTGTCATCAGGCGTTATTAGCATCCCGACAATCATCGGGTTTTTAACTCTTTTTGGAATAGCTACAAGGAATGGCCTCCTTCTGGTGACAAGGTACGAAGCGCCTGGCAAGGAAAGGATCAGTCTCAGTGAAAGGATCGTAAGGGGATCTGTTGACAGGTTGAACCCGATTCTGATGACAGCGCTCACAGCAGCTCTTGCCCTTATTCCACTTGCTGCCGGGGGTGATAAACCCGGTAATGAGATTCAGAGTCCCATGGCCATTGTGATCCTGGGAGGTCTGCTATCTTCTACCCTGCTTAATATTTATGTAATACCTGCAGTTTATTACTTAATTAACAGAAACAACGAAAAAAATGAATAGATTCATATACATAGTATTACTGACAAGCATTACATCAACCTGCTATACACAGAGTATTCCCATATTTCTGAAATCGGTAAAGGATAATCACCCCGGGATCAAAGCTGCCCGTGAGTTGATGGAGGTAGGGATGGCCGACTCAAAAACCGGCCTCTCACCGGATAACCCGGAGATAAACATAGGGTATTTCCCCGGCAGACCGGATGCAGCTGGAAATAAAAGGGTCTGGGAAGTAAGTCAGTCGTTTGATTTTCCGACGCGGTATGCCAGATTAAAAAGGCTGAAAGCAACCAACAGGGAGCTTGCAGAGCTGGAATACAGCAATACAATACTGGATCTGATGAGCGAGACCCGGCAACTGGCTATTGATCTTATTACTGAATTAAAAATATATAATAAGCTTGAGGCACGTTGGGAGGAATTTACAAGACTTGAATCAGCATATAGTAAGCTCCTCATTAATGGTGAGGTCACTATTATTGATTATAACAAAATAAATATCAGGCTTACCGAAATAAAATTATTGCTCACCAATGCAAAGGAGAGGATCATTGGCCTTGAGAATATGCTCGACTATATGAGCGGAAACCAGTCATTTGTTCTTAAAGATGCATCATACCCTGCTTTCACTCAACTGGAGAAAGAAGTTTTACTCGAAAAGAGAAAAATAGAACACCCTGCGTTTCTGATTCCCCTGAAAAGGATCGAGATGGCAGAAAAGGGTATTGACCTAAGCAAAACCGGCAAGCTTCCCGGATTTGAAATTGGATATGCTTCGGAGCTGGTGGCCAATGAAGAATTCATCGGACCAACTATCGGATTAACCCTGCCACTATGGGAGAATAAAGGTAAAGTTGAGGTTGCCAGAGCGATAAAGTCGTATGAGGAAAGCAGTGCAACTCATGAACTTATGGCGCTTGAAATGGAATTCAAAAGAGATTATGAGACTTTTGGAATTGTGAATGACAATTTAAGAGAAATAAATTCACTGGTTTCCGGATCTGTCAACAGGGATCTTCTTATGAAAGCTTTTGAATCTGGTGAGCTGTCGCTTACAGATTACCTTTTTGAGCTAATAACCTTTTATGATATTGAAGATCTGCAACTTAACCTTGAAAAAAGATATTACAAACTACAGTCTGCACTTTATAACCATGAGCTATTGAGAGAATAGACAGATTATTGTTAATTTCAACGAAAAATGAGCTTTTGAGATCACTTAACTCAATAATAAATGGTATTAAACCCCAGGGCAAGCCCTGGACCCTTTTTTCCGGGGCAAGCCCCGGGGAATTAAACCATAACTTCTCGTCCGCCGTAGCGGAACGCGAAGGAGGATTAAAAATTACCGGAGATGGCTCCCATACCCTTTTCGTCCCTGACCTGAATGAGCATTACCACTCCACATATGGTGCAGTTCAGGAATCCCGGCATGTCTTTATTGAGAATGGTTTCAACATTACGGGAAAATCTCCTGTCCGCCTGTTGGAAGTTGGTTTCGGTACGGGGCTTAATGCCTTTATGACAGCTATTGAAAGTGTAAAAACATGCCGGACCACCTATTATAATGCTATAGAAAAACAGCCCCTGGCTGAAAAACTGACCTGCAAACTGAATTACCCTGATATTATTGCAGATGGGGATCGTTCACTGTTTGATATGATACACATGGCACAGTGGGGCAGCGAGGAAAGGATAAATGAACATTTTTACATAAGTAAAACACATGCTGACCTCCTGTCCATAAAACTGGCAGGTGCATATGATCTTGTCTACTTTGATGCTTTTGCCCCTGATAAACAACCTGATCTCTGGTCAGAGAATGTAATATTATCAATAGCTTCCGTCACGGTTAAAGGTGGCCTGTTTGTAACCTACTCTGCCAGTGGAGCTTTGAAGCGGAATTTACAAACGGCAGGTTTTCAGGTTACACACCCGGATGGTCCACCGGGTAAACGTCAGATAACCAGGGCAGTTAAACTATAGAATCAAATTTTCACATTTCTTTAACGGAGAATAAATCATATAAATATTATCTTAGCGCCAATTTTATAACCAAAACTTTAATTTAAATGAAATTCAAGGGATTAATTATTGCTACAGGTCTTATAATCACATTTTCAGCCTGTTCGCAAACTGGCGTTGAAAATCTAAAGCTCAACAATGGAATTGATTCGCTCGCATATGCAATCGGCGTTTTAAATCAGGTTACCGCTGACCGGTCGGAGGTTGACCTTAATCCGATGTTAATGGCCAAGGGAATGCTCGATACAAAAGAGGGTAATGGAATTATGAATGAAGCAGCAGCCAATGGCTATATTGCCGTTTATATGAGAAGACTCCAGGAGGAGAAGAGCCGTGAGCAGTTCCGGGATGTATACGAAGAGGGTGTAGCATTTATGAATGAGAACAAAGAAAAAGATGGTGTCTTAACAACTGAAAGTGGCTTACAGTATAAGGTTTTAAAAATGGGTGACGGACTAAAACCTGGTCTGCAGGACACGGTTATGGTGCATTATACCGGTACCCTGGTTGATGGCTCCAAATTTGATTCATCCTATGATAATGGTGAACCTGCAAAATTCCCGGTGCAGGGAGTGATCGCCGGATGGTCGGAAGGTCTACAGCTGATGCCTGTGGGATCAAAATTCATGTTTTATGTTCCTTATGAACTAGGCTATGGGGCACAGGGAGCCGGAGGTGTTATTGAACCCTATTCAGCGCTGATATTTGAGGTTGAACTCCTTGATATAAATCCCGAATAATGCAAACAGCAGAGATACACACCTCCCGGGGACTGATGAAAGTGCTTCTTTGACTAGAGAAAATAGCAATTATTGAGTAATAGGATATGTCGTTTGAGATCACAGGTAAAGTTGTTGATGTTTCACCTGTTCAGCAGATGAGTGATAAATTCCGTAAGAGGGAATTTGTAATCGAATCTTCAGAGCAGGGTTCGGACGGCAGGGAATTTGCGGACTATATCAAGTTCCAGTGCATTCAGGACCGGGCAGATCTTATCAATGAGTCTTTCCTGAACGAAATGGTAAAGGTAACCTTTAATATTAAGGGAAACAGATGGGAACGCGATGGCAAGGTTGCCTACTTTACCAACCTCGATGCGTGGAAGATTGAAAAAGCCGGGGCTGACAGTGATCAATCTGATGACTTTGGACCTCCGCCATTATTAGATGATCTGCCACCTGATAACGAAGAATTTGAGGATCTTCCATTCTGAATAGTTCTGTTTTTAAGGACTACTCGACAGTTACAGATTTGGCAAGATTCCTGGGCTGGTCTACGTTACAATCCCTGTTAAGAGCCATATAATAGGAAAAAAGCTGCAGTGGAACAGCTGAGACTATGGGGGTAAGGATATCAGGAACTTCAGGTATCTCAATTATTTGATCAACCATATTGCCAATTGATCCGTTACCGGATTGAACAACTGCTATCACTTTACCGCTTCTTGCCCTGATCTCTTCGATATTAGAGTACATTTTGGATAAATTTTCCTTATCGGTTACGATAGCCATTGTCGGGAAGTGGTAATCGATTAGTGCAATCGGACCATGTTTCATCTCAGCTCCGGGAAAACCTTCAGCGTGTACGTATGATATTTCCTTAAGTTTCAAAGCACCCTCAAGGGCTGTGGGATAATTCAGTCCACGGCCCAGGAACAGAAAATTATTTGATGATGAGTAATTATCTGCTACCTCCTTGATATTATTAGCCTTGTCGAGCACATCCCTGATTGCACCCGGTATGAGTTTAATACTATCCCTGAGGTTTGCTTCCGTATCCTGATCGCCCCTGAGCGAAGCGATCTTTGCAGCAAGCAGGAAAAGTGAAACTACCTGTGCAGTATATGCTTTGGTGGATGCTACACCTATTTCGGGCCCGGCATTAATATATACCTGGAAATCGGTCTCGCGTTCAAGTGTTGAACTCATTACATTTATCAAACCCATTGTTATAGCTCCAGACTCTCTGGCCAGCCTGTTGGCAGCAAGAGTGTCTGCAGTCTCCCCACTCTGCGAGATCGAAATGACAAGATCCCTGTTAGTTATCACAGGATGACGGTACCGGTATTCTGAAGCATACTCTGCATTTACCGGTATCCGAAGGTACTTCTCAATAATATACTTTCCTATCAGTCCTGAATGCCATGAAGTACCACATCCCAGAATAGTTATCCTGTCGGTCGAAGCAAAACGATCTTCAAATAATGTTCCCTTATTACCTTTGCTGTTAATGATAAATTCCGAGTTGGCCAGATCTGAAATTATTCCAGGCTGTTCATATATTTCCTTTAACATAAAGTGATCGAACCCGTCTTTACCGGCAGTTTTATAATCTGATATTAACATCTTTTCTTCCAGACTGCGGGGATATCCGGCTATAGTACATGCACTTTTTATCCCCTTACCGTCAATAACTATAATATCTCCATTCTCCGGAAAAACGAACCTGTCAGTGTATTCAGAGATAGCATAGATATCGGAGGCAATATATGATCCGGTATCATCAAAGCCCACAACTATAGGGCTGCCTCCCCTGCATATAACAAGTTCTTCAGGATCATCAGTAGACATTATTACCAGAGCATAGCTTCCAATTGCCTTAGCCAATGATATCTGTAATGCCTTCACAATGTCCCGGTTACATCTAAGATACTCATATTCAATTAAATTAAGAAGAACCTCGGTATCAGTCTCACTCTTAAATCTGTAATTGTGCTTAAGAAGAAAGGTGCGAATTTCATTACTGTTTTCAATAATACCGTTATGCACCATTACCAGTCTGCCTGATGATGATTCATGTGGATGAGCATTGTTCTCTGTTGGTCGTCCGTGAGTTGCCCACCTGGTGTGTGCTATTCCGGAGTTCCCTTCAACCACCCTGGGAAGCCTGTTCTTCAGACTTTCAATATTACCCGGACTTTTTACAATTCTGAGCTCACCATTATAAATTGCAATTCCCGCACTATCATAGCCTCTGTATTCGAGTTTTTCAAGGCCTCCGATCAGTATCCCGGCAGCACCTTTTGTACCTGTATATCCTACTATCCCACACATTATATTAATTCAATTTACCAGTTCTTTTAAACCTCTGAGCACATTAATAATTTCATCACCAAGCCTGTTCTTGGTATCCATGTGATCCTCGATAGATTTTACCATCGGATTAGTATCAAACTCACCTCTTACTGATTCGAAATCCATCCGTTTGTCAATCTCTTCGCCATCAATTCCAAAACCCGTCATTTTGAGCAGTGAGAACTCCTTTCGGGCATCCTCGTAAAGGTATTTGTCGATCTCCAGGACAGCTGTCCTCCATTTGGCTATCACTTCTATAAGATCCTCTATTGTAAATTCGCTGAGCTTCTTGCCAAAATGATGTTCATATGCATCAGATGCCCATGTCCATTCATAGCTGTAGTAATTACTATGTATGGTAGCCAGCATAGAATTAATCTCCTCAATAGAAGAAACTGCATCATTCTCAATTTCCCTGAATAATTCCTCTAAGGCATCATATGGGCAGATCAGCCCGGAAAGATCTACCCACCTGCCAGTACCAACAGGAGTGTCAATTTCAAGTGTATCAGAAATATCTTCAGGTTTAGCTAATTTTTTACCATATAATCGTGTAATTAATGAGTTACCCAGAAATTTGGTAATTGCGAGATCATAAAGTTGTATTCCTTTTTCAAGAGCATTATTCCTGATTTTCATTCTCTGCCAGCTATACTCCTCAACCTCTTCCGGAGAAGAGTCCCTGAGCTTAATCAGCATGTTCCTGCCATTCATCATTTTCTGTACGGTATAGGGACTGAGCAGGTTAAAATTGATCTGATCAAGAAGGTTCGGGTCCTTTCTTTTATCCCTTACCGGCCATTTCTTAGAATCCCTGATAGTGCCAATGCTTTTAAGGTTTACTCCCGGAACCAGGAAACTTTCATCATTATTTTCAATGAGATAACTGAAGGGGAAGTCTGATGTATCCGAATGCTTGTAGTGGCGACCTATAACAAGCGAAAATGCTCCTATCCTTGATGGCCACAGGAGATATGAATCGCTGGTGGTTTTAACTCCCCTTTCAATTACTCCCTGATGGATAGGTCCGAGCTTATACATATGATTACTCTGATTTGACCCACTGCCCGCATTTAAAAATGAAAATATCCCAGCTATAAGTAATGTTGATTTGTGATGGGTAACCGTATATGGACCTGCAAAGATCGAGCAGGCCTCACCATGAAAACCCTGACAGTTGGCAAAGAAAAGCGATTCGACAGCAGAATAGTGTTTATCCAGTATACAACCCTGGCCTATAAAACAATTTGAAATAAGCGTAGCGTCAGTAATGTTTGAGCCTGAGTTCACAATGAAGTTTTCCATAATCACCCCATCACCAATCGTAACAGGATCATCATGGCAACTGTTAATGCTACCGTTAAATAACTTTCTTACACCTTCAATTCGCGCTGATTGTCCAATTTTTACATTCTTGATATTATCGCAGTTTATCACCCTTGATCCGTGACCTATTAATCCCATATCACTGGTAATAAACTTAACATAGTTAGCAACGAGTATCTCAATTTTATTTTTCAGGCCGGTTCGATGACGATATAACGCCAGTATGTATGCTATATGCGTTGTAAGATGGTCATAAATTGGCACATCCCTTCCCCCCTGCTCATTGATTGTCTTCACACGTACGCCATTCCCAAAACTGCTTCTCCCGTCAACAGCTATTGAATTCACATTATGAATTACTACATTTGACTCCAGATGGTAGTTCGATATGTAACTTTTCACATTGTGGATCAATACATTATCCTCCACAATGCAATTGTTTAACCATGCATTGTAGATCCCCGATTTAAAAGAAACCCCTCCGAACAAATTGAATTTCTCCTTAAATACTCCCAGCCGGTTAAAGCCGGAAAAATGGGTGTTTTTAACGTTCTCCGTGGTAAAACGGCTTCTTACCTCAACCCTGTCCCAGTCGTCACAACTGCAACCCTGCTGTATTAGCTGCCCTATCTCTTCGCTTGATAGTTTTCTGTACGAATTATCTGTAGCCGCCCTCGACATTAAATCTGTGAGTTTCTGCAAAAATATAGAATATATCTTATAAACTCACTTAAACCAACCTAATAAATACATAACAATATAAATCTTAATCATAACTTTTGCAATGTCTAATAATTTTAATAAACTGTATGATTGTATTTTAATCATTAATAATAACATAACATTAATTAATCAAATACAACATAATAACCTAACACTAAACCTTTAGGAGGTATTCTACAAGGTTTACAGCTCTTGTCAGGCCAAGTTTCTTCCGAAGCCGTACCCTGCTGATCTCAGCACTCTGGGGAGTGATATTCAGGAGGGTGGCTATCTCTTTTGTGGCCAGCTGTAATCTGAGATAGGCACAGAGTTTCTTATCTTTTGAGGTCAGTCCGGGAAAAGCAATTGACAATCGTTCAAAAAATCCGGGATGCACCTTTTCAAAATGCAGGGTAAAACCGTTCCATGATTCAGATGAAAAGAGTGTTCCGTCGATTTTCTGGATAATATCTGTGAATTTCGCAACATCTGAAGGCACACATTCAGCGAGCTGTTTCTCAATAACTCTCCTGATATATTGTAAAGTCTCGTTTTTTTGTGAAAGCGACATAAGGTAACTTACAAGCTCCCTGTCCTTGCTCTCAAGCTCTCTTATGTATTTTTGCTTTACCAGGGCTTCATAATCCCTGCCATCGGTTAGTGATTTGATCTCACCAAGAGCCTGCATCAATCTGGTAATATCGTTTACCGAGGCCCTCTGTCCAAGGTACTTGCCTCTTTTGTTATAGACAGCCCTGCACTTGATCTCACACCACCGTATCTGTTTGGTTCTTGTTAATATCCTGAATTTAAGCGACTGCCTGATTGTTACAAAGTTTATTGAATCTCTGATAAATGTCCGGTAATCATCCATATCATCAGGAAAGATCAGTTGTTTTAAAAGACCAGGCTGGCTAATCAATTCTTCAGCAGCATAACCAGAAAGATTCTGAAATGATGGTGACACATACTTCAGATGACCATCCGGATCGAACCACATCTCCCAGTCATGGGCAAAGTCTGCAATTAACTTATACTTCTCCAGTAAAGTTTGAGTATCAATGAGCTCCATTTTTAATAACTCATTAGTTTCCTTGAGAGCAGAAATCTTTGATTTAAGTGCTGCAATATCCTGATTTAACCTAACATTTCCTTCTTTCATGCATATTATTTATTTTGTATATTTCATATATTCAATTATATAACAAATATACATATTTTTCTGGAATCCTAACTTTCATGAATAAATACAAGTAAGCCAGGTTCCTGTCTGTTTTAAGTAATAATCTGGTTAACTTTGTATTCCGGGATTTATCCCCGGTCAGGATCGGAACAACATTTATGTCTCAATTATTGTTATTCTTTTAAAAATTTCGGAAATGAATCCATTGCTAGACAACTGGGATACACCGTTTAAAGTACCACCTTTCGAAGATATTCACCCAGATCATTTCGAACCGGCGGTCAAGATAGCGATTGAAGAGGCAAGGAAGGAGATCAGTGAGATAATTGACTCAGACGAAGAACCATCATTCAGCAATACAATTGAGGCCCTGGAAAATAGTGGAAGAGGGCTTAACCGAATATCCTCGGTGCTGTTCAATCTGAACAGTGCCGAAACAACCCCCGAACTGCAGAAAGTGGTTCAGACCGTTTCGCCACTTCTGACAAGATTTTCAAATGATATAACACTGAACCGTCAACTTTTTGAAAAGGTCAGAACAGTTTATGAAACCCGCGAAAGGATAGGTCTCTCAACAGAGCAGGAGAGATTACTTAGAGACAAGTACAGGGGATTTATTAACGGTGGGGCAGGACTTGAGGAAGAAAAGAAAGAAATA
The DNA here is from genome assembly GCA_035527935.1 of Bacteroidales bacterium. Lineage (GTDB taxonomy): Bacteria > Bacteroidota > Bacteroidia > Bacteroidales > VadinHA17 > DATKZO01. Next base: position 41,467 of record DATKZO010000030.1, read on the forward strand.
TTTCGCAAAATTTCTGAAAAACTGGCTAAATTGACCCTGCAGTTTGAAGAGAATGTACTGGCCGAAACCAATGATTACCTGCTTCATCTGACGGAAGCAGACGAACTGTACGGTTTGCCCGGAGGAATTATAGAGGCAGCTGCAGCTGAAGCAAAAAAAAGAAATAGAAAAGGCTGGATCTTTACTTTACAACATCCGAGCTATGTTCCCTTCATGCAGTATTCCGATCGCAGGGATCTGAGGGAAAAGATGTTTCGCGCCTACTCCAGCAGGGCATTCAGGGGTAACAAGCATGACAACAGAGACATTGTCAGGCATATAGTTAACCTGCGTCTTGAAAAAGCAAGATTACTTGGTCATGCCAATTATGCTGAATATGCACTTGAAGACAGAATGGCAAACTCACCTGAAAAGGTAAACAGGTTTCTCAACGAGCTGTATATTGCAGCAAGACCATATGCCTTGAGGGATAAGAAAGAGGTCCGGGATTTTGCAGTATCCACCGGATTCGGTGACAACCTTGAAAGATGGGATTGGGCCTATTTCTCTGAGAAGTTGAAAATGAAAAAATTGAATATAGATGATGAACTGCTCAGACCATATTTCAGACTTGATATAGTACAGTATGCCGTTTTCAAACTGGCCACGGACCTGTTTGGGATCAGATTTCTTGAGAGGAATGATATTCCCAGGTATAATAGTGAGGTGAAAACATTTGAGGTACTTGATGAATCCGGAAGTAATCTGGCCCTGCTGATGGTTGATTACCATCCCAGGAAAGGTAAAAGCTCAGGTGCATGGATGACTGCTTACAGGGAGCAATCTATCATGAACGGGAAAGATATACGTCCTGTGATATCAATTTTAATGAATTTTTCGCTGTCAACAGCCACCAAACCTGCTCTTATTACCCACAATGAGCTTACCACCTTTCTTCATGAATTTGGTCATGCGCTTCATGGAATGATGTCCAGGTGCACCTATGAGAGTCTCTCCGGGACCAATGTAACAAGGGATTTTGTTGAACTCCCAAGCCAGTTAATGGAAAACTGGGCATACGAAAAGGAATGGCTCGATAGCTGGGCCAGTCACTATGAGACTGGCTCGAAGATCCCTGCTGACCTGTTCGGCAAGATCAAAAAGAGTCTGACTTTCAATGAAGGATATGCATGTAACCGACAGTTAAGTTTTGGCTTGCTCGACATGGCTTATCACACCTTAACCGATGAACTTAAAAATGATATCCGGGATTTTGAAAAAGAGGCAATGAAATCAACAGAACTTTTTGACAATGTAGATACTGCTAGTATGAGCTGCTCATTCGGGCACCTCTTCTCCGGAGGTTATGCAGCAGGATACTACGGGTATAAGTGGGCTGAGGTGCTTGATGCTGATGCCTTCAGTCTGTTTATTCAGAATGGACTGCTCGACAGGAAAACAGCAAAAGCATTCCGGGAGAATATCCTTGAAAAAGGGAGCTCGGATGAGCCCATGAAATTATATAAAGAATTCCGCGGCAGGGAGCCAGGGCAGGAAGCATTACTTAAAAGGAGCGGCTTTAATAAAAAATAATATATATTATATTTGTCATATAGAAAACATTCTTCTATCTGTTCTTTCAATTGTCTAATATTCAATGCCTTAAACTCTTAATAATGATACTTTTCTTTCAATCTTCCGACAGAGCCATTGCTGTAGATTTTATTGACAAGCCGGGTGAAACAGATATCGAAAATCTGAAATGGTTATTCAGTGATGCAGAATGGATGGAAAGGGAACCAATTGAAGGAATATTTGTTGGTCCTCGTAAAGAGATGATCACTCCCTTTAGCACAAATGCAGTGGAAATAACCCAGAACATGGGCATCAGTGGTATAGGCAGGATTGAAGAATACTTTGAAGCAGACGAAGAGAACCCCTCATTTGACCCAATGCTCCAATCCCTTTATCGGGGACTTGATCAAAAGATATTCACTATCGACAGGAAGCCTGAACCTATGTTGGAGGTTACAAACATAAGGGAGTACAGTGAAAGCGACGGACTGGCACTTAGTGATGCTGAAATAGAATATCTTGAGAACCTGAGCAAAACTCTCGGAAGGAACCTGACCGATAGTGAAGTATTCGGCTTTTCACAGGTTAATTCAGAACACTGCAGGCACAAAATATTCAACGGGATATTTATTATTGATGGAGAGGAGAAAGAATCTTCACTTTTCCAGATGATAAAAAAGACCACCAGCACCAACAGAAACAGTGTCGTTTCTGCTTATAAAGATAATTGCTCATTTGCATCAGGGCCGGTGGTTGAACAGTTTGCCCCCTTAACACAGGACGGGCCCGACTACTTTGAAATATCCGAATTCGAGTCGGTTCTTTCACTTAAAGCCGAAACCCATAATTTCCCGACCACGGTTGAGCCGTTTAACGGAGCTTCTACCGGAACCGGGGGTGAGATACGCGACAGGATAGCAGGAGGCAAGGGTGCGCAGCCGATTGCCGGAACGGCAGTCTATATGACTTCATATCCCAGGACAGGTGGCAACAGAAAATGGGAAGAGGCAACCGGCGAAAGACCATGGCTTTACCAGACACCCGAAGACATTCTGATAAAAGCATCAAACGGTGCAAGCGACTTTGGGAACAAATTTGGTCAACCTTTAATATGCGGTTCCGTTCTAACATTTGAGCATTTTGAAAACCTTAAAAAATATGGTTACGACAAAGTCATAATGCTGGCTGGTGGAATTGGATTCGGAAAGAAGAAAGACAGCGAAAAAGGAGTACCTGAAAAGGGAGATCTGATTATTATGCTAGGGGGCGATAATTACCGGATAGGAATGGGTGGCGGAGCCGTATCATCTGTTGACACAGGAGAGTTTGCCAGTATGATTGAACTTAATGCCGTCCAGAGGGCAAACCCAGAAATGCAAAAAAGAGTTTATAATACCCTCAGAGCACTGAGTGAATCAGAGAAAACTGTCGTTATTTCCCTGCATGATCATGGTGCCGGAGGGCACCTTAATTGTCTCTCCGAACTGGTTGAGGCAACAGGGGGCTGGATCGATATTGATAAACTTCCCGTAGGTGATCCAACTCTCTCAGCAAAAGAGGTCATAGGCAATGAGTCTCAGGAACGGATGGGCCTTGTCATTAAGAAGGCAGATGTTGATCTGCTTAAGCGTATCGCAAAAAGGGAGCGGGCGCCACTCTATGTTATCGGAAACGTAACCGGCGACCATCAATTCACTTTTGAAAGCAGCAAGAGAGGAGAGAAACCTATAGATCTTCAGCTTGGCTCTTTTTTTGGGGATCCGCCACCTACTATAATGGAGGATCAGGAAGTGACAACGAATTACAGGCCTGTTGAATATGACCAAAGCAAACTCTATGAATATGTGGAACAGCTGCTACAGATAGAGGAGGTTGCCTGCAAGGACTGGTTAACAAATAAGGTTGACAGGTCAGTAACAGGAAGGATCGGAAAGCAACAGTGTGCTGGTGAATTACAGCTTCCTCTAAATAACCTTGGTGCTATTGCCCTTGATTACAGGGGGGAGAAGGGACTTGCCACCTCCCTTGGACATGCTCCCCGGGCCGGATTAATTGATCCTTCTGCCGGATCGGTTCTGTCAATTACCGAGGCCCTTACCAATATTGTCTGGGCTCCGCTATCAGACAGGATAAAAGGTATATCACTTTCGGCAAACTGGATGTGGCCCTGCAAGAATCCCGGAGAAGATGCACGGCTGTACGAAGCGGTAAAAGCTGCGAGTGACTATGCAATTGCCCTGGGCATAAACATTCCAACCGGAAAAGACAGTCTGTCGATGACCCAGAAATACCAGGATGATACTGTATATTCACCCGGTACTGTCATAATATCTGCTTCAGCTGCAGTAAGCGATCTCAGGAAGATAGTCGAGCCGGTTGTTGTCAATGATCCGGATTCTGCCCTGATATATATTGATCTTAGCAATGACTCACGTAAACTGGGGGGAAGCAGTTTCGCCCAGATCATTAACAGGTTAGGCACTGAAGCTCCCACCGTTACTGATCCTGAGTACTTCATAACCGTATTCAATGCCATACAGGGACTGATAGATGATAATATGATCCTGGCCGGCCATGACATCTCTGCAGGTGGTATGATCACTGCACTCCTTGAAATGTGCTTTTCAAACAGCAAGGGAGGGCTGAGCCTGAACCTTGATGCTATAGATGAGGAGGATATCGTTAAACTGCTCCTGAGTGAGAATCCCGGAATAATTATCCAGGTTGAAAAGGAAGATGAGGTAGCAGAACTGCTCCTGTCGGAGGGTATATCTTTCTATCCGATAGGCAATCCGGTTGCCAGGCGCTCGCTGTTTATATCACACGGCGGGAATGGATATGAATTCAACATTGATGAATTGAGGGATACCTGGTTCAGGACTTCCTACCTGTTCGACATAAAACAATGTGGGAAACAGCTCGCTGATGAGAAATATGGCAATTATAAAAACCATGTCAGGGAATATGACTTTGGTAAATTCACAGGCAGGTTAAAAGACCTGGGTATAAGTCACGGAAAGAGAGAAAGAGGAGGTACCAGGGCAGCCATAATAAGAGAAAAGGGGGTTAATGGTGACAGGGAGATGGCTTATGCCCTCTACCTTGCCGGTTTTGATGTAACAGATATTCATATGACAGATCTGATCAGCGGAAGGGAAAACCTTGAAAATCTGAATATGATCGTCTTTGTCGGGGGATTTTCAAATTCCGATGTTCTTGGACCAGCAAAGGGGTGGGCAGGCGCTTTCAGATATAATGAGAAGGCCAGGATATCACTGGAGAATTTCTACAAGAGAGAAGATACCCTCAGTCTCGGGATATGTAATGGCTGCCAGCTCATGGCCGAGTTGGGGCTACTCTATCCTGACCACGAAGAAATGCCAGGACTTTTACACAACGCTTCAGGTAAGTTCGAATCCAATTGGCTTACAGTCAGGATCATGGATAACGATTCAGTTATGCTTGGTAATATGGCAGGTATGAAGCTTGGTATCTGGGTTGCTCACGGCGAAGGAAAATTTCAGTTTCCCTATGAAGAGGGAAGATACCGGATCGCAGTCAAATATAATCATGGCTATTATCCGGCCAATCCGAACGGATCAGATTTTGATGCAGCTGGTGTTTGCTCCATTGACGGACGCCATCTGGCAATGATGCCACACCTTGAAAGAGCCTTTATGCCCTGGCAATGCGGGCACTATCCTGAAAACAGAAAACAAAATGAGGTTACCCCCTGGATCCAGGCCTTTGTAAATGCCAGGAAGTGGATAGAAAAGAAAGCCAGTCTAAGATGAAGAATTATGTAAAAGCTTATTTACACGATAATTATTCTTCTGGTTGCCCCTATAAACCTGTGCTCGAGAGCTAATAATTGATGAAAAGAAGGAATTCCCTCTTCAGCCTGAATATGTCAGGGAGACAGTATTTTCACCATTCAGAAACTGGTTTGCAGCAGCCACCGGGAATAACACACCTGAATTGTATGACCGCACCCGGGAGCCTATATTCAGCCACCAGGGAAACAGGGAATCATTTGGTGTTATTGTATCATTCAGTCCTGACGAAAGGTCCCTTGTTTACGGTAGGTACAAAGGTGGAAACGATATTGCGATCATTAGATTAAGTGATCTCAAGGTTATACAGATACTCAAGGGTCACAGCTCCTGGATCAATGATCCGGAATTCAGCAACTCGGACGACTACCTGGTTTCTGCTCAAGAAGCTGTAATATATTATCTAGTTAATGGCTTTAATATCAAACACTTAACAATTGTATGTGGAGACGGCAACTCTATACCTGCTGATACCGGTTCAGGAATAAGTTTTTCACTTATAACCTGAATATTATAATGCCCGGGATCTTCAATATAGATAGAACCAAGTTTAGAATCAGCACGGAAATAAGGCTTGATGACATCTTTATCATTAAGCACGATTTCGTTGCCAACTGGTTTCTCTGTTATCCTCTTGTTTTCAAATGTTACTATTACAGGATCGTCAAAATTGAGGTCCATTGTGTCCCTGGTGATGCTGGAAAGCCAGACTTCGTACCTTCCCTTATTCAAAACCTGGAATTGCCATTCTGCAGTATTTCTTGCAGGATGTTCAGCATCACTCAGCAGATATGCGTCATTTATTTCGAGTAAAATATTACCATCTGATTGTTGGATAACTTCTTTATCTGCTTTCGCGATATCTGATTTATCGCTGGTTCCCTTACAACCTCCTATTATCGTTATTGTAACTACTGCCAACAACTTTAACCCAACTCTGCCCATAAAATCCATAATTATTTATTATAAACGTAAAATCCCAGGTTAAATTACACAAAAATCATACCCCAAATCATTTTCCGGGAAAACTGTCAGCAAATATAGTATAAATAATAATGTGGTTGATTTGTTCAGGAGTACTCAAACTCTTTTACCAGTTTTCTGAACATCTCCTTTTTGTTCATCTGCTCTTCAATAATTGCATCTGAAACAATCTCGGCAATATCCCTTATTGATGAGGTTGTGTCATTGGTTGCCCTGGCAAGAGTCTTTTTGCAGAGGGGACATGATGTAGCCAGATAATCAGGACGGGTAACGGTAAGCTCCTTAACTACATCTATGGCAATATCAGTAACTTTTCGTCTGTCGAGTTTCATATTAGCCAGGCTTCCTCCACAGCATAATGAATCCTCTCTTTCATCTCTTGATTTCTGGAGTCTGGCCACATGTGCAAGAACTTCACGAGGTTCATCATATATTCCGGATCCCCTGCCAAGCTCACAAGGATCGTGATAGACCACACTTTTGTTGAGGAAGGTGAGTTTCAAATCCTTATTCCCGATAAGCCTGCTTATGAACTGAGTGTGGTGTTGAACCTCTGCATCAAGATGGTAGCTTTCATTGAAAACCTTGTAACAGATCGGACAGGATGTTACAACGGTTTTTGCCCCTGACCGTGAAAAAATATCAGAGATATGAATAATCAGTTCTCTGGCTTCCCTGTCCTTTCCGGCCAGCATTAATGGTCTTCCGCAACAGGCAGAGCCATCCCTGTCAATAAACAGATAATCAACGCCTGCTGCCTTGAAGATCCTTTCCATCGCCCATGGTATGCCGGGAGTGAGGTGCGACATACAACCGGCAAAGTAAACTACGCTGGCAGTCTCATTATTAGATTCAGGTTCCAGGTAGTGATAAGGCGGTAACTGACCGATCGCGTCAACATAGTTCTTGTTCCGGCTTCTCATGAATCCGGACCATATTCCTTTCATATCTTCAGGTGCTGCCCCTGCCCTGCGTTGAATAAGCCTCAATGGACCAAGCTCAATACCCACAGGACAGATCTCTTCGCACCTCCCGCACATGAGGCAATTCAATGAAATATCATATACATCATCATTTCTCTTCAACCCCTTAACAAAATATGCTGACTGGATATTGTTTATACCGGCTGAAGTGTTCAACTGGCAACTGTCAAGACAAATACCACATGAGGAACAGGAGTATATCTGAGCCTCAGCATATGATCCATATTGGTCTCCTGTGGTTACCCCGGAGTTCCTGAGGAAGATCAGGAAAAGCTCAGATGGAATATGCATGTATCTTGTTCTGGGCAGCAGGATAAAGAAGGTACCCAGTGCCAGTGAATAGAGCCACCAGAAAGGATAAGCCAGCAATTCAGCCGGAAGAAAGCTTGCAAGCAGGGATCCCAGGTTTCCTGTGAGAAAGCTGCCCGACCCATAGGCTCCGCTGGTAAAACTTTCAGCGAGAAGTCTGCTGGGGAAAATCAGCCAGAGAGAGCCAAGCGCAATCCTGTCGAGCATCTTGAGCTTTGTGGTCTTCTTCATCCCGACTATCCGCGTCCAGAATCTCTTTATAATTGCTATAAGCAAACCTGAGAGGATAAAAGCAAGCACAAAATCCATCAGAAATGAGTATATCCTGGCAAATCCTTCCGTACCATGTTCGGGATTAAAGAACTTGAAAAAGATCGCTTTATATGGTGGGTTTAGATGTTTCGTACCGAAAATATCTGCTTCAATAGTACCGAACAATATCAGGAGGAACCATCCAAATGCAAGACTCATATGCATATATCCAAGCAGGGGATTCACCTTGAAAATTTTCCTGTGGATAAGACTCTCGATGAATATTTCCTTAATGCTTGATACAAATGGCCTTCCAAAAAAACCACGCTGGAGTCTGAGTTTGTCGGGCCTTGACAGATCCCTGAACCAGACGATACCCTGCCCGACACAATAAAGGATTATAAAATATAATCCTAAATTGAATGGTATGACAAAGGGATCAAACTGCATAGTTGTCAAATTTTTCAAATGCCTGTTTCATAAGGAAAATAACATTCCTTGTATTAACCCCCCTGGGGCAGATTATGCTGCATTTCCCACAGAGCATACATTTTGAGGCAACCTTTCTTACCACGTCATTCTCCCCCCTCTTAATCAATATATTTAACCTCCTGAGACTGAATTCCGTGAATCTTGATGCAGTGCAGGTGGCAGCACATCCCCCACAACCGATACATAGGGCAAAAGTTGGTTCCTGTTCAAGAATATATCGGGCAACTGATCTGTCGTTGCGGTCAAAATCGATCTGTCTTCCCTTTACTATATTGAACCCGAAGCTTTTCAAAATTGTTATCTTTTAGATTTAAGATACTCATCTATCTCAACTGCAGCTGCCCTGGCATGTGATATCGTATCGGTAATATTCATCGGAGCAGTGCAGGTACCGGCATAAAAAATTCCTTCAACATTGCTGATATTGGTACCATAATGATTATCAGCTACTTCAAAGAATCCATTAATTCCTGTTTTCAGACCGAATTTCTTCCCTGTCTTCAATCCATCAGTTGAATTCTCCATACCAACCATAAGGACAAGCAGATCAACCTCCATCTTCATTGGCCTTCCTGAGAGGGTATCTTCTGCCTTGATCATGATCTTTCCTTCAATATTTTCACTGGCCTCGGAAACTTTTCCCCTTATGAAGTTCACCCCCCATTTCTCCTGCGACTCACGATAGAGTTCCTCGTAGTATGGGCCAAACATTCTCATATCCATATAAAAACAATAGACCTCTGTATCGGGCAGATGATCCTTTATCTCAATTGCCTGCTTAACAGCTGTAACACAACATACCTTTGAACAATGAAAATTTGAGACCTTTTCATCCCTTGATCCTACGCAATGAACTAATGCAATCCGCTCAGGTGTTTTACCCCTTGATGTTTCTATAATTCCATTATGAAACATTTTCTCAAGATCAGCCGAAATGATCACATCCTCGTAGATCCCGTACCCATATTCTTCTTTTCTGTGAGCATCGAAAAGGTCAAAGCCAGTGGCAAAAAGGATAGCATCGGCAGGGTCAAGCTGACCCTGATCTGTTATAGTATTTATTTTGCTATCTTTTTTGTTAAAGTCTGTAATTATAGTACCAGTCCTTATCTTGATCAGTGGATGATCAACCTCCCTGTCGAGATATTTCTTGACCTCAGTTCCTTTGCGACGATCGGGAAACAACTGAAACCACCTGTTTATCTTTCCTCCCGTGGTGGAATCTCTTTCAACGATCGAGACAGAATGACCCTCCCTGGCCAGCCTGCTTGCAGCAATACAACCGGCAGTTCCACCTCCGATCACGATCACATGTTTTCTGTTCCTGTCAGACATTAATCAGGTTTTTTGGCTCGGGTAACTGGCTGCCATCTTTCGCCAGGTACTTCCTGTTACTATCATAATTTATCCCCATCTTTTCAAGGAGCGGTTCAGACTGAACCATGTGGTACTGCAGGCCAAGATCCCATGGCTCGTAGCCCAGTACAATTCCTGCCAGCTCTTCATACGTCAGAACAGGAATACCCTGTTTCTGCCGGCCATAAGTCACTCCATCAAGCTCCTTAAGGGTGTATTGCCATTTGTCCATAAACATGGTACATCCCGGGCAATTTGCCAGTATAATGTCCGGTTCATAGGGCCTCATTGACTCAAATTTCTTCCGGGCATTTGAAATAGAGTATCCCCTGTTAGCCTGAACAAGGTACTGTCTGAAACCAAATCCACAACAGTGCCGACGTTCCGGATAATCGATCACTTCACCCCCCCAGGATTCAATCATGCCCACCAGTACATGAGGAAATTCTGCTCCTCCGACTCCGTACTCAGGAAACATTTTCGAGTAATGACATCCTATATGCTCAACTACCTTTAGCGGCTCACCTGTGTACTGGTCAATAAGCCGAAATTTTGCCCTGTCTGAAATTTCATCCTTGAATTTATAGATGATGTCGCTGGCATGAGCAATACTCTCAGGTACATCAAATTCTCTGCCGGTTGCCTTGAAAAGGTTTTCCCTTGTTTTAGCCAGTGTCTCCGGAAAATGTTTCCATGTTTCCAGTATCTCCGTGTAGATACCAAAAGAGGTAACACATGATATGGCTATATTCTTGTAACCATTTTCTTTTGCGAGTGCAAAATGTCGCGCCACAACTGCCTGTAGTGTGTCGAACGGGACTACGTCCCCATGGTAACCAATACCCGTACAAGTAGTGTGGCGGGGGTCTTCAAGTATATCTTTACCCAGATCATCCCGGATAAAACGCAGAAAAAATTGTTCCGAGCCCGGGAAAAATGTCTGCCTGATGCATGATCTGACATAAAAGAAATGATCGTCAGGTATCTCCTTCTGAAAATCAGCCCAGATCCTCTTCTTACCTTCCGGTTTCATGATCAGCAATTACAGGTTCATCAATACAATGGCTTCCATTGTCTGCTGAGTATATATATTCAAAATACTCGAAATCGATACCCTCATCATCAAAGTCCAATCCCATCTCAAGGGCCTTTTTCTTTGAAGCGGCCTCAATAGTATCAAACAGATCCTGTCCGCCGGTAACTTCAAATATCTGTTTTAATTCTTCTAAAACCTCTGGCGTTATTCTGCGTAATGGTCCCTCCTTTCCATTCAGCTCGCCCCCGAAACGTGCAATCACATGTTCAAGGTTCTCGTAATAATGTTCCCATATCGGTCCCTGCTCCGGATGCTTTTCAGGATCAACAACATAGCTGGCAGCGCAATAGCCGTACTTAAGGATATTTTCACCGATAGTCCTCTTTATGGCAAACTGCTGCCTCCCCTTTTCCGACTCTGTGAAATAACCCAGCTTCTGCGATAACTGGCGAAGAGCCATTATGACCATACCCGGTGTATTCCCCCTCGGGCACCTTGTTTTGCAGGACATGCATTGACCGCAGTACCATATCACCTCTCCTTTTAGTAGTTCTTCAATTAACTCATTATCGCGTGTCTGGACCTGGTCACAAATTTTCCGCGGATCATAATTATAGAACTCTGCTGCAGGACAAATAGCAGTACAAACACCACAATTCATGCAGGCGTTCAATCCCTCTTCAAATCGAATATCTTCAAGAAGACGAGCGTAAAGATTTTCCATATGGCTTATCAGATACTTACCCTAAAATATATAATCCCAAATTTACCCACTGCCTGCCGGATGCAAAAGTAGATTTAAGCCTATTTTGGAAGTAGTAGAAATACCACCTTTCCAGGATGAGGTATCCTGATCGTAAATATGGATAATTGAGTATTTATAAGTGGTTACCTGAACTCTTTAACCAGCATCGGATTGGCATTTACATCCTTGATCTCTGCCCTGATACCCGATTTGCCCACAGTTACCTCGGTAAAGGTTCTGTTTGAACTGACCAGTACCGGATAGTTAAATCCGGATTCATCGCTACCGTAATATCTGGTCCTGTGGGTATGTCCGCATATCATAAGGTCAATACCGGCACCTTCAAGTAAGGTACCGAAATAATCAGAAAGGAATTTCATACCGTGTTCCAAATTTTCGTCTCTGATAACTGGCATATGAATTATGACTATCCTGTATTCTGCAGATAAGAAATCATCGCTTTCTATGTGCTCTTTTAACCAGGCCAACTCCTCTCTTCTGTATTTGTCAAAATCAGCTAGCCCGTAATAGTACCGGTTATTGTCAGGTTTATCTTCACCGCAATCCAGTACAACAAAATGATCAGGACCATGTGTAAATCCAAAATAAAAGCTGTTATCAGGAAAATCAAAATAATTCTTAAAATCCCTGACCAGCATGCCACGCGTCTCATGATTCCCTCTTACATAGTAGAATGGTTTTTCAGTAGCAAAGTAAAAGACTGCAGTATCCAGGAATCCCCGGAATATCTGATTCGGGTCCTGGAGGTAGTCAATAAAATCACCATTGAAAAAAAACATATCCTGCTCACTTGCCTGGGTCGATTTAAGAAAATCGGCCAGCAGGGATGAATTTTCATGGATATCATTGAAAACAATAAACCGAACCTCTTCGTCGGCTCGATCCAGAGTGGTAAAATTATAATTCCCAACTTTCAGAGTGTCTCCAAAATATACCCTGTAAGGCTGGTACTTCAGTATCTGGACAGATGATATCTCATATGAGTATTCCGTACCCGGTTCGAGGCCATCAAGTCGAACCGTGTGAATGGTGCCTCCCCCGTTAATAAGACCATCCTGGCTGTTTCGTACATTTCTTTGCCTGCCGTCATCAAAATGAATGGTAACCGCAGGTACTGCCGGCCTGTTTGTATGCCAGATAATGGTGACGCCCCTTTCAGTCAGATTCTGGATATAAGGACCATGTATAACCCTTAGACTCTCATTATCAATCTTTTGCCCAAAGATATTAACGACAGAAAAAAGATACATCATGCATAAAAGGGAGATCCTGATCATATGAACTTGAATTTCTTAATCCACCATCAAACTTAATAATTTAACATCAGGATCGATACATTTGAGCAACATTATTTAAATTTGGTATAGAAACCCAAACCCCGAGATAATGAGAATAATTAAAAACTGTGCCAGAAATGTACTGGTTATCTTACTATCACTATTTCTGCTGGGCTCCTGTCAAAAGCAGAACGTTGTTTCACTGAGATCGCTGCTTCTTGAAATGAGCGACCGGCATGCCATCACCTACTTTCCCAATCCGGACTATATGATCGAACAATTCAGTAGTTATGACAGACGGTCTGTCTCACCTGACGAAGAGGGATGGTATGCAAATGCTGATTATACACAGTTCATACGTACTGAGGAGAATAATGGTCGTAAGGAATATGTTCTTTTTGATCACGAAGGGCCGGGGGCAATTGTCAGATGGTGGATGACATTTGCAGGCGAAGGCAGTTATGACGGGACTCTCAGGATCTATATTGATGACAATGATCAACCTGTGATTGAAGATAACGTTCTCAAAGTTATCAGTGGCCAGCTTCTTGCAGGTGAGCCTTTAAGCTCAAGCGTATCACCTGAGACCAAATATGAACAGAGGGGGCATAACCTTTATCTACCGGTGCCATACGGTGAACATTGCAAAATAACTTATGAATGCGATGTTATTATTAATGATAATGGAAGGATGCGCCCCAGTATATATTACAATATAACCTATCGTGATTATAACGAAAATGCGATAGTGGAATCGTTCACAATGGATGAGCTTGATGCCAATCTTACTCTGATCAGAGATCTGAATAATAAATTATCAGGATTTGAATCACCATCAGAAATGGAATTGTCCGGGGAAGGAATAGTGGAACCCGGCAAATCTACTGATCTTAGGTTCAACGGTCGCAGGCATGCAATAAATCAAATAAGTATAAAACTGGAAGCTGAAGAAATGAAGCAGGCTCTCAGATCAACTGTGCTATCAGCAAGTTTTGATGGCACTCAGACGGTCTGGGCTCCGGTGGGTGAATTTTTTGGAACCGGATTCGATATCCATTCATCAAATACCTGGTACAGTAATGTATCAGATAATGGTGAAATGAACTGTTTCTGGATTATGCCTTTCAGATCTGATGTAAAAGTCAGTTTAATAAACTATGGTGATCAGGAGGTTAGCTCAGAAATGCATGTTGGTATGCAGGAGTATAAATGGACTGACAGAAGCATGTATTTCGGATCGTTGTGGCATGAATATAACAAGATTAAAACTGCAGGATCGGAGAACGTTGGTGGCACTGGAAAGCACTATGATATTAACTATATCGATATTGAAGGCCAGGGTGTCTATGCAGGAGATGCCGTTACAGTATTTAATACCGCAGATGCCTGGTGGGGAGAAGGCGATGAAAAGATATTTGTAAATGATGAGTCATTCCCCTCCTGTATCGGTACCGGAACGGAAGATTATTATGGCTATGCATGGTGCCGTCCTGAATCATTCACTCATCCATTCATAGCTCAACCTACAGGGGCAGGCAATTTTCATCCGGGGATGACAGTGAATATGAGGTACCGGGTCCTTGATGCTATTCCTTTTACCGAGGGTATCAGTTCAAATATTGAGCTCTGGCACTGGGCTCCCACCGTAATGAACTATGCCCTGACTTCATACTGGTACGTCAGCCCTGGATTCTCAACCAATATTAATCCTGATATTAACCTGGTAACCATTAAAGTCCCTTATAAGAGGTCTGATGTGATCATTCCGGTATTGAATGAAGAGGGTATTATCGAGGGCGAATTCATGGAAGTTTTACAAATTGACGGAGGATCGGCTGAAACACAGTTCACTACAACCTGGGACTGGAGCAACAAAGGTCAGCTCTGGTGGAGAAACGCCAGCGAAGGGGACAATCTTGATCTGAGGTTCATCAGTGAGGCTGAATTTATGTCAAATGTTGAATTGGGTTTATCAAAAGCAGTTGATTATGGCATAATATCCTTCAGGATAAATGGTAAACCTTCGTCAATCAGGTTCAATGGATATACAAACGGTGAAATGGTCACAAATATAGATCTGGGATTATTTCAAATAAATGAAGGAGATAATGTCCTGTCAATAACTGTTGAGGGAAGTGACAGACGCGCTAAGCAAGGTAATATGGCGGGTGTTGACTACCTGAAGATTGGTACATCAGGTAACCAGCAGTAATTGATCTCTCAGGTATTATATGACAGACCTGGTTACCTAGGTCTCGTAGAGGGTTGTGACCCCCCCATATCTCCATGCCCTTAGGACAAGCTTCAAAAAGAACAGAACCTGGGCAAGAATGAATAGAAGGAAGAGTCCTCCTGGAGCGGAGGGTTGCATACCTGATAAAAGCCTGGTTACTATCCATACATATAGTATCTGGATTGCCGTTATCAGCAACATAAATATGTAAGATCCAAAAAAACTAGTAAATGTGGCTTTGAATCCATAACCAAGTGCCTTGAATACCCTTTTATGATCGTTAGCGGCCAGCCAGGCCCTGGTATAATCAATAACGAGAAGAAATATAAGTGAAGCAAACAGAAAAATAATTCTCGTTATCTTGTATATTGCCTGCATGGTATCTATATCACTGCTTCCTCCTACCCTGCTAATAAGGACAGGTACTCCGATTATCAAACCGGCTGCAAAGATGATCATAAGTACTACCAGCAAGGTGGCTACAAGGTACGAACCAAACAATTTAGCTGACGACCCGAAAAAGGAGCTGATCCTATAGCTGCAACTGTTTGATCTGAGCGAATCAAAGAGTCCTCCATTCAGGAATATATAAATTATGAAAAAGAGGAACAGGAGGAACAATCCTCCCCTGGATATCATTGGCAAAAATGAGGCAACAGATGCCAGGTCAGCCCAGAAATCAATATTAAATCCATCCCTGATCAGTTCTGTACCATAGCTGTTGCCTAAAGCCTGAAAAATTGAGCCTTTGAGAGGGATCGCGAACAGGGCAAATCCAAGAAAGGTAATTAACCAGATTATCAAAATTGACTTTGCAGATCTTATTGTCCTGGTCAAACCAAGTGATATGGCTTTAGTGAATTTCATTTCCCTAAAATTGTATTAAAGTGATAAAATCTGTATCATAAATTGCATCATAGTAACCAGTTTCCGCACCGCTTTTCGCACACCCGTTCTGTCGGGTTCCAGGGTATAGGAGTTATTAAGATAGTTTACATCCATTACAATCTTATATTCAGGATCAATCCTGGCCCAGGTAATTCGCTCAGGCCGCTCATAACTGTAGGACTTGTATCGTGCTTTGCCGTCCCAGTGCTCTGTTATCTCATCACCATTCTCAAAATGTATTAACAGCTCAACCGGAAGCCTAACCTCTCCAAGACGTTGAAGCTTTACCACAGATGTATAGATTGTATCCCCGGAGGTATCATCCTTCCGTAAAACCATCCCGGTATCAGATTTAACAATTCCTTTAAAAGACCGTTCCTTATTATTCAGAATTCCGTCAACCTTATAATCACAAATACCTGTCCCATAAAGTGTCTGTTCGAAGAACCAGTTCATATCAGGACCAAATTTATTGCCATGCATCTCGCTGACCACCCGGTTGGTTATATCAACAAAATTTTGTGCATCAGGGTGATTAAATCCCCATTCATTATAGAATACCCTGAAAACCTCATTGATAGTATTCTCACCTATAATACCCTCAAGGGTTGACAGCCAGTTGGCAGCCTTCATATAGCTCATCATACCATATGTACCATGAGCATAATCCCACGAAAATGGCCTGTTATCAGTTACCTGCCGGTCACCGGAATGCACATATTGGATCCTTCCGGTTGACCTATCAGAAACACCAAATTTTTTATGGTTAATAATCCCCTTGCCAGGGCCCCAGTAATGGTCCATTATCCTCTGCTCCCAGTATGAATTTATTCCCTCATCGATCCAGGGCTCCTCGAACTCATTGTTTGCAAGGATCCCCATGAAATATGCATGTCCGAACTCATGCACGGTAACCATCTCAGGCAGAAGTAAAAACTCCGGAATTCCTGCACTGGAAGCCGATGTAAATATTGTAGTATATTCCATTCCGCCGGCACCTGCTCCCTTTGTGGGAGGATCAACAAAGGTCACATGAGGCCAGGGAAAGGGACCCACATGCTGGCCAAGGTACTCAAGTGCATTTTTAACAGCACCCAGCTGGCGGTCGACCTGATCTTCACGTCCGGGAGGATATAAAAACCGTATCTTAACATGGTTCCATTCATCTGTTGCAACCTTGTAGTCAGGCCACGCTGTCCATGCAAAGTCAACTATATCTTCAGCCCTGTATTCAACCAGTTTCCTTCCATCACCCAGAAGCTCCTCCCGAATTAACAATCCACCACTGCCAATAACATACTCCTCCGGCAAGGTTATATTTACCTCATATACACTATGGTTGGCATAGAACTCAGAATGATTGTGAAACTGGTGACAATTCCATCCTCCCTTTTCCCTGTGCCGTAAACCTGCCGGCTCATACACAGCTATTTTGGGGAACCATTGCGCAACAAAGAAGTAATCATCATTAAATCCGGTTCTTCGCAGCCTGGATGGTAACTTTGAAACAAATTCGATATTCAGGTATACCGTATCACCCGGAAGAGCAGGCTCCGTAAGATCAATTTTCAGAACAGTCAGATCGTCAGAATTGTTATCATCGGGCTGGATATACTTCATTGAGTTGGTAAGGTCATAACCTTTACGGTCATATGCAGAAATAATCTCAACCCAACCGAAGTCAGATTCCCCTGAACCGGGAGATCCACCTTCCTCGGTGAAGAATGTAGATTTGTTGCTTCTGAAAGCATTCAGATACATATGCATCCTGATATCCTCCACAATATCATCCGAGCAGTTTACCCAGAATGCTTCCATCGTTCCTGAAACCGTTTTTTTAGTCGGATCCAGCTCCACATCCATCTTATATCCTGTTATGCGGTCGCTCATGGGTGTTTCAAAAATCACCTGTCCATGTGATGCTGTAACAATGAATATCAGGATAATAAAATTAAATAATCTGGTCATGGTTAATAGGTTATAACATTTATTATTATGACAGTTATAAGGCATTTAAAGTTACACAATTTATCGCGAAATTGTAATAAATAGCAATTTTTACCATCCCAGTTTATGTTTTATTAATATCAATACAAAGCAGCAGAAGAAAAGTAAACAGGATTAGGCTTGTATATTAATTCATTCGTGCATTATTTACCTTCCTGCAGGATTCCAGATAAATACTCCCAAAAGTTTGACAGACTGGCGTATGAGTCGATGCCTGAAAGGACAGGCATAAAAACCAGTGTACGGGGATTAAAGAACAGACTATTCTCCCTGGTTGTTTTAGCAATAATTTGAGTTAAATCATTCCCAAAATCATGAACGAAATGGCAGTTACAATAATTCTTCACTGCATAGCATAATATTGTTTTATCAACAGTCATTGAGCCTGAAAAAATAAAAAATGATACAATCCTCCTCAGGCTGGCAAAAAAAATTTGAAAGCAGCTCTTCTTTTTGAAATTTATTGAAAGGTGATAAATATCATTTGTTGAAATTTGTTCGAAAAAAGGTGCTAAATGCCTGTCTAACAATATAGTTATAAAATATATGATAAATATCACTGTTAATTCTTTAACAATTCTACATATCAATATATCTTTATATCTATATAATTCATATTTTTGCAGTGTGAATCAATAAACAATAATAAAATTTCAAACTCAAAAATGAAAAATCTAGTGATTCTGGGTGCCGGTACAGGAGGCACAGTTATGGCAAACAAAATGAGGAAAGATCTTCCCGGAAGTGAATGGGAAATAACAGTAGTGGATCAGCACCGTTCACATTACTATCAGCCCGGTTTCCTGTTTCTCCCCTTTGGATTTTATGAAAAAAAACAGATAGTAAAGCCCACGGAAAAATTTCTTAATGCAGGTATCAAATTTATTCACGAAGAGATTGACCAGATCGAGGGTGACAGCAATAAAGTACATTTAAAGAATTCCCAAACACTTGATTACGACATTCTTATTATTGCTACTGGCGCAAGGATTAATCCGGGCGAGACTCCCGGTCTTAAAGACAAACTCTGGATGAAAAAGATTTTCGACTTTTATACAATCGAAGGATCAGAGGCCCTGAATGAGTTTTTTAAAACCTGGGAAGGAGGCAAACTGGTTATCAATGTCGCAGATATGCCAATAAAGTGCCCTGTAGCTCCACTCGAATTTGCATTTTATGCTGATGAATTTTTTACTACGAGGGGAATACGGGATAAGGTTGACATTACCTACGTTACACCATTGTCCGGAGCTTTTACAAAGCCGATGGCATCGCAGGCTCTTGGATACATGTTAGAGAAGAAGAACATCAATCTGGTCACAGATTTCTTTATCGGTGAGGTTGATAATGAAAATCAGAAAATAATAGATTTCGGAGGGAGTGAGGTAGAATTTGATTGTCTCGTATCGGTCCCTCTTCATTCGGGTGATGAATTGATCACCAGGAGCGGATTGGGTGATGACTTTGGCTTTGTGCCAACTAATAAGCACACCTTGCAATCGAATGCCTTTGAGAATATCTTTGTAATTGGCGATGCAGGAAACTTCCCTGCTTCCAAGGCAGGATCAGTTATACATTTCCAGGCTGAAATACTTCATAGGAATATTAAGAGCTTTATTAATAAAAAATCGCTTGAAGCCTCATTTGACGGCCATTCAAACTGTTATATCGAAACAGGATTTGGCAAAGGTATTTTAATTGACTTTAATTATGAAACCGAGCCTCTTCCAGGGCTATTCCCTTTACCTGTAGTCGGTCCTTTCAAGCTGCTTAAAGAAAACCGGATAAACCATTATGGTAAACTTCTCTTTAAATGGATATACTGGCATATTCTCATAAAAAACAGGTGGTTACCAATACCGACTGATATGTGGATGGCGGGTAAAAAGAGGCCAACCGATAAAAATATTAAACGTAAACAAATAAATAAAATTCAATTATCATGGCAACAAAAAACTATGTAGGCGTAACTGTCGATGTAAATGAGGAAGGTTATTTCGCAGATCCTTCACAATGGACAAAAGAGATCGCAGTCGAGATCGCAAAGGAAGAGGGTGTTGAACTTACCGATCAGCATTTTAAAGTACTGGACTATCTCCGTGGCAAGTATGAAGCAGGGGACTCTCTATCAATAAGAGGTATCAATAAATCCGGGGTAGTTGATGTTAAGATTTTCTATCAGCTTTTCCCTGGTGCTCCATTAAAAAAATCAACCAAAATTGCAGGTATCCCAAAACCGGCCAGTTGTGTTTAACTAATATAACTTTCAATTATGAGCAACGAAAATAATTTTCCGGTAAAAAAGGTAAATATCATATGCGCAAAAGGTAATATTGAAGATATTTACGCGGCCCTGGTAATGGGTAATGGTGCGGTAATGGAGGGAATCGAAACAAACCTCTTCTTCACCTTCTTCGGACTTGAAGCAATTGTAAAAAAATGGATGAAAAGGCCCCATACTGCGGTTATTGGTAATCCTTCAATGCGTATGCCGGGGCTCGGAACACGCATGCCTACCTGGCTTGGTGTAATTCCCGGGCTTGAGGCAATTGTGTCATGGATGATGAGAAAGCAGATGGATGATCTGGACGTTCCTCCGATTGATGAATTTATGGAGCTGATAACGGCCGGCGGAGGAAAGATATATGCCTGTAAGCTTGCTATGGATATGTTCAAAATCAAGGAAGAGGATCTTTCTGAGCATGTATCCGGTGTGCTGACGGTTGGCGATTTCTACGGACTTGCTGGTGGTGAAGGGTCACAGATTATCTTTACCTAGACGCAGATTACGCAGATTTTGACAGATTACACAGATAGAGAGGCCGCTTCCGATAAGCGGCCTTTTTTTATTGCTGTGCTCCATGCCCTGTGCCCTAACATATTTTGCAGCATATTCACCCTGCTTTCATCTTAGGCAATAATTATTACATTTGCTATTTAATTATCAAAACCGGAAAACATGCAGAAAGTAAACGATTTTCTTGTAAATCTTGATGGATATATTGGCGGTCACTCATGGTTTGTATTCCTGCTGCTTGGCACAGGAATTTTCTTTACCATATATCTTGGTTTCCCGCAAATAAAATATTTCAGACATGCAATCAGGATCACAAAAGGGAAGTATGATCACCACAAGGATATTGGTGATACAAGCCACTTTCAGGCTCTTACTACTGCTTTATCCGGAACAGTCGGAACCGGGAATATAGCTGGTGTCGCACTGGCTATTCACCTTGGAGGCCCTGCTGCTCTTTTCTGGATGCTGGTTACTGCCATGATCGGGATGTGCACAAAGTTTGTTGAGGTTACCATATCACACAAGTACAGGGATATCCTGACCGATGGATCAGTTTCCGGTGGACCCATGTACTATATGAAGAAAAAGCTAAATATAAAATTGGGTAATGGAGGTATTATTAAGACAGGTGTTGTTCTTGGCGGTTTTTTTGCTGTTGCTACTGTTTTGAGCTCTTTTGGAACAGGAAGCCTTCCACAGATAAACAGCATATCAAACTCAGTTTTTGCCACTTTCGGAATTAACCATATAATTACAGGTTTTATCCTGGCAATACTTCTGGCACTGGTAATTATTGGAGGCATCAAACGGATAGCAAAGGTTACCTCAACACTTGTCCCGGCAATGGCACTTATTTACCTGACCGGGGCATTAGCTGTAATTTTAAAGAATTATGACCAGTTGCTCCCTTCAATTGGTGCTATATTCGGTGACGCATTCACAGGTACTGCTGCAACAGGCGGCTTCCTGGGAGCATCACTTTCATGGGCAATTAACAGGGGTGTAAACAGGGGCCTCTTCTCCAATGAAGCAGGCCAGGGCTCAGCTCCGATTGCTCACTCGGCAGCCAAAGCTCCTGAGCCTGTCTCCGAAGGAATGGTAGCAATACTTGAACCATTTATCGATACCATTTGCATTTGCACACTAACAGGGCTGGTACTTATTTCATCAGGTGTATGGAACAAAAAACATATCAACCAGTTCCAGGAAACAGATATGCAATTTGTTGTCGGATCATACGATGATGCTGATGAATCGGACAGGGTAACACTTGCCAATCATATCAGCAGGAAAAAGAAACTTCCCAAACTCGATCTCTATAGTGGCACACTTACTATAAACGAGGGGCTCATGGCAAATGATGCGGTAACCCTCCTTCATGCCGAGTCTGTTGCTGAGGACTTCCGCTTCATGAAGGGAGCTGCAAAATATACAGGAACAGTTGAAGTGGCCGAAGGGAAAATGCAGGTCGAAGAGTCTGAAAAGCCACTCCTTAAGGAGAGGATTGCCGGTCTCTTTCGAAAGACCGAGTCGGATAAGCTTATAATCGAAGGTAAATCACTGATGCACAGTGCCCCTCTTACTGCGGAAGCATTTACAAAAGGTTTCTTCGGGGACTCCGGTAAATATATTGTATCTATCGGATTATTGCTATTCGCATTTTCAACTGCAATCTCGTGGTCATATTATGGCGATCGTGCCCTGACTTATCTGATAGGTCAGAAATATGTTATCTACTATCGAATATTCTATGTAGTTGCATTCTTTATTGCTTCATTTACTGATACAACTATTATCTGGTCACTGTCATACATCACAATTGCTATAATGACCATCCCTAACCTTATCGGTATCCTGATCCTTCAGAGAGATGTTAAGGGAACTATTAAGAAGTACTGGAAAGATTTCTCGGCTCAATATCCGGAGGAGAAGATCAGCAGGAAATCACGCAACATGTAACACGTAACCCGTAACGCGTAACCCGTTACCCGTAACGGTTCATTTCCCAACATTAACCCCACACCCTGGCATCCTGAAAGCTCCTATTCTGGTTGAATATCCTGTGGCATCTTTTTTCAAATAATCACCAACATACCAGATAGTGCAATCGTCGGATGGGTCAATGGCTGTCTGAGTATAGTCTTCCCATCTCCTGGTATCGGTCTGAGGCGCTTCCCCCTCAACAAGTGTTACTTCATTAAGTGTCAGTATACCGGGAGGGTCTTCAGAAAGACGGCCTGCAAACCGTTGACCTGCATAATCACTGGCACCTCCAAAAGAGTATCCGATTCCTATATTTCCCATCGCATCAATGGCAGGGCTTGCCATCCAGCGATAGTTTCCACCAGGTGCATAGGTACCCTGCTGGAACAACCTTACATCCCTCTCTTCATTTAACCTGAATTCGTACCACCGCACTCCTCCCCCGCCTGCAGTGGTATTAACAGAATGAACTGCCACTATTGATTCACTATCTCCGATCCGTCGATAGACAAGTCGTGACATTATCTTATCTCCCTGCGAATCGAGCCGCTGATCAGTTCCGGGTTGTGGTACTGCATTGGTTAGCTGGCCATCACCCATGTAATGGTAGGGAGCGACTTCAGTTTTTTCAGGACCCTCCAGCCTGGATTTTGATGGGTCGTCCCAATCGACATGGAATTTCCATATGTAAATACCATCGTCCTCAAGAATGTTACTCAGCTGCACCCCACCTGTTGCCATCATTATATTCGGTGCGCCTTCCGGTGGTAGCTGGTAACCGTCAACATCGGTGTTATTAAGGAAATTTACACTATCGATAATAAAACATTGCTCTGTAGCTGCCTCACCTTTTAGCATTTTATTCCTGTCGACCACACATGCATGTTTCTGGATCACATGGTCGCCAGTGCTGGTCGGTATGTAATATCCATCGGGCCATACAGCCGGTCGTGGATAGTCAGGAAACAAAGGCCTCACAAACTCATATCTATAGTATGGGCCAAACGGGTCAGAGCCAGTACTGATTGCATAGCACATGCAGTATGAACCTCCCTCACTGGCTGGTCTCTGTTGTCTGTTCTGACGCCGGAGTTGCACTGCTGTATCATACTCCTCAAGTGTCGTAAGTGGTGGTTCATAGATCCGTTCAGCAATTCCGGGTTGAGTGGTTTTTCCAGGCTGACTAACCTGAGCCGGCTCCCCTGATCTGCCTGCCACAGGTTCATTCTCCCGTGGAGGGAGTCGTCTGAAAACAGGCATCACTATCAACCATCGGTCAGCCAGCTGGTCGTACCTGACTACAGCATCTCCGTTATTGATCTCTTCGCATGGTCCGCCAAATCCTTTAAAAACATTCCTTGTTTCGCCAGGTCCGTATAGTGCCTCACCCGAGCTATCATACTTTTTACCCTTCTTAGTAAATATTGCCATATGGGAGTTGACTGTCTGAACGATATGATCCGGCCCAACTGCCAGTGAATTATCTGATGGATTCCTGTACCTGGTTTCACCCTGTGGCCCTTTAAATCCAAATCCCATACCATCAAAACTTTCTACAAGTACCGGTGATGGCTTTGTCCCGAATGATATTTGCTCAATCTCACCTGAGCCATCAGGTACATTTATCTGCTGGCATGGGTCATAGCCATCACCCCATTCCGGGTTCTCTCCTATAAAAGGAGCAACAGTATTTGAAGGTGCAGCAGGCTCCTTCGTCTCAGATGGGTATAATTTGATAGCATCCGGTTCATAATTTTCACTAATATAATCAGTAAGATCCGGCGAAATATCCTGCCTTACAGCCTCATTTATTAATACTTTGTTGCTGTTAACAGCCTTATATATTGTAGCTGTACAGGATGCCAGACAGGAAAGAAATACCAACAATAAAAGTCTGGATAATGAACCGGAGGTGTGATTAAAATAATGCATGGTTAAGACTCCTTTATAGTGAAGAGAGTAAGTATGGGCTTATCAAATATAATAAAAGAAAACTATCTATCCGTCAAGGATTAGAAGAACCACGCACTCTACATGGTGAGTCTGTGGGAACATATCAACAGGTTGAACCTCTTTCACATGGTATTTTTCAGATAGCAGGGCAATATCCCGGGCCTGTGTGGCAGGATTACAGCTAACGTATACAATCCTTGAGGGTTCAATATCAAGAATTGCCCTGGTAACCTTTTCATGCATGCCTGCCCTGGGCGGATCGGTGATGATCACATCAGGTCTTCCATGCTCAGACACGAAATCCTCATTAAGAATTTCCTTTATGTCACCGACAAAGAATCGGCAATTTTCAATCCCGTTTATACTGGTATTTACCAAGGCATCATTCATAGCTTCGGGCACATATTCAATACCTATAACCCTGCCGGCATTTGACGAGATGAAATTTGCTATCGTCCCTGTCCCGGTATAGAGGTCGTAAACCGTCTCCTGTCCGCTAAGGCCGGCATAGGATCTTACGATCTTGTATAGCTCATATGCCTGATCTGTATTTGTCTGATAAAATGATTTCGGGCCGATCTTGAATTTCATCTTCTCCATTTCTTCAATGAGATGATCAGCGCCACTGTAAAGCAGTACATCCAGATCACCTATTGAATCATGTGGTTTCGTGTTTATCACATACATGAGTGAGCTTATCTGTGGAAAACCTGATATTATGTGATCAAGCAAGGCTCTCCTTTTGTGAGTATCTTCATGGTAAAAAGTTATGATAACCATTATCTGGCCATCCAGTGTTGTCCTGATGATCAGTGTCCTGAGAAATCCACTTTGTTGCTTCAGGCTAAAAAATTCAAGGTTATTCTTAACAGCATATTCGCGTATGCTATTTCTGATCTCATTCGAAATACTATCCTGCAGATAACAATATTCAATATCCAGGATCTTGTCAAACATCCCGGAGATATGGAATCCCAGAGCATACCTTTTTTCAACTTCGTTGCCCGTTTCGATCTCCTCCCGTGTCAGCCATCTATTATCGGAGAAGGTAAATTCAAGTTTATTCCTGTAGAAAAAGTCTTTATGTGAGCCAATTATCGGATTCATGTCAGGAAAAGGGAATTTCCCTATCCTTGAGAAATTATCGAAAACCTGTTGTTGCTTAAACTCAACCTGTTTCTTATAAGGCAGATGTTGCCATTTGCAGCCTCCGCAGGTTCCGAAATGGCGGCAAACCGGGTCCTGTCTCAGATCGGAATATTTATGAAATTTTACTGCAAAACCTTCCATAAATTTCTTCCTCTTACGTGTTACCTGGACATCTACTATATCACCCGGGGCCAGCATCGGCACAAAAACCACCTTTCCCCCAACCCTGCCGAGGGCCTTTCCCTCAGATCCAATTGCAGTTATTTCTACCTTTTCTAATAGTGGTTTATTCCTGTGAGCCATTCTTTTTGAACTGTGATCCAAAAGTAAAAAATATTATTTGAATGGTTTCTGATTCTGAAGCCTGATCATGTAAAAGTATCTTACGGTGTCTTATAAGATAAACTCATAATGTCGATGGCAGATGCTGTCAGAAATTCCCTCGGATTGCTTTCCCGGATACCGGGGATAGTGATCCCCCGCGGTGGGCTTCAGAGTAATCAAAACAAGCCTTCGGCTGTTTTATATTAATACCCGTTATCCTTACAGCAATGAATTGCTGACGGCTAAAGGGTATTAATATAAAAATCCCGCTGATGCGGGATTTGTTTTGATTGCCCTGGCGGAGAGAGGGGGATTCGAACCCCCGGTACGGTTTCCCGTACGTCAGTTTAGCAAACTGGTGGTTTAAGCCACTCACCCATCTCTCCTGCATTGTCCTCCGAAGCTTTTAAGAAGGAGGGTATTGTCCCGAAGCTTTAGCGAAGGTGGATATTGCCAACCTGTTTAAAGCCTGACAAAAGTATAAAAACAAACTTTAATCAACAAAGCAAAATATAAAATATCTATGGTAGACTTCCCTCAATATAGCTGGCTCTGTATTAATTCCGAATAAAACTGCAAGGCAGTTTCGACTTAATAAACTATATTTATTGACAGAAACCTCAAACTGGTCAATTATGGATCGCAGAAACTTTATCGGGAAAGCTGCCCTGGGGGCAGGCGTACTAACAATTATACCTGGTCACCTGATGGGAGGTAAAGGATTTCAACCACCCGGTGACAGGATCACACTGGGTTATATAGGAGTAGGGAAGCAAAGTCATAGCCTGCTGAATTCTTTAAATGGCTGTCCTGAAACTATAGTTCTGGCTGCTTGTGACGTAGATGAGATAAAACTGAGAAGGTTTAAGGATGCGGCTGAGAAGGCCAATTCAAAAAAACTTAATGGTGGTAACCAGAATGTTGACACATATGAGAATTACAGGGAGTTGCTTGACAGGAAGGATATTGATGCGGTTGTGATTGTCACACCCGACCACTGGCATGCAATGATAGCTATTGATGCAGCTAAAGCAGGCAAGGATATTTACTGCGAGAAACCCCTGGCGCTAACGGTCGCGGAAGGGAGGGCTATGGTATCTGCTGCAAGGAAGTATGACCGTGTTTTCCAGACAGGTAATATGCAGCGTTCATGGAGAGATTTCAGGCATGCATGCGAAATGGTAAGTAATGGTTATCTGGGTAATATAAAGACTATCAATGTAAGTGTGGGAGATCCGCACAGGGCATGCGAGTTACCACCTGTTGAGACTCCGGATTGGCTCAACTGGGATCTTTGGGTGGGACCATCACTTTACAGAAGCTATCACCCCGATCTGGCTCCGCCGATTGAAGATACCAGGTGGGCACTCTGGAGGGAGTACCGCGGTTTTGGTGGCGGATATATAACCGACTGGGGTGCCCATATGTTTGACATTGCTCAATGGTCGCTCGGAACGGACAGGTCAGGACCTGTTGAGTTTATTGCGCCCGGACCAAATGCCAAGAGAGGCATGAAGATGATCTATGCCAATGGTACTGAGATGTACCATAAAGACTGGGGTGAATTCAATGCATTACAGTTCATTGGAACCGAAGGAAAGATTGAGGTAAGCCGCGAGTTTTACAGGTCTGACATGAACGGACTTACAAAAAGGGAATTGGGTCATGGAGATAAACCGCTTTACCACAGCGAAAACCATTACCAGGACTGGATTGATGCTATCAGGAACAGAACCAGACCGGTGTCAGATGTTGAAACAGGGCACAGGACAGCATCTTTATGCAATATTATCAATATTGCCTATGACCTCGAACGACCATTACATTGGTCACCCGCTCATGAGAGATTTATTGATGATGATGATGCGAACAGCCTCCTTACACGGCCCTTCAGGGGCAAGTGGAATTTTACTGATTTTTGATCTTTGCCAGTATCTCCTCAAGGTCTACCAGACCGTCGGCTGTATCAAGATAAATCTTTTTGCCCTTCCTGGTAAAACCATACATACCATACATGGTCTTGAGGATTGAGGTGTTCACTCTGGTAAGTGACCTGACATGATACAACACAGAGTATTCTTCCACTCGTCCTGCTCCCTCATGACTGAGCATAAAATCAACCTGAGCCCATTCCTTTTCAGGGCTGACATCCATTAAAGTGATTGAAAGATGTTCATCTTCGTTGAGCTCTTTTGCTTCTGCCACCTCCTTCTCATCAACTAGTACAATACCCTTTCTGGCATCAGTATCAACAAATATTTTTCCCGTTTCCGGATCCTCATACACCTCCTCAATTTTATCTCCAGCGGGTATATCATCTCTGTCAGGTTTGGCAGTGATGGCTATGAGCTCCGAAATACATGTATCATCCCATGCTGAGCCCGGGTATACATCCACTATCTCAAGTTTCAGGATAAATTTGAAATCAGGGCCTGGGGGACAGGTGGGGCACATCTCCCTGGCGCGTTCAAGGTACACCCTGAAATCATTCCGGAAGTCTTCAAGTGCAATCTCCTTTGCCTCCTCTATTTCACTATACTTCCATGGTAGTTTAATGTTTTGTTCATCATTAACATCGGCCAGTATTATCATTTTGCTTTCGCCTATTTGTCTGGCATGGTAGACCGACTCAAATTCAGTAACCTGTCCCTCAATAAAAAAACCTGCCATAATACTGATCCTTATATTTTTCACCCTGCTGTTTTTCGTAAAGAGATCATTTGATTTCTGATAGCCATTGCGCACGCTCATTGATTCAATGATCTCCTCCCCTGCACTGACATACAAAGAGATTCCCTTGCCATACCCCTTTTCACCTTCGACCCATGCAGTAGCAGGATTATTATCAAACATATTCTGACCACCATACCGGCTCAATCCTTCGAAAGGATCAACAGGATCAAGCTCTGACATAACACAGTATAATCTGGGACCGTAATCTGAATTGTAGAAGCGAAGAAAAACCTCTTCCCATTCGTTCTGCCCCGGCAGGCAGATCGGGAACATGACCAGTATGACCAGGATGTTCAGTTTCTTCATGACATCAACGCTGAGTTAATTAATTTAAAAAGGCTAATTTCCATTAAAGATACAGAATGGATACAAAAAACACTAAATTTTATTAGTAGTTGCTATTTATTGGATATTCAAACCCTGTAGGGGTTCCTGAGGGCTGACACCCTGGATTTTACCCTTCATCTATAAAAATAAGACCTATACGAGCTAACATTATCTCTTAAGCATAATTGGATTTTAAGAAACCTTTATTATTTTTGCACCGCCTTTTACCGCCCTCGTTAAAACTTCGGAGGTCAAAGAAAACTTCAACGGTCAGCTCGGGGTATAGCGCAGTCCGGTCCCGATAAATCGCCTGCGCTGCAGGCAAAGGCAGATTTATCGAGGATCCTCGAAAAACATCAATCCTCCATCGGAGGAATGTGTTTTTCGGGATTAGCGCACAAGTACGAAAGATGAACTTTGTATATATACTGGTATCGGAAAGGAATAATAAGTATTATATTGGCCAGACTGAAAATTTGGAAGCACGATTGAAGAAGCATAATTCAGGCAGGAATGTTTCAACAAGATATGGAAGGCCATGGAAATTAAAATTTTGGCAGGAATTTGAGACAAGAAAAGATGCAATTAAAGTTGAGCACCTGCTGAAAAGTATGAAGAAAAGGGAGCTTGTGATTAAGTACGTAGAGAAGAACGATTTTCGGGGTATAGCGCAGTCCGGTTAGCGCACCTGCTTTGGGAGCAGGGGGTCGCAGGTTCGAATCCTGCTACCCCGACAAACAAAAAGGATCAGCAATCGAAGATTGTTGGTCTTTTTCGTTTTCGCGCAGCGTTGAAAACCTGTTTTCAAAAGCAAGCGGAGAGGAAAAAGAATACCACGCCAGTGGTCCTTTTTGTTTGAATCAACACCTGATCAGGATCATGAGGAGTGAAACGACAAGTAATCCTGCTACCCCGACAAACATAAAAAGACCCGGCACAAAAAAGTGCCGGGTCTTTTATTGGAAAAAAGGATCGTCAAACACAAGTGTTTGTAAGAGACTGACTGACAATGAAAACCGACTGAAAGGAGGTCTTTTTATGTTTGGATACACCCACCACGGATCATGAAGTAATCCTGCTACCCCGAAAAGGGTTCAGAAGCTTTTCTCTGGACAGGGATACAGTCCAAATGGTTCTGTCGCATCTATAGAAGTAAACTATTAATTTCTTAGTTTAGAGCAAAACTAAACACGGTATTAATGGATACAAAAGGTCATTGCTTCCCAAAATCAATTATCATACAAGCAGTATATTTCAAGTTAAGGTTTTCATTAAGCTATCGGGATGTCGAGGAGATAATGAAGATACGGGGTGTAGAAGTTGATCATGCCACTATCCGGAGATGGGTTTATAAGTTCATGCCTGAAATAGAAATCCAGATGCGAAAGAGAAAGAAGGTAGTGGGGAAGAGATGGAGGATGGATGAAACGTATATAAAAGTTAAGGGAGTCTGGCGCTATTTATATCGAGCTGTAGATAAGGATGGGCATACGATAGATTTTCTTCTAACAAGGCGTAGACAGCGCATGAGTGCTCAGTCATTTCTAATTAAGGCGATAGAAAACAACGGCAAGCCAGAGTTAATTAACATAGATAAAAGTGGTTCAAACAAAAGTGCGATCAAATTATATAACAAAAGATCATTTACCAATATTGAAATCAGACAATGTAAATACTTGGATAATATTGTAGAACAGGATCATCGGTTTATCAAATGGCGCATACAACAGGGCTTAGGATTTAAGGATTCTGAGTCAGCAAGAAGAACCTTAACAGGGATAGAGATAGTCCATATGATCAAGAAGAATCAGCTGATCACTCAAGAGAAAAGTATGTTCAAATCGTTTTGTTCCTTAGCTGCATAGAACGGGGTTCAATTGAGTATCTTAGTGGATTGGTGAACAGATGGAGAGTGTCCTGAAAAGTGTGTCATCAAAGATATTGATTAATTCTGTCATCAAATTCTCTTCTTAAAGTTGATAATATTTTCGGCCAGTTTCTGGCACGGCGTTTCCATGTTTTCTGGTTGTTTTTAAGAGTTAAGTATAG
>DATKZO010000031.1:0-36031 GCA_035527935.1 Bacteroidales bacterium
TATAAGAATAAGTATAACCTTAAGATTACAGAGCGCAAAAGCGAATATCTTGCATACCTTGAACTTAAGCTTGATTAATATGATACGTTGTATTGCAGTTGATGATGAACCGTTGGCTCTCGAATTGATCCGGGACTATACTGAGCGCATACCTTTCCTTAAGCTTGAAGGTTTGTTTGAGAGTGGTATAAAAGTGTTGGAGTGGCTTCATAACAATCAGGTTGATGTTATTTTCCTTGATATAATGATGCCTGAAATAACCGGTATACAGTTTATTGAAGTCATGCACCATAAGCCAATGATTGTTTTTACCACTGCGTATGAGGAATATGGTGTGCAAGGTTTTGATCTCGATATAGTGGACTATCTTCTAAAGCCAATTTCATTTGACAGGTTTCTCAAGGCAGTCTTGAAAGTCCAGGACAGATTGAAGAGACAAAATATAAATAGTAATGGCAGGTTGGTAACAAAAGCAGATAATTATTCTTCAGACGATGATTTTATGTTTATCCGGACCGAAGGCCGCCACAGGAGAATAGATTTTAACAGTATATATTTTATTGAAGGTATGAAAGACTATCTCCGTATTCATACAGATAAAGGAAGAATTATGACCTTGATGACTTTCCGGGAAATGCTGAAACTACTTCCTGCAAACAGGTTCATCCGAATACATCGGTCATATATTGTTCATTTGAGTAGTATAGAAGCTGTGGAATCAAAAACAGTCATAATCAAGGAACAAAGGCTGCCATTAAGTAAAATCTATCGGGATGGCTTTTTTTCATTAATAAATTCCACTCAGATTATGTCCAAGGGGAAAAAAGATGAAAACGAATGATCTTACTAAATCTTTAGTGTTTGTTTCTTACCTGCGCATGTACAGTTTAGTCCTGCTATTGTTTTTATTGAATATAACAGGCAGGGCAGGAGAGATTCATGATGCCGTAAAAAAAGGTAATCTGGAGAAGGTTAAATCAATCCTTCTTAAAAACTTGAGTCTTCTTAATGCAACCGACAATATTGGTTATACTCCACTCGGTTACTCTGCTGCATATGCACAATGGGATGTATTACAATATCTTCTTGAATGTGGAGCTGAAGTAAATATAATCACTAAAATTAATGATACCCCTGTTCATTGTTCATGCTACTATGATAGGCCAGATATCGTTGAATTATTATTAACACATGGAGGAAATGAATGTCTAAAAGTAAGAGATATTTATGGCGGATACACCCCATTACTGAGAGCCGTTCAACGTGGCTGTAAAGGGGTCGTTTCTCTATTGATAGAAAAAGGTGCCAGCCCTGATGAAGTAACAAATGAAGGTTGGAATGCGTTACATCTTGCTGCAAAATGTGGTCATAAACATTTATATGAGCTCCTCATCGGTAAAGGAGTGTCTTGGAGTGCTATAGATAAAGAGGGCAGAACTCCAATGGAATATGATTTTTGCAGACCAGCCCCAATCAAGCAAGATCCTGGCCTGCTGGAAGACTATATTGGAAGGTATACATTAAATGGAGACCCGGTAGAAATTGGAATTGAGATTTATAGAGAGGATAATATCATAATTCTGGATGATAATAGTCTTAATGAATTATATCCAATTGGAGAAGATTTATTTTATTGTGATCAGGATCCCTGGACAATTAGATTTTATAGGAATAATTCTGGTGCAGTTGAGAGAATCGAACTTATTTTTCTTAGACGGAATGTATTATTATATAAAATTAAGTAATATGGAATTTTTGATTTTTTTTGTTGCATGTTTTATTGTAATTCTTTCAGGCTATTCAGTTTTTAGGATTATTGTGAGACGGGATTACAAGAAGAAAGGACGTCTGAACTGGACAACGACAACTTTGCAAGTAATTGTTTTTTTTCTTCATGGAAATCTTGCATATTTTTTCCTGCCGGTGAAATGGCTTCATATACCTCCAGTTTCAATAAATGGCCCATTGAAAGTTTTTGCATTGTCACTCCTGTGTGTATCCTTGATATTTCTAATTGTCTCAATGTGCTCTCTTGGTTATTTAAAACTTATGGGAGTAAAATTGAATGAATTGAAAATATCAGGAATTTACAGATTATCAAGAAATCCCCAAGTAGTTTTTTATTGTCTTCTTTTAGTTGGATTTGCAGCTCTTTGGCCATCTTGGTATACCATTCCATGGATATTAGTCTATTTAGCCTTAGCTCACATGATGGTAATCACAGAGGAAGAGAATCTTAAGAAAGTTTTCGGGAAATCGTACGAAGATTATCGTAGTAAAGTTCCACGTTATTTTTCGTTTTTCAGATTATTTTAAATAGATAAAATCTTAAGTCATAGTTGTGTCTCCCATTTGAATTAGAGGGAAATATATATAAGTAGAACTGTGATGTTTAAATTAAAATTGCCTAAAAATCTCTATAATCTACCTGTAATAATATTGTGCACAGGAATTTGTTATGGACAGGAAAATCCTTATAGGGTTTTAGAAATCATTGGCTTAGAGGAAGGTATGGTAGTCGGTGAAGTGGGTGCAGGAGAAGGCTACTATTCATTTTTAATGTCAGATTTTGTTGGACTATCTGGCCATATTTATGCCAATGAAATAAAGCCAGAATTAATACGAAAAATTAGAAATTATTGTAAACGCGAAGATATACAGAATGTTACGGTAGTGAAAGGTAAAACAACTGATGCAAAATTTCCGGTGAACAACCTCGATATCGTGTTTATGAGACATGTCCTTCACTGCATGAAGAAACCAGATATTTGGATGAGGTGCCTTGATAAATACATAAAACATGGGGGATTCCTTGTAATAATTGATGGAGATCCTGATGTTGTCAGGTATGGATGGGATTACCTGATTAGAAAGGAGGAGGTGATAAAAATGACAGAAGATGCCGGGTTTAAACTGACAAGAATAGAAGATTGCCTTCTCCCTGAAGATTATATTTACATATTCCAACGATTATCCAAGAATTAGACTTCAGAATTATTGTTATCATAAACCGTTGACAGGGTAATCCTTTATTAAGAGTAAATACGACAAATAAATCACTTATTGCCAATACAAAAAAACAGCTGTAAATCCACCCACTATGTATCACTAAAACATTAAAAAAATGAAAAAGCAAGTTTATTTTATCTTTAGTGCATTATCCAATGTAACCCTGGGTATTATACTTTTCCTTATTTTCAGGCTTCTTTGCATTTTAGCAGATGATCAGGCAATTTCTGTATCGACTCAAGTTATTTTGAGTGTTTTATTTCCAGTATTCCTATTCATTCAGGAGTATATAAAACATTCAGACCAGTTAAAAGATTGATTTTTGATAGCAGATTATTTAAGATTTAGATAGTTATTCTACCAGGTCTGAAGTATTGCGAAAAGATCTACCTGTTATGTGAAAATGCAGGTATAGTATTTATATATCAAATTTGTTATTATATGTATTTTAAGTACTTAGTTTGTATCTTATTTTTTTGTTTTATTTATTCCGTTGATAACTTCTCTCAGAACTTATCGAAGGAAGATGTTATTGAAGAACTAAACATACTGCAAACAACCCTACAGGAATTGCACCCTGGTTATACTTTATTCCGTAGCATTTCAGATATTAACTTCAAATTTGACAGTTTGCGATCGGTTATCGAAAGATCTGATAACCATACACTTCAGCAGAGTATGTCCTATTATAGTGAGATATGCGGTTTAATAAGATGTGGCCATACTGTTGTTTATGCACCTGGTATGTTATGTGAAAATTATATTCCAATATCAGTAACTGAAAGAAATAATAAACTTTATATATCGAGTTGGCTCGACAGCAGCATAAATGTTCAACAGGAATACAGAGAGATTCTTGGGATCGATAGTACCCCTGTCTCAGAGATAATGAGTGTTTTAAGAAACAAAATATCAACAGATGGGAATAATGAAGTCTCAAAGCTTTTCAACTTACAGTCGGAATTCCATATTCTGTACAATAAGTTCTATCCCTGCAAACCGCAATATATTCTGGAACTCGGATCAGGTTCAGGAGATATTCAAAACCTAATTGTGAAAGCAATAAATCGTAAGGAGATAATGAAACAAATGAATGGGCCAAAGGAAGAAATTGAGACTGGAATGACCGAAAATGGATCATATTATATCAGACTTCCAACCTTCTATACAAAAGAACTGAAATCAAACAATATCAATTATAGATCATACATTAAAGATTTTTTCAGGGAAGTAAAGAATAAGAGCGGCAAAGAGATTATCATCGATATTCGAGGGAATAGAGGCGGAAGCGTTCATATGGCAGGATATCTTGCGTCATTTATTATTGATTCAACATTTACATTTTTTAATTCGGTTGAGCTAAATAACACAAGCAGGATTACATTCGATAAATACATAATAAAAGATCCATTCTACCGGTTTCGAAAAATTATCACTCAAAAAAGGGGAGCAAAAAGATATTATACATTTCATCGTGAACTAAGGGCCCGAAAACCAAACAGATTTAATCCTGGCAAGTCAGTCACGGTCAAAGTATTGATCGACCCCACTACATTTTCAGCTGCAACTATGTTTGCTGCAATACTTAGAGCAAAGTCAGATGCCATATTTATTGGTGAAGAGACTGGTGGAACCTGTACAGGAAGCGGTCTAAGTCCAATAAGATTAACCCTTCCATACAGTAACTTCATCGTTGAAATACCTTTGGCTTATATTCATTTATCAGTGGAAGGTTTACAAGAGTACCAGCTTTTTCGAGGTGTACAACCGGATTCTGTTGTCAGATCATATCCTGGCTTTTATTTTTTACAGGGGCCGGAATAGCTACATTCTGAAGAAGAGATTCCGGGTTTTATTTGTTCTTTTTCATTGAACTCATCCGGGGTTAAATCCCATAATATGCTATACGGTCGAAATGTATTATATTTCACCACCCAAATTCCCGCTTAAGGATGAAGTTGAGTTCCGTATGAAATTGAGACTGCTAATATGAAACTAATAAGCTTTCGGCTCTGTTAATTTCCATCTGAAACCAAAAAAAGAGAATCCAAAATGAAAACGTTCAAGTGTTTATTTATTATTTCCCTTACTGTTTTCTATTTCATTTCACCAGGTAAATCCTTTTGCAGGAATATTGAGACGGGAAATAAGGAGAAACCTGTTAATGTGATATTTGCATCAATTGTCATCCCGGGGCAGAAAGAGGTTGAATCTCTGATCTGGGCAAGGAGTATCAGAAAATTTGGCGGAAGATTTAAATCGAATCCGATATGGGTCTTTATTCCGAACAATGTTGAAGATCTTTCCGCGGCAAACCGAAGGAGATTAATCGGGCTGGGTGTTGAATTATTCCCCTTCAACATTGATGAAAGAGCTGCCCGTTTCCCTCTGGCTGCCAAGCCTTTTGCAGCAGCCGAAGCGGAAAAATTAACATCGGGAAAATGTACATTTCTTGCATGGATAGATCCTGATAATATGGTAATCAATGAACCGGAAGAGTTTGTTTTGCCAAAGGGAAAAAATCTGGGATACCGACCCGTTCACCACATAAATGTCGGCAGTGTATATGATGAACCACTCAATGAGTTCTGGTCCGAAATTTATAAAGATTGTAACGTTGCGCCGGAGAGTATATTTCGGATGAAACCAAATGTTGAAGATATCGACATGCGACCTTATTTCAATGCCGGCCATTTAGTTGTGAGACCTGAGAGAGGCATTCTAAAATCATGGCGGGATAATTTTTCTAAATTATATATGCAGCCGGCATATTTGAAGCTCTATAAGAAAAATTCCGGGTATTCAGTTTTCGTTCATCAGGCGATCCTTGCCGGGACGATTTTATCACAAATGAAGAAAGATGAAATCTGTGAGTTATCTGTAAAATACAATTATCCGCTCAACCTGTATTCGGAAATACCCGATGAGAAAAGAATAAGAAAATTAAATGATCTGGTGACAGCAAGATATGATCTATTTGCAGGCTACCAGCATTGGAATGCATTAATAGAAATTGACCAGACGCTTAAAAGCTGGATAGATGAACAGTTCCGCCTCAAGGGAATCAATCTTTTGGTACTGCTGGATAATAAATTTGGCGCAAATTATTTTCTTAACAGAGATGTATTTGAGCAATATGGATGGAATGTTACAATTGCCGGCCTTAGCGACTCAATAACCGGTTGTGATTTTTTCAGTGATCCGTTTAAGTTTCCTCCGGTTGTGCCAGATATTAAATTTGACAAAATAGTCAACATCGATTATTTCGATGCATTGGCTATTATGCCTGCGACTTCATATTACCAACCAGATCCGTTCCGTGAATTGATGGATAATAAGAGGGCAATGAAAATTATCAGAGAAGCCGTTCAAAAAGATGTACCTGTTTCAACAATATGTTCCGGTGCACGTGTTTTAGCTGCCGCGGATGTAATAAGAGGAAAAAAGATTACAGGTCAGCCTTCGTTCAAAACAGAATATGAAAAAGCCGGTGCAATTTTTCTCGGAAATGATTCACCTCCTGAAATTCAGGGCAGTATAATGACCGGATCGAGAGATCAATACTATAACAATCTCGTTGTAATGGCTATGGCGACAATGATCGAAGAGAGAGGTAAACGCGGAGCACATCAGAATTTGTCAGATGATAAATTCATTTTTTCATTTCCCATGGAGTTTACCGGAAACGATGCCAGATGGGTAAGTGTAATCGGTGGTTTCGGAGCTGATGGTGCAAAATCCATTGCCGGAACAAAAGATGGCGGTTATATATTAACTGGCTATACCTTTTCCCATGGAACCGGTGATGCGGATATACTGGTTGTCAAAACCGATTCGACCGGAAAATTGGAATGGTCAAAAATATTTGGAGGTGAAGGAACAGAGTATGGGTATAGCTGTACTGTTCTGGATAACGGTTATTTATTTGTCGGGTATACAACATCATTCGGCGCAGGATCAAAAGATATTTACGTAATTAGAACAGATTACAATGGTAATGAAATCTGGTCAAAGACATTTGGAGGTGAAAGCTGGGATATTGGTTATTGCTCCTGTATAAAAGGGGAAGGATTTTTAATTTGCGGGTTGACTCATTCTGCAGGAGCAGGTGAAGAGGATGTATGTCTTATTGAGATAGATAAGGATGGAAATGAAATATGGTCCAAGACATATGGTGGGAAAAGATTCGAAACGGCTAATTCAGTTTTTCCGACTGATGATGGTAATTTCATAATAGGAGCTACTACCGGAACTTTCGGAGGAGGGAATAGCGATATGTATCTTATTAAAGTAGATAAGGAAGGGAATGAGCTCTGGTCAAGATCGATAGGCGGTCAAATGACGAGTAACCTGCCTGAAGCAAGTTCCACTTCTACCGATTGGTGTTATCAGGTCAAAAGCACAAGTGATAAAGGATTCATACTTGTAGGCTATTCGAATTTAAAAGATATAATGAATGCATTCGTGGTTAAGACGGATGGAGAGGGAAACATAATCTGGGAGCAAAATCCGGGCAACAGTACTTTTTACGATTACGGTTATTCCATAGCAGAAAATCAGGATGGTGGTTTTATATTTTGTGGCGTTTCAAAATCGATAGAACAGGATAATGAAATTTTTTATGCAAAGATTAACAGCAAGGGAGAAATTATATATCAAAAGACCATTGGTACTGATTATGGTTCCGATTGGGGAAGTGCTGTTCATGTTACCAGAGACGGAAAGATTCTGATAGCAGGTCAGACCAGCTCAAACATTATTGGATCTTACGATATGATCTTACTGGAGATAAGGTAAAAATCCAAACTAACATGGCTGCAGGGGAAATAGAATACCTATAATCAGAAAATGGATAAGAGCTATATGATGGTTGAGGAAGATGAGTTATCTATATATAACCTGAAATATTAAAGTATAAATGAGATAATAAAGGTTGAAATAATTATCATAATTATTAGAACCAGGGGCAGGGGTTTTAGTTGATTAACAAATACCAGGCAGATAACAGTGTTTTTGAAGTTTTACAGATTCAGGATTTGTCCAAATATTTGCTGAGCACGGAATAGAATTCTTTAAGCCGGAGAGGTTTAGGGATAAATTCGGTACATCCTGCGGCAAGGCTTTTTACCATTTCCTCGTCATCATTATAAGAAGTGTGTGCGATAATCGGAACATCCTGGTTGAATTCCCTTATACGCCTGGTTGTATCGAATCCATTGGACGAGGGAAGATACAGATCCATCAGAATAATATCGATATCTCTTTCCCGGCATATTTCAACGGCTTCATCTCCATCCATAGTAGTAATTATAGTCGCCCCTGTTGTCTTTAATGCTATCCCATAATAGATAACAACTACATCAGAATCTTCTACTATCAGTATTGCTTTGCCAGTCCATTTGAGCCTCTTCATATGTTCTTCTGTGACAGGTTTTGAGAGAGTTATGTCTTAGGACTATTACTACTAACAGATATTACCGTGCTTTGTAAAATGCCTTCAAGCTCGTCTGGCTTAAAGGGTTTAGAAATATAATTATCCATCCCTGCCTCAAGGAAACGGTCCCTGTCTCCACTAATGGCGTTAGCAGTAACAGCTATTATAGGAATTCTGGTATTTGTTTTGTTCTTAGACTCGATCATTCTGATCTCCCTCGTAGCCTCAATCCCATCCATCAGGGGCATCTGTATATCCATAAGGATAACATCAAATCTTTTTCCCGCAAATTTTTCAATAGCTATTTTTCCATTTTCCGCAACTTCAATATCGTGTCCAAGCCTAATAAGAATCAGTGATGTAACCTTAAGGTTAATTACATTATCCTCAGCGAGTAAAACAGATAGCTTATTAGTTTTAGGAGCGCCCTTTGTATCAGATTTTGGTACAGATTCTTGCTTTATCGAAATATCTGCTTTAAAACTGGCAGAAAACCAGAATGTACTCCCTCTGCCAACCTCGCTTTCAACTCCGATCTTCCCTTGCATAAGGTCAACCAGTCTTTTTGAAATTGCAAGCCCCAAACCAGTGCCCCCATATTCACGTGTTGTGGAAATATCAGTTTGAGAGAACGACTTGAAAAGTTTGGTCATACCTTTTTCGGAGATCCCGATCCCTGTATCGGTTACTTTGAACATCAGGGCTATAGATAATTGGTCACTATCTGATAAAGATACTGATAGGGAAACACCTCCATTTGTTGTGAATTTGATACCGTTGTTAACCAGATTAAAAAGTACCTGTTTTATTCTTACGGGATCTCCAAAGATTATTTCAGGTATTTGTTCATCAATTATTGTTTTGAGGTAGATTCCTTTTCGATGCGCCTTGTCACCCAATAGTCTTGAAACCTCATCTATCACTTTCCTGAAGTTGAATTCGATGTTCTCCAGCTCAATCTGTCCTGATTCGATTTTAGAAAAGTCGAGTATATCATTGATGATTGCAAGCAGATTATTACCAGATATCTCTATAATATTCAGGTAATCAATTTGTTCATCATTGAGACCTGATTCCTTCAAAATATCCGTCATCCCTATAATTCCGTTCATGGGAGTCCGTATCTCATGAGACATGTTGGCAAGAAAGAGCGATTTGGCATTGGTGGCTGCAATTGCTTTCCCGATTGATTCTGCCAGTTTTTCATTTGAAGCAACAAGGTCAGACTGCATCTTAATCAGAGCGTTACCAAGGAAATCGTTTTTACTTAGAGGTTTGAACCGGGTTTTGAGGTTTCCTTTACCGATTTCAATGGCAAAACCGACTATCTTGCGCAGGTTAACCATAAGAGTGTTCAAAGCCGTTGACATCTGGCCAATCTCATAAGATGATTTGAAGGAGATAGGTCTGATATCAGAAAGATCGCCCGTTGATAATTTATTAAGAACTTCTGTTGTTTTTAACAGCGGGCGGGTAAAGTAACCTGATAATATCCATACTAATACTGCGATAAAAACTATGCCTGAGATACCCATAATTAACGAAACAATAAAATTATGGTCAGCTCTCATTGTAATCTGTTCAATAGGCACTACTATCCCAAGCGACCATGGTTCGTCTATCTCCGCAATATTTACAGGAGCAAAGGAGACATACTTATCCCTGCCATCCCACGTAATATTTGTTATGAACCTGAATGCTTCACCACCGGTAACTTTGTCAGAAATATTTATTCTCTCCTCTTCTTCCCTGTTTTCATCGTAAAAAGATTTCCCTATTAGTTCCCTGTCGGGATGGGCTATAATAGTTCCGTCATTTGAAAGTAAAAATGCATACCCTTTAAAAGGTTTAATGTTATCGATCATCAGATTAAACCTCTCCATCATTATATCAGCTCCAATAATTCCGCAAAAAAATCCATTCAGGTCTAGAATTGGAATGCTAATACTGGCCATTAGAATATCTTTTTCACCCCCGTAATTATCCCAGTATGGATTTGTAATATTATTCCTTTTGGATTTTTTATACATGTAATAGATTCCAGAGGTATCATCGCCATCAAGGTCAAGGGTATCCCTTACAAGCATAATTTCCTCATTGAAGTTTACATATGTGAACCTTACCCTTCCATGATCTTTATTATAATCGCTGTTAATCGCTTTGAGTTCCCAGTATATCCATGTTGCCAGGAATTGCGTTTTTTTTCTGAGTATGCTAGGAAGGAGTTCTGAAAATATACCTTCCAACTCCGGGAAAGGCCTCGAAGAGCAATCATCCATAAGAAATGACGCAGTCTGCATTAGACCTACTTCGTAGTTGAGATCTGCCTCAATCATATTTGCATATTCACGGGCAGACACATCCGCAAGCTCTTGTGCATCTTCAAGTGACGTTATCCGGTTATTCATGGTAACATACATTATTACTGCACCGGAGATGATAGTAAGCGGAATAATCACCACGGTCATAAGTTTACCGTGAATACCGAGTTTTAGCTTCATTAACGATAAGTTTTATAATAGATGCTAACCGTGTGATTTATCTAGCGAAAATTAAAACAAGACATACGAAATCTATATTATCTGTTATAGTATGTTATAGACAAATCTAATAAAAATTATGGAAATTACTGTTTACCATAGGATTCAGAAAAAAATCTATCCGAGTTTATCGGAGCATTAATCGTAGTAATTATTGGAGGTGTAATAATATGGTTCACAAGACATGAGCCAGAGG
Source organism: Bacteroidales bacterium (assembly GCA_035527935.1). Taxonomy (GTDB): domain Bacteria; phylum Bacteroidota; class Bacteroidia; order Bacteroidales; family VadinHA17; genus DATKZO01. The sequence continues at coordinate 11,180 of DATKZO010000031.1, forward strand.
TAACTATTAAAATATTAGTCGCTTCGGTATTGATACTGACAGGACTGGCAGTGTATATAATAAGAGCCCTTAAGAAAAGAAGGGAGATCAGAAATAATATCCCTCCCGAAGATGAATTGACCTTGAAAATAAAAGTGTTAGCGGGCAGCCAGGCATTCCATCTGTCTTTATACCTCTGACTCTTTATCTTTGTTTTCAATTCTTATTTCAAGGTGGTTGAAACAATGCTGGGAGCTGGCATACTCGGTTCTGCCGTAATTTATGGAATCTGCTACATATATTACCGCTTAACCGGGATTCCCGATGAAAAATAGGATAAAGGAATTCCGGGCAAGATATGATCTTACTCAAGGTGATCTTGCACTGAAGGTTAATGTAAGAAGGGAGACCATCGTCTTCCTTGAGAAGGGAAAATATAACCCCTCCCTTAAACTGGCTTACGATATAGCAAAGGTATTCGAATCCTCTATCGAGGAGGTGTTCCTGTTTGAAGGTGATTAATAGTTATATAAAATATATCATTGACTATTCATATCCCAAAGGACATTCACAATGATCCATTTGCCGTCGCTTTTTGCCAGGTGTATATAATCAAAGAAACCATATTTCTTATTCCAGGTCTTTGCACTGGCATTGGTGCCATCGATATCAAATATTATTACTTCCTGTACAAGCATATCGTCAGGGGTAAAATCCTTCATTCCTACACCATTTTGATTACTCATTGCAGCTACAGCAAGCAGTGAGGCACTCATATCCTGTAAATATGTGACTCCGGGTGCAGCATTCACAAAACGCCTTTTTGCAAGTTCAGGTGAAACGGCGCTTTTGACCCTCTCAATATCACCGGAAGCCCACCCCTCAACATAATCGAGGGCAGCCTTCTCTATACCCAGAGTATCCTGCTTTGTCTGTCCGGATACCTGGCTGGCAATAAGTGACAATAATGCAATTATTAGATACTTCATAGTTAGTTTGATTTAAATAAATATTCTGAATGATACAATCAGACCAAGTTATCGAATTAATACTTCCGAAGTATATTTAATAATCACTTTAACAAACGATAAACATCTTTTTCAGTCCAAAATAGAATTACAGCTACCAGGTAACCTTTACTGTCAACCTTACCCATTGATACATTCTGTACTTGATCTCCCAGCTATAATATATAATGAATCACAGGACGTTTTATTGTTGAGATATATTTACAGCAGTAATCAAAATATTTCTTATATGAGATCACATAAAATAATTAGCTGCATTTCGGTTTCGCTGAGTGCCATAACACTGATAGTGCTGTTCCTGTCAGTACCGGCACTAACAGATATTATTCATCAGTTAATAATTTAGTTTTTCAATGGTCTGATGTAACTCGCGATGAAAATTATTATCATACTTGTTTGTATAGATAATACTAATAATTTTCATGCCCGTTTCATAATAATGAACCTGACCTGAGATGTGAATGGATGGTCGTGAGAGTAGGGCTTCTCCTTGCAACAGTCTCAATATTTATTTAAGGGATAATAATCCTCAGATTGGCAAAAGACGAGCTGGGTTAGTCAATGTCAACACGCAACGCTTACAGGAAGTCCCTGGAAGCTCTGTCTATCGACTTCATATCATCATCCGAAAGCCTGAACTTCATAACACCCGCGGCCTCTTCAGCATGATGTACCTTTGATGCACCAGGAATGGCAACCACAGTATCTCCATTAGAATTAATCAGCCAGTTAAGGGCCACCTGTGATGTGGTAACATTATATTTCTCAGCTATCTGGTCCAGCAGCCTAACAAGATCAAAACTGCGTGAAACTTTACGCTTGAGCATCATCCTGCGGCCAAAAGGGGTTCTGGCCAGTAATCCAGGATCTTTGTGAAATTTTCCCGATAGCAGGCCGGATGCTAACGGCGACCAGGCAATTATTGTTATTCCAATCTCTTTTGCTGTTTCAAGAACACCTGAAGATTCTATCTTACGATTAAGAAGGCTGTACTGTACCTGGTTTGATGCAAGAGTGAGACCCCTCATTTCCAAAGCTTTATGAGCCCGGCGCATGTATAAGGCACTGAAATTGCAAACGCCAACCGATCTGATCAAACCCTTCTCAACCAGGTCAGCCATAGCATTCATTTCATCTTCAGGTGTTGAAAAGGACATGGGATTATGTACCTGATAGAGATCAATGGAATACGGATATAGAAATTTTATACGATCATTGATCGTTACCTGTATATTCCTTGAAGAGCGCAGCACCGGGAACCATTTTGTAGCGATCCCCACCTCCTTATCAGCAATACCGGCCGACTGAAGGGCATTAGACAGGCCGGCTTCTGACCGTCCCCTGCCATACATCTCAGCTGTATCAAACCAGCTGATACCTCCGTCGAGCGCCGCTTTAACAATACTGTTCATTCTCTCCTGATCGATGTCTTCAAACATCATTTTACCCATGCTTCCACCCGAGAACTGCATTGCTCCAAGGCCAATCGGGGTGATCTTGATACCGGTTTTTCCCAGCTCACGCTTTTCCAGATTAGTTGTTGTCATATCTTGTTATTTTTAAGTTCATTTCAGTAAACAGAATGCAATTATATTAATGATTAAGAGTGCATTATGTTTACCGGTAATTATTTGTCTTGATTTTCTGGTCGTTGGCCTCCGGAGCTGGCAAATTCTTCCCATGTACACAAAAAGGGGGTGTGTCAAAACATAAAAATTAGTCAATTTTTATGTTTTAAAAGTCAATCACAAAATCCCAACATATTAATAAATAGCTATTTATAGATTGAAGTGTAATGCATAAACAATTATCTTATGACTTTTGATACAGCCCCTTCCCGTATCTATCCAAGATAAGATCTTAATAACTTACTCCTTGAGGTATGCCGCAAACGGCGAATGGCCTTTTCCTTGATCTGCCTTACACGCTCACGCGTAAGTCCGAATTTCTCACCAATCTCTTCCAGTGTCATCTCCTGTGATCCGATCCCGAAGAAAAATCTAATTATATCCCTCTCCCTTTCAGTAAGGGTAGTCAGGGCTCTCTCAATCTCGCGGGCCAGCGACTCATTAATCAGTGACTTATCTGCTATTGGAGAATCATTGTTCGGAAGTACATCTAACAAACTGTTGTCTTCCCCCTCAATAAATGGAGCATCAACGGATACATGGCGACCTGAAACCTTTAGGGTATCGGTAACCTTTTCCTTGGGAAGCTGAAGTACTTCAGCCAGCTCTTCTGGCGAGGGAGTGCGCTCATTCTCCTGCTCGAACTTTGAGAAAGCCTTGTTGATCTTGTTAAGTGAACCAACCTGGTTCAATGGTAACCTGACTATTCTCGATTGTTCTGCAAGAGCTTGCAGGATGGATTGACGGATCCACCACACTGCATAGGAAATAAACTTGAAGCCCCTTGTTTCGTCAAACTTTTCGGCTGCTTTGATCAGTCCGAGGTTGCCCTCATTGATCAGGTCTGGCAAACTCAATCCCTGATTCTGGTACTGCTTGGCAACTGAAACAACAAAACGAAGATTTGCTTTCGTAAGTTTTTCCAGAGCTGTCCTGTCCCCTTTCTTAATCCTCTGTGCTAACTCAACCTCTTCCTCGACCGTTATCAACTCCTCCTTACCAATTTCCTGAAGGTACTTGTCTAATGATGCACTTTCCCGGTTGGTGATGGACTTGGTAATCTTAAGTTGTCTCATTATGTTTCCTGAAAAATTTTCGCAAAGTTACTCTTTATATTAATAATAAGCAAAATAATAAATCCCAAAAAGAGGACCATCTAAAGGCCCTCTCATTTAGTAAACTACCACAGAATCTATTTATTATCTGAACAGGTAACTAAAATAGGTGCCGTTGCTCTGAATGCCTTTAACGGACCTCAAACGCTCCCCGTTATCGGAAGCATCTCTGATTTCCCTGATAGAATTAACCTCTTCGCCATTAACCTCTGTGATTACCCAGCCTCGTCCAATACCAAGATCCTTAAATCTGCCATCCTGCAAAGATGACACCTTTAATCCTTTTTCAATCTGGTAATGGCTCCTTTCATCCGCTGTAAGGGGATCGAGCTGTGCACCAAAGATAATTCCGCCACCCTCACCGACACGTACAATATTTGTATTTCCCTCAAGATTCCTGAGTTCAACGGCATATTCCTGTTCCTTGTTGTTTCGCAGGACGACAATATTAACCTTGTCACCGGGGCGCTTTTTCCCAATCTCTTCCTGCAACTCAGCGGCAGAATCAGTACTCTTGTTATTGATCCTTACTATTACATCCTTTTCTTTCAAACCCGCCTCTTCAGCTGCTCCTCCTTCATTAATGCCTGTTATAAAGACTCCCTTAACCTGATTTAGTTTTTCAGCTTTTGCTATCTCGGAAGTAACGTCTGTTATATTTACTCCAATAATTGCTCTCTGCACCTCTCCAAATTCAATAAGGTCGTCTACCACCTTTTTAACTATATTCACCGGAACAGCAAATGAATTACCCGCATATGCTCCACTTGGAGATATTATAGCTGTGGTAATACCTACAAGCTCACCCCTGGTATTAACAAGGGCTCCTCCGCTGTTTCCACTATTTAAAGCTGCATCAGTCTGAATGAATGCCTCAATCCGGTAACGTGAATCAAGTAAATTGAGACTTCTGCCTTTTGCACTTACAATACCGGCAGTCACTGTTGAAGTAAGATTAAATGGATTACCAATTGCCAGAACCCATTCTCCGAGTCTGAGCTCGTCTGAATCACCATATTTAAGGAATGGCAGATTTTCTGTTTCTATTTTTAGTAAAGCAATATCAGTACTCGGGTCACGCCCAATTACCTCAGCCGGGAATGTCCGGTTATCGTTTAGTGTAACCTCCACATTATCAACATCTTCGATAACATGATTATTGGTGATAATATAACCCTCCTTATTAATGATCACACCCGACCCAAATCCTCTTACTTCACGAGGTTGGCGGGCCTGCTCGCCATAGAAATAATCCATAATTGGATTCCGGTATGAAAACTCCTGCATGCTTTTGGTTTTGACATGTACTACAGTGTGTACCGCATACTCAGCCATGTCGGCAAAGTCTGTCATCCCGTCCCCGAACGCAGGATAATTATTGGTAAACTGAACTGGCAGACCCTGATTGTCATTTACCTCTACAATAACAGCAGGGTCGTCAAAAAACCTGGTATAGATAAACAAAGCAACCAGTGCACTGAAAAGTGCTATGGCTACCGTACCTGCTATTTTTCTTCTTTTCATGATCATATGTTTATTAGAACTATTGTTTAACATCCGGTAAACTCTTATACAAAAATCATACCTTTGAAAAAGATATATATATTTATAACCAATATAAAATTGTTTTGTTGCGAAATGTCAGTTTTTTTTAGTTTGCTGACAATTTTTCAGTAAGGTTTAACACCATTTTAACTAAATGACAATCAATTTTAACAAATATCATGGAGCCGGTAACGATTTCATTATCATAGACAATCGTAAAATGGAATTTATTCCGGGTGACAGTGATTTAATAAGCAGGATGTGCAACCGGCATCTTGGGATCGGTGCCGATGGCCTGATCCTGATCCACGATCATCCGAAATATGATTTCGAGATGAAATATTTCAATTCAGATGGTCGTGAGAGCACAATGTGCGGAAACGGTGGACGATGTGCTGTGGACTTTTCTGAAAAGATGGGTATTGCAGGTAAGGAATCCCTGTTTCTTGCCAGTGATGGTCTGCATAAGGCATTAATTACCGGATCCTCCATTTCAATATCATTGAAGGATGTTTTGCCTCCCGTTAAGGTAAAAGGAAGCTATTTCCTTAATACAGGATCACCACATTGTATAGTTGCTGTCCCTGATGTTGAGAAGGTAGATATTGTGACCGCCGGAAAGAAGATAAGATGGTCGGATGATTTTTCACCTGGTGGCACCAATGTAAACTTTGTACAGCCATACGGTAAGGGCATTAAAGTGAGGACCTATGAGAGAGGTGTTGAAAATGAGACGCTATCATGTGGCACCGGTGTCACTGCATCGGCTATCTCAAGCAGATGGGGTAAGGGAACAGGAATGCAGAAGGTAGATGTTGAGACCAGAGGAGGGAAACTTGTTGTAAGTTTCGAGTTAGCCATGAAATTAATTCAAAAAGTCTGCTTAACAGGAGCTGCCCGGTTTGTCTTCAGCGGATCAATCGAATCAGACAATCTAATATAATTAAAACCCTAAAGCTATGAAATACAATTTCTTAAGAACAGCAATGATGCTGATCCTGATGTTAATGGTGCATTCATTGACTATGTCCCAGCCAGGAAACACTGAGCTCATGAATGCAATTGGCGGGATCAACGACAATTTCGAGAATCTCGGACACAGACTCGACCTGCTTGAAAAGAAGATCGATGATATTTACTGGTACAACAAGGTTGGCGATCTTGCATACATTGATAAGGTGTATATGACTGGCCCTCCAAGGTGGAAAGAAACCAACCCTACTGCACAGGGAGCTGGTAATCCTCTAAAATTCTGGTCCTATATATTCATACCACGAAATATTGATCCTGCAAAAAAATATCCCCTTCTGGTATTCCCGCATGGAGGTGTACATTCAAATTTCAATACCTATTATACACATATTATCAGGGAGTTAGTTTCCCAGGGTTATATTATTGTTGCTGCCGAATACCGGGGATCAACAGGATATGGCGGCGGGATGTATCGGGATATTGATTATGGTGGCCTTGAGATTGAGGATGTGGATGCCAGCCGGCAATATATGATCGATAATTATAATATTGTCGACAAAGACAGAATCGGCATTCTCGGATGGAGCCATGGGGGCCTTATAACTCTTCATAATATTTTCGAGTATCCATCCAACTATAAAGTTGCATTTGCAGGAGTACCGGTAAGTGACCTTATAGCAAGAATGGGGTATAAGACCCAGGACTACCGCGACCTCTATTCAGCCGATTACCACATCGGTAAAACAGCTTATGCAGATGTAGAAGAGTACAGAAGACGTTCTCCTTCATGGCAGGTTCACAAATACCAGGGAACACCTTTGCTGATTCATACAAATACAAACGATGCCGATGTGAATGTTCTTGAGGTAGAGCACCTTATTAAATCGCTTAAGGCCGAAGGAAAGAAGAATTTTAATTATGAAATATTCCAGGATATCCCAGGAGGACACTCCTTTGACAGGATGGACCATGCAACGGCAAAGGATATCAGGATGAAAATATACAGACATCTAAACCAGTACCTGAATCCGCCAAAACCTTTTAACTCGATTGAAGAGCTGCAGAAGGCCGGATACGGATTTGAATGATGAATTGGGATTAGTGATTGGTGATTGATGATTTCATCTGCAGATTCAGGGCTTGTGCCCATAGCCTTACCCTGCCAGGTTTAAACCAGGAATTATTATGAAGAGGATCCTATTCACATTAGCAATACTTGGGCTTTTTGCTTCGGGCCGCTCCCAGACAAATTACTTCATAAGTGATTTTGTATCTGATACGGCTTTTAAACACGCAGGAATTTCAGTGTGCCTGAGGGATGCACAAACTGGTGATATACTGGCAGGCTATAATGAAAATATGGCACTTAGCAGTGCATCTCTTATGAAGTTGGTGACAACTGCAGTATCTCTTGAAATGATGGGCCCCGGGCACAAATTTGAAACCCATATTGGGTATGCCGGTATCCTGGATATGAGTACAGGACTGCTAAAAGGGCATATCATAATCAGGGGAGGAGGCGATCCAACACTGGGGTCAGAATACCTTGAGATCGACAGGGATGAAATATTGCAAAGATGGGCGAATGCTCTGGTCAGAGCCGGAATAAGGAAAGTGGAAGGAAGAGTTATCGCAGATGCCTCAATATTTGACTATCACCCGGCAGCATCAGGATGGGAGTGGGCTGACCTGGGAAATTATTATGCAGCAGGTCCCCACGGGCTGAGTTTCAGTGATAATATGTACCGAATTCATTTCAAAACAGGTGTTGCAGGCAGCAGACCGGAACTTGCAGGGTTTGATCCTGAAATCCCCGGGCTAATCCTCGACAACCAGCTGACCGCACAGGCGAACCGGGATAATGGATATGTCTATCTGGCTCCCTATCAGAGTGAAGGAGTGATCAGGGGTACAATTCCGGCATACAGGGAGGACTTTACCTTGAAGGCATCTATTCCTGATCCTCCACTCTTTACTGCTGAACTGCTTCACAATGAGCTGATAAGGTCAGGCATTGAGATAAAGGATCCACCAACAACCATGAGGCTGTACAGGACATATATCCCCGACACACTCATCTTCTTGGCTACTCTTTGCAATACAATATCTTCTCCTGCTCTTGAAGAAATTATAACATTAACAAATAAAGAAAGTATTAATCTTTATGCAGAGCATCTCGCCAGGCTCACCGCTCTGTTTTACACAGGTGGCGAGCATGCCTCTTTATCACTGGGAATTGAAACAATTCAGAATTTCTTATCACATAATGGACTAAATACCAGCGGTTTGTACCAAACTGACGGAAGTGGCCTGTCAAGATCCAATGCTCTGAGCTCTGCATTTGTGACCTCCCTGCTTCACTATATGAAGGACAAAAGCAGTTATCCGGACGTCTTTCAGGCATCATTGCCAAAAGCAGGTGAAGAAGGGACTCTTGAATATTATTTCAGGGATCCCCTGTTCAGCAATAACCTCAGGGCAAAAAGCGGGACTTCAACAAGGATCAGGAATTATGCAGGTTATTTCTCAACAACCGGCGGTAAGGAGATTGTATTTGCAGTCCTTGTCAATAATTTTGACTGCAGTTCAGATGAGGTGACCGGGAGAATCGAAATACTCCTGAGAAAGATAATTGAGAATTATTAAGGCAGATACTTTTGTTTGCCGGCCATTATTTGATGCCTGCCTGAAAGAACATGGATGTGTCAGTGCCATGGTTTATTCATCTGGTTCACGCCCTGCAATGAAACAGTGTTATGTGTCTATCTTGGCGTACCTGGCGTTCTTTTCTATAAACTGCCTTCTGGGAGGTACTTCATCACCCATTAACATTGAGAATATATGATCTGCTTCTGCAGCACTCTCAATGGTAACCTGCCTCAATGTCCTGAGTTCAGGATTCATGGTTGTCTCCCACAATTGCTCTGCGTTCATCTCCCCAAGTCCCTTATATCTCTGTATCGTTACTCCCGATTCTTTCCCCTGGCCCATTTCTTTAACGGCAGCATCACGCTCTTTATCCGACCAGCAATATTTTGCCTGCTTTCCTTTCCTTACCTGGTATAGGGGCGGAGTAGCTATATAAATATTTCCATTTTTGATCAATTCCTGCATATACCTGAAAAAGAAGGTCATAATAAGGGTTGTGATATGAGATCCATCCACATCAGCATCTGTCATGATGACAACTTTGTGATATCTGAGTCCTTCTACATTAAGGGCCTTACTGTCGTCTTCTGTCCCAATGTTTACACCAAGTGCGGTAAACATATTTTTTATCTCCTCATTCTCAAAGATCTTATGCTGCATGGCTTTCTCAACATTCAGTATCTTACCCCTGAGTGGTAATATTGCCTGAAATGCGCGGTCGCGGCCCTGTTTAGCGGTTCCGCCGGCCGAGTCACCCTCAACCAGGAAAATTTCACACCGGGCAGGGTCTCTGTCAGCACAATCGGCAAGCTTACCCGGTAATCCCGATCCTGAAAGCACATTCTTTCTCTGTACAAGTTCCCTGGCTTTACGGGCCGCATGCCTCGCCGTAGCGGCAAGAATCACCTTCTGCACAATTATTCTTGCATCCTTAGGATTCTCCTCGAGGTAGTTTGCCAGCATTACACTAACAGCCTGGTCTACCGATCCCATAACCTCTGAGTTACCAAGCTTGGTTTTCGTCTGACCCTCAAACTGCGGCTCAGCAACCTTAATTGAAATTACAGCGGTCAATCCTTCCCGGAAGTCATCACCATTTATATCGAACTTAAGTTTGGCTGTCAGCCCAGACTCCTCTGCATACTTTTTTAATGTTCGGGTCAATCCTCTTCTGAATCCGGCAAGATGTGTTCCTCCCTCAATAGTATTGATGTTGTTTACATAAGCATGGACATTCTCTGAAAAAGAGGTATTATACTGCAGGGCAATCTCCACCGGAGTATCATTCTTTTCGGTACTGATAAAGATCGGTGATTCAATTAGTCTTTCACGTGTATCGTCAAGATATTCAACAAACTCAGGCAATCCCTTATCAGAATAGAATTTCTCCACACGGAATGATTCTCCGTTCCCGTTCTCGGCATTTTCCCTCTTATCAGTAATAGTGAGACTGATCCCCCGGTTCAGGAAGGACAATTCCCTTAACCTGGCTGCCAGAATATCAAAATTGTAGCTCGTTACTATGAACAGGGTATTATCTGGTTTGAAGGTGATAATGGTACCTGTCTTGTCTGTTTTACCCTCCTCATGAATGTCAGAAGTGGGTTTCCCCTTCTCATATTCCTGAACATATATTTTTTCGTCACGATGTACTTCTGCCCTCAGATGCGTTGATAATGCGTTTACAACTGAAACGCCAACTCCATGTAGTCCCCCGGATACTTTATAACTGTCTTTGTCGAACTTACCCCCGGCATGAAGAACCGTCATTACAACCTCAAGAGCTGACTTTTGTTCCTTCTCATGGAAATCAATCGGTATACCTCTCCCATTATCAGTAACGGTAACTGAATTATCTTCGTTTACTACAACATCTATTTCAGTGCAGAAACCTGCGAGTGCTTCGTCAACTGAATTATCAATGACCTCATACACCAGATGGTGTAAACCCTTTACACCAATATCTCCAATATACATTGCAGGTCTTTTCCTTACAGCCTCGAGCCCCTCCAGTACCTGAATGCTTTCCGCTGAATATTTCCCGTTTGACGGTACCCTATTCTCCAAATCGCTCATCATCTTATTATTTAGAACTTGTTTTACAGATACATGGGAAGTGTAATTGCCCTTGTTGCTAAAGCAATGCTTATCAACTTGCTAAAATGCCTGTAGCTTAACGAAATACTCCCCTTAAAAATCAAAAAAACTTCTCTCATCTGCGTCAATATTCCCTTATACGGGAATCCAATCCCTTGACTAATTTAAGTACCTGATTTATTAATACTTACAATTACGCACAAAGATACAAAAATAATGCAAATTCCTGTCATAATAATCGCTAAAAATAGTGTCAGTTTTTAACAAATAATCAACAGCCAATAAGCTAATTAACAGCGCATTACAAAATACATATTAAAATCAGAGACTATAGCTGAATCCTGCTATGAACAAAAACCTCTGGGAGGGGTAAAAATTCCATTCATAATAGCGGTTAAATGAGATGTTTTGCAGCCTGGTCCAGAACGAAAGGATTTTTGTATATCTGTACTCCACACCAAGGTTAAGGCTGAAATAAACAGGGAGCTCCTCCACCGTGGGTTCAGTTAGTATGGAATAGGGCATTGGTCCGTACCTGGCATACCTTGTACCCATGCCATTGAACTCTGCATCAGCAAGTACCTTGTTCCTGAGGTTGTAGCTGAGGGATATCTTCGCGTCCCAGTCAGGTTTATACCATGGATGCTCAAAAACTTCCATACTATAACTGAAATAATTTCCAGTGGCTGAGAGCTTAAGTTTGGAGTTTAGTCTGACAGTTGCCTCTCCTTTAATATTTAACAGCTCACCATTGTCATATAAAGGCATGAAGCCTCTGCCATTAATCAGATCATTGCCAAAAAAGAGCATGTCCTCAAAAAGAGTGTATGAAGCTACCAGTTTATAAGTAGAACTCTCATTTGCGCTGCCGAGCAGGCCTCCCATGACCCTCAGTTTATTGTCGGTTGGTTTAATCCTATACAGGTCAGTACTGGGGAGTATTTGCCCATCTGTCGCCTCGATTACAACATAAGGATTCTTGTATATCACGGACGCAGCCTGATTATTATCATGATACCCGTCGAGTGAAACAAAGAAACTTACAAATGATGGTATTATCTTAAACTGGAATCTGATATCAGGATAAAGATAGAAGTTTGTCTTATATTCCGGAGGCAACAGCTCGTCATACTCATTCCGGCTGTCGGTAATGGCTTTCAGGCCGATCCTGAAAGCATAAGCCCTGGTTATTTTGTTTATAGAGGGTTCAAACTTTACAAGGTGCCTTGGCTTTGAATCAATCATGTCAGGGAACGAATAGTATTCATACCCTGCAGTAGCACTGCCATAAAACATTTTCAGGTCAAATCCTGCTGAGAATTCCAGTCCTGCCATATGCTGAAAATGATCCGCTGTCTGGTAAAGGAGGTCATAATAGATTTTGGCATCATAGGCCATCCGTGAAGAATCAAGTCTGTTCGAATAAAAGTTTATTTTTGCTGATGGGTTCAGATAGTCGATCTGTAAACTGTCTTTTCTCGTATCGGGAGGTGTAATAATCCCCAGATCATATCCATAGGCAGTCCTCCTGACATGATCAAATCCCAAATTTGCCTTGAGAGCCGTGCGTCTGAAGAGTTTTGTAACAAATAGCTTTGCCGTGTTGTCCATGTAACCGGCATGAACATTTTCATTGTTATCCAGTTTAACCTTTCCGAAAGAAGACATATGCCCGGCATAGAATCCCATGATATTGTCCCTTGATCTTTCTGTAGTCACACTCAACTCTCCGATTGGCGTGAAGTAATTGCCAAATCCAACGTTTAAGTATCCTTTATAAAGTTTCGGTAAAGGATCAGGCTGAAGCCTGGCTGCTGAAATTACCTTGACCTTAATCTCGGGCATGAATGATCTGGTAGTGATTGAATACTGGAATTCAGGTTCAATTACGGTTGTATCATTCATATCAGGAAAAAAATTTATCTTATTCTCCTTTGATAAAAACGGCTTAAAAGGATTATAGAGTTTTACCTCCCTGGTAAGCCGGTTTTCCTGTGTTCCCTGCGAGAAAAGAGTTGACGGGATCATCACAAGCAATAATACAATATATTTTGATCTGCTGATTACCATAATTTCAATAATTCTTAATTCATACCTTTTACCGGTTCAAACGGTTCCTGTCAGTTGAAAAGCGTATAGTATCATTAATGACACCCTCCTTCACTCCAAGTTCATCAATCTTTGCCCTCACTTCATCAAGTATGCCATCATCTTCAACCTGATAATAATCGGCAAGACTCTGCAGGGTTGCCCTGGCCTGGAAGTCATCATCCCTGGCAATGCTAATATCGGCAAGAAGAATGAACATTCTGGCCATCCAGTATTGATGTGGTGTGCTCTGGTCAATGAATTCATATACGATCTTTTCAGCCTCATCGACCTTTCCATTTTTAAACAATATATCAGCCACCCTGAATTTTGATTCAGCGCCTTCGCTGGTGGTTACCTCGGCTGCTACCCGCCTGAAATCAGATAAGGCCTCGTTAAAATTATCCATCGCATAGTTTGATTTTGCTGCCATAAAGGTGGCTTCTCTAGCAAGTTCTTCTGTTATCCGTTCTGATGCAAGCACCTTTCCTGACGCAACAAGTGTAAGGTCAGGATCGCCCATATAGTAGGCTGATCTCATCTGGCCAACCTTTGCAGTAAGAACATTCTCAGCCATTTCTGCCACTCTTTCCAATCCCACATAAAAATAATATGCACTATCGTAGATCTCCCTGCTGTAAAAGATATCCGATATTGAGATATAGGACTGTTCAAGGAATGGATTATTGGAGATTGATACTACTTCAAGATAGTTGGAGAGCGCTTCGATCTGCCGGCCGGAAGCGTTAAGGCACTCTGCAAGATAGAAATTGGCATTCAGTCTGAAACTTCCCTGACCAAACTCATTCAGATAACTCTTTAATACTGCTACTGCCCTATCGCAATTTCCTGCTATATACAGGTTTTCGCCTGACAGATACAGCAGACTATCCCGCTCTGAGCTGGTGATATCGCCATACCCGTCAAGGCCTCTGACATATGCGAAGTATGATTCTACATCATTCACCTCGACATATACATTTTTCAGGCCTGTAAACGCATTGCGTGCTTCAGGTGTGGCAGGATATTTTTCAATTACCTGTTTATATTGTCTCAGGGCATTTTCGTTATCGCCTCTGTTATAATAGAGGAGTCCGAGCTGAACCATTGCACGCGGCACAAAAACACTGTTTGTGTGGTCACTCAGGATAACCTTGAAGTCGGTTTCACCATGCTCGCTATCGTTAAGGCTGACGTATGCTCTTCCCCTCTCAAAAAGAGCATTTGGAACGAGGGAAGATCTCGGATAACCGGTCAGAAGTTGTGAGATAACCTGAACTTTAGCTCGCTGATCATGTTTCAAGCCCAGGGCAAATCCCTTCTGGAACATAGCGTAATCGGCTCCCTTACCTCCTTTACCAATCACTTTATTATAATATTCAATAGCCTGATCATAATCTGTAGAGATATAATAGCAATCAGCCATGCGATTATGGACATCAGTTATGATCTGTTCGTTTTTCTCACCCTCATTTGTTTCATAGCTCCTGAACCATCTGAGAGCCTCATTATATTCCCCGAGGTTAAAATGGATATATCCTATATTATACCCTACCATACTAAATTCTTCCAGTTCGCTTGCTCCTGGTATTCCCATAAATTCTTCATATGAGGCCAGTGCTTCCTCAGTCTCGTTCAGGCGATGCCAGGATTCACCCTTCCAGTAGTTGGCTCTTGCCCTTATCTTCCTGTCATATTTCCCATATTTGAGTGATTTGTCAAACATGTCGATTGCTGCAGCCATTCCAAGGTTCCTGTATAATTCCAGCCCTCTGTAAAAGGCAACCCGCTGGTATGCTCTTTCAAGTCGCTCATCCTTTACCGCTATCCTGTCGAGCGATTGAATGGCAGCATTATAGTTCTTCACCTTCATATAGGCTGATACCAGATAGTCATAAGCTTCCTGCAGGTGATCCGATGCCGGATATTGTTCAATATATTCCTGAAAAGCCCTTATGACCTCACCGAATGGAGAATAGGTAGTCTCATAGGTAAGTTTGGCAAAATTGAATAGGGCTTCTTCCTTAATCCTGTTATCAAAGTCCATTTTTGAAGCTGAAGAGAAGGCAGATTGAGCGAGTTTCTTTTCACCCTGCCTCAGGAAACAATCGCCAAGCAGATAATAGGCATTCTGGCTTATTTCATCCCTGGTGCGGCAGACCTCCTGGAAAAGCGGAATCGATCTTTCGTATTCTCCAGCTTTGTAGTAACAGAATGCAAGCTGGTAACTTCCTTCCCTCCCTGTCCGTTGGGCACGTTTCACATGCTCTTCGAGATAGGTTACGGCCTCGCTATAATTCTCCTTTTGGAAATATGCATCGCCTATGATCCTGTACAGCTCGGATGCCCGCTCCTCACCTGCTACCTCAAGGAGCGATGGCCCATTCTCAATTATTCCGTCATAATCCTTCAGTATATACATTAACTGAACAATATAGAATGAAACTACTGATCCGAAGGATTCATCTTTTTTCAATCTAATAAATCCATCAAGAGCAGTTCTGTACATCTCATTTTCATAGGCTATATGGGAGAAATAATAAATGGCAGGGGGTGTATATTCAGTGTCGATATCCATTATATCAGCGAAGTAGAGCATTGCCCTCTTCTTATCTCCATTCATGAACTGTGAGTAACCTGCCTTGAAGTAATATTCTGGCAACAGTTCATCCTGAAGTTCCAGGCGATCTACCATTTCGTAATACCAAATTGCCCGTCTGTAGTTCTTCGACTGGTAAAAGTGATCGGCAAGCTCAAGCCATGCAATATTTTTAAGCGGACTCTCAGGATGCTCAGATACGAACCTGTTCATCCTGTACTCTGCATCACTGTTATATAACCTGATTGAAGACATGGCTGCAAGAAACTGTGCTTCCGTGACCTCATTGCTGATCATACCGCCGGAGTTGCTCACAAAATCATCATACAGAGTAAGGGCTGAAGCATATTTCTCCTTTGAATATAATTCCATGGCCCTTTTAAAATCCTCATCATCAGTACTATATACGGGAGGTTTCTGTCCTGACAATCCCGCTGCAAGAAAGCAGAACAGGATGATCAGGAATTGTACTTTCAGTCTGTCCATAACATGAATTAAAAAGCCGTTCTCATTTCCCGGCAGAACCATAATTAATTGTCTTATAGCAATCTATAATTAATATATCGCATCGTTTATTCCCGGTAAATTTACAACTATAAAACGGTCGGCAGGGGTCTTTATTATTGAATTTATCAACAATACCGTGTTAATTATTTTCATTGTCCGGCGCCTAATTAGAGCTTACACTCTTTCATCATTTCTGTTTCTTTTATTACATTGCACAACAATTCTATCAGATCAGTTTATGGATACAACTATGCCTCTTGATACGATCATCTCCCTTTCAGAGTGCAACATTTACCAGCAGGACCACCTGGTGCTTAGCGATGTTAATATTGAAGTAAAGAAGGGTGAGTTTGTGTATCTGATAGGCAAGGTAGGCAGCGGTAAGACGAGCCTGATCAAGACATTAAACGGACAGTTACCGCTCAGGGAGGGAGAAGCATTGGTTGCAGGATATAATTTAAACAAATTGAAGCGCAGGGAGGTGCCATTGCTGAGGAGGAAACTTGGTATCGTCTTTCAGGACTTCCAGCTTCTTAATGACAGGATAGTTTTCGCCAATCTTGAGTTTGTACTTAAAGCTACCGGATGGAAAAACAAAAAGGACATAGAGGAAAGAATCGGCGAGGTGCTTGAGAAAGTAGGCCTGGGATTTAAAGGATATAAGATGCCTCACCAGCTGTCAGGGGGAGAGCAGCAAAGAGTGGTTATTGCAAGGGCATTGCTTAATGACCCTGATATCATTCTGGCTGATGAGCCTACCGGAAATCTTGATCCCGATACCTCTGATGATATCTTAAAGATCCTTAAGGAGATAAGTAAAACAGGGCGTGCTGTTGTTATTGCCACCCACAATTATACCCTCTTGAAAAAGCATATTGCCCGTACCATCAAGTGTGAAAATGGCAGGATCACCGAAACCAATCACGATGAGGAGATTGAGCTCATAAAATGAACTACTGTTTTAAAAGCCTGAATGGCCAGGGTAACCCATTATTGTATAAACGGTAATAGATTTCCTTTTCGGCACCGAAGGAGCGGTTATAATCAGCTATCGATTTTATCGATGACCCTGCAAAGTCAAGTATAATTGATCTGCCTGCATTCTCTCTGATCAGCTTGTCAATGAAATAGTACCCTGCCCTGGTTCTTCTGCTATCCTCAGAAGTTGCAGTAAAAAGAGTGGTGATACGGCTTCCCGTCTCAACCGTAAAAAGTGAATAAACCAAACTTCCGTCAATGGCAATCCCTTTGATATTACCCTTGCCATTTTTGATGCAATAGCTCATAAGACGCATCAGACCATGAAAATCAGTTACAGATATGGTTTTCATTTTCCTGCCTGGCCCGGCCAGAAAAAGACTCACAGCCTCCTGTGGCTTAACATTCTCAATAATTTCCAGAGATTCATTTCCCGACAGTTTCAGGTTTCTCCTGCAATCTGAACTGTATCCGCTCCGGATTTCCTCATAGTCCCTGATAAGTGAGAGAACATAGTTATCTCTTTCACTTACTTCACCGTGAAAATCCGATGGACTCCTGTTTATTGCCAGGTCGATAAACCGGTATTTATCAGGAATAAAGCTAATAAACTCATTTATCATCTTATCAGAAAACTGTTCTAAGGAGAACAATCCCAGTCGTTGTATGAAAACAGGTGTATAAATATAACTGAACCCCGCCTTCCGTGAGGTTGGCAGCGGGAACAGAGACCGGTAATCATGATCAACAAGCCCGCACCAGCCGGGACAAAGACTATCAAGGTACCATGAAAGAGCATACGGGGATGGATTCAGTGAGTTTTCAATGCACCTGTCCCACTCTTCTCTGTCTATCTCATCATTATAAAGAAACTGGATCATGGTTTCTGACTCTTCAGGGAGTATTCGAAAACATCGCGCCATCCTTTCCAGAAGCCATCCCCGGTAAGGGAGGTATTATGCCAAACACTAACAAACAGACCTCCTACTTTCCTGGTCTCCTCAACAAGGCTGTCGATCACCTCTTTCGCTTCATCGGTAGTAAGTCGCTTATACTGCTGAAGCGTACCATCCATATACTGGAACGGGATCAGGGTCAGGTTGGTTGACTCCTCTTTGTGGAGATCATAAAATTTGAAAGGCCGTGCGATGCCAGCCCTGAATCCTGCTTCCCTTACATATCCAAGAGTATAGTCCTTTTCAATCCCTACCTCCTGCAGCACCTGGTAAGTTTCGGGAAAGCTCAGCAGAAGAAAATGCTGGCGGCTGCTGTTGATTTTCCTTTTACTGGCAGCTTCAAGATCCGACTTCTCTTTAAGTATCACCTTTGGGAGTCTATTTGAGAAGTATGAAGGATGAAGGCCAGTCTCGGCATCTTCCGACAACTTTCTGATAAGCCTTTTATAGCACCTCCTGAGAGGATTTGGATTATTATCGAATTTGCCTTTTTTCCCTGCTGTAAAAAAGTAGATTACTTTACTTTTATATTTCCTGGCCTGATCGTTCACATAATTAAATGTGTCGTATGGATCAGGCTTCTTACCAGTCATACAATTGAATCTTAACGCAAAGTTTCGACCCTTAAATATATCCACAAAGATGCCTGCCATATTCCTGATAAAACCTTTTCCCCTGTAGGCAAACGGCTGGTCAACATCAACAGTAAGCAGAACATCATATTTCCTCTCAGCCATTCTAACCGATGGATATAGCATTTCAAGGGTATGTCCGAGTTTTATTGCCCAGATATCAACTAACGGAAGGTACAGGAAATTATGCTTGTATGCCATGCTTGATTCTGCAGCAAACCTTCCATGTTCATCTCTTCTGAATGGAAGATATTCCTCATATCTTGAACAATTGTAAAAGGCGAATGCAAAAATATCTATAAAGAATCCTGCCTCCGGAGGTTGCTGAAAGAAAAGGGGGATATTGTCCATATGGGCAATCCATATATCCTGTTTACGTATACCCGTTTCAAACAAAAGAGGTTCCGGTTGGATGAAGATCCCTCCAACAGACCTGTCGTTTGAATAGTTTATCAATGGCCGTTCCGGATCAGGCCTGTCAGTAAGTATCTCATACTTCAATCCAAGGATAGTAGTGAAAACAATCTCCAGGGCATATTGAAGCCTGGTTGTCACTGAGGTTGTATATACCTGGATAATATTGTCCATACAACAAAATTAATCTTTAATGGAGAATATGAAATATTTGCTCTTTATAAATACTATGCTCACAGCATACCGTATACCGTCCCCCCGTCCCCTGCACCTCAGGTAACCTTATCAACAGTACTGTCATAATTCAGAAAAATCCTCTCCTTTACAATCCTTTCTATTTCACATACCGCAATAAATATCTCGGAAAATGTATTATACAGAGGTGCCAGTCCGAACCTGATATTATCGGGAGGCCTGAAATCAGGAATAATAAGATGATCACCCTGGTCGGGATCAAGCAATGCCTTGCATATCCTGAATGCTTCAGTGTGTTTAAATGAGATGTGCGATCCCCGCTGATCGGAATCAGCTGGCGTACCCAGTCGGAATCCGAGCACCTCCAGATACTCATAATAGAGGTCGAGCATTAATCCGGTCATCTTTATGCTTTTAGTCCGGATCCTGTCCATTCCGGCCTTCTGAAAAATATCCAGAGAAGGTTCGAGTGTACATAGTGACAAAATGTTAGGTGAGCCTGTCAGATAATGCCTTATACCCATAGCCGGGCGGTACTGCAGGCTGAATTCAAACGGGTCCTTTTCACCCAACCATCCCCACACAGGCGATACTGCCTCTTTCTGCAGCTCTTTTCGTACATACATGAAGGCGGGTGAGCCCGGACCTCCGTTCAAATATTTATATGTACACCCCACTGCCATATCAGCATTACACCTGTTTAACTCAACAGGGACCGCGCCGGCTGCATGACAGAGATCCCATATAACAAGCGCTCCATTTGAATGGGCAAGGTCTGTGATCTCATTCATGTCGTACATATACGCGCTCCTGAACGACACATAAGTTAATACCACAAGGGCTGTATCATTATCAATTAGCTCTGCAAGTTCTTTATATGAAACAGATATCCCATCCTGGCTATGGGCAAGTTCAAGCATGTGCCCTTCACCTCTGTAGTCTATAATCCCCTGAATAATATAGAGATCTGATGGAAAATTAATATCGTCACTTACGATCTTTCTTCTTCCAGGGCGCATCCTCAGTGCTGCACTCGCCAGCTTGTATAGATTTACAGATGTTGAGTCACAGATTATTACTTCGCTTTTTTCTGCTCCGATAATCCCTGCCAGTTTCTCCCCTGTTCTGGCTGGCATCTCCCACCAGTTTTCATTCCAACCCCTGATAAGTCGTTCTCCCCATTCTTCCCCGATCAATCTGGCTGCAGTTTTTTCAGATTCCAGGGGCAGCATGCCAAGTGAGTTACCATCAAAATAGATAAGTGACTTATCCTTAATTGAAAACAGATCCCTGAATTCCCTGAGTGGATCCTCTCTGTCGAGCTCAGTTGTCCTCTTCTTCCATTTCTCCCAATTCTCATTCATATCAAAAGGGATATGTTATTTTGCAGCATACTGCTTTAATCCTTCCACAAGAATACCCACATCTTCTATAGTATTAAATACCGACAGGCTTATCCTCAGGGCATTAAGGTTATGTGAGGTCATCGGACGACAGTCAATTCCGTACTTATCAAAGAGATGCTTCTGTACATCCGTTGCCTCTTTTCCCCTGACCTCTATTACCTGGATACCGCAAGACATATTGTCAGGTCCTGGCGTTTTGAAGTCAAATCGCCTGTCATCTTCAAATTGGTTCCTGAAATATTTTTTAAGCATGTAGATCCTTTGTTCCTTCCTCTCCTGTCCGATAAGATTGTTGTAATCAACAGCTGAACCCAGTCCGAGCAATTCCGGCAGGTTCCTTGTATTATAATCCTCGAACATCCTGATGTTTATATTCTCCCAGTTATTACTCAGTATCAATGGTTTCAACATATGTTGTTTATCTTTTGCAGCCCAGAGCACTCCGGTACCTTTGGGTCCGAACAACCATTTATGTCCGCTTGCAGCATAAAAGTCGCAGCCGAGATCACCGAGGGAGGTTTTTACCATTCCTGCCGTCTGGGCTGCATCAACACATACATTGATCCCTTTTGAGTGAGCTATCTCAGAGACCTCCCTTACTGGCAAGAACATCCCATTGGTATTTGTCATATGGACCATTGAGATGAGTCTTGTTTTACCCGTAATGGATTTTTTATAAATATCAATGATCTCTTCCTGATCTGAGGGAAGAATGGGTAATACAGGTCTTACCAGTTTAACTCCTCTTGCTTCACAAAAATATTCGTAGGGAGCCACCCCTGTCCTGTGCTCGTGATCGGCAAGGATTATCTCATCTCCCGCTTTAAGATCAAAACTCCTGGCAAACAGGTTCATCCCTTCCGTTGTATTGTGGATTATTGCTATCTCCTCACTATCAACTGAAAAGTAAGCGGCGATCCTCTTTCTCACATCCTCCTTCTGATCGTTCCATCCACCCCACATATATCGTGAGGGGAAACCGTCAAGTGTCCGTCTGAATCTTTCCGTCTTATCAATTACATACTCAGGAGAAGGACCCAGTGAACCGTTATTGAAATAGAGGAGCCCATCCTCCAGGGAAAATTGTGATTTCACTAGTTTCCAGAATGTTTCATCGTCAGCTCGCGTATCATTGTGATACGGCTGATACTTAATAGTTGATCCTGCACCTGCATTAACCGGTAACAGGAACGCGGCAGCAATACCAGTAAGACTTTTGCCCATAAATTGTCGTCGATCGATACTTTTCATTACGGTAGGATTATCGGTTTCAATAAAAGTAAAGAAATTTCTTAACTTTAGGGATCGGGACAAAATTAATATTGTTATGGGAAAAGGAGACAAGAAAACAAAAAGAGGGAAAATTGTAAAGGGATCGTACGGTGTCAGACGTCTGAGAAAAAAGAAAACCGTTACACAGGCCCCAAAAAAGATCAAGAAGAAATAACTATACAACAATCAGGTCCTGATATTCAGAGGGATCTATTACAGCGTTTATTATTACCGGCCCTTTGCTATTTAATGCCCTTTTGACCGAGATACGCATGCCGGTAATCGAATTAACATTAAGCACAGGTATCCCCAGAAATATTTCAGCACCAAACAGATCGCCATTATAGAGTGATATACCGTAAGGCTCCAGCTCCCATTTCTGCTGTTTAAGCTTTATCAGATTCAGCTCACCATCGGAAAGAACAACTATTACTATGTTGATACCAAGTCTCCTTGCAGTAATAATCTCCCCGCTCATCATCAGGAATCCCCCGTCCCCGGTAACGCACACTACCGGACATTCAGGCTTATTAAGCTTAGCCGCGATTGCAGAAGGAATGCCAAACCCCATCCCCGACCAGCCATTTGTCATAATAAGTTTTTCCTTTGAAGGTACATCCCAGAATTGTCCGAAAAGATGAATATGTGACCCCACATCAAGGGTGAGAATGGTTTCAGGTGGGCATACCTCCCTTAACGTCTTGAGCATCTTCACCGGCCCGAAAGATCTTTTCCTGGTTTCCAGTGACGATTGCATTATGATGCGTATTTCAGAAAGATGCTTAAAATTCCATTTACTTTCCTTGTTCAGAGCAGGTGAAAGCATCTCCAGTATTCCTTCCAGTCTACCATGAACCTGTTTTACCATAATCCCTGGAGGCATATCGGAAGGAATGGTATTTATATGGATAAGGGGTATATCGGGCAGCCAGCTTTCATAATTGTATTCAACCGGATCGTACCCGAAGCCTATCACCAGGTCGCTCTCTTCGATCAGTCCGGTCAGTTTATCGCTCATTGCGTGAAACAGTACGCCTGCATAGTATTCATGATCCCGGGGTATAAGCCCTTTTGCCATTGGCGTAAGCAGCACTGGCATGGGGTGCTGGTCAAGGAATTGCTTTATCTCGGGGCCCATGCTGTGTCTTGATGCGGTCAGCCCTACTGCCAGCACCGGTTTCTTTGAGTACTCAAGCAAGGCAGCGACTTCACTATCCACATATGTCTCCTGATCCCACTCCTCGGTCAGGTAACTATTGGATGGTTTTCCGATTTTCCTGTTCGCAATATCCGAGGGAAGACCAATGTGCACCGGTCCAGGATACTCTGATTCTGCCAGATCGAAAGCATCGGTCATTATATCTATACAATTTCTTGGCGACAACCGTACCGTTGCTTTGGTTACAGGCTCGAACAGTAACTGGTGATCAATATTCATCTGTATTGTCCTTTTCCTCATGTTGTCGGGTACCTCTGTTGTCAGGGCTATAAGAGGTGATCTGTCAAGCAGAGCTCCGCCAACTCCGGTACTTAGGTTTGTTGCCCCGGGGCCGAAGGTTGCATGGCAAACACCCGGTAAGCCGGTAATACGTCCCGTAACATCGGCCATAATACCAGCAGCGGTCTCATTAGCAGTTAGTATGAACTCGATTCCCTGACGTTTCAACTCCACCAAATAAGGAATGGAAGGGCCCCCAGGTATCCCGAACAGATATCTTACACCCCTTTTGCCAAGTTCTTCTGCAATGCATTCAGCTACAGTCATAGCTATAACAATATGACACTAAGCTAACTAAATTTTACTTAAGTTTATATTTTCGAACCATTTTTATCCGGCAAACAGGCTACTTCAGTAATGACGACAATCGCTTCCTGTCTAAGATTACTACTTCCTTCCCCCTGGCACTTATCAGACCATCCTTGTCCATTTCCTTAATTGCTCTCGCAAGAGATGGTCTGGTAATCCCGAACAATTCTGACAGTTCAGACTGGGTTTTATCAAGGATTATTGCATCTTCACCGCTCCGTATAGACAAAGCCAGCAGGTAATGTGCAATTTTACCCTTAATCGTCTGGAAGGATAGGAATTTTAACTTACCAGACAGGAACTGGGCACGGTTGGAAATAATACTCAGGTAGTTATTCAATACTTTTTCTGATGCTGACAGCATCTTAAGAAATTCTTCCTTGGGAATTGACAGGATTTTCACATCATTGTTGGCTACGATATTTACCGGATATTTGTCCTGATCTCCAAATAGAAATGCAGGTGCCAGTGATCTTGGGCTTTCAATATCCTCAATTTTGATTTTTTTACCTGTAAAGTCGATCATCTCCCCTTTCACACTCCCCTCGAGCACAACCTTCAATCCGGTGACCCTGTCTCCACTCAGTGCAATAATGTTATTATTTCTGTATTTTTTTTGTTGCCAGTTTATTTTTACAAATAGTTCTTCAATCTCACTCTCCTTAAGACCGTCGAACAGGTTACACTCTTTCAGGATGTCATACATTTTGATTCTGTTTTTTTATAAAGGCAGTAATTATGGTGAGTGGTGCGGGTTGCGGGTTGCGGGTTGCGGGTTGCGGGTTGCAGGTTGCGGGTTGCAAGTTGCAGGTTGCGGGTTGCAAGTTGCGGGTTGCGGGTTGCGCGCAACAAAAAAAGCTCAGGGAAATCCTTGAGCTTTTTATTTATAAATTCGGCGGCGACCTACTCTCCCACAAATGCAGTACCATCGGCGCTAACGGGCTTAACTTCTCTGTTCGGAATGGGAAGAGGTGGAGCCCCGTTG
>DATKZO010000032.1:0-3894 GCA_035527935.1 Bacteroidales bacterium
TCGGTACTTTTCCGGGCACAAGTTAGTAACTTTTAAATAGATGTACTCCTTCCTATCCGGCGTTCAATATTTGAGATATTAACTATTTTACTGAGAATCTATAGACAGTACGCGATTTGAAAGTTTCATCAGGATTAAGAACCGTAGAAGGAAATTCCGGTTTATTTGGGCTATCCGGATAATGTCCCGATTCAAGACAAAATCCTGATCTGAAATTATACGGCTTGCCTCCATGACCTATCCTGGTGCCATTCAGAAAATTACCGGTATATAGCTGCATGCCGGGCTGATCAGTGAAAACTTCAAGAACACGTCCGCTGACGGGTTCATATACAACCACGTCCACCTCATCAATGTTGTCGAGCACAAAATTATGATCGTATCCCTTGCCAGGAACAAGCTGTTCATAATCCCCGCCTATCCTTTCACCAATAGTATGCGGTGTGGTAAAGTCAAAAGGAGTACCTGCAACAGGACGAATCTCTCCGGTTGGGATCATAACAGAATCGACAGGCGTGAAGGCAGAAGCTTTGAGCGTCACCTCATGATCGAGAATGTCACCATTACCGGCTCCGTGAAGATTGAAATATGCATGATTTGTAATATTCAGAACCGTCTTTTTATCAGTAGTACAGGTATATTCCATTATAATTTCATTGTTGTCGGTCCAGGTATAAATTACCTCAATATTCATCGTCCCGGGGAAGCCCTCTTCCATATCGGGACTGACATATGTAAACCTGACAGCAGGAAATTCACTGTTTTTCAATACTTCAGTGTTCCATACCACGCTATGCCATCCGCCCGGGCCACCATGAAGGGTGTTAGGTCCGTTATTTCTGGGAAGGGTATATTCCACTTCGTCGAGAGTGAATTTTCCATTTGCGATCCTGTTGGCATATCTTCCTACCGTTGAGCCGAAGGACATATCACCTGTAATTGTCCCTTCAAAAGTATCATAACCAAAGGTGATGTTCTCTTTTTTTCCGTTTTTGTCGGGAACTTCAATCCATGTTATTCTGGCTCCCCAGTTTGTAAGTCTAATAACATTACCGGTTTTATTTGTGAGGGTTAATAAATGAACCTCTTTCCCCTGATGTGTGCCGTAAATCTCTTTTCTTACCATTGCTTTATTTTTTGCTGCCTGGTTGCAGGAGGTAAATAAAACTCCGGCAGCAACCAGGATTAGTGATAATAACAAAACTCTTTTCATTTTTTCTCTGATTGGTTTATGCTAAGTTAATAATTAACACTGGTTAAGGTTAGTGTTTGAAGAAAAAACATACCTATTTCTCCTTTACTACAATCTTCCTTCCATTATATCTGACCGTAAGATCCGCTGGCCTTCCAGGCTCAAACCCGATTGGATTATCTTTACTTACCCAGATAATATTAAATGTTCTCTCATTCAGCATTCCATCATAGCTGCCATTACGATCGCCGATCGCAAGCTCTCCTGTTTCATTGTTGAAAGTGAATTTTATTGTACTGCATGCCCCGTTCTCGTAATTGTAATTTGTCCCTTCATCTTCATACAGAGTAAAAGCACAATTCCTGCCGGTATAGACATACAGTGTCAGCGGATCGGCCGGTTTCTCATCGGTAAATTGTATTTCAGGCCCGATCGGGATAATAGAACCCTCTCTGATAAATAATGGCATTCTCTCATATGGTGCATCTGCCATGGCTCTCTTCCCTCCTATTATATAGTTCCCCGAATAGAAATCATACCATCCGCAGGAGGATGGGAAATAGACTTCCCTGGCACGTACCTGATACTTGTAAACAGGGGCCACAAGAATTGATGGGCCAAACATGTACTGATCACCAATGCTGACAACCTCCTTATCTTTACTGAAATCCATTACCATTGCCCGCATTATAGTATAATCGTTGAAATATGTTAAGCCGGCAAGAGAATAGATATAAGGCATAAGGTGATACCTTAGTTTATCATAATAAAGCATACTCTTATATGCAGGATGATCTTCGGGTGAGATGTTGTAAACTTCGCGGAAAGGGTATTGTCCATGGCTGCGGAACAGAGGGCAGAATGATCCAAACTGATACCACCGTGTATTAAGTTCTCTCCATTCATCCCGATCGTCAGAACCCTCTTCAGCCCTTACATATCTGTTCTCAACGCAGAAACCGCCTATATCCATGGTCCAGTAAGGGATGCCTGACATGGCATAATTCAGACCGGCCGGTATCTGTGCTTTTAAATCTTCCCATCTGGCGCCAATATCTCCGCTCCATGTAGCTGTGGAATATCGCTGCAGGCCTGCAAATCCTGAACGGGTAAGCAGAAAGACACGTTTGTCGGGATCTGCACTTCGTTGTCCGTTATATATTGCCATTGCATTTACCAGGGCATAGGTATTGAAGTATTTTGTTGAAGGACCGAGGGCGGTTGGCGTCGAAAGGGCTTTTCTGTATTCAATACTGGCGTTGGAAAGAATATCTGGTTCTGAAGCATCCATCCACCACGCATCAAAGCCTTTGCTATAGAGATGCTCCCTTATCTGTTCCCAGAAAAGATCGCGTGCCCCCTGGCTGTAAGCATCATAGAAAGAACCTATGTAACCTCTTCCTATCCAGTCCCTTACACTGTCTTTTACAGCCTGGGTATATATCCAGCCTTTATTGTCAAATTCCTTGTAGTGATCAGTTGTGATGTAGAATTTTGGCCAGACAGAGATCATTATTTTTGCATTCAGGCTGTGAACCTCATCAACCATACTATCGGGTTCCGGAAAAAACTTCGGATCAAACTCATGCGATCCCCATGAATCAACCGGCCAGTAGGACCAGTCAAGAACAATGTTATCTAA
Organism: Bacteroidales bacterium; assembly: GCA_035527935.1. Taxonomy (GTDB): domain Bacteria; phylum Bacteroidota; class Bacteroidia; order Bacteroidales; family VadinHA17; genus DATKZO01. The sequence continues at coordinate 2,835 of DATKZO010000032.1, forward strand.
CGGGATATTTCGCTTCCGGTATTCTTTTACAACATCAATCAGTTCTGATTGTGACCTGTACCGTTCACGGCTCTGCCAGTATCCAAAAGCCCACTTAGGCATTATCGGAGCTTTGCCGGTAATTGTCCGATATCCGCTTATTACCTCATCCATACTATTCCCATGGATAAAATAGTAATCGATCTGGTTTCCCATCTCGGAAGTAAGCGACAGAGAACCCTTCTCTTCAGGTGTCCGCGGACTCAGAGCTTTCAGTCCGATATATGAAACACCGCCGTCAGGCTTCCATTCAAGCTTTATTGAGTATTGCTTCCCCTTCTCCATGTTCCTTGTAAACTTATATGTGTTAGGATTCCACGCTGTACGCCAACGTTCAGGAACAATCAGTTCGTCATCAATATATAACTTTGTGTATCCGGCATAATATAGCTTGAAATGATAAAGTCCGCTCTCTTTCGGTTCCATTTTACCTGACCAGATTACACTGGATCTCCCAAGATCTACTCCTTCAGGAAGATTTTTAACTGTTGTTAGATTTTCATAATCGAGCACGGGTTCTTTCCGCTCAATGAAAATATCTGTTGAATCTGACGAATTGAAATAGGTGGCAGTCAAAGCTCCTGGTTCTCCGTTTTTATCAGACAGGTTAAAAATATCCAGCTGGGTATAATCACGGGGATCCCCGAATTTTGTAAGGGAATAGTTATCCCAGAGAATGCCATAGTTACGGTTTGATACAACGAATGGCACCGATACCTTCGTGTTATACTGATAGAGGCTTTCATTCAGACCTTTATAGTTAAATTCCTCAGATTGATGCTGACCCAGACCATAAAATGCCTCATTATCGGGAGATTCAAAAATCTGTCCTGTTGAAAAACCATTCGTTCCTTCAACAGAAACCGGAGCAAATGATTTTCCTCCTCCATGACGTTCCTTAAGTATTATCCGGTCATTTTCATCACAGAAGAGTATCTGCCCTGATGCCAGCAACACTTTTGCCTTTAATCCGGAGGTTGAAAGGATCAGGGTATCTATAACCTGCCTGACCGCAAAGTCA
>DATKZO010000033.1:0-54186 GCA_035527935.1 Bacteroidales bacterium
ATAATCCACCATCGCTACTTATGCGATCACCACTAAAACTAAGTTCAATATTTTTACCTTTTATTGGAAAAAGGCTTAGTTCCGGTGTGAAATTTTCAGTACTTTTGTGTATCATTGTATAAAGGGGTTTTTTGTTGTAACGACTTTAAATATAGCTATTTAAGTTATAAATAAAGAACAAAATCCCCTTTTTTATGAATAATACAGGCTAAGATTCTAAGATTGGAGATTGGAGGGTGGATAGGCACAGCAATATTTACCTCTATTAGCCCCTAATCTGACAATCTGATAATCTGATAATCTGACAATCTGATAATCTGATAATTTTACAATCAATCATTCAGTTTAAAAAAAATACCTAATTTTGCACCCGGAAACTGGTTCGGTAGCTTCCGCCTTCGCCACTTCCTTCGTAAAATTACGGAGTTCTATGAAGGCTACGGCGGACGAAGCAGATGGAAAGACGGGGGTTCGAACCGACCGAAGGGAGCTCACGAGGTATTCGCCGGATGGCGGATGACGAGTAATCCCGACTGGACGAGGTTCTTTTTGGTCCTAAACGTATTGGTTCAGTAGCTCAGCTGGATAGAGCAACGGCCTTCTAAGCCGTAGGTCGGGGGTTCGAATCCCTCCTGAATCACAAACCAATAGCCCTGGCACGCGGTGCCGGGGTTATTTTTTATTAGCCCGTCAGATGCTTTCTTCTGTAAGGGCGTGATAAAAAATAACCCCCTCCATGCGCAGCATGGAGGGCTATTGGTTTGTTGGATAACCCCTCAAAGGGAAAAAGCCGAACGAAGTGAGGCTTAATCCCGGGGGCATATTGAATATTGAATATTGAATATCGGTTGCCTTCGGCGAGCTCGAATTCTTCGTTTGATACAAACTCAGAATTCTCGGTTAACGATTTTTGATTTTTAATTGAAAATCATAAAGGGCTATTCCTTTGTTGGATAACCCCCTCTGGGAAAAAACCGGGTGGAACTATCCCTTATATCCGGACGGCAAGTTAAGCTACAAAAAAGTTGTAAATTACCATGATGACACAATAAAGACAAAAGTATGATCGCAAGTTAGGGCACGTTATTGATCCATTTGTTTCATTATTAAAACATTAATTTCTTAAACACTCTGTAATTTCATAAATCAGCAACTCAAGCTCAGATACAATTCCTCCGGTTACATTATCATGATTAGACAGGACTATCAAAGTAATATCATGATCCAAATCCATTGAAAATACATTGTTTATTCCTATATAACCACCGGTATGACAGACCAGTTTGCTGTCTTCAAATGCTCTGATTTGAAATCCATATCCATAGCGTTGAGCATTTAACTCTTCTTTAGGCGTAAACAAAACCTCTTTGGTCTCGGGAGTAACCAATTTATTGTTTTTCATAGCTTGTGCAAAATGGAACATATCCGTAACTGTTGCATAAGCCAGGCCGGCAGGAGATCCTTTTATGTTAACCTTTTGTTTATTATCTTGAATTAAAAGCGTTTCATTCTTATAAATTTTCTCATAACCTATCGCCATGCTGTTCAAATCTGAATTTGCAATAGGGAACCCAGCGTCTATCATTTCTGCGGGTTCGAAAATATATAACCTGATATAATCATAGTAACTCATTCCCGAAGCTTTTTCGATAATAGCACCTAACAAATGATACCCAAGATTGCTGTATTCATATTTTTCACCAGGCTCAAAATGCAGGTCAAAATCCGCGCTCATACTTTTATAATCGTCAATTTCATTGTATCCGTTTTTAACTGCAGTTTCAACATAAGTTATATTGAAGTCACCACCACCAAGTCCGGAGGTGTGAGTCAGGAGGTGTTTGATTTTAACTTTATTTCCTATTTCATCAGAAATCCAATCTGCTCCCAGGAATTTCGATATGGAATCATTATACGACAGTTTCCCCTTTTCACAAAGCTGTGCAATAGCGACTGCTGTAAACATTTTATTTACCGATGCCAAATTAAATTTTGTATTGCTATTAATAGGCATTCCCGATTCACGATCTGCCAGACCATATGACTTATTATAAATGATTTTGTCTGCTTTTGCAATAAGCACAATTCCTGAAAATATTTCACCTGAGGTAAAATCGTCCAGTATCTTACCTAACTTAGTGATTATATGAGTTTCGCAATCAGAACCTGTAACAGTTTCTTCGTTTATATCTGCTTTTGGCATGATCGTGTACCCCAGTATTTTCCCGGGATTTTTTAAATCGGCTGTTATACCAAATTCATACCCAGTGTCTGACATCCTTGTGCTAAAAACAGCTACAACCCGTCGTTCTGAGTTTTCAATCATGCTGTTTAAATCTAACCCATTCGATAATACATATATCTGATAATACATATCGAATAGCCTCTCTTTACCAAAGAATTCTAAAGTGCTTTCTGTGTGATTATAATCTATAAAAGATTTAATTTTATCAATATCACCAGTGTTTATAACCGAAACAACTTTTTTCAGAAGATTGCCTGCCGGCGTTTCAGGAAATGTGAATTGACAATATGTTATATTCGAAAAACATATTGATGAAATTGCTATTGTCAGAATCTTAGACATTTTCATAGTAATTTTTCCATTTTTAATTTTCAATATAGTACTTTTTTTATTTAAATATTCCTTCATTCACATTTATTGTGCCCTGACGGCAGGCGGAACCGAAACTGGCAGAGCCAGTTGAGCTCCCGCGGCGAAGCAAGTTGTAAATCGTCAGCATAAAGTCTACGAGTAGTTTTTACTTAATTATTATTGATTTAAAGAATTTGTCTTTGGATTTCATTGAGCTCTTTGTTATTGGCGCAGGAGTTTGATATGACAATATCAGCATGTCTGTTTCGAGTACAATTAATCTCCCAAAAACGGCGAATAGTGAATCTTGTTTTTCTAATTCACAACTGAAATCGTTTTGCATTACACCATGAATTACTTGATGTGAGTTTGTTATCTGTTTGCCGTTGAATGCTTTCATAAAACCCTGAGCATTTGCTTCCATCATTTCTTTCTTTTGATCTGAACTCAAGGTGTCAATTCCATCAATCGTTATTACCGCTGTGGAGATTTGATCCAGGTTGTTTATTACTACATAAGAAATAATACCTGATCGTGATTGATCATCTGTTTTTCTATAGTTTTCAGGCAGTTCAACAGAAATATCTGCAGTCAATGAAATTCTTTCAGTATTGGTACTGCAGTTAGAAAAAGCAATCACAAGAGTGATAAATAGAATTGTAGCTGTATTTTTCATAATTATGAATTTATAATTTATCTCCAACTATCAAGGATATTATTACCTAAGTGCAAATTAAAAATTATTGCCAGTTAATATAATCAATGAACTTAACCATATATGGTAAAGCTTGCCGGATATAATAAAAATCCATCTATTTATTGTGTTCAAACCACAAGTTACAAAACAATTCAATCATGCACCTCCCAAAATCCCATATCATACACTATTTAAATATCACAGGAAGCTAAGGAGTCATTATTAAATTGTTTTCATGGTACCATTCAGTCTCAGAGCCAAGATCTCCGACTCGGAAGGGGAAGATCCCACTCAGAAATGAAATAGGCTAATTAGTGGGAACGGATTTAAATGATCAGAGAGAATTGAAATACAATGAGAGGAATCCGAATGTTAAATGAGTCAATGGAGATTGAATGTCTGATGCGAGTTAATCAGGGACTATCTTAAATACTAACTCGCCTTTTCTTACCCTTTCAGGCACGCACACACCAATACTTTCACCTTTCTTTGCCTTCATTACAGATTTGTGATTGATCTCCATATAGTTTACACAAGTTTCAACCTCTTCATAGTAACCATATATTATTAGAGTATCTCCCAATGATATTGTTCCGTCCGTTATCTTTATAGCAGCAACAGATATTTTGCTATAGTAATTGATAACAATACCGGTTTCTACCTCTTTCATGACAATCAGGTTATATGTTTGAATCATACAAGTTAAACCATCTGATTATCAAAATCAAATTGGTTTTTATTGCGAAAGGTGAACATGGTTATCCTCCCCCATGTACCTTATCTAAAAAATACTTATCAAGTAGTTTCTGAAAAAGTACTGAAACGGTCACCACAGCCCTCTTTTTCTTTTTGTGCCAAGATTAAAAGTATATATGATCTTTACTAATTATTATCCCAAAAATCCGATATTACACAGCAATATTATATCAATGAGAAGTTGGGGAGGTGGTTTTGCGTAAAGTTTAGAAAGGTAAATAAGATATTCTGCATGTTTGTCAACGTGCTTTTCTTCTATGGTATTTCAATCGGTACCAGTTTTTTATTTGTCTTAATTGAAGGATATATTTTTAACTCTATTACATTAAAATATTCTTTGCTAAATATCCTGAAATATACCCAGCCGGGATAATAATTATAGTAGGGTTGAATCTATTTCAGGTTTTTATACTGAGATGCATGGGCCATAAAAACCGCTTTTTGCCTGCCCCTGGGGGCCACTGGGTTCATATCATTATCTTATCGTAGGTTGACAGTGTTAAGTTTATATCGTAAAAACCCTTGATTACTTGTTGATTGCCTTCAATACACAATCTTCATTTATTCGAACATCTTTCATTAGTAATTGGAATGGGAATTGTTTATGCTTAGTATTTTTAAACCCATTTGGAATATTTAATAATGATTCAGCTGTAATTAAGGATAAATTCAGTAAATTCGGATATTACATAATTAATGAACTCCTCCTCAATTAGGTAAAACACTCTTACAATATTTAAATTGTCAACAGGAAGTACTACCCTTTTGAATCATTTATTTTATGATCAAATATGTAAATCGTCAGCCAAATGTTTACTGGTAAACATTTGGCTGACGATTTACATACAAAAAAGTATTAAGAATCCCAATGGATGATTTTGACTTTAAATTCAATGAGATCATTGTTCGTGCAGGCAAAGGAGATAACGATCGGAGAACGATACTTCCAGGCCCGTTAATACCACAATTAACTGATAATACCCGATCCCGATAGAATTTGTTTTATTTGCCCGCTAACACCACTGCAGGAGGTGGGGAACCGGGATTCAAACCGACATCCAGTTCACCAGTCCCTTCTTTTCCAGTATTTCATTCAGCTTGCCTGGTAAAGGTTCAAAATAAAAATGTCTCTCCCCTATCAATATTGATCCCGATTTGAAATCTATATCAACTTTATCTCCCTGCCGGTATTCCTGCACGGCCTCCCTGTGGACAATAAGTGGCAGTCCCTGGTTAATGGACGAACGGTAGAATATCCTGTTTACCGATTTTACCAGTACAGCCTTTATCCCCAGATGGGCAAGTCCGACCGAGGGATGCTCGCGTGAACTGCCGCACCCGAAATTCTCACCGGCAACTATTACATCTCCATTTTTTGCCTGTTTGGCGAAAGAGCTGTCAAACCCTGCAAAAAGGTGGGGCAGAATTGCCCCGGGGTCGGAGCTTAATATATTATAGGTAAGATTACCGGCAAACATCTGGTCGGTATTCAGGTTGTCAATATCAGAATAATCCCAGACTGAACCTGACCTCCTGCTGTCATTTTCACCTATCTGTACTACAGGTGTCCCCTCTTTCTGGTATGGATATCTGTCGTTATGACCTGCCCCCCTGGGATCGGTTATAACACCGGTAACGGCCGAAAAAGCAACCGTTGCGGGGGAGGCAAGGTATATCTCTGCCTCTTTATTGCCCATCCTTCCAAGAAAATTACGGTTGGCGGTAGATATCACGGTAACACCATCAGCAGGTATCCCCTGGCCTGTTCCAAGGCACGGTCCGCAACTTGGTGCGAGCAGGTTGGCGCCTGATTCAATAAGGATCTTTATTATCCCCTCTTTCATTGCCTCCAGGTATATCTTCTGTGATGCAGGTATCACAAGCAACTGAAATCCCTCCTTCACCGTTTTGCCTTTTAGTATCCTTGCCGCCTCCCTGAGGTCTTCCAGACGACCATTGGTACAGGTCCCGATCAATCCCTGTTGAACGGTTTTTCCCTCCACCTCATTAACAGCCCTTACATTATCTACGTTATGAGGGGCAGCTACCAGAGGGAAAAGAGTATCAAGGTTAATGTCGATCTCCCTTGCATAGACTGCACCATTATCTGCCCACACACCTTCGACAGTTTTCTTTCCATAGAATTCGGCCAGGATCCTGTCTGGCGGAAAGACAGCATTCTTGGCCCCCATCTCAGATGCAAGATTAGCAATCGTCATCCTGTCTGAAATATTAAGCGACCTCACTCCTTCTCCATGATATTCGATCGACATATAGTTGGCACCATCAGCTCCTATCATTCCTATTATCCAGAGCGACAGATCCTTGGCGAAAACGCCTGGTTTAAGCCTCCCGGTAAGATTTATCCTGATCGACTCAGGTACCCTGAACCATGTCTCTCCCACTTTCCAGATACCGGCCGATTCGGTCCTGTCAATACCTGCTGCCATCGAATTAAAAGCCCCGGCGGTACATGTATGGCTGTCGCTTCCCACAATCACCATACCAGGTAATGCGTGGTAAGAAATGATCTGATGGCATATACCCCTGCCAACATCATAGAACTTTTTTATCCCCTGGGCGGCAACGATCTCCCTGATAGCCTGGTACTGAGTAGCCAGTTTTGCATTTGTAGGGGGAGCGTTATGGTCAAGAACAATAAGCAGTTGTTCAGGATCAATGACTTTTGTGCCTCCCATTTTTTCAAATGTCTTGAAAATGCTGGCAGTATTGTCGTGGGTCATTACCAGGTCGGGCTTTCTGAAGACAGTCGCACTTGCCGGGGCGTCGAATATTTTTTCAACAAAAGTTTTAGGACTCATTTTAGTGTTGATTTGTTGATGCGTTGATGCGTTGATGCGTTGATGCGTTGATTTGTCGATGCGTTGATGCGTTGATTTGTTGATGCGTTGATGCGTTGATTTGTTGATGCGTTGATTTGTTGATGCGTTGATTTGTTGATGCGTTGATTTGTTGATGCGTTGATTTGTTGATTTGCTGATTTTATAACAAACCGCCTTTATGGTATATTTCAAGTTGCACTTCATAAAAGGGATTTGCTTTGATTGCCCTGTTATTCTCAAGGTTGGTTATTTCGCCGGTTACAAAATTCACCCTTATCCTGTTGCCACTCTTCAGATCAAGATCTTTGGCTGAATCACAGGTCAATATCGGGAACGCGGCATTTATGGCATTACGCTCATAAATAGACCCAAATGATTCAGCAATAATGGCCTGGATCCCAAGCGAAGCAAAACAATCAACAGCCTGTTGTCTTGAACTGCCGGAACCAAAATTTTTTCCGGTCAGAACGATATCGCCGTTGTTTGCCTTCTTTGCAAAATCCTCGTATCCCTCCAGATTATCAAATGTATACTGCCCCATTTCAGATATTTCCGTTATTGCCAGGTATCGGTTATGGTATATCATATCGGTGTCAATATTATCCTTTTCTATAAGCCAGCATCTCCCTTCAACCACATCTGGTCCTGGCAGGGTAGCCTTCTTGCTTGCCTGTTCCTTTCCAGGGCCGGCCGGAGCAGATTCAAAAACAGCAGGTTCTGCAGGTATATCGTCCGGTAGTACAATACAACCTGCAACAGCAGATGCAGCAACAACTTCAGGTGAGGCAAGATAAACGCTGCCCTTTCCCTGCTTCCCGGGGAAATTTCGGTTTCCGGAGCTCACAGTGATCTCGCCCGGACCATTCTGTCCTACCTGCCCTGCCGCACAACCGGCGCACCCTGCATTTGACACCAGCGCACCCGCCTTCTTAAAAACCTCAATCAGCCCTTCTGACAAGCATTCTCGCCAAACCTCGTCTGTGGCCGGGACTATCTTAAGGACAACACCGGGGGCAACCTTTCTTCCATTAAGAATAGCTGCCACACTTCTCATATCCTCCAGCCTGCCATTGGTACAGCTGCCAATAAATGCAGAATCTATCTTGACTCCCTTCACCCTGGCCACTTCAATGGTGTCATGAGGCTTCCCGGGCATAGAAACCATTGGGCTGAATCCGGAGATGTCAATGTTAATTTCCTTTGAATAGGATGCATCTCCATCGGCAAACAGTGGTTTAAATGGAACAGATGAACGCTCGGTGCAATATTTTACAATGTCATCACCCGGGGGGAAAAGGATTATTATCGCGCCCATCTCAGTGGCCATTGATGATATTGTGATACGGCCGTCAAGTGAAAGTTTATCTACACATTCACCATAGATCTCAATAGAGTATCCCAGCATTGTATTTGCCCCGAACCGATTAAGCAGGTTAAGGACGATATCCTTAGAGGTCACACCCGATTGCAATGATCCTGCAAGGTTTATCCTGACCGACTCCGGAACCTTGAACCAGACCTTACCCTTGTCCCAGGCGGATGCAATATCCATGTCGCCCATACCCTGACCAAAGGCGCCAACTGCTCCCAGTATATTAGCATGTGAATCTGTTGATACTGCTGTTGCACCCGGATAAACGTAACCTTCATCTATCAATATATGTGTCCCAATGCCTGAATCAATATCATAGACTTTGATCCCGTTTTCTCTGGCAAATAACCTGCATATATGCTGATTAACAGCATATTTCTGATCAGAACCAGTCGGATTACAGTCAAAAGTAAACAGGGTCTTTGATGGATCATCGATGACCAGACCGTGGTCTTTTATTTTCTTCACTACATTGGCACCGCCGAAGTCACGTGCAGCCCTTGCATCGATAGCGACATCGATAATATCCCCCGGCTTAACTGAATAATATTTAGAGTGTCCAGCAATTATTTTTTCGATCAGGGTCATTCCCATAGCACAGAATTTTAAAACAGTATTACTTCTTACAGCTATTTTGATCCTGCTCCTGACTGTACCCCTGTTTTTCTCTTATTATAACAGAGCTAAGAGAGAATGAACTCCCTGTTCAGAAGCAAGCTACTCAACAGAACCCGGATGATATATTCTCTCGGCATTCTTTTTAACATCATCCCGGTAGAAAAGAACATCCTTAAATATAGCTCTTGTATACATAAGAGCCTGGTCGTCAAAATGCGAAGATTCAGGATCGCTGCTCTGTCCTCCGGTAACTATGCTTTTTGCCCTGATCTTATCTCCAAATTCAACCACGGCAACAAAACTGTTTCCGCTTGTGCCATACATCTTTTTTGTCCCCGGGTACGCCCGGCTACCAAATGATGCAAGAGAGCCCCATCTTGATGATGCGAATGCAACAGGCAAACTTGGCAGATCATCGTTAAATGGCTGCACTATATCACCATTTATCCTCTGAAATCTGTTAATCTCACCCCATGCAATTTTCCAGGTGCCAAAATCCTCTGTAAGTTTTTCAACCGCGTTCATTAAACCATTTAGCTTCTGACCGGTTGTTGCCTCATTTGCTATGAGATCAAAAATTGAAACTCCGGGAGCTCCTCTTAATGATCTTGCCTCATTCATCATCTGTTGTCCCCAGAAGATCGCAAGAGATGTTGGAATCGATTGTTCAGAAAATCTCAGATCCCATGATCTCAGCATTTCCACCGGCTCTGCCAGTTTACTTTTGAGCGGATCCTGAGCAGAGATCTCATCATACGCCTTAACAAGGGAGGGGGTCATCTCTTCGAATGCTGTCAGATATGGATCATATGCAGCTTCAATAAGTGATTCAATAGTAAAGTCTGTTTTTCCTTCCAATACTTTAACAGCATGCAATCCCCTTGCATTTTCAGAATCCGGGGCCATATAACCGGGATAGTCCTCTTTCTTTGGGCTAAATATGCCGGAGGCCGTAAATGGTGTTGAGTTACAATTCTGGATCCAGCCGTTCCCGGGGTTGTGTATCAGGATCATTTCATCTACAGTATGGAGTCCTTGCCATTCAGTGGCAGGGATACTGCCGTCGACAACTCCAGACCAGTCAAAACTTACATCACGAACAGGTATGAAATTACCATGATAATAGGCGATATTCCCAAATTTGTCAGCGTATACTGTATTATTGGAAGAATTTGTATTCAATTCCATCGTTTTCCTGAAGTCTTCGTAACCTTTGGCCTTAGTCCTTGTGTATGACTGTGTAAGAGCTTTAACATGTTCAGCCATTAGCTTTACACTTATCCATTTGCCATCCTCTTCCCTTATTACAGGACCATGGTGGCTGTAATAAACAGTAAACTCCCTTGAATCAACAGAATCACCGTTTGTAAAAGGAACTATCACTTTCCTCTCGGCAAATGGTCTCAGTTCATCTCCATATTTATAGAACCAGGCTCCCTCTTTTTCAACTACAGTTTCAGCATAATGATCAATAGCATCAGCCCTGCTTGATGTGTGCATCCATCCATTATATTCGTTAAATCCCTGGTAAATGAAAAACTGACCCCAGGTAACAGCACCATATGCATTTAATCCTTCTTTACTTATCATATGCGCCTCTGTGCGGAAGTAGAATGAAGTATGGGGATTTATAAGTAATAATGAATTTCCGGAGACGGTGTTTGAAGGGCCAATTGCAAATCCGTTTGATCCCCTTGGTTCCTGATCATAGTCTATTACTAATTCAGCAACTTCAGTCTGTAACTCAGCCTTATCATAAAACCTTCTCAATCCGTTAGCGGATATAGTTTCAATATCTCCTCCAATACTACCCTCCGAAAAAGTCAGGGCCATCCAGGGTTCAAACCTTTTAATTAATTTTGGTTCTACATCCGGGTTGACATACAGATAATAATTGATCCCGTCTGCGAATGCGTTCATTAACTCTTTTAACCAAACAGGACTACTCTCATATTCTTTTTTAACCTCAAGTGTATCGATAAATAGTTTCATCCTCAGGTCGGTAAATATCTGCGACTCTCCTGCAACTTCAGCCATCCGTCCCATTGAATTGATGTAGTTAACCTCAACGCGGTTAAAATCGTCTTCACATTGTGCATAGATCAGGCCAAATACCGCATCAGCATCGGTTTTGCCATAGATATGCGGAATGCCCCAGTTATCACGGATTATAGTTGTATTCCTGACATGCTTTTGCCATCTGTCCAATTCAGAACCATGCTCCGGGTTACATGAGCCCAATACCAGTACTAAAATAGCCATAAGCGAAAAGAGTGCTTTCATAATGAATGGTTTTTTGGTTTCGGTAAATATATTTAAAAATAGGCTCATAACATACCTGACCTATTCTACAGCAGGATTTTTTTTGGCCTTAGGATATTAAGCCACAATTACCTGAGTTCAGCGGCTGTTTTTATTAGACACTATTTAATGATCATTTCAAAAAACGAATTAATGCAGCAAGGCAATATTAAAATGGCAGGACAGCTATTTATTTTAAGCAATGAACTGTCTGATTTTGAACTATATTCAAAAATATTAACACAATTTCCAATTCAAATGGCTATTATCATTTGATATATTGGAAGATATATATTAAATTTGTAAATGAAGCTCATGCTATTGGCATAAGAGGAGAGGAAGAAGGAACTGAATGTGTGAAAGAACAGGATTGTATTGCAGACATTGACTTTCACAATTGGACCTTCAGGCAGAAGGGACCATTCTTTTATCAGACAGTAGATTCCGGGACTTTCTAGTTACTAGAGCCCGTTCCCTGTTCAGCACATCGCCTTCCCCCTCCTCTTTTTTATTTATATCCCTTTTATCACCAGCAATACTTTAACAGTCGCTTAATCATTTCATCCAATTTCTTTCTTATATTAGAAGACAGAATTCTGAGCAGGTAATAACAGAACACAACAAATCTTTGCCAGGTTGAACTAACTTCTTATGAAGACACATATCAGACGAAGAGAGAAAAACAGTGAACTCATAATTGTTTTTGGTGGATGGGGTACTGATCAGAATGCTTTTCTTCCACTATGTACAGATGATCATGATCTGATTCTATATTACAATTATTCCGCTGATGAACCTCTTGTCCTGGCCGATTTTAAGTCCTATAAACACATAGTCCTGATTGCATGGTCACTGGGAGTTTGGGCTGCCGAATACTTCTCATCATCGATGAATTTCAAACCCGATCTTTCTATTGCAATAAATGGGACTCCTGTACCGGTTGATGATAAATATGGGATACCCCTGAGCATCCTTGAGGGTACATTGAACAATATTAATGAGACCGGCATTGAAAAGTATAATTTCAGAATCTTCGGTAACAAAACAAATTATGAGAACAATCTCGATAAGGTAGCCAGGAGGAGTGTAAAATCTTTTAGTGATGAATTAAGGTGGCTCTATAACAGGATAATGGAGACACCGGACAGCGGCTATAACTGGACAATTGCCCTGACCTGCACTGAAGACAGGGTTTTTCCCTATGCAAACATGATAAAGTACTGGAAAAACCGCTCTGAAACCAGACATCTCTCATTACCCCTTCCCCACTACCCATTCTTCAAGTGGAAATCATTCAATGAAATGATCAATTACCTTCTTGCTGAAACCGAAGCCGGTTAGCAGATTAAGCTTCCTTTGAATTTGTTTAATGGCAGTGCCTGAATTATCTATATATTTTATTCAGATATCGGCTAACAAGAGATTACTGTCAGCTTTTTCGATTCTCTTCCCGAAATCGTCCAACAAACCAATTATCTTCCGGTACTCGGCATTTTTCAAAACCGGTACATCATCCGACCCTGTATCGTCCAGTTTTGTAAGTATATTGCTAACTTTGTAATTGGAGATATCCATTGATGGCTGGTAGAGCCTTTCCCGTGGCTGGTCCACGTTTATCTCCGTAACCAGTCCGGCAGTACCAAGTTCATACAGTATCTCCCGACCTATCCTGACAGGAATCTGGATTAACTTTGACAGTTCTCCGGCGCTGACCGGTGGATCGCCAACCTTAAACCGTTTTACAATTATATTTAGTATCATAAGGATTAGCACGCGGCGCTGACTATGGCTGATTTTCAGAGCCTGGTACTCAAACTCATATTTGTCTACATTCTGGTTTGCAAAGGACAGCTCGGCTCCAAGCAGAACCACGAGCCAGCTTATCTGCATCCATATGATAAAGAGAGGGAAGGCTGCAAAGCTTCCATAAAGTGCGTTATATTTTGATACTCCTATCTGGAAGTTAATATAGAGAAACTGCGTAACCTGGAACATAGTGCCGGCAATTATTCCGGCTACCAGGGCTGACCGGAACTTTACCCTGGTATTTGGCATCACCATATATAATAAGGTGAACACGATCCAGATTACAAAATATGGAACAAGCTTCAACAAAAACATAAGTGCAGGTTTGAGCGTGCTTATTAAAACAACCTCATCTGATATAGTGCTCACGCGGGTAGTAATGTATACTGTCAGACTACCTGACACTATAAGAAGCAGTGGGGCAAAGATCATGATAGAGATGTAGTCGGTGAATTTCCTTACCCATGGCCTTGATTTATTGATCTGCCAGATATGGTTGAATGATTTTTCAATATGATCGAGTACCTGCATAACCGACCATAACAATATTCCCAGACCAATTACAGCTATAAATCCTCCGCTTGTTTCGCTCAGAAAATTCCTGGCTAGCCTGAGCACTGTATCCATGACCTCTTGCTGACCCTGAAAGGCGCTCATAATCTCAGCTTCCAGTTTCTTTTCGAATCCGAATCCTTTAGCTATCCCGAACGCAATTGCTACAACGGGAACTATAGAGAGAAGCGTATTATAGGTAAGAGCAGATGCCCTCAGCTGTATCTTATCCAGTCTAAAACCTCTGAATGCGAGTACCAGAATTCTGATCTCCTTTATCAGGAATGTTTTCCTCCTTGGCAATTCACCAAGTGGAATGTGCCAGATATCTTCTGTCAGATATTTAATCCTGTCCCGGATCCATTGAGTGAGCCTGGTCATAACTAATTCGTTTTATGATTAATTTACAGCAAATATACAAATTGGTTCATGAAATTCTGATGCTGATTTTTTTTAGTATCTTTAGTTAAGAATTCGATTATAATGAATATTAATGATATAACCAGACCTACCCTGCTACTTGATATGGGAAAATGTATCAGGAATATTGACCATATTCAGAGGAAGATCAGTGAATCAGGTATTATTTTCAGACCGCATTTCAAAACTCATCAGTCGCTCTATGTGGGTAAAATATTAGAAGAGAAAGGCATTAACAGGATAGCTGTTTCTTCGGTTGGCATGGCCAGGTATTTTTCTTCAGGGGGCTGGAATGATATCACGATTGCATTTCCATTTAATCCGAGGGAATACGAAGAGATAGCAAACATAGCAGAAGTAAGCAAACTTTGTATCACCATACCAGGAGTTGAAAGTGCCAGGTTACTTGCCAGACTAAGCAGGGTGCCAGTGGATGTAATGATCAAGATTGATACAGGATACAACAGGTCGGGATTGCCATGGGACGACAAAGATGCAATCTGCGAAACCGCGGACATACTTAATTCCTGTACCTTCCTGAATCTCAGAGGTCTCCTAAGCCATACCGGAAATACTTACCATGCTAGCTCACCCACGGAAATATCGGCTCTCTTTGAAAAAGCTGTTGAGAGGGTAAACCATTCAAGGGAAATCCTTGCAAAGGATAATATGATAATTTCTTTGGGCGACACGCCCTCTGCCTCGGTTGTGGATAGTTATAGTGGATTTGATGAATTAAGGACTGGAAATTTTGTCTTTTACGATATGACGCTGGCAAATCTGGGCGTATGTACCAGCGGCGACATTGCAGTAGCAGTTGCCTGCCCCGTGGTAGATATACGAAAACGCAACAATAGCCTGGTTATTTACGGTGGTGCAGTACATTTTTCAAAGGAGTCGATCATGATTAACGGAGAAAAAGTCTTTGGAAAGCTGGTAAGGATAACAGGGAATGGCTGGGTTGAGTATGAGGATGAATTGTATCTCTCATCTCTCTCTCAGGAGCATGGTATCATTATTGACAAAAAGGGAATTCTCTCACATTTGAGGATCGGTGACCTGGCTGGTATCCTGCCCGTTCGGTCACAACTCTCCTCCAACCTTTTAGGGAAGTATATGCTTCCTGACGGCAGTTTTGCTGATCACATGAGCGGACAACGATCGTAAAACAGTGATTATCTACCGGCTCTCTAATCTTATATATGAGAAAAGCCCAAGTTTATAGAATAAGAAGATCTTAAGGGAACACTTCTTGCGTCGTAAAATAATTTCCATACGCCGTCTTTTCTTAATAAAGATGCGGGTAATGATTCTATCGGCACCAATAAACCTCAACCTCCTGTAGATCTTTAGAATTTTTACCGTGCTGGCAAATGTCTTTCTGTCCGTAACCTTGTCGTATAAAATACTCAGGTTCTGGATCCCTTCCTGCGTTTTTTCAAGGAATTCCCTGTTTGACTCCACTCCATCATGAATAAGAGCATTATCAATATGAAGGATATTCACCCCGGCCTTCTTAAGCTGATACCCAAGCAGGGTATCTTCGTGTCCGTAATTCCTTAGCTCCTCGTTGAACTTTATCCTTGAGAAAAGGTTTTTCTCGATCAGGAAATTGAATCCGGAAAATGAGGCATAGGGCTCTTTGTTTCTTTCCTTTGTACTCTTCTGTTCGTGCAGGAAACCATAATGCCATCGAAGATATTTATCAGGGTCTTCCGGCGCAAGAGGCGGATAGGCTGTTCCACCACATATAACTGTGGGTGAACTTATATAATCGTGCCATTTGCCGAGATAATCAGATGCGTTGCCCTCTATAAGTGCATCAGCATCAATAAAGAGCAGCCACTCACCAGATGCTTTTTCAATAAGCCGGTTTCGTATTGCAGCCCTTCCAATGTTTACCTCACTGCGGTAAAGATCAACTTTCTCAAGTTTTGTAAGTGCTATGTATATTGACACATAATCTTTGCTGCATCCATCTGATCCAATAATGATCTCACAAAATAATTCCGAACTGTCAATAGCATGACTGAGAGTGTTGACGAGCAGTGTTACATCGTAATTGTAAACAGGAATTAATATTGAAATCATACCCCCCCAAAATATTGTCATATCAAAGATATGAAATAATATGAATAATAGAGGAACGATACTTTGGCAATGAATTTGTATCAATTACATTTGTTAAAAAAAATCAAGCAGAGAATATATGAAAAGCATACTTTTAACGGTCACAATATTCCTGTCCGTTTTATCGTGTGGTCTGGCCCAGGTCTCCGATGGTTATGATATTAAATTCACTATCGAAGGGAATGAAAACAGCTTTGTAAGTCTTGCATATCACCTTGGCGACAAGCAGTATATAAAAGATACATGCAAAACAGATGCTGCAGGTAGTGGAAGGTTTACCGGTACTATTCCACTTGATCAGGGTTTATATATGGTTGTTATGCCTGATAATAAGTATTTCGAAATTATAATATCAGATGACCAGGATTTCAGTATTGGCTGTACCCGTAACGACATGCTGAATTCTCTTGAGTTCTCAGGTTCAAAGGAAAATTCCACCTTTCTGGAATACCAGAATAGGTGGGTTGATTTACAGAACAGGGCAACAGATATACGAACACGGATTAATCAGAACAGGTCCAGTAATGATTCCTTGAAGCTGCTTACTGAATTACAGTCGACTCACGAGAAAAAAATGATAGATTATCTTAAAAGCGTGATGGAAGATAATAAAGGCACATTATTATCTGCACTGGTCGGCGCTATGCTCCCTGTTGAACTTCCATCATTTGAGATACCATTTGACGAACCCAATCCTGACTCACTGAGATGGATAATGAGTTATCATTATAATAAGGAACATTTTTTTGATTATGTTGACCTTACCGATGGCAGACTGATAAGAACTCCACTGCTCTATAACAAATTATATACTTTTTTCAACAATGTAATACTTCAGATCCCCGACACGGTTATTCATGAGATCGACCGTATTGTTACCATGTGCGAACCGGATAAAGAGGTGTTCAGGTTTGCCGTAGTATTTCTTTTTAATCATTTCAGGGAGAGTCAGATAATGGGGCATGACGCTATAATGGTAAAGCTTGCCGATGACTATTATTTGTCGGGTCGTGCCGACTGGGCTGATGAAGAATTCAAAGCCAATTTAAAAAAGGATATTGATCAGTTAAGGTTTAATCTGATCGGGAAAAAGGGGATGGATCTGACAATGGAGACCTATGAAGGTGTGCATAAATCACTTTACGATATCGATAAACCTTTCACTATCCTCTATTTCTGGGAACCAGACTGCGGACATTGCAAGGAAGCAACTCCCCTTCTCAGAGAGTTTTACATGAAACACAGGAACGATGATATTGAGGTGTTTGCGGTCTGTACGCAAAATAATCGCGATGCATGGGAGCAGTACATTGCTGACAATGGGCTTGAATGGATCAATGGCTGGGATCCTTACAGAGATACTCACTTCGACTTTTACTACAATGTCAACTCCACACCGATGATATATGTACTTGACCGGAATAAAACAATAATTGCCAAAAAACTGCCTGTTGAATCAATCGGACAGTTTCTGGACAATTACAGGAAATTCGGACGCTGACTTTTCTCAACCCGGCTTGTCTGCTGCAAGTTTTTTCATGAATCCTGCCAGCTCGTAAAGGCTTGAAAACGATTTCCTGGATCCCCCATCGTCAAGCACCCATACATGTTCAGTACCATCCTGTGAAACATAGATCAGAGGGGTATCGACACCGTTGCCAATACCGATATTAAGCCTGTGCAGTACTTTCCTGGTTATTTCAACGGTCCTCCCTGTACCTTCGAGCCTGACAGATAAAACCTTCGCCACAGGGTAGGCAAAACCGGCCTCTGCCTCATCAAATTTTAAGGGTGAGCCTGCGAATACCCTGGCAAAAGAACCATCCATGATCAGATCTTCCGGCGCTCCCTGTGATAAGCCTGAAGATGTCATCAACCAAACCTTGTCAGCCTCCCTTAAGGCTATCTGGAGATCGTGCGTTGAAAAGATTACGGTCTTATCATTATCTGCAGCCAGCTTCTTTAAAAGATGAATTAATTCATACCTGTTTGGAAGGTCAAGAAAAGCAGTCGGCTCATCCAGAATGAGTAACTGAGGATCCTGTGCCAGTGCCCTTGCAATCATTGCTCTTTGTTTTTCACCATCCGACAATTCGCCCATCCTGCTGTACGACAATCCTGTTAAACCGACACTTTCAACAGACCGTTGCACAACCAGGCGGTCATTCCTCTTAAGCTGACCTATCCAGTTAGTATAGGGGAACCTGCCTAATGAAACAAGCTCAATAACAGTCAGATTTTGCGAAACAGGATTTCCTGCAGTAACAAAACCTATTAATCGTGCCATCTCCATATTGGAATAGAGGTTGTTAGCCCTCCCGTTAAGTTCAATCTCTCCTGCAAGTTTCCTATGCAGTCCTGCAATTGAACGAAGAAATGTGCTTTTACCAACCCCATTTGGTCCAATAAGGGCTACAAGTTCTCCCTTCACAGCCTCTACCTTAATCAATGACAGAAGTTCCTTTACCTTTCTTCCTGTGCGGTATCCTATTGAAAGGTCGTTCACTGACAATATTTTATCAGTCTTGTTCATGCTACAGCAATAAGTTTGTTTTTGCGAACAATTACCCAGACAAGGACCGGTATGCCGATCAAGGAGGTAACTGAGTTTATTGGCAGGATCCTGTCGCTTCCGGGTAACTGAGACACAATATCACCTGCCAGTAATATGATGGAACCTATAAGAAGTGAACCTGGTAAAAGGAACCCGTGAGATGACCTTTTAAGGATAAGTCTTGTGATATGCGGTACAGCTATCCCGATAAATGCTACCGGACCACAAAATGCAGTTACACTACCAGCAAGAATGCTTGTACTCAGGAATACCAACAGCCTTGATGGACGGATCCTTAAACCCAGAGTGGTGGCATATTCCTCACCCAGCAACAGGGCATCAAGTGGTTTTATCGTTATAACTCCCAGTATTATCCCGGTTATCACACTGATAACCAGCACTCCCAACTGCTCCCAGGAAAGATTACCAAGGCTACCCATAGTCCAGATTACAAAAGCCTTCAGCATCGATTCATTACTGAAATATTGAAGTATGCTTACTACTGCCGATATAGCGCTGGCAAACATTATGCCCAGGATAAGCACCGTCATAATGTCCCTCACCCGCGATGAAACAAACAATATCAGAATAAGAACCAGCGCTGATCCTATCCAGGCAGCAGTAACCAGAGCCCAGTTACCAGCTATCAGAATAGCATTGAACCTGATCACCGATGAAAAACCAAGAATAAGAAGAGCCACTCCCAGGCTCGCTCCTGAGCTGATACCAAGAACATAAGGTCCGGCAAGCGGATTTCGGAATACAGTTTGCATCTGAAGCCCGCTTACCGACAATGCCATACCTGCTACAACAGCTGTTATAGCCCTTGGTAATCTGAAATCCAACACAATAGTCCCGAATGCAGAACCAGATTTTCCGGCAATTACATTTATTATCTCCCTGAAAGGAATGTCCACTGATCCTGTAACCAGGTCAAGAAAGAAAAAGATAATCAGAAGAAATGATAAGATCAGGAACTTCAGACCAATTGTCCTGTCCTCACTTACCCTGCCAGGCATACTATTCTGACCAGCCTCTTTTATCATATTAAACTAATTGATCTTTTTATAGAACAGAGGTTCATATTCAGGAAAAATATCCGGGTGGAAGATGGATGCAAGGTCTTTTAGAAGAATTTCAGGGTGGATAATGCCTGATTCCCAGTAATCATTTCCACCAAGAGGGTTAAGGAGGGCAATATTATTGTAAAGCTTATGCATTTTTACGGGCGGAAGATCGCTGAACCTGTTGTCAATTGAGATAATCTCATTCAGAGACACGACTGACCCTATATTGATCCAGATATCAGAATCCAAAGCCCTCATGAATACACTTTCGAGGCTCATAGGCATCGATAATTCTGATCTCGTATCCTTCCATATATAATTGGCGCCAGCATCCGAGATCAAATAACTCATGTATGAGTTGCCCGGGGAAACAAACCACGTATCCTTGTATGGGAGGCCGGTCAGTATCCTTGGCCTTATTTGCACATTTTCATTAATATGTGTCTTGATTGATTCATAATCATCAGCAATTTTTCCGAAGTATGATTCTGCTACCTCACCTTTGTCAAAAAGAGCAGCGAAAACCTTTATCCATTCTGCTCTTGCAAGAGGATGAAATTCCAGGTAATCTGATATATAGACAACCGGGATATTTACCTCCAATAATTTCGATATATACCCTGCAGATTCACTTCCAATTCCATATACCAGTACCAGGTCGGGATCAAGGGATGCAATCAGTTCGCTGTTAAGATTACTGTCATATCCCACTTCCTTTACCCTCCCCTCCTCAATTCGCCTCCTTACGAGAGGATTGATTACATAATCTGTACCCGAAACACCGATAATGGTTGATGCTTCGCCCAACTGGCCAATCATTGCAATGTGTGTGGTCGAAAGACAGACTACTTTGCGTACAGGAGTTAATATAACTACTGCGGACTCTTTGCCTTGAACCATACAGGCGCTATCCGGCACAAGCCAGTATCTATGGGTAACTTCAGCCCCACCCTGCCATGGATTTCTTACTGAAAGCAGAGTAGCGCATTCTCTTTTTTCAATGTCGAAAAGAGTAGCATAGTCGTTATTTGCCCCGAAATGCTCAATTTGCCCTGCAACCTTTCTGTCAGTGTTGCAGACATCACAAACCAGTATTAATGTGAAGAAGCAGATATATGTTTTTATATTCATTCTGACTTCTTGATTACCTTATGGGATTCTGCATGCCCGTTATGGTAAATGATCAGTATATAAATGCCTCCTGTCAGGTCTGAAATGCCCCTGATCTTATAATTATCTTCCCCTCCCTTAAGATCGAGCCGGTAGTGTAGCAAACCATCCAGCCCGTATATATACACACTGATATTATCCTCTTCATCATCAAGAGGGTGAATATTAAGCTCATCGGCAAAAAAAGTCGGAAAAACCAGGTATTTGTTTTGAGTAGTCGCAGGAGTTGAAATGCTGTTATATACAGTATTACGGGCAAGAATTGGTTCAACGAACAGGTTTCTGAACGAAGGATCTGACGGGTGAGAGTTAAAAGTGTGCCATCCTCCTGAATCATAGAACCATGCACTATTCTCTTCTGAAGTTACAGCCTGTCCATGAAAAAGCGCGAACTGTCTTGCCTCAGAAGCAGCTCCGGTCTCATACCATAGCCGGTAGGCAATATAGAATTTACCAATTACCCCAACAGGTTCATCGAAATCGATCCTCAGATTAAATGTATCCTTCACCTCTGATATCAATATTCTTTGTGAGGCAATAATATTATCAGGTCCGTTGTCGTCCGACATCACATAAACAGTTATACTGTCAGTTGGCAATATTCTGTTCTCATTACCAACATACAGGTATACGTCGGTAATTTGCCCTCCGGACAGAGCATTAAATGCTTCAGCATACATGATAATACTGTCACTGTTGAATCCTGTTGTAAAGCCTAAACCCGGAAGGGAATATTCTGTAAGGTAAAAATCCCCGGGGGTGTAATTCCGCAGTGTGTCGAAGGTCAGGTAATTAGGGTCATAAGGGTCTCTGCCATCAAGCTGATTGAACTCCGTTCCGCCCTGGTCAAGCCAGGGCCTGAGAATTTCATTACTATTGGCCGTCACATCCCAGGCAATATCAATCCTGGCATAATAATCATTTACACTCCTGCCACAGGCAGCTTCACCCCCGGTAAGGGATCCGATTACCCGGTGATCCTGATTAAACAGAGGAGCCCCTGAAGATCCCCCCTCTGTTGTTCCGGCGTCCCACTGCAGGATTTTCCAAAAACCATTCACAAAATAATTCTCGTAGGTATCTGCAACAGGGGCATTATTATCTACCGATATTTTCTTGACATCTGCTGACGGATGATGAATAGTCACAGTGCCAGACGGGATGTTTCCCGAAATATCCCACCCTGCAAAATAGGGTTTATAAAGAATTGGCGGAAAAGTTGAAAGTTTAAGGAGTGTAACATCAATGTCCTGGCAGGTGCTAACCACTTCTGATCCACTGATAGTTTTATTTGCCCGGCCATCGGGGCCATCACACCATGGACTTTCATAACCAAACCAGAAAATTGAGTTTTCAGCCTGAGTAACAGTTTCAACAACATGAGCAGCAGTCATCAGGTACGGGATATTCCTCTGGCTGGTATTATTAAGCATTACCCCTGTCCCCAGAGTAGTTCCATTCGATAGAAGCCTGACTACCGATCGCTTTTCATCCTGCCATTCACCACCCTCCGGGCAATTAATGTCAATGTTACATGGCCCTGAACTATTGTAATACCCATCTTTGAGCGTACGGCTACCGAACAGTCCCAGGTAATCATGCGAAATTTTCCCGACCTCAAGCTCTCCTCCGGAACCAGCTATATGGTGATATTCAATAATTATCTCATCACCTGGAATCGGTATCACAGCCAGTGAATTGGATTGTTTATTGTTCAAACTGGTGAGAGGACCCAAAAGAAATTTGAATTCAGGATCATACAGATAAACCATCTCTCCTTCTTTCAACCTGAAACTGCTGAAGATAACGTTCAGAGACAGAGCGCCAGGGGAGCGAATTGGCAGATAGCATATGTACTTACCAAATTCAGTCTCCACCAGTAATCCTTTATCCTGAACATCAATGGCAGTTGTGTGACCTGCTGCAAACTGAAATGGAGTGTCCTTATCATGTCGTAAATTTCGAAGACTATCAAGGAAAGAGTCCTTGTAACCTATTTCATACCAGTAATCCTCAAGATCGATCCCCGCGTAACCTGCCGGGTCACCTTCCCGGTATATTACCTGGGAATGAACCGGCAGCAATATGAACGCCAGGATTATAAGAATACATGATCTTTTGAGCATCACAGGAACTTAAAATCCATTAAAAAGACATTGATCCAGGTATAATGTCAGCATTTTCCATATCAAGAATCTTGCCTGACCTGGTATATATGTACAGGTAACCTCTCTGCATATAATCAACAGCATCGGTGACAACGATGTAGTTATTGTCGTCGTCATATCCCAGCTTGTAAAGATTCCGGTTGAAACTATTGACAAATGGGACCAAGGGTAGTTGATTATCTGTGATTGCCACCCTGTAGATATTCTGGTTCAGATAATAGAGTGTATCTCCTGAACCGCTTATTTCGAGCTCAGTGGGATAATCACTCATGCTGGCAAATTCAAGCTCATTTATTATGCTGTAATCATCGGGATCAATGCAGTACAGTGCCGGGTACTGATCACTCATATACCCACCACTGCACAGGACCCAAAGATTATTATTTTTATCCATCTGCATTGAACATGGTTCATCCCTTAATTGTATGACAGCGATGAGGGTATCAGATGTTGCATCGACCACCGAAACACTGCTTCCGCCTGACCAGTTTGCAACAAATACCCTGGAATCAAGTAATATCATGGCTTCTGATGATTTACCCAGATAAACAGATCCGGCTACCATACAGGTATCAATGTCAATGATGATGAGTGAATCACTATACAATGAACTTACATAAGCTTTTGCCTGATCGACCTTCAGAATCCTCCTGGGTGAGTTAAGTCCTTCAATAGTTTTTTTTGTAACAAGAGTCTCTCTTTCGGCAACTTCAATTTTACCTGAGTTATTGACAACAATATAAACACCTTCACCTATAATGCTTACCGAGTTGGGTATATCGCCCAATATACGTCCGTTTACCTCACTGAATATTTTATTGAATACCACACTTGTATCATATGAATAATAGGATAGTGAACCATTACCCTGGTTAAAGCCGCCCTCATTTACAAAGAAAAAACCCTTACCTGATCTGAACTCATCATCAGGTTCAGGTGCGTTCTTTTCGCAGGCAAAGATGATAAAAGTGAGAAATAATAGCTTGAAAATTGCAGAGATGCTTCTCAACTGAATGGTTTTCATCGATTAGTAAGTTTTAGTTTTAAGTTAATTGTAAATGATCTTCCTGGCATTGGATAATAAGCTATATTTTCATAATCAGCTCCAAAAATATTATCCACCTTAAGATTCAGAACAGATTCGTAGCTAGAGATCTTCAATTTTATACCGGCTGAAAGATCTGTAACAAAGTACCCCGGGAGCGAGTCAGAATTATCTGTTGTAACATACCGCTTTCCGGTGAGCCGGTTGTTCCAATTTAAAACAAAGTGCCTGTAACTATAAATCCCTGTGAGTCTTCCCTGGTGTTCAGGCACATATATTAGCTGCTTACCGGTTGATTGATCATTATCGCTCAGTTTTGCCCTGTTAACGGCACTGGTATATGAGTACAGGGCACTGACACTAATTCTGTGGTTAATCAAATTTATATCAAGGTCTAATTCTGTTTCAATCCCTCTGGACACCACATCTGATATATTTACCGGTTCCCAGTAATTCAACTCACCAGGGAGCCATTTTATCATATTGCTGATCCTGGAGTAATAGCAGGTTATTTCACTGCTCAGGTATATATTTTTGGTCAACAATTCTTCCATTGACAGTGAGATTTCACCATTTATTCCGTTTTCATTCTTCAGGGCATCATTTCCACCGGGTGACCAGTACAGGTCATTAAGTGCAGGCAGATGCAGAGATCTCCCAACATTGCCCTTTATTTTGTAGTTTTTTGTTTCATGGAGTTTATAATCGATACCTATTGAGGGTTCCGGCAGGAATACATTGTTATCTGCCACTCTTTCTCTTACCATAAATATATAACCCACCCTGCCAATACATGATCCTGATATAACCAGGTCAAGGTAAAGCCTGTTGCGCCTTTGTATTTCGGAATAGTTCACTGAGTTTACATTATCGAGGTAATCGGACAGGGTCAATTCGACCTTTAATGCTTCAGATATCTGTTTTTTTAGTCCAGCTGTCAAAACGATATTATCCGATTTATTCCTCGAATCAATATCAGCAATCCCGTTGGAATAATGAAGCCAGTCTGACAACCATGCCAGCTTAAATTGAAGATTAACAGGTTCTGTGTAATTCTTTAATGTCAGGATGGTCATAAATGATTCGTTAGTCTGATTTTCGCTACCATCTGAATATGCTACTATCGGACCTGGCAGGTTACGCTCTGTAAAATTATACCACATTTTTGCTGAGAATATATTGTCTCCCCATTTAGTGTAAACCTCTTGCAGTAAGCCATATCCTGAGTAATCTGAGTTCTCTCTGATCAGGGCAACCGGCTCCGGATAATTGTATTTATCGATATACCGGAAGTCATTCCCCGCCATTTCTTTATATGCTCTTATGGAGTACTGGAATCTATTGTTTCCTGTAACCATATTTACCCTCCCGGAATTAAACCCAAAACTGCCGGTTGCATACTCCAGACCCAGTTGAATTCCGTTTTTCCATTCAGGGACAGATGCCAAAAGAATAGCGCCTCCGGGACCGGCCTCTGTTACATCTCCTCCGGCTGCACCATGGAACACCATAACTTTGCCAGCAAAGGATACCGGGATAATCGACAGATCGCTCTGTCCGGACATTACATTATTAACCTTTATCCCCTCCCAGATTACCGATGTATGGTTTGACCCCAGACCTCTGAAAGATGCAGTTGACAAACCACCACTGCCATAATTTTTGATTACCAGTGAGGTGTACCTTTCAAGGAGTTGGGATAAGGAACCCGAAGATAGCTCCTGCAGCTTCTCAGACGAAATGTATGTTTGCCTATACCCGGCAACTCCGCTTACTACAGCTGATTTTATTATCACTTCATCAATTACCAGAGTGTCATCCCTGAATCTGTTCTGACCATAAGTTGTGCAAGGTAATAGTATGATCAGGACGGTGAGCAATATATAACCACCGGTTTTCATCAAACAGTCAATATATTACTGATGCCAGGATCTCACTTTATTGATAATTACTGTAAAAGTGATTTCAGCTTTTTCCATCAGGTTGTTTTTTTGTTTAACACTACTTCAGTAAGCAGGAAACAAAAGAGATGAATTATAAAAATAACATCGCTCTTATCCCGAAAGCACAGGTATGATCCTGTTCAATCCAGGCAGGTCTTCTGACTTGTCCCAGCCTCAGGCGCCTTCCCATCCCGGATATTCGGGACAGTGGCTGTATTGCCTTTAGCAGAAGTTGCTTTGCAACCGGGCTTCACAGCAGCGGGTACTGTTGCGGATTTAAACCGCCTTCCCAATTAATCGTCCTTGAAGATGACAAAGACGAAACCTGAACTACACAAAGATATTATTTATTGATTAGGACTATCCTTTCAAGACTTTTTTTTTCAACAAACTTCTCAACAAAAGCGGGATCAGATTCCTGTTTTTTCAGCGGCTCATTTCGCAGTGATATATCCAGTGTTAATTCTTCATCCGCCTTTAGTGTAAAAAAGCTTACATTCGCCAGAACCCTGCCATCGTCTATCCTGTTTCCTGTAACCAGCATATATTCACCGGCAGGCATAGACAGATCTGGAAAGTCAGTTAATCTCATGTTGTAGTCATATTGGAGAGTTGAATATCTTCCATTATCAAACTTCGCCAGGGTGAAATGGGTGAAATATTCAGGTACAGTTGTGCCGCCTGCATTTCTTAATCTTATTATTCCAGTCTCATCCGGTGGTACAGGATCATCCCTGAAATATACATTATTCCATTGTCCATTCTTATAATATTGTGGTATGGCAGTTCCCGGTTCAAGTCGGGAGGGTATGCCACAGCTTCTGCAACAGGCGATATAGAAGATTTTACGTGAAAGTTTGTCAGTGGCGCCAAGCTCCAGAACGCCAACCGGTGTTACAGGCACCTGATAGCAGTTCTCTTCTTCAACCAATTTAAGATTCTCATTTATCCATTTCACAAGGATCGTCGGGTCCTGCCTGAATGCAAGTATTGTTTCCCTGTTCTGCAATCCCTGAATGTATGAGCGCCATGGTTTAATTATTTCATTATCTATTCTTGGGTTAAGTATATATTTCCGGTAGATCTCTTCAGCCACATCATCATCGGCAAATATATCGCTGTTAAGCAGGTGATCCAGCATGATCTCCGACCTGGTATCCCTCAGATCCTTTTCATTAATTACCTGAAGAAGTTTCAAAGCTTCTTTTCTCTTTTCAACAGGGACAGATGTAAGGAAACTGGTTATTTCCTTATAGTTTCCCATACTCTTTTCCACAAGCGTTCTCACCGATCCCTCATCATAATCACTGTCTGAGCACAGGTTGATAATGGATTGTTCCGTTTCCCAGGAATCTATATATGCTTCTCTGATACTATTCTCCAGATTAAGTCTTTCAGAGTTCTCCTTTATTAACTCTTCAGTA
Source organism: Bacteroidales bacterium (assembly GCA_035527935.1). GTDB lineage: Bacteria > Bacteroidota > Bacteroidia > Bacteroidales > VadinHA17 > DATKZO01. The sequence continues at coordinate 27,463 of DATKZO010000033.1, forward strand.
ATTCCTGGCAAGGGTGATAATTTCTGTGGTGCATACATATCCAGTTGCAGTGAGCTTTCATGGTCATTGTGGTCACCAAGGGTTATTTTAAAGACGTCATCATTACCTGTGCTTACCTTCCTGAATCCGTAGAGGTTATTTTTTCTGGCCCAGACCAGGAGATCGCCCTCCCCTGTTGAAAATCTGCACTCACCTGAAGAATCGGTTTCAACAGTTGCAAGAGGGTAGAATTCTGCGTAGTTATAGAGCTGGAATTCGACAATCGCTTCGGGGACTGTTTTCCCATCAGCGCCAACCACTTTTAACCTAATTTCCCTGGCGGCGGCATATTTCCTGAGATTATTTATCTCGGCATAATTTTTTGTGACCTTTATAACCTCCTCATCACCCTTGTAAAGACCGAACACCTTTGTGTGAACAAGCATAGCTCTTCTTGCCGGTTCTGTAAACCAGCCTCGGTCAAGTATCGGTTCAGGTTCACAAGCGCCCATATATTTCCATTCCCCGTCTATCCAGACCTCGACCCATGCATGGTTATCGTCACTATGAGCCCATCTCGGTGTATATACCTGCCGTGAAGGAATTCCTGCTGTCCGCAGGGCAGCAACGGTAAAGGTTGATTCTTCGCCGCACCTGCCCCTAGCTGATAAAATTGTGCTCAATGGCGCTGAGGTTCTTATATCTGCCGGCAGATAGGTTACTTTTTCATGACACCAATGATTAATTTCCAGGGCAGCATATTCGATATCTGAAATTCCTTCAAGCCTATCATGAATTTCATCATAGTATGCTATTCGGAACGAATCAAGGTTTTCGTTGTTTACCCTTGGCGGAAGAACAAAGTGAAGAAATATCTTTTCAGGAATCCCTTTGCTCCAACGGTAGTCATTCCTGGCCTTCAAAGCCATTCTTGTATTTGCCAGGTAGAATTCTCCGTCATAATCTGCCAAATCGCTCAGTGGCATATAGGAATATAAAAACTTCAGGGCCTCTTTTTCAGGAGTCAAAAGGTCAATATCTTCAAAAACCGTGAAAAGGGCATCGCTTCTGTTTATTGTAAGTTCTGCACGCTCCAGAAATCGTTTCTCCACTTCATTCAGATATTCTCTGTCCCTTATCAGATGAGACTCCTGACATGCAGTAATAAGCAGTACCAGCAGAGAAGACAGCAGAGCAGGCAATAATTCTTTTTTTAACACCATCCCCTAAATTATATCGTACCACAGGATTTCCCGACAACCAGCTCGGGAGTGATTGTTACTGTACGCTTAAATTTGCTCCTACCGGAATTCTTCACTTCGGTCCATATCATCCGTGCTGTTTTGGTGGCAATCTCAGGAAGTTTTCTTCTCAATCTGGTTATAGTTGTATGAAGCATATCAAAATCCGGGCTATCCTCCAGTGCCACTATCGCCACATCTCCCGGGACGCGAATTTTCCCATGTTCAAGAGTTTTAATCACCGGCATCATGAGATTTGCCTCAGAAACAATAAGCAGTTCAGTACTTATGGGAGGTCTCAGATAAGGTCCCAGTTCATCAGTATAAATATATGAAGACCCTGCTCTTTTAGGTAGAATAGCTTCATTAATTTCTGAACTATCACATACTTCCCTCAGGATTTCTGTGAAACAGGATATATTTTCCCTGACAATTGATTGCGACCTGTCGCTGGAAATAATAGTAAAGTTTTTGTAACCCAGTTTGGAGATATGATCACACAACATTTTTGCTCCTGCCTCACAATCACTTCTGACAAGGTTCATTCTGATACTTCTGATCGATTTTTCGAGTATGATAAATGGATAGTTCGCATTTCTGAGGCTTCTGATCGTACTTTCATCGGCTGCATCCCCGGTCAGGATCAAGCCTGTGAAAAGTTTTCTCAACCCCATAACGAGCTTCTCAAATTTTTTTTCATTTGGGTTAAGTGCTATCGTGGCCAGTCCAACACCAATACTCCCCAGTGCCTTGCTTAAATAGGGTGTTATATTGATTGTGAACGGGTCATTAATATTAGGTACAACCATACCGATCAGGCCGGTTTTATTGTTATCAGTCTTCTGATCCGGCGGTTCTCCTGATTGCTTAAAATATCCCATTCGAACAGCAGTTTCAAGCACCTTTTCCTGGGTCTGACGCTTTATGCCATGCTGATCAGCCTTATTGTTCAGAACAAGTGAGACCAGTGTACTTGAAAGGCCCACCCTGGCAGCTATATCTTTCACTTTAATTTTTTTAGCCATGAATGAAGGAATATGAAGTTAATATCAGCACAAGTTTATTGTGCTGTGTCTACTTATTTACAAATTTTACAGGCACAGGTTGCACACTGCAGCCTAAATATACTAAATTTTATTTTTTTGGTCTGTATCCTCTTTGCCTCGCTGCTTCTTCGAGTCGCTTCTGGAAACTGGATTTCTTCTTCGGCGTTTTCTTGCCTGACTCAAGTTTCTTCAATACCTCCTCGTCATTTATAAATCTTTTTGACAGCATATTCTGGCCAAATGTGATAATATTTGCCAGAAAATAATAGTAGGTAAGGCCAGAAGAGTAATTATTCAATATCAACATAAACATTATTGGCATCATATACATCATCATCTTCATACCAGGCATTTGTTCCTGGCCTGTCTGGGCAGGGCTATTCAACTTCATTGTAAGTATCGTAGAAACAGTCATCAACAGGGTGAACAGGCTAACATGATCTCCGTACATAGGTATGGTAAATGGGAGATCGATAATTGAGTCATAGGTTGAAAGGTCCGCAGCCCACAGAAAGCCCTCCTGCCTCAGCTCTATTGACGTTGGAAAAAATCTGAACATTGCAAAAAGTATTGGCATTTGAAGGGCCATGGGTAAGCAACCCCCCAGCGGGCTCACCCCTGCTCTCTTGTAGAGATCCATGGTTGCCTGCTGTTTCTTCATTGCATCTTCCTTCTTGGGGAACTTCTTGTTAATCTCATCCACCATTGGCTTAAGCACTTTCATCTTCGCCTGACTCTGGAAGCTTTTGAAGGTAAGAGGGAACAGGACCAGTTTGATTATTAAAGTCAGAATTAAAATGATCAAACCATAGTTACCTATGAAATTATTAAGCCAGTTAAAAAGTGTGATAATGACATAACGGTTAATAAACCTGATGACATTCCTGCCAAGGAATACCAGCTCATTGAGATTATAACCGTATTCCTGCAGGGTGCTAACGTGGTTTGGCCCTATATAGAGCTTAAGGTCGTATGAGGTAGTGCTCCCAGGGTCATATTGCAAACCCAGTTCAGATGTAAATAATTTCAGGTATTTGGTGGATTCATCAAGATTGGTCATTGAGACTATCCCGTTGCTAAAGTTTTCTTCAGCAATCAAAACAGTTGAAAAGAACTGGTCCTTAAATGCAACCCATCTCAATTTGGTTGGAATTTCTGCCTCTTCGAACTCCTTTTGGGATCTTTCCCTAAATCCATCAAATTCATCCTGATAATGTTTGTATTTAATCTGCGTATAATTATTCTCATTCTGTCTGCCCTTTTCCATCTGGGGAATGTATGCCTGCCAGTCAAAGATAAGAGTGCTTAGATTTGCAGCTATTTTACTGCCCATGTCGATGAATCTGACATCAAAGCCGATCATATAGCTGTCCGGTTCAATGGTATAAGTGTATTCTATATAGCTCGACTCATCAGCATATAGTCTTAATACTGCTTTCCCCTGCTCAGTGGATGCATCTATATATCCTTCAGTCTCATATGGAGTAAAATAGAGATCATTGGTTCTGATTCCCCTGTTATCGTTGGTGAAAAAGTTAAACCCGAATACTGTTGAATCTCCATCAAAGAGAATCACCGGCCTGGAATCAAACGTAAAGTATTCCTTGAGTCTTGCCGAATATATCCGGCCACCCTTTGTGGATACCTTGAGTTCAAGTTTACTGTTGCTCAAGGTAATAAAATCCTGCGTGCCAGTATATGCTGAGGCAAAGTCGCCCGTCAGCATCAGAGGATCGGTTTGTGGTTCAGCAGTAATTACGGTTTTGTCCTCCTGCCGAATGATATCGGCCACATTTCTATTCTGGGCAGTGGTATCACTGGCAACCTGCGGTTGCAGAATAGCATTAATCTCGTTCACCTTTTCAACAGATTCAGGTGATCCCGGTTTATATTGCAGCGCTTTCCGGTACTCTGTTCTGGCCGCTTCAAGCTGTCCTTTATTATATAATGAATCTGCGCGTTCAACAGCGCTGTCATGTGATTTCTTAAGTTTGTTGCTATTATAAAGACTAAAACCCAGGAATATTGCAAATATCAGGACCAATCCTGCAATTGTATTCTTATCCATTCTTCAGTTACTTAGTTACTATCTCCGTTAATTTATTTAATATCTCTTCCGGTCTCACAGCATGCTTTTACAAAATCGACAAACAGGGGGTGAGGATTTACTACCGTACTGCTATATTCGGGATGAAACTGGACACCAATGAACCATCTGTGTTCCGGTATCTCAACTATTTCCACCAGATTTGAACCTGGATTTATCCCTGTTGGTTTCATTCCCATCTTTACAAAATCATCGAGATACTTATCATTGAATTCATATCTATGCCGGTGCCTTTCCACTATATTTTCTTTCCCGTAAACCTTGAATGCTTTTGATGCTTTAAGGATCTTGCATTTATATCCACCCAATCTCATTGTTCCGCCTTTTTCAGTAATGCTCTTTTGCTCCTCCATAAGATCTATTACCGGATATGCTGTGTAAGGATTCATTTCCGTTGAGTCTGCTCCTTCATATTCCAGTACATTTCTGGCAAACTCAATTACGGCGCACTGCATTCCCAGGCATATGCCGAAGAAAGGTATGTTATTCTCCCTGGCATACCTTGCGGCTTCAATTTTACCTTCGATCCCTCTTGTACCAAATCCGGGCGCAACAACTATTCCATCCAGGTGTTCGAGTTGCACGCTCACATTTTCAGAAAATAACTCTTCAGAGTGAATCAGCTCCAGGTTTACCATGCATTCATTTTCTGCTCCTGCATGTACGAATGATTCCGAGATTGATTTATAGGCATCAGGCAGTTCAACATATTTACCCACCAGACCGATGTTAACTGATTTTTTAGGATTCATCAGCCTCCTGAGGAAATTGCGCCATTTTAATAGTTCCGGCTCCTCCTGATAATCAAGTTTTAGCTTTCTCAGTACATTTACATCAAGTTTTTCCTCGAGCATCTTGATTGGAACCTCATAAATGGTTGAAACATCAACTGATTGCACCACAGCCTCTTTCTCAACATTACAGAACAGTGCAACCTTCTCCTTCACATCCTCAGCCAGCTCCATTTCTGTTCTCAGAACAAGAATGTCGGGCTGGACCCCGGCTTCGAGTAATGCCTTAACCGAATGCTGGGTTGGCTTGGTCTTATGTTCTCCGGAAGCAGATAAAAATGGCACTAAAGTAAGATGTATAACAAGGCAATTGTTCGGTCCCTGTTCCCATTTCATCTGCCTTACAGCCTCAATATAGGGCAGAGATTCAATATCGCCAACAGTTCCCCCTATTTCAGTAATTACAATATCATGCTTTCCTTTGAGGCCAACCAGTTTTATGCATTTCTTGATCTCATCTGTAATATGCGGAATAACCTGAACTGTTTTCCCAAGATAGTCTCCCCTTCTCTCCTTTTCAATTACCGATTTATATATTCTTCCGGTAGTTACATTATTCTCCTGTGTAGTTGGCAGATTTATGAACCTTTCATAATGTCCCAGATCAAGGTCGGTCTCAGCTCCATCTATTGTTACATAGCATTCTCCGTGTTCATAGGGATTCAGTGTGCCCGGATCAACATTTATGTAAGGATCAAGTTTTTGGATTGTAACATTATAACCTCTCGACTGAAGTAGTTTAGCCAGGGAAGAAGAAATAATTCCTTTCCCCAGGGAGGATGCCACACCTCCGGTTACAAATATGTATTTTACCTCTGCCAAAACAAATGTTATTTAGTTAAAAGTGCAATTATTATTTCTACTCATCAAGACCGGACTTATCGATCAACCTAACCTTTTCCTCAAGGATCTGAATCGTGTTTTTGGCATTTTCAATCTTATCCATAACTTCCTGTATCATTGATTCAGCGCTACTCGATTTTGAAAAGAATCCTATATTATTTTCCCAGAGGACTATATCGCTTTCAATTTGCTTAATCCTGTTGATAAATCTCTCCCTTTCAGCCCGTAGTTTCCTGGACGCCTTCGGGTTCTCCTTCAGATTTTCAAGCTTATTCTGGTACTTTATTATGGCCTTTTCCTCTTCGTCAATTTTCAAATTATCAAATTGCTTATTCAGGGCATTTCGATACCTGTTACTTATTTCCATCTTTTCCTTAAACGGGACAAACCCAATATTTGCCCATTCATTCTGTATCTCCTTCAGGATTTCAAAAGTTTCCTTTGCGTCCCCCCCTGGTTCATATTTCTCAAGTCTCTCTATCAGTGCGAGCTTGAGCTTCAGGTTTTCCTCAAATGAATTGTCCAGGCCTGAAAAATGTTCAGATTTTTTCTCAAAAAAATAGTCGCAAGCGTTTCTGAATCTTTTCCATAACTTGTCTGAATGCTTTCTTGGAACAGCTCCTATCTCTTTCCATTGCCTCTGGAACATAATCAGTGCATCTGTAGTCTCTTTCCAGTCAAGGCTATCCTTCATTGATTCTGCTTTGAGGCAAAGGTCTGTCTTCATTTGAAGGTTTTCCATTTGTGTTTCCTTATTTCGTGCATAAAAATCTCTTTTACTCTGAAAAAAGGTATCACACTCTTCCCTGAACCTCTGGTAAATTGTATTATTATATTTTTTAGGGGCAAATCCTATTGTTCTCCAGACCTTCTGCAGCTCAATAACTTCCCTGGCTTTATCTTCCCATCCCTTGAAAGAGGTTATTTGCTCTGCATTCAATTGCTCCACCTGCTCACAAAGAGCAGCCTTCGCCTCCAGATTCTTTTTCTGTTCATTCTTCAGGCCCTCAAAATATTCATGATGGGCCCTATTGATCTTTGCAGTGGCTTCTTTAAATCTTTCCCAGACCTCGGTTCGTGATTCCCTTGGGACCGGCCCGATTTCTCTCCAGTTCTGATGATACTCCTGAAGGATCCGGAATGCATTCACTGGATTAGGCTCCAACAAAAGCTCCTCTGCTTTCTCACACAGTTTTATCTTTGTTACAAGATTCTTTCTAAAGTCAAGATCTCGTAACTCCTTGTTGATCTTAATGTAATCGTAGAAGACTTCAACATTGTGGTTATATGTTTCCCAGAGATTTTTAAGAGCAGACTGTGGAACTATCCCGGAAGAATACCATTCATTCTGAAGTTCCCTAAATTCCTGAAAAGTTTTGTTTATTGACTCTTCACGATTTACAAGATCCTTTATTCTATCAATTATGTCATATTTTCTCTGCAGGTTCTCCTGTTTCTCAACTTCAAGCTGCTTACTGAATTCAGTCTTCTTGCCCCGGTAGCGTGCCAAAAGAGACTTCACCTTTTCTTCTCCCCTGTCCGGTGGCGGATTGAAATCCTCCGGGGCACCTCCACTTGTCAGAAATTCCTTCTTAATGATGTCTAACTCTGCTTTGTGCTTTTTATAATACAGTATTTTTATCTTATCGACGTCATCCTTTATCTCATGAGGTGGTCTGTTCTCAATAAGAATTTCCAAAGTTTCGACTAGTTCAGCTTTTGACCGCCCCGAATAATCGACTTCAGGCAGTTCCCCGAGATTGTCCGAGACAACTCCATCCTCCTCAATCTTATCCTTAATTTTATCTCCTGTTTTATCCACATCAGAATCCACGAATGATTCTTCAGTCTCCTCTAATGTAGTAGCTTTTTCCGCAAGGACATCTGTTTTATCCGTATCTGAATCTACAGCAACAGTTTTCTCCTCCCCGGATGGTTCAGGCTTTATAGGGATACTTTCCTCTTCAGAATTACTCTTCCTGTTTTCGAAGGGTTCATCTTCATTTTTCAGATCCTCTGTATTTTCAACATTATCTTCTTCAATATTGAATTGTTCTTCATGAACAGAATCGTCCGGATTCTTATTTGTCATAATTAATCCTTTTAGTTCAGTGCGTAGGGAGAACTCCAATAATTCTCCTATTTTATTCAAAGCTACGAAAATATTGAAATAATTTAGAAAACTCAAAGATTATACATATTTATCAAACAGCCATTATTTGCCGAAATGATATAAGGTAAAGCAGGGTTTTTAGAAGGTCCTGGATTATTTTGTACATTCATACCCATAATGCTATCTGGAATACTGGAAAATTATTCTGCCGGTTATGCTAAAAAGGTTTAAATCGGTTGGCCCGGCAGCACTTGTTGCCGCCGCATTTATTGGTCCGGGCACAGTAACGACATGCTCGATTGCCGGGGCAAGTTTTGGTTATAACTTACTATGGGCCCTGCTCTTTTCCCTGGTTGCAGCTCTTGTCCTCCAGGAGATGTCTGCGCGTCTCGGTCTTATCGGGCAAATGGGTTTAGGTGAAGCATTACGGCAGGAGTTTGCATCTCCATTTGGAAGATTGGTAACCGGCGTACTCGTAATATCAGCCATTGCAATAGGCAATGCAGCCTATGAGACCGGTAATATTCTTGGTGGAGTAATGGGGCTTGGTGTACTGACAAACCTCGAATTTATTGAACTTGGGTCAGCAAGGATCAATATCTGGGGTCCGCTTATTGGGATACTGGCATTTGCAATTCTTTATATCGGGAAATACAGGATCATTGAAAAAGGACTTGTGTTAATGGTAATCATTATGAGCCTTACCTTCCTTACAACAGCAGTAATTGTCAGACCCAGTCTGACTAAGATACTTCAGGGTCTGTTTATACCCAGACTGTCTGAAGGCTCCCTTCTTACAGTTGTTGGCCTCATAGGGACTACGGTAGTACCTTATAATCTTTTCCTTCATGCATCAGCAGTAAGGGAGAAGTGGAAGGATAAAAGTCTTCTTGGGACCGTCAGGGCAGATAGTTTAATATCACTGGGAGCAGGGGGGGTCATTTCAATGGCTATAGTAATTACATCGGCAGCTGCCTTCTACGGAACGGAGTCTGTTATTTCAAATGCAGGGGATATGGCCAGTCAGTTACAGCCACTACTTGGCAGTGCCTCCTCTGTTTTTCTTGCCATAGGTCTCATGGCTGCCGGTGTATCAAGTGCCATAACTGCACCCCTTGCTGCAGCTTATGCAACATCAGGTATTTTGGGTTGGAAACGGAGCATGAAGGACTCCAGGTTCCGTTCAGTATGGATAGCCATTCTTATTACCGGAACCCTGTTCTCTTCAGTCGGTTTCAGTCCTGTAAAAGCAATATTATTTGCCCAGGTGGCAAATGGGATATTACTTCCCCTTATATCGCTCTTCCTCTTAAAGGTTATGAACAACAAAATGCTGCTGGGAGAACACAGGAACAGGACCTTTGCAAATATTGCCGGATTTTTAGTAGTTTTAGTTACCGTGATACTGGGCATAAAAAGTATTATTTCTGTGATCGGACTATTATAATATAAAAATCACTAAATGAGTTCTATAGATATAAATGCAGATATAGGTGAAAGTTTTGGCAGATACACAATTGGAAATGATCAGGAGCTGTTAAAATATATTAGTTCTGCCAATATAGCCTGTGGCTTTCATGCCGGCGACCCTCTCGTAATCAGAAATACAGTTATAAATTCCCTGAAGCTAAATGTATCTGTAGGTGCACATCCCGGATATCCTGATCTCCAGGGTTTCGGTCGAAGAGCTATCAGGATGAGCAGTGAAGAGATGGTAGCAATGATAATTTATCAAATCGGAGCCTTAAAATCGATAGCTGAAGCTGAAGGAGGCAGACTGAACCATGTAAAAGCTCATGGAGCTCTTTATAATTCTGCAGCCAATGACAGTAATATTGCTGAAGCAATTGCATTTGCCATAAGTAAGGTTGATAATTCATTGATCATGTTTGGGCTACCAGGTTCATGTCTGGAAAAGGCCGCTGAAAAATTTAACCTGAGATTTGCTGCGGAAGCCTTTGCTGACCGGGCCTATAATGATGACGGTACACTGTTAGCCAGGAACATACCCGGATCTGTCATCACCAGTGAATCCGAATGCATTGAGCGGGTATCCCGGATGGTTTCTGATAATTGTGTAATAACCATAACAGGAAAGAAAATAAGGATCAGGCCAGATACAATATGTCTGCATGGTGATAATGAACATGTATTACAATTCGCCTCTGAACTTATAAAGAATCTTGAATCATCTGGTGTTGCGATCATACCTGTAAGTTAATTTTCAATGTCAGGTATCAAAATATATCCAGCAGGTGACTGCGCGTTTTTTATTCAAATCGAAGAAAAAATTGATCCTGGAATAAATTCCTACATTATATATATTGCCAAACAGATAATGAATAAAGTTCCGGATGTGGATGAACTTGTGCCATCATATTCAGGGCTGATGGTCTACTTTAATCCTCTCAAAACACATCCTGACACGCTGAAGGAATCCCTCAGGAAAATTATAGGCAACCGTCATTCAGAAGAACATACACCCGGTAGCAGGATCGTTACAGTACCTGTTCTTTATGGAGGCATGTCAGGTCCGGATATTGGATTAGTGGCAGCTCATAATAGTATTTCGATCGAAGAGGTAATCAAGATACATTCCAGTCAATGTTACCTTGTCTATATGCTGGGCTTTACACCAGGCTTCCCTTATCTTGGAGGTATGGATAGCAGAATAGCAACACCAAGACGAGGCGATCCAAGATTAAAAATTCCAGCGGGTTCGGTTGGTATTGCCGGGGAACAGACAGGGATATACCCGCTTGAGAGTCCGGGAGGATGGCAAATTATTGGACAAACTCCAGTTGTACTTTTCGATCCTGACACCAGACCTGTATTTCTTTTAAAGGCTGGTGATCATATTATTTTCAAACCAATCGGGCAGGATGAATTTGAGGAGATAAAAGATCTGGTATACAGGGATAAATATGAACAACAAATAGAGACTCGGGAATAGATGAGTGGGATAATTATACATAATCCCGGTCTTCTCACGACGATCCAGGATACAGGCCGCACCGGATACCGGCAGTACGGTATGCCATCATCCGGAGCTATGGACCAGCTATCACTCAGGTGCGCAAACTGGCTTGTAGGGAATGACCTTTCTGAAGCAGTAATGGAAATTACTGTAATGGGCCCGGATATAGAATTCCTGAATTCATGCCGTTTCGCTATTACAGGTGCATCATTTAGCCCTGAACTAAATGGGGTAAAAATAGCAGAGTGGACCACCATTAAAGCTAAGAAGGGCGATCTCCTGAGCTTTGGTAACCTCAGGAGCGGTGCAAGAGCCTACCTGTCAATTTCGGGTGGATTCAGGATTGAAGATAAAATGGGAAGTAAATCAACATACCTGCCTTCAGCCATTGGCGGCTATAATGGAAGAGCCCTGAAGAATGGAGATATAATCCCACTCTTTCCTACATTACCAGCTAAATTTAAGGAAAGGAAGATCCCTTTTGATATCATTCCCAGGTACTTTAATAATGTGTCATTATCTGTGTTACCGGGAGTGGACTGGAACGATTTTTCCGATGAGACTAAAAAATCATTTTTTGGCACTGAATATATTGTTACATCCGACAGCAACAGGATGGGCTACAGGCTTGATGGACCACCTGTAAGATCGGACGTCAGTAATGAAGTACTTTCCAGAGCTGTTCATTATGGGACAATACAGATTCCCGGCGACGGACAACCCATAATAATGGGAGCCGATTGCCAGACAATTGGTGGTTACCGGCAATTTGTGAATGTCATTTCAGCTGAGCTGAATCTTCTGGCTCAAATAATGCCAGGCTACAGAGTATCATTCAAGCTTGTTGAGCTGACAGCAGCAATTTCGGACCTCAGGAAATCTGAGGATAGATTTGCTGCTGTTTTCAGGAAAGGCAGCAAAATTATTTGTACGGATTGTATAGTATATAAGCGCTGATATTCTACTTTCTTCTGTTCTTTTCTATCATATATTTAAAGGGATAGACAAGCCTTTCAATAAGTCTCATATCATCGGCAATTATCTCAGCTATCCCAGACATATTCTGCTTGAATGCAAGCTCCTCATCGTAGAACGTTTTAAGGCCATTGGGCAATTCAACATCCACCATATAAAGGTCATTGTAGGGAATCAGGGATATGGAACTCACTATTCCCTGAACCATTCCATGTTCAAGATATGGATAGCCATCAAATTTAATATATACATTCTGGCCTGGTTTTACTATGCCTGATCCTTTCATTGACAGATAGATACGGGCAAATATTTCGGAATCCTCCTCCGGAACAACTGTCATGACTATCTCTCCCTCATTTACTACCTGGTTCTCACCCCAGAATTTTGTAAATGTAACATAACCGTCAATCGGTGCCACCAGAAGGTAAGTCTGTATCCACCAGTCAATCCTGGATTTTAGTTTTAACCGGGTGTCGGTCATGACAGTATATAGATTGGCAAATTCCTCTTCTCTTCTTGCTTTTAAATTAGCGAGTTGTACCTGTTTTTCGTTCCTGTCGGATTGTCTTGAATATCTCTCCAGCCTCTTATCCTGAAGTTTAATTTTCTCCAGGTAATAGTTTTGCCTTGAAATGTCTAAATCTCTCGGAGCTATCGCTCCGCCAGTAAGCAGGATAGAATCCTGCATATACTTGTTTCCTTCAATCAATAGCCGCTGTTCGTATAATCGTTCAGCAATAATTAGCTGTTCAATATATTCATCAATTCCCGCAAGTTCAACATTGAGAGCAGCAATATTCTTTCCAAATGGATCAATGAGCAACTGATTATGATAATCAGAAAAAGCCTTCCAGAACTCCGAATACTGATCCTGTATTTCACCAAGCTGCGGATTATCCGGAAAGGTGTTAGCAGAGTAAATAGCAAACGATAACAGGCCATCGTCAAGAAAAACGCTATCAATTACTACACTTATCCAGTTAATGCTTTCGAATGATGCTGTTGACTCCATTATTGCCAATATATCACCCGCTGAAACCTTTTGCCCATCCTTCACAACCAGATGATCAATTTTACCCGTAACCCTGGCAACCAGATTTGCAGGAGGGTTATTGGTTGTGACTTCTACTCGTGAACTCACAATATATGGAAACTGGATAAACCATGAAGCGGTAAGCACTATTATAAGTACTGCACCAAAGAGTATAATACCCCAGCGAACAATTTTTGAAGGGGGATTGCCCATAATCTCCTCTACATGAGCTGAATACCTTAATTGATGATTGTCCTTGCTCATTTTACTCACCCAGATCTAATTGGTTTTTTATCAGGTTATAATAGATACCCTTTTTTTCAGTCAGCTCAGAATGAGATCCTCTTTCAACAATTCCACCCTTCTCAAGAACCACGATCTGGCCAGCATCCTTTACCGTACTCAGACGGTGTGCTACCACCACAACCGTTCTTCTTTCAAAAAACAGATTCAGCTTGTCGACAATCTGTTTTTCATTGCTCGCATCCAGGGCATTGGTAGCTTCATCAAAAAATAGAAAATCAGGATTTTTATACACTGCTCTGGCAATCAATATCCTCTGCTTCTGACCCTGGCTCAGTCCATGCCCGTTATGACCTATTCGAGTGTTGAACCCAAGCGGCAATTCCTCGAGCAGATCATTCAGATTTGCAATGCTCACTGCTTTTAAAAGCCTTTCTTCGTCAACCATATCAAGCCCGGGTGCAATATTATAAGTGATAGTATCCGGAAAGATATAACCATCCTGCATAACAACTCCACATTTTTCTCTCCACATCTTCAGGCTAAGGGTTGAGAGGTGTGTATCCCCAATCAGGATCTCTCCGGTAACAGGACTGTAAAAGCCAAGGATCATCTTCAATAATGTTGTCTTACCACTTCCACTGGCGCCTACAATGGCTGTAACCCTGTTCTGTGGAATATGCATATCGATATTTCTCAATGCAAATGGAGAGCGTGGACCCTCGTACTGAAATGACAGATTATTTATATAGATACTTTTATTTGCCGGCAGGTTCCTTACCTTCATCTCCCTCTCCGATTCTTCCTCTTCCTTGTTATGGATCTCAGACAGCCGGTTAAGACTGATGCGAGCATCCTGAGCAGTTCTGAAAAAACTTATCACCTGGTTAACCGGGACATTGAGCTGGCCTATAATAAATTGCACCGCCAGCATCATACCAAGGCTCAGTGATCCACTTAATACGGATGTGGCGGCAACAACAGTGATAAGTATATTTGTTACCTCATTGACCAGCCGCCCGCCAGCCTGCTGATACTGGGTTATACTCAATGATTTTACCTTTGTCTTAAATAATAAAGCCTGGAGATTTTCCCAATCCCATCTTTTGGATGTTTCACTCCGCGTGAGCTTTATCTCCTGCATCCCATTTATTATGTCTATGAGCTTACTATTATTTGATGACATCTGCTTAAACCTCAACTGATCCAATCTGGCCCTGGATTTCATAAACACTGAAACCCAGACAATATACAGGGTGGTTCCGGTTACAAAAAGCAAGAGTATTTTAAGATCATAGATAGCCAGTACAATTCCGAAAATCAAAATATTGAAAAAGGAAAAAAGAACATTGAGAGTTGTAGTGGTCAGAAAATTCTCGATCCTCTGGTTGTCATCAATTCTTTGAAGCAGATCACCTGTAAGCTTCGTATCAAAAAAAGATATTGGCAATGACATAAGCTTACCCAGGAATCCGGATACAATAGCCACATTTATCCTGGTACTTATATGAAGCAGAAGCCAACTCCGGATAAAATCGACCGACATCCGTCCTGTTATCAGGGCTAACTGGGCAAACAGGATAAGGTAAATGAATTTCAGGTCGTTGGTATTAATACCAATATCTATAATAGACTGGGTAAGGAATGGTAAAATAAGCTGGATAACGCTGCCGATTAATAGCCCAAGGATCAACTGGAAAAAGTACTTTCTGTACAGTTTTATATACTTATAGAGGAACGTGAAACCTCCTTTTGGTTCCTTTTCATCCTCAAGCTCGTAAAAGTCAGGTGTTGGTTGCAGTATGAGCGTTAGTCCGTGCTTTTCATCATCGATAGTTGTTTGCCCCCAGTTCCTGTTGAATTCATCCAAGGTGTAGTTTACCAATCCAATAGCGGGATCAGCAACATAGACCCTATCCTTTTTAAGACGATATACTACAACAAAATGTTTCTGGCGCCAGTGCACTATACATGGCAACGGGACATCCTCCTTTAGCTTTGATATTGGTATCCTGACGCCAAGAGTTCTGAAGCCAACCGCAGCAGCTGCCTCCGACATACCAAGAAACGACACACCTTCTCTGGTAATATAACTTTTTTCCCTGAGAGCATCGAGTGAAATATTCCTTCCGTGGAATTCTGCTACCATCTTAATGCATGAGGGTCCGCAGTCCATTGCATCCGGTTGCCTGACAAAGGGAAAAGACATGCTCCTAAAAAAGATTATCAATGGAGTAAATATATCTAATTATTTGGTTCTATCCCAAAGAGTACACCTCGTCTAACTCTGCCTTTAAACTAAAAAAGTCATATATTCTATGGGAAATACTATATTTGCTACAGAAAATTTTAGTGAGAAGTGTTTAAAAAGCACTCAGACAGAGAGCTGATAGAGGGCATAAAAAAAGGGGAAGACAAAGCAATTAATTACCTCTATGAGTCGTACTTTGGAGTTGTCAAAGCTCATATCCTTAAAAATTCAGGAAACGAGGATGATGCATATGACATTTTCCAGGATGCCCTTATGGTTCTATATAAAAAAACCCAGATAAATCATATTGAGCTAAGCAGTGATCTAAAAGGGTATGTGTTCGGGATCGCCAGGAATCTGTGGAACAATCAGCTAAGAAGAATGAAAAAGTTAACAGATCTGGACCACGACATAGCGGATGACCTCGAAATTGACAAGATGCTGGATACTCCTGTTGAGCAGATTGTACAAAGATCATTTCTGAAGCTAAAGCCCGACAGCCAAAAAATTCTGACATTATTTCTCCAGGGATATAACTATAAGCAGATAGCCGGTGAAATGAATTATAAATCGGAAGCTTATGCCAGAAGAAAGAAATACTTATGTAAAGAAGAATTGATAGAAATAATCAAATCTGATCCTGAATATAAAGACTAC
This sequence comes from Bacteroidales bacterium, assembly GCA_035527935.1. Classification (GTDB taxonomy): domain Bacteria; phylum Bacteroidota; class Bacteroidia; order Bacteroidales; family VadinHA17; genus DATKZO01. The sequence continues at coordinate 43,719 of DATKZO010000033.1, forward strand.
GGTGATCTGGTTTTATAATAACGCCATCCTGAATAAGATATAACGATAACAGAAAGTACAATCACAAACCACTTGAAAACAGGGAAGAAAATCGCACTATCATTTCCCATGATAACAAGTGTTGACCAGAAGTAAGGATGTGACCTCATCTGGTCTGCCTCTTTGAGATACCTTACCCTTGCCTGTCTGAGTGCCCTGCTCTTGCTTTTCCCGTTCTTTAGCTTCTTGTAAAAGGATTTTACGATATCGGTACCAGACCTGTCATCGACCTCCCATAGAGACATTATCACAGAAGGTGCACCTGAATAAAAGAAGCCACGGGCAAGACTCATTACTCCTTCGCCCGATTGGAGGTAACCTGTACCGGTATTGCAGGAGCTCAAAAATACCATTTTAGCATTTAGTTTAAGATCGTATACTTCATATGTATTCAGAGATCCGTTTTCTATGGTATTATTATCCAGTGCAAAAACCATTTTTGAATACATCGGATCCTTATTATTAACCAGGGTATGCATTGCCAGATGAATCACACTAAAATTTTCCGATTCGTTTTTGAAACTACTTTCAGTAGCAACCGAATCGAGGAATATGGTTCCTCCCAGCAGACTGTTGATGTATATTGCCTCTTCCTTTGCCCCCGGAATATTTGTAAGCCCTCCCCATATAGTTTGCCTTGAAAGCATAATGGAGTCTGATGATATTTCGCCATTGTAATCGGGTGCGAATACCAGGGCCCTGTTTTCAAGATTTCTCCCGGATTTTCTTGACTCCATTAACAGTGAGCCTGAATATGCATACTTCAGGTCAAAGGATTTAAATGCAAATGGCAAACTGCGGTAATTTAGGGATATCGTAGCAAGAGTATCTGTCAGAAATGATTCAAACGGTATATAATATAACATATTATCCGGTACTATCACAAGTTTATCTGACACTATGAAAGGCATAACAGGGTCTAACAAAACCTGGTATAATTTTCTGCCCAAATCTACAAACAGGTCAAACTGCTCCCTGGCTCCTTCACTAATTGCCGGATTCAGTACTGCGTTTCTAAAGGAGACCAGATCGTTCCGAAATTGCTCGTCTACCGGCTTCCGTATCATTTTCGATACTCTTCTGTTGGTAAGGAAAATATAGATAGTGGTGTCGTTGTAATAATATTCGATGAAATTTTCCTGTCCGCCAATTGAGTGCCTGATTTTTCTGAAATCAGCCATGCTGGAAGAGTGAGTAAGAGAATAATAGTCGGGATAATCACCTTCGAACACCCTGACCAGTGAATCAAGGCTACGTGTAGCCTGCAGTCTTATCATTTCATAGGCAGACATAATACTGTCATTTCTGCTCTTCTTCTCCTGCTCCCTGAATATTAGTTCGGTATAGAGTCTTGTTTTACTTTTCAACTCCGACTCCATTTGAGCCAGGTCATCAGGGATGTGATATTTAATTGCAGAAGCAGCTCTGGTTGAGGCAAGCAGTGTTGCCGCTTTGCTTTTTTCCGAATATCCAAAGGCCAGATCAATATATTTTGAATCATCTGTCTCTCCATATAACCTGGCCAGTTTGTCAAGACAATCATCATATATGGATTCAAAATGTCCTGTCACCATTAAACGGCTCTCCTCTGCCTTAATTTCCAGCCTGCTATCTTCGATCACAGATACAGCATCTGCAAGAGATTCAAAAGATTTTATTAAAAATCCCAGGTCGTTGGTTGAGCTAAATTCCTGATACAGAATGTCAGACCTCAATCTGAGGGCACGTATCAGATCCTGAGGCCTGAGTAATGCTTTGTCCTCCAGCAATATATTAAGCATTGTGAGCGCTTCATCTCTTTCGCCCCGACCGGAAAGCATCCTGGAATAATCAAGTTTTACAGTTTGTTCAAATATTTTGTCAAATGGATTCCGGGAAATATAATCAAAGCATATCCTAAAATTCTGCTCAGCACTTTCATAATCATTCTTGTACTCGCTCTGGAAGTATGCCATGTTTTCAATATCCGATACATAAATCCGACTGGTATCTCCCCAGTTCTTTTCCGAGTAACTGACTCCTTTCCTGATCTGTGCTTCAGCTTCATCAACTGCTCCTGTGTTTGCAAGGAAGAAGCCATAATTAACGTATATAGTCGAAGTATTGCTGTTTCCGTATTTTCCGCTTTCAATCAGATCAATAGAGCCTCTGTACGATTCACTTGCTTTTTCCGCGTCATCCATTAACCTGTAACAAACAGCCAGCCCATTATTGGCTGAAACAAGCAGGTCAATCGATACATCCCCGCTATTTCTCAATAAATCCCTCGCAACCGTGAGATATTGTATAGCCGTAGAATAGTCCTGGAAGGATTGATAGGCAATCCCTGCATTCAAATGAAGTTTTACAAATTGATCAGGGTCATCCGATGGGTTAAGTTTTACCAGTTCTATTCCCCTTAACGCATATGCGAGAGCCTCACCATATCGGAGCGCAGCAATATTAGCTGCAGTAATATTTATTAACGGTGAGATGAGCTCTTTGGAGTCACTTCCATATAGTTGCTCCCTTGATTCAAGAGCTTCATTTCCTGCATCAATAGAGCTTACTAAATCACCGATGTTCATATAAAGGATGCACAGGTTATTGCATGCCCTTGAGTATCTCAGATCTAACAGACCAACCTGTTTTCTGATAACCTGGGATTTCTCAAACAGATCAATTGCTGCATCAAGATCCAATAATACGTTTTGATTATAGGCTCCTGTCAGGTAATAGTAGTCTGACAGTATCAAGAGGTCTTCAATCTTTGACACCCTGAATAATTCAATGAGCTCCAGATAAGCCCTGCGAGTCTCATCACTTCCCAGGCGACCGGGAGCAAGCAAAACAGTAAAATTCTCCAAATCAGATCTAAAAATGGAATCCCGGGATGTTCTGTTCTGAGCGTAAGGATTGCCCGATGATCCAATCTCCCTTCCTTCAATCCAGGGCAGAATGCTGAAGGCAATGAAACCCATAAATACTAATCTTCTGCAAATACTCATTATGGTCTGATCCCAATCCAGTTTAATAGTAGAAACCAAATATGTAAATATAGCTTCAAATGAACAAATAGTGATCTGAACCCGAAACCAATTATTATTAATCCTATAGATCACTGTTTATCTGAGTCTTACGAATATGCACTAAAAAAGTTACATTTTCTGTGTCACAAATCAGGGTTTCGAGACATGTATTGGTACAACGTAAAAAATAACCCGAATTAATATTAGTATTTACAAAAAAAAATAATGAGATGAAAATTCTGAATCAAGAGACAAAATTTGAGAACTTCAACAATTTTTTACTTTCAGACGATGAAATGCTTTTAGTACGTGGCGGGGATGGTGAAGATGACGGCAAAGGAACTACTATTCCTCCGGTAACTGATCCTGAAATTTAAAAAAGGGATACCAAGGACAATTTTACGCTCTTTCACACAAACTGTACAGGAGATAACAGGTAATAAAGGTTACTGTACAAACTGAGGTCTGAACACTGGGTATCTACAGTGACAGCACCGACTGGTAAGAATATTAAGCTATCAGGTATGATATTTCCGGGCTGAATAAGTTCAGATATATCGTAATCTGATAATAGAAAATTATAGTAATTAAGTTATATACGTATGCATAATTGCATGAAATACATTTATTTATGAAAAATATTCAATTTACCAGATTTATTGAAAGATATCTGGACGCCAAAATGGAACCATCCGAATTGAAATGGTTCGAAAAGGAACTGGATGGTAACCTGTGGCTTCAGGAGGAACTCGAATTAAGGCGCAAAACCAATGAATTTATCAGGAACAGTGGTGCGATGGAATTCAGGGAAAAGCTTATGAAGGCAGAGGCACGTCAAAGATCCAGAACTGTGATGCAGAAGGCTGTTAGCAGTAAAGCGATATACTATGCCGCCGCTATCCTGGGTGTTATAGTAATAAGCGGAGTTCTTCTTATCAAGGGGTTGAACACTGATCCAAAGCAATTGATGAATAAATACACTGTTGTATCGTCCGTATCTGCAACGCGTTCATCTGAAACTGGAACTAATGAGTTCTATGATAAAGCTATTGAATTCTACAATGAGCAGGACTTTGAAAATGCAGCGTTGTGTTTTGAGAAGATAGTTGATAATAATGAAATCGAAATTGTCTTCAGATATGGTGTATCAAATATGAAAACTGAAAGGCATCAGAAAGCAATCAATTCATTCAGCAAGGTGGTTGAGCACAATGACAACCTCTACATTGAAGATGCGGAATGGTACCTTGGTTTATGCTATTATAATATCAATGAAACCGAAAAGGCCAAAACGATTCTTGAAGGTATTGCGGCTTCAGATAGCAGGTACAGGAAACCTGCAAAGAAATTGGCCCGTAAGATTTAACAATCACGCTTTGCCGGAAGAAATGTTTACATACAGCAGCCATAAAGAAGATAGTGGCCCTGATAAAAAAGGGACTAACATGAAGGATAGTATTTCATACACAAATAACAATATTCTGGGTTGCCCCAAAATTCTTGCCGGTTTATCACATGAAGTAAGAACATATATGAATTCAATCGTTGCATTCTCATTCCTGATAAATGACAATAACTGCACTGAGATTGAACGAAATGAATATAATAATCACGTTCTGAACTCCTGTGAACAACTGATAACATTATTTGATAATTTTCTTGATTCAGCAATAATTGATTCTGAGCAACCCAGAACAAACTTGACGAAGCACCAGCTCAAGATAGTTCTTGAGGAGCTTGCTATTGAATTAAACAGTTCCCTTAAAAGGTTCGACAGGGAAAATGTTTCACTGATTCTTGACGAGCAGGCTGGCTCATTTACCATTCTTTTTGATGAGGAAAAAATAATTCGGGTTATTAAAAACCTCTTCTATAATGCTCTTCAAAACACCTCTTCGGGTTATATTAAACTGGGCTACAAGGTAAGGGACAAAAAGATTATTTTTTACGTAATTGATTCAGGTAATGGCTACCACTCCAACAGGGAACTGCTTGCATCAGTAAACTTGACGGAGCATCTTGTTAAACATAGCAATACATTTACAACTGTAGGTTTGATCCTGGCTAACCAACTGGTCATCAATATGGATGGAGAGCTATGGGTTGAACCTAATGGTGTAAGTGGAACAGGAATGTATTTTTCTATTCCAATGAGAGATATTATTGATCAGTCGGATAATGCCAATAAATCAATAAATTCCAGGATTTCTGTCTGAGAATAATCCCTACCATCATCCTATTTTAAATGTCTGCTATTAAGATGGGTATTAAAGAGTGCCTCCCCGGCACTCTTTTTTTACCACCAGGCACTCCGTTTACTGCTTAAACCTATAAAGTTTTCAATTGAACGGTCATAACCACGTTCGATATCATCAGGGAAATAACATGCCGGAAGCTGGCCCATTCTTCTATGGTAATGCAGGCAGTCACAACAAATACCCTTTCTGTCACAAGGATATGAGCAGTTACATAATTTAATGTTTTGCTCCTTTTTGCACTCGCTCATCCATTAATTATTTATTTTATACCTATTATCTTAATTTCTGTCCGCCTGTTACGTCGTCTGCCCTCTTCACTTTCATTGCTTGATAAAGGTTGCCCTTCCCCATATCCCTTGAATATTAACCTTTCACTTTCTATACCATTTTCAATCAGGAATTTTCTGACCACTTCTGCCCGTTTCTCCGACAAGATCAGATTATGTTCGTCGCTGCCGGAAGAATCGGTGTGTCCCCCAATCTCTACAACAACTTCACTGTTTGCCAATAGTAATTCATACAGTTTGTTAAGCTCAAAGATTGATTCGTCCCTTAATTCCCAGGAATCGGTCTCAAAGAAAACATTGAACAGGGGCATTTTCTCACCAACACCAATTGGACTGAGCGCAATTCGCTTTTCAAAAGGATCGGTTACTGAGTGAATACCTTCGAGCATAAAATTTTCTGAATAGAAAAGGTACTGTTCCCTGTTTACATTCAATCCATAGTTTTGCCCTGAGTTTAAACAGACAAGGAAACTGCCATCATCGCCGGTAAATGATTTCAATACAATTTCCCCGGTAGAGAGATTAATAAGTTCATATGAAGCTTTAAGCTTTCTGCCTGTTGACTTGTCATATACAGTACCATTCACGTATGAAACAGGATCAGGTCGGTACTCTTCCGGCAGTATAAAGTAAAAGAGATCCCGGCCTCTTTCAGAACTTATTTCGGACGAAAAATAAGCAATTTTACCTGAAGCATTAATGATCATCCCAATTTCATCTGCTTGTGTATTGATAGGGTATCCAAGATTTTCAGGCTTCGACCAGTTCCCTTTTTCATCCAATCTTGATATTAAAATATCGAAGCCACCCATACATGGTCTTCCATTTGACGAAAAATAAATGGTTTTTCCATCGAAATGAATGAAAGGAGACATTTCATCACCCGGTGTGTTTATCTCTATCCCCAGATTTTCAGGTTCTGACCATCCGCCATCTTTTTTCAGGCTGCTTACCCACAGGTCCATTCCGCCAAAACCTCCAGGTCTGTTGCTGACAAAATAGAGTTTCAAACCGTCTGATGAAACTGAAGGTTGTGATTCCCAGTACTGTGTATTAATCGGGTTGCCCAGGTTTAAGCCCGGCTTCCATCCTCTTGATGTCTTTGTGCTATAATAGATATCACAACCTCCCTTCCCATCAATCCTGTTACATGCAGTAAAATACATATATTGTCCTCCCGCTGACAGGGTTTGTGCTCCCTCATTATGGACCGTATTGAGAGGGTCTCCTATGCTTTTTGCCATCCTCCATACGCTATCAGACCTGACACTATAATAGAAATCCTCCTGGAATGTCATTCCGGAGATATTATGTGCTCCTCTCACCGTCTGGCGGGTGAACATCAGCATTTTATCATCAACTGTTATTGCAGGCCAGTATTCATCATCCCTTGTATTTATAGAATCACCAAGTGAAACAGGATGAAACGGCACCGGATTCTTTATGGCTTCCATGGCAAATTCACAATCCAGCAGATAATCATTTGCCTTCTGCCTTAATGCGGATGTTATACCTTGCTTTCTAAGATATGATCTGAAGTGCAATGCAGAATTATTATAATCACCTGTAAAGAACTCTACCTCGGCAAGACTGTACATTGCATGTATAAAAAAAAGTGAATCGATCTGCATAACTTTCCTGTATGCTGCCAGAGAACCAGTATACCTCTTCATATCCTTATAAAGCTCGGCAAGGAGAAGAAAGGCCTCAATAAAGTTTTCATCATATTGAGAAGCAAGCAGCAGTTGTTTTTCAGCCTCTGCATAATCTACAAAATCATATGCTGTTTTTCCATCCAAATATGCTTTCAATGCCCTGTTTGACTTTGTATGCAAATCCTGTGAAATGAGCAGGGGTTCACATCCTAATAGCAGCACTGCAAGTATTATATTCAGGTATACTGTCTTCATTTATGGTATCCTCATGTACTTGTGACTTTGCAATGAAACAGACCATTCAGTATTGAGCTTTATATATTCAACGATAGAGTCCATTACTTTATTGAAACTGCTCCACTCAGGCTGAAGGTATAATTTACAATCCTTTTTTACCTTAGACCTGCATTGTTCAGCCCAGATAAAATCTTCAGCCTTTTCTATTATTATCTTCAATTCTCCTGCCAAACTTTCAATACCGCCTACAGGAGGCATATTCCTTTTAGGTGATAAGCAGATCCAATCCCATTCGCCGGACAGATTATATGCACCGGAAGTTTCAAGAAATGTTCCAATGCTGTTGCCTTTAAATTCCCTGCAAAGTTTATCAAGGTTCCACATTAATGGCTCTCCACCGGTTACAACTACCGAATCGGCTCCTGACTCAAGTACATTTTTTACTATTTCCCCTATTTCGGTGAGCATGTGCAGATCATTATTCCATGCAAATTTTGAATCACACCAGTTGCATCCCACATCACAACCCCCGATCCTCAGAAAGTAGGCAGCTTTACCCGCGTGATATCCTTCACCCTGAATTGAATAGAACTGTTCAACCAGGGGAAGCTTGTTTTCGGAATTTCCAGTTACAGGGTCAATCATCTGATCAAGGTTTTATTATCTTATATATCCTTTGGTTCCTTGATGTTCTTTCAGATGCAAGATAGATATAATTGTCCTTTACGTAAACAGATTCAACCTGCATATTCTCCAGCTCCGGGATATGATAAACTTCAGGATCTGTTGAAAAACCGGTTTTAGTATAATCTCTGATAACTGCCAGATATGTACTTTTCTTAGTATAACCGCAAAGAAAAAGTTCGTCCGATTCACTGTCGAGGAATGAGCCTGTTACCAGAAAGTCAATCTTAAGTGTATCAAGTGCAGTGGCACTATAATGCATTATTTCATCATTTATTCGGTAGAGTATCGTATAGCGATCCTTCCAATTTTTTGAAAACAGCCAGATACCTTCATTATTTACAACCATAGCCTCACAATCCCATGGGTGCTTCCCTGGCATTATTTTGAAAGAAACTTGCGCGGCATAATTAAATTGTATTTTCCCCGGAGCGGGTGAGTGGTCAAACAGGTTTTTCAGGGGCAATCTGTAAATAGCAAGATCTTTCCTGTTACCCAGGTTATTTCCAAAATCACCAATATAAAGATCTCCATCAAAATAGCAGAGTTCCTCCCAGTCAATATTCCTGATGTTTCGCAAATATACAGTAGCTCTTCTGGAAAAATCAGAAGCATCAAGCATGTAGATAAAACTACCGTTTCCACTGTCATTAATAGCAAAAACAGTATCCCTTATGCAGATCATTCCTGATATTTCCGACAGTACCGGGGGAAGATTATAACTTTCTTCCACTTTCAGTGTTCTGTTATCCTGTGAAAATAGATTAGCTCCGGTGCCGCTACCAAGAATGGTCAGTAACAGTATTATCCTTAATCCTCTATTGGTAATGAATAATCTCAAAGCCTCAATAGAAACCTGATCTTCTCGAAAATCTCCGTGTTGTCATAAAATCCATTGAATAACCCAGCTCCGGGGCCAAATGCAAATACAGGGACGACGATTCCAGTATGTCTGCCGGTAGAGTAACTTGCTGCCACTGATCTTTTTGTCGGATCTCCTCCTACAAGTGTCATACCTCCGGTTTCATGGTCTGCAGTAACTATGACCAGTGTCTTGCCATTTTGTTCAGCAAAATCAAGAACTACTCCCAGAGTCATATCAAGGTCGAGCGTTTCCTCAATCAGATACCTCGTGTCATGGTCATGTGCTGCCCAATCAATTTGTGATCCTTCAATCATAAGGAAAAAACCCTTCTTGTTTTTTCTCAATGTCTGAAGTGCTTTAATTGAAGAATAGGCAAGAAGATCACCCCTCCCTTCCGACATCTTTGGAAGATGTTCATCAGCCAGCAAACCGGCAAGTTTATTTGCATCAGCTTTCAACAGATCCTCAATAGTATAAACAATTTGATAACCAGATTCCTGAAGCTCCGGAATCAGATTGACACTGTCCTGTCTGTTAACGAAGTTACTGAGTCCTCCTCCAATAAATACTTCAGGTTGAGTCTTCAGAAAATCTTCAGCCAGTTCTTCGTAATTCTCTCTGCTTATATTATGAGAAAGGAAGCTTGCCGGAGTTGCATGAGTTACAGCACTGGTGCTGACAACACCACCTGCAAGGCCCTTTTCATGAACCCATTCTATCATCGTTTTGACATTTACGGTATCAGGGGACATCCCTATCATTCCATTTCTTGTCTTAACACCGGATGATATTGCTGTCCCGCCTGCTGCAGAGTCAGTATTATAGTTATCAAACGAATGTGTTTTGCTGAATCCTATATGTTTTGCTTTAGCCATATTCAACTCTCCATCGTAGACTGACATTGCACTGTAGATATGGGAAAGACCCATCCCATCACCTATAATAAGGACCACATTACGTACAGGTCCGGGTGTTTCGGTAACAAATCTGGTAGTGCATGCCGATATTAAAATCAGAAGAATGAACATTAACATAAATGACCTAAGCTTCATTGAAGCTTTAAAAATTCTCATTATAATTTCGATTAAATAAAATATTATATTCCCTTTCTTTTGCTGTTTCTACCCATAGTTCAGGTATTACAGACCAGTTATTGTCTGTCACTAACATGACAGTATCATTTTTTTCAAACCATTTTATCAGATAATATCTGATATCTTTTTCGGTTGCAGCCAATATTCTTTTATCAAGTTCCTGTTTGGTCAATCCTGCTCCATAAATCAGATGACCTCCTCCGCCACTACCACGATACGAATTTACTGCTACTTTGTATTTCATATCATGATTGAATTTTCTACCATCCGAAAGAGATATAATCTTAACCCTGTCACCATCAGGTTTGGAAACATCAACAATATAATTAATCCCTGATGCG
>DATKZO010000034.1:0-2241 GCA_035527935.1 Bacteroidales bacterium
CATTAAGAGTTGATTTTTGATGAAATGACTGACTTTATAATTAAATACAGATGGCTTATAGTTGCTTTCTGCCTCATAATCGGAGCCGGTGCAGGGGTGCTTATTCCTATGGCGGAAACTGATCCGGAAATGCGGAATTATATTCCCCTGTCAATGAAATCAAGAATCGAGACCGATAAGATTGAAAGTGAATTCGGAGTACAGGACATGATAGTAATCCTGTTTTCCGACAGCTGTATAATTAACAGCGATAACTTAAAACAAATCAAGGATATAGATCGTGCTATATCCAGGGTTAATGGAATATCGTCAAGGATATCCCCTTTTACTGTCAGAACTATCAAAAGTGAAGAGGGCATGATGGTTGCCGAACCGCTTATTAAAGAAATTCCATCCAGCCCGTCAGAGATAAAGCAACTGGGAGCGGATATCCTGGAAAACAGATTTGCCCGCGATATTGTTGTCTCTTCAGATCTGACGACAGCATCGATCACAGCTACAATCAGCAACACAGAGGCAGAAACCAGAACACTCCAAAAGGTCGATTCTGTTTTATATCTCTTTCAGGGAGGTTCAAAAATAACTTCAGGGGGTCTCCCCTATATCCGTCAGAGTATTCAGAAGGAAGTAAACAAAGATGCACTTATTCTTGTACCTGTTGCATTGTTTATAATGCTGTTTATCCTTAAGACAACCCTTGGTTCGTGGCGCAGCGTGATGATGCCGTTCAGTGTGGTAGTACTCTCGACCGCTGCCAGCATGGCTTTGATTCCTTTGCTTGGCTGGAAATTATCCATAATCACGCTTCTTGTGCCAATAATCCTTATTGCAGTAGCTAACAATTACGGAATATATCTGGTTGCACGGTTCCAGGAGCTTAAAGCTCAGAATCCCGGTCTCTCCCATCGCGCACTAATTAATGAGTTATTACGGTCGCTGAATATGCCCATTTTATTCAGCGGAATGACAACAGTCGCAGGCATACTGGGGCTTTTAACCCATTCTATCATCCCCGCAAAACAGGTGGGTATTCTGGCTGCAACAGGTGTTTTGCTGGCCCTTTCATTAAGCCTGCTCCTGATACCCGCTCTGATATTTATAGGAGGTTCAGGAATTGTGAAAAATGACCGGAAAAAACATAGTGCGGGAATTTTTAATAAACTTTTGACAAGACTATCGGGGCAGATCATAAGAAATCCGGGTAAGATACTGGTTACTTCAGCAATCCTTACTGTTATTATTTCATCAGGGATATTTTTGCTCAGGATCAATACCAACCAGGAGACTTACTTCCCGAAACGTCATCCCATCAGACAGGCATCCCAAATAATAAACACAAAATTCGGAGGATCCCAGACAATTTCAGTCATGATAGAAGGAGATATTAAAAGTCCGGTAGTTATGAAAGGAATTGATAAGCTCACCAACCAGATTGAGACACAAAAAGGGGTTGGTCAGATATTTTCTATATCTCAGGTAGTCAGGGAGATGAGTAAGGCTATATTCACCAATACTGAAGCCGGGTATGATAAGATACCGGAATCGGGTGAGGCAATTGCCCAGATGTTCGAACTCTATAATATGAGCGGTGACCAGGATGATTATAAACAGCTGATGAATCTTGAAAACTCCAAAGCACATATTCTTATCCGGCTGTCAGAACCTGAGAACAGTGTAATAAAGAGTGTCAAAACAAGAATTTCTCAACTGACAACCGATTTCCCTGCTGAAGTGACAGTTGGAGGTTATGCCATCATCATGGCGGACTTTGCCGGATCGATAATAAAAGGGCAGGTTTTATCCCTTCTTTTTGCTGTCGTTACGGTGCTTGTATTGCTGACAATAATATTCAAATCTTTCAAAGGAGGGCTGATATGTTCTATTCCCCTTGTTGCATCCATATTCATCCTTTTTGGATTTATGGGATTTACAGGGATAGCTCTGGATGCAGCCACAGCCCTCCTCTCTTCCTTAATGATCGGTGTTGGGATAGACTTCACTATACAGTATGTATGGTGTTTCAATTCACAGATCAGAGCCGGTTTATCCTATCCTGCTGCAACAGAAAAGGCGATGGGTACAATCGGACGGAGCATCATCATAAATGGAATGAGTGTAATGGCAGGATTTTCAGCTTTAATGTTATCGGGTTTTACATCAATCAGGTTCTTTGGATACCTGGTGATAATCTCCATAGGATCATGCCTTATCGGAGCTATTGTTGTTATTCCGGCCCTCCTG
>DATKZO010000035.1:0-2177 GCA_035527935.1 Bacteroidales bacterium
TTGCCAGAATTTTTTGGAATGATCCGGATGCACCAGATGGGCCATCTCGTGCATGATCACATAATCCAGCACCCATTTTGGCATATCAGCCAGTTTATGTGACAAACGGATCGTACCTCTTACAGGAGTACAGCTGCCGCTGCGGGTATTCTGGTTTGTGACATATTTTATTGAATGTACCTTGAGCTGGTTGTTGAAATACCGTTTATTGAACGCTTTGAACCTCGACGTTAGATAATCTTCATTATTGAGCTCTTTTCTGAGACGTTTTTTAGTAACCTTATCCCGCATTTTTTCAATCCATTCGGATTCTACTTTTTTACTTAATCCAATTGGAAGATAAACTACAAGTTTCTCTCCTACCATTTTAGCCTGTATTGTCTTCTTACGGCGGGTGCTTCGTACCACTTCAACTGCCAACTCATTTTCTGTCATATTTAACAAAACCGAACAATTTCGAAGAGTATATGTATGCATCAGTAAAATCAGTTACCTAGAGGGATATTACATGGAAATAAATGGAGTAGAGATAGAAGATACATTCGCAGAAGCGTTTCCGATAAAGATCGCAAGAGTACTGATCACTGGAGCCACTAAAAGATGGGCCATGGTAGCAGCTACCGAAGCAACAGGATTCGGGACTTCAGTTATCGCATGTCCGGCAGAAGCTGGCATAGAAAAGATCGTTGGAGGAGATGAAACCCCTGATGGCAGGCCGGGAGTATACATCCAGATATGTACTTTCGGGTACAAATCAATGGAAGAACAGCTATTGAACAGGCTGGGACAATGCGTATTGACCGCACCAACAGCCCATGTATATAATGGTCTGCCGGATGTTGAGAAACAGTTTGATACAGGTTTTAAGCTCAAGTTCTTTGGTGACGGAATGGAAACTGAAGATAAAATTGGCGGCCGCCGGGTGTACAGGATCCCAATGATGGAAGGAGATTTCATAACCGAGCATGGTATCGGTGCAGTTGAAGGTGTTGCAGGAGGGAATTTCTTTATTCTGGCCGATAACCAGATGGCAGCTCTTGCAGCAGCCGAGAGTGCTGTGGACGCCATAACTGGAGTGGAAGGAGTAATAACACCATTCCCAGGCGGGATCGTGGCAAGTGGTTCAAAAGTAGGAGCAAACAACTATTCATTCATGAAAGCCACATCAAATGAGAAGTTCTCTCCCAGCATCAAGGATAAAGTAGAAGGCAGCAATGTACCAGCTGACATCAATGGCATCTATGAGATCGTCATAAATGGACTTGATGAAAAGGTTATTTCCCAGGCCATGTTAACTGGCATTAAAGCAGCAGTTATGATCCCGGGAGTTAAAAAGATATCAGCAGGCAATTTTGGCGGCAATTTGGGGCCGTATAAATTCCACCTGCATGAGATATTAAAGTAAGACTTAGTCTTACTTTCTTTTTTTTAAGAATCTCTTCAGGACGTTCCTTTATTATTCAAATAATCATGAAAAAACAGCTTTATTTATTGCATCTAATGTAGCATCTACCTCTATCGGGCTTTCACACATCTGCAATACTTCTTCAGGATCTTTCAGCAAATGACCTGTAGTAATACACACAACAATCTCGTCTGATTTGATCAGTCCCATATCCACCAGTTTTTTGAGACCTGCAATAGAGGAAGCACTGGCTGGTTCCACTCCGATTCCTTCAAGCCTGGCCAGGTCCTTTTGTGCAGCTATGATTTCATCATCCGACACTGACTCAGCCAAACCACCGGACTTGTATATTGCTTCAAGAGCCTTGACAGCATTCACTGGATCCCCTATTCTGATGGCTGTTGCAACAGTCTCAGGATTTGAAACTGGTATAATATCCTTCTCCCCTTTTTTGAATGCATTCACAATAGGACATGACCCTTCAGCCTGGATCCCTATCATCTGGGGCACCCTGTCGGTCAGACCCAGTTCTTTGAATTCCCTGAAACCTTTATAGATTGCCGAGATATTGCCTGCATTACCTACCGGCAGCACCAGTTTATCAGGTACTTCCCATCCCAGCTGGTCGACTACTTCAAAAGCAATGGTCTTCTGCCCTTCCAGCCGGTATGGATTCACAGAATTTAGCAGATAGAAACCTTCATGATCGCACAGTTGTCTCACGAGTTTTAGCGCGTCATCAAAATTGCCCCTGATACTCAAGACCTTAGCA
>DATKZO010000036.1:0-12275 GCA_035527935.1 Bacteroidales bacterium
GTTATCACCTTCAGGTACACTGCGGTAGCTACGGGAGGAGTAACGGGGTTTACAGCAAGTGCGACAGGATTACCGGGAGATCATGTTATAGCAGATGTATTACATAACCCGACAGATTCACCACAGACAGTGACATATACAATAATTCCTGTAAGTCCCGGGGGCTGCACTGACGGACCATCCAAGATTGTAATAGTAGTTGTCAATCCCACCCCTCGTTTATACGTTACAGCAGTTGCAGATACATTATGTAATAATGAAACATCTGTTTTTACTGTCACAACACCAATAATACTTACAGCAGGTAATGTGGTGTTTAACTATACTATCGATGCCACATCAGGTGATCTTACAGTAATCAGCGGATACACTACTTCGACAGGTGTTGTATTAACGGGTTCCGGTCCTGTTACCTTCACCCAGACACTTACTAACCATACCGATGGAGTCCAATGGGTACGATTCCGCCTGCATCCTTATGCACAGAACACTGGATCAGGAGGAGATTGTGATAACGGACCTGTAAGAGACACTCTGATTACTCTGATCGTTGAACCGACAGCGAAAGTGAATGGTTCTATCAGTAAAGATACCATCTGTAATAATGAACAAATAACCTATACTCTTGCCACACCAACAAATGCCATCTATGGTGTAAGATTTGACGTCCGGATTGTTAATCCCTGGCCAGAAATTACAGGGCCTGTTGACAGAACTGATCTCAGTACTTCAAGCATCATTAATGAAATTCCAAATAACAGCGGCGATGTTGCCAGAATGATAATGTATGTTATAACTCCTGCAACGATCACCGGATCGGGAGTTAAGAAATGTATCGGAGTAAATGATACAATAAGACTCTGGATCAATCCGACACCCCGGGTAGTAACTGTTAATGTCAATCCGATTTGTTACGGGGGTACTACTAATATCACTTTAAACACACCCTCTGTCATGACCGGGGGAACAATTAATTTCGATTTTACTGTTTCAGTAACAGGTGGACCGGGAGTTATTGTGGGAAACACCTCCCCGGGGAATGACCTTATACCCGGACAAAAAATTTCCCGGTCATACCAGAACAATTCTGATACAATTCAGTCGGTTTACTATTATATAACACCCTCCAATGACCTGCTTGGCTGTGTTGGAACATTGAACGTTCCTGAGGTTAAAGTCCATGCAGAGCCTTTACAGGATCTTATTATTTCACAACCCTTAACATGTGACGGAGGATCAGATGCCAGCCTTACAGCAATTCTGTCAAAAGGTGCGACACCATTGGGAGTCAGCTGGAGAGGTCCTTTAGGGTATGCTTTGGATTACTTTACCAACGACCACATTACTGAAGTGACAAACCTCCAAGGTGGTGGTTATCAGGTAACCGTCAGGGATAACCTGGGTTGTGTTAACAGCCTTAATATCTGGCCGGTCGGAGCACGTCTCGATTCATACTTTGCAGTACAGGAAAAATCAACTGGTTTGGGAACGACATGCCCTGAATCAAATGATGGAACAATAATGATCAGACAAAATAGTTCTTCATCGGGTGTTCCTCCGTATGAATATTGGATCATTTACAATGGACAGGATACGGTCGTTCATGATTTTCTTAATACAAACGGAGTATTCAACTGGCACTATAACCTTCTTCCAGGAAACTACAAACTTTACATTAAGGATTCAAATGAGTGCTATGATAATAGCTTTCCTGAGGTTAATATAGTTGCGCCTGAGAAAGTAGCAGTTACATTTAATAAAAAGGAGTATCAGGGCGGCTTTAATATATCATGCAGAGGTTATAACGATGGATCTGTTTCTGTGGCATCGATCACAGGGGGCAACGGAGGGTTCTCTTATTACTGGTATCCGGCTTCAGGAGCTCCCCTGTCTGTAACTACAAACACAAACCTTCTCGACAGCATTCCGGCAGGTAAATATTACCTCAGGACAACTGATATGATGGGTTGCATAAAAATTGACAGCGTCTATCTTACCGAGCCGGATGGAATGGTTCTGACAGGCAGTACAGTCTCACAAAGTCCTGACGGTAACTATAATATTTCATGCAACGGAGCAAGTGATGGATCAATAAAACTGAGCATTACAGGAGGTTCAGGAATTTATACCTACATATGGACAGGCCCCGATGGCTATAGCGCAATAACGCGCGATATCTCAGGACTTAAGGCAGGGACTTATACATGTATAATTGCTGACCTGAATGGATGTATTCTGATACCGATACCTGTATTTACACTGACCGAACCATCAGATCTTGAACTGACTTCAATTATTTCAACTTCAACCGACGGTGCATATAATATTAATTGTTCTGGTGGAACAGGAACGATTGATATCACTGTGACAGGGGGAAGTGCCGGTACATACAACTATGTATGGACAACAACAAATGGATCAGGTATTGTCGGAGGGCAGGAGGACCAATATGCACTTACTGCAGGTACATATCGCATTACAGTAAAAGATGCCAATAACTGTATTGAAACAGCTGATATTACCCTGACCGGGCCTGCTGCTCTTGAAACAAGTTTAGCTCTGACAAATATCACATGTCAGTCAACAGCCTTCGATAATGGTTCAATTAATCTTACAGTTACGGGTGGTGTGGGACCCTACTCTTACAACTGGTCAAACGGAGCAAGTACTGAAGATATTTCCGGACTTACTGAAGGCTTATACCTGGTAACTGTAACTGACAATAACGGCTGCCAGACTATTGATTCTGCAAGAATTAATTTACCTCCTCCAATAGCTTATTCGAAGGTTGTTTCTAACTATAACGGATATAATATCAGTTGTTTTGGTTTGTCAAACGGATCAATAAGTATCTCTCCGACCAGTGGACAGACTCCGTACATTTTTAGCTGGCAGATGCCTGATGGCTCTGTGAGAACCACAAAAGATTTATCAGACCTTAGAGCCGGCCGGTATATTCTATTCATTACCGACAACAATTTATGTACAGCCAGGGATACTTTTAATTTAACTGAACCCGGTAAAGTGAGTATGGTGATTACTCCCTCAAGCAGTATTGCAGGTGGGTATAACATTAATTGTGCCGGAGCAGGTACCGGCTCGGTAATGGTGGAAGCTGTAAACAGTGTCGGACCTGTTGCTTATATCTGGGCAGATGGTGGCATTGGCAGGATAAGAACTGATCTTACTGCAGGAACTTACCGGATTATAATAACCGACTCAAATAATTGCCAGACCGACTCAACGGTTACTCTGACTGATCCTGACCCACTTAAACTTGAATTTGCAGTAATCCAGCCATTCTGTACGGATCTGCCCAATGGTACTATTGACGTAACAGCTTCGGGTGGTGCTGGTTCATACACGTATCTATGGTCCGATAACTCAACAACTCCTCAGGTCGCAGTTCCCAGCGGATGGTACAGTGTGGTGGTTACTGATGGGAACGGATGTAGTGTGAAAGACTCTGTTAAAGTGGTACCTTTGAACGAAGTATGTCTGGTAATACCCAATGCAATATCCCCTAATGGCGACCTTATTAATGATGAGTGGAACATAGGCCTGAAGGAGTTATATCCTCAGATTGAAATTACGATTTTCAACAGATGGGGAGCAGTTATCTGGAAATCTGATAAAGGATATCCCAGACCATGGGATGGAAGAAGCAACGGAACAATTCTTCCCATTGATTCTTATCATTATATTATTAATTTGAATAATGGAACAAAACCAATAATAGGTAATGTAACTATAGTTAGATAAATACAAAGTATCTGGTGAAAAAGCTGGCTTTCATATCTTTCTTAATTCTTTGCGGACCATTTGTTACTGGTCAGCAGCTGCCGTTGTTCAGCCAGTATCTCTATAACAAATATCTGATAAATCCCGCTGTCGCAGGAAGTGACGGCTATACGAGTTTTAATCTGACGGCAAGGGAACAATGGATAGGATATTCAGGGGCTCCCAGAACCTTTTCTTTCAGCGGGCAGACCAGGATCCTGAAACAAGGTTATTCTCTTAAGCAGTCTCTTTTCAAAAACAAGATTTACAGACCGAGCACTGATGGGAGAGTGGGGCTGGGCGGTTATGTTTTCAGCGACAGGAACGGACTTATTCAAAGGACAGGTTTTCAGGCCTCATATTCTTATCATATGTGGCTGGAGAGCAACACCCAGTTATCAATGGGAATTGCATTTACAGGATACCATTTTAAAATAAATGAGAATGAACTAAATTTTGAGGATCCAAATGAACCCTGGATGAACAATGAATTACGGAGGGGGATATTTGTACCTGATGCTTCATTCGGCATATACCTGTTAAATGTCAAATACAGCTTCGGCTTTTCCACTGAGCAATTATTCGGGGCAGCATCCAAAATCGGAGATGATGCATACAGGAATTTCAGCATGGACAGGCACTATTATGCTTTTGGCACCTATAGTATTACATCAGGCAGATATATTGAGATCAGACCTTCAGTTCTGGTTATGATGTCGGAACAGCTTAAACCACTGGCGGACATTGGAATTACATACAGCTACGACCAGAGTTTATGGGCAGGATTATCTTACAGGACGAGCAGAGCATTGATTGCTAACTTTGGAGTCAGATATACAAATTTGTTCATTGGTTATGCTTTTGATTTCACGCTCAGCCAGATACAGAGAGTAACTTACGGAACGCACGAAATAACAGTAGCATTCAAGTTTGGTGACAGTGCCAGGAAATATCGCTGGCTCGACAGATATTAATGATCTGGTTTACTCAAAAGATAAATTACTGAACTGCTTTTTTCATTTCTGAAAGCTGAAAGGATCCAAAACAATTTTCCAATAAAGACACCCTTTGCAAAAGCTGACTTGGAACCTTTGTATTTCTCGCTTAAAATCGAAATATAGAAGACATCAAATAATAAATTGCGTTTCCCGAGCAATACAAAACCGGTTTTTTCGGAAAAGAGACTAAATGTGTCGGGTGTAAAATGCCATAAATGTCGCGGCACGTCGTAAGCTGCCCAGAACTCCCTGTAATATTCAGCATCGAACGAATTGCTGTTAGGCATTGCAGCAATACATGATCCCCCCGGTTTAAGAAGTCGCAGGAATTCATCTGCGTATGTAAAGGGATCATCAAGATGTTCAAGTACATGCCACAGGGTAATACAGTCGAAGCTTCCGGCTGACAGTTCTGAAATTTGCCCGGGATCAATGATGTTCAATCCATATTTTTCCACTGAGAAATCACTTGCTTTCCTGTTTGATTCCACACCGGTCACCAGCCAGCCGGCATTTTTCATCGTTTCTAAAAAATGTCCCGTTCCGCTGCCAATATCAAGAAGATTACCTTTCCTCAATCCTGTGGCATCCTTTATAATTTCTCTTTTTCTTCTGAGCATGATCTCCCTGGCCAGGAGATATATCCTATTGAGAAATCCTGTTGCCTTATCGTCATGTGATATGTAATCATCAGATTTATAATATTTTTCAAGATTATCATCTTCCGGATGATCCTGAGTAAATATGAAACCACACACAACACACCTGAATAATTCAAAAACTTCCCTGGTCAGAAAGTGATCGGTGCATCTCAAGTGCAGGGAAATTTTATCAGAGGAGCAAAGCGGACACTCATTATGATGGATCATGATACTATTCAATCTTCTGTTTCTTCTTCAGGATCACCACAAAATAGCCTGCAAC
Organism: Bacteroidales bacterium; assembly: GCA_035527935.1. Taxonomy (GTDB): domain Bacteria; phylum Bacteroidota; class Bacteroidia; order Bacteroidales; family VadinHA17; genus DATKZO01. The sequence goes on from DATKZO010000036.1 coordinate 5,703, forward strand.
CATCAGGATAAAGATTATCGAGCCGGCAAATGAGATCTTGTTCCCGAAGATATAAGAAGATGGCTCAAAAGCAAATCTTATTTCATGATCACCTGCCGGGAGTATCATTGCTCTGAGGACATAATTTGCTCTGAAGTGTTCACTCTCATTCCCGTCAATGAAGCATTTCCACCCTGCGGGATAATATATTTCCGAGAATAGTGTCAGCTTTTCAGATTGTGCTGTATATTTATAAATAAGCTCATTTGGCTGGTATGAAACGAGCTCAATCTTGTCGGTGCTGTCAACAGGATAGGAGGATTTGGATACCATCTCATTAAATTTCATGTCAATCACAGCCACCCTGGAAGGATCAATGGTTTTAAGCGTCATGATTTCCTTATTCGCATTTTCGACTATTACGGGTTTTTCTGCAAACCAGACATTGCCAAGAGATTTCTGGTTGACTAACGGGGGAGCGTCCGGAGTCAAAATTACGTATCTGGTATTGAGCATATTGAGGGCAGGAGTAGGAGTGTTATTGAATACTACCTGCAGATCCTCGATGGATCTGGCATTTTCTGAAGCTGCCTGAAACAACATAAGATCGCGTGTGATGGATGAATCAATAAGCTCCTGGTATCTCCTGAACTTTGCACCATGGTATCCTCCGACTGATTTATGAAACCAGGAGGTTGGTGAATTATCATTGAAAGTTGAAACGGCCAGATTAAGAACTCTGTAATATGAAGGATCATTAAGAATATATGTATCTGCAGTTGTGGGAGCAAAAGATTTTTGAATGACAGATGGCTTTTCAAATCTGTCAGCATTAAGGTATCTTTTGTCAACTATCCACAAATCAATAAGTATCAGCAGTCCGATGATCAATATGAAATATTCCTTCCGAAGTTTTTCATATAGCAGCCCAAATATTGCTCCCGATGCAAGGAGGATAAAAACAAGTGATCTGAATGCGTCGCTCTTCATCAGATCCTTTCTGTCGCTGATCATAGCATTCTTAAGCCAGTCGGGGTATTCGGCTTCATACTGATTAAGAAATGATCCTGCAATCCCGGGGATCAGGATTAAAATCAGGATAACGCCTCCTGTTATCCCTGTCGCAATCTTAAGTCCTTTGAGCAGATCATTCCCGGAAGTTGAGCCATTGAATATATTTCTCAGTGCAAGAGCTCCAAGTAAAGGAATGCAGAACTGGGCAATTACCAGTGCCATAGTAACAGCTCTGAATTTGTTATATCCGGGGAAATAATCAATAAAAAGGTTTGTAAATGGCATAAAATTCTTTCCCCATGCAAGCATTATTGAGAGTAATGTTGCAGCCAGGAGCCACCATTTTTCAGGACCTTTGATTATTATCAGTCCAAGAACAAACAGGAAGAAGATGATTGCTCCCACATAATGCGGACCATCAGTACCTGGCTGTGTTCCCCAGTATCGCATGACCTGATTTGTTGCAGATGCCAGATTGTTCTTTCTTAAAGCTTTAACAGTCTCGGAATCACGGTCAAAAGGTTTACTGGAACCACCCTTGAAGTTTGGGATAAGAAGATTCAGCGTCTCGTCAATCCCGTAGCTCCAGTAAGTGATATAATCCCTGTCCAATCCTTTTGTTGATGAGGCACTGCCTGTCGAAAGGTCAGATTTTCCTCTTATGGAGTATTTCCCATATTCATATACTGTATAAAGATTTCCAAAGTTTATCATTAATGCAACACCAAACGGGATGACCAATAGAGCTGTTGCTTTAAGGAATTTTCTGACATGTCTGTTTTTAAAAGCATAGATCAGCTCTGTAATCCCGAAGATCAGAAGGCAGATCATGGCATAGTATGTGATCTGCGGATGATTTGCCAGGATTTCAAGAGACAGGATAAAAGTAGTGAACAAAGCTCCCTTTAAAGCATCATACCTGTATGTGTAATAAATGCCTCCTATCATGGGAGCCATATATGCAAGAGCTATTGCCTGTGTATTGTGACCTGCAGCAAGGATCTGAAAGAAGAATGAGGATAATCCGTATGCTATTGATAAGGTTATTGAAAGCCATGGATTGACGCCAAAGATCAAAAGCAGAATATAAAAGCCTGCCATCGACAGGAAAAGTACCGAAACCGGCATTTTGAAAGTTCTCAGTATAGTATCGGCATGCTTTAAAAGGTTCCCGGGATATTTTGTTGAAATAAGATAGGCCGGCATGCCACCGAAAATCGAATTGGTCCATAAAGGTTCCTTACCATGCTTTTCACGGTAATCCCGGATCTCTTTGGAATTAATTCTTGAAACGGTGGAATCATTGGCTTTAAGAACTTTACCTTCCAGTACGGGATAAAAATAAACAAATGAAATCACTGCAAACAATATTACAGCGACAAGATGAGGCAGAAAGGGCTTAATCGTGTTTTTTATTTCCATGATCCCGGATAATTGATTTTCGGATTTTAATAAACAAATTTATTTATTTCACAACAAAGTAAATGTCGGAATATTTATTGAATAGCTGCTATTCATCCCTGATACCTTTTAAAGAGCTTAAATTATCCCTTAATTTTTTAGGATTTGCCCACTTGAAAATAAAACCTTTAATTGATTGCAATTCAACCGGTTCATAAAAATTAAACAAAAAGAGGATGAATGGGAAGCTGATTAGAGCTCCGGTTTTAAATAACAAACGTGGCAGAAGGTTCATTTCATTAAATATCAGGCTTGAGAAGGATAAGGCTGCCCCGGTCAGGAACATAATTAAAATCTTCCGTGTTTCATAAGGAATAAAAAATGCCTTCTGCGAAAAATAATAACAGGCTATCAGGTAAATAAACTGTGAAAGAAGAGTAGCAACTGCGGCCCCCGTCATATCCCATAGAGGGATCAGTAATAAATTGATCATCAGACTGGATATTGTAGCCAGGACAACTATTACACCAATTATTTTAGTTTTTTTTGCAATATGTAATCCGTAAACAGTTATCTCCTTCATGTTTACAAAGAATATTGAAAGAGATAAGACCGGTATTAAAACCACAGCATCCCGGAACTCCTTTGATCTGGCGATTAACATTATAATTTCAAGAGAAAACAGCGAAACTGCTATAACAGCAAACATAAGTACATATGATGAATAGAGCAGTGCCTTGGAATAGAATCTTTTATTATCAGGTGCATCGATCTTTTTGAACATCATGGGGCCAAGAGCCAGCTTAACCGAATCCACAATTACCAGTTTTAAAACACTTGTGATCTTAAAGGCAAGTGTATAAAGCGCAACAAATTTCAAAACCGATAGAGAATTAAGCATATATCTGTCAATTACATTAAGCAGCACGGCAGAAATGTTTGCCAGCAATAAAGGGAATCCATAAAGATTCATTTCTTTAAACAGATCTTTATCAAAGAAGATCCTGGAATTTTTAATTGTATAACCTGTTAAAGCAACTATATAAAACAGATTGCCAATTACCTGTGCAAGATAGATCCCCTCAAGTCCCATCCTTTTTGCAAGAACGAAATAAAGAGTCAGTCCCAGGACAATGACCAGTTTGGATAAATTGGTCATGGTGTAAAGACCTGATCTTGACTGCAGCCTCATCAATGTGCTTATGATATTGTTAATTGCCTGCACAGATGAAGCAATTATAACCAGGGATATTACCCTGGACCAGTCGGTTTTCTCAAACAGCAATTCCGAAAAAGTGCCCGAAAGAGGGATCAGAAGGAGGCAGAAAATTATTGAGACTATAGATTGTGTTGCAAAAGACATAAAGAATATGCCAGACTGATTGACCTTATGATCTTTATCCCAATACCATCTTGTCAGACTTTGTGGTAAGGAAGATGCTAATAATGCGGTTAAAACAAGTCCTGAGATCTCCAGAATGCCAAGAATACCAAACTCATCAACCGTAAATAACCTGGGATCAGTAAAAATTGGTATCAATACCAGGCCGATAACCTTAATTGCAATATTCCCCAGCCCATAGACAAGGGTCTCTTTTATTGATATTTTAATTGAGTTTAACATGCCTGGCAGGAAAGTGATGCATTTATCAGGTTATGTCCCCTGTAATTATCAGAGTACTAAAATAATAAAAAGGATATTTCGGATTTATCCCTAAAATCCGTTTGATCTTCCGGATAATCAGATCATAGTTGTTAAGATGATACAGATTGGAATAAGTGATCTTTTCAGGTATGAAACCCGCTGATACAAGGATTTTTGAAATAGTATACGGAGTGAACCAAAACCTGTGATCAGAGTTTATTCTTTCCTGGAATTTCATCATATTTCTGTATTGATTTATGCAGTAAATATTTGGAACGGTAATAATGAATTTACTGACATAATTTCTGTATCTGTTCCTGAAGACTTCAAGAAAACTAACCGGATTATCAAGATGCTCTATAATCTCGCCAAACACAGCATAATCCCATTTTCTTTCGGTTATGGTACTGAAATCGTCTTTCAGAATATTACCGTAAAATACATTATGATACCCGAGCTCCTTCTTTAAATAATCAATACTATCCTTATCAATATCGATACCAATGCTTATTCCTGCATTTTCAGTGATCAGTTTGTGCAACCAGGTATTGGTTCTGATTTTCTCATTGATTACCTGAACATGATCAGAGCATCCGATATGAATTACATCCTTCCCGGTGATAATACCAGTAATGGCTGTTTCACGCGTGATAACATCGTGCTTAATCCTGTCGAGATCAATTGTAAGATTACTTTTAAATGATTCTCCCTTAAGATAATTAAGAATTTCAGGATTAATCTTCATATATGATAAATCTGGATATTTATTTTACAGAGCTAAGATACTATTTACCTTCTTAACAAAATCTTCATAGTTTGCGGTAGCGTTGGAATTTAACTGCCAGTTTTTATAAGCGTTTTCCCTTCTTTTATTCATTTCCTGTTCAGGCAATTCAATGTAATATTGAATAATTTGTGCCAGATCTATTGGTTTGAAATCGACCGGGAGCATGGTTCCGGTTCCTTCAGTCACAATTTCATTCATACCTCCCGTATTGGTAGCTATTACCGGTATCCCGAAGCTCTGCACTTCCATAATGCTGACCGGAATACCCTCTGTAACGCTGGTATTGACAAACAGATCGATACGGTTTGTTTGATAAAAACTCAACAGTTGGGAATTGGGATATTGTCCCATAAAACGGTATTCTATTCCTCCTATAGGCCCCAATCTATTTTTAGCAAGATCTTCCAGCTCTTCTTTTAGCATTCCATCACCAAAATGCATCCAGAGTATTTTTTTGTCTGTCTGAAGCAGGGAGAGCGAATTAATCAATAAATCAATCCTTTTAAGCCTGACCAGGTTCGAACATGAGATAATAGTAAACCTGTCAGATTTCTCTGACATCACAATTTCTCCGCAGGAGGGTTTATTGGTCCCCAGCCTTGATAATATCAGCTTTGAATCTCTGATCCCGGTTTTTTCCAGAAAATAATTTCTTCCATGTTCAGATATAAAGAAAACTGCATCAAGCGCCCGGGCTGAAAAGCTTAATAAAGGCAGGAATCTTAATTTTGTCTTTTCTTCATAAAGATCACTGCCGTGTGCCCTTGAGATCTTAATGCTATCCTTATGATTCAGTAAACTTATAGCATGTGCTCCGGTATTCAGCCAGTATGAATAAAAAACAATTGTCCCCTTTATACTTTCTTTAGCAAGAAACAATCTGATAAAATCCCTTAGCTGTAATGCTTTGATGATCTTTTTAAACAGGTGTCCAATTTGCCTGAAACTGAGAAAATGGCGGATATCTTTTCTGAAGGTTCTTTCCGATCTATACAGTTTTATAATAATCCTGAAGTTGTTTACGAACAGGACTGGTAAACTAAAAAATCCACTGATGGAGGTAGATGGGTCATATCTTCTTAGAACAACATTTCCCGGAATATCCCTTGTAATTCTTCCGGAGATATCCTGGGAGATGATCATTATCTTATTGAAATCCTGTAAAAGCCATGGTAATTCGGCTTCTATAAAGGATTCGCCTGTTCCGTAAGGGTAGTGAGATGTTATTAATACCAGGGATTTCATTAAAAACAGGCAGATGAATTAGTTTTAATGTAATGTATTCATATTATTTAGCTGATCATACACCCCTGTAAGCCTTTTTTTATCAAAAGTCCAGTTGTATTTTTCCATTACGGCTTTACGGCCATTCCTGCCCGCACTCTCAAGAGTGTTCTTGTCTGATCTGAGTTTCTCGATAAGGGAAGCAAGATCCTCAGGCAATTCATTATTATAAATAAATCCTGTCCTTGTCTCATTGATAATTCTTTTCAGCGAAATGCAGTCAGAAGAGATTACAGGTTTATTGAGGTACATATACTGGTACAGCTTATTAGGGCTTGAAGCATCATTATTATCTGTCCTAAGATGAGGAATTATCGCAGCGTCGGCTCCGGCAAGTATTTCAAGCATTTCATTAAAAGGCTTATAGCCATAAAAATGCACTAAGGATCTTATCCCAAGAGTATCAGTTCCAATTTCAAGTTCCTTCCTGTAGCTGCCATCACCCACAATTACCAGGTGTATG
>DATKZO010000037.1:0-2367 GCA_035527935.1 Bacteroidales bacterium
TACCATGAGCGGGAGAATTGTTGAAGGGAGGCAGCTGGGCAGATCCTTAGGATTCCCGACAGCCAACATCAATCCTGCAGATAAGTACAAACTGATACCTAAGGACGGGGTATATGCTGTTGAGGTTCAGATTGAAGGTGAACTTAAGCCCGGCATGCTCAGCATAGGGAAGAATCCTACAGTTAACAGTTCAACCGGTAAAAGGAGCATAGAGGTTCATATTTTTGATTTTGGAAAGAACATCTATGGCAGCGACATTAAGGTTATTTTCAGGTACAGGCTCAGGGACGAGATGAAGTTTGAGAACATCGGGCAACTCGCAGAGCAGATAAAGCTTGATAAACAACTAGCTATGCGATTGTTGACCTGAACAAACCCAACATTATTTTTCTTATCTTTACATTCTGAAATTATTCTAAAATTAAACTCAAATGGATTTAGTAGCAGAAAAAATGCAATATAAAGTAAGGGATATGTCCCTGTCAGGTTTTGGCAGGAAGGAGATTGAAATTGCAGAAAAAGAGATGCCCGGGTTGCTGGCCATCAGAAAAAAATACTCTTCAGAAAAACCGTTGAAAGGAGCAAGGATAACGGGATCTCTTCACATGACCATTCAGACAGCTGTTCTGATAGAAACCCTGGCGGAGCTTGGTGCTGATGTGCGGTGGGCAAGCTGTAATATTTTTTCCACGCAGGATCATGCTGCTGCAGCCATTGCTGCAAAAGGCATCCCTGTTTTTGCATGGAAGGGCGAGTCGCTAGAGGAGTACTGGTGGTCCACGGCACAGGCTCTCTCATTCCCGGACGGGAAGGGTCCGCATCTTATTGTAGATGACGGAGGTGATGCATCACTTCTCGTACATCTTGGTTACAAAGCTGAGAATGACCCGGAGATACTTAACAATAAACCTTCTTCCAGGGAGGAGGCTGTTATTTTTTCCACACTCAAAGATCTGCTGGAGAGGGAACCCGGGAAATGGCATCGCGCTGTCAGTGATCTTAAGGGTATTTCGGAGGAGACCACAACTGGAGTGCATAGGTTGTACCAGATGATGGAGAACGGTGAATTGCTTGTGCCTGCAATAAATGTTAATGACTCGGTAACCAAGTCAAAGTTCGACAATCTTTACGGATGCCGCGAATCACTGGCTGACGGTCTTAAAAGGGCAACCGATGTGATGATTGCAGGCAAGGTGGTTGTTGTTTGCGGTTATGGTGATGTCGGCAAGGGGTGTGCAAAATCGATGAGAGCCTATGGTGCCAGGGTCATTATTACCGAAATTGACCCTATCTGTGCACTCCAGGCATCGATGGAGGGGTTCGAGGTTAAGCCGGTTGAAGATACCCTTGATGAAGGCAATATCTTTGTTACAGCAACCGGTAACAGGGATATTATCACAACAGATCATATGCTGAAAATGAAAGACCAGGCGATCGTTTGCAATATTGGTCATTTCGACAATGAGATACAGGTTGATAACCTTAACGAAATGAAGGAGGTGGGAAAGATCAATATTAAACCACAGGTCGATAAATATGTTTTCCCCGATGGCCATGCTGTCTTTATCCTTGCCGAAGGAAGACTTGTTAATCTGGGATGTGCCACAGGGCATCCTTCATTTGTTATGAGTAATTCATTCAGCAACCAGACTCTGGCGCAAATCGATCTCTGGAAGAATGATTACAGGATTGGGGTCTATAGGCTTCCGAAACACCTTGATGAAGAGGTTGCCAGGTTACATCTTGACCAGCTTGGAGTTAAGCTTACCAGGCTTACAAAAGAGCAGGCTGAATATATCGGTGTTGATCAGAATGGACCATTTAAGCCGGAACACTACAGGTATTAAGGTTTTTACCTCATCCCCCAGGCTCAATTATTCCACACCGTAATAAACCTGCCGTCATACCGGGTTTTGTAATTTTTGAGAGGATACCTGCCAACACCGGAAGTAGGGGTACCAAAGATAGAAAGTCCATATTTAGTACCACATTGAGGGCAGACAGCTAAAGTGAAATCAACGAAATCAACCTTAACTTTAACGCTGAGTCCGTTTACGGCATAATCATGCGGGCATGTCCTGTCGTAAGCAAAGTATTCATCTAGTCCCGCATATACAATTATTCCGTTACCGTCGTAACCTTCAGCCCTGTAACCCCAGTTATTGGTACGGCCATCAATTGTATCGGAACCTCCCAATGCTGTAAGATTAAGAAACTCCGGATCGAGAAGGTCGATTGTAAAATTCACATAAACATCAGGGATCACATCGTTTTTTGCATTTTTGCAGCCATACAAAACAATTACCAGTATGGTTGCAATTAAAAAAAATCTTATTTTTGAATCCGGCCTCAATGGTTCAGAATATT
>DATKZO010000038.1:0-36395 GCA_035527935.1 Bacteroidales bacterium
TAATCCCTGATGCGGAATCGAAATTATAATATCTGTTTCTTAATCGTGGTGATCCATTAACTATTTCATATTTCAGAAGGGTATCATTAGCATTGTTCATGGTATTGAACCACATACTGTAAGAGTATTCAAGATAGCCATCAACCTCATTCCCTTCCAGTTCGACCGTATATAGCATATTTTCATATCTGTAAAGTTCGAACATGTCATATACCTTGATCTCCCCGGAAGCTATGGTCACATCATATGATAAGGGTGCTGCAAATGATATATCGGCACCACTTGTTTCAAGTTGCACCTGGTGCAACAGGTCGATAAAGGGAGAGTCTCCAAAATAGGCATCACGGGTTGACAGTGCCGTATGAAGATATCCTATCTTGCGAGAAACATAACCCTTTACCATGTTGAAATCATGGTTGAATACAGAATCATACTCAACATCAGTTGCTAAACCGGCAGTTTCAATAATATTACCCACAATGTCCTTTTTTTTATCTTTCCCATTTCCGCTTACTGTAACATCGGCAACCGAGATCATTCTTGCATGACTGCCACCATCGAGTATAAGTACCGAATCTCCAGATACATTTACCAGATACTTGATTACATTATCATGATCATGACCAATAATTACAATGTCGAATCCAGGCACATTCCCGGCAACGGAAAGTGAAGCATTTTCATTCAGATATGATCCTTCAGAATTAGCGCCGTACGTTTCGTCCCATCCGGCATGAAACAGTCCAATTATGAGGTCGGGTTCCAGTTTCATTACTTCTGTCATGATCGTCTGTGCAGACTCGACCATATCCCTGAACTCAATTCCTTCGTACAATGCTTCAGGGAGCCATCCCGGGATACCGGGTGTAATAAGTCCTATAACAGCAATCTTAAGGCCACCTTTCTTAACGATCCGGCAGGATTCAAAATAGGATTTACCACTCTTTGTATCAATAGCGTTAGCAGCCAGCATTGGCATCGCATAGTCAGATCTGATCCTGTCATAAACATTATGTCCTGCCTCAATATCATGATTTCCGACGGTAACAGCATCATATCCAATGTAACTAAGAATGCGAGCCCATAGATGGTCACTAACCGTATCTTCAAAATTATAATAATAGACAGATGGATGGCCCTGAAGGTTATCCCCATTGTCCAGGATCAGCAGGTCCAAATCAGAACTTGATTTAATATAACCGGATACCTTCGACATAGAATAACGATTTGGTTGTCCGGAGGTCAGGTCAAGGGAGAAAGCCGATCCGTGCACATCAGTAGTGGCAATAATCCTGATATGCTTTCCCTGCCCGGTGTAGCAGGAGCTTAAAGCCAGGATCACCAATACTGACAAAAGATAATATTTTAATATATTCAGATTCATTCCATGCATCTGCAAATATAGTTGCTTAAGTGGTTTTATTATGAAATTATTGTTACTTTACTTGAAAATAATAACTCTTAATATGAAAACATCCGAAGTATTTATTTGTTTATTATTATTAAGTTCTATACTAACCTCTTGCACCAGGAAAAACGATGCTTATTTTGATGCTGGTGTATCATCAGATCTGGCTTTATACCGGAAGAGCGTAATTAATGATGCCTCCTACATTATAAGTTTCAATATTCCCCCTGATCGAACCACCCCAATTTCAGGTGAAGTAATCCTTAATTTCAATCTATCTCATGCAATGAAACCACTCATGATCGATTTCAGGGCAGAAGGGGAGTCTGTGACCGAAGTAGTTGTAAATACAAAAAAGGCTGAATGGGAATTCAGGAACGAGCACATTATTATCCCACAAAAACAGCTGAAAAAAGGTAATAACAGTATTGGTATAAGTTTCATTGCAGGTGATATGTCACTTAACCGTAACGAAGAATTTCTATATACACTTTTTGTGCCTGACAGGGCATGTACAGCTTTTCCATGCTTTGACCAACCAGATATTAAAGCAACCTATTCATTAACACTCGAAGTTGACAGCAGTTGGAAGGCGATTTCAAATAATCCTGTCATTTCCAATACGATATCAGGAGATAACAGAAAAATAGAATTTTCTGAAACCAAACCAATAAGCACTTACCTGTTTGCCTTTGCTGCAGGAAAATTCAAAGAGGTCAGGAGGATTGCAGATGGGATAGAGATGACCATGCTTCACAGGGAAACACGTGAAGAACTGGTCGACAGCAATGTGGATGATATCTTTAATCTTCATGCTGATGCTATCCGCTGGCTTGAAGATTACACGAATATATCATACCCGTTCGAAAAATTTGGCTTTGTCCTTATACCGTCATTTCAGTATGGTGGAATGGAGCATCCCGGGTCAATATTCTACCGGGCATCAAGCCTTTTTCATGAAAAGGATGCAAGTATAAACCAGAAGCTAAGCAGAGCGGGATTGATAGCTCATGAAACATCTCATATATGGTTTGGCGATCTGGTTACCATGAAATGGTTTGATGATGTATGGCTTAAAGAGGTGTTTGCCGGTTATATGGCGGATAAGATCGTCAATCCCGGGTTCCCGAACGAAAACCATGATCTTAAATTCCTCCTTGGACGATATCCTGCAGCTTATGCAGTTGACCGTACAAAGGGAGCCAATCCGGTCATCCAGAAGCTTGATAACATGAAAAATGCAGGTACATTATACGGAGGAATAATCTATAATAAAGCCCCGGTAATTATGAAACATCTCGAAATAATCACTGGTGAAGAAATTCTGAGAGTGGGCCTGCGAAAATACCTGGATGAATTCAGCTATGCGAACGCGGTATGGGAGGATCTGGTCAACATTCTTGATGAAATGGTAGAAACCGACCTGAAGGTTTGGAGTGATATATGGGTCAGGGAGGCCGGGATGCCAACCATAATAAGTGAAATTGTCCCGGGTGATGACTCAACTTATTTGCACTTATCTGAATATGATCCCAGTGGAGGCGGGAGGCACTGGTCTCAGGAGCTTGATATGCTTATTATCTGTGATGATACGTCATACAACATGAAACAAATAATAAGCGGGGAAGAAACGGAGATCCCTATCCCGGGCAATTGCCTTGCGGTGTTACCTGACAGCAAAGGCATTGCATATGGATACTTCAGGATCGACAGTGATGCCATACAATACCTTGCTGAAAATATTTTCAGCTTTAAAGACCCTCTGTTAAGAGGAGTGATCTGGCTAATCATCTGGGAGAACATGCTAAATAATGTGGTTACCCCACAGTCGGTATTCATGTGGGTAACTGAATCTATCCGCAATGAGAATGAGCCACAACTTCAGTCCCTTTTAAGGGGATATATTTCGTCAATCTTCTGGGACTATTTTGACGGTACTGACAGAGAAGATAAAGCAGAATCCACCGAAATGCTATTATTGGAACTAACCAATGAGCAATCAGATCCTTCATTAAGAAAAAGCTACTTTAATACTTATGTGAATATTTCGAGTACCGGCAATAGCCTGGGATACTTGTACAATGTATGGAGAGGGATTGAACTGACAGACCTGTTCTTATCGGAGAATGACAAAACAAATTTGGCTTTCAACCTGGCGCTTAAAGGACATCCGCTAAGCCAAACGATCCTCTCTGATCAGCTGAATAGCATTGAGAACAGCGACCGTGAAGAGAGGATGAGATTCATTATTCCTGCCCTATCAGGGAACCAGGAAGAAAGAGATAATTTCTTTGATTCTCTTCTTGATGAAGAAATGCGTGAGCACGAGCCCTGGGTATCCCAGGCTCTCAGTTATCTTAATCATCCACTAAATGAAGATGTTGCCCTTAAATATATTATGCCCGGACTTATGGAGATGATCGAGATTCAGGAAACGGGTGATATATTTTTCCCGGAACAGTGGATAAGCTCAATCCTCGGCGGGCATCACAGCAAGGATGCATTAATTGAAGTGATGTCGTTCCTTGACAATAACCCTGATTTTCCTGCTAACCTCAGATTAAAAGTACTCCAGTCCGCGGATCATCTGTATCGACAACATATTCATTAGTTAATTGTATATCTGCATAACCCTCCCATGCTGTTAACTGGTCTGGATATTATATCAAATAAATTACCCCGGGTTCTAAAGGGCAGAAAAACTGGTGTAGTCTGTCACGCTCCAAGCGTAACCAGTGATTTTGAACATATAACGGATATCCTGCATAAAAGCAGCGGTTGTCATTTATCTGCAGTTTTTGGTCCTCAACACGGTCTGTCCGGGGAAACACAGGATAACATGATTGAGTGGGAAGGATATTCGCATCCCCGCTTCAACGTTCCTGTCTTCAGCCTGTATGGCAAGCACAGAAAGCCAGGCAGATCAATGCTTGAAAATCTTGATTGCCTTCTTATAGATCTTCAGGATGTTGGAGCAAGGCCCTACACTTATGTCTGGACCATGAAGGCTTGTATGGAAGCATGTGCCGAACTTACTATTCCAGTGGTGATCCTCGACAGGCCAAACCCTGTATCAGGTATGGCTTTTGAAGGGCCTGTTTTAAAAAAGAATTTCTATACGTTTGTAGGGGGAGCCGAAATACCTTTATGCCATCGAATGACGATAGGTGAGATAGCTGTCTGGATTAATGAGGAGGAAAAAACAGGATGTGACCTTACTGTAATTAGAATGAGGGGTTACAACAGGAAAATGATATTTGATGAGAGGCTCCTTCCCTGGGTACTCCCCTCTCCAAACATGCCGTCACCGAAGACTGCAATTGTCTATCCTGGTATGGTATTAGCTGAAGCTCTGAATATTTCGGAGGGCAGAGGGACAACTATACCGTTCGAACTATTTGGTGCCCCGTTTATGAGATCAACAGATGTACTTAACATCCTTAAGAAGCTCAGCCTGCCCGGCTGTTCATTCCGGAAGCATGACTTCATCCCGACATTCAATAAGTTTGAAGGGGAATACTGTAGCGGGATCCAGATTCATGTTACTGATTATAGTAAATTTGAACCTGTTTACACAGCCGCTTCTATTTTTAAAGCCATTTCCGAAACAAGCGATGGAAATTTTAAATTCAACGATCCTCCGTATGAATATGAGGACACCTTAATCCCCTTTGACATACTCTCCGGAGATGATGGTCTAAGGAAAGCACTACTCAGTGGCCATGACCTAAGAGGTGAAAGGGAAAGATGGAAAAGTGAAACCGATAAATTCACAGCCAAATTTAAAAGCCTGGCCTTCTACCCACTATAGATACCATGGAACAGACTTCACTATATATTTTATTGGGGATTATTATTCTATTATCAAGTATTATCAGGGGGACTACCGGATTTGGGCTGGCTATTACCTCACTACCCTTTCTGCTTATGATCCTTCCCCTTAAGGAAGTTGTTGTGCTAATTGCATTTATAAACCTGGCATTCTCGATAGTACATCTTGTCAGAGAAAGGGGTAGCATCAACAGGAGAGACTTTCTGTTGATGGCAATTTTCAGCATGGTTGGGGTTGCTACAGGTGTCTTCATACTAAGAGCCTCTGACGAGGAGGTACTGAAAATAACATGTGGAATTCTTATCGTGTTATACGGGATCCTGGTTTACAATGGTATTAGCTTCAGGTTCAGACACAGTGCTGCCAGCTACACCTTATCCGGATTAATCGGTGGCATTCTCGCCGGCAGCATAGCTATCGGAGGGTTGCCAGCTGCACTGATATTATCCTCATCAGGATTGTCAAAAGATAAATTCAGATATTCCATGTCAATCTTTTTCCTGATAACCTACCTCTTCTCTGCATCGGCATACGGACTTGCAGGAATGATTGATCTCAACATATTGTCAATGGTTGCCGTTTCATTGCCTTTTATGTTTATAGGCCTGTTTGCAGGCAGCAAACTGGCAAAACGAATTCCTGAAAAAAAGTTTAGCCGACTTGGGCTGTTGCTGATTATTATTATGGGAATTGTAATCGTCCTGGAAACACTGGTCTCAAATATATGATCAGGTGATAGCATCAACCTCTATTTCAAACAAAAGATCATCCCTGCAAATGGTTCCAATTACCATCAGAATTGGGCCCGGGTCTATACTATTCTCTTTGCAGTGTTTCAGAAATATATCAATGGAAGCAGCATCAGAAAAATAGGCGATTGACCTGACCATATTTTTCCAGGAAAATTTCCTTGATTCAAGGATTGCCTCCACAACTCTCATTGTGTGAACTATCTGGCTTTCAATATCTTCTTTATGCAGAGTGATTCCCCTCCGGTCGATCGAAGCAGTTCCACTAATTAATAACCGCCGGCTTTTACCATCTTTTATCTCGACTGCCCTGCTGAAAGAGCTGCTGTAATTAATTGCCGGACATTGAAACGGTGATGGTACCACACGGATCACCAGCCCAGGATGATCAGACCTGACTGCGTATCCTGAAATTACAAGTGATGACTCCGAAGGGTTGCCGATTCCGATACCCGTACTTGAGGGTACAACATCAGTTAATATTTCATTTTCTTTAAAAAACCTTGATCTTGCGCTATTAAAATCGTTATACCAGGTAAGGATATTATCAAGAAATATCCAGGTTCTGATCACATTTTTAAATGTGATCCCCTGTTTTATTGTATCATCCTGCAGCTTACAAAAGAGGTTATACGCCTTCTCACCATTACTGGTATTCTGAGAATTCGAGTAATTGGTAAAGAAATAATAGCTGACACGATTGACAGTGAAATACCTTCCATAAGCACCCTGCACAGTATCAAACGATATAACCTCTGCTCCTGTAACGCCTATGATCTGAACCGATATTTTTTCGCTTTCCCTTGCAGACAGGTAGTTTAAAGGAATGTCCTGGAAAATATTTTCAGCAGCTTGCCGATTGACTCCGATGCCATCAAAATATTCGGGTATAAATATGAACCCGGTCAGAATTGATATTCCCTCTTTTTCAATTAGGCTTCGAAGTGTATTTTCTCCGTTCTTGCATTTATCAACTGGAAAGACCAGGTTTATATAGTGAATTGAATGGCTGGTATGCTCCTCCCTGATGTGGTTGATCATTACATCCCTCTCTTCATAATAATTCCTCTTCCTGATATCAACCATCAACTATAATGTTTTCAGAATGTTCAATATTGTTTCCTTCTCAATTTCGGTAAATCCCGGGTACTCAAAAGCTTTGTTCAGTATTTCCAGGGCCCTGTTCTTTTTATCCTGGCCGATCAGGATATCTGACAATAGCAGATAGCCATCAAGGTATCCCGGATTTGAATTTATAATTTTTTCAAGTATTTCAATTGCCTCCTCTGTTCTGTTATTAAGATTAAGAAAATAGCAATAGGTATAGCTGTATTTTACATTTGACTGATCCCACTTCATTGCCAACCGGCTCAGGTAAAGTGATTCAACGGGGTCATTCCGGGATACAATTATACTGAGATTATACGCTGCAACCGCATTCTCCTCAGATACCTCCAATAGTCGTCTTAGGTATATCTCTGCATTTTCATTGTCTCCTCTCTCACCATAAAGAAGTGCCAGGTTCAGTAAGGCAGCCTCATGGTCCGGAACAAATGAAAGTGCTCTGTGGAAAAGCTTTTCGGCTTCATCCTGGTTACCCGTAACTGAATAAATATATCCGGCATTTACCATAGGCATAATTGCTTCCGGGTTTAAGAGCATCGACTTTGTATAGGCATCGAGTGCTTCCGGATAGAAGCCAAGATTGGTGAAAAAATTTCCAAGATCGTAGAAGGATGCCCAATCATCGGGCCTGGCAAGCATTGAAGATTCATAATCAGAAAGGGCCTTCCTGATTATTTCAACGTTCTGGTCGGATATGAACTCCTGAGAATAACTGCTTAAGGCAAAAGCAGCATTATGTCTGACTACCCTGAACCTGTCATCTGCCAGTTTTACCAGAATATCAAAAGCTACACGATCTCTCCTGAGGTATAATGAATGTGCCGCAGCGCTCCTGACAAGGGCTGATTCATTCTCAGACATTTTCATGATAGCGGTCCACTTTGATGGATCATCACTCTGCTCCAATAATCTGATGAACGAGGTAGCAAATACTTCATCAAAACGGTCTTCGATTAATCCATCTGTAATCGTGCCGATGTTTGACCAGTCATTGTTTCTTGCCTGTCTGATCAGTTTCCCGGTTTCAACAGTCTCCGACTGATAATCCCTTTTATGGGTAATATCAATATGCCTGTTGGCCCACGCCGGTGATTTATCATCATGACAGATATTACATGCATTGGGCGATCCAAAGGCAATTGTTGCTTCTGGCATGGGAGGTCTGAATGAATGATCACTACGATCCATTCTGGCAAATGTCGTCTTAGGCATATGACAGGAAATACATTTGCTTCCCGCACTATCTTCCCCGTGAAATGTATGGGTACTTACATTACTGACCTTTTCATTGTGGCAGGGCATACAGGCATCATTTGAATTGTCGCCTGAAAATTTGTACCTGCCACTTGAGGTGTGACAGGTGATGCAATGGAGCTCACTTTCATCCTTGCAACGGTTCATGCTCCAGCTTGTCATAGTATAATTCTCCCCAAGATCTCTCCCATCTGCGTAGAAGTCAGGGTCTTCCAGTGTGAGCAGATCAAAATAATCATAAAATGGATCTCCGGGTTGGTATGATGGTGCAATAATTCTTGATTTGCCATGACAGGAACCGCATGAAGAATTATGCTGATCGGGAGTGTAATTGCCTGTAATGATGATTTTCAGGTCGCCGGGAACAATACCTTCACCTGCCTCCACGCATACACGAATATGTTCAGAGCTTGGTCCATGGCATGTTTCACAATTAATGCCAGGCTCCTGCCATTCCGTATTGTACTCAAGAGTTGCAGGATCAAAATTAGTGTTCAACTGGCTGACATGGCAACTATAACAGGAAGTATTAAAAGTGTATAAATGACTCATCCAGTCAAGAGGAGAATCCTCCATCGTTTCAAAATGTCTGACGCCGCTTTCAGGATTGTTATACCAGTTATGGGTAAGACAGTCGTATGCCAGGGGTAATACCTGTAACCTTCCCTTTTCGAGTTCTGTAAGAAAATAATACACATACTTCCCTCCCATAGTATGGATGGCTTGAAACATCTTTTCATTACCTGACCTGTCGGTCTCACAGAAAATAAGAGTTCCGTTTTGATGTATTACCCTGAACCGGGAGTTGCCAACCCTTATCGATTGATCAAAAATCTTAATTTCGGAATTAATAAATTCGTCAGTAACAGGCTGCATCGCAAGGCCATGATGTGAAGGGGCCCAAAGGTTATAGAATCTTTCATGACAGGGGCGGCAGCTTTCTGAGCCTGAATAGAACGCCACTTTTTCTTTGATCCTGGATTCATTTGTATTTTTCAGAACAAAATACAGTGAGATGGCTATCACAGCTGCAATAATAATTACAGGAAAAAAACGCTTTGATCTCATACTACCCTCCAAATTTGTTCAAAAATAGCAAAATTATCATCCCGGCCTTACCAGTGACCAAATACTTTCATGATCCAAATTATTATTTCAGAATACTATTCGAACAGTCCATCATCCCTCACCAGCAGGAGTATGGAAGATTGGGATACAACAACATACTTTTCATTATTGAATTCAATCTCAATGGCTGAATTCTGCATATAAACTGCCTGGTCCCCTTCTCTCGGTTGAAGCGGAACATACTGAGGCTCATCATTGCGTGATTTCCATGGTTCATCAATATCCGATACTGATGGTATAGGATAGCCCGGTCCAACCTTAAGAACGTAACCAACCTGCACCTTCTCCTTTTCCTGCACGCCGGGAGGAAGGTAAAGACCTGATTGCGTTTTAGACTGAGGCAATTTTGGTTTAATAAGAATCCTGTCACCAACGACTATTAGTTTGTTCAGGTCTTTTTCATCTAACAGTACTCCCATAATTCAAAATAATAGTGTCTTATTTATCACAAATTTATGGATATTTTTATGATCCATAATTTTTTCGAAATATTTGTATCCAAAATTGTTCCGATGGATCTGAATTTTATTCTTGTCGAGCCGGGAGTTCCCGAAAACATAGGAGCGAGTGCAAGGGCAATTAAAACAATGGGATTTTCCAGACTATCCCTGGTAAATCCATGCGAATATCTCGGTGGGAAGGCAAGATGGGTTGCTCATGGTTCATCAGATCTGCTTGATAAGGCAATCATATTCAACTCTCTTGCTGATGCAGTTGCAGAAGTTGATCTGGTGATAGGCACCACCGCAAAACAGAGGATCACAAAACATGACTATATTCCGGCTGGCATGCTGGCCTCAGTATTGGAATCAAAGGAACTGTCTGGCTCAAAAGTTGCAATTGTGTTTGGTCGGGAGGAGTCCGGGCTAACAAATGAGGAATTGACACTATGTGATCTCACGTCATCGGTTCCAATGGTTGATAACTATCCTTCCCTGAACCTTTCTCAGGCAGTTATGATATATGCCTGGGAACTTGCAAGTATAAATCTGCAGATGGAGGCAACTGATTATCCTGATGCCGCTGATAGTTCCGTGCGGAGTCTTAAAAGCAGGATTATCGAAATCATGCAATTCACCGGGATGAAACTGAATGACCCCCTGTTGGGCAGGATCTTCGAACGGGTATCGCTGGCCGGCCAGAAAGATATTAACCTGATGCATTCAATATTGGCATCACTTGCTGAAGCATTAAAAGCTAAGAACAAATAAGATGATCTATCTGCTTATATGCATACTCTCATCGTCGCTGATCATGGTTATTTTTAAAATTGCCGGGAGACTTAATCTTGATAATTTCAACCTGATACTGATTAATTACCTGGCTGCCGCAATTCTGGGTTTTTTGATTGGAGGGATCCCCGGGAAGGATGTGTTCACTTCATCCTGGCTGCCAATGGCTGTGATCATTGGCATTCTGTTTATTTCACTATTTTTTGTTATTGCTGCTTCCACGCAGAAAGCGGGTATAGCTGTAACATCTGTTGCCTCGAAGATGTCGGTTATAATACCAATCTTATTTTCCGTTATTTACTTTAAGGAAGAGGTGACTTCACTCAAGCTGGCAGGGTTCATCCTTGCTATGGTTTCGGTATTCCTGACTATATACCAGCAGGGAAAAAACAAACAAAAGAAATACAGGGCGTCAATAATTATGATCCCCCTGGTCCTGTTTATTGGCGCAGGAGTGATTGACTCACTTATTAAATTTACACAGAGCGCCATTATTTACAAGCAGAATCCAATAGTGTTCTCATCGATACTATTCAGCATTTCAGCGGTTTGCGGGATTCTATTTGCCCTTGTCAGGGGTAACCAGTGGCACCATTTCAGAAACAGGAAATTAATATTCTATGGCATCTTCCTTGGAATAGTCAATTTCGGATCGCTCTACGGGATTATAAAAGCCCTGAATAGTGAAGTATTTGACAGCTCAGTGGTGTTCGGGATAAATAATGTCGGTGTTGTACTGCTTTCAGTTTTGCTTGCAACCATTTTTTATAAGGAAAAGCTTACAGTAACAAAAAAGATTGGTATCGCATTATCAATAATAACCATAGTTGTTCTATCTGTAATCTGATGAAGCCTGATGAATATAAAACCATAGCATCGTCCGCTAAAGGGCTTTACAAAGATAAAGGCAGTAAATTTATCGCCCTTGCATACCCGGTGGATTCTGTTGCAGAAGCCATGGGAATCCTTGAAAATGTCAGGAAGGAATTTCATGACGCCCGTCATCATTGCTTTGCCTATCGGATAGGGGCAGAAGAGCTCAACTGGAGGGTAAATGATGATGGCGAACCATCCGGGACAGCTGGCAAACCTATTTTGGGACAGATCAGATCATTCGGAGTAACCAATATTATTATCGTAGTAGTCAGATACTTCGGTGGCACTTTGCTCGGGGTTGGCGGCCTTGTAAATGCCTACAAAAATGCAGCGAATACTGCCCTCAGTTCAGCACGGATTGTTAAAAGGACTGTAAATATCAGATTCAGCCTGGTATTTCCCTATTCTGAGATAGGCCGGGTTATGAAGCTTATCAAGGATGAAAATATTGATCTGTCAGAACAATCCTTTGAAATTGAATGCAGACTAATTATTACTCTCCGGA
The DNA here is from genome assembly GCA_035527935.1 of Bacteroidales bacterium. GTDB lineage: Bacteria > Bacteroidota > Bacteroidia > Bacteroidales > VadinHA17 > DATKZO01. The sequence continues at coordinate 12,110 of DATKZO010000038.1, forward strand.
AATCGCTTGAGGGAAGAATCATAAAGAAGCTCAGGAATATTGATAATCTGAGCTTTAAACTCCTTGAAGAAAACCAGGAATCAAAATATTTTATAAATTAATTATCAACAAGCAGAAGAGATCATTTATTAGTTTTTACCTTTGGAACGGAATATAAATAAAAGATACTTTTTTGATGAAAAACAGAAGCCTGGTATCAATTGACGATCTGACCACGGATGAAATATCCAAAATTCTTGATCTTGCAGCAGAGTTTGAGAAGAAGCCGGTTCAATCGCTTCTGGAAAAGAGAGTTATTGCTACGTTGTTTTTTGAGCCTTCGACCAGAACGAGACTGAGTTTCGAAAGTGCAATCTCAAGGCTTGGAGGCAAAATAATTGGGTTTACTGATGCTTCAAGCTCCAGTGTATCCAAAGGAGAAACGCTTAATGACACTATCAGGACGGTGAGTAATTACAGTGACCTTATTGTAATGCGCCATCCGGTTGAAGGTAGCGCACGATATGCAAGCGAGATTGCCGGAATCCCTGTTATTAATGCCGGTGACGGAGCCAATCAGCACCCTACTCAAACACTTCTTGATCTCTATTCAATCAGGAAGACTCAGGGAACCCTGGATAACCTTAATATATTCCTGGTCGGAGACCTTAAGTATGGTCGTACAGTTCATTCTCTTATGATGGCCATGTCGAGGTGGAATACAACTTTTAATTTTATTTCACCCGAGGAGCTGATGATGCCAAAGGAATATAAGCTCTACCTCGAAGAGCTCGGACTAAAGTATTATGAGCATTCTGATTTTACCGATATTATTTCAAAGGCCGATATAATATATATGACCCGGGTACAGAGAGAGAGATTCAGTGATCCAATGGAGTATGAAAAGGTAAAGAATGTATATGTACTTCGGAATTCAATGCTTAGAAATACCAAGAAGAATATGCGAGTCCTGCACCCCCTTCCCAGAGTCAATGAGATCCATCAGGATGTTGACCGTAACGAGAAGGCCTATTATTTTGAACAGGCCTTGAACGGAGTGTACACACGTCAGGCAATATTATGTAGCTTACTGGGGCTAAAATAATTAACAATGAGCAAAATGAAAGAACCTAAACAACTTAGTGTAAGTGCGATTGAAAATGGAACTGTAATTGATCACATCCCGGCTAAAAGTCTGTTTAAGGTGATACAGATCCTGGGTCTTGACAAGATTGACAACCAGATCACTTTCGGTACAAATCTTGAAAGCAAGAAACTGGGCAGGAAAGCTATTATAAAACTTGCAGGTATCTTCTTTGAAGATGATGACATTAACCGGATTGCACTGGTCGCACCCCAGGCCAAGTTGAATATTATTAAGGGATACGAAGTAGTAGAAAAGAGTGTGGTGGAAGTACCTGATGAAATTATCGGTATCGCTAAGTGCGTGAATCCAAAATGTATTACAAATTTTGAAAGTGTTATTACGAAATTCAAGGTTGTCTCAGATTCGGATGTATCTCTAAAATGCCACTATTGTGAGAAAATAACCGATCAGGATAATATGGAGATCCTGTAGGTTACCTTATCCGGTCATAAGATTTTATGATAAGTACATCCTTCAGGATATTTCTGAAGGCAAGGTATCCAAATATTGATCCGGCAAGAGGAAAAACCATCTTGATACCAAAAACATAATCAGCGCCCAGTTTATTTCCTGTATAAAATGTGTAGAAAAGGATCAGTAACAAGATACCCAGATTTAGCAAAGTAGTAAGTACTGTCAATCTTATCTGTAATTTCCTTTTCCTGAACATTAGAATAGCCAGGAAGAAAAGAAGAGTAACTGTTATGATCAGTATTGAGAGTGGAAAGCTCTTTTCAACCACAATAGGAATTTCATTCTCAAAAAGGTATATCCCCTTGTACAATAACCTGTAATCTTCGCCACCGGAACCGACCAGTTTGACTATGGGTCCGTTTAATAGCAGTCCCGAAAGCAAAGCAGCAAGCGCTAGATAGATCGTTTGTATCCTCTGGATCATAATATTTACTTTTGGTTTACCGGCAAAATTAGTCTCTTTTTCTCAAGCTTTGATAGTCGAGGTAATAAAGGACCTTCAGGGACAAACTGTTCAGCATCGGAGAATCGAGCATATTCCTTATATTATCTATGTAGTTGTAAAAAATATCTGTTGTGCCAGAGTAAATGGTATTCTTCCAGACAAGTGTAAGTTCGCTTCCCGGGGCAAACCTCCATGTATAGACCATATCTATGTTGAATGCATTATAGTTGAGGTCCGGATTCTCCGTATATACGCCCGGAATAAGCTGTCCGTTATCTTCAAGATAGTAAAAACTGCCGTTATAGTCGGCCCTTGCCCAGTAATGCCTGAGCCTGAATGTCAGATATGAATTAGCTGTAAAAATATGCTCAGCGCTCAACGTTCCCGTCATTGTGGTGTTGTACCTGCGACCAAAAATTATATTCTCATCTGCATAATTGTACGCTATATAACCTATATCATTCTTCCTTTTCTCCATGTCGAAGTCAAAGCCTAGCGTGGTATGTGAGGATAATTTAATCTCAGGGCTAACAGAGACTGAATAGTTCGTTTGATCGAAAGCAGACCAAAGTTTTGTGGCTGAGGTGCTCATGTCGAGATAGAAGGCTTTGCTCTTATCTGTATCAAACTTTATATTTAGCATCAGCTCGTCAGGGCGATGATAATATCTCCCAAAGATCCTGGGCTCATAGTAGTCATCCTCGCCCACTGGTTTATATTCCGACCTTACGCTTAGCGACCAGTAATTACTGAATATGGTCATAGAGTTGAAACTTACGGATGACCCTGTAAATACCCTTGGCGAATATAACTGGTTGTAACTAAAAGTCAGTGAATTTCTGGTTGTATAGATTTTCCAGAATGGCTTAAACGTATTGTAAGCAATATTTAGTGAATTCTGAAATTCGTTGTTACGCCGCAGATACCCAAGGTCATTCGGATCATATGTATCTGATAGTGCAGATATCTGGTAATCAAACCTGAACATGCCTCCTGTTTTCCCTGCACTCAGATCATATGAGTGGCCGAATGCATCGGAACGGTCGGTATAATATTTCTGGCTTAATGAACCCTTCCCCGATACAGTGTACATTTTTGAACTGTTCTGAAGCTTGAAATCGACCGCTGTCACATTTGCTGTATAATAATTTTCAGTCTTCTCGGCAGCACGCCAGACATTTGTATTAGAAAGGCTTACGTAAGAGCCATATTTCAGGCTCTGATCAAGGACCAGCATATTGTAGTTTGTAAAAGGTTCTGTCTTGATTTGCCTTGTTTCAGCCGTTGTACTGTTTTCAATACTGGCAAACATAGGTCGGGTCATTGCATTAAATACTCCTATCCCAAGACCTGACTTTGTCCGTCCTGAGATCTTTGTTGCATTGATCATAGATGCTTCCTGGGGATTACTGGTTACTTCTTCATTTGTTTCCATGCTATCATATACTGAATAGTAACCGCGTGGCATCGATCCAATCCTCCGGGAATAAAAAATGTCTCCTTTATTGAATAACTCAGTACCTTCCATAAAAAACGGTCTTCTCTCGTTGTACTTAACTTCATATGGTGACAGATTCAGTACCTTGTCATCTGACTGAACCTGGCCAAAGTCAGGAATAAGTGTGGCATCGAGAGTGAAACTTTCACTGATACCGTACTTTATATCCAAACCTCCATTATAGGTTAAAGCTGGTTCGTCGCCATCATACTTTTCAACATAACCCGACAAATATGGAATCAGGCTCAATCTCACAGGAGGTATCAGATTCTGTAATCCTTCAAGTTCTCCGAGATGGTTAAAGTTTGAACCTGCTTCCCTGTCAACATAGTTCCATGATGACAACTCCCTGTACCGCCTGATCTCCCGCCAGAAGTTAATTCCCCAGGTCTGCACCTCCTTCTGAGGGAAACGGAGAGCTGAAAATGGTATCTTTAACTCTGCCACCCAACCCCCTTCAGTAATTCTCACACTGCTAAACCATACCGCATCCCAGCTTCTGTCGCCACCACCATAGCTGCCGGTACCTGATGCCCTGGCTTTCATATCCGATTGGACGCCAGAAGCTGATACTTTAAAAGTCTCCCCATTCAAACCATCATTAAATGTACTGATGTCTATATAGAAATGATCGGCATTAAGGTTATTATCACTATCCCTTTCCCCAAGATGAGCATAGATGCTGTCGGGGCTCTGATCATACATTGTTGCAGCTATATAAAGTGCTTCATCATCATAAAGCAGACTTACTTCAGTCCTGAAACTGGCTTTTCGCCCACTGAATGGTGAATACTGAATAAAATCTCCTGCTATCGGAGCTGTTTGCCAGGCTGCTTCAGTGATATCACCATCAATTCGGGGTGGATTGGCAGTCCTTACAGCCACTAACCCCTTCCGTTCCTGATTAACCAATGATTTTCCGGTACTGGCAATAGTATGAGATGTGAACAAAACAAGGATCAGTAATGCAACAGAGGTACCTTTCATCATGCCAGTTTTAAAATATATGTTTTGTTGACAAGCAATTCTTCCAAATCAAATACAGAACTGCAAAAATAAATTTTTAATCTAATAGAAGATTTGTAAAATTTGTCCAAAAGCGTAGATTAACAATATTTAACAATTTTTATAAATAATTTGTTCTCCAATAATTTGGCTCGCTAATTAGTGTTCTGCGCTTAGATTCTTTCAATTCAGGTTGATTGTCATACTACCAGCTAAAAGGCAAATGAAAAAGTCGCAAATAAAAGATCGTTAGCTTGTTATAGGTTCACAAAAATATCTGCCATTTTACTTTTAATTCCCAAAGCTGCCATTATTTGGTCATTTAACTTTGAAGTGTTTTTTTAAAGAACAATTCATCGCTTATAATTGTCATTACAGATGCGTGTATTTATGAGCCATGTTAAAAACGGCAGACTTGAAACTCAGTAAATAATACATAGATTTGCGGATTGAAATAAATTGCATGACCAAGATGAAGAAACTTTTAAGACCTTTGCTAATGGTGTTATCAATTCTGTTTATACTTAGCATAATACTATATCCGAAGGTTAAAAATTCCTTGTTTTTGAGACAGTCAGATGGTTCGACGCAGGGTATAAGTGGTGGAGACGGGGAAGGAATGCGGAGGACACAGCAACTTCTCAATGTTTCAGGATTTATAATTAGACCATCTGTTATAACTGAATATGTTAATACTACAGGTACACTTATGCCAGATGAAGAGGTAGAACTCTCTTTCGAAACATCCGGTAAAATTGTGGAGATCCTGTTCACTGAAGGAACCAGGGTTAATAAAGGCGATCTGCTCGGGAAGATCAACGACAGGCATCTGCAGGCACAGCTACTAAAGCTTGAAGCCCAACTCAAACTCGTTCAGGGGAAGGAGTTCCGTCAGCGCAGCCTGCTAGACAGGGATGCCATAAGCCGCGAAAGCTACGACCAGATAGTGACCGAGTTGCAGGCTACTGAGGCTGATATTCTACTGGTCAAAGCCAGGATTGCCGAGACAGAGCTTCGTGCTCCTTTCGATGGCATAATAGGTCTGCGATTCTTCAGCGAAGGGAGCTATGCGTCACCTGCAACCAAAATAGCGAGACTGGTCAAGCTCAAACCTCTCAAGATTGAGTTTTCAATTGCAGAGCGGTATGCCGGAGAGATTGGTAACGGGTATCCGATTAGCTTCAGGATCGATGGTATACCAGAACCTTTTACAGCGTATGTTTATGCTGTTGATCCCAAAGTAGATATAAAAACCAGAACAATAGCCGTAAGGGCTTTGTATTCCAATGACAATGAAGAACTAAAACCCGGCAGGTTTGCAGCCATAAACCTGAGGCTTTCAGAGGTTAATGATGCTGTTTCTATTCCTACCGAAGCGCTTATTCCTGAGATGGATGGTGAAAAAGTCTTTATATACAAATCAGGCAAAGCATCGAAAGTAAATGTATTAACCGGACTGAGAACAGAATCATTGATTCAAATCACCAGTGGCCTGGAGTTTGGAGACACGCTCATTACTACAGGTATTCTGCAATTACGTGAGAATCTTCCGGTTGTGCTTGACACAGTTATCATGAATTAATTGAGCAATTTCAATGAGTCTTTCTTCAATAAGTATAAACCGGCCTGTTCTGGCAACAGTATTTTCAATAATTATTCTCCTTTTTGGATTTATCGGGATGACATTTCTTGGGGTCAGAGAGTTCCCGAGTGTCGATCCGCCTATCATTACTGTAAGCACATCCTATCCGGGAGCGAATTCCGATGTGATTGAAACCCAGATTACGGAACCACTCGAACAGTCAATTAATGGTATACCCGGAATACGAACCCTTACCAGTGTCAGCCGGCAGGGTGGCAGTAATATCACTGTTGAGTTTGAACTGACCGTTGATATGGAGACTGCCGCCAACGATGTTCGCGACAAAGTTTCACAGGCTCAAAGAAGGCTGCCACGCGATGTCGATCCTCCAACGGTTTCAAAGGCCGATGCCGATGCAAGCCCTATCATGTTCATCGCAATTCAAAGCAAGCAAAGGTCTATGCTTGAACTGTCAGAGATAGCTGAACTAACCTTCAAGGAACAATTACAGACAATCCCTGGCGTAAGCTCTATTATGATATGGGGTCAGAAGCGATATGCCATGAGACTGTGGCTCGATCCTGTCAAACTTGCAGGTTATGAATTAGCCCCGCTGGATGTAAGAAATGCCATCAACCGTGAAAATATTGAACTGCCCTCCGGCAGCATTGAAGGAAATACCACTGAACTGACAATCAGGACATTAGGACTAATGTCGACGCCGATGGAATTTAATAATCTGATTATTAAACAATCAGGAGATCAGATCGTAAGGTTCAATGACATCGGTAGAGCCGAGCTTGGTCCTGAAGATATACGTGGGATAATGAAGCTTAATGGGGTTCCTACGGTAGGGAACGTAATAATTCCTCAACCTGGGGCAAACCACATAGATATTGCGAATGAGGTTTACCGCAGACTGGAGTACATCAAAAAGGACCTGCCCGATGATGTGATCGTCGAGATAGGATTTGATAATACCGAATACATCAGAACATCGATCAGGGAGGTTAGGAACACAATAGTTACGGCATTCCTCCTGGTTGTCATTATTATTTTCTTTTTCCTCAGGAACTGGAGAACCACTCTAATACCAGTTCTTGTAATTCCGGTCTCGCTCATAGGATCATTTTTCATAATGTACATTGCAGGCTTCTCAATAAATGTACTTACACTGCTTGCCATCGTTCTGGCTATAGGGCTGGTTGTTGATGATGCAATAGTTATGATGGAGAATATCTACGTAAAGATTGAGGGAGGTATGAGCCCCATTGAGGCCGGGCTTAAAGGGTCTGGAGAAATATTTTTTGCAATTATTTCTACCACGATAACTCTTGTTGCCGTCTTCATTCCTATCGTTTTCCTTGAGGGTATGACAGGGAGGTTATTCAGGGAGTTTAGTATTGCTATTGCCGGGGCTGTCGCAATTTCTTCTTTTGTGGCCTTGACTCTTACCCCGATGCTGTCGACCAAACTACTGAGGCCACAGAAGAAAAAGATGTGGTTTTACAGGACAACTGAAAAGTTTTTTATCGGCCTTAACAACACCTATAAAAATTCACTTGATAATTTTCTTCGCAGAAGGTGGCTCTCTATCGTTATACTGGCTGCAGCAACAGGACTCACTTTTTTGCTCTTTATTTCAACCCCGGCAGAGATGGCTCCACTGGAAGACCGGTCCCAGATCAATATCAGTGCCACTGCTCCTGAAGGCACGACATACGAATTTATGCTCGACTATATTGAGGATGTTGCAGATCTTACCTACAGGCTTGTCCCGGAAAATAAGAATATCACTGCCATGGTCCGTGGAGGAGGAGGTAGCGTAAGACTGGTTCTGGTTAAACCCAAACAGCGCAATCGTACGCAACAGCAAATAGCCAACATGCTAGCTTCAGAATTAAGAATGAAAACGAAGGCACGGGCAAGGGTTACACAGCAGTCGACATTTGGCGGCAGACGGTCAGGAATGCCTGTGCAGTATGTTCTCCAGGCGACAAATATTGAAAAGCTCAGAGAAGTAATACCTATCTTCATGGCAAAGGTGAACGACAGCGAAGTTCTTGTTATGGCTGATGTTAACCTCAAGTTCTCAAAGCCTGAGTTACAGATACATATCAATCGTGATAAAGCAAATAACCTGGGTGTATCCACACAAAACATAGGCCAGACCCTTCAGCTTGCGCTTAGTGGTCAAAGGTTCGGGTACTTTTTTATGAATGGTAAGCAATACCAGATCCTGGCAGAAATGGCAAGGGATAACAGGAATAAGCCGCTTGATCTCAGGTCGCTTTACGTCAGAAACAGTTCTGGCGACATGATCCAGTTTGACAACCTGGTAAGTCTGGATGAGCAGACTGCTCCTCCCCAACTGTACAGGTACAACCGATTTGTTGCAGCGACCATTTCTACAGCTCTTGCTGAAGGGAAAACTATCAGTGAAGGGCTTGAAGAAATGGACCGGATAGCTGAAGAGGTGCTTGATGATTCGTTCAGGACAGCACTTGCCGGAGATTCAAAAGATTTCCGTGAGAGCTCTTCAAGTCTTATGTTTGCTTTTATCCTCGCCCTGGTTCTTATTTTCCTGGTTCTGTCGGCGCAATTTGAAAGCTTCCGTGATCCTGTTATTGTTATGATGACTGTGCCCCTTGCTCTTACAGGAGCACTTTTCTTTATGTGGTACTTCAACATAACCATGAATATTTTCAGCCAGATCGGAATTATTATGCTTATTGGGCTGGTATCGAAAAATGGGATCCTTATCGTCGAATTTGCAAACCAGAGAAAGCGGGCAGGAATGAGTAAGCTGGAAGCGATAAAACACTCAGCTGCAGCCCGATTCCGGCCAATACTCATGACAAGCCTGTCAACTATCCTCGGAGTAATGCCCCTTGCCATCGGGCTGGGAGAAGGAGCCAGAAGCCGTGTATCAATGGGTATAGCTGTTGTAGGTGGGCTGGCACTTTCCACGTTTCTTACACTATATATTGTGCCTGCTGTATATTCATATATTTCTGGCGAAACAAAACCAACTAAAGATGAAATCTAGAATTATTATATCGATAATATTTGTCATTCTCAATATTACATTTGTCTCATCACAGCAGGTTTATGATCTAGAGAGGTGTATTTTAACAGGGCTCGAGAACAATTATTCAATAATAGTCGCCGGTAACAGAGAGGCAATTTCTGATAACAACTATTCTAAAGGTAACGCCGGTTTTCTTCCGTCTCTTGATTTATCAGGCAGATACAGCGGGACTGTAAATACGACCGGGCAAAGGCTCGCTGACGGGGGAGAGAATATATCAAGTGGAATTCATAACACAACAACCACAACAGGGATTTCACTTGCATGGACAATATTTCAGGGGTTCAATGTTCAGACAACTTATAAAAAGCTCAACGAGCTAAAACAAATTGGCGAACTGAATACCCAGGTTGCTGTCGAAAACCTGATTGCTGACATAGTCTCGGAGTATTATTATTTCATTCAGCAAAAACGGCTTTACAGTAACCTTGAGTTTGCCGTTTCGCTATCAAAAGAGAGGGTTCGTATTGATGAGGAGCGTTATCTTCTCGGTGCCTCGTCAAAGCTTCAGCTATTGCAGTCAAGGGTATATTTTAATTCCGATAGTTCAAGGCTTGCGCGTCAGAATGAGGTGCTCAGAGCATCTGAAATCAGTTTGAATGAGCTTATGGCCGTAGAGGACCTGGGACAAATAATCATCGTTAAAGACTCAGTCCTTGTCATTAACCCGGAACTTGATTATGAAAATCTGCTCACCGAGACTCTCAGCAACAACACAATTCTAACTATAGCGAGAAAGAACCAGGTAGTCTCTGAGTATGATTACAAAATAATTGCCTCAAGGAGTTATCCCTACCTCAATTTATCTTCGGGCTATAATTATACCCTTAATAAATATGAGTCGAGTTCATTGCTTAGCCAGCAGACTAATGGAATGAATTATGGATTAACAATGGGCATAGGCCTGTTCGATGGATTCAACCAACAGAGAGAGAAAATGAATGCCAGGATTGAGATTGAAAACAAGGAATTGCAGTATTCCCTTATTGAACAGGAGATAAAAGCCGACCTCCTGACGATATTCTCGGCCTATCTGAATAACCTCAGGCTCCTCAGGCTTGAAGTACAGAACATTCAAACTGCAACTGAGAATCTCGAAATTGCATTTGAGCGTTACAAACTGGGAAATCTTTCTGGTCTCGATCTCCGGGAGGTGCAGAAAAGCCTGCTCGATGCAGAAGAGAGGCTGCTTTTGGTGCAATACCAGACCAAAACAGCCGAAATATCTCTACTGCAAATATCAGGACGGATTATGGAATACCTTTAATATACATACCTGGAAACCTTCAGTCCCGGAAATTCCGTGAAATATCAGTTATTACCAAGTATAAGGGGCAATCCTTCCTTTCCTGATCCAATTACTACAACCTTGGCATTTGCCGAATTTGCAAGTGCTATTGTAGCATCAATCCCTTTCTGGGTCAGGATATTACCAGTCAGACTGGCACTGAGGATACGGTTATAACTGGCAATACCTTCCGCTTCGATCGTTTTCCTGTCAGCCTCCTGCCTCTCACGCTCGTTGACATAGATCATTGCAAGAGACTCCTGCTCACGTGTAAGTTTGCTCTCGATAGCTTTCCTGATTTCCTCCGGAAGACCAATTGACCTGATCAACAAGGCCCGCATCTCTATATTGTTCTTCTCAAGTATCACAGCGGTCTCCTGTATAATTGATTGCTCTACCTCATTTCTTTTGGTTGAGTATATCTCTTCCGCAGTATATCTTCCGGTTACCTGCCTTACGGTAGATCTTACTTCCGGGATAACAAGTCTGCTGACATAATTTGTACCGAACACTTCATGCAGATATCCAATTCTGTCATACATAGGGTTAAAACGAACAGTTACATCAACATTGATCGAAAGACCGCTTTTATCCAGTACATCCATAGTCTCCTCACTCTTTTGCTCCTTAACATCATATTTATAAAGATTATTCCAGGGAGCAATAGCCTTAATTCCGGTACCTACGATCTTATCCTTATCAAGTACTCCTGAAAGCATATGAAATACCACTGCCCTTTCACCAGGTCTGATTACGTAAATCATTCTGCTTCCGAACAATAACAGCAGTATTATTAATACCGCACCAATAATTACATAAGTCTGTCTTTGTTTCATCTCTTTATCTTTTTGGTTAATACTCAATTACATATTGAGTACAAAAATAATCTAATTTGCACCATAAGCCCAAAAAATAGGTTTTTAATCTACCTGTTTCATTTTTCAATCGGTAACTGGCTCAACCGCATAGATGTTGTAAAATAGAGTCCTGTACACTAATATTGTAATTCAATTCACTTAATATGAAACGAACACGAAAATTTGAAGCATTATATTTTCACAAACGGGAATGATTGAAATTTTCTTGTGAGAACGACTGAAAAGAGTGGTTGCTGAAAGTGTGAAAATTTTTATAAAATATTTCATGGCAATAATTTTAAACAGATGAAAAAAACCGAGTTAATAACAAATAATGACGGGAGCATATTTCATTTGAGGCTAAAGCCTGAACACATTTCGGATAAGATAATAATTGTTGGTGATCCTGACAGAGTAGGCCTGGTATCATCTTTGTTTGATTCAACAGAGTGCAAAATCAGCAACAGGGAATTTCACACAGTTACCGGCGCTTATAAAAATAAAAGGATCACTGTAATATCCAGTGGGATTGGGACTGATAATATAGATATTCTTATAAATGAACTTGATGCTGTTGTGAACTTTGACCTCGTGTTAAAGAAACCTCTCAGTGACAGGACATCCCTCACACTGATCAGGATAGGAACTTCTGGTGGCCTGCAGAAAGAAATCGAAGCCGGCAGCTTCCTGATTTCCGAAAAGGCAATAGGATTTGACGGGGTTATGAATTTCTATAAAGGCATCGAATCTATCATGGACAAGGATTTCGAAACTGCATTCAAATTGCATACAGGATGGCCTGACCGGCTTGCAGCTCCGTATGTTGTGGATTCTGATCCTTCTCTGTTTGTAAAATTCTCATCCCTTGGCCTTGCGTCAGGCATTACAGTTTCAGCGCCTGGATTCTACGCTCCTCAGGGCAGGTACCTTTCTCTTGAACCTTTCGACACAAAAATCAATGACAAGCTGGGATCGTTCCGCTATGGTGGAAGGAAGATCACAAATTATGAGATGGAGAGTTCGGCGATCTATGGACTGTCCGGACTTCTTGGCCATAAGGCTCTTACTATTTGCTCGGTAATCGGGAATCGTGTAACCGGGAAATTTGTGAGCGACTATCATGGCCTGATCGAAGTTCTCTCAAAAATTGTACTCGATCATATTTAGCCCTTTTTTCAATGAATTCACCTATGCTCCTGTGTGCATAACTCAATTATCTCTCCAAGAATAAAGTCAGAAGATTTCCCGTTTCCATAAAAACCGGGGAATGCCATATTTTTCCTTGACATAAGGGAAGCATATGCTTTAATAATCTTGTCCTCATTTGAATCGGCAAGAATAGCGGTCTTATTCCTGACAAGCTCGACCCATTCAGTCTCTTTCCTGAATACCACACAGGGCTTACTAAAGAAATGCGCTTCCTTCTGTACTCCCCCTGAGTCAGTCATTATTATTGCCGAATTTTTCTCAAGCAAGATCATTTCAAGATATGAAGCCGGAGGTAAGATTATTACTTCCGGACATTTATTTAAAAGAGCGTATGTCTTTTTATTATTCGACATCAGAGCATTAACCGTCCTCGGGTGCAAAGGCATAACGAGTTTGATATTGTTATTGGTCGACAAGTTGATCAATGCTCTCATAATTTGTTCCAGCCGTTCAGGATTATCTGTATTTAAATCCCTGTGAATTGTGGCAAGAATATATCTTGTCCTTTGGAGGCCCAGGTTGGCTATATACTGCTCCAGTTTTTTCTCAGCCAGTTCGGCAAAAAACAGGCTGTTATCGTACATTATGTCACCTGCAAGGAAGATCTTGGGATTGTCAATGTGGTATGGAGGACTGTTACCGGGCCTGAATCCTTCTCTCATCAGATTCTTAAAGGCTTCATCTGTAGGAGCAAACAGTAATGTTGAGACATGATCTGACAGAATACGGTTAACCTCTTCGGGCATATATTTGGTGTAAGATCTCAATCCTGCCTCAATATGTATGAGAGGGATTTTAAGTTTTGAGGCTGCTATGGCTGCTGCCAGGGTTGAATTTGTGTCACCATAGATTATTGCTGCATCAGGTTTTTCTTTCAGGATGATCTCCTCGATGCCTGATATCATTGACGCAGTCTGCTTACCATGCCGGGCCGATCCCACACCCAGATTATAGTCTGGTTTCGGTATCTCAAGCTCCTCAAAGAATACTCCTGACATTTCCCTGTCATAATGCTGTCCCGTGTGAAGAATGAACTCTTCTACATTTTCTTCTCCAGGATTACTTATTGCCCTGCTGATGGCAGATGCTTTTATTATCTGCGGTCTGGTACCGACAATACTTAGTAATCTTATTTTTTTCATCAGACAGGTGATTCAATTCCACGGCACTAAAATAAACAGGGAGCATGTCAAAACAAAGAAATTATCACATTTATTTCAAAATGCAATAAACTATATGATGAAACTCAGACAAACATATTTGTTGTTATTATTAACAAAATAAGGGGTATATCATTACTGACACACCCCTCCCGGTTATTCCCAATAATTCTATTTTGCGTAGTTAACTGCCCTGGTTTCACGGATTACCGTGATCTTTACCTGACCTGGATATGTCATCTCATTCTGTATCTTCTTTGCTATTTCAAGTGAAAGGTTCTCCGCATCTTTGTCTGAAACTGACTCGGAGCCTACTATCACCCTTAACTCACGTCCAGCCTGGATGGCGTAGGTCTTAAGCACCCCCGGATATTGCAATGCCACTGATTCCAGCTCTTTTAACCGTTTGATATAAAGTTCGACCACTTCTCTTCTGGCTCCTGGCCGTGCTCCAGAAATAGCATCGCAAACCTGTACGATCGGGGCAATAAGTGTGGTCATTTCAACCTCATCATGGTGCGACCCAATTGCATTGTAAACTTCAGGCTTCTCTTTATATTTTTCTGCCAGTTTCATACCATACACTGCATGCGGCAGTTCAGGTTCCTCGTCCGGCACTTTACCCAGGTCATGAAGCAAACCTGCTCTTTTAGCCAGTTTAGCGTTAAGCCCAAGTTCTGCTGCCATAATGGAACATAAATTTGCCACCTCCCGTGAGTGCTGCAGCAGGTTCTGGCCATATGATGACCTGTATTTCATTTTTCCTACCAGCCTGATCAGTTCAGGATGCAATCCATGTATACCCAGGTCAATAGCGGTTCGCTTTCCAATTTCTACAAGCTCTTCCTCAATTTGTTTTTGTGTTTTCTCAACAATCTCTTCGATCCTTGCCGGGTGAATCCGTCCGTCAGACACCAGCTGATGCAGTGCAAGACGGGCTATTTCCCTTCTTACCGGATCAAAAGCCGAGAGTACGATCGCTTCAGGGGTATCGTCAACAACTATCTCAACACCCGTGGCAGCCTCAAGGGCTCTTATATTCCGGCCTTCCCTCCCAATAATGCGTCCCTTAATTTCATCGGACTCAATATGAAAAACCGTGACTGAATTCTCAATAGCTACCTCAGTAGCAACCCGCTGGATCGTTTGAACCACAACCCTCTTTGCCTCCTTGGTTGCTGTCATTTTTGCCTCGTCCATTATTTCATTAATATAGGACATTGCATCTGTCCTGGCCTCCTCCTTCAATGACTCTATCATCTGTGATTTTGCTTCTTCGGGCGATAATCCCGAGATTGCTTCAAGCTGTTCTACCTGCTGCTTATGCAACTTGTCCAGCTCTTCATTTCGCTTATCCACCAGATCAAGCTGGGTGGTCAGGTTTTCCCTGATGGCATCAACCTCGTTTCGCTTTCTCTGGGTCTCCTCCATCTTCTGGGAGAGACTCATCTCTTTCTGTCTTATTCTGTTTTCTGCCTGGGATATCTTACTGTTTTTTTCGCTAATGTATTTTTCATGCTCAGCTTTCAGCTGAAGGAATTTTTCCTTCGCCTGAAGGATCTTCTCCTTCCTCATAACTTCTGCTTCTGCTTCAGCTTCCTCAATAGTCCTTAAGGATTTCTTCTTCTGTGTAACCTGTAATAAAAAATAAGAAATCACCGAACCAGCCAGAAAAATCCCAATGCAAATAAGTATATCAGGTAATCCAAGTGTTATTTTTGCTAAAACTAATTGTGTCATCTCGTATCTGTTTTAAAATAAAAACCCGCAGAGTTTCATCAACTTTTAAAAACCCCATGTTGTCATGGTTAGAGCTGCTAATAAGTGTCGGGCTTCCACTGTCCTGCCTTGGCGGGATCCATGCCGAAGCATGGCTGAGGCCTGTCCTGTTCAAATTAAGCTACACTCCAAAGTAATAGTGTTGAGTTTCCAAAATGAATGAAGAAACAATGCGGGCAATTTTGTTATATATTAAAGAACCTCTTTACTCTTTTCGCAAAGAACTGAGTCTATCTTTTCAGTCAGTTCCCTTATCGACAGGGTGATATCCTCTTTTTCCCTGGATTTCTCAAACTCCAGCAACTTTATCACATACTGTAGAGCAGCCATCGCCAAAAAATCCTGGATGTCCTTATCAATGTATTTCTGCTTATACTGCAGAACCTTCTCATTGATCATCCTTGCTGCTTTTCTTATCTCTTCCTCATCTTCCCTGTTAATCTTCAATGGATAATACCTGTCCGCTACATTAACCCTAATGGAAAGTTTATCATCCATTCCCTATATATTATTTAAAAGAGCAATACAATTATTGATTTCCCGCACTAAATCATTTATCCGTTTTCTCGCTTCCTGGGAATTATCCCCGTCACCTAGTATCGCCCCGGATAACCTAACCTTTCCAATTTCTTTTTTCAGTTCAGCTAATTCACATTCATTGGTTCCCAGCCTGTTCTGAAGCTGCTGGTTTTCTGATCTGACCTTGTCCAGTTCACTAAGCGCAAGTTTATAGTCATTTAAGAGATCTTCAATTTTGCGCTTCAGAAGGATAAATTCTTCTGCTTCAGGTCCGGTCATATCAGTCCATGAATTTAATACAAAATTAACATTGATAAATGGAATTTCAAAAAAATAGTGCAAGTCTTTGGCATCATGCCCGGGAAGTGTAGATTTGTATCCGATAAAAAACGGAATAAATTAAGGAGAACAAGGAGATGTTATACCGGGGAATATTGATATTTGTTGCTGCTTTGTTATTAAATTTTTCTGAGAACCCTGTAACGTTTCATGCACCTCTAAATATACCTCTTTCTCTGTCAGCTACTTTCGGAGAGCTGCGTTCAGGTCATTTCCACTCGGGTGTGGATTTCAAGACCAATGGGACAACGGGGCATAATGTCTATTCGGTTGATGCGGGCTGGATATACAGGATCAGCGTGGGCCCCACAGGCTTCGGGAAAGCTATATATATAAGGCATCCTAACGGATACTCAACTGTTTACGGGCACCTTGACAGCTTTGTGCCTGAAATTGAACAATTTGTAAGAGAATACCAGTACAACAGAGAAAGTTTTCGCGTTGAAATATTTCCTGAAAATGAACTGTTTCCTGTCAGCGAGGGACAGTTCATAGGTCTCTCAGGTAATTCAGGCAGTTCAAACGGTCCGCACCTGCATTTTGAAGTCAGGAGGTCGGACAACGAACATCCCGTAGATCCGTTGCGGTTTTTTAAGATTGCCGATGATATAAAACCACGAATTGACAAGCTTGCAATATATTCACTCCAAAATAGATCGGGTCAACAACTTCCGGACGATAAAACGATCTATGCCCTGGTTATTCAGAACAATATATACCGGGTAAAGGATAACCGGGTGATTAAAGTAAACGGGCCATTTGGAATTGGTATAATTACGTGGGACTTCATTAATAGCAGCTGGAATAAATGTGGAATAAAATCCATAGACCTGAAGGTTGACGGGAAACAGGTTTACAATCATTTAATAGATGAGTTTTCATTTTCAGAGACCAGGTATATAAACAGCCATATTGATTACGCGGATCAAATGCGTACAGGAAGGTATATTCAAAAGACCTTCATCGAGCCTAACAATAAACTTAGTATCTACAACTATATTGTGAACCGGGGCATCATAGAGTTCCAGGATGAGGAGGTCCACAAAGTGGAAATAACTGTAACCGATTTTGGTGACAATATTTCTCATCTGAGGTTTGATGTTCAATCCACAGAATTGAAAAATGAGATAATAAGAGAAAGGGAGCAGTTACAAAAAATGTATTACTCTACAAGGAATAGCTATACTCATCCAGATATCAGGATCACCTTTCCCGAGGATTGTTTTTATGATGATCTTTATTTCGATTACAGGAGAGAACCATCTGATACCAACCTTTTTGCTGATCTGCACCATATCCATAACAAATATGTCCCGGTTCATAATCCTTTCGAATTATCCATTAAGGTTAATCCCCTCTTTGAAAAGTATGCAGATAAACTTGGGATTGTCTACCTGGATAATGGCACTATCACTTTCACCGGGGGCGAATGGAAAGATGGCTTTGTGACAACCGGTGCAAGGGCACTGGGAACCTATTCCGTAGGGATTGATACCATCCCTCCCACGATAAAGGCTCTCACCTTCAGGGAGGGTAGCGACCTTGCCTGCCAGAAGACCATTATAGTTGAAATAGATGATGATTTCAGTGGGATTAAAGAGTATAAAGCTACTATTGATGGTAATTGGGCTCTGTTCGAATGGGATCCAAAGAACAAAAGGTTAACCTATGAAATGGATAGGGAGAGGATAACCAAAGGGTCACCTCATTACCTTGAGCTAATAGTAACAGATAACAGAAATAATACAACTACCTGGAATATTTCATTTTTCTGGTAAAGGGATTACTGCCAGAGATCAAGCGGATAAATACCCGATTCGGTCATCTTGCGGAGATTGTCTACAACAAATGGCCTGTCTTCCTGGTAGGTTACCCCAAACCACTTCTCCCCTGTCATAAGAATCTGTATTGTTAATTCTTTTCTTTTAATAAAAACATCCATGGAGGTTGGTATATCGAGCTCTGCCTTAGGATCATCTGTACTTCTATGAATGAAATTAACGAACTCCTCTTCAAGGAATCTGAATACTGATGGTTTGAAGCCCCACAAATTCATAGAGACAATCTCTTCACCTGTAAATGTAAGGAGTTTACCATCAGTTGAGGTGGCAACTATTCCATCCGGCCTCTTTTCAATTCTCCTGGTTTCGACAATGTGTTCAAGCATCCCTCTGTTATCTGCCCTGCATACACCCCTGTTAACATGCCCGTGATCCGATAATGTATTTTTCATCCCATATCCGACAATGCAGTAGTTATTTTCCCTTTTATCGGTTACAAGGAAGTCGTACAGGATCCTGAAAGAGTCGGCTCCATAGTAATCATCTGCATTAATAACCCCAAATGGCTCATTTATTTTGTTTTTTGCTACAAGGATGGCGTGGCTTGTGCCCCATGGTTTTGTTCTCTCCGTTGATGGTTTCAGCCCACCTGGCAGGTTATCCAACTCCTGAAAGACATAATCAATATCAACCTTCCCTGCCAGGGGATTGACAAAAGAATCAATGAACTGCTCTTCAATATCGCTCCTGATAACGAATAATATCTTTTCAAATCCTGCCCTTGCAGCATCATATATTGAATAATCAATGATCGTCTGTCCCTCAGGACCTACTTTGTCAAGCTGTTTGTTTCCCCCATATCTGCTTCCCATTCCGGCAGCCAGTACTAATAGAGTTGGTTTCATTTACAACCTGTTTACGGGCGCAAAAATACGAAAAAAATATCACTACCTCTGAGTTCGGATTTAAATTGTGGCTAAATGAAGAACCTGCCCGAGATCTGCATCGATTCTGTTGAATCAGGCATTATAGCTGATCCGGCCGGAGCTGACATGGTGTAATTATGTGACAATCTTTTTGAGAGCGGCACTGCCCCGGATCCGGGAACAATTTCGACAGCCCGTAATAACCTTTCACCCGGATTGAATGTTGTGATAAGACCCGGAGGTGGTGATTTTGGATTTTTGAATGCCGCTTGCCTTCCGCCATTAAATAATGAGATAAGCGTTTATATTATAAAAAACAATTTGTATATTTGCGCACGATTTTCGGAACTCTAGTTTGAACAGAGAATAAAGAGCAAGATGAACTTAATGAATGTAGTTGACAAAGAGTATGCTGTAAGCAAAAATTGGCCTGATTTCAAGGCAGGTGACACAATTACAGTACACTATAAGATCAGGGAGGGTGGCAAGGAAAGAATACAGCAGTACCGTGGTGTGGTCATCCAGTTGAAAGGCGAAAATCATACACAGACCTTTACTGTCAGGAAAATGTCGGGCAGTATTGGTGTTGAAAGGATATTCCCCATGGCATCACCATTTATTGAAAAGATTGAGATCAACAAGCGTGGTAAGGTACGCAGGGCAAGAATATTCTACTTCCGCGGACGCACAGGCAAAAAGGCGCGTATAAAAGAGCGGAGGTATTAATAAATCAGAGGTATATTATATAAAGGCCATTCTTCAGGATGGCTTTTATTTTTTCCGGAAAGAATCTATATATTTTCCCGGGACTGCATATCATTGATTATAACCTGCTACTCTTTTATAGTTATAAGATCTTCTTTACCATTTCATCAGCCTTTTTTCTTGCTTCCTCAAGGATCTTTTCTGCCTGTTTGTCTGCCTCCTCTTCAAGTTGTGTAGCCCGCTTCCCTGCTGCATTCTTCAAGGCATCTGCTGCCTTATTGGCTGCTATCTTTGCCAGGGCCCCTTTATTTGCAGCTTCATCAATCAGCTTCTGTGCATTCACTGCTGCTTCATCCCTTATCATATTCGCAGCTCTCGCTGCCTCATCCCGTACCAGCTGTGCCTTTCCCTCCGCCTCTTTCAGCAGTTTATCTGCCTGAACTTTTGCTTCATCTGACACCTTCTCGCGGACATCATCGACCGCCTTTTCAATTGCTTCTTCAACCACTTGCCTGGCTGCTTCCTTAACAGTGGCAGATGATCCGGAGCCACCCAACGACGGTGCTATCTTCGGGTCTTTAACCGTTCCCCCAATTGTTGCATTGATTTTGATAACTTCCGGCTGAACATAGTTAATACCCAGAAGGGCAGCCTGCGCAGCCATTCCTGTGATCAGCGTCTTCATTGGCCCCGGAAGATAGGCAGATGGCATCTCTGTCTTAACCAGATAATTAAGTGTCTGGTCAATACCGTGATCACCGCTTATGTTAACATTCATAACCCCAAGCCTGGTATTAAAAGGTTCAATGTAAACGCGTCCCTCGCTTACACTGAATTTAATATCAATATCTTTAAAAGTATTCGAGAAGTTGTCACCCAGATTCAGTACCTCACTGAACTTTAAAAAGATCGGTGAACTGACGAGCTGGATCTCTTCCGACTTCAACCGGCCGGTTCCTGAGATGGTCTCAAGCTGAGGCATCATACCCTTGCCCAGCTTACTGTTAAATGTGAACCATACAGAAATATCCCCTGCCATTCCTTCGGCTACCGGGGCAAGCTTCTGTACTGTATTAAACGTTTCAAAAACAGGCTGTATACCTATATCAACAATTTCCAATGAAGCATCTGCCTGTGGAATGATACTGTCCCGCGAATCGTAACGTGCATTAAGGTTCATCTGTCCGCCCAATGCACCGAGACCAGTATTCTCTATTGTTACCACACTGTTACGCACAATTATGTTGCCTCTGATATTTGCTGCTTCAAGCGGTTTGAACCTGAAGCTCTCTATCATTGAACGGAATGTAAAATCAATCTTGTCCGGGATTGTAACAACGTTAAGTGATACAGAATCTTCAGGTTCGGTTTCATCCTCACCGGCCGGCAGATAGGATAAGATCTCATCCAGGTCGATCAGTGAAGAGTTTAATCTGAGTTCACCCTTTACTGTTTCTCCGCGGTAAAGGAAAGGTATGTAGTTCTCAAGTGAGCCCTTCAGGTTAATGTCGCTTCCGGCTATAAGGATGTCGAAATTCGAAATGGCGGCATGTTGCGGTGAGAAGTTAAATATGCATTCAGGAATCTCAACAGGCGGTACACTGTCCATGGTAAGTCTGAGACCGGTGATAACCAGTTGTCCGTCAGCCATAAAATCGTCATACCTTTCTTCAGTTATCATCGATAATTCTCCTGACCACTTCAGCCCCATTTCAATAACACCTGAAAGTGTTTGCAGATCTATGGGGACTGCAGATGCAAGAGCGGACAGATCAATTTTCCCATCCATTTTACCGGCCACCGAAGGGTCGCTTACCGGTGTCTTAACGCTGAGGGCCAGATCGAAGGGATTGCCTGCCAGGGCAAGATGGAACTCACTGAGGTTCAATTCACTCCTGTCGCTATCAGTTCCGTTGAAACCGGCAGCCAGCCTGATGCGTATATCACTTATTCTCTCCGGCAGATCAGGATAGTCGATAACACCATTGTTTACTTCAAGATAAATGTTTGCATCCGGAAACAGAGAGTCAGCTGCATTATATGTGCCAGCGATGCTTCCCTCTATTTTAAATGTACCATCAGCTTTCAATCCTTCAAATCCTTGCATATAGAAAGCAGGGACAATTGAAAGTATTGACTTGAAACCTGTTTCCACGGTCGAGAAAGAAATATCTGTTTCAATGATATCCTCTTTCATGGATAATTCTCCTGTGAATTTCATTACCAGGTCATTAATTCCAACACTGTTATCCCCAAGTGAGAATTTCATGTTTCCAAGATCTGCAGCAATGTCGAACCGGCTGCTGACGGCAGCACTCTTTAAATATTGTACCCCATCCATAAGCAGGTCTACACCTTTAATATCAATTTCCAGCAGCATATCTGTGACTGTTTGCGACATATTACCGGAGAGTATCAGGTCAAGGTCCTCAAATCCGGCAGTGATTGAAGCACTCTTGTCTTTATAGGTAACAACACCATTTCTGATCCCGAACTTTTTCAGGTTTACCTTTATACCTGAATCACCCTTCTTTTTTCCACCGGTGGTTTCATCAGGTTTATCCTGGATTGCTACCTCTTCTGTAACTTCAGGTTCTTTCATTATATCCCAGTTGGCCCTGCCATCCTCAAGAACAATAGCATTGGCAACCGGGCGATCAATGATAATCGATCTCACATTATACCCTGATCTCTTAAGGATACTGCTCAGGTCAAAAACAAGGCCGAAAGATTTTAGACCTGCAAGGGTATCTCCTTCAAAATTATCTACCCCTACAATACTGACACCTTTCAACCGGAAGGAAAGATTCGGGAAATTCCTTATCAGTGACAGGTTGAAGTCCTCAAATGCAAATTTCGCCTCTATTTTCTCATTGGCAATTATGGTTACCTGTTCTTTTATCTGCTCCTTAAAAAAGAGGGGAAGAATAAGTATAATTATGAATATCAGTAGTACTAATCCTCCGAGTATCTTTGTAAATATTTTCAGTGCCTTTTTCATTTCCATTAAGTTTTTTTATGTAGACGCAAGGTACAAATATTTAGGATATGGAGTACGGTATAGGGCTTACTGCATAAGGTTTTTTGAGTAGTTTTCATGTCATCCCGAACCCGAATCCTCGGGGGAAGGAGGATTCAACTTATTGAACCTCTCCCCCCACAGCTCGCCAGTTGTAAAATTCTAAAAATATGTGTTATATTTGCAACCGCATTCCAGCATGTACAGAATGGACCCGTAGCATAATTGGATACCTGCCTGCCGGCAGGCAGGGTGCACCTGAATTAAAATGTATTATGTTTACGTCATAAAAAGTAGAATTGATGGGAGACTCTATAAAGGATTAACAGAGGATCCCGAAAGGAGATTAAAGGAGCATAACTCAGGAAAGACAAAATCTACAAGGCCATATAAGCCATGGAAAATAATATTTACAGAGGAGTTTGAAAATTTAAAAAAAGCTAGAATTAGAGAAAAATACCTTAAATCCGGAATAGGTAGAGAGTTTTTAAAGAGTATAATGGACCCGTAGCATAATTGGATAGTGCACCTGACTACGGATCAGGAGGTTGGGGATTCGAGTTCCTCCGGGTTCGCGAGCAAATAAAAGCAATTAAAACAAGGCAAAAGCGAGCAAAAAAGCAAAGCTCGCTTTTCTTTTTATTGCGAGCGTTGGATTGGAGATTGCGAAGCAATCATTGCTTTTATTTGCAGCTCTGATTGGAGGATCCGCCGAGTCCGGCGAAAGCCGGACGAGGCAGTCCCTCCTGATCCGCTAAAGACAAAATGCATATAGGTGATCTATTGTCTTATATGAGTAATTATTTTTCAGTCTTTGAAATATTGCTGGACCAATTAACCATTGTAATTCTGTTTGCAGAAACGGGATGCAAAAATAATAGATTCTCAAGCATTGAAAAATCATCTTATCTCCATGATTTTAAAAAAAATAAAGATATTATTCCAAATATTTCAAGACGACCTAAAAGCATGTTAATTGTTAAAATAAATTTCCCTAGACTGGGCAGATCACTGTAATTAGCAAAAGAGCCGACATCTCCAAATCCAGGGCCTACATTACCTATTGTTGCAACTGAACTGGAAAATGCAGTAATCATATCAACATCGACAAATGATAGTAATAAAGTTGTGATAAAAATTAAGAAAAAATAAAGAATTATAAAAACCATCGTATGATTTTCGATATTCTCACTTATTGATCTTCTATTTACTTTTATTGTAACTACAGCATGAGGATGTTGTATCATTTTTATCTGCTTTGTAACAGCTTTGAAAAATATCCATATTCTGTCAAATTTCAGTCCACCGGAAGTTGATCCTGCAGTTGCACATTGAATTGTAAAATAAATTAAAAATATTTGAGCAAAACCTGGCCAATTTACCGTATCTGCAGTTGCAAAACCTGTTGTGGATCCTAATGATATTACCTGGAATGCTGAATAGCGAACTGCCTCCCACCAAGTGTAAGTGCCGGTTATAAACA
>DATKZO010000039.1:0-3567 GCA_035527935.1 Bacteroidales bacterium
TGAAGTTCTCATGAGTCCTGTTAAACTCATAATTGAACATATGATTGAAGAATGCGACAATACATACAGCCAACGCAATACCGAGTCCTACGATATTTATCAGGGTAAAAACCTTGTTCTTCAGTAAGTTTCTGAAGGTAACAAGAAGATAATTTCTGAACATGCCGATCAGTACTTACTCATACTTAAGCGACTGGGCAGGATTAATCCTGGCTGCTTTCACAATCCGGTAACTTATTGTGGTAAGCGCTATTCCAAGTGCAATGACCAGACCTATCAGGAAGCTGAACACGCCGGGATCAATTCTGTAATAGAAGTTTTCCAGCCATCTTTTAGCAATGAAGTATACTATCGGCCATGAGATCAGGGAAGAGATAGTCACAAGCAAAATGATCTCCCTGGAGATGACAAAATAGATA
Organism: Bacteroidales bacterium; assembly: GCA_035527935.1. GTDB lineage: Bacteria > Bacteroidota > Bacteroidia > Bacteroidales > VadinHA17 > DATKZO01. The sequence goes on from DATKZO010000039.1 coordinate 420, forward strand.
CCTGTGATGGATGACCCCATTGCCTTCCTTACTCCTATCTCCTTGGTGCGTTGCTCGACGGTAAAGGATGTTAACCCAAAGAGTCCGAGAGCAGCTATAAAGATCGCGAGGACAGAGAATATTACTGCAAGCTGTGCATTTTGCTTTTCCTGGCGGTACATCTGCTCAAAATCCTCATCAATAAAGTAATATTGCATAGGATCATTTGATGTGAACTCTTTCCACCTGTTTTCAATCTCGGTTATGGTGCTCTGATAGTTCTGGGCTGACAGCTTTACAGTCACATATCCCCATAGGTTTTCATCACCTTTGAAAAGAAAGACATAAGGTTGAATCGGATTGCGGAGCGACTCAAAATTGAAGTTCTTAACAATTCCTATAACCTGAAGGAATTGGAAATCGCCTGATTCTGATACTAGTCGGAGGAACCTGGTTTTCGAAATATCAGTTATTCCGAAGTTTTTTGCAGCGCTTTCATTTATAATACAGGCATCGCGATCTGTTGTAAATGTCTTATCAAAATTACGTCCCTCAGCAAGTGTCATCCCGTATGTTTCGATAAAATCGTAATCAATCCAGCCTGATACCATAAGGAATGATTCATCCTTCCTTCCTTCAATTCCATATCCGTTAGTATTATTGATCCTGCCGGGTAAAGCCGTTGAACTGGTTATGTTTATCACACCGGGGATCTCACTTACGGCATTCTTAAATGCTTCCACCCTTGTCTCAAGAGATTGAGCCCTGTTGATCACAAGCATTTGCTCCTTATTGAATCCTACATCCTTGTTAAGCATATAAAATATCTGGCGGTACATCACCAAAGTAGCGGTTATCAGAAGAATTGACACTGCAAACTGGAATACCACCAGCACCTTTCTTAGTCCACCGTGCCTGGTATTGCCTTTCATACTGCCTTTAAGAACTTCAACAGGATTGAATGATGAAAGGAAGAAAGCAGGATAGGTTCCGGAAAGGAAACCAACAATTATCGTGAATAAAAGCAAACCCGGGATTGCGTACCACTGAGCGATAAGATTAAGCTTAAGCTGTGTCCCCAGGAGGTTATTAAAATAAGGTAGTGTGAGCCATATTATCAGTAATGCCAGCAGTAAAGCCAGAAATGCCAGTATGAATGACTCGACAAGAAACTGTGAGATAAGCACTCCGCGGGTTGATCCTCCGACTTTCTTTATGCCGACTTCCTTTGACCTTCTCGTAGCCTGTGCTGTTGCCAGATTCATAAAATTGATCGCTGCTATCAGTACAATCAGGATTGAAATACTTCCGAAGATGTAGAGATATTTCGGATCAGCTGCCGCCTTGAATTCCTGCGAAATTGAAGGATCAAGATGGATTTCAGTAAGTTTCTGAAGAAAATAATTGTATTTATTACCCTGATTAGCAAATTGCTCAATAGTGATGCCCATTAAACGCTGCAATTCCGGTCCCACGTATTTCTCAAGCATTGCCGGCATCTTTTCAGACACTGTCAGTGAATTTGTGTTGGGCTTAAGAAGCAGGTAAGTGCTGAAACTGTTACTAAGCCAGAAAGTGCTGTTTGCAACAGGCATTGTAACGAATGAAACGAGAATATGAGCATCAAAATGCGACTTTTCAGGCACATCAGCCATCAGACCTGTAATTATGTACCTGGCTGTATCATCTCCAAGCTTGAGGGCTTTATCAATAGGATCTTCATCTCCAAAGATCTTCTTTGCCATTGACTCCGTGATCACGGCTTTTCTCGCGGAATTAAGAGCATTTACGGGATCTCCTTTAATCAGGGGAATAGAGAAGACATTAAAAAAGGAAGAGTCTGCTGCGACAACATTCTCGTCCGTGAATGTCTGGTCCTTATATTCAACGACCATTGGTCCCCATCCATGAATCCTCAGGAAGCCTTCAACTTCCGGAAACTCTCTTGTCATTGTCGGACCTATCGGTGCACAGGTATAAGATCCCAATATTTCCTGTCCTCCGATCTTGCCGTTGAGTACAAGCCTGTATATCCTGTCTTTTTTAAGGTTGAATTTGTCATAACCAGCCTCATTTATCACGTATAAGGCAATTAAAAGGCTGCATGCTATCCCGATGGAAAGCCCAAGAATATTGATGATTATGTATGCCCGCTGTCTCTTGAACGAACGAATGCTGTGTTTTAATAAATTACTGAACATGATGGTTTGGTTTTATATCAAATTTAAACTGTTTATTCGACTTTCAATGCTTCTGCCGGGTTGATTCTCGATGCTTTAAACGCCTGGAAGCTCACTGTGACAATTGCGATCACAATTGCTCCTGCAGCTATTCCGGCAAAAACAAATATACTCATATCAATTCTGCTTGCGAACTGCTTAAGGAGATTCTCAACAATGATCCAGCCAGCCGGAAGTGCAATGGCCAGTGAGATAAGGATAAGAAGCATGAATTCTTTCGCCATTGTATATAGGATTGTTGCAGTTCCTGCACCCATCACTTTTCTTATGCCGATCTCATTTGTTCTTCTCTCTGCTGAATATGCAGAGAGTCCATACAGTCCAAGACATGCTATTATCATTGCAAGGATGGTGAAATACTTCAGAAGTGTTGTAAGACGGATCTGGCCTCTGAAAAGATTATCATAATCTTCATCGATAAAAGTATAATTGAACGGGTATTCAGGAATCACCTTATTCCATACTTCCTCGGCTTTTTTCAGAGCATCAGGTATATTTCCGGATGCCAGTCTGATAAGGATATAACTCAGATATTCCGAACCGGTAAGAGCGAATGCAATAGGTTCAACTGGCTCATCAGCACCCTTGAAGTGGAAGTTTTTAAGTAATCCGACTATTCTGCCGTGAATCCCCATGAAACTGAAGCTCATTCCAACAGGATCATCAACTCCCATAATCTTTGCTACTTCTTCATTTATCAGGAAATTACCTGTTGTATCCCTTGCGATATCCGAAGGAAAATCTCTTGAAAAATCCCTGCCCGACCTAAGTTCCATCTTCATTGTTTCGAGATAATCATAATCAACGACATTGGTACCTATGAGAACACGCCGTTCAGGATCTCTGCCTTCCCAGTCGGCGCCGCCTGAATTGCTTCCGATCCTTACCGGGTTGCTCCTGGCCGCTGTAACTCCCTCAATAAGAGTCTG
>DATKZO010000040.1:0-2127 GCA_035527935.1 Bacteroidales bacterium
CACCTGTTGTACGGTTTTCAACACTCATATAGAAAACCGTCGATTTGGAGGTAGTCTCAATCTTATTTATTTCAAGTGTTTCGTGGCTTTTAAGGGAGTGGTTGGGTTTAGCGATGGTTTGACCAATGCAATCTATAGACCATAAGGCCAATGCAAGCATAATAAATATAAATTTTTGATTCATCTTAAAGATTTTGTTGCAGGTTGCATGTTACAGGCTGCAAGTTAGCAAAATATAAAACTTATAAAAAAGCTCTGCAGCTCTCTGTGCCGTTATGCCATCACGTCATTATTACACCGTTGCGCAGCTAAGCCGTTACTCTGTTACATATCAAATTTACATCATTATTGACTATATTTAGAATTAAATTCATTTTATCCTTATATGAAACACAAGTGGCTTGAATGGGCAGCCAGACTCCAGTCAATAGCGCAGGCTGGCCTGACATTCGGAGAAAACCAGTATGATATTGACAGGTATCAGGATATAAGAAACCTCTCCATTGAAATATTGCAGGAATATACAGATATCAGTCACGAAAAGCTAAAAGATCTCTTTGCTTCGGAAACAGGTTATCAGACACCCAAGGTTGATATCCGTTCCGCGGTTTTCAAAGATGATAAAATACTGCTGGTAAAAGAGAAAGTTGATGGAGCCTGGTCATTACCGGGAGGATGGGCTGATGTAAACACATCTGTCAGTGAGTCAGCTGTAAGGGAATGTCTGGAAGAAGCGGGAGCACATGTCCGGCCAAAAAGAATAATTGCAGTCCGCCTGGCGAATAAGCATAATAATGAAATGTTCCTTTTCACTATTTACAAGATCTTTGTGGAATGTGAGCTGCTACAAAACAATTTCATGGAAAATACAGAGACCCTTGCTGCAGGATTCTTCTCAACCGATTCACTGCCACCTCTTTCAACTGACCGTAATACAAGGAGCCAGATTGAATTGTGCTTCGAAGCAAAAAGACATAAGGTGTTCGAAACAATTTTTGATTAGAAAACAACAACTCCCGGCAAAGAATCTTCAGATCAACGGACCTGAAGACAATTAGACATTAAGACATAAAGACATTCAGATTTTCATACTCCTTAAGTAGCAGGCGGGGAAATTGATTTCGCGGATAACTTCCGGGTTGGCAATAGCTTTGCATTCTGCAGGATTGCAGCACATCAGACAACTTCGTTTAAGTGCTCTGAAGGATTTAAGTTTAATGTCTGTTGATAAAAAATCCTTCTTCACAGGTTCATTTTTCATTAATCCGGTACTGAGGTACTTTTTATTATCATCAGCGAATAGAGTAATTATTACAGCATCAGGCCCAAATTCTTCAAGTTTTAATACAGCACCCAGAAAATTTGCTCCCGAAGAGATTCCCACTGCAATACCAAGTTCGGATGCCAGTTTCTGAGCCATTATTATTGAGTCGCCGTCATCAACAGCAATTACCTCATCAAGTTCATCAAGGTTGACTATCGGGGGTATGAACTCATCAGAGATGCCCTGAATACGGTGTGTGCCTACCTTGTAACCGGTTGACATGGTGGGCGAATTTGATGGTTCGAGGGGATAAAGTTTTATAACCGGATTTTGTTCCCTGAGATATCTCCCTGTTCCCATGATAGTACCTCCTGTACCGACTCCAGCTACAAATGCATCGGGTATCATATTATGGAACCTTAACTGCCACCAGATCTCCGGTCCGGTTGTAGTATAATGAGCCATCATATTATCCTCATTCTCGAATTGTCTGGGAAGAAAAGAATTCTTATCAGCAGCAGCCATCTCCTGAGTTCGTCTTATGCTACCTAAAAATCCTCCCTCTTCCTTACTGATCAGAACGATATCAGCTCCATAACTTCTGATAAGGTTTTTACGTTCATCGCTCATCCAGTCGGGCATAAAAATAGTTACCGGATGACCCAAAGCTCTGCCGACAGCTGAAAAGGCAATACCTGTATTGCCACTGGTAGCCTCAATTACTCTGTCGCCCGGTTTTATAAAATTCTTCCTGTAAGCTTCACGCATTATATGCAGGGCCATTCTGTCTTTTATGCTGCCGGTCATATTTAGATGCTCAGCTTTCGCATAAATTTTCCCCGTCTTACCCTTAAATAAAAACT
>DATKZO010000041.1:0-4203 GCA_035527935.1 Bacteroidales bacterium
CAAAAAAGAAAAGGTGTTAATAACCAGAATAACTCTTTGAGTTATTTCCGGTGTATTAACACAGATTTACATCATCATAAGAGTGATTATAATCAATTAAGAAAAGACAAATAGTGGTCCTAAGAATGGGTAGTAGTTTACCCGGATTAAATCAGAAATGAATGAGGACACTACGAATATTGGAAGATAACGAAATAGCAATAGGAAGTTATTGATTTGAGATTATTCCCCCCTAAAATTGTTAATAAGATTCATTGATCGTACTTTGATTACCTGATAACCGGAAATAATTAATATTCCTAAGCAGGAAATTAATATCGAGACTAAATAGGGAACAATTCCTACCTTAGCCTGAAAAGCAAAATTTGCCAGCCAGCTATGGCCAATTATGTAAGCTATAGGGCAAGCAATTATTGATGCAAACATTATTACCCAGACAGGCTCCTTTGTCAAATACCAGAATATATTTATATTTTTTGCTCCAAATAATAATCTTACAGCAGTCGTTTTTCTTCGAAGCTCCATGGTATAAGTGGAGAAGCCTAATAATCCTAAATAGGCAATAATAATCCCAACAATTTCATTTTCTATTAAATATTCAGATTGTAAATCTAAAGGACAGAACCTCCCTGGTGATCCCTGATATCATATACAATCATAAAATCTCCATGCCGCAGGTACATCCTTCCATCCCTGATGTATGGATGAGCCCAGTGCGGACCCGTACCTTTCCTGACTATGAAGCTGCTTACAAGATCGAATTTCTCAGGGGTAGGTCTGATTAAACCTACTGCACCATTCCTTTCAACATAGGCATAGAGCATACCGTCAGCATATACCATACTTCCTTTACTGAACCAGTCGTGCTCATACATGATCTCCCCTGTTTCCCAGTTCATGCAAACCCATCTGCCCTTACTGTTGCTCTGCCAGTTGGAACCATAAAGGTAATCACCAACCATTACAATGCCATGGTGATGGTTGTCGAGCGTACGGTCAATATATTTTTCTGAAACAGACCGCCCTGAAGGGTCAACCTTTAGCATAACTGCAGGGTGGTTATACCCTTTCGAAATAAAGATCTCATCTTCTTTAAAAACAGGGGAGTTAACCCATATCAGACCAGGCTGAGAGGTCCACTCCTGCAGCTCAAAATAATTGTACGACCAGACTATCTCCCCTGAATCGGGGATCAGGGCAATCAGATGGCGGGCTGTAGCGGCCAGAATATATGTTTGTCCGTTAAATTCATATATCACCGGGGATACGTAGGATCTTTGTGCTCCCAGGCTTTCGCTCTGCCATAAAAGCCGGCCGTTCATCTTGTCAAAGGCAACAACGGATGTCTTCTTCCCTCCCGGAGTACAGAACACCATATTCTCATAGATCAGCGGAGATTCAGCAATTCCCCAGTTGTGCCAGTCTGCTTCAAATTCGGTGTCAACCTCTACCGACCATATCTCCGAGCCGTCACCTGTATTAAAGCAACCCAGCCTGCCTGTTCCACTGAGAACATACACCCTGTCTCCCTCAATGGTAGGAGAACTGCGCGTATCCGGATAAGAGCCTGTCCATGATTTACCGTATGGCACCTGCCAGATCATATTCCCCTGCAGGTCCATGGCTGTCAAGTGATCAACCGAGTCGATCATGCCGGTGGCATAGATTGCATCTTCGGTAGCAATTGGAGATGAAAACCCAACGCCAATCCCTTCCACTTCAAATAATAGTCCGGGCCCTTCCGCAGGCCATTCGCTCAGAAGTCCTGATTCGTTGAAATGGCCATCCCTCTTATCACCCCGCCACTGGTAAATCTGGCTGAACAATGAAAAGCGGAGTAATAAAAATATTGCAAGAATAATTGTCCTTTTCATGGCTGAAATTATTTATCCAAAATCTTTTAAAAGCAAAACTAAAAACCGAAACTAATTAATATTTTGATATCGGCTGCACTGCACAAACATTAATATCCGCTCATTTATTATTATATTTAGCATGTTATTGGAATCCAACCATCAGTGCGAACCTTTACATTAATATTACTCATCCTCACTGGCTCCTCCGCCCTTCTGGCCCAGGATGGGACACCATTTATTACTCACTTCAGGGGAAGTAATGAGTTTGAAGTCCAGAACTGGTCTATATGCCAGGATGATAAAGACATCATGTTGTTTGCCAACCGGAAAGGCCTGTTAAGTTATGATGGTAACAGGTGGGATATCAGAAGGCTCCCGTACACCCTGTTTGACCTGAAAAAGAACCCTGACAATAACGTGGTATACGCAGGTGCTAATGATGACTATGGATTTCTGGAACGCAATTCCCTGGGAAACATTGAATACCATTCCCTGTTGCCGGATTCAATCAAACCCGGGATTATTACCAGCATAATTTTCGCAGACAGCACCATTATTTTTTATAGCGATAAGAGCATCACATGTCATAACCTTTATGATCCGCAGGTATTCAAAAGATGGTTTTCAGAGGATGAGTTTCCCTTTACCGGCATAATCGTAACAGATGAAAACATGTTCTTCAATGTGAAAGGCAAAGGACTGAACCGGATCGATAGTGATACTCTGTTCCCAATTGTTACAGGCTATCTTACTCAAAACTCTGAAATACTGTTTACCCTTCCGTACGATGAGAGCAGGTTACTTATTGGGACCAGCCTGAGCGAGCTTCGTCTTTTCGACGGGATCATGTACTATGATTACACTCTTTCGGATAACGAATACCTTGGAAACAATATTCTTTCAGATGGAATTGTAATTTCCGACTCCCTGTATGTTTTCTCAACCCTGTACGGGGGCATTCTGCTCGTCAACAGAAAAGATGGTGAAATTCTTAACATATTAAATTATCAGAACGGATTGCCGGATGATGAGATATATGCTATCGGGTCAGACAATAATAATGGATTATGGCTTACTCATGGTCAGGGAATAAGTCGCGTAGATATTGGGTTACCTTTAAGCGATTTTAGTAATTATCCAGGTCTGGAGGGGTTTGTTATTGGCTCCTTATGGTATAATGACAGGTTATATGTGGCAACAAACGAAGGGCTCTTTATCCTTGATGAGGTGAGAAACTATGATGAGGTCGAAGTACTTTATAAACTGCCACCCAGGAGGGATACACCTTCGGCCCCGGCAGAGGTTCAGCCCGAAGAGGTTCAAAGAAGTTCATTAAAGAAGGTATTTTCACGGCTGTTCAGTAAAAAGGAAACCAGGGAGGCAGCAAAGATTACTGATGAAAAGGTCGTTCCTGTTGCGGTCGAGCCAAGGTATGAAAAGAAAACGATCAGCACACTTATTTCTATTGATTGGCTTTTCAGGAAGCTTGATGGAATAAGCAGCCGAACCAATCAGTTGATCGGGACAGGTAATGGGATCCTGGCAGTGACCTCCTCCGGTTTATATAATATTATTGATCAAACTGTATCACTGGTTTCGCCTGACAGATTCATTAATGGTATTTTTGAAGGATCAGGACAGGAAATTTATTATCTGGCTACAGACCATGGGATCTGCTCTGTGAAATATTCAGATGAAGCCTGGATTGTATCTAACAACCTGTATGGTATTTCCGAACCTGTCTATGCGGTCTCTCTTCCACGTGGCAACCTGATATGGGCAGGGAGCAATAATAAGGTGTATCAGATATCTATTTCTGTTGACAACCAGGAATACCAGGTAAGGGAGTACCTGTTCGAATCCGATTATCCTGTCGAATACAGGATTGACTGTGTAAATTCCACACAGCTTGCTTTCTCTGAAACCGGTATACTGTATTACTCAGCCACCAGTGATTCATTTATACCTTACAATATTCAGGAGTCCCTGAAAGAAGATCAGGGGAAGAATGAATTTATTCTTACCCAGTCAGGATATCCATGGATCAAAATCAATAACGAATGGAAGTGCTTAAATATAAGCACACCAAACAAGGACCAGTTGGAAAGTATAATACGTCTCTTTGGTGATGTTATTTCCATTACAAGTACTATCGACAATGAATACTGGGTGGTTGATAACGAATCCCATATTTACCGTATTGAAAATTCTGAGGAACATGGCACAGACACCAGGTTCAATCTCTTTGTTAACAATATTACCAATGAGGCAGGTGATATGTTTAATCTTTCCAACCTTGTATTCGAACCGTATGATAAAGCTATCACACTGAATCTGGCAGCACCTT
>DATKZO010000042.1:0-4228 GCA_035527935.1 Bacteroidales bacterium
ATCCTTTAATCCAAACTTACCAATCTCAGGCTCGAGCTTCTTCATCTCTTCCAGAACGGTTTGATCAATGACAGGAAGATTCGCCAGACGGAGTTTATAAAATTCATCCTCAAAGACCTTTGTTGATTTAACCAAGGCAAGCGAATCCTCCCGGGCAACAAGAATCCTTAGCTGCTGTCTGGCCACAAGCCGGATTATCCATAGCTCTTTGAAGCCGTTCTTGTTCAGGATCTGAACAATTCTGTCAACTTCATCACGGTTCGGGAGTTCTAAAACGCGGACCCGGAAATAATCACCTGAAATTGAGATCTCTACCTCTTTACCTAGCATGGCCTCAAGCTTTTTGCGGAAGCCTTCAGCATACGTTCTGCTCCTGAATGCTCCAATCTGGATGGCCCAGCTATCCTCGGTTATTGTATAGACTTCCTCGGTAACTTCATGAAGGATCAGATAAGTGGTGTCTCTCGTTATTACCGGTTTTTCAGGAACCGGAGGAGGTGTTACAGTTGTATCTCCGGGGATCATCTTCAGTGTAAAGTTAAGCCCTTCAACGATATCCCCGTCTATGCCTCCGGCTATTTTAAAACTGCGCAGATCGGGGTCTGATGTCATCCCCAGTTTTCGTATTTGTGCTGTATCGACGCGAACACTATATTCCCCTGGAGCTAATCCGAAGAAACTGTAGTATCCGTCACTCTCTGTGAGTGTTCTTCCGACAAATCTGTTACCGGTTGTATAGAACCCTAAAATAACACGACCGATACCTTGCTTGATATCATCCTTCTCAAGTAGTACTGTCCCCGTTGCCTCTCCTGCAATTGAAACAGGTATTTCAACGAGCTTTAATATATTCGGGTCAACAACGACACTCAATGTCTGTTTTGGTAATCTCCATGCAATATTATCAAAACTGCCGGGATCGAGCTCTATCAGACAACTTGTATAAGGTTCAAGGCCAAGGATCCTGATGGTTGTGTCGCGGGAGCTCTTTTCGATACGGCCGCCGTTGGCACGAAGATTGAGACCATAAGCTTTGGGCTCACCGGGATCTTTCCGGTTGTTGGAGTTAAGATCAAGATATGCGATTATAGTGATACCTCCTTTACCGACATTTGGACGATTATCGGTACCCAGAAACTTTGTTTTACGGTCGTTAATAAGACTTCCCCTGGCGTACTGGACGAAAGTTGTCCTGTTATTGGATTGTCTGACTGAAAGGCCTGTCTGTGCAAATGAAAAATCGTAGCGGAATCCCAGTTCTGCCAGCTTCAGGTCATTTATAAAATTCTGTTCATACGACAGGTTCAGATAGGCTTTCTCCATCAGGTGTTTTTCCAGCCTGATTTTGGCTGACAGGAATTGATTCTGAGTGTAGGAGTATTGAGCCTGAGGCATTAGAACGAATCTTGCAGGAAGTCTGAATGCCAGAGAAAGATTACTATATAAGTAGGGATTTTCCTTTCCGATAAAAAGAGCATAGGTTGTAAGGTTTGTATTTACGCCGAACAGAGAACCTGAAAACATCCATTCTCCGGTTGTATATTTTGAAAGCGGAAGTACAATCTGATAAAAAGTAAGTCGTTGATAGGATGAGAATTTTCCAATACGAACAGGCATTGATACTGTTGCTTTACGCTCTTCGCGGTAGTTATAATTTATAGCTTTCTGGTCTTTCTCATACCACGTATAGTTGAGGTCAAACTGCAGATTTGACGGTAACCGGTAAGTCAAAGTTCCTCTGGCTCTGACTCCGTAAGTGTATTCTCCCGAGACAAGAAGGTTGCTTGTTAAACGTAGTGAAGCATTAACGTACGGCATAGCAGGAGTTGCCGTAATTGATGAAAGATATTCAATTCCGCCTCCGACAGTAAGGCTCCTTGTTAATCCATAACCGACATGGGCCCGCGTGAACCTGCTTTTCAGGGAATCCTCAACAATACCTGCACTGACACTGTATTCCATGGTTTTCACCGGCAGGAAATTAAACGGGATGTTTATATTCTGTTCGCGTGTTCGCTCCTCACCCCATGGCCCATAGAACTTTAACTTTACCATTGAATTTCCGTAAACGAGAGGCACTTCAAAAGTAAAAAATCCGGAAGCATCGGCTTTTACATAATCCACAAGGACATTATTTACATAAAGTTCAACAATCCAGCCTGGTTCAGTGTTGTCGCTCAGGGTATATGAACCGAACGATCGCCGGTAAGTTGTAGGAGTATTCGTAAGTTGGACGCCAATCACAGGATTGTAGATTGAAGAAACAGCATGTGTGGCAATTTTGCCTGCCATCACCTGTCTCAACGGCTTGAAATCATTATTTACATATCTCCAGAGGTAATATTGCTGCTTCTCGGTGAATGGATCAATGCTGTTATAGTTTATGGAAGCGGTTGCCTCACCGCCTGCGATCATGGATCCAAGAGTCAGGTTCAGCCTGGTTTCGGACTTGCCATTGATCTCTTCCGTTGCAATTGCAGACCAGTCGGCCATCCCGAACCTGAAAAGAGGATAGGTACGCCCTATGTTAGTATCAGCCTGTATTTCTCCTTTTAGACGTGTCAGATTCCGGCGCATCTCTTCCAGACGCATCTCACGGATGAGAGGTAATTCAAGCTTGCTGTTCACAGTTACGGAAAGAGAACGGAAGTTGAATTTACATTCAAGCCCGAACACTCTGCCATAAAATACCGACCTCAGGTAAAGATTAGACTCAGTCCGGATAAGATCGCCAGGTTCGAGGTTGAATGTTTTATCCTGGTAACGAATACTATTATCTGTCCGGCTGATTATATAAGTTGCTTCGGGATTAACGAAAAAGCCTGAAATGGATTCGAGTCCGGGAGATGGGACATTTCTGATTTTAAGAAAATCAAACAGGTCAGTGACAGGAAGATACAACTCTTCTGCTCTGATAGCAGCATCAATCTCAGTTCCTCCAAAGCGGGGAATCTCAAGAAAAACAGATATTTCGTCATATTCCGGCAAATCCTGGGAAAAGAGGTGAGCAGGAAGGATAGTTAAGAAAAGCAGGACAAAAAATGCAAAACAACAAGCCGGATTAGCTTGCATACGCCTTATAAATGCCGGATAGGTGTATGCTTTTCTGACTTTCATTTTTATTTTTCACTTATATCCTGCTCAGGCCGGTCATTCCTGTACCAACGTTATATCAAAAGTTCCACTGTAACTGCCAGGCGGGTTTGCGGCTGAATTACCGACTGTTAAGGTTCCTCCGATGTACAACGGTATTGCCACATCAAAAAGAACTGTTGAGACAAACGGCGAGGCCGGACTGGAGCTGCCAATGTGCAGAGTCATTGATCCTGACGGAGTTCCCGGAAGAGAGACATCAGGGCCGTTTAAAATTGATATTACTGTCCCGGGATTAGCATGCACTTCAAACATTGCCGCTGAAAACGGGTATCCCAGACCAAGAAGAACAACATCGCCTGTGGAGGAACGTGAACCTGAAGGATCAATTATAACACTACCCCCTATAGCCCCGTGATAAAAAGCCCCGAAACTGAGAAATTGTGCTGTCGCATCTATTCTGATTGGACGCGGAGGCGGCTCCTGCGACATTGCTTCAAGAGATAAGGCAAGAAGAATTATGAATGATAACATTCTCATTACAAACCCCATCCTGCCGAAACCTTTACACTTTACAATTTTCATCTATTCTGTATAAATATCTTTTTTGAATCCTGGAATACTCTTGATACAAAGCTTACAATATAGATGCCATCTTTGATACCGGGATTGAACTCATAATAACCCGGATCGAAAATTTTCTTAACAATTAAAACCTGACCTATCAGATTGTATATTGACAGCAAACCGGAACCAATCCTGTCAGTATTTATATAAGCTTTAATAACTCCATGTGAGCTGTAAACTGAAAACAAATTATTATTTGAGCTTGTATCCGGAATTTCAGTTATTTTACCCGAAACGTTGAGAAAGAACCTGTCCTTATATTCACCCGATATCAGATAGACACTATACTCTTTATTGTTAAGCAGGTCATTTTCAGTACCTGACACCATGTCAGATATATTGATTTTCATCCCGGGAAGCTCCTCCCCTATATCAATAATCCTGAAAACAATATTACCATCTATGTTGGTTTTCAGACCAAGAGGGATCGTGCGTAGAGTATCCGGGTTTTCCGGCAGAGCGTCAATGGATAGCTTTGTCCCGTCAGCACCCCAGGCGTAGAGATTAG
>DATKZO010000043.1:0-4787 GCA_035527935.1 Bacteroidales bacterium
TGTGTTAAAAGCAGGCGATACGAATCAGCTTATTGAGAATAATAAAGTTGATGGGAAACTGATTGTAACCAACCAGAGAATATACTTCAAGTCGCTAAATGAGCATACATCTCATTTTAATTTTGAAATTATGTTTGAAAATATCATGGAAGTGATTTTCTATAATAAGAACATGTTCCTGGTTAAAGGATTGAATGTTATTACCAGGGACGGGAAAAGCCACTGCTTCCCTCTTAAAAAGCGTGACGAGATAGGTCAGCTGATCAACAGGATGTATTAAGATCAGATTCTTTATTATAGTAAGTTGGCAATTGGCAAAGAATTTAATTTAATTGCCAACTGCCAACTGCCTGTTATTCATATCTTAATGATTCCACCGGATTCCTCAATGCTGCCATCACAACTTTTGTACTGATTGTGAGGATGGTAGCAATGATCATTATAGATGCAGACAACAGCAGAATTCCTGCACTGATATTGACAAAATAATCCCAGATACTGTCCATAAGTTTGAGGGACATAAAATATCCTCCGGCGCATCCGAGGATTGATGAAGTCAGAAGAACTACCAGGAATTTTCTGCTGACCAGAAATACCAAAACCGGCACAGGAGCACCGTGGATCTTCCTGATTCCAACCTCTTTCGTTCTTTTAATTATATCCAGTGAAACCATGTTGTACATACCGATCATCGACATAAGTGCGGCAATTATTGCGAGAAATGCGCACACCTTAAGAATGCTCCCGTTGATATCCTTCTCCTCCTGCATAGTATCTTCCTGGGTTCTGCCGCCAAAGATCTGATTTGCTGCCTGTTCTTTCCATTTCTGGCTGATGAAATCCAGAACGGCAGCCAGATCTTCATGCTCAGCCCTCACAGCCATGTTGTAGAACTGATCGGTGCCTGTTATCCTTAACATTGCAGGCTCAATCTTTTGCCAGACACCTGAAGTAAAGAAATCCTCAACCACTCCAATTATATTAAGCCTTGTTGTATCGTAAAGTGTGATCGTTTTTCCCACGCCGTAATCCCAGCCAAAATCACTGACAAATTTCTGATTGACAATTATTGAATTGTTTGACCTGTCGGCCTCTGCCCTCTCCTTATCGAAGAACCTGCCCTCCGCCAGTCTTAGTCCCATCGTCTGAGCATATTCAGGACCGATATCCAGAACATCCACTTCAAGCTGTTTTTCAGCATCTTTTACAGGTCTCCGGTATAAACTCCATCCGATATGATTCAAAGTCCCTTCGGCGGACAATACTTTTGGATTGGCAAGGATCTCATTCCTCAAAGAGATAAATGTTTCCGGCGGAACTGGTACAATTATCAGTTTATCCCTGTCGTATCCTAGATCAAGAGTCCGCTGGTAATCTGCATTTTTTGCAAAGACAATCCCCATAACCAGCGCCATAACCGAAATCGTGAATTGTACTGTCAGCAGGATTGCAGAGAGCGTTCCTGAGCCCCGGAATAGGATTGTACCCCTGAAGACATAGACCGGGCTGAAGGAGCTTACATGCAATGCAGGGTATACTCCTGATATAAAGCCTGTCAGAAGGAGAAGCAGAAGAAGAAAAATCCAGAAGAATGCGTACTTGCTGAAAGTAAGCTGTATCGACATGTAAGCCCACAGGTTGCTGTAGGCAGGCACAAGGACTGATGCAAACGCAATCCCGACGAACAACGCAAGCAGACAAATGATGAGTGTTTCGAACATGAACTGTGTTACCAGTTGTTTCCTCCTTCCTCCGAAAGTCTTCCTTAATCCTATCTCTTTCAGTCTTTTGCTGAATGCCGCTACTGATGTGTTTGCGAAATTGAAACAGGCGATCAGCAGTATAAAGATTGCCATAACAGGAGGAGAGATGAGCGCGGCAGGATGCAATGAAGGGTAAAGGCTTGAGGACCAGATATTCCTTGAATTGGAACCAACATCCTTCAGCGGAATAAGAGCAAACCTGTTGATCCGGAAATCTTCACGAGCCCTGTTCTGCACCGGCAGATACTCTTTCAGTGAGCTAAGTATTGAGGGAATCAGCGATCTATCCTGTATCTGAACGAAGAGAGCACTGGTCCATAACCTCCAGTTTGAGTCATTGACGTCCCACATCCTTAGGAAGTTATCATAAAGTGAGAGTATTTCGATCCTGAAGCTTGAGTTCTCAGGGAAGTCCCTGAATACGGCACTTACTGTAAATGTAAATTCTCTGCTCTGATCATTGAAAACAGATATCGCCTTGCCTAAAGGATTTTCATTACCGAACAGAGTATGAGCCATTGTTTCGCTTAAAAGCACATTTCCTGTTCCTGGTATTGATTTAGTGTCTCCCAGAACTGATGGAAGCGTGAATATCTCAAGGAATTCCGGATCCACATAGGAGATCTGTGCAGGAAAAATATCCTCTCCCTCCTTTACCGGAGATCCTGTCCTCTGCATCTGCAGCCTTGCTGCCCTTACTATTCCGGGTATATCCTTTTTGATCCGGAACCCGAGGGTCGATGGAACTATACCATATTCCTGCTCCCTGCCCTGCATGTCCCTGAAACAGTTTACCCTGTAGATCTCTTTAAAGTTCTCATGAGTCCTGTCAAACTCATAATTGAACATGTAATTGAAGAAGGCTACTATACAGACGGCCAGCGCCATTCCCAGTCCAACGATATTTATCAGGGTGAAAACCTTGTTCTTCAGTATGTTTCTGAAGGTAACAAGAAGATAATTTTTGACCATGCCGATTAGTACTTACTCATACTTAAGCGACTGGGCAGGATTTATTCTGGCTGCTTTTACAATGCGATAACTTATTGTAACAAGCGCTATTCCAAGGGCAATAACAAGCCCTATGAGAAAGCTGAATACTCCGGGATCTAACCTGAAATAGAAGTTTTCCAGCCATTTTTTTGCTATGAAATAAATCAGCGGCCATGCAATAATTGCTGAGATTGAGACAAGTATGATTATCTCTTTCGATATTACGAAATATATTGCGGAGACAGATGATCCCATTGCTTTTCTCACTCCTATCTCTTTGGTGCGCTGTTCAACTGTGAATGAAGTCAATCCGAACAATCCGAGAGCAGCTATGAGGATTGCCAGGATAGAGAATATTACCGCAAGCTGTGCGTTCTGTTTTTCCTGGCTGTACATCTGCTCAAAATCCTCATCAACAAAGTAATATTGCATGGGATCATTTGAAGTAAACTCCTTCCATCTGTTTTCAATCTCAGTGATGGTTCTCTGATAGTTTTGAGCAGACAGCCTTACGGTCACATATCCCCACAGGTTGTCATCTCCTTTGAAGACAAAGACATATGGCTGTATGGGATTACGGAGGGATTCAAAATTGAAATTCTTAACAATACCAATTACCTGTAAGTATCTAAAGGTTCCTGATTCACTGGGTGCCATGAATCGAGTATTCTCAATGTCGGTAATTCCAAAATTTCTGGCAGTACTTTCATTTATTAAACAAGCATCACGGTCAGTAGTGAAAGATCTATCGAAATTACGTCCCTCGGTAAGTGTCATACCAAAAGTATTGATAAAATCGTAGTCGATCCAGTTGGTTGTCATAAGAAATGACTCATCCTTCCTGCCTTCAAGACCGTAACCATTAACGTTGTTATTACGGCCGGGAAGTGCGGTTGAGCTGGCAATATTGATCACCCCGGGGAGCTCTTTAACAGCATCCTTGAATGCCTCCACACGCGTCTCAAGCGCCTGAGCCCTGTTTATAACAAGCATCTGCTCCTTGTTGAATCCTACATCCTTGTTGAGCATGAAGAATATCTGGCGGTACATTACCAGGGTCCCTGTGATGAGAAGAATTGATGTGGCAAACTGAAAAACCACAAGTATTTTTCTTAACCTGCCATTTTGCATGCTACCTTTTACACTGCCTTTCAGGACATCAATAGGATTGAAAGAAGAAAGAAAAAAAGCAGGATAGCTTCCGGAAAGGAATCCAACCAGGATCGTGAATACAATTAATCCCGGAATAGTGTACCATTGCGTAAACAGATTCAGCTTAAGCTGTGTCCCGAGCAGGTTATTGAAATACGGGAGTGTGAGCCAAATAATGACCATAGCAAGTATCAGAGCCAGGAATGACAGGATGAATGCTTCGGAAAGGAATTGTGAAACAAGCATCCCGCGTGTTGATCCTCCCACTTTTTTGATCCCTACTTCTTTTGCCCTTCTGGTTGCCTGGGCTGTTGCGAGATTCATGAAATTAATAGCTGCAATCAGGACAATAAGTAAAGCAATGCTTCCGAAAATATAAAGGTATTTCGGATCGCTGGCTGCTTTGAACTCCTGTTGGATTGAGGGATCAAGATGAATATCAGTAAGGTTTTGAAGGAAATACATATACTTATTGCCCTGTGAGGCAAAATCTTCTAGAGAAATTCCCATAAATTGCTTGACTTCCGGCCCTACATATTTCTCGAGCATTGCAGGTATCTTATCATTAACAGTTATATAGCTTGAGTTAGGCTTTAACAGCAAATAAGTGCTGAAACTGTTGCTAAGCCAGATTGGATTTTGTGATCTGGGATTGGTCATGAAAGACGTCAATATATGTGCGTCAAAGTGAGAGCTGCCCGGGACATCCGTCATGATGCCCGAGATGATATATCTTGCTGTGTCGTCCCCAATTTTAATTGCCTTATCAATCGGATCTTCGTCTCCAAATATTTTCTTTGCGGTTGATTCGGAAAGGACAGCTTTTCTCGGAGAATTGAGCATGTTTTTTGGATCCCCCTTAATCACGGGTATAGTGAA
>DATKZO010000044.1:0-34804 GCA_035527935.1 Bacteroidales bacterium
GACAACATCTCCCCCGACAAGCAGCTTGTTCAGTACACCATCACGCCATGGACTATAAACAATAACGACAATAATGAATGTTCGGGCACACCGATAGTAGTAGATATCTGGGTAGAGCCTACGGCCAGAGTTTTCACAACAATTGTAAATGATACTCTATGTAATACCGATAATGTAATTATAACCATGGTTACACCAAATGTGCCTACAATAGGCATAGAATTTAACTTAGAAATTATAAATAATTACCCGGAAGTATCTGGTTACACACCACGGTACGGAATGGTTGTAACTGATGTTATAAATGAATCTATAACCAACACCGGTGATACGGCCAGGATGATAGAATATGTATTTAAACCTGCATTACTCGATCCTTACGGTAATCAAAAATGCCCTGGTGTAATTGATACAGTTAAAGTATGGATCAATCCGACACCAAGGGTCATTCCAGTAGTATTAGCTGACAAGATCTGTTTCGGTGAAAGTACCGAGGTTGAATTGACTACTCCAACAGTTATGACTCATGGATTGATCAGATTTGATTACACTGTTTCAGTTACAGGACTGCCAGGTGATGTTACTGGTGATACTAATCCTGGAAATGACCTTCCTCCGGGATATATCATTATGTTCAACTATGACAATAATACCGATACCGTACAATCTGTATATTACTATACACTCCCAAGATCAGTTGGGACCGGTTGTGCTGCCGGTATTATCGAAACATCGGAGGTCAAAATACATCCAATCCCTATACATGATATTATTGTTACTAATCCATTAACATGCGGAGGTGGATCCGACCTTGCTTTAAGTGCTATTGTATCAAGGGGAACAGAACCATTGGCAATAACGTGGACAGGCCCGTTCGGTTTCAGTGCTTACGATGTGCTTGATATCAGTGGCAGACCAGGAGGTTTGTATACTGCCACTGTTACCGATAACCTGGGTTGTTATGGCTATCAGCAGGAAATTCACACCAAGGCACCTATCAGTCTGGTATTTGATCCTGTAATTGAACCTACTTATTTCATGGCTCATACTACATGCATTGATTCTGATGATGGTAAGATCTTCATATTTGTTGAGTCGGGAGGTGATTATCCGTACAATTACTGGCTTCTTGACAATGATGGTGACACTCTTGTCACAGGAATTTTAAGTAACACCTATAATACTCTCGACCCGTTAACTTATGATACGATTTATAACCTTCCTCCTGGAAGGTATGAGCTTTATGTCAGAGACTTAAATGGATGCTACGGTTTCAGGGATACTTATGTATTTGCTCCTCTCCCAATTACTGCAAACTTCGAACTGAGCGATTATACCGGTTATAATATTTCATGCAAGACATATTATGATGGTAAAATAAAGGCAACTATAAATGGAGGTGTTGGGGACTATGTATATTTCTGGTATACCTTTGATGGATCAATCACCGGAGATAATACGCTTGATAGCATCATTAATCTTCCTTCAGGGACTTATTATTTGAGGGTGACTGACGGCCTCGGTTGTGTTATGATCGACAGCGTGACACTAAAGGAACCTGAAGGAATTACATTGGTTAGTTCAACCCTATCACTCAGTCCTGATGGTAATTTCAACATTTCCTGCTATAATTACTCTGATGGAAGCATAGATCCCGAATTTGAAGGGGGATCAGGTAATATGGACTATGACTGGACGGGACCATTCGGCAGCGCTATAGTTCAGGGTCAGGAGGATCAGGAAGGACTTATATCTGGGTTGTACACTCTGATTGTAACAGATGAAAATGGATGCACCAGGCAGTTTGACTATGATCTTACACAACCTGATACTCTTGAGCTGGTCTTTAATCCGACAAGTACACCTGACGGGTTATACAATATTTTCTGCAACGGGGGTACTGCTGATGTTGATCTGACTGCTACAGGCGGAAGTACGACAGGATACCAGTATACATGGACCACTGAAACAGGCTCCGGAATCGTTCAGAGTTCAGAAGATCAGACAGGATTAACAGCAGGTACATATTATACTACCGTAACTGATCTGAATGGATGTTCGGTCGATGACAGTATTGTACTTACAGAGCCTGAACCTCTGACCTTATTACTGACTCCGGTAAATATTACCTGTGAGGAGCCAGGGATGGACAATGGTACTATTGACCTTTCAATATCCGGTGGTGGAGCTCCATATAGTTTCAGTTGGTCAAATGGCAGCAGCAGCCAGAATCAAGCAGGTCTTACAGAAGGCAGGTATTATGTTATAGTAACAGATATATATGGTTGTCAGATCGAAGATTCTGTTGATATACTACT
The DNA here is from genome assembly GCA_035527935.1 of Bacteroidales bacterium. Classification (GTDB taxonomy): domain Bacteria; phylum Bacteroidota; class Bacteroidia; order Bacteroidales; family VadinHA17; genus DATKZO01. The sequence goes on from DATKZO010000044.1 coordinate 2,319, forward strand.
GCCACCTCCATTGATACTGAATAAGACAATTTCTGATTACAATGGCTTCAATATAAGCTGTTTCGGAGTTGACGATGGTTGGATCAGTATTGAGATGACCAGTGGTGACTCGCCATTTATTTATTCATGGACTGGCACGGGAGGATTTACCTCATCAGAAGGATCAATTTCGGACCTGGTTGCCGGGCAATATATAATTTCCATTACTGATATGAACCAATGCACAGTATCTGACACAACTATATTATCACAGCAAAATCAGATCGGCATTGATGTTGATGTTTCCCTTACTGATTATGGCGGATTTAATATTAATTGCTATGGCGACAGTACTGGAACTATCGATGTTATTCCAGTTAATTCCATAGGTAATACACGTTACTTCTGGACAGACGGGAATCAGAATAAATTCAGGGATAATCTGTCAGCAGGCGCATATGGATTGTTAATTGTTGATGACAACAATTGTTCACGGGATACGATCATAGAACTGACACAACCAGAACCAATAGTGATTACGGCGACTGTTGAACAACCTTATTGTATCGATATGCCTGATGGTGCGATAATCCTTTCTACTCAAGGTGGGTATGCAGTATCCGATTATTACTATCTATGGTGGGATAACCGTACAAGCAGTACAATCGGTGATGTTTCGGCCGGGCAGTACCGGGTTATTGTAACAGATGACAACGGATGTTCAGAAACTGATACAATAATAGTCACATCCGAGAAGAATAATTGCCTGACCATCCCCAACGCAATATCTCCGAATGGAGATAACATAAATGATGTATGGAACATAGACCTGATTGATCTTTATCCAGATGCAGAAATCAAAATATTCAACAGGTGGGGCGAACTCGTATGGGCATCGGAGAAGGGATATCCACAACCATGGAATGGAACCAGTAGAGGAAGAATGCTTCCAATTGACTCATATCATTATATAATAGATCTTAATAATGGCACTCAGCCAATTGTTGGACATATAACGATAATCAGATAATATTATCTTTACGGATTGATGAAAAAATACCTGACATATATTGTGGTTTGTTTCTTGTTGGCAGGTGCCTGCAAAGCGCAGCAGTTACCCTTATATAGTCAGTACCTTTTTAATCAGTACCTGTTAAATCCGGCAGTGGCTGGCAGTGACGGTTATACAAGCTTCAATCTGACAGCAAGAGAGCAGTGGCTGGGATATTCCGGTGCCCCAAGAACATATTCGTTCAGTTACCAGACAAGGCTCCTGAAGCGAAGCTATATTTTGAAAAACACCAGTGTCAGAAGGAAGTTATACAGACCGAGCCGTGATGGTAGAGTTGGCATAGGAGGATACGTTTTCAGTGATAGGAATGGATTGGTAAACAGAACAGGATTACAGGGATCATACTCATATCATTTGTGGCTAAGAGGTGGACAAACTCAGTTATCATTCGGGCTATCGGCCACAGCATTCCATTTCAGGATAAATGAAGATCAGATAGCATTTGAAGATCCGGATGATCCAATCCTTTACAGCGACTTGAGAAAAGGTGTTTTTATTCCCGATGCTAACTTTGGGATCTACCTGTTGAATTATCGTTATAATTTTGGATTATCGGTAGAGCAATTATTTCAATCCTACGTGAAGATCGGTAATCCGGGATTTGACAATCTTGCCCTCTTAAGGCACTATTATCTTTTTGGGGCCTATACTTTCCAAATTTCGGTGCAAAGTGATATTCAGCCAAACTTTATGTTCAGAATGTCGGAACAACTACATCCTCAGATTGATATTGGAGTGAAATATTTATTCAAGGAGGATTTCTGGACCGGATTGTCATTCAGAACAGGAAATGCACTAATTGCCTCAGTGGGTGCAAGGTTCGATATGATTTATTTTGGTTATTCATTCGATTTTTCCTTCAACCAGATCCAGAGTGTAACTTACGGGTCCCACGAAATAATGCTGGCAATGAAACTGGGATCAAGCGCAAGGCGCTACAGGTGGCTTGACAGGTATTAGGAATGAACCTTTTCAAAGATATAGATCAGCGAGCTTGACTTCTTCTTCCGAAGTAAAGAAGTGATCCATGAAACAAACCCGATCAGTGATCCCTGAATAACAGGAAATACCGACTTTCTGTATCTCTCGCTCAATAACGAAATATAGAAAGAATCAAATGGCAGACGATGAGCCGACCTCAGTTTAAATCCGAATTTTTCAATAAAAGTTGAAATAGATGAGGGATTAAAATGCCACAGGTGTCTTGGAACATCCCATGCGGCCCAATATTTTCCGTAAAACTCCGAATCAAATGAATTGTGGTTTGGTAATGCTATAATAAGATACCCATCATCTTTAAGAATTTCCCGTGCAGGTTTAAGGTAATATTCAGGATCGTGAAAATGCTCAAGTGTATGCCACATGGTGATAAAATCAAAGCTGGTAGCATCAAGCTGATTCATTCGGTCAGGGCTGTAAGACTCTACTGAAAAATTCTTCTTAGCGTATTCCCGCGTATCACTGTTAATCTCGATCCCAGTCACTGACCAGCCTTTCCTGGTGAGATAGACCTGAAAATAGCCCGTGCCAGACCCAATGTCGAGCACCTTTGCTACTTTTTTTCCTGACGCTTTCTTGAGTAACCTCAATTTTCTTCCAAGCATCCAACCCCTTACAATATGGTATAACCTGTTTGTCAATCCCCGCCTGGTATCGGAATGAGATATATATGATTTTGATCTGTAGTATTTTTGGATAACTTCTTCAGATGGGATATTGGCAGTGAATACAAAACCACAGGAGTTACATTTTTCAATATTGAAATCCTCACCGGACAGAAAGAAATCCCTACAATGGATAAACACAGAATTATCCTTGCTCCCGCAGTTATGGCACCCTTTGAATTCTGTCATCCTAATTATCTTTCTTTCTTCTCAGGGAAATATACATCGAACCTAAAAACAGCAGGATCAACGACACTGATCCGGCAAGAGAAACTTTGTTCCCGAGCTTATAAGAGTCAGGTTCGAATCTGAATGTTACTGTATGACTTCCTTCAGGTAATATCATTGCTCTTAAAACATAGTTTGCCCTGAAATGGTCAACAGGTTGACCATCAAGGTAAGCATTCCATCCTTCAGGATAATATATTTCTGAAAAAACAGCAAACTGACTGTCTGTGGCTGAATAATAATAAATAAGCTCATTGGGTTTGTAGGAGACAAGTTTAATATTGTCTAATGAATCCACCTTGTATGTACTTTCGGTAATTAAATCAGCAAATCTTTGGTCAACAACAGTCTCGACCGCCGGATTAATATTATTCACCTTCGACAGCTCCTGATCTGCGTTTTCAGCAAGAATGTAACTGTGAACAAACCATGCGTTCCCAAGTGCATCAGGATTAACAAGAGGCTGATTGGCCGGGTTAATGATGATATACCTTGTATTGAGCATATTAAGAGAGTTCAATGGTTTGAAAACATCTTCCAGTTGATCGATACTTGTAACACTGTTCAGAGAATTTGAAAGCATTGTAACATCCCTTGAAATAGAATTCTCAATAAGATCCTGGTACCTGCGAATTTTGGCTCCATGATATCCACCTATCGATTGATGCTGGTATGATGTGGTTCCATCAGCAAAGGGATTATAAACTGAAAGATTGAGAACGCGATACTGAGATGTGTCCTGATGGATGTAATTATCTGCTAAAGTTGCACTTAGATTGTTGAGGAGGTCTGGTTTTCTTATGAAGTTATCATTATTAAGATATCTTTTGCCGACTGTCCACATGTCGATCAGAACAAGGAACGCTATAAGACCAATAGCATACCTGATTTGAAATTTCTTAAAATATGCAACGTAAATGATCAATCCGGCAGCAAGAACCAGTGCAAATGATTTAAGCGCGTCTGCCATCAGCATATCTTTTCGATCTGAGATTAGCGCATTCTTAAGCCAGTCCGGTAAGTCGGTCTCAGCCGGGGAGAGAAAGGGCCCAGCGATCCCTGGGAACAGTATAAATAGCAAAAGGATTCCTCCTGTTGCTCCAACGCCTATTTTCAATGCCTTAATGAGATCCTGTTTATTTACTTCATTTTTAAATATTTTGTCCAGTGTAAGGATTGCCAGCAGAGGAAAGCAGAATTCTGCTATAACCAGTATTGTGGTTACTGCCCTGAATTTATTGTATCCAGGGAAATAGTCCAGGAACAGGTTTGTAAGGAACATGAAATTCTTGCCCCATGCAAGCAAAATTGCCAGAATAGTAGCTGACAACAGCCACCATTTATCTGGCCCCTTAATCAGCACAGTCCCCATTATAAAAAGTAAGAAAACAATAGCACCGACATACCTGGGTCCGCTGGTCTGAGGTTGGTTACCCCAGTATTGCCTGAATTGTGTTGCATACTGACCAAAATTATTCTGTCTCAGTACTTTAACCACTTCAGAATCCCTGCTGAAGGGGATGCTTGCACCACCTTTCATGTTTGGAATCAGCAATGTCAGTGTTTCATCTATTCCATAGCTGTAATCGGTTGCATACGACTTATCAAGCCCCGTTGTTTTATCATCCAATTGCGAAGTAAGTTCCGACTTGCCTCTTATTGAGTATTTGCTGTATTCCCAGGTAGTGTATAAACTGGCAAAATTTACTGCCAGGGCTAAAATGGCAGCTACCAATAGCGCGAAAGTTGTTTTAAGGAAATCGGGCAGAGTATGCTTTTTTATTGAATCGGCAAGTTCAACAATTCCAAATATCAGTAAAGTAAGAAACAGATAGTAGGTAATCTGCAGATGATTAGCAATTATCTCGATCGAGAGGAAGAGTGCAGTAAGCGCCGACCCCATTAACCGGTTTCTGCGGTAGGAATATACAATACTCGCTATTAAAGGTGCAGCATACGAAAGAGCCATTATTTTGGTATTGTGACCGGCTGCAAACAGTGTAAACAGGTATGTTGAGAATCCGTATGCTATTGCCCCGGCTATTGCCAGCCAGGGATTCACCCTGAATGAAAGCAGCAGGATATAGAATCCTACCATCAGAAGTATCATTGGAGCAACAGGTATTCCCGGCGATCTGAGCAGGTTATACAGAGGTTTTACCAGATTTCCCGTGAATTGTGTTGAGATTAAATATGCCGGCATCCCCGAAAACAATGAGTTTGTCCATAAGGGCTCTTCATCATACTCCTCCCTGAACTCAACTATCTCTCTTGAGATTCCTTTAAAAACGGTTGTGTCATTAGTTAACAGTGCTTTATTGTCAAGGACAGGTGAAAAATAGAGCAGGGTAACGATAATAAAGATGATGACGGCAGTAAGATGAGGTAATAATTTGCCTCTGGCTGACAGTATTGACATATTAAAGTATATTGATAATAGTGTATATTTGTGGTGTTACAAAAATAATCTTTTTAATTAAATAGCTGGCTTGGGAATAATTCAGCAACAAACAATTAAGGGATCGGCCTATTCATACATTGGAGTAATAATCGGTTTTGTAAACCTTGCTATTCTCTCACCCCTAATATTCACCCTTGATCAGATTGGACTCACGCAGGTAATTATTGCAGTTGCAACAATTTTAGCTCAGCTTGGGAGCCTCGGTTTCAGCAATGTAACAAACAGGCTATTTCCATACTTCAGAGATACTTCAGCCGGCCATAAAGGATTCCTTTCACTTGCATTCCTTATCACTGCAGCTGGTTTTGTGATTTCAGTAATAATTCTCAGTTTCTACCTTCCCACCTTTATTGAGAATAATACAGAGAAGTCAATTTTACTATCTGAATTTGCATATTATATTCCAATCCTCCTGGGATTTATAATTTTACTTAACCTTCTGGATGGTTATTGTAAGGTATTATTCAATGCCTCTATCGGGATTTTTCTGAGAGAGGTTTTACTGCGCCTATTAAACCTGCTGCTTATTATACTGTTTTATTTCAAAATGATTGATTTCACCCAATATGTATCCCTGTTTGTCTTATCACAGGCTATACCTGCATTAATCATAATAATATATCTGATCGCCAAGCGCGAATTCAAATTCAGGGGGTTCAGTAAGACGCTGGACAAAAATATGGTAAAACAGATTTTGAGCCTTTGTGGCTATGGTATTATTGCAGGATTGAGTGGTATTGCCCTTACCAATATCGATAAATATATGGTAAATAATTATGAAGGTCTCGGTAATGCAGGGATATACTCCATATCAGTCTATTTTGCCACTTTAATACTGATTCCTGCAAGGTCATTGGGGAAAATAGCAGTACCTGTAATTGCAGAAGCCTGGAAACGAAATGATATTGAAGAGATATCAATAGTTTACAGGAAGAGCAGTATTAATCAATTTGTTATTGGGCTTCTGATAGTTGTAGGGATTATTGGGAATCTAAATAATATTTTCAGACTATTACCGGATGCTTATAGAGCAGGAGAGATGGTAATTATATATTTTGGTATTGCTAACCTGATAAATGTATCGACCGGCGCCAGTCAGTATATCCTGGGAACTTCATCACTGTACAGGTACCAGACATACCTGATGCTGGTTTTAATAATTCTGGTTATATCAACAAACATATTATTAATCCCACCATTGGGAATGACCGGTGCTGCAATTGCGTCTCTTATATCTATGTTTGTTTTTACATCCCTGACACTAATAATTTTGAAATTTAGATTTGGCTTATGGCCATTTTCACTTCAGCACCTATTAGCAATTGTGGTATCTATTGCTGTATGGGCTATCTCATTATTAATACCGGAGATGAAACTTATACCTGATATTATGGTCAGAAGCGGATTTATAGCAATATTATTTCTGATAGCAACTGTAGGCTTCAGGCTGTCTGATGAAGCTGTAAATATATGGAACCAGTTTCTCCGAAAGATCAGAAACCTCTAGCCTTACCTTTCAGCATATACTCCATAATACCTTGGTGTAAGCCACCTGAGGATTGTCCTGAATCCTAACCTTGAAGAAGGACTGGTCCACTTCCTCCTTTCGATTATCTTCCAACCTGCCTTTTCGAGTAACCAGTCAAATTGCCAGTCTTCAAATTCATGGTAATGCCGATCCCATAGGTCCGCACTATTATTATACGCTTTCGCAAACCACAATCTTAGCGGAACGGTTGCAACCAACCGGTTAGACGGTAAATTCTTAAGTAAAACATATGGAGAGACAAGGTGCTCGAGGATCTCCAGGGCGGTTACTGCATCAACCTCAAAACTACGGACAAAAAGTGGATTTTCATCAAGGTCTTCTCCTCCCGTATTATGAAGAATAAAACCAGAATCAGTTAATAATTCTGTAAATTTATTTCGTGTTCCGAGGTCTAGGATTCTACTTCCCCCTGGGATTACTTTTTCAATAAACTCAAGAGTGGTTATATATCTGTCCCCAATCGAAGGATAAAATCGCATATGTTCACGTCTGATTAAGATCTTTATAAATACCTTTAAGCTTTACTGATTCAATTTCCCAGTTATATTTTTTTTCCACAGCATGAGTGGATGATGAATAATCATTGATCAATTGAGGACTCAGAATAAACTTTTCCATAAGTGAAGCCAGCATTTCTGAATTACCACTTGGAAAAGTTAATCCAGCATTGGATTCTTCTATTATCCTCTTAATAGGCATGCAATCAGATGAGATCACAGGGAATCCATAGTACATATAGAAGAATAATTTATGAGGTATTGTATTATCGGTGTGAGCAGATTTGATATGAGGAATTATTGCAATGTCGCCCTCACCAAGTTTTTCAAATGAATCGCTTTCAGCGAGCCAACCTGTAAATTCAACATTATGAAGTTCATATTTTCTTACCATTATCTTTAGCGTAGGTACAAACCTGCCATCACCAATAATCAGGATATTGAACCTATCCGAATAGTTCTTTAGTTTCTTTGTAGCCTCAATTACAAATTGCAAACCTCTGTGATAGGTAACACCACCCAGGTAGATAAAAGTTATTCTATCATTATTAAAGGGTTTTTTCTTGACCTTCTTGAAAGTCTCCGTTTTAAGGTAGTTACTTACAACCTTGATCTTATTAGTATCGGCACCAAGACTGATTAATCTTTCCCTGGCCTCCTCGATAACTACTATTATATTGTCAACCTTATTCACATATTCTATTTCATATTCTTCCCATTGTGGTATTGAACATAATAGCCTTCCCAAAAATGTCTTGGTATGTTCAGAGATATTCAGAAGGGCTGGAAAATTTTCATGGAGATCCAGAACAAGTTTGAGATTATATTCATTTGCAATATCATAACCTATTTTAATCAGGGGAAGGTCATGAATATGAATTGCATGAAAGTCATACAGAGATAGTATCCTTTTGATTTCCTTTGTCCAGAACTTAAAATATATAGGAAACCTCAAAGCACCTATGCTGCTTTTCTTAATAAATGGGGATATTCCAATTCTGAACAATGATATGTTTCGATGGGTTTCTGTGTAGGTTCTTTTGGTTTCGCTATAGCATATAATGCTCACATCATGTCCATCAGATATCAGGCTCAAAGCTTCATTTTCAACCCTCGTATCTCCTGTGAAAATTGATTCAAGCACCATCAAGATTTTCATGGCCTAAAGATAGTAAAACGAAAGAAGTAATTATTAAGGACATTGATGCATCGGCCAAAAAGCTATTAGGTACATATCCTGGTTTCTTGATTAATCTAATTATCGTTGAGTTTATTAGATAGTTACTAAATGTATTTGTTCTAATTTTATTAAATTCATACAAAATTAGTTATGACGAGGTTCATAAAGCTCATATATAATTTCATCAGGTCCAGAATCTATCTTGACGAGTCAATAATGCTGTATAGACATAAAAATTTGATTAAGATTGACTCAGAGGCAACTCTGGTTGAAGTGGATGAACACAATTTAATGGATGCTTTAGCCTTTGAATCGAGATCCAGCTATAATTATATGACCAGAATGTATTTAAAAGGCGAAAAGGGGATTCTTGGATATGTGGATGGGAAATGTGTTCACCGGTCATGGATAAAAGATACCAAGGGTAAAGCGTTGTTATACAAGTTCTTACAAATAAATATCAATGAGCAGGATGTCTATATTCATGATTGTGCCACAGCTCCTGACATGAGAGGGAAAAATATATATCCATTTGTATTATCATATATCGCAGAAAAATACAAATCATCAAAAAAGATCTTAATTGCAACAAGTCAAAACAATGAATCTTCAGTCAAAGGCATATTGAAAGCAGGTTTCATTCCAATTGAGAAGCACTGTATAAAAGTAGTTTTAGGAATAAAGAAAAGAAAAGTAGAAAGAATTAATAGCTAGAAATAATCATAGGAATATATGATTGAAAAGCGAAGGAAGGAATTATATTTTGAATTCTGTAATAGTGAAACAGGGATTCCTGTTTACTCAAAGCCATGGTGGCTTGATGCAGTATGTGGCGAAGAAAACTGGGATGTCCTGCTGTACCATGAAGCCGATGAATTGATTGCATCAATGCCATACTATTTAACAAGAAAGTTGTTCAGCAAGGTAATTAAAATGCCAATATTAACCCAGGCATTGGGGATTTATATAAAGTATCCGGTGAACCTGAGCAGTAACAATAAATTAAGCCTTGAAAAGAAAATATATTCCTACTTTATCTCAATTTTACCAAAGGTAGGAGCCCAGTTTCACAATTTTCACTATTCAGCAACCAACTGGCTCCCATTTTTCTGGAATGGCTACCGGCAAACAACGAGGTATACCTATGTTATAGAGGATATATCTGATGCTGGTAAGGTTTTCGACAACTTCTCACATGCAAAGCAAAAAAATATAAGAAAGTCAGAAAAGTTACTGGATGTAAAATTTGACCTTTCTCCCAAGGATTTTTACAATCTCCATCACTATACTTTGAAACAACATAGGTCAAGAATTGTATATTCATTTGAAACTTTTAAAAGATTGTATGAGTCAGCTTATACTAATAATGCTGGTAGGACTATATATGCAGTTGACGATGATAAAGTTATTCATAGTGCAATCTTTTGTGTATGGGATGACAATAGTGCCTATGATTTGATAAGCACAATCGATAAAGATTACAGGAACAGTGGTTCAGCTAGTCTTCTGGTATGGGAATTGATCAAACTCCTGAGCAATAAAGTAAATAAGTTTGACTTTGAAGGAAGTATGGATGAGTCGGTTGAAAAATCATTCCGACAATTTGGTGCGATACAATATCCTTATTTCAGAGTTTACAGGATAGACAATCCGGTTCTAAAGTTGGCATATCAGTTTGCTTAAAAATCCCGGTATCTATCTGAGATTTCAGAACCTGTCAGAAAGACTGCCTCTGCTTCTTTCAGAGAAGCAATAATTTCACCATACATTTCACGGAATCCGCTGTGTTTGTATCCGGAAAAATAGTTGTTGTGCCAAAGAAGCGTAAATACACCACCAAATTTTTTTATTTCTCTTATCAATTGTCGGATCTCTTCAATACTCTGTGTCCCTGATCCCAGGTATTCTTTCCTTCTAAGTGTTGTGTCCATTACAATCAGAGGGATCTCAATAACTTCCGTTGGCCTGTCGTTTTCAATATCGTAAAGATAGAATGGGTGACAGAATGAGTTCCTGAAGCCAATATCTTCAGCAAACCCCAGAGTACTGTCATACTTTATACCTGCTGCCTGAAGTGCAGCAGCTGTGTTACCCGACTTGAATAAAAGGAAGTGAAACCTGTTTCCTTTCGGTTCCGGATCAATCATAGACAGCTCACTCTTCAATAGATTACGGTTTGTCTCTGTTCCGGGAGAGCCATGCAGAGCTACTTCGGATCCATTTTCTCTTATTGCCGCGATAATCTCTCTTACTCCTTTACTGGTAAGCTTATAATCGGCACATTTAATATTATTGGTTGTTCCTTTCTTACCAAGCATGAAGAAAGTAGACTTCACAGATAATGAGCTTTCTATCTCAAGAATCTTTCTGATCAGTGATTTTTGAATCTTTCCCCGGAATCCTGATATGAAAATAGCAGGGATATTCAGGAATTCTTTCTTCCGGATAGATGACATCGTATCTTCAAACCATATTCTGTTAATGATATCAATATCATGAGTAAGGAAAACCATGATGTCCTGAATGCTGGAGGACCTCATTTTTATTCTTTTATTAAGGAATTTCTCCAAAGCTGTTTTGAGAATATCAAAGTAATAATTTACCAGGGGGATCCTTGTGAATCCAAGTACCTTTTGGATACTACCGGAGTATTTGAATCTATTGTGCTGATCGTAATTATTTGGTGATAACTCCTGCCAGCCACTTAGAAGGTAGAATGATGCGGCAATAATATCATAATTTATTATTACAAGATTATCTTTTACAGTAAAAACCTCCTGGATTAAATCAGATGAAGAATTAAGTAAAAATGGAAGGCTCCTGTCATCCCAATCTGCATATGCAACGGTTTTCAAATCAAATAATTCATTCTTGGAGAAGAGATTGATTGATTGTTCACTTTGTTTTACTAGAACTCCGGAAGAAGTAAGTGTGCAATCAGTATAACTTAAATAATCATATAAGTCAGGTGTATCATATATTTTCTTGAATATATCCAGGACATAATTTATTTTATTTTGATTCATGGTGGTTTATACGATTTTTCCAAGTGAGCCTGAAATCTACTCAGATCTCTATCAATAAATTTATGAGAGTCTCAGTTATGTCCATACGGTTGTATAATTTCGGAGGTGAATATGATGGACGATCTTTTGTTACACATTTGATGAATGATGTAATCTCCTCAATATCATTATATTGGATTGTCGCACCTGCACCTGCTTCTATTATTATACCAACTGCATCTCCATCAGGAGGTCCCAGGCACAGAATTTGATTTCCGGTTCTCAAGTATTCAAAAAGCTTTCCGGTAATGATAAGTCTGTTTCGTGTGTGGTCGGGAATAACCATCAATAGAATATCACTGTCAAGCATATGCTGAATAGATTCCCTGTGGTCGGCATAAGGAATAAATTGGACATTTGTCTTTCCCATCATTGCGAGTGCCCTCGATCTTTGCTGTTCGCTGATATGGCCTACAAATTTCAGAATTATCCGCTTATTAAAATTGTCGACCAGGCTTCTTACAGACAAAAGGAATCCTTCCAGCGGATAATGGCCCGAAATTGTACCAACGTATGTTATAATAAAATCTTCTTCCTCCCTGGATGGTTTCAACCCTGCAAAATCAGCTTCGTCATACCCGTTTGTAAGAACCCTGACCCTGTCTGTTGGAATTTCTGCTTTATCTCTCAGCAGTTTTGCCATAGAGTCTCCAACCGTTAAAACCAGGTCGGCCGTTTTCAATACAGTTTTTTCATAAAGTCTGTCAATGATCAGGGCGGGCAGAGTGTGATGGAACATATTGTAATAATAAATATCTGTCCAGGGATCCCTAAAATCGACGATCCACTTAAGGTTCTGGAGTTTCTTTTTCAACCTTAGCCCTATTAGCTGCGTAGAGTGTGGTGGGCTGGTAGTAATTACATATTCAATACCTTCATTTTTAATTATCTCCAGGGCTTTTCTATAGGCATACCTGTTCCACCCACGTCGCGGATCAGGTATAAAAAAATTGCCACGGACAAACTTTTTCACTTTTGATCCAAATGATTTGGCTTCTCCTGCTGCAAATCCTGCCGATATTTTTGTTCCGGATAAACTGCGGGCACCTGATAACGAAAAATAGTTCACTGCCGGGGTCTTATATACTTTAATTTTGCCAGCGACCTCTGCTTCCAGGGTGTTGTCAGTTGCAGGATAAGTTGCAAAGCGCGGATCAACTGTCAGCACAAAGGGCTCCCAGCCAAACTGAGGCAGATATTTTGCAAATTTCAGCCAGCGTTGTACCCCTGCACCTCCGCAGGGAGGCCAGTAATAGGTGATTATGAGGATTTTGTGCGGCACAAGGTTGGGTGTGAAAGTTGTAAAGTTGTAAAAGTTGTAAAGTTGTAAAGTTGTAAAAGTTGTAAAGTTGTAAAAGTTGTAAAAGTTGTAAAAGTTGTAAAGTTGTAAAGTTGTAGCAGTATTACTTATTAAATGATTTTATGAGTTTATTGATGAGGATGCTGATCTCAGAACATTTTTTTTCGACATCCTGGTAAATCTCATCATCTATATAATCCAAATCTTTTGCCAGGAGCATTATGTATCTCAGTTCCTCAATGGATCCTCTGGAGATGTATAGGAAGCGTTGAAATTCTTTAGCTGAACTGCGCGAATGCCCTTCAACAATATTTAATGGTACGGAACTACCAGCTTTTCTTGCCTGGCTTGTCAGATTGTATCTCTCCGTTTCCGGAAACGAAGATGTGATTGAGTAAATTTCAATAACTAATCCATGTGCTTTTTGCCATACTAAAAGGTCCTTCCAATGATGGTGTGCCATTTCATATATTTCAAATTATAAATCGAATAAGAATTCATAACTCCTAATTCTTCTCCAGCCTCAAAATCCCACGACACATACAACCCTACAACCTATACAACCTGTACAACCCTCTCCGGAATTATAGGGTCTTCAATAAGCTTCTCATATTAACTTTTTCCCCGATAATTTCCTTCAGCACATTTATCTGTACCCTTTCCTGTTCCATTGTATCGCGGTACCTTATCGTTACACTATTATCCTGAGTGGTCTGGTGATCAGCAGTGATGCAGAATGGGGTTCCGATAGCATCCTGTCTCCTGTATCTTCTTCCGATAGAATCTTTTTCATCATACTGGCAGTTGAATTCAAACTTCAGGTCATTGATAATTTTGCAGGATATTTCTGGTAATCCATCCTTTTTTACAAGGGGCAGCACGGCAAGTTTTACAGGAGCCAGTACTGCCGGAAGTTTTAACAGTACCCTTGTGTCGGTTGTTCCGTCATCTTTGGTTATTTCCTCCCCGCAATATGCAGCTGACATGATCTGTAAAAACATCCTGTCAACACCAATTGATGTTTCAACCACAAATGGTACATATGATTCACTTGTCTCGGGGTCGAAATATTGCAACTTTCTCCCACTATATTTCTGATGCTGACTCAAGTCAAAATCAGTCCGGGAATGAATGCCTTCAACTTCTTTAAATCCGAACGGGAACCTGAATTCAATATCAGAGGCAGCATTGGCATAGTGGGCAAGCTTGTCGTGGTCGTTGAACCGATAATTTTCATCACCAAATCCTAATGCCTTATGCCAATTCATTCTTATATTTTTCCAGTGCTCAAACCATTTAAGTTCAGTGCCGGGTTTGACGAAAAATTGCATTTCCATCTGTTCAAATTCCCGCATCCTGAAAATAAACTGCCTTGCCACTATTTCGTTGCGGAAGGCTTTCCCGATCTGAGCAATCCCAAAGGGAATTTTCATCCTTCCGGTTTTCTGTACATTCAGGAAATTCACAAATATTCCCTGTGCTGTCTCAGGACGGAGATAAATCTTCATTAATCCCTCAGCAGTTGACCCTATTTCAGTTGCGAACATAAGATTAAACTGCCTTACGTCGGTCCAGTTTTTTGTTCCGGACTCAGGGCAGGCTATTTCGTAATCAATAATTATCTGTTTAAGCTCTGCAAGATCATTATCGTTTAACGCTTTGGAGAACCGGCCATACAAGACTTCCATTTTCTCGCGGTTTGCAGTAACCCTTGGATTGGTTTCAACAAACATCTTCCTGTCAAAGGACTCTCCAAACTTTTTCTCGGCTTTTTGAACCTCCTTCTCTATCTTCGCCTCAAATTTTGCTAACTGCTCTTCTATAAGCACATCAGCACGATAACGTTTCTTCGAATCTTTGTTATCAATCAGGGGATCGTTGAAAGCATCAACATGTCCGGAGGCCTTCCATGTTTTAGGATGCATAAAAATGGCTGAATCAAGTCCAACAACATTTTCATTCAATAAGACCATACTATCCCACCAGTATTTCTTAATATTGTTTTTTAACTCAACTCCATACTGGCCATAATCGTAAACAGCACTTAAACCATCATAGATCTCGCTTGATTGAAAAACATAACCATATTCCTTGCAGTGAGCTATAAGGTTCTTAAAAGTATCTTCCTGAGTCATACTAATAATTTCAACATGTGTGGCAAAAGTAAACCAAAATCTTTGGTTTTACAATTTCATCTTAAGGTTAGTTCATTGGCGATTCTTTGTATATTTGTGCGTTATATTTCAAGAACTAAATATGGTATTAGAAACAGATTTTCTAGTAATCGGATCAGGGATTGGCGGTCTCACCTTTGCCCTTGAAGCAGCCGAGTCGGGGAAAGTAACTATTGTAAGTAAAGTTGGTATTGGTGAGACAAACACACGATATGCTCAGGGAGGGATTGCATCAGTAATGTATCAGCCCGATACAATAGAGAAGCATGTGAAAGATACTATAGCAGCCGGACATGGTTTTTGCAATGAGGAGGTTGTCAGGATGGTTATCAAAGAAGCGCCTTGCAGGATCAACGAACTTGTTGAAATGGGTATTAATTTCGACCGTGATAAGGATGGCAAATTCAATCTTGCCAGAGAGGGTGGTCATTCTGAACACAGGATACTTCATCACAAGGACAATACGGGAGAGGTTATCCAGGATGTTCTTACCAGGAAAGCACAGAATCACCCAAATATTAGAATATTTGAATATCATTTTGCCGTTGATCTATTAACACAGCACCACCTTGGAGAGCTGGTAAGAAGAGGCCATTCAGATATTAGCTGTTTTGGTGCTTACCTGCTTAATTGTGGAACCGGAGAGGTAATCACTATGCTCTCCAGGGTCACGGTACTGGCTACCGGAGGTATTGGAAACCTTTATCTTACAACTACAAACCCGGTAATAGCGACAGGTGATGGTATGGCGATGGTATACCGTGCCAAGGGAACGATTGAAAACATGGAATTTATCCAGTTCCATCCCACCTCCCTCTATAATCCCGGTGTAAGGCCCTCATTCCTTATTACTGAAGCCCTGAGAGGATACGGGGCTATTTTAAGGAATTCAACAGGGGAAAAATTCATGAGCCGATACGATAAGAGGGGATCTTTGGCACCCCGCGACATAGTTGCCAGAGCCATTGACAATGAAATGAAGGTGAGCGGAGAGGATTTTGTATATCTTGATTGCACTCACCTTGATCAGTCAGACCTTAAGGCAAACTTCCCAAACATATCGAAGAAATGCGAATCTCTTGGAATTGATATTTCAAATGACCTGATACCGGTTGTCCCTGCTGCCCACTACCTTTGCGGAGGGATAAAAGTTGATATGAATGGTGAGAGTACCATTGACAGGTTGTATGCGGTTGGGGAAGTAGCTTCGACCGGCTTACATGGGGCTAACCGGCTTGCTTCCAATTCATTGATGGAGGCAGTGGTCTATGCTCACAGAGCATCGGTCCATTCATCACACAGGATCAATGAATTGAATTTTGAGACCCGTATACCGGAATGGGATTTCAAAGGTGCCAGTCATCCGGAAGAGATGGTGCTCGTTACGCAGAACTACCGTGAGATGCAAATGATAATGAGTAACTATGTGGGGATAGTAAGATCTGACCTCAGGCTTGAGCGAGCCCTGACACGACTTGAAATTATTTATAATGAGACCGAAGAGCTTTATAGAAAATCCTTTGTGAGCAGAAAGATCTCCGAACTACGGAACCTTATAAATGTTGGGTATCTTGTCATCAAGATGGCCAATGAGCGACAAGAGAGTCTTGGACTTCACTATACAATTGATTACCCAAATAAGGATGGGTCTGAATTCTAAAACCTGTAAATTATGTTTTTCGAGGCAGCTTTAAAAGGAAAGAACCAATTCTGGAGATACTTCATAATGTTTATCGCTGCCTTCCTTGCAGCAAATATTATTGGAGCGATACCATTAGTGGTGATTATAGCTGTTAATACAGCGAAAGATCCTGCATTACTGGAAAGATCCTCTGATAATTTTGCTGATCTTTCGGTGTACGGGATCGAACCTATAACCGGATTTATACTTGTGTTGATACCCTTTATCGTTGGGTTACTGACAATTGCATTGCTTACAAAACCACTTAATGAGAGAGGGTTTAAAACAATATTTAATGGTTCAGGGTCGGTTCGCTGGTCGCGGTTCCTGATTGGGATGCTGGTCTGGTCACTTTTTTTGGTTATATACTTGGTTTATACCCTTAAAACAGACCCCGACAATTACTCAATTAATAATAACACCTACTCTCTACTGATACTTTTTGTTGTGGCTCTTCTCCTTATTCCTTTTCAGACAATTTTTGAGGAGGTGCTTTTCAGGGGCTATCTCATGCAGGGGATGGGAGTGTGGTTTCGAAATAAATGGTTACCACTGGTGTTTACCTCTTTATTGTTTGCACTGATGCACTCTTTTAATCCGGAGATCAAGGAGTTCGGATTCTGGACCATGATGCCCCAGTATCTCATTTATGGTACAGTGTTCGGATTTATAACTGTTATGGATAATGGTATCGAAATAGCTATGGGAGCTCATACCGTAAATAATATTTTCCTTTCAGTTCTGGTGACCCAGGAATCATCTGCGTTGCAAACTCCTGCATACTACAGACAACATGAGGTATATCCATGGTCTGATTTCATGGGTCTTCTATTGATGTCAGTGGTGTTTATTGTTGTTCTCTGGTTTATATTCAAATGGGATTTGAGGCGAGTTGGCTGGAACAGAATCGAAGCTAATATGTTCGATCAGAAGTAGGAATCATATTCCATATATCCCCTTTGACTGAATGGATGGCGCAAAATCATTCCATCTCTTTCTGATATACTCAAGAAGGTTTAAGATTTCGTCCGGGTCGGTTGAGGTAAGTAACTTTAGCCTGGTTTTCTTAAAATCAGGCAATCCCTTGAAATAGTTCGAAAAATGACGCCGGATTTCAAATATACTCCGTGAACCAGTCTTATATTCCAGTGATCGTTCAAAGTGCAATCTTGCCAGATCAACCTTCTCACTCAGGCCTGGTTCCGGAAGGAGATCCCCTGTATCAAGATAATTCCTTATATTTCTGAATAACCATGGTCTGCCCACGCTGGCTCGTCCAATCATAATACCATCGACTCCATACCTGTCAAACATTTCCTTTGCTTTAACCGGGCTGTCAATATCCCCGTTCCCTATAACAGGAATTGTCATTCTGGGGTTATTCCTGACCTCACCTATCAGGGTCCAGTCAGCTTCACCCTTATACATTTGCGACTTTGTCCTGCCATGAATTGTTATTCCCTTGATTCCAGTGTCCTGTAGTCTTTCAGCCACTTCCACAATGTTTTTGCTGTTATCATCCCAACCAAGCCTTGTCTTTACGGTAACCGGGATCTTAACAGCATCAACAATTGCTTTTGTCATTTTTACCATTAGTAATATATCCCTCATCATTCCGGAGCCAGCACCTCTGTTTGCTATCTTTTTAACCGGGCAACCGAAATTAATATCGATAAGGTCAGGGTGGGCTGATTCAGCTATTTTTGCTGCTCCAACCATGGATTCAATTATATGTCCGTATAGTTGAATGCCGATGGGACGCTCGCTATCAGAAATCTTGAGCTTTTTTACACTTTTTGCACCATCCCTTATAAGACCGTCGGATGAGATGAACTCAGTGTACATGACATCTGCTCCGAAATCCTTACAGAGCGATCTGAATGAAGGATCAGTGATGTCCTCCATTGGAGCCAGGAAAAGAGGTTCATTGCGGAGTATGATATTATCGATGACCAACCTTCAACTTTTAAATGTGACCATGAATAGTTAACTTCGATGCAAAATTAGTAAAATGAGAGAATCGGCCGGACTGTTCCCTCTAAAATCTCAATCACCCTCCATTCAGTTTTTAGTCTCACTTATCATTCTTACCGGTGTTGCAGCAATCTCACTTTTAATTGTAATTATATCAGCCAGGCTGATCTTCGGGATTGGATTAAACGAGATCAACCTCGAATCAGAGTTGCTCCCGGAGAGACAGATTCACTATCTAAAATATGTTCAGGTTTTTCAGCATATTTCCATTTTTCTTATACCATCGCTTATCATCTCCTGGCTAATGAGCGGAAATATCATAGCCTACCAGGGGATGGATCGAATGCCTGACTTCTCCATTTTTTTTATAGTACTCCTGATCACAATATTCATTATCCCTGTCACAGGAGCCACAGGAATTCTGAATTCAGGATTGACCCTGCCCGACTGGCTATCAGGAGTTGAGGAGTGGATGATAAAAAAAGAGCATCAGGCAAATAGCATTACCGGGTGGTTAATTGAAGCTGAAGGATTATGGCCCCTGACAATTAACATTATAATTTTAGCGTTACTGCCTGCCTTTGGGGAAGAATTTCTTTTCCGTGGAATAATTCAGCAAATTTTAACCAGGTGGTTAAATTCCGGACACGCTGCAGTTTGGATTACCTCCATAATATTCAGTACGGTACATCTTCAATTTTACGGTTTTATTCCTCGTTTGATTTTAGGCCTGATCTTTGGTTATCTCTTTCTTTGGAGCTCGACAATATGGCTGCCTCTGTTTGCACATTTTATAAATAATGTAATCCCGGTAATTGGTTCATATTTAGTTGGATGGGATAGACTTAACAAGGAAATGGTTGATGGTGGACCTGACCCGGGATGGCTAATACTTATTCCAGCGATTCTTGTGTTACTCCTGATGAATGTAACAAGGACTTTATTTAGAGAGAAGTATAAGGAATGAAATCATATGAGTGGCATTCCGGATCTCGGTGCCTCAATCTTCTCCAGTTCTCCTCTTCTAAACACATAAACCAGGCCATAAGCTTCAGCCTTTATGCGTTTCGATATTTCAGGAAGATCAGAGAATGTTTCTTCCACCTCATTCCAGATGTCAACGATAATCTGGTCTGCCTCCTTTCGCATCTCTGCCATCTGGCAAGAGTAGTCGGCAGTCCGTTTACTAAGAGTTTTCTGATATTGCCAGGCATCCATGAAATTTTCAAAATGAACCCTCACTACAGCAATTGTTGGATTTGTGACAGGTGTCCTTCCTGCTCTTATACGTTTTGCTTCACCTTCCATTATCCTGCTACCCCAGTTGATTATCTCCTTTTCAGTGCTTATATGGGGCAAAGAAACTTTACCATTGATAAGTCCGAAAAAATCGGGTGTGTCTTGTCTAAAATCCCCTCTCTGAACTGCCATATTCATAACACGCAGAAAATGATTGATATAAGTTTTGGCCTTTTTGACAACCTCCTGATATTCCTTGTTACTTGATGCCTGATTTGCCATCGATTGCCTCTGAAGCTGATAAATATTTTCAAATGAGGGAAGAAAAGCCTGAAGCTTCACAAATGTCTTTGCTGTGTATGCAAGTTTAAAAGGAGGTAATTCCTTCCCTTTGGTATAAGCCATCTTCATGGCTCTGATCCGTGCTGTATCAGTGTTGGGTAGCCGGCGGTAAGGCATAAAAAAGGAAGTATTGTTAATAACTTGTTGACACTATCTGCGAATATACTAAATTGAATTTAAAAAACAAGAGTATTCGCAATTGATATTCAATACTTTTTGAAAAATACTTCTTTTAACATTGGATATTGTTGAGTATGTTGATAAACCTGCAGAGCACATCGTTGTTCTATTGTCTTGATATCTGTCTGGTAATAAATATATGTGTATTAATAAGTTCATTTTGTAAAGCCCTTGATTACATGTATTTTTATTTGTCGATTATTGTGAACAATTAAAAACAGATAATAATGTTTAAAGCAGAAGTTTATACAAAAAGAAGGGAATTACTTAGGGAGTCAGTCACCGGAGGATTAGCACTTTTCCTTGGTAATATCGATACCCCGATGAACTATCCGGCCAACCCATACCATTTCAGGCAGGATAGTGATTTTCTTTATTTTTTTGGACTTGATCTGCAGGGTCTTGCAGGATTAATTGATCTTGATACCGGTAAAGATTATATTTTCGGAAATGATGTGGATGTGGATGATATAATCTGGATGGGGCCTCAACCATCAATAAAGGAGCTGGCATTATTGGCAGGAGTTGAAGACACTTATCCGATGGCGAAGCTCGAGGATATGATCACGGATTCTCTGAAGACCGGCAGGCGAATACATTTTCTTCCGCCATATCGTGGTGAAACAAAAATAACATTGGCAACACTACTGAAGGAAAATCCATGCCAGATGAAATCAAAGGCATCCGTCGATCTGATCAAATCTGTGATCGCACTTCGCTCGATAAAGGAGGATTATGAGATTAAAGAGATCGAAAAAGCTGTAAACATTGCATATGACATGCATACTACTGCAATGCGCATGTGCAAACCAGGAATGAAGGAGCAGGAGATATTTGGTGCAATGGAAGGAATGGCACTTTCACAGGGTAAAGGGCCATCATTCCCGATTATATTGAGCATCAATGGACAAACCCTGCACAATCATGCACACAATAACATTCTAAGAGAGGGCAGGATGATGGTCGCTGATGCAGGAGCCGAGACCAACCTGAACTATTCATCTGATATTACGCGGACAACTCCGGTAGGGGGCAAATTCAACCAGCAGCAGAAAGAGATCTATGAGATAGTACTCAAAGCAAATGCAGATGCAATAAACTCTGCAGCTCCTGGCATGTCGAACAAGGACCTTCATATGATGTCATGCAGGTTAATAGCAACCGGGCTTAAAGAACTTGGACTGATGAAGGGGAGCGTTGATGAAGCTGTGGCTGCCGGAGCCCATGCGCTATTTATGCCTCATGGATTGGGCCATATGATGGGGATAGATGTCCATGATATGGAAGGGCTGGGAGAAAACTATGTTGGTTATAATGATAGGGTTAAACGGAGCGACCAATTCGGACTTGCATATCTCAGATTTGCATTGCCATATAAGGCCGGACATGTATTTACCATTGAACCTGGATGCTATTTCATACCTGAACTGATTGATAAGTGGAAATCAGAACAAAAGCACACTGAATTCATAAATTACGATAATGTTGAACACTACAGAGGCTTCGGAGGTATAAGAATTGAAGATGACCTCTTGATAACTGAAAAAGGTCATCAGCTATTGGGTAAACCAATCCCTAAAACCGTCGTTGAGGTAGAGACTACCTGTGCCAGCTAATTATCTTCCCCTTCTGGCAGGTGCCGGGAAAACCGGCAGACTTTCATGTCCCTCGTTATCGACCGATTGTATGGCAAAGAAATAATTATCTTTTGAGTAAGGGACTGTAATTTCAGTTCCTTCAACATATATCTTTCTTTCCCAAAGGGGTTGATAAGTGTCACGCATAAGAAGATAATAACCGGTGGGCTTCTTACCTTTTTCCGGCTCTTCCCATGTAAGGGTTGAGAAGTTACTCATCCCGGATACATTAATACCTGCATTGACTGGTTCAGCCGGCGCAGAGGCTAAATTTGCCAGGGTTGCCAGGTTTATCCCTGCATTTTTTCTTACATATTCAAAATCAACACCCTCCGGAAGATCACCATACATCAGACCATTTCTCTCACCGGGTGTTTTATGGGTGCGATCGTAGTTCTCATTGAACTCACTGATCCTGACGGCTGTAAATCCCTGTCGGCAGAAAGGAGTATGATCACCGCCCCTTCCAAAACGGTCGTTCCTGAAAATAAGCGTTACAGTAAGCTGATCTACATATCTTTCACCGATCTCTTTTACGTATCGTGCAAGTTGTCTGGCTTTTCCATCATTTTCACCTGAAGTATAAGATCTTGATCTTGCCATCTCTTCAGTTTCAAGAGCAGGTATTCCTTCGCTGAAAACCCTTACCCTCATATTATCATTCAGGATAGTTTCACTTGATCCACTATTGCCAATCATATCATTATTCAACAAGGCAATGAGGTTCCAATTCTCTTCCTTTGCCTTATTTGCCATGAAGCTGGCTCCATACAGGCCGTGTTCTTCTCCCGTAACCACCATAAACTTTATGGTTGCCGGGAATTCATATTCTGACATGATCCTTACCAGTTCCAAAATGGCTGCTACTCCCGAACCATCATCGTTGGCGCCCGGAGCAAATGTCGTATTGTCCCTGTCACCCTCAACCCTTGTATCCAGGTGTGCACTGATTGCGAGGATTCTGTCGTCATCAGGATCTGTCCCTTTTAGAGTGGCAACAACATTTTTAAGTGATATCTCCTCTGAAATTCTCTGTCCTTCACCTCCAACCTGATAATCCACATATTCCACAGAAAGACGTCCATCCGATTGGGGAACGGATTTTTCCATCTCTTCCTTAATCCACAGCCATGATGCACCGACCCCTATGTCAGGGTCAGCTTGTGAACTTAGGTTATGCCTGGTATGGAAACCCACTAATTTTAAAATAGCCTGTTCAATATTTGCAGATGATATTTCATCTACCATCGTTTTTATTTCAGGATCCCTGTTGAGGATAACCTGTGGATAAATTAAAATGCTGATCAATAAGGCTGCAAGAAACAAAATGCTTTTTCTCATCACTGGAAAGTTTTGATTTAAGATCAAATATATGAATATTGGACTCAAACGAACAATCATCATAAATCAAATTTCTTTCAGAAAGTGTTAAGAATTCTTAAACATACTTTGCCAAAATCCTGCATTATTATTAAATTATGCAAATGAGATTGGGAAGACTTCTTATCTGGATTACACTATTTGGCATATCTATGGCTTTTCTTGAAAGCTCCGTTGTTATTTATATCCGTGACCTGCTGTATCCAGGCGGTTTTGATTTCCCCCTTGCTGTTATGGAGGGATCCCTGGCCATTACTGAGATATTAAGAGAGGCAGCCACCCTGGTGATGATTGCTGGAGCTGCTGTGATAGCAGGCCGGAACTCCTCCGAACGTTTTGCCTGGTTTATTTATTGTTTCGCCATATGGGACATATTTTATTATGTTTTCCTTAAGCTTTTAATTGGTTGGCCTGAATCAATTCTTGCCTGGGATGTCCTTTTTCTCATCCCTGTTACATGGACCGGTCCCGTACTGAGTCCGATTATAGTGTGTTGCTATATGCTGTGCCTCTCAGGTATTATCATCTTTTTTACGTACCGGGGAATAGATACCAGGATAAGACTGAAAGAATGGATTTTGCTTATAGCGGGAGCCTTGATTCTGATTATTGCGTTTACATGGGATTACTCATCGTTCATCCTCAGGAACTATTCAATAAGTGAACTGATAAATCTTCCATCAGCAGAACCTATGTTTGACCTTGCCACCAGATACCTTCCGGAAAAGTTTAACTGGTGGTTATTCATTGCAGGGAGCCTGCCGATCCTGGGATCAATAGCCATGATTTTCAGCAGGCATCGGTCCCGTTAAAAAGCCTTGTGAAACTCTCTGTTTAGCCTGGCAATATTTGCTATTTTGATGTTTTTTGGGCATTCAGCTTCACATGCTCCGGTATTGGAGCAATTACCAAAACCCAGTTCATCCATTTTAGCAACCATTGCCCTGGCCCTTTGCCTGGCTTCAATTCTGCCCTGAGGGAGTAGTGCAAACTGAGAGATCTTTGCTGATACAAAAAGCATTGCCGACGCATTTTTGCATGCCGACACACATGCTCCGCATCCGATACAAACTGCTGAATCAAAAGCCTCATCAGACTTACTCTTATTCACAGGAATCGAGTGGGATTCAGGTGCAGAGCCAACATTTGTTGAAATAAATCCTCCGGCGATCTGGATCTTATCAAATGCCGACCGGTCGACAATAAGGTCTTTAATGACTGGGAATGCTTTTGCTCTCCAGGGTTCAATAACTATGGTTTCTCCCTCCCTGAATTTTCGCATTGAAAGGTGGCATGTTGTAATTCCTGGAAATGGGCCATGTGGTTGGCCGTTTATATACATGCCGCATGATCCGCATATTCCTTCACGACAGTCGTGGTCGAATGCAACAGGATCACCACCCTCCTTAATTAGTTTGGTGTTAAAGGCATCAATCATTTCAAGAAATGACATTTCGGGGTATACCTCATCAAAATTATAATTCACGAATGATCCTTTGGCTTTGGCATTTGCCTGTCGCCATATTTTAAGCTTAACTTTCATATCTTTCAGTTTTGTTCTTGTTGAATAAGGGATTAACAATTACTTGTAACTCCTGACTTTTACCTCCACCTCTTCATATATAAGCTCCTCTTTATGCAGTTTCGGAGCATCAGTCTTCCCTGTAAACTCCCAGGCCGATACAAACATATAATTCTCATCATCTCTCATAGCTTCTCCCTCCGGGGTCTGGCTTTCCTCCCTGAAGTGTGCTCCACAGGATTCTTTTCGGTTCAGGGCATCAGTGACCATCAGCACTGCGAGCTCAAAATAATCGGCTACGCGACCGGCCTTTTCAAGCTCCATGTTCACGTCCTCATTCTTTCCGGGTACTGCAAGATCGCTCCAGAACTCTTTTTCAAGATCCTTGATCATATCAAGTGCCTTCTTTAATCCCTCTTCATTTCTTGACATTCCGCAATAGTCCCACATAATTTTGCCCAATCTTTTGTGGAAAAACGCTGCAGTTTGAGAGCCATTAATTGACAATAACCTATTCAATCTCTCTTTTACCTCTTTCTCGGTTTCATCAAATTCCGGGGCAGATGTTTCAAACCTGGGGGTCCGGATCTCATCTGCAAGGTAGTTGCTTATTGTATAAGGAAGGATGAAATAGCCGTCACCGGAGGCCTGCATAAGTGAGCTGGCTCCAAGCCTGTTGGCTCCATGGTCTGAGAAATTGGATTCACCGATTGCGAAAAGTCCGGGAATTGTGGTCATGAGCTCATAATCTACCCAAAGTCCACCCATTGTATAATGGCCGGCCGGATATATCCGCATGGGTTCTTCGTAAGGATCCATTCCGGTTATTATATTATACATCTCAAACAGATTCCCGTATTTATTCTCAATTGCTTTCTTCCCCTGCTTGTTAATTGCATCACGGAAGTCAAGATTTACTGCAAGACCTGTCTCTCCGACACCATAACCGGCATCACACCTCTCCTTGGCAGCTCTTGAGGCAACATCACGTGGTACAAGATTTCCAAAAGCAGGATATCTTCTTTCAAGGTAATAGTCTCTTTCTTCTTCAGGAATATCATTTGGATGTCGCTTATCAGCCTTTGCCTCAGGAACCCAAATACGTCCATCGTTTCGCAACGACTCAGACATCAGGGTCAGTTTTGACTGGTAATCGTTTAGCTGAGGAATGCATGTAGGATGGATCTGTACAAAACTTGGGTTAGCGAAAAATGCACCTTTCCTATGAGCTTTCCATGCTGCCGAGGCATTTGAATTTACTGCCAGCGTCGAAAGGTAATAAACGGTTCCATACCCACCTGTTGCCAGAACTACGGCATGAGCAGAATGGCGCTCAATCTCGCCTGTAACAAGATTACGTGCAATTATTCCTCTGGCCTTTCCGTCAACAAGAACAATATCGAGCATATCCCTGCGGGGGTACATCGTAACCGCTCCTTTGCTTACCTGTCGGTTCAGTGATGAATAGGTTCCCAGTAAACATTGCTGACCAGTTTGTCCTTTGGCATAAAAGGTGCGTGATACCTGCACTCCCCCGAACGATCTGTTATCGAGATTTCCACCGTAATCGCGGGCAAATGGGACACCAATAGCGGTGTAATGGTCAATGACATCATTACTCACTTCGGCAGCGCGGTAAACATTTGACTCACGAGCTCTGTAATCACCGCCCTTTATCATGTCATAGAACAACCGGTAAACACTATCCCCGTCATTCTTATAGTTCTTTGCTGCATTGATCCCTCCCTGAGCTGCAACCGAGTGTGCTCTTCTGGGTGAATCCTGGTAGCAAAAGTTCTTGACATTATATCCAAGTTCTCCCAGAGCAGAAGCTGCTCCAGCACCTGCGAGGCCGGTACCCACAACTATAATATCAAGTTTCTTTTTATTGGCCGGGTTAACAAGCTTTGCGTCTGCCTTGTATTTTGTCCACTTTTCAGCAAGTGGCCCGTCAGGTATTTTTGAATCCAGTTTAAACATTGTTTAGTCTTTTTCTATTATATCTCACTACTTGATTATCCAAATTATAAAAGGTATTACTGCAAATCCCACGGGTATCACGATGGCATAAACCAACGATATCACATTAACTATAGGTGTCCATATCCTGTGATTCAAGCCAAGGGTCTGGAAAGCTGATCCAAAGGCATGATACAGATGCAGCCCCAGGAGAATGAAACATACCCAGTAAATAAAGTTATACACAGGGATACTGAATAGCTGGTATACCAACAGGTAAAAATTTTCGGGATCACCTTCTACAAGTCCAAGTTTAATAAAATAGAAATTAAAGAAGTGAATCAGTAGAAAGATGAAAATAGTGCCACCTGTCCAGATCATAAAGCGGGAAAAGAAGGAGGTCTCTGATCTTAAACGTTTGAAATAGCCTTTTGGCCGGGCGATCCAATTCTGAATCTGGAGGTAAATCCCATAGATAATATGAATCAAAATGGCACCCAAAAGAACGATTTCAAAAATCTTTATCAAAGGGAAAGTGGCCATGAAATGAGCAGCTGAATTGAATGGTCCGGGATCGCTCTTCAGTAACAGAAAATTGATGCATAGATGTACAGGCAGGAAAGTAAGTAAGAACAGACCTGCAAGTGCCATAACAAATTTCTTTGCAATGGATGAGGTTATTACTTTATTCATAGGTGAACTTGGGTTTTGGATTACTTTAAGATCGTCTGTTACAAATATATTTTAATTATTTTTAGGCTACGAATTATTTTAGATGTTATTGAGAATAAACAGAATGATCCATTTTCCGTACTGTTATGGATAAATATACCAGCTACTGTTCCGGTACGATACACTACTCTGACACGGGAGAAGGGAATGTGATTGTGTTACTGCACGGGTACCTTGAATCGTCAGATGTATGGAGGGATATTATTCCTGAACTTGCCCGGTTTTCCCGGGTTATTACAATGGACCTTCCGGGTGCCGGAGAATCGGATGTATTTGGTTCTGAGCATACGATGGAGTTCATGGCTGACGCAGTACGAAGCCTGATGGATGAACTTGCGATAGAAAAGGTGATGATAGTGGGCCATTCGCTGGGAGGATATGTTGCACTTGCCTTCCTTGAACTCTTCCCTGACAGGCTAAGGTGCTATTGCCTTTTCCACTCACATCCTATGGCTGATACAGATGAAGTAATTGCCAACAGGAAGCGGGAGATCAAAATAGTAGAATCGGGGAAGAAGGATATTATTTATCCGGTAAACATCCCGAAAATGTTTGCTGATTGTAATCTTGAGAAGTTCGAAACCGAACTGGAGTATATGAAAGAAGTTGCTTCGCGTATACCGGCAGAAGGAATAATTGCATTAATTAAAGGGATGATAAGCAGACCTTCAAGACTTGATCTGCTGGAAAAAGGAGAGGTGCCTTTACTGTATATCCTTGGCAGGATGGATAATTATATTCCATATGAACTGTTCAACATCATTATAAGAATGCCCAAAAATGCCGAACTGGTGACCTTCGAAAACTCAGGGCACCTGGGATTCATTGAGGAAAAGGAGAAAACGGTAAATGTATTGAGAGAATTTTTTGAGAATAACTTTCATAATTAGTTACTACGGACCAGTTATTGTTATCTTCCCTAACCTGACTGCAACAGTCTCCTTCAATCATTTAATGGTAATGTCGATTCTTCCTCAGGGATGAACGAATGCAGTGGCTGCCGATGCCAGACCTGTAATGTTTAATCAATGAACTCCCAATCCGGCCAAGGAAGGCAGGAGGTTTAATCCTCCTTCGCGTTCCGCTACGGCGGACGAGAAGTTATGGTTTAATTGGCTACGCCGAACTCCCCACCAGTCGGCGGGTCGGTTCCCCGTGGCTTGCCCTGGGGTTTAATGCCATTTATTATTCACCAATTATCCTTATAGCTTCCTTGAGTGTAGTATCAAGTTTCTGCCAGATGGGGTAGAAGCCCTTGTTGTCAATGATGTTCCTGGCAATATAAGCTTTGATCTGGAGTGATATAATATTGGCCGATTCCTGTCGATCGTTGCGGTTACCCTCAACTCCATTTTCTACAGCAAAGCTGGAAAACTTTGTCAACAGGTCCTGCTTATCAAGAAACTTCTCAATATCGGTTACATCATCAAATTGCTTCAGAACCTCACTGTTATCATACGAATACTGAAGGGCAAACCTGTAGATCAGTCCGGAATTGCGGATCCGCATATAATATCGGGTTAGTCCTGTTGTGTCACTTGGTATGAAATAATCTGGCATTATCCCGCCTCCTCCATAGACAACCTTCCCCTGGAGAGTGACATATTTTAATGTATCGGCAATTTTTATGCTGTCTGCAGCAAAGTTTTCCCTCCTGTCGAACCTATCAAAGAGTTCTGCATTGTATTCTTCAAACCCGTTGTCGTATGGTTTCTGGATTGAACGGCCGGTGGGTGTGTAGTACCTCGCAATGGTCAGCCTCAGAGCCGAACCATCTGAAAATACAATTGGTTCCTGAACGAGTCCTTTGCCAAACGACCTTCGGCCCACGATTACACCTCTGTCATTATCCTGAATGGCTCCTGCCAGGATTTCGCTTGCAGAAGCACTCCATTCATCCTGTAGGATTGCCAGATCACCATCAAGAAAAAGGCCTTTTGGTGTCGAAATCGCCTCTTCACGTGGATAAGCCTTTCCTTCGGTGTATACAATGAGTTTACCTGCCGGAAGAAATTCGTCAGCTATTTGTATTGCAGCATCCATTACACCACCTACATTCCCGCGAAGGTCGAGGATCAGCTTTTTCATACCCTGTTGTTTTAGTTCCTTAACTGCTTCAACAAACTCATCGTAGGTAGTAAGGGCAAAGCGGCTTATCTTTACAAATCCGATCTCCTCATCAATCATGTAGGATACATCAACCGAATAAATAGGTATCTTATCTCTCTTTATGGTGAAGGGCAGAAGTCCTTCACTCCCCTTTCTTAAAACCTTTATTGTAACTTCGGTCCCCCTGGGGCCTTTCAGCATACCGATTATCTCTTCATCAGCAATACCCAGGCCGGCAATGAGCGAGTCATTCACATATATAATTTTATCACCTGCCATTACCCCAACCTTTTCTGACGGGCCTCCGGGAATCGTACTGATTATGAGAACTGTGTCGGAAAGCATATTAAAGGTAACGCCAATGCCCTCGAAGTTGCCCTGCAGAGGCTCATTCATTGCCCTGAGATCTCTTGCAGGAATATATACTGAGTGAGGATCAAGGTCATGCAGGATAAAGGGAATAGTCTTTTCTTCAATCGAATTCCTGTCGACCGTATCAACATATTTTGCATCTATTATACTTAGAAGATTTCCGATCTTATCAGCCCTGGGTTTTACGGCTAGCGGTGCGTTCACTCTTCTTCCAGGCATCATGCTTCCTATAAGAACTCCTATGGTAACAGATAGTGCGATCACCAACGGAAGGAATATATTTCGTTTTGAATTATTGTAGCTCATAAGTCTCTTTTTCCAGATCGATAAAAACAATTTCTATACCCGCTCTTTTCAACAGATCGAGTCCTTCAGTAATTCGGTATTGATCACAATAGACCACCCTCCTTATGCCTGATTGTATAATAAGCTTTGCACATTCCATGCATGGCGAAGATGTTACATACAAAGTGGAGTTTTCACTGGAGTTGTTAGATTTTGCCACTTTGGTAATGGCATTTGCCTCGGCATGAAGTACGTATGGTTTGGTCCTGGAATCCTCATCCTCACATACATTCTCAAAACCTGCAGGAGTGCCATTAAAACCATCCGAGATTATCATCTTCCCCTTAACAATAAGAGCCCCGACCTGTCTTCGCTTACAGTAGGAATTGCTTGCCCATATATTTGCCATCTCCAGGTACTTCCTGTCGAACTGTGCCTGCTTCTCTCCGTATGGTGTAAGTACTCCTGAATCTGACATATCTCTATTGATCATCTGTTTTTGAAGCCATCAAACTTAATCATATTCATTTCTATTTCAAAATCGACAACTGGAACATATTGTTAATAGACCGATACAGATTATTGAATCCCGGCGAGCGCATTGTCTTCAAACTTCGCCCCGGTTCATCGGGGCTACGTCCGACGAAGTCGCCGGGCTCGTAAACTCGGTTCCCCGCTGCTTGCGGCTGGGTTAGCGAGCAAATAAAACAAATTCATTCAGGAAGATTGTCTCATCATGAGGTAAGCATCTTCCCCAGGATCTCTTTCATCAGTTTGACAGCGAGTGAGGCAGTTATCCCGTTAGAATCCAGAAGCGGATTGAATTCAACAAGATCAGCCCCTATGATAGTTCCTTTGATACCATTTATGATACTAATTACATCCCTGGGAGATAATCCTCCGGGCTCCTGATGCGATACACCAGGGGCAAACCCGGGATCAATACCATCCATGTCGATCGAGAGGTAAACATTGCCGGTTAAACGGGGGATTTTATTGAGCTGGAAATCCTTCATCTCAATTATCTCTGTTCCAAACCTGGCTGACTGTTCCCTCTGATGATCGTTCAGGGTCCTTATCCCAACCTGAAGAAGGCGACTCGCCAAACCATCCTCCATAATACGGGCAAATGGGCATGCATGTGAATATCTGTCACCCCCATATTCATCATAGAGATCGGCGTGGGCATCAATATGCAGAACACTGATATCATAATATGTACCACTTAAGGCTCTTAGTAATGGGTAGGTAATTGAGTGATCGCCTCCAAGCGTAAATAATCTGCTATGATCATTAATACTCTGCCGCCCAATTTTTTCGATATCAAAATACTCATCGATATCGAAATCTCCCATATCACCAATCTGATCGTTCTCAATAGTTACGCCATTCTCCGAGTAATAATTTGATATACCTGAATGAAGGCATTTTCTGATTAAGGGAGGGGCTTTGGACGGGCCTCTCAGGGTTGAAGATTTTTTATCGTACGGTATGCCGATAACGGTTATTTTATTCATTGCCGGGAAACTTGTTTTTAATTCTTCTGCATGACAATAAAACAGGATTTTAAAGACCAAATGAATTGCCGCAACCGGGAGTCAGGATGATCAGGACAATCAAAACCTGTAGTAATCCAATTTTACTCATAGATATGATACTTTAAGATCACTAATTTATGACTTAAGATGGATTTATTATCAGATTATCCGTAAACTTTCCTCTTTTCAGGTCTTACAGGAGAAGAGTCCTGAGTTAAATATATATTATCATTAGCGTTTCGTTATAAGTCAAACAATTTCAATTGGTTATAGTTTTGTTCTTTGAAGTGTTGTAGATTAGGTTTGCTAAACAGCTCATATAGAGGCTCTTTATCAAATATGTTTATACTCAAAATCTGTAGAATTT
>DATKZO010000045.1:0-34350 GCA_035527935.1 Bacteroidales bacterium
ACCCAGCACCCAGTACCCAGTACCCAGCACCCAGCACCCAGCACCCAGCACCCAGTACCCAGCACCCAGTATCCATCACCCAGCACCCAGCACCCAGCACCCAGCACCCAGTACCCAGTACCCAGTACCCAGTACCCAGCACCCAGCACCCAGCACCCAGCACCCCCTTACCTCTTCTCCATCCGCAGATCCCTTACCCTGGAGTTTGATACTTTCATTCCTGTAACCCTGCCTTTTTTGTCCCGGACGATAGATATCCTGCTTATAAACCCGCTGTCGGATACGTAGAGGTCCTTCTCCAGGCATTCTGCTGTGAACTCGCCATGGCGTGTGTGATAGCCTGTCAGCTTACCTTCTTTCAAGCTGAAATTGTAATATGTGTCAAGCTCGGGCGACCAGTATGTGCCTGCTATACTCGTAAGCTCCTCTTCATCAGGAACATATTTCATAGTTTTTATCCCTTTGTAATTCCTGCCGTTAGTGAATAATTCGATCGTGTCCTGATCAGAGGGGTCAAATGTTATTTTTGTCTGGGAATTGTTATTAAATAGGATATTTTTGTCAGATGCTGCCAACCTTATGTTGGATTGGCCTGTGAATTTGTAAAACAGATTATTCTCATTTATGAGTATTTCAAACCGGCGGTTGGGCATATCTTCAATTTGAAATGTTCCTGTATAGTCTTCCGGAACAAAATCATCCATAATTACTTCTTCAAGTTTGAATTCCGGTCTCTTTTCCGGAGATCTTTCAAACAGAATATCTGAAATAATATTAACTTTTCTGTTAATGTCTGAGGATGAGAAATTTGTAAGCACTGCTATCTCAATCTGACTTTCAGGATAGGTGCATGCAAATGCCCTGAATCCGCCAATTGAACCACTGTGTGATATTCGTTTCTCATCTCTATTGTTATCAACAATGACACCGAAAGCATAATTATTTGGTTTGCCGTCATTAAAGGGATCAACTGTCAACATCATTTCGAAAGCTTTCTCCCATCCTTCGGGTGGCAAATAAAAATAACGGAACCAATTCAGCAGGTTATCTGTTGTTGAGTGTATGTTCCCTGACCCTGTATATCCCCAGTATTCGACCTCTCTTTCGAATTCTCTTGTTGCTGTTCCCTGATATGATGTTGCATTATTCGGTACAACTCTGTTATACCTGTCTTCCACATAGGTTTCATACATACCAAGGGGAACAAATATCTCCTTTTTCATATAGTCAGCGAAGTTCACACCTGTCAACTTTTCAACTACTATAGCCATTAAAATATAACCGGTATTACAGTACATATATTCGGCTCCGGGGACAAAGTTCAGCTCCTGTTGTTTCTTCATGAAGCGCAGCAGGTCTTCATTGGTTCGTGAGTCGTCACCACGCCAGCCGGCCAGGGCGAGCATCATATGAAGGCTGCGCATACCGCTTGTATGGTGGAGCATATGTCTGAATGTAACGGTATGCCCGAAATCGGGGAGTTCCGTCAAATATTTTCTGATATCGTCATCCACAGACAGCTTGCCCTCCAGTTGAAGTTTCACTATTGCCATTGCTGTGAACTGCTTGGAGATGGAGGCAATGTTAAATCTTGTTCCTGTTGTATTCGGAACAAGGTATTCAAGGCTTGCCAGCCCAAACGCTTTTGAATAGACCAGTTCACCTTTCTGTACAATACCTATTGCACCTCCTGGATGATTGGGCTGATTCCATGAAATGAACAGGCTGTCAATTGCCTTGATTTTCTGAGCATCAAGCTGCGAATGGGCTGCTACCGACAGCAAAGTAATAAAGAGTGAAATAGTAATTTTTTTCATCCTGTAATGATTGATTTTAATGGTTTGATGGATCCCACATGTAGCAGATTATTATGACATTGTGTATGTGTATTCAAATACATGTGGGTTTCATAGCATGTTTGCATGAGTAAATATTCCTGAAATATATTAAAAATACAATAGTCTCTAACCCTCAAAAATTACTCTGAAGCCTAAAAGAATTCTTTTGACTGTTTTATTCATATTGTTAAGTTTTTCCTGCTAATTTATAAATTTCTTTGCTTTTTATTCCATCTCTAAAGCTTCAAGATCATACCCATACCCCTTTACATCACCACGCCCCGCTCCTTCGGTTGCCGGCTACGGCAGCGCAAAGCCGGTGTGGTAATTCCCGCTTCGACGGTGAATTTGATTTGTAAGATTGTAAGATTATAAGATTATAAGGAGCGATAAGCTGCATTTCATTGTAATAAACACAATAATTTCGACTACAAGACATCTCCTCTCCCAGCTCTCACAATTTTTCACCGGAGAGGGACGAAGAAGGATTCCTTTGATTTTATATTGAAACTAGTATGTTTCAATAGCGGTACCGGGGACAAATCCGTTTATACTTATTGTCATTTTTAAACTGTGCTGATCAGGAATGTATGCGAGGTTAGTCACTAAGTATTCTTTTTGGCAAATATATTATAAAGCTTGATCCTTTGCCGGCCTCACTTTTAACTTCAATACTTCCTTTATTCATTTCAATAAACTCTTTACAAATGATAAGTCCCAAACCTGTTCCTTTTTCTTTGTTGGTACCCAACGTTGAATAGCTTTCATCAATACGGAACAATTTAGCAACAGTTTCCTGGCTCATGCCAATTCCTGTATCCTGCACAATTAGTTTAATCCTGTCGTCAACAGTAAGGGCTGAAATTGTTATTTTGCCACCTTTGGGGGTAAACTTAATGGCATTGTTGATAATATTATTAATTACCATTGAGATGGTAAACTTGTCAACTTCTATCTCAATTTTATCAGATATATTATTTATAATTTGGAGGTTTTTCTTATCGGCACCAGGCATATAACATTCAACACTGTTGGTAACCAGTTCTTTTAGATTAAATCTTTCCTTGTTGATCTGAATTTTTCCACGTTGCGATCTGGACCAGGTAAGCAGATTCTCCAATAATTGATAAGTGAGTTTTGATGATTTGTCAATTTCATTGATCATATTCTTACGCTCCAACATATCAATATCGTCATATTCTGAATTCAAAATATCAGAAAGTCCCAGAATAACACCAAAAGGGTTCAATAAATCATGTGCGATGATTGAGAAGAATTTGTCTTTGGTGGCATTAGCCTCACTAAGTTTTAACTGGTTTTTCTTTAATATTAGATTTTTTCTACTAATTTCTTGCGTACGCTCTTTTACGCGCTTTTCCAGTCTTGATTTTTCTTTATTGAGTTGGCTTAAACGGGTTCTGATATATATGTACACTAACAAAATAACAGTGGAAAATAATAAGAGATAAAATGCTTTTGTTTTCCACCAGGGCGGAATAATAATTATCTGAATTGATCGGCCTTCTTCGTTCCATACCCCGTCACTGCTCGACCCGATTACATGAAAAGTATATTCTCCGGGTGATAAACTTGTGTATGTTACAAAACGCCTTGCCCCAACTCTATTCCATTCTGTTTCAAAATTCTCAAGGATATACGCATATTCATTTCTTTCGGGGAAAGAAAAATCAAGGGCGGTAAAATTGAATGAGAAAACATTTTCCCTATGAGTAAGACGAATTGTATCAGTTTCTAAAATAGATTTTGTAAGAATCTGCCTGCCATTAAATGAATCGGCAGGAGATACTGATTTATTGAACAGTAGAAATTCATGGATAATAACCGGAGGGACAAATAAATTATGTTTGATCTTCTCGGGATCGAACACATTTAAACCATTAATACCTCCAAAATATATTTCGTCCCCGGGACTTTTGTAATATGCTCCGGCATTAAATTCATTCTCCTGTAATCCGTTGGCAATATTAAAATTAGTAAATTGTTCAGTGAGCGGGTTGAATTTTGAAATACCATAATTTGTACTTATCCATATATTAAAATTTTTGTCCTCAATAATTCCGTAAGCAACATTATTGGGCAAGCCATCTGCTTCGGTATAACGGGTAAATGTACCTGTTTCAGGATCTAATTTATTCAAGCCACGTCCGTAAGTGCCAATCCAGATAAAGCCGTAATGATCTTCGGTAACTCCCATAAGCAGATGATGGCTCAGTTTGTTCATATCATTCGGATCAGCCAAATATCTTTTAAAGATTTCTTTTTGAGGATCAAATTTTGCAATTCCATTACCGGTAGCTATCCATAACATTCCGTGTTTATCTTTGCAGATTGAATATACACGATTGTCATTCAGGGTGTTTGTATCAGAGTCGACATAATAGTAATGTTTGAATGTTTCGGTTTTAGGATCAAAGCGGTTCAATCCACCAAACACTGTTCCGATCCAAAAAATACCATTATCATCTTCATAGATTTCTCTTACATTATTACTGTTAATACTATTCTGCCCTTGAAAGTCTTTTATAAAATGTTTGAATGTTTTTCCAAGCGGATCATACCTGTCAAATCCGCGATCTCTGGTTCCAATCCAAAAGATTCCGTTTTTATCCTGATGTATTACCCTGATTTGGTTACTGCCTAATGAATTCGGGTTATCGGGATCATGTAAAAGATGAGTATACTTTCCTGTTTGCTCATCATATATACTGATTCCGTTATCAGTTCCTACCCATAGCAAATTCTGATTATCGATGATAATCGAACGAACAGAAGAACCGACTAAGCTGTTTGGGTTATTCGGATCGTGATAAAAGTAACCGATGTTCTCATAATTTGTGTTCACTTTATTCATGCCATTGCCTTCAGTGCCTACCCAAAGTATACCCGATTCATCTTCGAAAATATTCAAGATGCTATTATCGCTTATACTCATCGGATTCCCCGGATCGGAAGTCCATTTTGTGAAATGGTTTGTCTCCCTGTTAAACAGGTTGAGGCCGCTGCCTTGTGTCCCAATCCATAAATTATGATGACTGTCTTCAAAAACTGTATTAATATTATTGCCTGCGATGCTGGTCGGATTACCTGGAATGTGTTTATAGGATATAAATGTTTTTGTTATCCTGTTAAAAACATTCAAGCCGTTATTAGTGCCAATCCATATTTTCTGCTGTGGATCTTCATATATTGAAGTTATGTAATTGCTGCATAAACCATCTTCTTTAATATAGCGCTCGAAGGAATTGGTTTCGGTATCGAATCTGAATAATCCATTAGAAGTACCGACCCAAAGAATACCCAATTCGTTTGATGATTCATATAATGCTGTTTTGGGATGGTGAAGCTGCTGAAGAGAATCAGAAAA
Source organism: Bacteroidales bacterium (assembly GCA_035527935.1). Lineage (GTDB taxonomy): Bacteria > Bacteroidota > Bacteroidia > Bacteroidales > VadinHA17 > DATKZO01. The sequence continues at coordinate 5,224 of DATKZO010000045.1, forward strand.
ATGGAGATCCCAATTTGTAAATTGTCCGGTTATAATATCAAAACTGCTGATACCGTGATTTGTACATAGCCACAATAAGCCGGGAGTACTTTTGGATTCGGTTATTCTATTGATAGAGTTATATTCTAATGGACTTCTGTTATCAGCATTATTATTGTATCTGATAAATCTTTCGGTTTTGAAGTCATAACGGTTCAATCCTATTTCTGTTCCTATCCAAATATTGTCTTTACTGTCTCTGTAAAGGGATAGAATATAGCTGTCAGATATCGAGTATGGATTGGATGGTTCGTGTTTAAATACCTTAAATTCATAACCATCATATTTGTTTAGTCCGTCTTGAGTACCAATCCATAGAAAACCGTATTTATCCTGAGCTATTCCACTGATTGTAGTCTGAGAAAGGCCCTCTTTACTGCCAATGTGCTGGAATTTTAATGAAAGATTTTGTGACCTTGCAGAAATTAGTAAACATAAGACTGCAAAAGAAACACATAGTTTTTTCCCCATCAGATCAAATATTAGTGCTAAGTTACTAAAAAAAGATTAATCGGTTTTTTTGCATCAGTCATAAAACTATTTTCAATTTATTGGGTTTACATCGTCTAATGAACTGAGTTGAATTATAAAATGAGTTTATATAGTTGAAAAAAAATTGTGAATATTGATTTCCGGTTTAAGAGGCCCGGACCTTTCCGGAACCATATGCTACGTTACACCACCACACTCCACACCTTCACCTGCCGGCAGGCAGTATTGATTAGTTCCGCCTCCGCTAAAGCTTCAACAGAACGCAGGCGGCGGACAAAGTGATTCTTTGAAGATTGTCCACCTACGTTCGGTTGCGCCGGACTACGACGGATGAGATGGGGGAGCGGATGAAAGAATCCCTTAACCTATCCGCAATAATCATTAACGATTTAGTCATGAACATATTTCTATTCAGAGTGAATTATTAAGAATTAATTATGGATTCATTTTTAATAGCGTATCTTTACTTGAAATCTTAATAGCGTACATTTACTTGAAATCCTCTTGTGATTCAGGGAATATGTATTTTCATTCTTGGCATTAGCCAGTACAATTACTTAAAAATGTTTTATATTAAGTAGAACTGATTAATCTGGAAGTAACTAACGATTTTAATTACAGGGATAAAGCAAAAGATGAACTTTAAAAAAGTCCAGAGAGCTTCAAAAGGAAAATTAAGTAATGAAACCTCAAATTAAAAGCTCGTTGGATGGGAATCAATTGAGATTGATTCTGGAAAGTGCGGGAGTAGCTATTTTTGGGCTTGATATAAATGGTAATCATACTTTTATTAATCCAAAAGCTAACTCTTTGCTTGGTTATGAGCAAGATGAACTTATCGGAAGGAACAGCCATTCAATGTTAAGTCATCATCTCCCTGACGGAAGTCCATTTCCAGTTGAGGAGTGCCCTATATATTTTACCCTTAAAGATGGGAAGACCCATAATGGTGAAGGCTATTTATGGCGAAAGGATGGTTCCGGTTTCTACGTTGATTTCACCAGTATGCCCATTTTTGATAATGATTCAGTTATAGGGGCCGTCGTTACTTTTCTTGATATTACCGATCGCAAGAAAAGGGATTTGGAAAGCATGGTAAATTATGAGATCACTCAAGGGATTACTTCAACTTCCAATCTCGATGAGTTGCTGAAATTGATACATCACTCCCTCGGGAAAGCTGTTTATGCAGAAAACTGTTTCGTAGCGCTTTATGATGCGGAAACAGGGCTGTTCAGTTTTCCCTATTTTGTTGATAAGATTGATACTGTATTCTCGCCAACCTCCATGAGGAAAAGTTGTACTGCTTATGTATTTCGTACCGGTAAACCGCTATTGCTTACACAGGAGTTATTTGATAAGCTCAATGAACAAAATGAGGTCGAATTAGTTGGCACAAATTCACCTTCATGGGTAGGCGTGCCTTTACAAATCCCTTCCAGGATAATCGGTGTTTTAGTTCTTCAGCACTACGAAAAGGAAAATGTCTATTCAGAAAGTGATGTCAGAATTCTCAGTTCTATCGGAAACCAGATAGCTGTCGTTATTGATCGTAAAAAAGCAGAAGAAGAGATAAAATTAAAAAATGAATTGCTAAATGTATTAAATACTGAGAAAGATAAATTTTTTTCCATTCTTGCTCATGATCTGCGGGGACCTCTGAGTTCTTTTGTGGCAGCCACACAGATACTTACAGAAGATATACAAACAATGACCCTTGAGGACATTAGAGATTTTACTGTCAGCATGAGTAACTCTGCCAATAATATCTATAGTCTGCTCGAAAACCTGCTTGAATGGTCGATGCTGCAACGGGGTGTTATTAACTTCAATCCGGAAAAATTTTATCTGAACACGAGAATTACGGAAACCATCAAGATTCTTAACCAGGCTGCGCAAAAAAAAGATTTAAAGATCAACAACGATATTCCTGAGGATTTAGAGATTATTGCCGATATACATATGATCGAAACAGTCTTACGTAACTTAGTTTCAAATGCTGTGAAATTTACCCCTCAAGGAGGTAAAATTTTCATATCAGCTTCAATTACAGTAAACAAGGCAGTTGAAATTAGAATACGCGATACAGGTATTGGCATGAAACCTGAATTGTTGAACAAATTATTTTTGCTCAATCAGTACATTAGCCGGAAAGGCACAGAGGGAGAACCCAGCTCCGGTCTGGGGTTGTTACTATGTAAGGATTTTATTGAAAAGCATAAGGGGAAAATTAGGGCCGAGAGTGAAGATGGAAAGGGAAGTGTTTTTATTTTTACTATCCCGCAAAGCTGGACTTCGTCTTAACACCCGCAAACTTGCGGGCTGTCTTGGGCTTCTCCTTGTATGTCGACACCTGGACAAGCGCCTGAAAGGCGCAAGACAAGCTAACAGCCTGCCCTGGTTTGTCGGGGAAGTGAGCAAGACCTGCAAGACTACAAGACAGCCCAAAGGACGCAATACATCATATACTTTGATACACGTCTCTCAAATTTAAAGATGGATATAAGAATATAAAATATTTATTATCAAATAAATAGAGTAATAATGTATTATCTGTTGGATATAAATCAGTTTATTCTGTTGAGGTGCTAAGGTTAGGATTTCCAATATTCTTAAGATTTGAAGATTATAAGATATCCAAAGCCTGGCCGGGCTTCATTAGCTTGTAAAGCACTTCTTTTGGAAATCACAGCTCCTGAACGGAGTGGTAATCAAACTTATCGGGCAGTTATTCATTAATCATAGCTCTGCTTAGCTCATAAGTTTAGTAATGATGCCGCACGATCATCAAGGAGCCACAGGAGTTGGCCGTTTTGAGGATGAACCAGCGAAGCAGGAAGTTTTTCCCAGCCATCTTTTTTTTTGATAATCCGTGCAACAACTTCTGCTTTGGATTCACCAGTTACCAGAAAAACGACGCTCCTGGCCTGGTTGATCATTTTGCCTGTGGCTGTTATCCTTTTCTGCTTGTTATAGGGATTTTCAGTTGCCTCAAATAGCCTGTCACTGTTGAATAGATGGATGTTTTCGGGGAAAATGGAGGCCGTATGGCCATCTTGGCCAAGCCCGAGCATCATTAAGTCAAACTGATGTATACCATGCTTTGAAGGAATATGCTGCCTGACGACTGCCTCATACCGTTCTGATTCGGTAACAGGATCAGCCTCCCCTTTAATTCCAAAGATGTTAGATGCCGGAATTGAGATGTGAACCAAAAGACTTTCCTCTGCCATCCTGAAGTTGCTTTCATAGCTATCCGGAACAACACATCTTTCATCACCCCAGAATAACCACACTTTTTGCCAGTCAATGTGTTCCCTGAAATTTGAAGCGAGATATTCAAACGCCACCCCGGGGGTTGACCCTCCTGATAATGCCAGCGAGAAAAAACGACTTTCGGGTGTTTCCCGGATACCGGCGGCGAGCTTCAGAGCAAAAAAATGCGCCAGCTCCCTGGTGCTTTTAAATATCTTGACAGTATCTTCCATGTTTACAGTTCGCAATAAATACCGTCTTCTGCCAGATTTTTACAGGGATAACGCCAGGTAATGTCTTTATCCCCGATCAGGTCATCGGCTTTATCAGGGCCCCATGTACCCGCCGGATATCCGTAAAGGGGAATATTTTTATCGTATTGCCAGCAATCTATAACCGGAGTCAGGAATTTCCATGACTCAATCACCTCTTCAGTTCGTGCAAACAGTGTGGAGTCTCCCTTTACAGCATCCCAAATCAGTCGCTCATAAGCCGAAGGTATCCTGTTAACGGAAAGATCGGAGTAGTGAAAATCCATATTTACATTCCGGACATCAAAGCCGGCCCCAGGGGTTTTCATTCCAAATTTCAGCAGTATGCCTTCATCAGGCTGAATCCGGATAACCAACTGATTACATGATTGGCAGTTTGGATTATGTGAGAACAGGAAGTGGGGGGTTGGCTTAAAATGGATCACTACCTCAGAAACACGTGTCGGCATTCTTTTCCCGGTACGTATGTAGAATGGAACACCTCCCCATCTCCAGTTATCGACATAAAACTTCAGGGCTGCATAGGTTTCTGTAACGGAATCCTCCTTAACACCCTCTTCTTCACGGTAACCGGGTATGGTTTTGCCTTTTATTGTTGAAGAAAGATACTGGCCACGAATGGCAATATTTTTCACCTCTTCTCTTTTGACAGGACGAAGCGACTGAAATACTTTTAAGATTTCATTACGGATGGCAGCCGGCTCGAGGGAAGATGGCGTTTCCATGGCTGATAATGCTGCTACCTGCAGCAAATGGTTCTGTACCATATCGCGTAATGCCCCTGAACTGTCATAGTAGCCGCCGCGTTTTTCAATCCCTATGCTTTCAGCCGAAGTGATTTCTACATGATGAACAAAATTCCGGTTCCAGAGTGGTTCAAAGATCCCGTTTGCAAATCTTGTGACCAGCATGTTCTGGACAGTTTCTTTGCCCAGGTAGTGATCGATCCTGTACAATTGTTCCTCTGACCAGTCCTTCAGAAGTTGATCTTTAAGAATTGAAGCCGATTCCAGATCATATCCAAATGGTTTTTCAATGATCAGCCGCTTCCATCCGTCAACCTGGTTATTTAATCCTGCTGAAGCCAGGTGCCGGGGAATAATCCCGTATAAACCTGGGGGGGTCGCCAGGTAGAATAATTTGTTGCCGCTGATATGCCCTTCACTCCTCAGCAACTCCAAACGATGTTTTAACAGCCGGTACGAGGAGGCGTCATCGAACCGGATGGTGGTGTAAGAGATTTTCTTAATGAATTCATCAATCCGTGATGTATTATCAATTTCATTAAACTCGTTGATGGCCGATTTCATTCTCTCCCTGAATTCATCATCGGTGAATTGAGACCGGGAAACACCCAGGAGAACGAAATTTTCAGGAAGCAAGTTTTGCACGAACAGCGAATACAACGCAGGGACAAGTTTTCTCCTTGTCAGGTCACCGGAAGCGCCGAATATCACATAAATAAAACTATTGTTGTTTTCCATCTCATTAATTATTCCACAACTCTAATTTAATAAATCCCGACCTGCAAACCAACTCTCCTGACTTCCTCTCCACTCAGTCCTGAAAATCCCGACAGTATCGTCGGGATATCGGGGCCTTCACATCTCACCTCTCACATCTTACCTCTCACCACTCACCTCTCAGCTTCCGCTTCCGGCAGCAATATTGCATTAAACAGTAACTTATAAGATCCCTGGGTCGACGCCCTGAACTGTGGGTTGAATCCAAATAGCACAAGCTGGCCTTTACCTTTTTTAAGCCATATAATAGCTGATTTATTCCCAAGCAGTTCTTCATTCTCCGCGTAACCGCTCAAAAGGATATCTTTCTCAGGGAATTTTGCGATCACCCTCCTGTCCATATCGAATCCTGGTATTGATGTCGAAAAAACCTGGGTGTTACTGAAATATATGCCGGCCTTCTCAGGCATACCAAAAGTCAATGGGTGCCCCTGTAATACCTCTACCTGCAATAAAGATCCCGGCACATATAATCCTGATCTGTAAATTTCCTCTGACAGGATGAAAGGCAGGTGAAACTCCTCTTTCGAATCCCCCCTGGAGATCTCTAATTTTCCAACGAATAATTCCGTTGACTCGCCCCAGGCTAATATAGTTCCTCCATTGTCAAGAAATGCCATCAGTTTTTTCATCCCTTCATCACCGATCCCTTTAATAAAGTCCGGGTGGGCAGAGCCCGTGAGATAGCTGCCATCGGGGCTCATTTTACCGGTCATAAGCAGGGCCTTACTGCAGCTCGGGAATATAACAACATCATAATCTTTTACAAAGTCTGTGTTTTCAAACTCACCAGGACGAATAACTGTGAATGGTATATTATAACTATCAAGAACAAATCTTGTCCAGCCTGCGTCTGTATTGCGGAAAAAGGGCTCAATGAGAGCTATTCGCGGAATTTCAAAGGAGGTGGTCTTAATATCTGTTTTATTATCAATGTAATATGGAGAAAACTTCAGCTCTTTAGTTATGCTGTTTATTTTATCGTATGTGCTTCCCATGCCATAGACTAAAAAGCTTCCTGCTGTAATTGTCTTTCCGTTATATGAATTATCCTGTGCAATGCGTTCTACTTTCAGACCCTGTATGGAAGCTGAGAATGCAGCCTTGAAGCTGCCATTTGCCTCAGCAGGGAACAGAGCAGCCCAGTAATCTCCTGCAGTGTTCCCTGACAGATCATATTCGCCTTCTACTTTTTCAAGTACAAATTCAAATTCCTGACTCCGCCCGGTTATCTCAAGAGCCCTTACCTGCCTGTGCAGGGGTAGCGACCAGCTGGTTATATCATAAGGCTTTATGACCTCGCCCCCGGGGGTATAATGACGCACAGGGTACTGCTGGGCTTCCATCACCTCTTTTATAAAGGGACGGAAGGGTTGGGCGAGGGGGATCACTATATCGCCCTTGTGGAGATTTATGCCTGACAAATTAAATTCTTCCTTTAACCGGAATATATTTATACCATGTTCTTTCATCAGATTCACAAGGTCCACAAACTCACTCTGGTCCCTTTGATCCTCTGGCAAGACATAATAACAGGGAGGTTTGGTCTTACCATTTTCAACCTCTTTTCTGCACAGGTCATTCCTGAACTGCAAAATCGCATCTTTATGCAGGTATGCTGTTTTCAAAACCGACATCGTGGATGCAATTTCGTATTCCACAATATCTTCAAGCTTCCACCAGCCTCCTTCCCAGGGAAGAGGCAGGTTTACGCCCTTTTTATATTCTGATAATCCTTTTCCTCCGACGCTTAGCTCATTTGGCTCCACATATATTGGTGTCGCAGTTTTTACACCGGCCGCCTCGGTTAGCATTCCAATAACATTTTTCCAGATAGCAGTGAGAGAGGCTCCCGGCCAGTACAGATCAAAGATCGTATGGGTTCCCACACCGGCAAGACCCTCGCTGGTCATATCTTTGAGCATGTTGGCGCTGAAGATACCTGTCCAGTTCCAGAGTTCAGCATCTACAACCTCCGCTATCGGATCATGCAGCGGTGGTACAAAGTATCTTATACCGCTGGAACCCATCTGGTGCTTATCGACATATACCTGCGGAAACCAGTCCCGGCTATAGATCCTGTTAGTGACTTTTGTATCCTCCTGAGAGAGAATTACAAAATCACGGTTATTGTCGTGCCCGACATACTTATGATATACTCCGGGCAGAATCGCACCTTCGTATCTGGTACCTTTATATTTCTTATAGTTATTGACGATCATATCCATCCCATCCGGGTTTGGATTCGGCACTATCATAAAGACTACCTCATCCAAAATCTTTCGGACCAGCGGATCATCTGATGTAATAAGCTTATGAGCGATGATGGGAACAGCCTGCGCCGGTGCAACCTCGCTTGAATGCAGTGAATGTGTCCCAAGTACAAAAACTTTTCCATTATCGATCAAAGATTTTCTTACAGCATCCGGGATATCCGGATTAAGGGCAAGCTCCCGGTTAATCTCTTTAAGTTCACCAAGCCTGGATATATTATCTGCCGATGATACAAAGGCAATGTACATCGGTTTGCCCATTGGTGAACTGCCAATCTCTACCATTTTAAGCTTCGGACTTGCATCATCAAGAACTTTAAGGTATCCTGTCAGACCACCGTAGTCGAACAGCATTCCATCATCACCCGGGGTAAAACCAAAATGATCTTTTGGATTTATTATTGAACCGGATGATTGACCAGGAGTGGAGGGGATCGATAACATACATATGACAAGGGTAAGTAAACTGGTTTTAAGTAAGGATGTAGCTCTCATGATATAGGATTTATATTTAATAGGTGATTATAAAATTATAAAAATTATCAGATTATAAGATTATCAGATTATCAGATTGTCAGATTATCAGATTATCAGATTATCAGATTAGCAGATTGTCAGATTATCAAGGGAGATATTTTAATTGTTTTGAAGATATTTAATGAAACCGCTTAAAGATCTGGATATCTTCAGTGCTTGTTCCAACAATTCATTTACTGTATTTTCGTCAAGGTACCCTACATCATAGGCCAGGCATAAATGACTCCTTAATTCACCAGCTGATCCCTTGGCAATATAAAGAAATTGCACTAACTCCTTATTGGTCTGTCGTTCGAATCCTTCAGCAATATTAGCCATAATAGATACAGCTGACCTTCTAAGCCGGTCTCTGAAAGAATAGTCTCTGGCCAGATTGCCGCTTATTGTTTGTAAATATATCTTGCCAGCAAAATCTCTTGCCAAACGCCATACTTCAGCATCCTCAAATCTGTCAATTTTCACAAGTCCTGTATTTTTCAGTGAAACATTTGTTTTATTCCACCTACAAATTAAGAAATCCTATGAATCCTACAAATCTTATAATCTTATAATTTTATAATCTTTAATCATAAAAAAAGCAGCCCTGCGGCTGCTTTTTTTATCGATAGATGATTAACCATTTATTTTGTCAACGGGTTTTGATCCATATTTGGATTGGCGTCCAGTTCATCTCTGGGTATGAGCCATTCCCACCTGGCATCACCTGGAGGAACATCAAATATGCCACATAGCGATGCATTGTGGTTAGCCCCATTCCTGTCGAGAGCACTGTTTGTGCGCTTAAGGTCAAAGAAACGGAATCCTTCGCCCCACAGCTCAATTCTACGCTGGAGCAGGATCTCATTAATGAGTGCCTGCCCGTTATTAGCAGAGAGCGTGTAAGCTCCATCCCTTGCTGATACCAGGTCGAACAAGGTTTGCTGTGCTGTTCCGTTCTGGCTCTGCCTGGCCTGAGCTTCAGCAAGTATCAGATACATTTCACCGAGCCTCATATAAGGAATATCCCCGCGGCTGTCAGCGCCACCTACAGCAAGGAACTTCTGGCTGGTGTAGGGGAATATAGTGAAATTTGAAGCAAGACCTATTGATGTATGCAATCCTGTCGGGTCAAAGATCACTGACCTTACATCTGTTGCCGGAATCTGGGCATACAGAAGTGTGCTGATTGCCTTCGGATTTGAGCGGATATTTGTTGAGCTGAAATTCCTTGACATATAGGCAAAAAAATGGGCAAAGTAGGTTGTCTGCTCTTCAATAAGGTGACATCCCCACATCCACTCATCATTGGTATAGTCATTGAATCCGGCTGTGTAATCTGCACTATCCATAAGTGAGAAATCAGCAGCTGCAATAACCTGACCTGCATAGGTGGCGGCTGTAGCCCAGTCCTGCATTGTGAGTGCAACACGAGCCTTTAATCCACGAGCCACATCAACATTAATGTGGGATTTATTAACACGGTCGTATCCCTGTAAAAGCACTATTGCATCATCAAGGTCCGCATTGATCTGAGTGTACACATCTTCAACGCTTGAGCGTGGTAAACCTTCAATGGTGTTATCAATCATAATGGGAACACCTGCCTGTGAATTTGTACCAGCTCCATCATAACGTTGAGCATAGAACTGAACCAGGTTATAATGACACCAGGCCCTGTAAAAAAGCGCCTGACCCTTGATAATATCCCTGTCTTCCTGGACACCGGTTGCATCGTCAATGTTGGCAATAATCATATTGGCATTAGCAGTCACCCGGTAGAATACTATCCAGGGAAATTGATTATCACGGTCAGTCTCATTCCTATGATCTAACCACTTGTAGAGATTGTTATACCAACCGTTACCGGCACTGGTCATAACCACGTCTTCACCCAGCATATCTGTCAGGATCATTATGCCACCAATACCCCCTTCACCCTGGGAGGCATAACGAAGATATAGTGATCTGTGTATACCGTTGATAGCTCCCCATGCATTTGAAGTTGATGCAAAGACAGTAGCCTCTGAAATCTGGTCAGTGGGGGAAGTTTCCAGGAAATCCTCGCTGCATGAATTGAATGTGATTGTTGCAGCGGCAAATACGAATAATATATATATAATCTTTTTCATTGCACTAAATATTTAGAATTGGACATTTATCCCGGCAGTCATTATTCTGGCCGCCGTATATACATTGTCTGTTGTCCCCCCAAAACTTCCCTGGGTGTCCAGACCCTTGCGTGCATTAAACATCTTAAGGTTTTCTCCACTAAGGAATATTCTTACATTACCCAGGTCAAGAGTATTCAGCAGAGAACTTGGAAGATTATACGAGAGCGTGACACTCCTGATGTTCAGATAGTTGGCGGAAGTAAGCCAGCGGCTTGAAGTAGAGTTATGTTGAGTACTGCGGGCATTGTCGATCCTCGGTATGTCTGTAACATCACCAGGTTGTTTCCATGAATCAAGGAGGTCAACATGCATTGAGCCACCAAAGTCATTATAACTCATGTAACCCGCGTATGTACCATCAAGTACAAGTCCACCAAGCTGGTAAGTTAGCATAGCAGAAAGCTCAAATCCTTTAAATGAGATGCTATTTGTAATACTCCCGACCAGGTCAGGGATTGAAGTTCCCACGTACTTAAACAGTGCATTATTATAGTCTGTAGTTAAAGTGTCAGCTCCGATCACCTGGCATGTGGCTGCGTCCCAATCTTCTGCGGTGTAAAGTGCATCACCATTGTCTGGGTCCACACCGTACCATTCGCGCAACCAGAAATCATAGATTGAATGACCTACCATCAGCTTCTTGGTACCAGAGATTATCTCTTCCTGTGGCAGTTTTGTAATCTCATTTTTAAAAGTTGAAGCAACAAGGTTAATATTCCACCTGAAGTCAGATGTCTGGATTACATCACCGGATACCTGGAATTCAATTCCCTGGTTATACATTGTGCCAATATTCATATCGATAGAGGACAGTCCGCTTGAGAGAGGAACAGGAACCGCAAACAGGAGGTTATCTGATATCCTGTGGAAAAATTCCACTGTACCGAATATCCTGCTGAATAATCCGAATTCGACAGCGATATCAAAACTGTTACTCGATTCCCACTGTAGCTCATATGCTGAAGGAGTGTCCTGCCTGAAGCCAGGCTCAGTCTGGTTATTGTAGATACTGTAAAGTGACTGATATGCGTAATCACTGATACCGGAGTCATTACCTACCTGTCCATATGATCCTCTCAGCTTAAACACATTCACCCAGTTCAGATCGCGGATAAATGATTCCTGATCCAGGCGCCAAGCGGCGCTTAGTGACCAGAAATCACCCCAGCGAACATCTGTGTAGAATTTTGATGATCCATCTCTCCTGTAGGAAGCAGTAAAGAAATACTTGCCATCATAATCGTAGTCGAGTCGGCCAAGGTAACCTTCGGTCCGATATTTATCAGTATATGATGTAAGACTGTTAGTCTGGGTAAAGTTCACCAGCTCGCTGCTGCCTTCTGAAATCTGTCCCTGGCGAAAACCACGGAAGTAATTGTAAGTATAATCATAACTTTCGTGTCCAACAAGTGCAGAAATGGTGTGACTCCCAAATGACTTGTTGTAGTTAAGAAGCTGGTTGATGTTCACCGATGTGGTGACAGAATTACGACGTTCGGCCCTTCCGGCTGGCGCACCATCACCAACCTTAGTATTCTCATAGCTCCTTAAGTTAAAGTTATTTACGTCAACACTGATATTAGTGGTGAATTTGAAATCCTTCAGGAAGGATAATTCAAGATACGTTTTAGCTCCGATAACCTTTCTTTGAGTTAGATCGTCGTTCCATAGAGTTTCAGCAACAGAATGTCTTCCAGGCATACCACCAGCTCCTCTGGTCGGAGTTCCATATTCGCCGGTACCAATATCGTAAATCTTCTTTCCATTACTGTCAAGGATGTATTCCCCTGTCACCGGATCGTGCACGTAAACCGGATAGATAGGTCCGATGTTTCTTGAAAAGAAGAACTGGTTTACATAAGAGGTACCACCTGTGGGTACAGTTTGAGACTCAACTATTGAAGCATTAAGGTTTAAACCAGTCTTAAACCAGTCTCTGGGTCTGGTATTCAATTGAACACGACCGCTGAAACGATCATAGTCTGACTGTGCTGTCCAGCCTGACTCGTCAAGGTATCCCATTGAAACATAATAGTCAGTTGTTTCGTTACCACCATCAAATGAAAGATTGTATTCCTGTCTTTTACCGGGCTTAACAAGCGGTTCAAACCAGTCGAGATCATCATACTTCAAGGCAGCGCCTGAATTCAGCGTACCGTCAGTATTCATGATAGCATTATCTGGAACATTGAAGGGATTGTATCTCAAAAGTCCAAGAAGGTCGTCGGTAGCATCCTGATTGGCAGTTGCCAGATCATTACCTCCGGTAAGATAGGAATTACGGAGTGATTCCCACTGAACCGGGTAGTACTGGAATGCATCCATTCTTTCATACTCGGGCAGTGCTCGGGTGGTAATACCCTGTGTAATCTTCAAATTAAACCTTCCCTCGCCTGGCCTTCCCTTTTTGGTAGTTACCAGGACAACGCCATTTGCAGCCTTATTGCCGTAAAGTGCAGTAGAAGCAGCATCTTTCAGAATGGTAATACTTTCAATATCATCGCTGCTGATACTGGCAAGATTTCCGGAGTAGGGCACACCATCAACCACATAGAGCGGTGAATTGCTGGCATTTATAGAACCAATGCCCCTTATCCTGATCGATGCGCTTGATCCGGGCTGTCCGCTTGCACGGGTTACCTGGATACCGGCAGCCTGACCTTCAATTGCTGTTGTAAAATTGCCAACAGGTCTTGATTCGATCTTTTTGCTATCGACCTGGGACGCAGAACCGGTAAAGGCACTCTTTTTGGCAGAGCCATAGGCTACAACCAGCACCTCGTCAACTTTCATCAAGTCAGGTTCCATTACAACATCTATTGTCGATCTTCCTTCAATCTCAATTTCCTGGGTCAACATTCCCAGAAAAGAGAATACAAGAGTGGTAGAACCTTCAGGGACATTGATGGTGAAACCTCCATCCATGTTCGTTGCAACACCCAGCGAGGTTCCTTTCACAATAACGGAAACTCCGGGGATGGTCAGATTTTCCTCGGAACTGGTAACCGTGCCGGTCACCACTGTTACCTGGGAAAACAAGACCACACCAGTGCTAAAAAGCACCAGCATTAATAAGAACTTTCTCATAAAATTTTAGTTTAGGTTAATAAAAACTATTAATACAGTTATTTCATAGCTACTGCAAATTATGCATTTTTAACATATTAGTACCAAGAAAATGATGTCTGTTAACACTTAATTAATTAATTGATTTTTTGACCAATTTGATAAATGAATGAATAATAATGATTTATAGCTTATTTAGAATAATTATTAATTTGGTTTACCAACGCATAAAATGTTGTATAAAATGATCTATTTACGAATTTTATATAGTAATACATCGCCTCGGATTCAATAACTAAATTATGAAATATCTTGGAGCACATGTAAGCACATCCGGGGGTGTTGAAAATGCACCTTGGAATGCTCATAATATCGGAGCCAGGGCTTTTGCCCTGTTCACCAGGAACCAGAGGCAGTGGGTATCCAGGCCGCTGGAGCAGAAAAGCATTGATAAATTCAGGGATAACTGTGAGAAATATGGATACAGACCATTCCAGATACTGCCTCACGACAGCTACCTTATTAACCTGGGGCACCCGGCAAAGGAGGAGCTCGTAAAGTCAAGGGCCGCATTCCTTGATGAAATGAAAAGATGTGAGCAGTTAGGACTCGACAGGTTGAATTTTCACCCCGGGAGTCACCTGAACAGGACCGATATTGAGAGCTGCCTGAAGACAATAGCAGAATCGGTCAACATTACCCTGGATAAAACCAGCGGAATTACTGCCGTAATTGAGAATACAGCAGGCCAGGGAACAAACCTGGGACATGCTTTTGAACAGATCAGCTTCATTATTGATCACGTAGAAGACAAAAGCAGGGTAGGGGTATGCCTGGATACGGCCCATTCATTTGCTGCCGGTTACGACCTGAAGAGTGAAGAGGGTTACGAGAGAACATTTATGGAGTTTGAGAGAATTGTGGGACTCAGGTACCTTAAAGGGATGCATATCAATGATTCAAAAAAGGATTTTGGTACAAGGGTTGACCGCCACCACCAGATAGGAGAGGGCTTTATAGGTAATGAACTTTTCATCAGGATAATGAATGATCCGAGAATGGATAATATTCCCCTGATCCTTGAGACTCCCGATGAAGAAATGTGGGAGAAGGAGATAAAGTTTCTTTATGATTCGATTGTTAAATAATTAAGCCAGGTTTAATGTTTTATATGTTGTACTTAAGAAAAGGCGCCGGTGATTAAATACCGGCGCCAACAAGCCTAAAATTAACATAAGTCAATTTTAACCGACCTTACAATATCCTTTCTTTTTCTAATAAGGTCACAGAAGCCGGCAGAGCCGGCTCTTTAAGGAAACAAGTTTCAATATTTATCAATCTACATCAGCAATATTTACAGTTGCCACTTTCATATAATTTCCTCTGCCGACACTGTACTGCTCACCATCACCATCAACTGCACCAGTTAATGTTATAGTAAGAGTTTTATCACCATCCGTAACACCGTCAGTTAAAAGACTAACAACAAGATCAACATGGTTATAGTCATTAACATCATAGATACTGTTTGGCAGAACAATTGTGCCACCAGCGGCAGAAGAATTAGGAGCCGTAAAATCTGTTCCATAGACTGCACTGCCGGCAAATGAAAATGTAACAGTAATCGCAGTAAGGTTACCTGTTGGACACTCTATCCGAAAACTGGTTGAGCCGGCATTCTCATTAACATTACTAACTGGTGGTACCACTGTACCTCCGGAATTTGCGAATGCAACATATCCGGGTAAAGCCTCCAGATCAAAGCCCTGGTCTGCAAAATCGAAATCCTCGCATGAAGCGAAGGCCAAACTAATTATTAAGATAATATAAAGTTTTTTCATTTTTTCAAGTTTTTATTTTTCGAACCAATGTGGTACATCAGTAGCCGGATTTGGAGGTGTATTGGGATTAGCCCCGATTTCCGCAGTAGGATAGGTAAACCTCTTTAACATTGTTGTAATTTTAGATGCTGGAGCGGCTTGAATATCAGGTACTTTTGTCCGCCTGACATGGGTCCATGCTTCTACCACCCGTAAGAAACTATCCAGGTACTGCTCTTCCCATATATTTGTCAATGCCTCAGTTGGTGTAAGCGTATTAATATTAGTCAGAGTATTAACATAATCACTGATTTCAGTATCAGAAAGGGTTTTTATAGCTCCTGGTATATCCTGACCCCAGAACTTTAGCGATTTTGTTACACCATCACGATAAGCTGCATTAGCGTCACCCGCAGTGACACCTAATATTGCCAATTCTGCCCGGTACAGGCTGACTTCGGCTGGCAAAAACCAGATATCAGGCCTGTCGGCCCTGAATACATTATCCGAATATCTGGCCCTGGTTGCATTTGGTCTTACACCAATATTACTTGGCAGATATCCCCCGAGCGTTCCATCAACACACCAAAGCTCCAATCGTGGATCCCCTTCCAACAGAGTGCGTATTGCTGCGGATGGGCCCCAAAAATTATATGTTTCATTAGAGGTAGCTCCAGCGTTTTGGAGGTAACGAAAGAAAGCATGAGTATTATCCGGTGTACCGGGATATTTCAGGAGCATAGCGTCATCACTTGATGTAATAAGAGGCTCTCCTAAAGTTTGGATTATCTCTGCATCCACTGAGGTATCTTTATTTCTGATAATCATCAATACACGTAATTTCAGTGAATTAGCATATTTACGCCATTTCGTCATATCTCCACCATAGATGAGATCGCCTTGTGTAACATTGAAATTCCCGGTAGCAGGCATCGCATCAATCAGAGCAATTGCTTCGTCAAGATAGTCAACAATACCATGTAGCACAGTTTCCTGATCGTCAAACTCGGGTGTCGGATAATCAATGGCATTCAAAGCCTGTGTAAACGGAACATACTCCCATGCCAGGGTTGCGTCATGAAAGGCCAGCGCTTTTAAAATAACAGCTATGGCCGCAATATTATTGCTGGCAGGCCCTGCTTCTTTTGCATCGGCTTCGATACGTGCACTATTTCCCATCACCTGTTGATAGAGGTTTCTCCAGGTATTACCGGTAGTGTTATTTGAAGTCTTTCCTTCTCTTGGAGAGCCAACGGTGTAGGACGTGTGTTGATATACATCAAGCGTACGCATCGTCATCTCAGATGAATGCCTGTAGCTATACTGAACCAGTATATAAGGCAACACTGCATTTGGATCGGCAGACGAAGCCGCCAAAGGATCAATATTTATATCTAATTGTTCCTCACAGGACATTGTCAAAAGTAAAAAAACTAATGCCGGCAGGTATAATAACTTTTTCATATCTAATATAATTTAAAATGTTAATCTTACATTAAATCCTAAACTACGGGTAGATGGAACCGCATTTCTCTCAATACCGAAACCATCTGCACCAGAGCCAAATGTATTCGCTTCAGGATCAATGTCCGGAACTTTTGTGTACAATAGCATCAGGTTTCTCCCTTCAACACCCACCTGGAATCCTTTCACAAAAGAGTTACCAAATATTCCTGTTGGGAACTGATAGTAAATTGCAACCTCTCTAAGCTTAACAAAGGTAGCCTCGAAAATGGAGGCAGTAGAAACACTCATGTCATCAAGAGATTTCCAGAATA
The DNA here is from genome assembly GCA_035527935.1 of Bacteroidales bacterium. Taxonomy (GTDB): domain Bacteria; phylum Bacteroidota; class Bacteroidia; order Bacteroidales; family VadinHA17; genus DATKZO01. The sequence goes on from DATKZO010000045.1 coordinate 22,429, forward strand.
CCTCAGCACTTCTGGCGGGAATATCATTATCGCGAAATGTACCATCACCATTATCCAGAACTCCGGTTCTGTCTATAAAGGTTCCTTCCCTGTTTTCTGCCGTTAATTTTGTAAAGCCGCCATTCCACAGGTTTCGCACCGAACCGGAAGACAGTAATCCACCCACTCTGCCATCAATCGCTGCTGATACTGTGATGTTTTTATAGCTAAATGAGTTTATAAATCCGAAGCTAAAATCAGGCATTATCGAACCATGATTTATTGCAGCACCATCTTGCCTCAACCCGGTCAATGGATTTATTATAGGTCTCCCTGATACTGTATCCACTACATATGAGGTTGTATTCAGTTGAAACGGCAGGCCCGGAGTAGCTATAATATTATTACTGCTAAACTCACTCGCAATAGTAAGTCTCTCTGATCCTTCCGCCAGACTTTTTACAATAGCCTCATTGCGGGTAAAATTAACCATTGAGCTCCATACAAAATTGGCGGTCCTGACAATATCCGCATCTATAGTAAATTCTATACCACTTGTAGTTATCTCACCAATATTTAGTATTTTATAGCTATATCCGGTCGATTGTGGAATAGGAACTGGTATTATCTGATTTTTATTACTTGAATTAAAATAAGCTACATCCAGTTTGATACGATTATTTATAAAATTAACCTCTGCCCCGATTTCTACTGTTGTTTGTTTTTCAGGTACCAGGGTAGTTGGCGGAATTGTCGAGGAAGCTGCAAATCCTAAGCGACCATCAAATGGGAAATTAACCCAACTGTTATACTGACCTGATGCACTGGATTGCGGATCAAAAGTAAAATCTAACTGATAAGGGTCTGTATCATTTCCTACCTGGCCATAACTTGCCCTAAGTTTACCATATGATATGGCCTTACTACTAATTCCTAAGGCATCTGTAACGACAACAGCCAAACTGGCTGATGGATAAAAATATGATCGCGAATCTGCCGGAAGTGTAGAAGACCAGTCATTTCTACCGGTCAGGGAAAGGGTAGCCCAGTTCATGTAGGTCATGGCAACCTCTCCATAAGCACCAAATAAAACATACTCTGAATAGTTGCGTGTGGGAACATTGGTTAATGCATTCGAAGGACTAAACAGGTTTGGAATACTTAAAGCTGAAGAGAACAACTGCTCTTTTTTATAAATTCGCTTATTATAGTTAAATCCCCCAAGAATATTTAATTTCAGATCCTCGGTAATATCGGCTAAGTATGTTGCGATTATATCGGTATTAAGCTGGGTTCTCTGAAGACCATCAACCAGGAAATCTCCCTGAGCGAAGCCTATGGTTCCGTTTCTATTCGTTACCAAACGATTATCACCATCATAATCGTAACCAATACGAGCCAGAAGATTTAATCCATCAAGAGGCGTGTAGGTAGTCTCAAAACTACCAATAAATCGTTGATCATCTCTTTCATTCCTGTTTTCATATCTTATCCAGAATGGATTGTTCTCGAAATCACCAACAGCGTTTATTTGATTTCCACTTTCATCAATCCATGGTTTAAATTGTTTAAAATCATGGGTTCTGGTAAAAACAGTAGGACCAATTACGTTTGGATCATTTGTCCCTGAAGCGCCCGTTCCCTGAGTTTTGGTATTAATATATTGAACTGAAAAACGTGAAGTTAATTTTTCCGAATGCTTCATCCCGGCATTAAAACTGGTGGTTATTCTATCAAGTTCAGCATTTGGCAGTATCCCGGTTTGGTTTAATGAGGTGACACTTAACCGGTAATCACCGCGATCACTGGCATCAGAGATACTGACATTGTTGATCAGGGTTTTTCCTGTCTTATAATAATCTTTATAGTTTTCCGGGTAGGCTTGCAAAGCAACCTGCTCACCAGTAATAGCATCCGATACCATCTGCCCGACAATTCTTGCCCCCCAGTTACTAAATGATGAGGAGTCATATTTCGAAAAATTCCCTGCTGAATACTCGTTTTGGAAATCCGGAACTTTAAAGATATTGTCAAAGCGATAGGAGGAACTAACAGTAACATCAGGCCCCGCACCCATCGATGACTTGCCCTTTTTTGTAGTTACTACAATTACCCCGGCAGCAGCTCGTGAACCATATAGTGCACTTGCAGCAGCCCCTTTCAAAACAGTCATCGATTCAATATCATCAGGGTTAATGACTGAAGCACCATTGGCAAAATCACGGTTACCCTGAATTCGTGAACCTGTGTTAGAAGACACCGTTTGTTCATCATTAATTGGCACACCATCAACAATCCATAGAGGGTTATTTCTTCCACCCAGAGAGGTAACTCCTCTAACAATAATTTTTACAGATCCGCCAAGGTTTCCCCCGGTTGCAGAAATATTGACCCCGGTTACTTTTCCCTGAAGGGCATTTAGAACATTCGATTCCCTGGCAACTGTTAGATCCTCAGATTTAACACCAGAAATACCATAACCAAGTTCCCTGGCTTGTTTCTGAATACCAAGTGCAGTGACTACAACCTCTGAAAGCCGTATCACATCCGGTTCCATTGCAACATTAACTACTGTTGTTTCACCAACAGGAACTTCCTGTGTGACATAACCCATAAAAGAAAAAACCAGGATAGTCCCGGAGGAAGGTACGCTTATGGTATAAGCACCATCAGTATCAGTAGCTGTTCCGGTAAATGTCCCCTTTATAACAACACTTACACCGGGCAATTGCTGTCCGGTAGCATTGTCGGTTACAGTTCCGGAAATGCTGATATTCTGTGCATTAAGCATTGGAAAACCGATGCACATTATTAGACAAAATAAAACAATCTTTTTTTTCATAGATTTGGTTTTTGAACGTTGTTTTAGTTTTTTTGGAATTAAAGAGTCTTTTCTTCGCCCTGTTCCAATAAATCAAAAAGAGTCTAGTTCAGTCGAAGAAGGGGTCGGTTAATAAGATTTATTTTCATAGGCATCAGTTATTAGGTAGTTTATTTCATAATAGTTTTTGATTTTTCTGTAGTAAGCCGGTATAATACATCCTCTTCAATCAGGAGAGCCTGTTCTAAAATTCTTTTGTTGGCGAGTGGAATGTTAACAGGTATTACTTTGCCGTTTTTCAGCGGTAATATTTCATCAACTTCAGTATGTCCCACTACAACCTTTTTAGCTGAGTACTGATTCAATATTGAGTCAAGTTGACCCATCTCAATTTCTGGATAACCACTACCTGATTTTATGTAACCCCTGTACCAGACCGGACCCAGGTTTCCTCTCAGTATATTAATCAGGTCAGGATTTATTGAGTCCAAACCGCTCTTAAGGTATTCACGGAATGAGTCATTAATCTCTTCTATTGAAAGGCCCTGTGCAGCCAGCTCCGGAGAAATACCTGCGTGAATGAACATAGTATTGCCTATGATCTCCACTACATTTTTTGATCTTAGCCATCTTCCCAGGATTGTGTTTTCTGAAAAGAGGCTGTAGTAATCGATGTTAAGGTTTGAGGTAAGGCTGTAGTACTTGTTGGCTATATACCTGATATCATTCTTGATGATCATTGCTTCATGATTTCCTATCAGCATGTGAACCTTCCCGTTGCAGACTTCAGCCTCTCTCTCAAGGTTGTAAATAAGCCAGAGAGCCTCCATAACACCCTCACCACGATCAAGGATATCTCCAACAAAAACCAGGTGCCGGTCACCCCATATCCAGTGAAGATCTTTGTCGATTACCTCTCCGCTTATGAGCATCTTTACCATCCTGTCATACTGTCCGTGAATATCTCCTATCACAAATACGCTGGATTGCTCTATGTAACGGCATGGTGGAGGTTCCGGATTAAGTGTAATATAATATTCTTTCTTATCCTTCTTAAGTCCGTCGATTCTTATTTCAGACTCAACTACCGGTATCTCCTCCGAGATAAAACTGCTCTTCTGTTTCCTTTCTTTGTTAACCAGGTATTTAATGCTCAACCTTCCGGTGTCAGGCACATCTATATAGGGACCATCGAAATAGTCAGGGATATTCTTTTTTAGAACAAGGCATCCTATCATCCTGAGCCAATCCTGGATTTCTTCGTTACTATTAATTATTGCATAATCAAGGGCTGTCCAGTTATCCCAGTTGGGGATATTGATCTTAGCACCGTTTTCGTATAGTATTTTAAGAACCTCCAGATTGTTATATTTGGCAGCGTAGTGGAATGCAGTGTTTCTGTCCCCGTTAATAAAATTAATATTTGCACCTTCCCTTAAAAGGATCTCAGTTATCATAGTGCTGCCATACCTTGCGGCATACATAAGGGGTGTTTTATTCTCATTTGGCTGTTCTATATCTGCCCCCTTATCAATGAGAAATGTGACACTTTCAACCTGTCCGTTTTCAATTGCATATGCCAGGAGCGTCCTTTTTTCTTTGCCATATTCACGGTTCAGATCAATGGGCAACCTGAAAAGATCATTCAGATTTGAAATATCTCCGTTCTTAACTGAAGCAAGGATCAGCGAATCATTAGAATTTGTTATTGATGCACAAGCTTCTGCCTGCGCGGAAAGTGCGATCAAAATAATCGGAAGAAGGTACCTGAGGATTCCAAGCATTTTTCTGTTGGTTGTTAATTCAGGATTAAAGTTCGGCCAATACCTGACAATACTTAAGTTTATTGGAGATACAACCTGCATACCTCTTTATTATACAGACATACAAATGATATACTCGGTTTTTTACCATTAATACATTAATAATACATTGAAAAAAGTGCGGAATTAAGCCGATGATTGAACCCGGGCAGCATTGCAATAAACTGACAACAGGAGACTGTTATATATCAGGGGTGTATCACTAGAATTGAGACAAGAAGGATGATAAGTTAATATCTTTATTGGCAAGTCCCAGTTTTTTCCTGAGTCTTGTACGGGCGATATTGATGCTATGAGGTGATTGGGTAGTGATAGAGGATATCTCCTTTGTTGACATATCGAGCCTGATAAAAGCGGATATTCGTTTTTCATTTGTGGTCAGATCGGGAAATTTTTCCTGAAGATTTTCATAGAATGCTTTATAAACCTGAAGAAACCGGATCTCAAAATCCTCCCAAATATTTATATTTGCGCTGCTCTTCAGGTCATCTATTATATTTGAAATAACCGGAATATTTTCTTCCTTAAGGTTCTTTTTTGCACTTTCAAAACGCTCAACGATACTATTAATAATTTCACTTGTTCTTACCATATATATTGTACTGGCTGTCAGTTCTTTTTGTTTAAGTTCCAGGTCAGTCTCAATTTGTCTCTTCTCAAGCTCAATATTCTTGAATTTGAGGGAATGATGCCTGTTACTGATTTTTAACTGGGAGAAGAGTAAAGCGACAATTATTATAGTAAATGCCAGGGCAAAAAGAATCGATGTATTAATTATCTTTCGCTTTTGATCCTTTAAACTATGGATCTCAGTCTCTTTTGACTGGTTATACTCGTACTCCATCAGGGTAATACTTTTCATCATCTCTAAATTGAAAATCCTGTCGCTTATATCCTTATATAATGAAAAGTAATCAAATGCATTTTTGAAATCTCCTTTATTATAGTAAACCTCACTCAGAGAAGCTGTTACCTCCTTTTCATCCTCAAGTCTTCCAAGAATACTAAATAATTCAAACGATTTCACCATGTTTTCAATGGCCAGATCGCTGTTTCCGGTGAGATTATAGTATCTGCCAAGCGATTGATATTGAATTGCCTGACCCCGTGAATATCCAATTTCAGTATGAATTTTCAGGCTTCTGGTAATAGATTCCAAAGCTTCATCATATTTCTGCTGGGTAAGGTATATACCGGCAATGTTCCCCAGGGTAATCCCCTCGTTTTTTATATCACCTGCTTCAATGAACATATTGAGACTCCGGTTGAAATAATCCAGGGCAAGGTCTTCATTACCTTCAAGGGAATATACAACACCTATATTATTATAAGCCACCGCCATACCTTCAAAGTCGTTTATTCCGGTCCTGAGATTCAGACTTTTATTGTAGTAATCCAGAGCCCTGGCATTATTATTCTGGTATTTGTATAAACTGCCCATACAGATGTAGATATCGGACAGGCCGGCGCTGTCGTTTAACCTCTCATAGATTTTCAACCCTTCCAGACAGTTCTCAAGAGAGAGCCGGTAAAGGCCTTTTTTCTTATAGATATCTCCGAGGCTATAATACAGATTCGCAACTTCCTTCTCGATACTCAGGTCCCTGTATATATCTAGAGAGGTCAGGTAATTATCAATCGCCTGATCATAATTACCACCCTCTTCATATAAGCTTCCTAAGATAAAATGGAGATTTGCCTTTACTTCCTCATTATCAGCATTGTCAGCCTCGATCAATGCAGTTCTTGCATATTGAATAGCTTTGTTGTCATCAATACCAGAGTAAGCATCAATGATGGATAACAGTACCTCTATCCTCTCCTCTGTCACAGTGGTCTTTTCAAGTCTCCGTTTTAAACTATCAATATTTGTAGCAGATTGACCCCAGGAATAACATGATAACAGAGTGATTAACGTATAGGTTGCTATATGCTTCAGGCTAAATCTCTGATTGAAATAATCAAAATAAACTTTCATGTTTTCCTGGCACTATGACTGTAAGTTAAGAAAAAATCATCTTCGTACTCAGGATTTTACGAATTTTATATTTATTAACTCTTTTGTGCCACTATTAGAACCATTTGGGAATGGCTTTCAGATAAGTAAACTGCAATTTGTTTTTGCACTTTTTTGCTGTACCAGCTAATCAGGTTTCCTGTAAAAGAATATTGCAAGGGATAAGGCTATTATAATCATTCCGGATACAGTAAGCCACTCGGGACTCTCTTCGGGTATAATGATCCAGCTGAGGATCGCTCCAAGCACAGGTACGACAAATTTCCACAGGTTCAGATCAGACACCTTTACTCCCGGTATGTGCAATGCCCTGTACCAGAGGGTAAAGGTAACTGCAGACAATAGGCTGAGCCACGATAGCGATATCCAGTATTCAGCAGGCTGGTCAAGCGGGGTGAGGCCCTCGATAGGAATTGACAGAAGGAACAAGGCACCCCCTCCGCTCATAAGGGAAAAGGAGCTTAAGATGGCCGGATTTATTTTTCTTACCTGTTTTGCCACTATTACATTACTGATACCTGAGGTTATATTCGCACCAAATAATAGCAATACCCCCACAAGCTCCACACTTTCACCAATTCCCAGCTTTTGTCTCCCAAAGCTTACCAGGAAAACCCCGGAGATACCTGCGATAAGTGTAATTAAACGACGCAGTGTAAATGGTTCATTATTCATCATAAACGAGGCCAGGATCGCTATAATAAAGGGTTGTGATCCGATCACTACTGCACCAACCGCTGCCGGAACAAGAGACATACCAATATAGAACATGGTATAATTTATCAGAACCTGGGATAGAGAAAGTGTAAACAGTATTTTAATATGCCGTTTGACAGCTTTAAGGTAACTATTGAAATGACCTGCAAAGGGAAGTATCAACAGGCCGGAAATAAAGAATCTGGTACCTGCAAAAGCAAGGGGAGATGTATATTTCAAGCCAACCTTGATCCCTGCAAAGACGGTTGACCAGAGGAGGCATGAAATAATTGCATAGAGAGCAATTCGCTTATTGTCTTCCAACGGGATCTGAATAAATTGAACTGGCAAATATACAACTATAATACCTTCTCAAGCGCTTCAATTACCCTCTGAATTTCATCAGTATTATTATAATGAACCATTGATATCCTGACCACCCCGTTCATTTTTGATAATTCCAGGTCGTCTATCAGACGACGGGCGTAGAAATCGCCCCATCTTATAGCCACTTTATCCCTGTCGGTCCTGAGAGTTATCTGTTCACTGTCTGAACCCTCTTTAATAAATGAAACCGTAGGAACGCGGATCTTCCTTGAGAATTCTTTTGACCCGATTATTTTTATCCCCGGCTTATTGTTAAGGTACCCGAGCAGTGTCTTTGACAGCAGTTCCTCATGCCCGGCGATCAACGAATAGGCATACTCAAGCATTGACCTTGTATCATTTTTCCCATTGTATCCATGCTTAGGAGCAAGGTCACGGAAGTACTCAGGGATAGCCCCTGAGCCATAGCAGAGTTCAAAATTGTAGTTACCTGGCTGGAATTTATAAGGAGGTTCATTTATAAAGAAATGATTAATCCCGGGTAATTCGTTGAGCAGATCCAGCTTTCCGTACATCATTGCATAATGCGGACCGTATGTCTTGTAGAAGCTGAACACAAAGAAATCAACATTTGTATCCTTTACATCCACAAGGCAATGAGGAGCATAGGCAACTGCATCGATACAGACCAGTGCTCCATGCGAGTGTGCTATTTCGGTAAACTCTTTTACCGGATTAATGGTTCCAAGAACATTCGAGGCAGCAGTGAAGGCCACAAGTTTTGTCCTGTCGGTAATAAGCTTCAACAGCTCTTCCTTTTCCAATTCAAATGTTTCAGGATTGAGTCGCCACTCCTTCACCACCATACCATAACTGGCCAGATCGCGCCATGCCCCTATATTTGCTTCATGGTCGCAATTGGTGACAATTATCTCATCTCCCTCTTTCCATACCCGCCTGTAATTATCAGCAAGGATCTTTATAAGAAGTGAGGTCGCTGATCCCATCACTATTTCTCTGGGATCATCGGCGTTAATCCACTCTGCCAGTAATTTATGGGATCCCATATGCCGTTCATTTGCCAGTACCGAATGTGGATATGATCCTCCCAGCTGCACATTAGATGTATAAAAATGATCATCGATCCTGTCGACAACAGGTTTTAATATCTGTGACCCTCCGGCATTATCAAATAATACCCAGTCGCTGTTGAGGCCGGGGAACTGGGAGCGGATGTAGGTTAGGTCTAACATATGATTGATTTGTTGATGCGTTGATGCGTTGATGCGTTGATGCGTTGATGCGTTGATGCGTTGATTTGTTGATGCGTTGATTTGTTGATGGTTCATGGCACATGGCTGACGGTAAAGCATGTTATTAATTACAATTATAATAATAAATCCAGTAACTAATCCACGGTCCCTTATCCCTGTGCTATACGCTCTATGCCCCCTGCCCCCTGCCAATTAGTCTTTAGTCTCAAATAAAGTCCAATCCGGCGGATTCACTCCAAGCAGGTGCTCAACAAAGAAGTCGCGCCGTTTGTGTTCTCCATATTCTCCACCGCTTGAATGCCCCATCCCTGGTATAAACAGGTATTCGAAATCCTTATTGGCCTTTATCAGGGCATTTACCACCTGGACGGTGGAGGAGGGATCGACATTAGTATCCATTTCACCGTTAATAAGAAGGAGTTTCCCTTCCAGCCTGTAAGCATTATCAACGTTTGAACTTTCAGCATATTCTTTACCAACCGGCCATCCCATCCATTGCTCGTTCCACCAGATCTTATCCATCCTGTTATCGTGACAGCCACATGATGATACGGCAACCTTGTAGAATTCGGGGTGGAACAATACTGCACCGGTTGAACTTTGTCCGCCAGCTGAAGTCCCGTATACCCCAACCCTCGTAATGTCCATCTCAGGATATTTTGATGCTGCATCTTTCATCCATAGTATCCTGTCAGGCAATCCGGCATCCTTGAGGTTCTTCCAGCAAACATCATGAAAAGCTTTTGAGCGGTTTGATGTTCCCATCCCGTCAATCTTAACAATAATGAACCCCAACTCGGCAAGAGCGTGCATTCCTCCCAGGTAGCTCCGGAAATTCTTAGGGACGAAACTGCTGTGAGGGCCGGCATATATCTCCTCAATTACCGGGTACTTCTTGCCGGGATCATAATTGGAAGGTCTTATTATTATACCCCATATATCGGTAACACCATCACGTGCTTTTGAGACAAATACTTCCGGCGCTTTCCATCCTTCGGCAATGAGTTCGGTAATATCAGCTTTTTCCAGCTCCATAACCAGCGCCCCTGTCTGGGTTTTTCTCAGTACGGAAACAGGTGGTGTATCGATGGTCGACCAGTTGTCGACAAAGTATTTATTATCAGGTGAAAATGAAGCTGTATGGGTACCATGCCCATCAGTCAGTTTTCTAAGACCTGTGCCGTCAAGATTTACAGAATAATAATGGATAAAATAGGGATCACCATCCTCTCTGCCGCTTGCCATGAAAACTACCTGCCTTTTCAGGGTGTCAACATATTCAACATCTCTTACAACCCATTCCCCCTTTGTGATCTGGTTCTTAATCTGGCCGGTTTCGCCATCATACAGGTAAAGATGATTCCATCCGTCCCTTTCAGATGCCCATACTATCTCTCTGCCGTCGTTCAAATCAAAGCGGTATTTTTTACCACTGTAATCAATAAACGTTTCCGAGTGTTCATTTATCAGGATCTTCTGATTACCGGTGGTTGCATTTGCTTCAATTATCTGGTACAGCTGATGACCTCTCTTATTATATTCAAAGGTAATAGCCCTGCTGTCGTGCCTCCACATGATGTTACCCAGGTTGTACTGGTTTGGATAAAGGGAGTCATCCACTTTAATATGTTTCTTTCCCTCAATATCAAAGAGCTGGGGATAGTATTGGGGAAGTGCGTCACCCGGTTTTGTGTACTCCCTGGTATCATATCCGGGTTGAACCTTGTCTGCCGGTGACGATTCAATGTAATGGATAAAATGCCTTTCAGCCGGGCGAACCATGTATGCCATAATTTTTTTTGAGTCGGGTGACCATCTGACAAATGAAGAATAATACTCACCGATTCCACCATCAAAACTCAACTGGAACTCATTTTCCTCTTTATCCTTTATATAGAGGTTGTGGTTTTTAATAAATGCAGTCCATTTCCCGTCAGGCGAGTCAACAGGTTCATTTACCGTCTCATCACGGGTATCGCTCCATCTGTCACCACCGGATCTTCTGTCTCTGTTCTCTCTCTCTCCGCTTGTCAGTTTATAGGAGGGCAGGGTACAGGTCCAGGAAATACCATCATGTACGAAGGTAAAGCTCTTCAGATCCTCCTTAAAGCTGATACGAGTGATCGGCAGGTTTGAAGCATCTATCTCCTCTTTGGTAATATCACCAAGTTCTTTTGCCAGTCTGGCAGTACTGAATGCCTCACTCTTACTCTTCTTCACCGGATCGACAAGAACATATCCCTTGCCTTCGGGTGTCCTGTTCTCATAGGTAAAAACACTGGATTCTCCTGCCCACAAGGGCCTTACTTCACCATAGTAGACCTTGTTACCGAATTTCCCGGAGAGTTCATTAGCACGCTTGTAATCTTCAATAGTCCCCTGGGCTGATGAGGTTGTTCCAGGCAGCAAACATACCAGTGCCAGTCCGATGAATAGGTTTGTAAATGTTTTCATACGATCTGTTTTTAAGTTTATCCAAATTTATGAATGAATTGCATTGAAATAAAATAAAGATTGGTGTTATAAATCATGTATTCAGGTTTATCAACGGGCACGGTGTCGCGGATCAGGGATCAGGGATCAGGGATCAGGGATCAGGGATCAGGGACTGGGTATCAGGGATCAGGTAAGGAATAAATCAGGGGTTAGAATATTCTTAATATTGACATAATCAAATATACGCTATTTTCATAAAAAATATTTTTTCTTTTGAATGATATTTTGTTTTGAGGTTATTTAAATATTATATATTTTTGCAGCCGCTTTAAGTGAATCCGTTACTATCAGTCTGCAGACAGATTTGACGGATAAAAAATCCGCCTAAGTTGATACTTTGGCGGGCAGAAAGAGTTCTTTGATTAAATGAAGCACAAATCCAGGCTTAAGTACAACAAAAGCCACGAGTTCAAGGGGTCTTATCTTCGAAGAGACAACAGATATTTTTTACAATGAAGAGTTTGATCCTGGCTCAGGATGAACGCTAGC
>DATKZO010000046.1:0-160633 GCA_035527935.1 Bacteroidales bacterium
AAATTCTACAGATTTTGAGTATAAACATATTTGATAAAGAGCCTCTATATGAGCTGTTTAGCAAACCTAATCTACAACACTTCAAAGAACAAAACTATAACCAATTGAAATTGTTTGACTTATAACGAAACGCTAATGATATTAAATATATAATCATACAGCTGCCGAATTTCAAGGTTGGGGTGAAACCAGCTTCCCGGATACAATATTGTCTTGATTATAAAAGAATCAGGCTTATTCCGATAACGATAATTCCACTTATCAGGCCATATATAGCAATGTGGTGTTTCCCGTACTTGTGTGCTGCCGGGAGTAATTCATCAAATGAAATGTAGATCATGATCCCTGCAACAATGGCAAAGACATAACCAAGGACAACCGGCTGCTTGAACAACGATAATATAAAGTATCCGGCAACCGCACCCACGGGTTCCGACAGTCCTGATAATGCTGCCCAAACAAATGCTTTTCTCCGGGAGCCTGTTGCGTAGTAGACAGGTACCGAAACAGCAATCCCTTCGGGTATGTTGTGGATTGCAATTGCAAGAGCTATACTCACACCAACAGTAATATCAGAGACACTTGCCATGAATGTTGCTATTCCCTCCGGAAAGTTATGGATTGCGAGGGCTATAGCCGAAAAGAGACCGATCCTTAATAACCTTCTGCTCCGCTTCGGGCAGTCAATATCCATTTGTTCAATGCTTTTAACCTCATGCGGATTTTTCCTGGAAGGAATTATCTTGTCAATAAGCGCAGTTAAGAAAAATCCTGCAATGAAGAAAATGAATGTTCTCCATGATGAAGAAGTTTCATTAACTGACTGGCTTATAATATGATTAGCATCGGCAAGGATTTCGGTGAAGGAAATATAGATCATCACACCGGCTGAAAAACCCAGTGAATAGCTAAGGAACGTAGTATTTGTACGTCGGGTAAAGAAAGCCAGAGCACCACCTATTGCAGTAGCGAGTCCTGCAAAAAGAGTTAAAACGAATGCCAGTATTACATTATTCCAGTCCATATTCCACGGATTTACCGGGATGCAAAAGTAGGAAAATATGTTATTAATATTGATTCTTAATAATATATTTATGCAGCATTTTGCTAATCGCTTCATGTGTTGTAATGATCAGTCTCCTTCCAAATAACGATTCCACCCTTGTTGCTATTCCCCGGATGTGCCGGTAACTCTGTTCTTACACCTGTACCTGACCTCAATTCGTGAGGTTACTTGAAAAGTATTATTACTTTTATTCCCTGAACCGCATTTTGCATAGATAACGATGATCAATGGATCCAGTCTATTATTATAGATTACTTGGACTAAGGACCACAGCTACTCTACAGGATATAAAAAGGGCATACAGGACCAAGGCAAGGTTATACCATCCTGACCTGAATAATAAGCCCGGATCGGCAGAAAAATTCATTGAAGCCACTGAGGCTTATGAATTCCTTCTCGACAGGTTCGAAAGGCTGAACAGAAAAGAGGATACCGGGCAGTTCTACGATGAATGGGAAAGGTACAGAAAGAACCAGGTACGACAGCGAGCACAGGCCTATGCCAGGGCAAAATACAAGAACTTCAAGAATTCTGATCTCTACAGAACCTCTGTAATGCTTGATAAATCAAGACTTATCATTAACCTTGTATTGTCCGTATTTATAATTTTCTGCTCAGTATATGGTTACTTATGGAGATTAGGAATGGTTAAGGAAGGGTATGAAAAGCCCACCCTTACAGGCTTCCTTGCTCTTCTATCAATTGGTCTGGTTTTTTTAGGCATCACTTTAGTCTATTTTATAGCTTACTACCAGATAAAATACCAGAAGAGAAATGAGAAAAAAGATAAGGAATCCATTCAATGATGAAATGAACAGGTGCTTTGCCTGCAGCGAGGCTAACCCTATTGGTTTGAAACTAAAATTCGAGGAGAGTGAAGAGTTTCTGCACGCTATATGGGAGCCATCCGAGTATTTTCAGGGTTATGGGAATGTTATTCACGGGGGCATCATAGCAACCCTGCTTGATGAAATCGGTGTATGGTGCACCTATATTAAGGCAGGAACAGCATGTGTTACATCGGAACTGACCATAAAATATATTAAGCCGGTTTTTATATCACGTGGTACCGTCACACTAAAGGCACAGATAGTGGATACCACCGAAAAGTATGCCAGACTCCATTGCTGGCTTTTTGACAGTACCGGGGTCCTGTGTGCCGAATCAAATGCAAATTTCTTCTTATACCCCGAAGAGATTGCCAGGAGGCGATTGCATTATCCTGGCAAAGAGGCATTTTACTATGATTAATCAGCTATTGCTGGCATGATTTTTGACATTTTAAGCATGTCTCAAACCTGGAGGACATGAATACATTAAACTACAAACCTGCACTTATTTTCGTGGTTTTGCTGGTTTTTGCCTTCCCTTCCTGCGAAAAAACCAACACTGATGATTCTCCCGGAGAGCCAGTCCCGGTTGAGCTGTCATCCACACAGAAATTAATAGTAGACTCCGATAACAAATTCGGCTTTGACATATTCAGGCTGATACTGGAAAATGAGACGGGGAAGGAGAACATTATGATCTCCCCTCTGAGTATTTCCTACGCATTGGCTATGACACTCAACGGCGCCGATGGTGCTACCAGGGATTCCATTATGAGAACCCTCAGGTACTACGACATTGATATTGATGACATAAATAACTCATTCAAGGATATTACTGATAAACTTATAAGTGTAGATAAAAGGGTTTTGATGTCAATAGCCAACTCAGTCTGGGTTGAAGAGAAGCTAGCTGTCAAGGCTGACTTTATCAATACACTGGAGCAATTCTTCGCTGCTGAAGTACGGGATTTCAAGGTTTCAGACCCAGGAATAGTTGAGGTTATTAACCAGTGGATCGAAGATAATACCAACGGTCTGATCAGGAATATGATCGATAAGCTGCCATCCGATGTTGCTATGCTTCTGGTAAATGCTATCTACTTCAACGGCAAATGGAGGTATGAATTCAGCGAGGAGAGCACCATCGACAGGCCCTTTATCCTTGAATCCGGTAGTGAGGAGATGGTTCCCACAATGAGCCAGACTGTCACTGTCAAGAGCTTAATAAGAGATGACTATGTTATCGTTGAACTGCCATACGGACAGGGCAATTATGTAATGGATGTAATTCTGCCATGGGGTGAAAACACGATAACTGATATTGTTTCACTGCTGAACTCAGATAGCTGGAGTGAGGCAGCAAATGATATGACCAAACGAGAGATTTCCATTTATATGCCCAGGTTCAAATATGATTATAAAGTAGAGCTCAAACATGTTCTTTCGGCTATGGGTATGGGTATTGCATTTGATCCCACCTTTGCAGATTTTTCGAATATTTCGGACCAGGGCCTGGCAATAAGCAGGGTATTGCATCAAACATTCATTGACACCAGTGAGGAGGGTACCGAGGCAGCGGCGGCAACAGCTGTGGAAATGGTGTTTACCTCAGTGGGGCCGTCCGTACCATTTATTGTGCGACTTGACAAACCCTTCCTGTACATTATACGGGAGACCACTACAAACTCAATGGTTTTCATGGGTAAAACCGGTAATCCGGCAATCTGAAAATCGGAAATAAAACTTATACGATTTCCGGTGATCCACATCATAGAAATATAATGAGGAAGATCACTGGTTTTGCTTTGAAATTACAACGGATTAAGATACATTTGCATTGTCAGGTAAGTGGTAATTACCTGCGCAGGTTAGTGGTTAGAATTTTATATTATCTTAAAAAATAAAAATCCTTATCTTTAGTGCTGCTCAGCATTACAACCATGATAAGGATTTTTATCTTTTTCATACTGTCACTAATTTCATTACCTGAAGGTTCACAAAAAAAAATGTCTCCTTTAGAAAATTGGCCCAACCAGGAGCCTGTTGTATCGTTTGGTCTGGTAGCTGATATTCAGTATAGCAACAGCGGACGGGAGGGAAGCCGTTATTACAGCCATTCAGCGAGCAAGCTAAGAGAGGCAATTAATGATCTTAACAGTCACAACCTGCAGTTTGTAATAAGCCTCGGTGATCTTATTGATCATGACTTTTCATCATATGATACGGTAATGCCAATAATTCGATCGAGTATTCATCCTGTATATTATGTCCTTGGAAATCATGAATTCTCAGTTAAAAGCAGTGAAAGAAAAAAGGTAATGGATTACCTTGAAATGGAGAAATCCTACTATTCATTTGTAATGCAGAACTTCAGGTTTATTATTCTCGACAGTAATGACATAAGTGTCTATTCACCAGATAGAAGAAAAAGAGCTGAGGCCGGTAGAATGATTAAAGACCTTATCGAGAAAGAACAAATAAACGCTTTTGATTATAATGGTGGCATCGGTGATGAGCAGAAGGAATGGTTCATTAACCAGCTGGATGAATCAGTTAACAGTAATCAGAGAGTATTGGTCTTCTCACACCACCCGATCTTTCCCGAGTCTTTATTTAATCTGTTCAATTACAAGGAAATGCTTGAGATTGCAGCAAAATATAAGAATATCATAGCGTGGTTTTGCGGCCATAGACATGAAGGTGCCTACGCCAATTTTAACCTGATCCACCTTGTAAATTCAAGAGGGATGGTCGAAACACCAGATCAGAATTCATATGCCGTTATTGAATTATACCACAATAAGATCTGGATCAAAGGAAGAGGCAGGGAAAAAAGCATGATCCTCGCCTACTGATCAAAATACCATAATCTTTTTATAAGAAGATTTTTCCCGATGCGAAAGTGCGGGGAGGTCAGTTGATCTCTATAAAATTAAATGGAACGTTGAGAACCGAGGAGAAATACTCACCTCTTTCCAGAATATCCTCATCACCCTCATCGTAGAACCAGTTAATGAAATATTTCTTGTTCTTAAGGGTTACCATCTGAAGTTTCTGAAGAAGCTGGATAATATATTTTGCGCTGGCACTGTTAAAATATTCAAGCTGTATATCTACACAGGTTGTTTCAGCAGGAACCTCAACGTATTCGGAGATCCACTTGAGTGATTCCTTGTAAAAATCTTCTACATTTTCATGTATGGACCTTCCCTTCAGCCTCATATTGCCATCAGGTTTCAGGACTATCTCAGGTGTGTTTCTAGTTGGCTCAACCAAGAACTGATCCATAATAAGATATTTGTGCTAAAATATATATTCCAGAATAAGTAAAAAAGAGTTTAGTGATAATAATTATCGAATACCTTATCATCGAAATTATGAGGCGTGATCTTCCTTTTTCCCTCCTCAATTTCATGAATCATCCTGGTTATTTCGCTGTTTACAGGAACAGGAACACCCAACTCTTTTCCATTTGATGCTATAAATCCGTTCAGATAGTCTATTTCTGTTACTCTACCCTTCTGAAGCGATTGAAGGCTTGATGACTTAAGGCGTCTGAACCTGAACCCCATAAGTCTGATTGTCGTGTGCCTTTTTAAAGTCGCCATCCAGCCTTTCTTCCTAAGGAATTCATAAAAATTAAGTTTCCCCGCAAATGGTTCAACATTTATTCTCATAACGTAAGCAAGTTCCATTGCTTCGTTTATGATCTCAATAAAAAGCAGCCTGGCCTTTCTCCTGTTAAGCATATCTCTGAGGTAAAGTCCGCTGACCGCTCCCAGTGAAGTAATACATGAATTAACTATCAACTTTGAGTACCTGTCACCAATAATATTGGAGGAGATATTCACGGGAGCGACCTCTTCCAAAAGGGTAGCTATCTCACCGAGCCTTCCCTCACAGGTTTTGTCAAAACTTCCGATAATAAATTCCCCCGTTGAGGTCATCTCCAGATTACCAGGCTCGTTCATTGTTGCTCCCCATCCAACAATGCAACTAACGAGTCTATGTTTCCCCACAATGTTACCTAATTCATATTCCACAATTCCATTCTGCATTGCTACCACCAGAGATTCTTCCGACAGAACATGTTTCATTCTTTTTGCAATATCTTCAAGGTCAGTGGCCTTTACAGCCAGAAATATGATATCTCTTTTATTCTTCACCTCTTCAATCCGGGCATACGCCCGGACAACCTGGGTGTATTTTTCCTTTTTACTACTCACTTTCAGTCCTCTGCTCGAAGCAATATCCACATAGTCCTCATGCTTACATACAGTTTCTATATTGTAACCGGCCCTGGAAAAAGCGGCAGCAATTATGCCGCCGACTGCTCCGGTTCCAATTACTATTATCGACCTGTCCTTAATATCCATTGCCAATTTGTTTTAAACATTAAATCTTGCCAGTGGGGTAATATCCTGGCCGGCAAACTGATGCTTAAGATATTTAAAAAAACCGGTAATTGCAATCATTGCGGCATTATCTGCTGTGTATTTCAATTCCGGCAAATGAAGATTCCAGCTCTTTTTGTTTGCTTGATGAGTGACTGCCTGCCTTAGTCCTGAGTTTGCAGCAACTCCACCTGCTATACCAACTTCTTTAACTCCGGTCTCATCTGCTGCCTTAACCAGTTTATCGATCAGAATATCAACTATTGTTTTCTGTAGTGAAGCACAGAGATCGTCCCTGTGTTTATTGATAAATTCCGGATCTTCCCTGAGAGAGTCTCTCAGTAAATAAAGAAAATTCGTTTTAAGTCCACTGAAGCTATAGTCAAAGCCTTTTATCGATGGCCTCGTAAGCTTGAAAGCCTGAGGATCTCCCTTAGCGGCCAGCTTATCAATTACAGGCCCCCCGGGATATGACAGGCCCATGACCTTGGCACATTTATCAAATGCCTCACCCGCTGCATCATCAATTGTAGAGCCTATCTCTTCCAGTTCCAAATGATCCCTGACGATTATTAGCTGAGTATGTCCGCCCGAAACAAGCAGACATAGAAATGGAAAGGAAGGCGCCCTGTTATCCCTTTCCGGTTCTTTAATCCAGTGCGTCATAACATGAGCATGGAGATGATTGACATCTATTAACGGAATACTTCTTGAAAGTGCAAATCCCTTGGCAAACGAAGTGCCTACCAACAGTGACCCCAGGAGACCCGGCCCTCGTGTAAAAGCAACGGCACTTATCTCATCAGGTCTTACACCGGCCATTTTCATAGCCTGGTCGACAACAGGTATAATATTTGCCTGGTGTGCCCTCGAAGCCAGTTCGGGGACTACTCCTCCATACTTCCTGTGAACCTCCTGGCTGGCAATAAGGTTCGATAGCAGGAGACCGTCCCTGACTACTGCTGCCGAGGTATCGTCACATGAGGATTCAATTGCTAGTATGGTTACAGGCATCCTTCTTAGTATTTCGTTTTTTTATCTATTTTTGGAATGTGATTTCTGTGTTCTGATTATAATGGTCAAAATTAAGAAAATATATAAATATACATTAATACCCCTGGTCACCCTGTTTTTGATTCTGGCACTCAGCGTTCCTGTATTAAGGACACCGGATGTCCAGACATACCTTGGAAAAAGGTTGATGCACAAGATATCAGCCAGTATCAGGGGAGAAGTGGAGTTTGGTACACTTAATTTCACTTTCTTTAACAGGATCGCTGTCTCTGACCTGCTTGTTAGGGATGAAACAGGTGATACTCTTCTCTATTCACCTTATGTGCGGGCCGGAATTAAACGTATCGATCGCAACAGGCGGCTAACCAGACTGGGAAGGATCAGTATTGAAACACCACTGCTAAACCTCAGACCTGACAGTACCGGCAGACTAAATCTGTTGTATTTCGCCGAACTTCTGGTAAATAAGGATACTGCCAGGCGCAACAGGGAAATTTCTATTGATCAGATCAGGATATTCAATGGAGAAATAAGGTATAACAATAATCAACCTGCTTCAATATCTCCGGGCACTATTGATCTGAATCACGTTGCGGTTAACAGCCTTTATCTTATTATTGATGATCTTGAAAAGCTTTGGAAGAACTACGGTATGACTCTGGCCGGGCTTTCATTTGAAACATCAGAAGGTTTCATAGTTGAGGATCTGTTCGCCTCAGTTGAAATAACAAAAGAACATTTCTACCTTGTTGATCCTACCTTGAGGACATCAAGCAGCATCATTAATTCGAAACTTATTGGTATTGACTTTGTTGGCAGGGATTCATCATTCATATTCTCAAATGATGCGAGCCTGAATCTGAGGTTCGACAGGTCACTGCTCAGCCTCACAGATCTTTCATATTTCATTAAGAAACTTGATGGATACGACCAATCATTCACCCTTTCGGGAAATATTCGGGGCACCATTTCCGAACTTAAGGGAAGGGATATTGACTTCGCCTATTCTGACAGCACAAAGCTGTTATTCGATTTCGACCTGTCCGGTTTACCCGATATTGAAAAAACATTTATGTTCATCGATATTGACCAATTTGTCAGCCATACAACTGAAATAGAATCAATACTTATTCCCGGGAAGGGTTATATAAGCCTGTCGCCAGAATTATCCAGGCTGGGAAGATTGTCATTCAGGGGTAACTTTACGGGTTTTGTTACTGACTTTGTCACCTACGGGATCTTTACCTCTGACCTTGGGAAACTTTCTACCGACATCCTTTTCAGCCCTGATACAAGCAATGCATTTATTTACAGCGGGTCTCTTCAGGCAACTAACATCGACCTTGGAAGGATTCTTAAAAAGGAAGACCTGCTCGGGAAGCTCTCATTCACTGCTAATGTAAACGGATCATCGGAATCCTTTTCGAAATTCCGTGCCGGACTGGAAGGTACCATCGACTCATTTGATTACAACAAATATACCTACCGAAACATTGAAGTAAATGGTATCTTTACTGAAAAGATATGGGATGGTTCCCTGACCTCAAATACTGATGATCTTAAATTGGACCTTCTTGGGCGATTTGATTTCAGCAGTGAGGTACCAGAGTTTGACTTCACTCTAAACCTCCTTGAAGCCAACCTGCATAAACTAAATTTTGATCCCTCTGACAGTACTTCAAATCTTTCGATGCTGATCACTGCAAATATGACCGGAAATAATATTGACAATTCCAATGGGGAAATCAGGCTTCTCAATTCCAGGTTAATTAAGCATGGGGAAGTGTTTGATCTCTACGATTGCAGTCTGTCAGCAGTGAATAATGAAACGGAAAATAGTCTTGAACTCCGGACCAACTATGTTGACGCGTTCATTAGAGGTAAGTTCAGTCTCATCTCTATGCTCACTGATCTGCAGACGGTCGCTTCGCACGCTATGCCCTCCCTCTTTGTTAAGGAGGAGTCGCTATACCGCATATCGGATAATCGTTTTATCTATGAGATTGACTTCAAGGATACTGATCGTATTAACACTTTTTTCAGGTCAGGTATGTTCCTGGCTCCCAATATGATAATATCTGGTTTGGTAGACCCGGATAGTCTAATAATGATATCTGCCTACGGTGATTATTATACTTACAATAAGAACAGTCTGGTAAACTTTAACTTCAAGAGTGAGGTCAGGGACAGCATTACAAACTTTATACTCACCTGTGATAAACTGAGCCTTGTTGAGAGAGTTGATCTTGAGAATTTCGGAGTTACCCTGAGGACATTTCCTGACAATCTTGAATTCAGTACCAGTTGGAAGAATGGTGGAAATCTTCGCAATGAGGGTTTACTTACGGCTAAAGGTAAATTTGTCGGTTCAACTTCCGGTTATCCTGAGATGTTGGTGGAAATCCTCCCGTCAGAAATCTGGTTGAGAGGTTCACCATGGGAGGTAAAGGATGCAAACATAATGATCGATTCCACCTCATTTGGTATTGATAATTTTCTTATCAGCCATCAGAATGATTTATTCCGCGTTAATGGTAAAATATCTGAAGATCCCTCTGACACTTTGTTTTTCGAGTTGAATGGATTGGATTTGTCGGCTCTCAACAATTTGCGTAAAGAGAGCAGCAACGGGTCAGGCGGTTCAATTGATTTTGTTGTTGATGGAACGCTGGGAGGTTACATAATGGTTACAGATGTCTATAATAATCCTCTTTTTGAAAGCAATTTGACAATAAATGAATTCAGAACCAATGAGCATGATCAGGGTAACGTAAGCCTGATAAGTAACTGGAATAACATTCAAAAAGTAGCAGCAGTTTCATTAAGAAATGATATCAGCGGGGTGAATACTTTTAATATCAACGGTTCCTATAATCCTGAGAAAAGGCACATGGACCTGCTTACCTCTGTTGACCATTTCCCTCTTGACATCCTGAATCTCGTTTTGAAGTCATTTGCCTCTGGTGTGTCAGGAGTGGGAACCGGAAACGTTCTAATAACAGGCCCTACCGACGAAATAGGAATATATGGCAGTATCATGGCTGAAGAGGCTTCGATGACAATTGATTATCTCCAAACGAAATTTAATTTCTCAGATAGCATTATTTTCCAGGGTAACAGGTTCGTTTTTAATCAAATATCCCTTAAAGATGACCGTCAAAATAGTGCCACTCTAAGTGGATACGTTGCCCATAATAATTTTAAGGATTTTGAAGTTGATCTCAGGATGGGTGTAGATAACGTACGAATAATCGACACGCGGGAAAAGGATAATGACCTGTTTTACGGTACAGCTTTTGCTTCAGGGGTGGCTACAATAGCAGGGCCCGCCAACAACCTTGATTTCAATATATCGGCAAGAACCGATCGTAATACTCGTCTTTTTATTCCCTTGAATGCAGGCGAAGAGGTCTCTGATTATTCCTTCATATCTTTTGTGGAGTCCAGGGAGTCTGCCAGAGCCCCTGATGAGATAATCCTTCCGATCAGAATTGACAGGCAGAAATCTTCCGTGGCGTTGAATATCGATCTTGATGTAACACCTGATGCTGAAGTCCAGCTGGTTTTTGATTCCAGGACAGGAGAAATCATGAGAGCGAGAGGATCCGGAAACCTCAATCTGTCACTTGATCACTCCGGAAATTTTTCCATATTTGGCGATTACACAATTGAAGACGGAGATTATCTTCTAACTCTTGGAAATTTTATTAACAAGCGTTTTATTGTTGAAGAGGGGGGTACAATAAACTGGAATGGTGACATAAATAATACCCAGATTAATATCAAGGCAATATATAAACTGAGTGCTTCACTTTATTCGCTACTCCAGCTTGAGTCACTCAGGGCCAGGATACCGGTTGAGTGTCACCTGAATATGTCAGGAAATCTTGTCAACCCTGTGATCGGGTTTGATATATATCTCCCGACAGCCGATGAAGAAACCAGAACCTACCTCAGAAATGCAATAAATAGCGAGGAGGAGATGAGCAGACAGTTTCTCTACCTTCTGGTAATGAATAATTTTTATTCTGATCCTGCCTATGCAGGGATTTCCAACACAACAACAACCGGTGCCTCGGCAATGGGTGTCACTACCACTGAAATGCTCTCCAATCAGCTGAGCAACTGGCTTTCCCAGATCAGTAATGATTTTGATATAGGTTTTGCCTACCGACCGGGTAACGAGATAAGCAGCCAGGAGGTTGAAGTTGCCCTGTCGACACAGCTGCTTAACGACAGGGTTGTAATTAACGGGAACGTTGATGTGGGCGGGCAGGAGTCAACATCGAGAACCAATAATATTTCGGGAGATTTTGATGTGGAGGTAAAGCTTACCGAAAAGGTCAGGTTCAAGGTCTTCAACCGCTCAAATGATAACATCCTGTATGAATCTGCACCCTACACCCAGGGATTCGGGCTTTTCTTCAGAAAGGATTTCAACCGCTTAAAGGAGATATTTCAGCGTGACAAATCAAAAATGAAGCGAGAGGAAGAACCTGAAATTATTACCAACGATCAGGGTTCCCGGTAACACTGAGGTCATTTCTTTTATCATATTCCCTTTTGTTGCTGAAATAAAAAATAAAACTATTTTTGTTTCCCAAATCAGCAAACTGAGATTATTCATTAGAACCGAAACCAATAAATCTTTTTATCTATGTTTTTTTTAATGGTTGTTATCTTTATCCTGGGTTATACAGCAATTGCCCTGGAGCATCCTATTAAGGTTGAAAAAGCTGCATCTGCCCTCCTGCTTGGTTCAATCCTCTGGGCACTTTATGCTCTTTTCAGCAATCAGATACTCAGGCTTGGCTTCTCACCCTCCTGGGAGGAGCTGAAGGAGATGGCCCAAACATTCCTTCATAACATTAAACCAACGATGAGTGAGACTGAGTTTGCCACATCACCTTATCGGGAGGTGGTGGACCTTGCAGATCACACCAAACTTTTTGTCAAGGAGGAGCTTGGTCACCATCTCATTGAGATTGCAGAGATTCTCTTCTTCCTGTTTGGAGCAATGACAATTGTTGAGACTATTGACCATCATCAGGGATTCAAGGTTATAACCGATAAGATCAGTACAACTTCAAAGGTTAAGTTGTTATGGATCCTTGGTTTCCTGACATTCTTTATGTCAGCAGTTCTCGATAACCTTACAACTACCATTGTAATGGTTGCTCTCCTTCGAAAATTGATTTCTGACAAATCTACCAGGTGGTTCTTCGCGAGTATCATTGTAATTGCAGCGAACGCGGGAGGAGCATGGTCACCTATCGGGGATGTAACAACCATAATGCTTTGGATAGGCGGACAGGTAACAACTCTCGCGATCATAACCCGCGTATTCATACCGAGTCTTGTGAGTATGATAATCCCATTGACTATACTGACATTTACTATCAAAGGACATGTTACCCGGCCCGAGGTTGATGAATCCATTAACCACTACACTACTCCGGGTGAAAGACTTTTCTTTCTGATCCTTGGAATAGGATGTCTCATCAACGTACCTGTCTTCAAGAGCATCACCCACCTGCCTCCTTACCTTGGTATGTTGTTCGGACTGGGAGTTCTGTGGCTTATCACTGAGATCGTGCACCGCAGCAAGAGTGAAGATATTAAGAGAAAGGTTACCATCTTTCATATAGTCAAGAAGGTAGATACACCAACCATTTTTTTCTTCCTTGGTATACTTGCAGCTGTAGCTTCACTACAGTCAGCAGGACAACTCAGCCTTCTCGCCGGCTGGCTCGATGAGAAACTTGGTAGCATTTACCTTATCAACCTTGCCATTGGTGCACTGTCATCGATCGTTGACAATGTACCCCTTGTGGCGGGAGCTATGGGGATGTACCCTGTTATCAGCCCTGAAATGATACAGGTAGCAGCGGATCCGGAATATATGGCATTCTTTGTACAGGATGGGCTATTCTGGGAATTCCTTGCCTACTGTGCCGGAACCGGTGGGAGCATGCTTATCATTGGATCTGCAGCCGGTGTTGCAGCAATGGGGCTCGAGCGGATAGATTTTATATGGTATATGAAAAAGATATCATGGCTTGCACTTATAGGTTATCTTTCCGGTGCAGCCGCTTACTGGTTACAGGCCCAGATATGGGTAATCCATTAGGAGCTGTTAACAAATAATTTATTAAACGGGATATAATACAAAACATTATATCTCGTTTTTTTTATATCTTCGACTGGTCAAATAGTTGATAACTAGGGATTATAATTAATTTATATATAACAGGTTAAATTTTCTTAACAACTAAAAAGAACAGACTTAAAATGAAACTCTTATATTTAATTATGCAGGAAACGGAACTCATTGTGGAAGAAGCAGACCAGATAACACTCACTTTTGGGGAATTGGTGGTCAAAGGAGGCTGGGTTATGGTTCCGATCATCCTATTGTCGCTCATCGCGATTTATATCTTCGTAGAACGATTCTATGTAATTACAAAAGCAGGTAAGGAGGATATGAATTTCATGAACCGTATAAAAGATTATATTTATGATAGTAAGATAGATGCAGCAATGGCCCTGTGTAAATCGGGTAGCAGTCCTGCCTCGAGAATGGTTGAGAAGGGCATCAGCCGGATAGGCAGGCCACTGAATGATGTTAATACTGCAATCGAAAATATTGGCAAACTGGAAGTATATAAACTTGAAAAAGGATTGCCAACGTTGGCAACTGTTGCCGGAGCAGCACCAATGCTAGGTTTTCTTGGTACGGTTATTGGTATGATTAAAGCGTTCTATGATATGTCGAATGCTGGCAATAATATTGATGTGTCATTGCTTAGCAACGGGATTTATACAGCCATGGTAACAACAGTGGCCGGTTTGATTGTAGGGATCCTGGCATATTTTGCCTACAATATTCTTGTTGCCAAGGTTGAGAAGGTTATTTTCAGGCTTGAAGCTACATCCACCGAGTTTATGGACATTTTGAATGAACCAGTAAAATAGCAGAATATGGCCCTCAGATCTAGAAATAAGATAAGTGTTTCATTCAGCATGGCAGGAATGTCAGATATCGTCTTCCTTCTGCTGATCTTCTTTATGATCACTTCAACACTTATCCATCCTACTGCACTGAAACTCCTGTTACCCAAAAGCGCTCATCAGGCTGCTGCCAAACCTCTCACGACGGTTTCAATAAGCAGAGACCTTCAATATTATATTGAAGACCAGCCTGTTGCATTTGATGAACTGGAAGCAGCACTGCAGCGAAAGATAGGTAACAGCGAAGAAATATATATCTCTTTGCATGCCGACAGGACAGTTCCTATCGAACATGTAGTAAAGGTTATGAATATTGCTAAAAACAATCAATATAAACTGATCCTTGCCACAAGCCCCAAATAGCGACCTTTATAAATTCCCTTCAGAAAAGAAAAAGGGAATTATAGGTACAATTATATTCCATATTGTCCTTGCTGTTATATTGATCATAACCGGATTCCATACTCCTTTACCTCTTCCCGAAGAAGACGGGATACTGGTTAATTTCGGAACTGATGAAACCGGCTCGGGGCTGATTGAACCATCATCTCAACCGGGGGGTGAAGCAGCAAGCATCCCTGATCAAACCGAAGAAGAGATTTTATCAGATAATGAGGTTGCTGTACCGGTCACTGCTGCTGAGTCTACGCTCACACAGGAATTCGAGGAGGCTGTTGAGGTCGAGAAGAGGATTGAGCAACCCGACCCTGAAGAAGAAAGGAAAAGGCAGCAGGCTATTGAAGCAGAAAGATTAAGACAACAGCAGGCTGAAGAGGAACGGTTAAGGAAAGAGGCTGAAGAGGTTGAAAGAAAAAAGATTGAGGAGGAACAGGAGAGGTTACGTAAGGAAGCAGAAGAGCGACAGCAAAGGTTGGACAATATTACGAACAGGACCCGTAATGCACTTGACAGGTCGAATGCCGCCGGGAGTGACAGTGGTATAAGCGAGGGTATAGCCGGTGGGGAAGGGAACCAGGGTGTTGTTACCGGTGCTGCAGGAGCAGATAATTACGGAGCAGGAGGAGGTACAGGTACAGAGGGTGTATCCTATGACCTTGCCGGAAGACAATTCAGATCATTGCCCAAACCAAAGTATGATATCCAGAATGAAGGGGTCGTAGTGGTTGAGATAACTGTCGATCGAAATGGCGATGTAACACAAGCGCTATCGGG
The DNA here is from genome assembly GCA_035527935.1 of Bacteroidales bacterium. Taxonomy (GTDB): domain Bacteria; phylum Bacteroidota; class Bacteroidia; order Bacteroidales; family VadinHA17; genus DATKZO01. Next base: position 15,489 of record DATKZO010000046.1, read on the forward strand.
AGTAAAGGGTTCGACAACACTCGAAGATTATTTTCTCCGTGTTGCGCAGGAGGCTGCCATGAATGCAAAATTCGACCGTAAGCCCGATGCCCCTGTTATCCAGAAAGGATTCATCACCTACCACTTTATTCTTAGATAGACTCGTATTGCGTGTTGCTAATTGAAATTGGCTAAATAGCGTTGATTTTTTTTAGTAACTGGAGAATTTATTATATTTACAAAGATTCTAACCTTTAACCTTCTGATGAGTAACCGTAGATTGTTATTTATAGTTGATGATGACCGTTTCATCAATCAATTAGTTGTCAAAAGATTTAATTCAGATGATTTTCTGGTTGAGCAATTTGAATATGGTGAAGAGTGCATTGAAGCTCTTGACCGCAATCCGGATCTGATAATACTTGATTATTACTTTTTTAAATCAGGAGAGAAGGTTTTGAATGGTATGGAAGTATTTGATAAAATCCGTGAGACCAAACCAGACATACCTGTGATAATGCTATCAGGCCAGGACAGAGGAGATATTGTACTTGAGCTTGCAAGGAAGGGAATAAATGACTATGTCATTAAGGATAATAACCTGATAACAAACCTTGAGACTGCGATTAATGAGATCCTTGGCAGTTAATTCTTAATTCATTTATGGAATGGCATATTTATCCGGTAATAGTTGCCGTTGGCATTATTGCCGGTTTTATTAATACTCTGGCTGGCAGCGGATCGCTCCTGACACTGCCGCTCCTTATGTTTCTGGGCCTGCCTGCCAGTGTTGCCAACGGAACAAATCGTGTTGCAATATTTCTGCAGAATGTTATAGCTGTGACCTCCTTTAAGAGCCATAAAGTTTTTGAATTCAAAGAAGGAATATGGCTTGCAGTGCCTGCAACAATTGGCTCATTTATAGGTGCTATCATTGCAGTTAACTTCAATGAACAAATTCTTACAGTGTTTATCGGGGGATTACTTGTATTTATGTTCTTTATTATCCTGTTAAATCCGGAAAGATGGATCAAAGCCCAGGCAGGTACGATTGATGGTAGACCCAGGGTATGGCGTGTTGTGATCTTTTTTCTTATAGGTATCTACGGTGGATTTATCCAGGCAGGAGTTGGATTCTTTCTTCTTGCGGGCCTGGTGCTGGGTGTTGGTGCCGACCTTGTTAAAGCAAATGCCCTGAAAGTATTTATCGTACTTTGCTACACAGCAGTAGCTCTCACCATATTTTTCATTAACAGACAGGTCGACCTGAAAATAGGTCTGATACTGGCTGCAGGAAATATGATCGGAGCATGGATCGGTTCAAAAACAGCAGTGAGCTGGGGTCCAAAATTTGTCAGGATAGTACTGTTGATAACTATTTTCCTCTCAGCTATAAAACTACTGGGGATTATTGACCTTATTCCAGGATCAGTTGCCAGCGGATAGCTTTAAATATATTCACTTCTGCCTGGCGCAGAAATATCAAATGTCAATTTCTCTTGTCCCTTACCTTTTTGTCAGCCGGCAAACAGGGGATAACCCTTCATCATGGTATTGACCTTACCACCCACTGATGCAATTACTTTTTCATCCTCAATATTGGAGATAACATCATCAATTAGCTGTACAATTGGACCCATCATATCATCTTTAACTCCCCGGGTCGTAATTGCAGGCGTCCCAACCCTTAACCCGGAAGTCTGGAATGGCGACCTGGAATCGAAGGGGACCATGTTCTTGTTGACCGTAATATGAGCTTTTACCAGTGTATTCTCAACAGCCTTACCTGTAATTTCAGGAAACTTGGTACGAAGGTCGATCAACATTGAATGATTGTCAGTCCCGTTTGAAATCACCTTATAACCCAGGTCAATGAACGCCTGTGCCATAACTGCAGCATTCTTCTTTACCTGAACCTGGTAGATCTTGAACTCAGGAGTAAGCGCTTCACCGAAAGAAACTGCCTTGGAAGCGATCACATGCTCCAGCGGACCACCCTGGACTCCCGGGAATACTGCTGAATTAATTAAAGTTGACATCATCTTGACCTCACCTTTTGGTGTGGTTAATCCCCATGGATTCACAAAATCCTTACCTAAAAGAATTATCCCCCCGCGCGGTCCTCTGAGAGTTTTATGGGTTGTGGATGTGACAATATGTGCAAACTTCAATGGATTTTTAAGCAGTCCGGCAGCAATCAGCCCTGCCGGATGAGCCATATCAACAACCAATATTGCACCTACTTTATCTGCAATAGATCGCATTCTTTCGTAATCCCATTCACGCGAATAGGCAGATGCCCCGCCCATTATCATTTTTGGTTTCTCTTTCAGTGCAACCTCCTCCATCATATCATAATCGACCATACCAGTATCTTCCTTTACACCATAGGCTACCGGCTTATAAAGAATACCTGATGAGTTCACCGGAGAACCATGAGAAAGGTGCCCACCGTGTGACAGGTCGAGCCCCATAAATGTATCTCCAGGTTGCAGCAGGGTCATAAATACAGCCATATTGGCCTGAGCTCCGGAGTGTGGCTGAACATTTGCATACTCAGCATCATAAATCTTACAGAGCCGGTCAATGGCAATCTGCTCCGATTGATCAACGATCTCGCAGCCGCCGTAATAGCGGCGACCTGGGTATCCTTCAGCATATTTATTGGTCATTACAGAACCCATTGCTTCCAGAACCTGCGGACTAACAAAATTTTCAGATGCAATCAGCTCAATTCCATTTAATTGCCGCTGGGTCTCTTTTTCGATAAGGTCAAAGATCAGAGTATCTCTTTTCATTTTCTGTTTTAGTTTATTTTATTAATATTCAATCCTTTAATTTAATAGACAGTACAGTTGTTATTATCATAGCGGAATGGTGATAAACAAATATACATGTATTTTACTATTTTTAATTGCCGAATGGGCATATTGTGGTTAGTTATGAATATGTTTTGACCAGGTTACCTTTTTCAGTATAACCATCGCTTATGAGACCTCTCTTATATATAATAATTGTATGCTGCTGTTTAGATGCTATGATCACCTGTAATTCAGGTTCAGGATCAGTGAATGGTGTTGACCTGACTGTAAAATCAATTACTGTACCAGCCATTGTGTTCAATCCAGGGGAATATGTCTGCTACAGCGCTGATGAAATAGAAATAGATGGCCTGCTTGGAGAAGAACCATGGGTGGAGTCTGAGTGGACATCTGATTTTGTTGACATTGAAGGGGATCTGAAACCTAAGCCACTTTCCCGGACAAGAGTTAAAATGCTATGGAATGAAGAGTGCCTTTTTATTGCTGCAGAAATTGAGGAACCGCATATCTGGGCCAGGTTAAGACAGAAGGATACCGTAATCTATATGGATAATGATTTTGAAGTATTTATCGATCCTGACGGAGATACCCATTGCTACTACGAAATTGAGGTTAACTCCTTTAATACAACCTGGGACCTCCTGCTTACAAAACCCTACAGAGACAACGGAAGAGCGATCAGCTCATGGGATATGAAAGGTGTCAGGTCAGCAATAAGGATCGACGGAACCATTAATGATCCCTCTGATATTGATTTAAATTGGGTTCTTGAAATGGCCCTGCCGCTTTCCAGTTTAAAGGAATGTGGAAATTATCCACATGAAGGAACCCAGTGGAGGATCAATTTTTCCAGGGTCAACTGGCGATCAGTCATTGACAACGGCTGCTACAAAAAGGATATTGATCCTGCAACGGGTAAAAATTATCCTGAATATAACTGGGTATGGTCACCCCAGGGGGTAATCAATATGCATTACCCTGAAATGTGGGGGTATGTGCAATTCACTGAGACTATGGCTGGTGATGGCTCAGTTGACTTTAACCGGGATCCCGATGAAGTCCTGAAATGGGATCTGCGAGAATTATATTATGCACAGCGCAAATTTGCTGCGGAGAATGCCAGATATACTGCAAATCTGACGTTGCTGCATAATTTCGGATATGATAAAAGCATCGATCTCCCGGTCATCAGATTAACGGACTTTGGATTTGAAGCATCAGTCAGATCCCGGCATTCAGGTTTGTACTGGATAATCGATAATCATGGAAGGGTATACTCACAAAATATTAAGAAATGAATGTCTGGAAGCTTCAAAACGGTTATACAATTCATAGTTTGCTTAACAGGGCTGCCAATGCATATTTGATAAGTGCTGAGGGAACCAATATTCTGGTAGATACCGGGTCACGCAAGAATGTTGACAGAATGATTGACAGGATAAACAGGATAAAAGAGCCAGGCAGAATCAATTACATGGTGCTTACACATACTCATTATGACCATTGTCTGAACGCTGAATTACTTAATGAGATATTTGATCCGGAAGTGATTGTTGGAGAATCTGAAGAGGAGTATTTATATAATGGATTCACCCCCCTGCCCGATGGGACAAGGCCATGGTCAAGATTTATCGTTCGTATAGGGAGATCATTAAAAGAATCATTCTTCAGTTATAAAGGAATTTCCTCCAATATTACAGTTGCGTCAACATACGATATTCCAGGGTGCGCCATATCCGTTATCCCAACTCCGGGACATACCAGTGGATCATTATCTGTGATCGTAAATAGCGAAGTTGCCGTAGTCGGAGATACTCTGTTCAGATTATTCCCTAAAACTATATTCCCACCATTCGCTGATAATGTACCTGAGCTTATAAACAGCTGGAAAATATTGCTTGAAACCGGATGCAAATCATTTCTCCCGGCTCATGGAAGGGAAATAGATACTGCCCTGCTTGAGAGTGAATACAGGAAGTACAATACGACGTTTTTCACTTCAGGTACAAAGCCAGATTAGAAACTCCCGATTGACCTGTTTTCAAACCACACTCCTGGTGATTTTTGCTACCAGCCCGGAAGTTGGATCAGGACACCTCACATACTCTCTGGCTTCATAAATCTCGATCTCAAGACTATATTTTTGACGCTGCTGAACCGCACCTGCCGGTTCTACCAGGGTGCTACCCAGAACTACAGGTGATGCTGCCATGCAAAACAGTCCTCCTCCTGTTTTTTTTAGAAAATTTTTTCTGTCCATAAATGATCATTTGATTTGGCTGGTATAGTTTAAATATAAGCCATTCATTTAATTCTCACACCCCGGATGTGTTAATGTATTGTTAAAAGTCTCCCAACTATGAAGCTATCTTATTTGCTGCGGCTTCCCTCTCCTTCAACCAGCACCCGGCACACCTGCAACAGGAGCCAACATTAACATACATTTAACCAAAAAAATTTGCATATACGAAGCCTTTCGTATATATTTGTCTACGAAATGATTAGTATTTGACAAATGAACAGCAAACCAACAGAGGCAGAACTGGAGATTCTTCAGGTTCTGTGGAAAGATGGACCTTCAACTGTAAGAGCGGTAAATGAACAACTAAATAAAATGAAAAAAGTGGGATACACCACTACCCTGAAAATATTACAGATCATGACCGAGAAGCATCTTGTGGAAAGGGATGAGAAGAACCGTACGCATATATACAGAGCATCAGTCGGCCAGAAAGAAACACTGGGTTTACTATTAGACAAATTCCTGAATAAAACATTCGATGGTTCAGCATCAAGAATGATGATGCATCTTCTTGGAAATCACAAAGCATCTGCTGAAGAGATTGAGGAGATAAGGAAACTTCTGGAAAACATTGAAAAGGAGAACAGGAATGGAAATTCTTAATAACATCATACCTGAACAAATACAATATGCATTAGGATGGACCCTGGTTCACAGTCTGTGGCAGGGGGCAATTATCTCCATTGTCCTTGGATTGATATTATGGTTCCTTAAGAACTGGTCAGCAAGAATAAGGTATTATATTTCATTCCTTTTTATGATCATCTTCCTGCTATCCGGAATTGGAACATTTAGAAGAATATATTCAGAAAACACCGGAACCCTCCATGAACTACCTATAGAATGGAAGACATTCAATAATATGCAATCCGGAATTGGTACGGGGATCCTTAAACCGGACAGATCACCGGAAATAAATGCCCTGACCTCGTTCAGGACTAAAATGGTAGATTATCTCAATCGTTATTATTATCTGATATCCGGCCTGTGGGTACTTGGCATTATCATACTAGGGATGAGGCTGACAGGAGGATTTTTCTATTCCAACAAGTTAAAGCGATCCTTACTTTTTGAGGTCCCGCCCGGATTGATCAGGATTCTGAATGAAACAAAAGAGAAGCTGGGAATCAGGAAAGCGGTTAAGATATTTGAATCAAAACTGGCAAAGGTACCAGTTGTTGTAGGCTACTTTAAACCGGTTATTCTTGTTCCCGTTGGTATTCTGTCAGGGATTCCCGGCGATCAGGTTGAAACTATTCTGGCGCATGAACTTGAACATATCAGGCGTAATGATTTCTTAATCAATATCTTTCAGTCGATAGTGGAAATACTGTTTTTCTATCATCCCGGCCTGTGGTGGATATCATCACAGCTCCGTAAGGAAAGGGAAAATTGTTGCGATGATATAGCACTTTCTGTCAGTAAGGAATCAATTACCTACGCCAGAGCACTCTTAAGCATGCACGAGATAGTCATAGGCACTCCCTCCCCTGCAGTAGCTTTCAATGGAAATAAGAACTTATTGTTAAACAGAATAAAAAGAATTACGAAAATGTCACGATCGAAATTTAGCAGTACTGACAGATGGATGGCCGTCGTCCTGATGATCATACTTGTTTCCGGCCTGTCAATAGTAACCGGAATTGCATCAGATAATAGTGAAAGAGCTGGTAATTTTACCTCAGAGGAATTAATTACTAATATTGAAGATGTTGTGATTGAGGCCTATTCAGCCCCATCGGTTAATTTCCCGGCACAGGATACAATCAGAGCAAAGATCACCGGGACAATCCACACTTCATTTAATGATCCTGATGATCAAACTGAAAAAGATGTTCAGATGAAGTTTGAGAATGGCGATCTGATTTGGCTCAAAATAGATGGCGAGGAAATTCCCGAATCGGAATATCACAAATATCAGGATCTTGTTGATGATACAATGGCTGACCTGGAAGAGGCACAGAAAGAGATTGAGGAGGCCAGACTGGAAATGGAGAATATCGACTTTGAAGAGCTCAATCGTGAGTTGGAGGAGGCCAGACTGGAAATGGAGAATATCGACTTTGAAGAGCTGAGAATGGAAATGGAGGCAGTTAGGGATGAAATGGGAATAATTGATTTTGATAATGTTCGCATTGAACTGGAGGAGTCTATGACAGATATTGAAGCATTCGACATAGAAGAAATGAGGATGCAAGTAGAAAAGGCTTTAATAGACATGAAAGAAATAGATATGGAGGAGTTCAAGCTTGAGATTGAGGAATCGATTAAGAAGGTAAAAATTATCGATAGTGAGGAATTCAAAAAGGAGATTGAAGAGGTTAAAAAAATAATTAAAGAATCACTTAAAGAGATCGAAGAATTAAGGATTGAAGAGCCTGAAAAAATTGGCGCTGAAAAAGAAAAGGAGAAACCGGCAAAGAAGATTGTTGGGAGGAGTGGCAATATTTAGATACCTGACTGTAATTATAAACCCGCACTCTTCTGATTTTCGGGGATGTATCAAAACATAAAAATTAGTCAATTTTTATGTTTTAAAAGTCAATCACAAAATCTCAACATATTAATAAATAGCTATTTATAGATTGAGGTGTAATGCATAAACAATTATCTTATGACTTTTGATACACCCCCTTTCAATTTCAGTGAATCTACTGCGAATACTTGCAGCATCAGTAAAAGTGAGACTATGTCTGCTGACATGTTCCAATATATGTGCATATACCATGCAATTTGCTATATTTAGTCTTACTATATTATTACATCTATCTATTATGGCAAAACTTCAGGAAATGGCCGCTGAGTACTTTAGCTCAGGATTTAATTGTGCTCAATCTGTACTATCAACCTATGCAAACAGGTTCAATATTGATGAGGAACTGTCCAAAAGAATTTCCTGTGGCTTTGGAGGGGGAATGGGCAAGCTTCAGGAAACGTGTGGGGCCGTTACAGGGGCAATAATGGTTATAAGCCTTTATAACTGTGAGAAATATGAGGATAATGATGACAGGAAGGCACACACATATTCAATGGTGCGTGAGTTTGATGCCAGGTTTAAAGAAATTTATGGTACAACAAACTGTAAATCAATAATAAAGACCGATATTAATACCGAAGAAGGATACGGATATGCTATTGATAATAACCTGTTTGAGGAGGTTTGTTCAAAATGTGTAACTGATTCTGTTAGTATACTTGAAGACATTTTACCAAAGCAATAAATCCAGAAAATTATTAACACTTCTCTCTTAATTCACCAAAATAAACAGGGACAATAAGCGTTATAGCTGAAATGAGTGCAACATTCAGTAAAGGAATTAGTCATTCATTATATAACGGGAAGAATTTTGCTTGGGACAGTATAATCCTTCGTTATTTCTCAGGACGTGTCAGGAACCGGGTAATTCTGTCTGGCTTTGTATGAATCAAATTTACATACTTATGAGTGACGAAAAACAGCACATGACACGGTCCGGCGAAAATCAGCCAGATCAACTCTCCAGAGGATTATGGTGGTTCTCAACCTCTGTACCTGAATCTATAAAAGAGTGTGAATCAGACCGTAATCGCTCCAGAATTATTGGTTTGGGAGTTATGTTCACCTGGTTGTATGCCACCATTGCCTGGACCTATTTCTGGTCGTTGAATATTGATAATCCCTTTATATATGTTGCCCTGGGCATATTCCTGGGATTTGGTATTCTGACAATCGACAGGATGCTTATTGCGTCGATAAACAAATACAGAAAGAACCTTTTCGCACTGGGATTCAGGATCATTCTTGCCCTGTTTCTCGGCGCCTTTATTGCGCAGCCGTTGGTTCTGTGGATGTTTGAGCAGGACATAGATACCGAGATCTCAATATTGCAGGACCGGAAAGTGCAGGAAAAACAGGTTGAACTGGAACAGATCTATTCATCTGAAAGAAACAGCCTGGAAAACAGAAGGAATGAGATAGTGACTGAGCGAAGCGATAAGTACGGTACATTGGAAGTTGCTGAGCAGGAGTATCTGAAAGAGATAGATGGTACAGGCGGATCTATGAGGTATGGTATTGCAGGTGTGGCAGTTGAAAAGCAGAAAGCGCTGCAGCGGGCCCAGACGGCATATAATGACTTTGTAGAGACAAATAATGATGAGCTGGCCTCCATAGATATCCGCATGAATGAAATTACCGCAAATACCGGAAGTGAACTCGATAACTACAGGAATAATGTGATGACGACAGGATTCCTTATAAGGATTGAGGCTTTAAGGAGCCTCTTTGACAAAGACAGCACCCACGCTCTAAGGAATAGATATCTTCTTATTATGGTCATACTCGTAATGTTCGAGTTGCTGCCGGTAATAAGTAAACTATTCCTTCCAACAGGCTCATACGATGAAAAGGTCAGGATTAGGGATGAGATAGAGATAGAACTGGCAAAATCGAATAAGAGCAGGGAACTGAATCTTAAACATCTTTATAATGAGTTGTCGGGCCAGGAGGATTCAGACCTTATCAGGCAGATGTTTGCAGTATTGTCTGAGAAAAGAATTGAAAGGATTAATGGCAATATAAGGGACTGGCAGAACTCAGAGATCAAAACAGTTGATGAGTTATGGACAAAGATAAAATCTGATGTCTTAAGCAAACAGGAGAATTAGACAAGCTGTCATCTGGTAATTGGTAACATAACAAAAACATTAGTAATTTTGTCCTAATGTGACAACAGGAGTATCTGATAATTTATTTACTAATAATCCAGGTGATGAAGAACCTCGTATCATTTGTAATAATATTGACTTTCACTTTAGCCGTAAGCCAGGCGCAGACCAAACAGGCCAGCCAGTCTGCCTCCCTTATCAGGGGAATAAAGACCGTTGATCTGGTCAACGATCTTCAGATCAAGATAGATTTCAATCCTGACACGGAGAATCTTTGGATAACCGGTAGCACAAGGAATAACGCGCTCTTTATTACGGAGTTCATTCCTCTTAAAGATCCCATTGGTACTAACATAGTAATTGGGCACAGTTACCTTCTTGAAAACCCATTCGCATCAATAGAGTATAAAGTGCTTGAGATCAAGGATAACAGAGTGGTTAAGATCTGGTACAGGGTGGCCGTTAAAATGCTTAAACTGCCTGAAGAAAGCTGGATTTAAACTATCCCTGTTATATTTGCCGGTATTTGAAAAAATCTACAGAAGATGAACCAATTTCGTCCAATTAATATCAAATCATTATTAAAGATCCTCATCTTAATTATTCTTGCAGGATGCTCTACAGAGAAAGGCACCGAAGAGGGAAAGACCTTGCTCGGGATATTTGGTGGCATGGGTCCCGAAGCAACAGCCGACCTTTACAGGCAGATAGTACAACTTACACCTGCTGAAACTGACCAGGAGCATGTACCAACACTAATATACAGCTTACCCCAGGTTCCGGACCGGATGGCGAGTATCAGGAATAATGATGGATCAATAATCCCATTCTTAATTGAAGGGGTTACAAGGCTTGAGAGATCGGGAGCATCTTTGATAGCAATTCCATGCAATACTGTTCATTACTTTTATGATGAGATGGATGAAGCAGTATCAATACCAATTATACATATGATAAGGGAAACTGTTAACGAGGTGGTGAAGAAATACCCCGATTATAAAAATATAGGATTACTTGCTACAACGGGTACCATCGAGACAAAATTATATGAAAATGAGCTAATCAGTAAAGGGTATAATGTCATTATCCCTGATGATGATGTTGAGTCAGAAAAAGTAATGAAAGCAGTATTTGGCATTAAAGCAGGCATCGATAAAAAAATAAATGAAGATCTGCTGTTTGAGGCAGGTAGCCATGTTATCCAAAAAGGAGCAGAGCTTATAATCCTCGGATGCACCGAGATACCCCTGGCATTTAATAGCGATAGAGTGGATGTCCCTGTGATAAATGCAACCGAGATACTAGCACTGCGGGCAATTGAACTTTACAACCAGATTAATGAGTCAAAATAAATGGTAGCAGCCTTGCAGTATAAACCAGGGGAAGCACTGGTTGTTGAAGATATCCCAATACCAGAACCAGGGCCTGGTGAAGTGCTTATCAAGATGTCGCACTCGCCTATTAATCCTTCTGACCTTAGCATGCTTCGTGGCACTTATGCGCACCTCCCATCCTACCCGGTTATCCCCGGAATTGAGGGTAGCGGGATAGTTGTTAAGGCCGGAAAGGGTATTCTGCCCCGGATGAGACTAAACAAAAAAGTTGCCTGTAGCTCAACACCTGGTTTGGGGGGTACCTGGGCTGAATATATGGTTACATCTGCCAAGAGAACCATTCCATTGGATAGAAGTATTGATATGGAGCAGGGATCCATGCTGATCGTTAACCCGATGACGGCAGTTGGAATTATGAAAATTACAGATGATGGCAGGCACAAGGCAATAGTCAATAACGCAGCTGCCAGTTCTCTCGGGAAGATGCTTATAAATCTATGCCGGAGGAAGAATATACCGTTAATTAATATTGTAAGGCGGCAAAAGCAGGCTAAGGAACTTTCTGACTCAGGTTCTGAATATGTTCTGAATAGTGCTTACGACAATTTTCCAGAGGATCTTAAAAAGCTTTCAGGGGATCTTGGAGCAACACTCTTTCTGGATGCAATCGGCGGTGATCAGACAAGGATACTTGCTGAAGCTGCCCCTCATGGGAGTATTATCATGCTTTACGCTAAATTGTCAGAAGAGGACTTCTCACTCGATTCCAGGGTTATCTTACAAGGAAATAAAACAATAAATGGCTTCTCCCTTACCAACTGGTCAGGGAAGAAAAAGATATGGCAGGTACTCCGGGATATAAAGCTGGTCAAATCTATGTTGAACACTGAATTGAAAAGTACTATCAACGCCAGGTTTCAACTCCGGGAGATCAATGATGCAATTGATACTTACAGGAACGGGATGTCAAAAGGCAAGGTTCTGATCATATTAGGCAAATAGAAATTCACGCATAGTGATTGTGACAGATGGATTTTACCTTCAAACCTATCGGAGTCATTAAAACTCCAAACAAGCAACGGGAGCATTCGCCGGTGCATCCCAGATATGCCAGGGATCTTAAAGGCAAGGTGATCCTGGATCATTGCTTCACCAAAGGGCTTAAGGACCTCGATGGTTTTTCACATATGATGATAGTATTTGTTCTTGACAGGAGTCCGGGCTATAACCTCGAAGTAATCCCTTACCATGATACTGAGTTTCGTGGCCTTTTTTCAACCAGGTCACCGAACAGACCAAATCCGCTAGGAATATCCGTGGTTAAAATATTAAGCATAAAAGACAATATTATTACTTTCGAAGGACCTGATATGCTTGATGACTCTCCCTTACTGGATATAAAACCATATATCCCCGATTTTGATGGCCCGGAAGAGATCAGGATCGGCTGGCTTGAGGGAAAATTGTTTAAGGAAGGTGACCTACTTGCAGATGACCGATGACGGTGAAAGATCATCCCTGATCAGATCATTTAACGTAATATCCAACCACTTACAGATCATATCTATTCCCTTGCTGTTCTGCTGATTGAGTAATTTCATCAGGGCGGAATATTCCTGGAAGATCTCACCTCCATCACTTCCTGAAGCGTTGTATAAAACCCGGACTGACTCACCTAAGATCCGGAGATCATGCCACCTTCCAATATGCTTTTCAGTTGTAGCAAGATGTTTAGAGGTGGCTTTCCCGATACCCGAACCCTCCTGTTGAGCGGCTAATGCCAGAATAGGCTTTATGTTCTTAAATGTTATCCGGATATCATGCAAACAACTTGTGATTCCGGATGAGTCCACGATGGTAAGAATACTCTCTGCCTCTGATCTCAGAAATTTCTTTGACTCTCTTACTGATCCATCATTACCTAGCTTATGGAACAGGAATCTCACCTCTTCTCTCTGCCGTGCCAATTTGTCGTAATTAAAGCTTTTTACAACTTCAATCAGTTCATTTCTCCAGTGCTTCCTGAATCTTGAAATAAATATGGAATAAGCGTTATTGAGATTTACATATTCGCTGTAACCCTTTAGCAATTTCAAATTAATCTGACTTTCTCTGATTACTCCCGAACTTCTAAAAACCGGTTTAAATAAACTATAGTAATCCTTTGCCTTAAAATCAGGGTAAATATATTGCAGTAACTGAAATAAAGCCTTGATCCTCTTAATGCTTACCCTCAGCTGGTGAATGGTTGTGATGGAATGCCTGTGTGAAACAAGCCCTAACAGATCTTTGAACCTGTCTGCCTGATCAACATAATAATCGAAAAGAAAGGATCTGTCTTTCGCCTTCATTCAACGGGATTTAACAACCCAAAATTAAACAAAAATAATGAGATTATTGAGTTAAAATACAATTAATCAACAAGATATATTTGAATAGCACAATTTCAAATCACTTGAAAACCTGGATTATGAAAGAAACAGTTTCAGTTTGTTATATTTGGCAGATATAATCATAACCAGGAAATGTTACAGTTCCTGTGTATATAAATGTACTAAATTAATAGATCCAGCGAAATGATTAATATATACCTGAACGGACTTTATGTTGTCCTTACAATGATGACTATAATCTGGATAATAAGTGTTATTATCAGGAACGCCAGTATTGTCGACATCTTCTGGGGCACCTCCTTTGTTCTGGCAAACCTGGTATACCTGCTTTCTTCAGATAGTATTTCAATTCGTCAGATAATACTGTTGATTCTTGTAGCCATCTGGGGATTCAGGTTGTCGATTTATATTGTTATCAGAAATAAAGGTAAAGGTGAAGATTTCAGGTACCGGCAATTCAGGAAAAATTGGGGAGAACATAGATACTGGTGGATTAGTTTATTCCAGGTTTTTCTATTGCAGGGAGTTCTCTCCTGGCTTGTCTCAGCTCCCCTGGCAGCTATAAATTATTTCAGCGGTGAATCATCTTTAAACATTCTCGATTTTCTTGGGCTGTTTATCTGGCTTGTTGGCTTCATCTTTGAAAGTGGGGGTGACTATCAGCTTGCCAGATTCAAGGCCAATCCTGCTAATAAGGGTAAAATCCTCGACACGGGTTTCTGGAGATTGACCAGGCATCCGAACTATTTTGGAGATTCAGCAGTTTGGTGGGGATTTGGATTGATTTGTATAGCATCCGGCAGTTATATTCCTGTTCTTGGATCATTGCTTATGACATTCTTAATAATCAGGATATCAGGTGTTTACATACTGGAGAAATCACTTAAGAATGATAAACCGGGATATGCTGAATATGTTTATAGAACCAGTGCATTTATACCATGGTTACCACGCAAAAAAATAGTCAAATATTAAGATTAAATAGCAAAATGTCCAGTTATGAATTAGCTCTGCATTATTTCTGATTACTTTGATTTTCTGGTCATGTCAAACCGGGTCGATAAATGAAAAGGCCGGGAATGGGAAAGCAGTCAACAATGACCATCTTGTGATGGCAACTCTATTTAATTATTACTCAGCCGAATATAAAGCACTAGCTTATCAGGCATATAATCTGGCGGGTAAGCGGGTGGACGAAATATCCGCATCCGGAGCAGACGTTTCAAAACTTGCTGTCGTAGTTGATATAGCTGAAACGGTACCGGATAACAGTCCCTGCCAGGCTTTACTGGCCAAATCAGGGATCTCTTATCCTGAAATGTGGAATGAATGGTGAAGAGTGGATAATAGAGCCTGTTGCCGGGGAAGAGACATTACTGGCTGGAGATCTGGACTTATTAAAAGTAAGGTAAGAAAGGCAGAATTTTGATCCGTCAGGACACTATTTGCGTCCAGATATCACCAGGCTGGTTGTTGACCGCCGCCGCCAGAGGATCATTGACCTCATTGATCAGGAGTAAAAAAAGTCTGAGGTACCTGACCCATATCTATAAAACCACAGTTGTATTGCATATATCATTATATTGGCTGATCTTTCTCTTTTTTATAACTTAGTCATCAATTGTTTGTTATTTGATTAACAGATGCACTTATAATAACAAATTAATTAATAATAATTAAGATGAAACTTCCAGATTCATATTACAACACCGTTTCACTGGTCGGTAGTATGCTCGCCGCATTATGCGTAACCTTGATTGTCTTTTTTCAGGCGTTGGTTTCATTGTTCGGGGTAGGAAGCTCATATATCGGCCTTTTCATTTATATAGTCCTGCCAGTTTTCCTGATCATCGGTCTGATTATTATACCCCTGGGAATGCTGCGAACAGTAAGGAAAAAGAAGCACAAAGGTGAACCGGAATATGTAAAAGGAATCAGGCTGGATTTCAACAACAGGAGACACAGGAATGCAGCAGTTATTTTTGTTTTCGGTACTGTAATCTTCCTTTTTCTAACCGGTTTTGGAAGTTATGAGGCCTTCCACTATTCTGAATCAAATGAATTCTGTGGAACCTTATGTCATAAGGTGATGGAACCTGAATATACTGCTTATCAGGATTCTCCTCATTCCAGAGTCTCATGCGTTGATTGTCATGTTGGTGAAGGGGCAGATTGGTATGTGAAATCAAAATTATCCGGTCTTTATCAGGTATATGCAGTTATAACCAAAAGTTATCCTGTACCTATCCCAACACCTATTGAGAATCTGCGGCCGGCACAGGAAACCTGCGAAAGATGTCACTGGCCTAATAAATTCTATTCTTACCGACTCAGGAATGAAAAGCATTTTCTGGCTGATGAGAACAACACTGAATGGAATATTCAGCTAAAGATGAAGATCGGCAGCGAACATAGTGCTCAGGGTCTGGATGAAGGTATACACTGGCATATTAATACGAATGTTAAAGTTGATTATATATCAACTTCCCGGAACCGGCAGATCCTTCCATGGGTAAGGTACATAAATACTGAGACTGGAGACACAGTCATATACAATGACATTTATGACCCCCTTGATCAAGCAGCAATTGACACACTTGAGGTCAGAACAATGGATTGTATTGATTGCCATAACCGGCCAACACATAATTATTTCCCTCCACAGGAATTTGTTGATATCTCGATTGCCTCGGGAGATATCCCTTCCAACCTGCCTGAAATTAAAAGATTGGCCATGCAGGTATTAAATTATTCATTTGAGGATCCCGATACTGCCCTTATGACTATTGATACAGAGATAAGCAACTATTACAGTGAGAATTATCCGGGTATCTTCGGCGACCAGAAGGAAATGATTGATAAGGCAATAGAAGGGATAAAGAGCGGTTTCAGTGGAAATATATTTCCACGCATGCAGGCTAGCTGGGATGTGTATCCCAATCATGTGGGACATATTGAATTCAACGGTTGCTTCAGGTGCCATAACGGGAATCATATTAACGATGAAGGAGAGGTCATTTCCAGGGATTGTGACCTCTGTCACACTATCTTGGCACAGGGCACAAAGGAAAATATGAAAGTTACCACTATTAATGAATCGTTGGAGTTTAAGCATCCTGTTGATGTGGGAGAGGTATGGAAAGAGTATGCCTGTTCCGAGTGCCACAGGTACCTGTACTGATTTTTCAATAGAGATTGAAGCTCCTCGCCGCAACCAGCAGAGAACAGGGTTTGCGAGCTGGGCGACTTCGTCGGACGCAGCCCCGAGAAATCGGGGCGAAGTTCGAAGCCAATGCACTCGCAGGGATTCAATTTATCAAGCAGCAGTTTCATCCCTGCCGGAGAATATCAGTATTATTGGGGTGTTTCATAGGCAAAACGCCCCAACTGCTATCCTGTATTATCAACCTGCGGAAGTCATAGTAAAACATTTATTATATTTGAAATCAGAATCTGATATACTTGAAAATTCATTTGTGTAAAATACTAATTATGAGACCAATCCTTATCTATGTTTTTATGTTCTTCCTTACGACATCACCGGTTCAAACAGTTACGGGACAGGCATTCAATAGCAATGAACCATTGGCAAATACATTTTCAATAGTTGCACAAGATCCTCTGACCGGTGAAATGGCAGTAGGTGTGCAGAGTCACTGGTTCTCAGTAGGGAGTATTGTATCCTGGGGAGAGTCAGGTGTAGGTGTAGTGGCCACTCAGTCGTTTGTAAATCCTGCATTCGGCCCTGACGGACTCGCACTATTAAAAAATGGTTTATCCGCTGAAGAGGCGGTTAAAACCCTGACACATAAGGATGAGGGCCGCGATTTCCGGCAGTTAGCCATTGTTGACACTCAAGGAAATGCTTCAGCATTTACAGGAAGTAAGTGCATCAGATATGCAGGTCATCTGATCGGCGATGGTTATTCGGTACAGGCCAACATGATGCTCAATGAAAAAGTTGTCCCGGCAATGGCCAGGGCATATGAGGCTAATGCTGATCTTCCTCTTGCAGAAAGAGTGATAAAGGTAATGATGGCAGCCCAGGAAGCCGGCGGTGATATCAGGGGGAAACAATCTGCAGTCCTGCTTGTTGTTGGGGCAAAACCGGCTGAACATTTATGGATGGACAAGAAAATTAATCTCAGGGTAGATGATAGTGAGGAACCAATCAAGGAGCTTGACCGGCTGCTAAAGGTGCATCGGGCCTATGAACACATGAATAATGGAGATCTGGCAATTGAGGTGGGAGATATGTCAGTAGCTCTTCAGGAATATGGTGCTGCAGAAAAGATGTTCCCGGAAAACCTGGAGATGAAATTCTGGAAAGCAGTTGCTCTGGCAAATAATGGCAGGATCAAAGAGGCGCTCCCGATATTCAGGGAAATTTTTATTCAGGATGATAACTGGAGAGAGCTTACCCGCAGGCTGCCCGAATCGGCTCTTCTTAATACTTCCAGGGAAGAGCTTAAAATGATTCTGGATCTTTGAAATTTTTTCTGCAATATTAATCCCGGGATCATAAGAAATTACTATTTTTATTATGATGCACATCTGTAACAATGCTTAATAACAGGAATTCCTGCAGCGAGATACTATCATATCCAGGGAATGGGAAAAAAAATAAGAATCAGAAAGAAGACCTTATTCGTATGGATAATATTCGTCCTTGTTATATTAATATTATATTTTGTTAACCGGGACTGGTTTGACATAAGTTTCCTGAAGGGATTTGTTGATGATAACAAATTTTTTGTTATTGTCATATATTTGTTCGTTCTCTCTTTTATAGGACTTACTTTCATTCCCTCCACCCCCTTTGCCATAGCCGGGGTACTTATGTTTTCTCCTCTTGAAGCTTATACGTTCAACCTTCTTGGGATCATTACCTCATCATTTGTCGTATATAACTTTACAAGATTTCTCAGGCTGGACACGTGGATCGAATCAAAATACCCTGACAAAATTGTTAAGGTACGAAATGCCCTCAGGAGAAAAGAGATGCTTATTATTGCCGGTTGGAGCTTCTTTCCGGCAGTTCCAACAGACCTGATAACATATGTGGCAAGCTCACTCAGGATACCATACTGGAAATGTATGGTCGGAATCCTGATTGGAGAAGGGGCACTGAACGCTTTCTATATATTTTCTGTTGATTTCTTTATCTGATTTTACTTCTCTTGCCAGTGATCGGTTAAGGTGGTCAGGAAAGCAACAAGGTCCTCCATCTCACGGTTTGTAAGGCCAAGATCCCCAAATTCTTTCATGTTAACGTTTTCTGGCACCTCCGGTAGCGGCCAATCGAGAATATCACGTGTATTGTAAAATGCAATTACCTGAAACAGCGTCTTGAACACCCCATTATGCATATAAGGAGAAGTAACTGCTACATTACGTAGCGTTGGTACCCTGAATTTGCCATTCTCCGCCGGTTCGTCAACAGTTGAGCCAAGTCCCAGATCGACGAAGCTTGGGCCATCAGGATTAAATTCAGATGGAAGCAGGTAAAAGGGATTCTCCGGGTTTTTCGGTACTCCGAGGTTATCATAGGAGTAATCTGTGAATAATGGTGGTGTCCCGTTTTCGCTAATGGTGTTTGGATGGCAGGCAATGCAGTTCCCCTTTTGTTCGGTAACGAAAAGTGCAAGGCCCCTCATCTCCTGATCAGATAATTCCGCTTCACCTCTAAGGTAATAGTCATACTTAGAGTTAAATGGATTTACCTCACTTGTCTTCTCATATGCTTCGATTGCATCAGCCATGTTATTAAATGCAACATGCGGCTCTTTCAGTGCATCCGCTCCATAAATCTCATAAAACAGGTCAGCATAATCCAGGCTCCTGAGTTTCCCTGCAACAGATGCTGCATCAGTGTTTGCCATTTCGAGAGGATTAACTGGCGGCCCCATCGATTGTTCAGCCAGCGTGTTGGCTCTTCCATCCCAGAAAAGACCCCCGATCCATATTCCCTCTTCTTCATCAAAATAGAGAGGAGGTACAAACATGGAGTAAGAGACTGGCATATCATTACGATTTCCATAAAGTCCCTTCCTTGCACCCTTCGAAACAGGGAGCCCCGTATCAGGATCGGCAAAAGCAACAGAGGGATTGTGGCAGGAAACACATGCCTGACCTGCAGGATCAGAAAGAGCAGTTTCAAAAAACAGAAGCTTCCCAAGTTTTTCCTTCAATGTAAATGACTCTTCAGCAGAGGTGATATCTTCCCGGACGTTGTTATCAGCATTCTGATCTCGACTGTTGAAATTACATGATTGAAACAGAATCAATAGAATGGCTAAATATATACAGGGTCTCATAACAATCAGGTTTCCCATATTTCCAATTAAATTTATATTGATGTTCAATGAATTCAATGTGTTTTGGCAGAGATCTAAAGTTACAAAGATACATTAAATAAGAAATTCATTCTTTGAAAAAATATGATTGAATCATTTTCCTATATTTGGCTAAATTATCAGGATTCAGATATAAACCATCTTACAGGTACATCAATGATATGAAAAAGGTTGCATTGATATTGGTGCTGTTAATTGGATTTATAGCCGGCAAGGCCCAGAACCAGACCCCGGCTGAAAATTCAATTATCCAGAACACCGCGATATCAGGAGAATGGTATCTTGGTTTCGGTTATAATGATGGGACAGACATCAATCAGTTCAACCTTAAGCGAGGCTATTTAACATTCAAGACAAAAATCAGTGATATCTTATCTGTGAGGTATACTCAGGACATTACTACTGATACGGAAGGCGGCGATATTGGTAATGTCGAAATGAGGTTAAAGTACCTATACCTAAAGATCGACCTGAAAAGGAATGAGCTACTCAGGAATACATATTTTGAGATTGGGCTAGTGCACAGGCCATGGATTGATTTTGAACAAAAACTAACCGGTTACAGGGTACAGGGTAAAATGTTCCTCGACAGGTTCGACATCACAACTTCAGCTGATTTTGGAATAACCTATGCAGGACTGCTGGGGGGCAAAATTAGTGACCAATACCAACAGAAGGTAAGCTCTGATTATCCCGGAAGATACGGAAGCTTTGCTATTGGAGTTTATAACGGTGGTGGTTACCATGCGTTGGAAAAGAACAATAACAAAGTAATTGATGGACGATTCACCCTGCGCCCGTTCCCGGATGCAATTCCCGGTGTTCAGATTTCTTATGCATTTGCCTTCGGTAAGTCGAATGTACCCGGTATTAATGCCGACTACAGGTTAAATCTCTTTCACCTGTCAACTGAAAGCAGGATTCATAAATTAATGATACAGTACTATAGGGGGACAGGGGGACATGACGGAGATTACTTGGATTTGCTGGGATACTCCTATAAGAATGATGGTTTTTCGGCATTTGGTGAATTTCTTATCCCCGACACAAAGTTTTCTATTCTTGGGAGGTTTGACAGATTCAATTCACACCAGGATGAGAAGTACATTGAAGACACCTATATTGGAGGAATTGCCTATCGGTTCCTTGAAAATAAGGTATTGTTGAATTATGATCAGAAGAAGATCGGAGACCAGTCTGTAAGACTCTATGAAATTGCACTGGAAATAAATTTCCAGGTCAGGTAGACTATATAAATAAGTTTTGTTTAATTTGCCTGTATACTCTATATGGTATGATGTACAGAATAGCAGCAATAGTGACCCTCTTATGCCTCTATCCATGTTTAACAGGACAGGAGAAGGTTAGCAATGAAGAACTTGCCTATTATAAAGAGCTTAATGACCTGGAATCAGGATTACTGGATTACAAGGATTCCGACAATGATCTGATGTTGAAATTAATCCAGCTAAAGGTAATTAATGAAAGTAGAAAACAATACAGGGTACCGCCTGTTAATCTGGATATCCTGGCATCACGAGTTGCTAACATGGCCTGCCTTGAAGCAGCCGAAGGTGATTATATAAGTCACTGGAACAGGAGGGGTGAGAAACCTTATCACAGATATGCATTTGCGGGAGGACACGATCACATAAGTGAAAATGTTGCAGGAGAGTCTTATTCCGGATCTTATGAACAAAACAACAGGACACGGCTGGATTTGATGAAAAAATATCATGAGATCTTTATGGCCGAGAAGGCTCCGAACAATGGACATAAGCTTAACATCATGGAAAAGACTCATAATTATGTTGGCATTGGTTTCTGTCTTGGAGAGAATGTTTTCCGCTATAATGAGGAGTTTATCGACCGGTATTATGAATTCATTGATGTCCCGGATGAAGTTAACGCAAATGAAGAATTCACCATAACCCTTAAAACCATGGAGGGATACTACCTCTGCTATGTGGTTGCATACTGGGAGAAGGAACTGCGTAGCATGACTAATTCATATCTTCAACGTACCGGAAGCTATCCCGACTATACCGACAGAACTGAACTGGAAATAGGACCATGGCAGATAAGTAAATACAAGGAGGCGAACCAATACGTTATCAAAATGAATTTTCACAGGCCGGGTCTATATTATGTTCAGATCTACCAGGATGACAAGGATCATTCGCAAAGCAGGTCTTTCACGAGTAAGGGAAAAATACAGGCCAGCGGAATAGTAATCAGGGTGGTGTAGGAACTGCAGCTATCCTGGAATTAGCCAAAATCCAGATAAAAATTACCAGAGAGGAAACACAAGATGGATAATACTGCAATAGTGTCTTTGGATGATCTTGGATATTACTCTGAGTATGATAGATATATTAAAGAAAATGGTTTCGGTGTTTTTGAAACAGGAAGGATCTCCAGACACGACAGGGAGTTATATTCGGTAATTACCACAAGGGGTGCGTTCCGGGCAGAGATAACCGGAAATATGAGGTATTCTGCAGAGGCCAAATCAGATTTTCCTGTGGTGGGTGATTGGGTTCTGATGATTGAATATGACGGCAGTTATATTATCAGGGAAATACTTCCCAGGAAAACACTTCTGGCAAGGAAGGCAGTTGATGAATTTGGAGAGGAGCAATTGATAGCTTCCAATATTGATTATGCATTTATAGTTCAATCCCCCGATAATAATTTCAACCTAAACAGGCTTGAAAGGTATATGGCTGTAGCATATACCGGTGGCATTATCCCGATCCTGATATTAAATAAATGTGATCTGCTTGAACCTGGTCTTCTCGAAGATCTGCTTTCCGAAGTCAACCGGAGGATTCATGGACTGGAGGTGTTAACAACAAGCACAGTCAGCAAAGGAGGAATTGATCCTATTAAGAGAATTATGCAAAAGCGCAGAAGCTATTGCCTTCTTGGTTCATCCGGAGTTGGAAAGTCGAGCCTGGTTAACAAACTCGTGGAAGGCAGCAATATCAGGACAACCAGCATAAGCAGTTCAACTGGCAAGGGGAAGCACACCACATCACACCGTGAACTGTTCCTTACCGATGGTGGCAGCATATTGATTGATACGCCCGGCATGAGGGAACTGGGAATTGGCGATGGTGATGAAGGCCTTACCCATACTTTCAATCAGATAACCCAAATTGCTACAGGATGCAGCTTCGATGATTGTACACACAATGACGAACCTGGTTGTGCCGTACAAGAAGCTGTAATAAAAGGTGATATTGAAGCTGATCTGCTGGCAAATTATCATAAACTAGTCAAGGAGTCAAAGCACTATCAATCAACAATAGCTGAAAAGAGAAAGAGTGACAGGGAATTTGGGAAGATGTGCCGCAATGCGATGAAATTCAGAAAGAATAATAAATTCTGATATTTCAGGACAATCAGCCAGGAATAGTCAGGGCTAAACAGTTACTCAATTATCTATATATAGATCCCTGACAGATAACAGGATTAATCCCCCTACCCCATTTGGGTCTCTTGCAAAGGTTATTAAAACAATCTGTGTTAACGGTTGTTTTATTTACAGGCAGGGGATTCATTAGCTTATATGCCTTAAATAAAGAGATTTTTCTATCAATTTTAACTACTGAAAATGAACACTATAGTACATAAATCAAATACAAGAGGACATGTTGACCACGGTTGGTTGCAGACCTATCATACATTTAGTTTTGCAGGTTATTATAACCCTGAAAGAGTACATTTCGGAACACTCAGGGTACTGAATGATGATGTTATAGCTCCCGGGCAGGGATTTGGTACTCATCCCCATGAAAATATGGAGATAATAACCATACCGCTGTCTGGTATGGTTGCCCACAAAGACAGCATGGGAAATGAAGGTGTAATCCGTGAGGGTGAGGTCCAGGTAATGAGTGCCGGAACAGGAATAACACATAGTGAGTTCAATGGCAGTAACGATAAGGAGGTCAAATTGGTACAGATCTGGATATTTCCGCGGGAAAAGGGACTGAAACCCAGGTACGGACAATTATCCCTTGATGATTTGAAGGTGAAAGATAAGTTATTTGAAGTAATCTCGCCTTCAAAGAATGGTTCAGGATTATGGCTGAATTCAGATTCCTGGCTCTTTATGGGGGATTTTGAAAATGACCAGGAAATGATCTACGATTTAAAAAAGAAAGGCAACGGAGTATATCTGTTTGTCATAAGTGGTAGTATCTATATAGGAGATCATGATCTTGAAAGCAAAGATGGAATTGGTATTTCAGACTTTGATCAGATCAGAATAATAATCAAGGGAGGTACCCATTTACTATTAATGGAGATCCCGATGTCAGTATAAATATTAAGAAATGAAACTAGCAGAAGCTATAAGCCTGAGGTGGAGCCCCCGGGCTTTTGACTTAAAAGAGATAGACACTGAAACTATTAATAGCCTTTTCGAGGCGGCAAGATGGGCGCCATCAAGCATGAACGAGCAACCCTGGCAATACTATTACGCCACCAGAGATGACCAATCATTCAACAAATTCGTTGAATGCCTGATGGCAGGTAACCAGGTATGGGCTAAGGAGGCCCCCCTTCTTATTCTTTGTGTGGCAAAAAAGAGATTTGCCTACAACAACAGGATTAACAGGCATGCGCTGCATGACGCAGGGGCAGCAAGTGTTTCAATCGCGATCCAGGCGGCTGGGCTTGGTTTGCAGGTACACCAGATGGGTGGTTTCGATATGGACGAAACTTTGGAAACTTTCAATCTCAATATAATGGAGCATGAACCTGTCTCTTTTATTGCAGTGGGTTATCCCGGTGACCCCGAGAGTCTGTCAGAAGAATTAAGGAAAAAGGAAAAGGCGCCGCGGAATCGCAAAGAGATAGGTGAGTTCGTAAAGCATGTTGTTAATTAGATAATAAGATTTAAAGAGCACCTGAACATGAATAATGCAGTATACAATTTCACGGTACCTGAGAACGAGCCCGTGTTGGAATACCTTAAGGGGAGCAGGGAAAGAATCGAGCTTGAAAAAGAACTTATTAGAATGGAGCAAACGGAGGTCGAAATACCTCTTGTTATAGGAGGGAAGGAGATAAGGACAGGCGATACCGGTAGTATTACCATTCCGCACAATCACCGGCACCAGTTGGCTCTCTATCACAAGGCAGGAGGAAAGGAGATAAAGCTTGCGGTAGAAGCAGCTCTTTCAGCCCATAGATTATGGGCTAACCTTGCCTGGACTACCCGCGCCTCTATATTGCTCAAGGCAGCGGAACTGATATCTACCAAATATCGAAGTCTGATAAATGCTGCCACGATGCTTGGACAGAGTAAGAACATATTTCAATCAGAGATTGATGCCATATGTGAAACCATTGACTTTCTTAAATACAATGCTTCATTCGCGGGAAAAATATATCAGATCCAGCCAAAATCAGCTTTCAATCAGCTCAACAGGATGGAGTTCCGGGCACTTGAAGGATTCGTATTTGCCGTAAGCCCGTTTAACTTTACCTCGATTGCTGCCAACCTTAATATGGCGCCAGTTATGATGGGAAATACCACTGTCTGGAAACCAGCAACAACTGCTCTTCTGTCAAATTATCATCTGATGAAGATATTCCAGGAAGCAGGGCTGCCTGACGGCGTGATAAATTTTGTTCCAGGTAGTGGCTCACTTATCGGTAAACAGGTATTATCCTCATATGATATGGCCGGGATCCACTTTACAGGATCTAATGCTACATTTGACAACCTCTGGTCGCAGGTAGCATCAAACCTGTCAAATTATAAATCATACCCAAGGCTGGTTGGTGAGACCGGAGGTAAGGATTTCATTTTTGCTCACCCCTCAGCTGACCCTATGGAACTTTCCGTAAATGCAATCAGGGGAGCCTTTGAATATCAGGGTCAAAAATGCTCTGCAGCTTCACGTATGTATGTTCCCCGGTCAATCTGGGAGGAAACAAGAGACCTCCTTATTACAATGGCCGAGGAGATCACGGTTGGAGATGTCAAAGATCCAAATAACTTCATGAACGCTATAATCGACGAAAAAGCCTTTGATTCAATAACCGGATACATTGATCATGCTGCCAATCATAAGAATGCCGAGATCCTTGCCGGGGGTAAGTATGATAAATCAGAGGGTTATTTCATCAACCCGACAATAGTAAAAACTGATGATCCGCATTTCAAAACCATGGAAGAGGAAATATTTGGCCCGGTACTGACCATTTTTGTGTACGACGATGAAAAAATGGATGAAACTATAGAGATGTGTAATACTACCTCTCCGTTCGGATTAACAGGTTCAGTATTCTCAAGGGACAGAATTGCCGCTGCCCGGATCTGTAATAAGCTCAGATATGCCGCCGGAAACTTCTATATAAATGACAAACCAACAGGTGCTATCGTTGGGTTACAGCCGTTCGGGGGCTCCAGGGCATCCGGGACAAATGATAAGGCCGGTGGTGAATTTAACCTTGTAAGGTGGGTAAGCCCCAGAACTATAAAAGAGACCTTTGTACCAGCTACAGAATACAGGTATCCCTACATGCTCGAAGAATAGTTAAATGTCATGCTCTTTATAACCTGATTCAGGTAATTGTATTAGTTTTAGGTTTCATTCAATCAAGAAACACAATGAAACAATTTCTCCTGCTCCTGGTAATTACCTTTTTGCTAACACATCCGGTAATGAGCCAGGTCTCTTCAGGCAACCATCTGATTGTACTGGGCGTTGCGCAGGATGGAGGTTATCCTCACATCGGATGTCAGAAGGAGTGCTGCGACAGGGCATGGTCCGATAGTGAGCTCAAAAGATATGTTGTCTCACTTGCCCTGGCAGACCCAGTTGCCCAGAAGTGGTATCTTT
The DNA here is from genome assembly GCA_035527935.1 of Bacteroidales bacterium. Lineage (GTDB taxonomy): Bacteria > Bacteroidota > Bacteroidia > Bacteroidales > VadinHA17 > DATKZO01. The sequence goes on from DATKZO010000046.1 coordinate 42,185, forward strand.
TTGAAGCCACTCCGGATATTAAGGAACAGCTTCAGCTGTTCAGGAGTATAACAGGCGCTCAATATAATTATCTTCCTGATGCAATATTTGTAAGCCATGCCCATATTGGTCATTATACAGGGCTTTTTCAATTCGGACGCGAATCAATGAACACCCTGGGATTACCTGTTTATGTCCTGCCCCGCATGAAATCATTTCTTGAAGAGAATGGTCCATGGAGTCAACTGGTAAGCTTAAATAACATTTTCTTGTGTGAAGTGAAGGATGGTGGTAATATCTCCCTGGCGGAGAATATTAATATCAAATTACTTACAGTACCACACAGGGATGAGTTCTCAGAGACCGGTGGATACCTTATTGACACCGACAATATAGATTATCTGTTCATACCTGATATTGACAAATGGGAGAAATGGGATAAGGATATCATCGGGCTGGTAAAAACAGTTGATGTAGCATTTCTGGATGGCACTTTCTGCAACATTGATGAATTATCCGGCAGGGAAATGAGTGAGATTCCCCATCCATTCATAAGCGAAACGATCAATCTGTTTAAACTTCAGAATAAAGAGACAAAAGAGAAGATACATTTCATTCATTTCAATCACTCAAATCCTGTCCTTTGGAAGGATGCAGAAAACATGGTTACTGATGCCGGATTCAATATAGCAATTCAGGGTACTAAGTATTGACCAATCCACCAGGATTCAATTAGTAAAAGATCTTGTATTATAATAATTTGGTATAATGACTGATATCATCAAATTGAAAAAATGGGATTATGCTGACGCCGCTTCAGTTTCCGTTTATGCTAATAACAGGAAGATAGCCGATAATCTAAGGGATGGATTTCCTCATCCATATTCCCTTAAGGATGCCAATAACTTCATACGGGATGCACTGAGGAATGATCGCTCGGTACAACTATTTGCTATCGATCTGAATGGTGAGGCAATTGGCAGTATTGGGGCGGTCTTTAAGGAAGATGTCTACAGAAAAAATGTAGAAATTGGTTACTGGCTGGCAGAGGATCACTGGGGGAAGGGTTATACTTTGAAAGCAATATCACTGATTATCAAGTATATTTTTGATAATTTTGATATTGAAAGGGTATATGCTGAGCCATACGCTGATAACAAGACCTCGGTCAGGGTCCTTGAGAAAGCAGGATTTAGCCTTGAGGCCAGGTTCAGAAGAAATGTAATTAAGAACAACATAATAAAGGATAGTTATATCTATTCTATACTCAGATCTGAATATGAACAATTAAAATGAAATCAAGATAATAATCAGCTGAAATGAAAGACATTATCAACAGTTTTATCAACGACAATGAGCTGGCCCTCGCCGGCGTTTCAGCAAAAAGGGAGAAGTGGGGGAATGCCCTTTTCAGGGCTCTTACAAAAAAGGGTTATACCGTTTACCCGATAAACCCCAAGCTCGACGAGGTTGAAGGGGTAAAATGTTACAGGTCAGTTTCAGAATTGCCTGATAGCATTGAGAACCTTATACTTGCTACTCCGCCGGAAGCAACAGAGCAAATTGTAAAGGACTGTAAGGATACAGCTATCAAGCGTATCTGGATGCATCGCGGTGGAGGGGGAACCGGTGCACAGACCGACAATGCCATTGAATTTGTGAAAGACAATAATATGCAGGTGGTATATGGTCTTTGCCCGATGATGTTTTACCCTCCTGTCGGCATTCATAAGCTCCATTACTGGATGAAGAAGCTTTCAAAAAAAATGCCTTCCACATACTCAGAATAGCTTCTTATGCCATCCCGTAGTGTTCATCCTGAGGCCTTTTGAAAAAAGAAATACTTTTTTTGATATTATAAAAAATGTCCTTAATTTTGCAGCTCCTTTTATAAAAGGAAAATTGGAGACTCAGTAGCTCAGCTGGTAGAGCACATCCCTTTTAAGGATGGGGTCCTGAGTTCGAGCCTCAGCTGGGTCACCATAACATCAACAAACCCGCCTAAAAGAGCGGGTTTTTTGATGAATATCGAATATTGATTAACCCTGTCTGTGACAGGCAGGTATTTTTGAAATATTCGATGTTCGTTATTCGTCACTCGTTATTGCCTTCGGCGAGCTCGCTTCACTCAATTGTTCTGCAATTTCGCATTGCCCGGTTCGTTATTTGATATTCGTCAATCACCCTCTCCTAATCCTCACTCACCTGCATCAGCAATTCCCTGTAGGTCGAGAATATACGCGATTTGGAAAGCAAACCAACATATTTTCCGCCATCAAGGACAGGAAGGTTCCATGCACCGGTCTTTTTGAATGTTTCCATAACCGAGTCTACTTTCTCGGTTTTATCTATATAGGATGGGGGCATTACCATCAGATCACTCACATAGGTATTGTCATACAATTCCTGATCGAACATTACTTCCCTGACATTATCGAGCAGAACAACTCCCTCAAGGATGCCCTCTTCGTCCACCACAGGGAAAATATTTCGCTTTGAGGAGGAAATCACCCTTATCAGGCTGCCGAGGCTGTCATCTGATTTGACAGTTATCAGATCGGTCTCAATCTCGCGGGTCCAATCCATCCTCGCAAGAACCGCCTTATCCTTGTGATGAGTAATAAGTTCACCCCGGCGCGCAAGTCGCTTATGATATATAGAATGCTTTTCAAACCTCATTATGGTAATATATGAGATCGTGGATGTAATAATAAGTGGTACTAAAAGTCCATAGCCACCTGTTATCTCCGCAATCAGAAAAATCGCAGTGAGGGGAGCATGCATTATACCGGCCATGGCGCCTGCCATACCGGCCAGTGCAAAACTGCTTTCAGGAACATTCAGACTAAAGGCACTGTTCAGCAATCGTGCAACAAAAAAACCATTTACCCCACCAATGAACAGTGAAGGGGCAAATATGCCTCCTACCCCGCCTGCACCATTGGTTGAGCTACTGGCAAAAACCTTGAAAAGGGTCAGTGCAGCAAGAAATACTAATACAAACCACAGATTATCAGCGGACCCTTCAAAATAGCTGTTCTCAAATATACTTTCAACATTACCATTAAGCAGTTCTGTTATAATATTATAGCCTTCACCATAGAGTGGCGGCATCAAAAGTATCAATACACCAAGCACCAGACCTCCCGTAACCAGTCTTAAATAGTTATTCCTGATCTTATCATACAAAATTTCAAGAGCCATTGTGGTGCGGGTAAAATAAAGTGAGAGCAGCCCTGAGAAAAGGCCCAGTAAAATATACCAGGGAATATTCCTCAGTGCAAAAGTTTCCTGTACTGAGAACGAAAAAAGTACCCCTTTGCCCATCAGAAAATAGGAAACTGTTGCGGCAGTAACTGAAGAGATCAGAAGTGGAACGATTGAGGATATTGTGAGGTCCAGCATAAGAATCTCCAGGGTAAAGACTATACCTGCAATTGGCGCTTTAAAAATTCCGGCTACAGCACCTGCTGCTCCACAGCCAACAAGCAAGGTGATATTCCGATAGTTCATTTTGAATAGCCTGCCAATATTTGACCCGATTGAAGCTCCTGTCAGAACGATTGGGGCTTCTGCACCTACCGATCCGCCAAAGCCGATTGTAAGGGTACTGGCTATTATCGATGACCAGTTATTATGTGGCTTGATCCTGCTACTTTTTTTTGAAATAGCATAAAGGATCCTGCTTACCCCGTGTCCGATCTTATCCTTTACAACATATTTTACGAACAGGACTGTAAGGAACATACCAACCAGAGGGTAAGCCAGATAGAGCCAACTCGAAGCACCGGATTTGAACCATGTTGTTAGTAAGTGGGCAATGTAATGTATCGAGTTCTTCAATATAATTGCAGCCAGGGCACTTATGACGCCAACGACAAAACTAGTTAAATAAAGGAATCTTCTCTGATCAATATTATTGATCCTCCATTTGAGAAACCTGTTTATCATCAGGATCAACCTGAATTTCAGCTGAGACTGCATAATAGAAATTATTCCTCCATAAAATTCTTAATCATCGATCTGTACTTTGAAAATACGTTTGCCCGCGATACGAATCCAACATATTTCCCATTATCCAATACTGCAAGGTTATAATGAGAGGATACCTGAAACTTGCGTGCAACATCCTCCATGGATTCATCCGGTGATACAGTCGGGGAAGGCATAAACATCAGATCCCTTACATATGTGGTCGCGTAAAGTCCAGGCTTGAAGACAATATGCCTTATATCGTTTACCCATACAACGCCCAGAAAATTATTGATCTTATCAACCACCGGAAATACATTCCTCGAGGATGTCGAAATGACTTCTACAAGATCACCTAAAGTATCATCCGGACCTACAGTACTGAAATTCTGTTCAATCAAATTGCTAACGCTCATTAATGTCAGAGCCGCCTTATCCTTATCGTGGGTTATCAGTTCACCTCTGTGTGCGAGCTGGTAAGTGTAAACTGAGTTCCTGACGAATATTCTCGTGAAAGCATACGAGATTGTAGCGGTTATCATCAGGGGCATGAATAAACCATATCCCCCGGTAATTTCAGCAATAAGGAATATTGCCGTGAGTGGCGCATGAATTACCCCGGCAATCATACCTGCCATAGCTACAAGAACAAAATTACTAGCCTCGATCCCCACCCCGAACTGGTTCAGGATTAATGCAAATAACAGACCCGCATTTGCACCCACAAAGAGTGTAGGAGCAAATATCCCCCCCACTCCACCGCTGCCAAATGTTACTGAAGTAGCAACTACCTTAAAGAGGATCAGAAAAAGGAGCACCAGAATAACCGCGAGTGTACTCTCTCTGAAGCCAAAATAGAGAGACCCATCAAACAAATAATCATAACTGGCACTGAGAGCACTGTTTATACCATCATAACCTTCTCCGAAGAGAGCTGGCAAGACAAAAATAATCAGACCCAGAATTGTTCCTCCTGTTAATAGTTTGACACCCCATTTAGTAATTTTACCAAACCGGTCTGCAATATAAATGTACATCCTGGTAAAATAGACGGAAATAATTCCGGTAAACAGCCCCAGCAGAATAAAATAGGGGACATCGCCAATAATGAAGCTCTCCTTCAGGGTAAATGGATATAGCACATTCTGGCCGAGGAATATATATGACGTAAGGGCAGCTGTAACACTTGAAATCAAGAGAGGAATAAGTGACGACATCGTCAGATTCAGCATTATAACCTCAAGTGCAAAGACAATTGCAGCAATAGGGGCTTTAAAGATTGCTGCCATAGCTCCGGCCGCAGCGCACCCGAGCAATGTCAGTATCTGTTTATAACTCAACCTTAGCGTTTTACCAAGGTTTGACCCGACTGCAGCACCGGTTACTACCGCTGGACCTTCAAGTCCGACCGAGCCTCCGAATCCCACAGTTAAAGCGCTGGCAACAATTGATGAAAAGATATTATGCTGCTTTATCATGCCATTTGTTTTTGAAATAGCATATAGGACACTTGGGATTCCGTGACCAACCTCCTGGCGTAACAGATAGCGGGTAAAAACTATAGTAGCCACGATCCCTATAATAGGCAGGACAAGATAGAAGATATTGTACTGTTCAAGATTGAATCCGGTTTTGAGGAGGTTCTGAATAAGACGAACCAGGTTCTTGATTATAACTGCAGCAAATCCCGAAAGGATCCCGACTATCACACTCAGAAACAAAATAAAGACCCTGTCGGATACGTTTTTCTTTCTCCAGGTAAGGAGTCTGTCAACTGTATTGCCTTCATTCATGGGTACAAATATAGAAACATTAACATCTCAGAAAGACTCTTTTTTTAATTAAGTTTGCATACATGAGGTCAACTCACCACATATACAAATATTTGATAATAATAATATTTGGCGTATCCAGCGTGCTCTTTGCGCAGGATATTGAGCGGCCCTTGTCTCCGTTTCTTGACCTGGTCACAGTGAATCCAGCAACCGGGCATGTAACCCTTAACTGGTCTCCCGGTGGCTCACCTGATGTTGCGGGATATATTATTTATACCTACCTGAATGGTGAAGGTTCTGGCTTCGATACTATTTACAATCCAATTGCCACTATGTACACCCATACAAAATCCAATGCAGATATTATCAGTGTTAGCTACGTAGTTGCAGCTATTGATTCTTCAGGCAATAGAAGTCCACTTTCTAACCATTTGGGAACTATCTATCTTACAACAACAATTGATACCTGCAGGCACGAGATAAATCTTGTATGGAATAAATATAATGAAGAATATCATACTGTAAATGAATATATTATCAAATTTTCAAAAGATAACGGTCCCACCCTGATCGCCGGAAACTCCCCAAATGATGACACTACCTTTACCATAGGGAGTTTTGAAACAGGATCGGAATACTGTTTTGTTATTGAGGCTAACATTGAACCTGCCAGTATCTCATCCTCGATAATGTCATGCAAGGAGACCGATATCTTCAGACCTCCTGACTGGATAAATGCAGATTATACCAGAATTGACGAAAATGGCGAAATTGAAATTTCGTTCACCTATGATCCAATGTCAGAAATCGATCAGTTCATACTAGAGCGCAGCGAAAATCCTGCCACGGATTTCACCCTCATTGAATCAGTAACCAATAATTCCGGGAGTATAATTCTCTATGACAGAACTGAGAGGGAGAAGATTTTCTATTACAGGTTAGCTGCCCTGAATGAGTGCAGTGAACCCCTTGTCTATTCCAATATAGCATCATTGATAATAACCAAAGCAGATATCACAGATAAACTAGTTTCGCTATCATGGAACCACTATTATAAATGGCAGGGTGACATTGAGCATTACATGGTTTATCGTAATCATCAGGGTATATACCTGGAAGTTGCGGTTGTAAGCCCTGGTGACTCAACATTTTCAGATGATCTCTATCCCCTGTATCCCGAAATAACCGGTGACCTGATATGTTATTACGTTATTGCGGGAGAGACCGGCAATCCACACGTTACTGACGCTGAATCCAGATCACGAGCCGTTTGTGTTGAGGCACCTGTGCGCATTTTTGTACCAAATGCATTCACACCTGACGATGACACGGTAAATGACACTTTCTTACCAGTAATGTCTTTCACTCCTTCGAAGTATAATCTTATCATAAAGTCCCGCAACGGAATCACACTGTTTGAATCAGATGACTATCTTAAATCATGGTCTGCTGAATATAGAGGTGAAAAGTTGCCGCAGGATGTATATCTCTGGTTTCTTGAAGTTAAGACTCCTTCAGGCAGGACATTGACTCGCAATGGTACTGTGACAATTATTTTTTGATTTGAAGCTCCTGGAAGACAGTTGCAGGGAACCGGGTTTACGAGCTCAGAGACTTCGTCGGACGTAGCCCCGAGAGATCGGGGCGAAGTCCGAAACCAATTCGCTCGCCGGGATTCAATAATCACCCCTCTGTAAATATTGCCCTAATAATAGTTATATTTGTAGACTGGTGTTGATGCAAAGAAATGGGGAAGAGAGATATATTTACCGAGGAAGATATCGCGCTGATCAACAAAGAATATGACTCTTTAATTAATAATTTAGTCCGTTGTAAAAAAAAGGAGGACAAACAGTTAATTAAAAAGGCTTTTGATCTGGCCAATAAAGCTCATCTGAACATGCGGCGTCGTTCAGGTGAACCATATATTATTCATCCTATCCAGGTAGCAAAGATTGTCAACTGGGAGATTGGTCTAGGCGCTAAATCAATTGCCAGTGCTCTCCTTCACGATGTTGTTGAAGATACAGAATATACCCTGGAAGATATTCACAACCATTTTGGTGAGAAGATAGCATCGATAATTGACGGTCTCACAAAGATCTCCGGGACCTATAATAATGAGACCTCCTCAATGCAGGCTGAGAACTTCAGAAAAATGCTTCTTACGCTCTCGGACGACCTCAGGGTAATTCTTATAAAGACCGCTGACAGATTACATAATATGAGGACTCTGGAATCTCTGCCGGAGAGAAAGAAGATGAAAGTAGCAGGTGAGACAATATACCTGTATGCACCATTAGCTCATCGTCTTGGCCTATATGCAATAAAAACTGAACTGGAAGATCTGAGCCTTAAGTACCGTCATCCAAAGATTTTTGAAGAGATTGCACGCAAGTTGAAGCATGGAGAGAAAAGGAACCAGGCAATGATCAATAAGTTTTCACTGCCAATTATTGAAAAGCTCGAAGAGGGCGGAATCAGGTTTGACATTAACGGCAGGCCAAAATCGATATATTCGATCTGGAAAAAAATGCAGACCAAGAATGTCCCGTTCGAAGAAATTTATGATATACTGGCTGTAAGGATAATATTTGAATCTCAGGAATCTGTATCGGATAAAACAATCTGCTGGAATATCTATTCTATAATCACCGATATTTACATGCCTAAGCCCGACAGGTTGAGGGACTGGGTGAGCCGTCCAAAAGTAAATGGCTATGAAGCTTTGCATGTTACCGTAATGGGCCCTCATGGAAGGTGGGTTGAGGTGCAGATCAGAAGCAGGAAAATGGATGAGTTTGCTGAACGTGGTTATGCCGCCCACTGGAAATACAAAGGAGACGTTTCCCAGGAGAGCGAACTGGATAAGTGGATAAAGAGGATTAGGGAGATGCTTGAAAATCCGACTGAGGATCCGATTGAATTCCTTGACGAGTTTAAGATGAATTTGTTCTCATCCGAGATTATGGTTTTTACTCCGAAAGGAAATATTATTTCTCTCCCTAAGGGAGCTTCTGCGTTGGATTTCGCCTATGAGATCCATACCGAAGTTGGGAACAGTGCGATAGGAGCTAAAGTGAATTACAAACTAATGCCTCTAAACACTACATTACAGAGCGGAGATCAGGTTGAGATCATTACGAGCGACAAATCCAAACCTGTGAAGGAGTGGATTGGCTACGTCACCCTGGCCAAAGCAAAGACTAAAATAAAGCATGCGCTAAAGGTGGAATCCAGATTAATACTGGAGTCGGGCCAAAACTTGCTCAGTGAGAAATTGAAGGAGCTTGAAGCTGATTCAGGTCAGGAAACCATGAAAAAGCTTCTGGCTCATTATGACTGCCTTACAAATGATGAGTTATTCTCAAAGATCGGAACAGGTGTTGTAACACTTGAAAATCTTCGGAAGATAGTTAAGAAAAGCTCAGGTAACAGAATTGTTAAATACTGGGAACTACGCCTTGCTGCTTCACAAAAGATTGCAGAAAAGGAGAAAGACGGGTCAGCACCGATTGATAAGAAAACCCCATTTCTTCTTAAAGAAAATATTGACGATAAGAAAGCATTATATGAGATCGCAAAATGCTGCAATCCCATTCCTGGTGATGAGGTAATCGGATATCTTTCACATGATAATAGCCTTATAATTCATAAACCCAAATGCCCTGTAGCTATTAGATTAATGTCGAGCGAAGGCAACCAGCTGATAGCTGTTAAATGGACAATTCATAAACTTGTTTCTTTCCTGGCCCGGATCCAGTTTAGAGGTATTGACAGGATTGGAATAGTTAGTGAGGTGACAACAATTATTTCAAAAGAGCTTAATGTAAATATAAGAAACATAAATGTTTCAGTTTATGAAGGTATTTTCGAGGGTACTATCGACCTTTATGTCCATCATACCAAAGACCTGAATAACCTGATAATGAAGCTCGTGAACATAACAGGTATGGAGAGTGTTAAACGGATTGAAGACTTCACCTGATTATTACAATCATAAAATCTTTTGGGTTGAATTAAAAAATAATATATTTTTAAATTTATTTAATCTTGATAAAAAATGAAAAGCGATGAAACCAGAAAAACCGTGAAGCAAATATTCACAGAATATCTGGAGAAGAAGGGTCACAGGAAAACACCGGAGCGATTTGCCATTCTGGACGAAATATACTCACGGAACGGACATTTCGATATTGAATCACTTTACATTTTCATGAAAAATAAGAATTACAGGGTCAGCAGGGCAACCCTTTATAATACCATTGAGCTTCTGCTCGATTGCAATCTGGTCATAAAGCACCAGTTTGGTAAGAATATTGCTCAGTTTGAAAGGGCTTATCAGTGTGGTCAGCATGACCATTTGATAGATACTGAGTCAGGCAAGGTTATTGAATTCTGTGATCCAAGGATTCATGAGATCATTAATACAGCATGTGAGATTAACAACTTCAGTCCATTGTATCACTCCCTCTATATTTATGGTGTAAACAAGGATGAGGAAAAAGGTAAAGACTACTGAATCAATCTCTCAAGATTATTCTATCGACGATTCAAAAATTATAATATATTGCATATGCCACAAAAAATTGGATTAAGTCCTTTTTTTTATATATTTGGAAATCCCTGTTTAGATTATCAGGTCGATTAAGACACTGATTAACAATTATTTAAATGATTTTTTTGTAACTCGTAGGGATAAATTGCTGGAATCTGTCACTAACTAAACTTTTGTTGCCATATGTCTAAAAATCCCTATAAGGCTATTCACCTGGGAATGGATGTAGGTTCAATATCTGTAAATACAGTAATATTAGATAATGATAGAGATATTATATATGAAGACTACTCGTACTGTTTCGGCAAGCCTTTCAGTGTGGTCAGGGAGATACTCCGAAAAATTGATAAAGAATATCCCCTGGGATCATTTTCTACCATATCATTTACAGGCTCAGGAGGAAAGCAGGCAGCAGAGTTGCTGGGAGGCAGGTTCATAAATGAAGTTATTGCACAGTCGTCATCAGTCGCACACCTCTACAGTGACGTGAGGACAATCATTGAGATGGGTGGCGAAGACTCCAAACTTATCCAGATGGAGCAGGACGGGCATCCCGATGCATCCAGACTCTCAGATTTTTCACTAAACAGTCTTTGCGCTGCCGGAACAGGGTCATTTCTTGACCAGCAGGCAAAAAGGATAGGTGTGCCTATTGTAAATGAATTTGGCAGATTGGCTGAAATGTCGGAGAATCCACCACGCCTTGCCGGAAGGTGCAGCGTATTTGCAAAAAGTGATATGATCCACCTTCAGCAGGTTGCTACACCTCTGCATGATATTGTTGCTGGTCTATGTTTTGCGGTTGCCAGAAATTTCAAGAGTACTCTTGGTAGAGGCAGGAAACTTCAAAAACCTTTTATTTTCCAGGGTGGGGTAGCTGCAAATACCGGGATGAAAAGGGCATTCAGGGAAATATTCGAGCTTGCAGAAGATGAATTGATCATACCGGATCATTATGCATCAATGGGAGCCATAGGTGCTGTATACCATACCCAGAACAGCTTCGATAGTAGTGATGTTGTAGCATTCAGAGGAACTGAATATCTTGATAATTATCTCAAGAGTGGCAAGATTGACGCTACCCACCTGGAACCTCTGATCCAGTCAAAGGCTATATATAATATTGACGTTGTACCTGTTCCGGAAAATTCAGAAAAGATTGAGGTTTACCTTGGTCTAGATGTCGGTTCATTAAGTACTAATGTCGTTTTGATTGACAAGGATAATCAGGTTATCGCCCGGAGATACCTTCCTACTGCAAGTAAACCCCTTGATGCAATAAGACGTGGTTTGAAAGAAATAGCTGATGAGGTAGGTAATAAGGTTATGGTAAAGGCAGCCGGTACAACAGGTTCGGGACGTTATCTGACCGGTGACTTTATCGGTGCCGATGTTATCAGGAATGAGATAACTGCGCAGGCAACAGCTGCAATAGCATATGATCCTACCGTAGATACAATATTTGAGATTGGTGGACAGGACTCTAAATACATCAGCATTAAAAATGGTGTGGTAGTGGATTTTGAGATGAATAAGGTTTGTGCTGCAGGTACCGGTTCTTTCCTGGAGGAACAGGCAGAAAAACTTAGTATTAATATAAAGGAAGAGTTTGGGAAACGAGCCCTTGATTCAGACAAGCCTGTAAGGCTTGGAGACAGGTGCACTGTTTTTATGGAAAGTGACCTGAATTCATACCAGCAAAAAGGGGCACTGCTTGACAACCTGGTTGGAGGGCTCGCCTATTCGATCGTTCAGAATTATATGCAGAAAGTTGTCGGAGAGAAGATGGTTGGAGACAATATTTTCTTTCAGGGTGGTGTAACGAATAATAAAGCGGTTGTTGCAGCATTCGAAAGGATCACAGGGAAACCCATAACCATTCCGCCTCATTTTGATGTCACAGGGGCAATAGGAGCAGCAATGCTCGCCCGTGAACATACAAACGGACAAAACACAACCTTTAAAGGTTTTCAGGTGAGTGACCAGACCTTCACGGTATCAAGATTTACCTGCAAGTCATGCTCAAACAACTGTGAGATTCAAAAGGTGACGATAGAAGGCGAAAAGAAATCATTGTTCTATGGTGGCAGGTGCGAAAAGTATGAAAAGGAAGAGAGAAAGAAGAAAACAACCGACCTTCCAAATCTGTTCGAGGAAAAGATCAAGCTTCTGATTGGTGATCATGAAGAAAAGAGAGAAGAAGGAAAGGTTACAATCGGGATCCCGCGTGCACTGATGGTATTTTACCAGCAGTTCCCGTTCTGGAGAACATTCTTTAAGGACCTGGGTTTTAATGTAGTTATTTCGGATCCATCCGACCAGCAACTCGTGAAACAATCTCTTGAGCTGATGGTTTCTGAGACATGCCTTCCAATGGAATTGATGCACGGGCATGTTGAGAACCTGCTGAACAAAGGTGTGGACTACGTCTTCCTCCCGTTTATCGTTAATACCAAGGGCAAGGAGGATAATCCGACCAATAATTGTAATTGCCCATGGGTACAGGCTGCACCATTCATGATAAAGAGTGCATTCAAGGACCCGGACATCAGGAAAAAATTCCTGATGCCGTCGCTTCATTTCAGGTACTTTAATACTGCATTGAAGGATGAACTTGGTGAACTGATGCATAATGAATTCTCTATTCAGCGCCGCAAAACATGGGAAGCCGTTCTGCATTCCGATCAGGTTCAGGCAGAATTTGAATCATCACTTCTCCTCAGAGGAGCTGAAATTATGGATACCAAGTTTCCCGAAGGGGTAAGAAAACTTGTAATTCTTGGCCGCCCATATAATACGGCTGACCCCCACCTGAATCTTAGCCTTATTGATAAGTTATTGAATCTCAATACTGTACCTATACCTGTTGATTTTCTTCCTCTGGAAAGCGAGTATGTTTTTGACGACTATTACATGATGTACTGGCCCAACGGGCAGAAGATGATCCAGGGGACAAAGCTCGTCAGGAAAGATCCCGACCTCTTTGCGGTATACCTTGGTAATTTCAGGTGTGGACCCGATTCCTTTATCTCTCATTATGTTCGTCATGAGATGAAAGGCAAGCCTTTCCTTCATCTTGAGGTGGATGAGCACAGTGCTGACGCCGGACTTTTAACCAGGTGTGAGGCATTTCTTGATAGTCTGAGGGGTTTTGAAAAAAATAATGATGCTCTTAAGGAAAAAGAGGTTCCGAAGTCAGCTCCGAATAATGACCTTGAAGGACGAACACTCTATTTCCCGTATGCCAGCGACATGGTACATATGCTGGCAGCTGCAGCAAGAGGCTGCGGGATCAAATCAGAAGTCCTGCCGATGCAGGATGAAACAGATCTGGAAATAGCCGGAAAACATACAACCGGGCAGGAGTGCTTTCCCATGATCTGCACAACGGGCAGCTTCATTAAGAAACTCATGGAGCCGGGTTGTGACCCGTCAAAGACTGCTTTTTTCATGCCTGACCATAACGGACCGTGCAGGTTTGGAGACTACAATAAAATGCAAAGGCTGATCTTTGATAAACTGGGTTATTATGAGGCTTCACTGGTTACGCCGAGTAACGAAAGGGCCTACGAGGAACTTACAAAAGATTATGCAACAAGATTCAGGATGAATGCCTGGTTAGGTTCAAACGGTCTTGATAATATCAGGAAGCTTAAGCAGGAAAACAAACCCTACGAGTTAAACAAGGGTGAGTCTGATGCCCTGTACAAGAAATACCTTGACAGGCTGATTACTATTGTGGAAAATGGTTCAAAGAATATACCTGCCCTGCTGGCTGAAGCTGGAAAGGAATTCACTCTGATACCTAAAGCCATTACTAAAAGAAAGCCTGTTATTGCAATAGTGGGTGAAATATTTATGCGAGACAATCCTTTCTGCAGTGCATTTCTTGTAGACCGTCTTGAAGCACTGGGAGCTGAAACCATGGTACCCAGATTCTGTGAGTGGCTGCATTATTCAACCTACAGGTATGAAAGGGATAGTAAATGGAAGAAAAGCACTAAAGGACTTATCAAATCGAAAATTCAGAAGGTTTATCAGCATACAACCGGTAAAAAGATGGACGCTGCTGTCGACCAGTACGTGCTGCTTCGGGATCATTTTTCCGTTGAACAACTGCTTGAAAGATCTGCTCCTTATGTGCACAGGGATTATGACGGAGAACCGGTTGTTGCGCTCGGATCAGCATCCTGTCTCTCTACACTTGATATTTCAGGAGTTATCTATATACTGCCCTTTACATGTATGCCTGGGACAATAGTAGCATCTGTATCGAATGATTTCAGGAAAGATCATGATAATCTTCCTTGGTTGAATTTTGCATATGATGGGCAGCAGGATGCCAGTATTGAGACTCATCTGCAAGCATTTATGCACCAGGCTAATCAGTATTGTAAGAAAAACAGCTTTGACAGATCAATTGGAGGGAATTGATCACCCTGTTTATTAACAAGATTTCAGAGAGATGGAATTAAAGAAAAAATATTCGTATTTTGTCAGCCCTTTTGTATATTCTCAAGATCAGATATGGCTAACATAGACATTTTGCTGGGGCTTCAGTGGGGGGACGAAGGCAAAGGAAAGATAGTTGATGCTCTAACCCCTGAATATGATGTAATCACCAGATTCCAGGGAGGACCGAATGCAGGTCATACACTTGAATTCAATAAGAAGAAATTTATTCTGCATACAATACCTTCCGGCATTTTTCATGGTGGTAAATTGAATGTTATTGGAAACGGACTAGTAATTGACCCGTCTGTTTTTAAACTGGAAGTTGAATCACTGAAAAGCGAAAAGTTCGATATCAGGGAAAGACTGTTGCTGTCAACAAAATCGCACTTAATATTACCAACTCACAGGATACTTGATGCAGCCTATGAGCAATCCAAGGGTAAGCTAAAGATCGGTTCAACCTTAAAGGGGATAGGTCCGGCCTATACCGATAAGGTCAGCCGTAATGGATTAAGGGTTGGTGATATCCTGAGGGATAACTTCATTGATTTATACAACGATCAGGTTAACAGGCATCTCTCCATTCTTGACGGGTATGATCTTAACTACTCCCTGGATGAATTTGAGGAAGGCTGGTTTGAAGGGATTGAATTAATTAAAGAGTTCAGGATTGAGAATACAGAGTATTTACTGAATTATTTGCTGAAAGATGGAAAAAAGATCCTTGCCGAAGGAGCTCAGGGCACTCTACTTGATATAGATTTTGGATCTTATCCATATGTAACCTCTTCAAATACTATTAGTGCAGGTGCATGTTCGGGAATGGGGATATCTCCAAAGACAATAGGTGAAATATATGGTATATTCAAGGCCTATTGTACAAGAGTGGGAAGCGGGCCATTTCCAACTGAACTTGATAATAATACCGGTCAGCAACTTCGGGACAGGGGCTTTGAATATGGATCAACCACAGGACGTCCGAGAAGATGTGGCTGGCTTGATCTCCCCGCGTTGAAATATTCATGCATGGTAAACGGGGTGACCAGGCTTTTTATGACAAAAGCTGATGTTCTGACAGGATTTGACAATATAAATATCTGCACACATTATCTCATAGATGGTAATGTTACAGAAGAGCTGCCATTCGATCATAGCAAATCGATCGAACCCATCTACACCGAAATTAAAGGATGGAAAGAAGAAATAGGCTCTGTCAGGAAATATGACCTTCTGCCCGGAGCATTAAAGTCCTATATTGAACTTATTGAGAAAGAAACCGGTATTCCCGTATCATTAATCTCAGTTGGCCCCGACAGGGAAGAGGCGGTATTCAGATCCTAATCTTTTATGTAGAGCCAGGCCTCAAATTCAACGGTATCCTGAAAATTATAAAGCCTGGAGATCGCCCTGGAAATATTGTCATACGCTTCAGCTGACACCAGATTGAACCGGCCCTTTCTATCCATGATTATCTGTGTTTCCCTATAGCCCATCTGAAGATAATACTTCAGATAATCTTCAGCATACTCAGGAGTAAGAAAGCTTCCAACGATGATATTGTACTTAAACCTCGTTTCCCGCTCCATGCGGGCCTCTTCGTCTGCCCTGACTGAATCAATCCTGGCCTGTTCAATAGCCTTCATCATTTCAATTTCCACCCTGATGGAGTCGGCAACCCTGATACTGTCCTGGCGGGCCTGCCATACTGCCATCGTATCAGCCTTGTTCCTGTTGAACCATCCTTTCTCTTTTATAAATTTACATGATGTAGACGAAAAGATCAATACAACTAAAACTGTTACAATAGGTCTCATGGTAAGATAGTTAAGTATTATGTCAATAAATCTGGTTAACAAAACAAAGATACAAATTATTAACGTATTCAGCTTATCCAAAATTGTTTCCTCTAATAATCATAAAATTCTTTATCTTAGATTATTATTCTAATCCGTCATTAACCTGATCATGAAATCAATCATTCAATTCTTCGAAGAGAGCGTAAATAAGTTCAGCAAGAATGTTTACCTGTGGGAAAAACCGCATGATAAATATGAAGGTACTACTTATGCTGAAACCAGAATTCAGGTACATGAGTTTGCTGCTGGTCTTATGCAGCTTGGGATAAAAGAGGGTGACAGGATCAGCCTGCTATCTGAAGGGAGAAATAACTGGGTTATCGGGGAAATGGGTGTTCTATATTGCGGCGCTGTGAATGTACCCTTATCTACAAAACTAAATCCGGAGGAGATAAAGTTCAGGCTGAATCATTCCGATTCAAGATTTATTATGGTTTCATCCCTTCAGTTTCCAAAACTTAAAGAGGTATTTTCTGAATGCAAATCGATAGAGAAGGTAATTTATTTTGATTCGCGTGATGGATATGCCCGGAATGAGATCCATTTCAACGAGATCAGAAAACTGGGTAAGGAGTGGCTTGGGAAAGAAGAGAACTCAGAGAAATTCAGGGAACACTATGAAAATATTACACCCGAACACATAGCAAATATTTGTTATACCTCAGGTACAACCACAGATCCCAAAGGTATTTTGCTTACTCATGGCAATTATATTACCAATTGTTACCAGGGCTACAGCCTGATAGATCTGCCATCATTCTGGAAAACCCTTCTGTATCTGCCGTGGGATCATTCATTCGCTCACACTGTAGGGATATTTGCATTTATGGGTAAAGGTGCAAGCATAGCCTCTGTAAAACAGGGAAAGACCCCGATGGAAACCCTGCGGAACTTCCCGTTATGTATGAGAGAGATCAAACCAAATATTCTGATGAGTGCCCCGGCAGTATCCAGGAACTTCAGAAAGAACATTGAAAAAGGGATCAGTGAAAAGGGAAAATTCACTTTCTTTCTTTTTGAGCTGGGATTAAGGGTTGCCTATGCCTATAATAAGGAGGGATGGAATAAGGGAAAAGGAATGTTAAGGTTGCTGCTGCCATTGGTAAAAATTTTTGATAAACTGATTTTTGCAAAGATAAGGGAGTTCTTTGGCGGTGAACTCGAGTATTTTGTTGGTGGAGCAGCGCTACTGGATATGGAACTCCAACGCTTTTTCTATGCCATCGGAGTACCTGTTTATCAGGGTTATGGATTATCTGAAGCTTCACCTATTATATCAGGTAACTCCCATGCAAAGCATAAACTGGGTTCGTCAGGTTGCGTGGTAAGTAATCTTGAACTGATGATCTGTGACGAAGATGGGAATAGTCTCCCCGTAGGAGAAAAGGGAGAGATTATAATCAAGGGTGGCAATGTGATGCATGGGTACTGGAAAAATGATCAGGCTACCAGAGAAGCCATCCGTGACAGATG
Source organism: Bacteroidales bacterium (assembly GCA_035527935.1). GTDB lineage: Bacteria > Bacteroidota > Bacteroidia > Bacteroidales > VadinHA17 > DATKZO01. The sequence continues at coordinate 60,253 of DATKZO010000046.1, forward strand.
GCTTCATACAGGTGATCTGGGTTACCTTGATAAAGATGGTTTCCTTTACGTTCTCGGCAGGTTTAAAAGTCTGTTAATCTCAGATGACGGTGAAAAATATAGTCCTGAGAGTATTGAAGAAGCAATAACGGAACAATCAAAGTATATTAATCAGTGCGTTCTCTATAATAACCAAATGCCATATACCGTAGGTCTTATAGTGCTTAACCAGCATTTACTTAAGACATACCTTGACGACAAACGACTTGCAGCAGATACTGAGGAAGGTCAGCGTGCGATTTTAACGTTAATTGAGAATGAATTGAATGAATACCGGACGAGCGGAAAGTACGGTAAAATGTTCCCCCAGAGGTGGTTGCCTGTCGCCCTTGGTATTCTTGATGAGGATTTTACGGAAGAGAACGGCCTGGTAAATGCTACAGCCAAAATAATCAGGGGTAAGGTTATTGAGAAATATATGGATCTTATTGATTTCCTCTATACTCCTGCTGCAAAAGCTATTAATAACGAAAGAAACCTTGAGTCGTTGGAGAGAATGAAATTAGGCTAACCATAAATAAGTACTTAATAGTGAAAATTAGATTTATAGTTACTCTGACCGCTATTCTGATGATAGCGGTTTGCTGTAGCAGGGATATGAGCAGCGACTGGAAAATTGCTGACAACCCTATCCTGACAGAATGGGCAAAGGACATTAATCCAAACCAACCCTGGCCGGAATATCCCAGACCAATGATGGAGCGGGACGACTGGAAAAATCTCAATGGTTTATGGGATTATGCAATAACTGAATCGGGAAGTGAACCGGTAAACTGGGAAGGTAAGATACTGGTACCCTACCCTGTCGAATCGGCTTTATCAGGTATTAAGAGAAGATTAAGTGAGAAAGAAACATTATGGTACAGACGTGACTTTAAGGTTCCTGCCGGGTGGAAAAATCAACGGATCTTGCTCAACTTCGAAGCCTCGGATTGGGAAACAACAGTATTGATTGATGGTTCGGTCGTAGGTGCCCACCTGGGTGGTTATGACCCGTTTAGTTTCGATATTACCGGGTATTTGACACCCGGTAAAGATCACGAGTTACTTGTATCAGTATTGGATCCAACAGATAAGGGTAATAATCCTAGAGGGAAACAGGTCACTGAGCCCAGAGGGATCTGGTATACTCCTGTTACAGGCATCTGGCAAACAGTATGGCTTGAACCGGTAAGTGCTACCCACTTTGATTCGTTCAAAATCTTAACCGATGTTGAGTCAGGTGATATTAGCCTTTCTCCAATAATTGTAAACCTTAAAGATGGTATGACTATAAATCTCAAGATCTTGAGAGAAGGGAATGTAGTGGCTGAAGAAAGTAAACCATACGACGAAACACTTAAGGTGAAAATAAAGGATGTTGATCTCTGGACCCCTGGTAATCCTGCACTGTATGAAATTGAGCTTTCCATTGCTGAAAACGAAATCATACTCGATCAGGTTAGATCATATACAGGCTTCAGAAAGATATCAGTGGGCAAATCGGAAGATGGTTTCACCAGGATCCTCCTGAATAATGAATTTGTATATCAGAATGGACCCCTCGATCAGGGCTTCTGGCCCGATGGTATATATACACCACCGACTGAAGAAGCAATGGTGTATGATCTGGAAATGATAAAGAAAATGGGGTTCAATATGTTAAGGAAGCATGTGAAAATTGAGAATAGAAGATTCTATTACTGGTGTGATAAACTTGGATTGCTTGTATGGCAGGATATGCCAAGTGGAGACAGGCACACAGGAAGATCATCCGATGATATTGATAAAGCTCCCGAAGACAGAAAACAGTTTGAAGCGGAGCTATCGAGAATGATTGAAACAAAATATAACCATCCGTCCATTATTATCTGGGTACCCTTTAACGAAGGATGGGGGCAATATGAGACTGCAGAGGTTACAAATTTTATTAAGGATATGGATCCTACCCGCCTGGTGAACAGCGCATCTGGATGGGCCGACAGGGGAACCGGGGACATACATGATGTTCATCATTATCCTGAGCCGATATGCCCCTCTCCCGAAGAAGAAAGGGCAATTGTACTTGGTGAGTTTGGAGGTTTGGGCCTTGCTGTGCAGGATCACACCTGGGAGCAAAAAAATTGGGGTTATCAGAATATGATAAACACAGAAGATCTACTTGAAAAGTATGAAATGTTTTACAGTATTGTCCATGATATGGTAACCTCCGAAGGTCTTAGTGCAACAGTATATACTCAGATAACAGATGTGGAAACCGAGACTAACGGGCTGTTGACATACGACCGCAGAATCGATAAAATGGGATATGAAAATGTGGCTAAGGCAAACCTGGGTTTGCTTCCACCATCACTCGAATCCAATTCAAGGATTTTTATTGACAATTTTAAGATTGAGTTGAAAACTTCAGGGTCCGATGCAGAAATTTATTATACCCTTGACGGATCCGACCCTGATATTAAGTCATTGAAATATTCAGGTCCTTTTAATATTGAGGAAACTGTTGATCTGAAAGTAATAGCGATCTGGTATGACGGAAGCAGCAGGATCAGGTCATATAGAATTGAGAAAACGGTTCATGACTGATAAGGTCTAAACCTGAAGTCTGCTCTTAAAGGGCAGAAAGGTCATAAAATCAGCATGATGAACCACATATGCTTCGGTGGTCCGCTTCACATGGTCACCCTCCACTGCGTGTGCTGCAATTATGTGACATACCTCTGCAGGCAATCCACATTCTTCAGCTAGTGAAACACCTGAAAAGGGATGACGAAGATATTTGCCATATTTCCCCTGGAAGATGTTTCTATTCTTATCCAGCTCATACTCAAGCAGTTTACCTACATCTGCAAGAATAGCACCTGATATCAGAATATCCATATTAACAGGTAGGTTATCTTTAAAAAACTGGTTCATCTTGAGACCGCTTTCCCTCGCAATATGAACTACACAACGTTTATGAGCCATAAAGCTAACTTTAAGGTCGGGGCCACAAAGCAGGGTAAAGGGGATCCGCTCAAGGTCATCAGCAGTGAGAACACTTCTTTCCAGAGCAATCTCCCATGTTCTGGCTGTTTTTTCCCTTAGATCATTGTCAGTGATCCACTCCAGTTCAGGCCAGAGATTCAATATTTCGCTATTCATATTTTCAGTTATTAGGTTTCTGGATTCGTGAAATTATCGCATCAGCCATTTCAACGGTTGAGGCTGCACCTCTGCTGATAACATCCTCTCTGCCAGCCATCTTCATCATATCATAGGTCCTTACCTTTCCCTCTTCAATGAGTTCAGCAACAGCTCTGCGCACCCGCTCAGAAATCTCATGCTCATTAATATAATCAAGCATCATGCAAGCAGATTCGATCATCGCAATTGGATTTACTATCGAAACCTTAAAATCAGCATATTTTGGCGCTGATCCATGGGTTGGTTCAAAAACCCCTACTCCATCGGGTGAAAATTGTGCCGAACACGCAAATCCAAGACCCCCGATCAGACCTGCGAATGCATCAGACACTATGTCGCCGAACATATTCCCTGCGACTATCACTCCATAATCCTCAGGATTCTTTGTTAACCACATCATCTGGGCATCGATATTTGTATTCCATAATTCAATTTCCGGATAATCTGATTTCTGGATTTCTTTTGCCATGATCAGCATCAAACCGGAGGTTTCCCTTATCACATTTGGCTTTTCACAAAGCGTTACCGATCTAATATTGTATTTCCTTGCATATTCAAATGCTGCCCGTAAGATCCTTTCAGTCGCCTTCCTTGTAAAAATTCGTGTTGAGACCGATATCTCCTCCACAGGTACATTACCGAAATTCTTTCTAAATTTTGGATGGCTCATCAATCCTTTGCAGACAAGTTCCGGAGGATTTGTCCATTCTACTCCGCAATATAATCCTTCAGTATTCTGTCTGAAAATAGCCACATCCACAAAAGGTTCTTCAACAGACCCATCCTTGCCACGCCGTATGAAATTCAAGGGATTGCCCTTATATGTCCGGCAAGGTCTCAGGCATATGTCAAGATTAAAATGCTGTCGAAGACCTACTATTGGACTCGAGTACACAAATCCTTTATCCCTGAGCGACGGATCCAACTCTGCTGCAGCATCATCCTTTGGCTTGGATGTAATCGCACCAAACAATACAATTTTATGTTCTGCAATCAGATCAATGGTACGCTGTGGTAGTGGATTACCCTCCTTGCACCAATACTCCCATCCGATATCCCCATGCACATACTCAGCTTCAAATCCTGCCTTTGTGATCACCCTTATAGCCTGATCCAGAACGGTTTTACCAATCCCATCACCTGGTAATGCAACTACCTTTCGCTTTATCATTTTTTTAGTTATTACAGGTTAACAGATCAAATTGGGTAGTTAAAAATAGTGATTTTTTATTCGGAGAAAAGCATAAATCTCATCGATTTACCAGTTATTGCTAATAATTTTTATTATTTTTGGGAACGAACATAGAATCACTGTTTTATCCACAACTGAATAATGATTATCAAGGACTTAGAGCCCAACAAGATATGGACATATTTTGATGAGATTTGCAGAATCCCGCGACTTTCAAAAGATGAAGATAAGATTAGAGCCTATCTGATTGAATTCGCTCATAAACACAATCTCGAAGTTGAAACTGACTCCTCCGGAAATGTTCTTATAAAGAAACCTGCTGACCCTGGTTTTGAGAATAGAATAAGTGTTGTTCTTCAAAGCCATATGGATATGGTTGGCGAAAAGAATGCGTCTACTGTCCACGATTGGAAAAGGGATCCAATATTGCCAGTAATAGATGATGGATGGGTAAGAGCCGAGAAGAACACCACATTAGGTGCTGATGATGGGATTGGCATAGCTGCCCAGCTCACCATTCTTTCTGATCCTGATGTAAAAACCGGTCCAATTGAGTGCCTTTTTACTGTGGATGAAGAGAGTGGTATGACAGGAGCATTGGAGCTAAAGCCAGACTGGTTAAGGTCAAAGACCCTGATAAATCTTGATTCTGAGGATGAAGGAGAACTTTTTATAGGATGTGCAGGTGGGATGGATACTGTTTCATATTTTAATTATGCTACCGAAAGAATCCGGGCTGATGCTTTATCCCTTGAAATAAAATTAACAGGGTTACGTGGAGGACACTCAGGGGACAATATCCATAAGGGTTACGGTAATTCGGTGAAGATAATGAATAAACTACTCATCAGGCTCGACAGTTTATTTGGCATTGGTTTATATGACTTTACCGCAGGGAATCTAAGGAATGCACTTCCAAGAGAAGCATTTGCCAAAATCACGTTTAGTAAAGAATCATATTCAAAAATATGTGAATATATCGATGAATTTGAGATGATTACTAAGGAAGAGCTAGGATCTATTGAACCAAACCTTCAGATTATCTACAGTGACCAGCCTGCTCCCTCCCATATTCTTGAGAAACAAATCCAGGAGAAACTCAATATGGCACTCGATAAATGCCCCCATGGTGTAATAACATGGTCAGAGAAAGTGGAAGGGCTGGTTGAAACCTCCACAAATCTTGCTTCAGTCTTACATACCGACGATAATAAGATCAGGGTAGTAACGAGTCAGAGAAGTTCAGACGAGGATGCTAAACATGAGATTTCAAACAGAATCAGATCAATCTTTTTACAAGCAGGAGCTGAGGTAGAACAGGCTAAAGGATACCCTGGATGGAATCCAAATACTGACTCTGAAATATTAAATCTGACTATGACTTCATACAGGAAATTATTTGGTAAGGATCCGGTTGTAAGAGCTATCCACGCAGGTCTTGAATGCGGGCTGTTCCTTGAAAAATATCCTGTCCTTGATATGATATCTTTTGGACCCACAATCAAGGGAGCCCATACCCCACAAGAAAGGATCAGTATTGAATCGAATCAGAAATTCTGGGATCTTTTGCTCGATGTACTCAGAAACATCCCGGAAGAATAGAAGAAGAAACAACTGAAGGTAAAGAATTAGTAAACCAGATCAAACTCATTCTTACCGGCACTGCAAATCGGGCACAACCACTCGTCATGCACCTCCCCAAAGGGGGTATTGGGGTCCACACCTCCAACAGGGTCCCCTTGCTCAGGATCATATATATATCCGCAAATTGTGCATTTGTATTTTTCCATGATCAATTCTTTTAATTGTAAAATATATGATATTGATATGAGATTTGGATTATTGCACAGGAACCTTTCGAACTATATCAATTATAGTCCCGTCAACCCACTTAATTGCTGCAACAACCTCATCCCCAACAGGCGCCTTTTCGGGTTTACCACATATTCTCTCTGCTTCATCCTTTAGTTCATCAATTCTTTTAAATGCCAATCCTGATCCCTTGGCTCTTTCAATAAGATCGCTCCTGAGTGGATTTATTGCAATCCCTCTTTCTGTTACGATAACGTCTATTAGCTCACCAGGCCCGCACAAGGTGGTAACTTCATCAATTATAACAGGTATCCTGTCCCTGAAAAGCGGAAGTGGAAGAATTACAGTCTTTGAAAAAAGGCAATCCTGCCATCCTCCAATTCCATGAAGCAGGTAGCCGTCAGAATGGGTAACCACATTGGCGTTAAAGTTTACATCAACCTCAGTAGCCCCAAGGATAACGATATCAACAATTCCTGCAAAATTCCCTTTTCCATGGTAATTGTAACTTGTAAAAGGGCTTGTCCATACATGTCTCTGGTTTTTGGCCATTGACCTGACACCATCCAGGTCGAATGTCTGACCATCAAGGATATAGTCAATCTGACCCTCTTCAAGCATCCTGACAAGATACTTGTTACTTCCTCCTCTTGCAAACCTGGCTTTGATACCCCTGGTTTTCATAATCTGGCTAAAATATTCAGATACAGCAAGAGATGTTCCGCCTGCTCCGGTCTGAAAGGAAAATCCTTCCTTAATAATGCCTGTTGCTTCGCAAAATCTTGCAGTGAGTTCGGCCAGTAATAAACGATCAGGGCTTTTTGTTATCATTGTGGTTCCTGACACAATTCTTTCAGGAATACCTATTTTATCAACCTCTACTGTATAATCGACATAGTTACCCTGAATTTGCCAGGGGACGCATGGAAATTCAACCATGTTATCAGTTACAACTATTACTTTATCAGCATATTGCGAATCAACAAGAGCAAATCCAAGTAACCCGCATGCCGATCCACCAGAAAGGCCGTTGGCATTACCGAAAGGATCGGCCTGTGGTGCACCAATTACGGCAATATCAATTTTTACCTCTCCATCCTGAACAGCCTGATAGCGACCTCCATGCGACCTAAGGACAGCTGTTCCCTTCATTTTGCCTTCGGAAACGAACTTTCCAATCGGTCCATTCATACTTCCTTCAATATGATGGATAGTCCCATCTTCGAGATACTTGATAAGATGCTCATGGCAGGGGAATGAAGCTGATGGAAACCATCTTATATTCTTAATACCCAATTCCTTAACAGCATCAAAGAGTTGATTTGCCACAAGATCGCCGTTTCTGAAATGGTGATGCGTTGAGATTGTCATTCCATCCTTCAGACCACATTTTCTCAATGCCTCTTTTATTGAGTTAACCTTCTTGTTCCCATCGCCGGGATAATCAGCACATGAGGCTAACGGAGGGGCATATTTTCTTGTGTCTGGTTTATATTTACCCACTCCCATATAGGGGATTGCCTTCCCACCGTTCAATTCTGTAACTACTTCCCTTCCTGCGGCATTTTTTATATACTTCATCACAATGAATTTTAAAGTTCCTGTTTACTATTCCTGATTTAACATTTCTGTTTCCCAGTCTTCAGGGATCAGTTTCAACCTAAGCGCCAGGCATATTGTTTTTTCAGCACGTTTTAGAACCGGGGGATCAATCATCTTTGATCCCACTGAAACAACACCTTCGCCCCTCTTTTCTGCTTCCTTAAATGCCAGGACAATACGTGCAGCCTTTTCAATTTCTTCAGGTTCCGGGGCAAATCCCCTGTTAATTACAGCAATCTGTCTGGGATGAATACAACCCATTCCTTCAAATCCGATTGATTTGGAGGCTTTAACATTCTTTTCCAGCGCTTCCAGGTCAGACACATCTGAAAATACCGAATCAATTGGTTGTATGCCGGCAGCCTTTGATGCATTTATTATTCTCAGGCGTGCATATAATGACTCTCTTCCTTCAACCGTCCTTTGCACGCCAAGGTCTGCTGTATAATCCTCGAGTCCGATTGCCATTGCTACTATGTTAGCTGATGAGTTTGCTATCTCATATGCTCGCTCAACACCAAGTGCACTTTCAATTATTGGCATGAGGTACACCTGCGACTCAATTCCTTTTTCTTTCCTTATCCTGTCAACATGTTCCGATACTCTTCTTGGATGAGTAGGATCTTCACACTTTGGTATGAGTATCAAATGAAGATTATGTGGTACGACATAATTAAGGTCTTCAAGCCCCATCTCACCCTGATTGATCCTTACCATTCTCTCAGCACCATAGAAATTGATCTGCCTCAGGGCGTTCCTGACGAGCAATCTTGCCTCCCCTTTTTTGGCTGGAGCTACCGAATCCTCAAGGTCAAGAATTATCCCACTGGCTGAATACAGACCTGCGTTTATCATCATACTTGGTGTATTCCCTGGCAGATAGAGTCTGCTGAATCTAAACCTGAACCTGTCTGATTGATATTTGTTTTCCTCTATCATATCAGGAAGATATTCATTTTCTACCGGGATCAGGGTTCTGATTGCTGCCTCTAATCTCGCCATAATTACATAAGGTAAGGCACCCGTATCAATAATTTCGAGAGATGCATTCTTAATGTCATTGAACCGAAGTATATCCATGCACATTTCAGTGATTGAACTGCCATACATCGATTTTACCTTTGAGTTCAGATCTATCCTGATGCCATTTTTCTTCGAAAGGTCTAAACGTATCTGGCAGTCAGACCTTACCTTTGGTCCTGAATTTCCGGTTTCTGCAATCAAGTTCTTCATATGACTTATTTTATCCAAGAAAACTTAACAATATTCCTGCTGCGACCGCTGAACCTATTACTCCTGCAATATTTGGTGTCATGGCATGCATCAGCAGGTGGTTTGTCGGATCAGCCTTTAAACCCTCCGTCTGAACTACCCTTGCACTATCGGGTACTGCAGACACTCCAGCTGCACCAACCAGTGGATTGATTTTGTTTTCTTTATTAAGAAACAGGTTCATTACTTTCGCAAAAATCAGTCCTCCGGCAGTAGCAATCATAAAAGATGCCGCTCCGAGAACAAATATAAGAATTGAATCAGGAGTAAGAAATACATCTGCCTGTGTAGAGGCACCAACGGTCAATCCAAGCAGGATAGTCACAACATCAACCATAGAAGTCCTTGCAGACTCTGCTAATCGCTTTGTTACACCTGATTCTTTCAGGAGATTTCCGAAAAAGAGCATACCAAGAAGTGGAAGTGAGCCTGGTGAGATAAAAGTAGTAAGCAGCAATCCTATTATTGGGAATAGTATTTTCTCTAATTTAGAGACCATTCTCGGAGGTTTCATTCTGATCAGCCGTTCTTTCCTGGTTGTAAGAAGGCGCATAATCGGCGGTTGCAGTACAGGTACAAGCGCCATATATGAATAAGCTGCAATTGCTATCGGTCCAATAAGATTCCTCACCGTTGTTCCGTCAGAAAGCTGGTTTACTCCATTGGCCAACCTTGATGAGAGAAATATTGCAGTTGGGCCATCCGCTCCCCCGATAATACCAATAGCACCAGCCTCAGGCGGTGCAAAACCCAACCACAGAGAACCCAGGAATGTCAGGAATATACCTATCTGTGCTGCAGCTCCCAACAGCATAAGTCTTGGGTTCGATATCAGGGAAGAAAAGTCGGTCATGGCTCCTAATCCAAGGAATATCAGTGGTGGGTATACTCCTTTAAGCACCCCGAAATAGAGGTAATTGAGTACACTGCCTTCCTGGTAAATCCCAATTTGCAGATTTAGCCCGTAATCCATATAGAAAGGAATATTTCCTATTAAGATACCTGTACCTATAGGGATAAGGAGCAGGGGTTCATAACTATACTTTATTGCAAGGAAAATAAAGAATAAACCAATTCCAATCATGATAATATGACCCGCGGTAGCATTTCTGAAGCCTGAGTACTCCCAGAACTTCTTCAGACCTGAAACCGTTTCACTTCCCGGTTGATCCGACGGGTCACTATTTTCCTGGTTTGAAACTGAGTACTCTGACCGATCTGACTGATACTGTTTCTTTTCAGGCTCAATAAACGCTGTCCATGTTAGTGATAATATAGTGATAATGCCAATTACAGTGAAAAACCTCTTCATCTCAGTTGATTTCAATTAGGTTCTCTTCCTGGAGGACTGATTGTCCCCGGGCAACTTTTATCGAGATTACCTCACCATCATTTGGGGCCTTTATTTCATTTTCCATTTTCATAGCTTCCATCACCAGCATCAATTGGCCTTTTGTAACCCTGTCACCCTCTTTTACTGCAATACTTACGATAACGCCGGGAAGAGGTGCCTTTATAGAAGTCCTGGGACCACCCTCCTTTTTCTCAATGCTCTTTTGTGGCTCCTTCAGAATTGGTCGTACAAGCGTAGGTGTTTTTGCCTGTTTCATTTGCTTGTGGATCTCTACAAGGTAGCTGGTACCATTTACTTCCAATCTGACGAGATTACCTTCTACCTCAAGGATATCAACTTCATAGGTATTACCACTTATTGTGAACTTATAGTTTTTCATAATAACTTCTTAGCGTTCCAGGTTTCTCATATTATATATTTTGGAATTCCAGGGGGAATAGGTTTTTGAAACCTTCCGTATCGTTATCACATTGCTTTCATAGTCGTGTAGTTCATTATAATATAGATAAATAGCTGTGACAATTGCAGCATTTACCTCCCCTGACATTTCCTGTTTCTCAGAGTCATCAATTGCCCTTCCCTCCCTGGCAGCCCGTCTGTAAAGTTTCACCTTGAGAAACAGGGGTAATAAGTACCTGAAAACCAAATAAAGGGCTATTAGAGCAATAAATACAATAAGATAACCCAACACCACTATTATCCCTGCCTGCTTGTCAATCGCCAGGGTCAGGATGCTGATAAAAGTAAATGCGGTCATGATTGGTCCTCCAGCTATAGTGGAATATTTGAGTGTTTTTTCATCGGGGATGGGTCTTTCTTGGTAGTCAGTGTCCTTAGTCCCCTGATAATCCTGAACCTGGTATTCCTGGGTTCGATTACATCATCGAGAAATCCATACTTTGCTGCTTCATAGGGATTTGAAAATCTATCCTTATACTCTTTCTCTTTTTCAGAGATATATCTCATCTTCTCCTGAGCATCTTCAATTTCGTTGATTTTCTTTCCCTCGAGGACCTCAATCGCTCCCTGAGGACCCATTACAGCAATCTCAGCAGTGGGCCATGCATAATTGAGATCGCCTCTCAACTGTTTTGATGACATAACACAATGAGCTCCTCCATACGATTTTCTTAGGGTTATCGTAATTTTTGGTACGGTAGCCTCACCGTAAGCAAACATAAGTTTAGCTCCATGAATAATGATCCCTCCTGACTCCTGTACGCTTCCGGGCAAGAAACCCGGGACATCGACAAGTGTTACAACCGGTATGTTGAAGGCATCGCAGAACCTAACAAACCTGGCTGATTTTCGTGAGGCTTCAATATCAAGAACACCGGCAAGGAAATTGGGTTGGTTAGCTACGATACCGGTCGACATTCCATCGAATTTTCCAAATCCAACAACTATGTTACGGGCCCAATTGGCATGAATCTCAAGAAATTCTTCATTATCTACGATCTTATAGATAATGTCTTTTACGTTATAGGCTTGATTCGGATTATCCGGGATGATCTCATTTAATTCGTCCTCGAGCCTGTCGATCGGATCAGAACAATCTGAAACAGGAGGATCCTCCAGGTTATTCTGTGGAAGATAACTTATCAGCTTCCTTATTAATAACAGACCCTCTTCCTCATCTTCAGCAACAAAATGTGCGACCCCTGATCGGGTTGAGTGTACAATAGCTCCACCCAGGTCTTCGGTTGAAATATCCTCTCCTGTTACGATCCTGGTAACTTTTGGTCCGGTAACGAACATGTAGCTGCTGTCCTGACTCATAATAATGAAGTCAGTAAGGGCAGGCGAGTACACAGCCCCACCTGCACATGGTCCAAATATTGCAGATATCTGAGGTATCACACCTGAGGCCAGAATATTACGTTCAAATATTTCTGCGTAACCTGCAAGACTCCTCACTCCTTCCTGTATTCTTGCCCCTCCGCTATCATTAATTCCAATTACCGGTGCTCCCACTTTCATTGCCTGGTCCATAATCTTGCATATCTTCTGTGCAAATGTTTCGGACAGAGAGCCACCGAATATGGTGAAATCCTGAGAGAAGACATATACAACCCTTCCATCTATTGTCCCATGACCTGTTACAACACCATCAGAGAGATATTTTTTATCACCAAGGCCAAAATCATCGGTCCGGTGTGTTACGAACATATCATATTCCTCAAAGCTTCCTTCATCGAGCAGTATCTCCAATCGCTCACGTGCTGTCAGCTTCCCTTTCATATGCTGTGTCTCAATCCTCTTCTCGCCTCCTCCAAGTTTTGCCCTATCCCTGAGGTCAATTAATTGTTTTATCTTATCCTGCTTATCCATTGGTTGAAATCTTGAAGATTAATTCTATTCTTCCCTGTTGTCACAAAGTTCAGTAAGTACTCCGAAAGTAGATTTTGGATGAAGGAAAGCGATATTAAGCCCCTCCGCTCCCTTCCGTGTCTTTGAATCAATAAGCCTTACCCCTTTACGTTCCGCGTCTTCCAGTTTCTCTTCCAGCCTGTTAACAGCAAATGCAATATGATGAATCCCTTCTCCCTTTTTATCAATGTATCGGCCAATCGGACCTTCCGGTTCAGTTGATTCAAGTAATTCAAGCTTTGTCTGTCCCACCAGGAAAAAGGCAGTTTTGACCTTTTGCTCTTCTATCTCCTCGATCTTATAACACTTTAGTCCAAACACCTCCTCATAAAATGGTATCGCTTCATCAAGGCTTTTGACCGCTATCCCAATGTGTTCAATATGTGTAGGTTCCATAGATTATTTAATTAGATCTCCGTTAACAAAATTAATCTTAATAATAGATAGTAATTGCAGATAAAAATCATATTTTATCACTTTTTTTTCGAACCGCATATACAGATACGAGAATTTACATCATACCCTGCCTTTGAGAGTTTTTGAGGGCAATCTGCATTTATGGATAATCTCTTTTAGAAAGGGAACTCCTCAAGTTTCTTTACGCCGGCATCTTCCTCGGGAGGCTTTTCAGCATCCTGGTGAACTGAATTGCCATCAACATAGATTGCCTTAAATGGCTTGGTCGGGCATGCATACTCACAGGCACCACAACCTATGCAGATCTTGTCCTCAACTTCCGGGATCACCAGGTTGGCTTCAAACGGTACCATTTTAGCAGCCTTAGTAGGACAATGTTCGGAACAGGCACCACAATCAGTCTTTTCAGTCTGAACAATGCAATTATCCTTAATAAATTTTGCCTTACCGAGCTGAGTTAGCTTTTTTGCTTCGAGCACAAGAGGCATGAGCGCTCCTGTTGGACAGATATCAATACATAAAGTACACTCAAAATTGCAAAAATTTCTATGATAGTCCATCCTGGGTTGCATTATACCAGCCAATCCATATTCCCTGAATGAAGGTTGCAGTACTTGTGTGGGACAGGCACTGATACATAGTGAGCAGGCAGTACAAAAATCATTGAAATGCTGTATACTGATACCTCCCGGGGGGCAAACCGGTTGAGTTTTTTCCTCAGGTACGGTAGATTCGAGCTTTGGTACCGGTGTCTTTAATTCCTGACTCCTGACGATGCCTGTAAGTGAGGCTGTTATAGCAAGAAAACCGGTTACAAATTTGCGCTTGCTCTTGTCGATGATCTCATCATCTACCGGTTTACTCCGGCTTCCGGTAAAGGCAAATGAAATTGCTTTGTCCTTACATGATTCAAGACAATTGAAACAGGTTATACATCTGCTTAAATCAACTTCCTCATTCAGGAAATCGATGCATGAAGATTTGCATACTACCGAACATCTGCCACATCTTGTGCAGGAATTTGTATCAATCTTGATCTGTAAAACCGAAATTTTAGAAAGTAGGCCAAGAAATGTACCCGCCGGACAGACTGTATTGCAGTAGAACCGGCCTTTTTTAAAGGACATGAATCCAACAAGACCTAAGAAAAGTAGTGGGATCAGGTATAAGATTGCAGAGAATCCCTTTATATCTACCTTGTAAATGATTGTGGTGTAGATATTAAGTTTTGACAAAACAAAGGCTATCCCATCATTAAATAACAGGACAACAGGTTTTCCAAAATAGGTAGATAATCGGCCAAAAATACTGTATGGATCAAGGAGAGTTATCAAAAAAATGCTACCTGCAAGCATTACTATCAGGGTTATCGAGAGTATTGAATACCTTATAATAGTATATGGCTTCCCAAAATTGTATTTTCTGTTACGTCTGTTGAATTTTCCGCCAATTCTGCTGGATACATCCTGTAGAATTCCCAGAGGGCATAGGAATGAACAATAAGACCTGCCTGTAAAAACTGTAAGGACCAGGACGAATATGAAACCGCTCGTTGCCAGACAAGGCAGGTTAATAAAATTCAGTACTGAAGGGGTAAACTGAAGAAAGACCAATGCACTTTTAAATGATTCAGGGATCAACTCCCTGAAATCGATAAAAACTAATGTAAGTAAAATCAGGACAATAACCGAGAAAACTATTCTTACTTTTCGAAGAATTGGTGAAGTCATTAAAATGAGTGAATTACATTGAAATCTTATGAATATTCAGGTTATCTATATCCATTCTGCCTGCTCCCATGGAATGTGCAAGCAGGATATAGTCAACTTGATTGGGATCTTTCTTCAACATCCTTGCAGCAGCAGCATCAGTAGCAACCCAATCAGTAGAAATGAGCTGAGCCTTCATATTTGTCACATCCGAAAGAGAAACGCCTCTGGGACCATTATTTACCATAACATTGTAGCAATCTACAACATTCAGCGCAGCCTTCCTTTCATACATTGCGTAATCGGCGATACACTGATGCAGGTTATTCGAGTGCCAGAATCTCCTGTCCCATACCAGACCCATATTATTTTTTAATGATGCTGTCATCTTTGCAGAACTATGCACTTTAAGTACAGGGACGTTTATAAACACATCTGTATCAAGTAATAACTCATGTACCTTTGTACTCTTTAATATCTTACCCGGTATCGATACTTCCTGGTAATAGCTCTCACTGTTTCCAGGTACCATTTTCCCTTTTACGTTCTTAACAGCTTTTTCAATACCGGAATTCCTATAGCATTTAACCCAGTCGTCACAGGTATTATCAAAAACATAGACCTCTTTTGCTCCGGCACTGTAACAGTGTTCTATAATGCGTTCTATCAATTTTGGGTTTGTATTGGCAGCTTTCTCAGGAACAACATCCCAGCCCATATTTGGTTTTATTACCACTTTCTGACCTTTCCTTACAAAGGCGTTCATTCCGCCAAGTGCACTTATCCCCTTATCAAACATTGCTTCGGGAGAACCACCCATTATTGCAACCATATCAATATCATCAGGTGGAGAACCATTAGCCCACAGCTTATTGTAGCCGCCAAGGGTATAAGCAGCACCGGCGGCAATGCCCGCTCCCACTGATTTTCTAAGAAAATCTCTTCTTTTCATAATTTGCCAGGTATAACTGACTCACCTCTTCATCCTAAACTAAACCCCCGCAAAATACATATTTTTGATTCAATTTAATATGCTTAATAGTATATTAGCAGCAGTTTTATAAACCATAAGAAATGAGAATTCTCTATTATGATTGTTTCTCAGGAGTGAGCGGTGACATGAACCTTGGCGCCATGATTGATCTTGGCGTTGATGCAGACCTTCTAAGAAGTGAGCTGGCAAAGCTGAATCTTGAGGGATGGGAGCTAAGGATTGAGACTGACCAGCGACACAGGATTGTGGGAACAAAAGCTACTGTAATACATGACGCTAAGAGACTACACCACAGAAATCTGGAAGACATTAAGAATATTATCGATTCAAGTGGTGTAGGTGCCGGAGTAAAGGATCTTGCCAATAGAATCTTCCGACTTATAGCTGAAGCTGAGGCTGAGGTCCATAAGGTCCCGGTCGACAAGATCCATTTTCATGAAGTCGGAGCAGTTGACTCCATTATTGATATTGTCGGGGCTGCAGTCTGTTTTGATATGATGAGTGTCGAGAAGGTTTTTGTCTCAAAGGTCGAGCTCGGATCAGGTTTTGTAAAGTGTGATCATGGAGTTTTACCCGTACCTACACCGGCAACAGCTGAAATATTAAAGGATATTCCTGTATCGAAAGGTGGTGTCGATTTTGAAGCTACTACACCCACAGGTGCGGCAATTATTGCAACGCTTGGGGATGAATTCGGTGGTATTTTAAACTTTAAGATTGTCAAAACAGGTTATGGGATTGGACAGAAAGAGAGTCCTCGGCGTCCAAATCTATTAAGAGTGCACTTAGCCGAAACCTTAACGGGAAGCCTGATAGGATCAGAAGCGTTATTAATGGAGAGCAATATTGACGATATGAACCCTGAGCTATTTGAAGGTCTTATGGACCGGCTCCTTGAAGCAGGGGCATCTGATGTTTATCTCACTCCTGTAATAATGAAAAAAAGCAGACCTGGCACAAAAATCAGTATTGTTTGTTACTCTGATAAAAAGGAGCAAATAACAAAAATTCTTTTCAGGGAATCTACTACACTAGGAATCAGGTCTACACCGATAGAAAAGCTCATGCTTGAAAGGGAATTCAAGCATGTTGACACACCATTTGGAAAGATATCCGTTAAATTTTCCTATTATGAAGGCAAAGTTGTGGCAGCAAAGCCCGAATTTGACCGATGTAATGAGATAGCCAGGAAGGAAGGGATCCCACTAAGAGAGGTCTACAGAATAATTGAAAGGTGCATTGATGAAGAAAAATCCAAATAAGAAGATCGCAACCCTGCAAGGGCAGTTCACAGATATCGACAAGATTCTTCTAGCCTTTTCAGGAGGTGTCGACAGTACTTTTCTGCTATATCTCATAAATTCTATTGATGGTCCGGAGTTGGAAGCCCTGACAATAAAAACGCCATATATTCCACAGTGGGAGGTAGATGAAGCTGTTAGTATTTGCAGCGATATTGGTGTTGCCCATAAGATCCTGAATATGGGCATTCCTGATTCAATCATTAACAACCCTGCAGACAGATGCTACCTTTGCAAAAAAATGTTGTTTACCAGGATCAGGGAATATGCACGGGAATATGGTTTCAATAAAATTGTGGATGGAAGCAACGCAGACGACATTGGAGAATACCGGCCAGGGATCAGAGCTCTGAAAGAACTTGAAATCAAAAGTCCTCTTTTGGAGGCAGGTTTCACAAAAAAGGAGATAAGAATGCACTCAAGGGAGGTTGGTTTGAAGATATGGGATAAACCTGCCTATGCATGCCTTCTTACCAGGTTACCACATAATATTTTAGTGGATAAAGAAGACCTGAAGACAATAGAGCTTGGCGAAAAATATCTTCATGAAGCTGGTTTTCCGGGCTTACGAATGAGAATGCATGGTGAGATCGCTCGATTGGAGTGCGATCCTGCCTGTTTCGAAGGGATAATCAACAATAGAATTAAAATTATTTCCTACCTTAAAAATCTTGGGATAAAGTATATTACAATTGACATTGAAGGATACAGGACAGGAAGTATGAATTTGATTTAACCAAAACAAAACTGAAATGAATAAGGAAGAACTTCTTGATCTGCTGAACAGTGTAAAAGAAGGCAAGACGACTGTTGAAGCGGCTCTTGATAAGCTGAAGTATTTTCCCTACAGTGACCTTGGATTCGCAAGGATAGATCACCACAGGGAAATAAGGACCGGTTACCCTGAGATTATTTATTGTGAAGGGAAATCAACATCTCAGGTCAGAGAGATCTTCAAACACATTTCAGGGACTGGTCAGAATGCAATTGGTACCAGGGCATCGGAAGAAAAATTTGCTGCCGTAAGCGAGGTATCGGCCGATGCAAAATGGTACGAGCAGGCCAGGATCATAAGCGTCATGAAGAAAAGACCTGAAGTACCAAAAACTCCAATAGCGGTAATTACTGCCGGAACATCTGACATGCCTGTAGCCGAGGAGGCTGCAATAACTGCAGAACTCCTGGGAAACAATGTGCTCAGGATATATGATGCAGGAGTTGCAGGTATACACCGCCTGGTCGATCAACTTCCCGATATTGTAGAATGCAGGGTAGTAATAGTTATTGCAGGCATGGAAGGGGCTCTGGCAAGTGTGGTTGGCGGGCTTGTTGATAAACCTGTTATTGCAGTACCTACCAGTGTCGGATATGGTGCGAATTTTGCAGGTGTTTCAGCTTTGCTGGCAATGCTAACAAGCTGTGCATCAGGAGTAAGTGTGGTTAATATAGATAATGGATTTGGTGCAGCATTCAATGCCAGTATGATTAATCATCTTTAGTATCCCGGATGGATCTCAAAGAGAACCTTATATTAACCACTGCATATTTTCCACCGGTACAGTATTTCGCTGAAATTGTAAAGCACAAAAATGTATTTATTGAGATCCATGAGAATTATCTGAAGCAATCTTACAGGAACAGGTGCATTATATATTCAGCAAATGGACCTCTTTCTCTTGTGGTACCTGTAAAACTGGGAAGCTTTCACAAGATATCAATCAGGGATTTAAGGATAGATAACTCAAGGAGGTGGCAGACCATGCATCTGAGAGCAATGAAAGCTGCATATAGTTCGTCAGCATTTTATGAATTTTTCACTGATGAACTAGCTGTGTTTTTTAATGATAGATACGAATACCTTCTTGACCTGAACTCTGCCATCACTTTGAAAATGCTCGAGATAATTGGTATTGACAGATCCATAGACAGAACCGATAATTTTTGTCACAGCTATAAATATGCTGATGACTTCAGGTATCGTTTGCACCCGAAAAAAAATGAAGCTTCCGGTAGGTTTCCTCTCCCCTCCTACTTTCAGGTTTTCGGCATTGAAAATGGATTTATTCCTAATATGAGTATTCTTGACCTGATTTTCAATATGGGCCCCGAATCATACAGCTACCTTAAAGAGTGCTAAGACAAAAAGGGTGTCACCTGACTTCTTCGACACCCTTCAAATAAATTTATGGAAAGCTATTACCTCCTAGAATCTGAATCCCAGGGTAGCAGAGATAAGACTTCTGTTATATGATATGTCTGCAGCATCCAGATCGGGATGGTTATACATAAAGTACTTCTGTGTGTTGCTCATCAATGCATAGGACAGGTCAAAAAAGAAGTTGCTCTGACGCATGCCGAGTCCGCCGGAAAATTGATTGTAGCTATTACCTTCATTATCTTCGCCTTTTGCAAAGGCGCTGCCATAAAGGGCATAGCCACCACGCAGATAAAAGCCAGATGTTATCCTCAATTCCGCTCCAAGCCTGATATTGTGTGCAACGTCATAAATGTCTTTTACATCCTGATTTTCATAAAAATAATTATAATCGTCAGATGCCCTGGAAAATCTTGCCATTTTGTAATCTACAAATTCGTAATCAGCACTTATCAATCCTTTCTTCCCAATCTGTACTGCTGCCCCTGCATTTAGCCGCAACGGGGAGGTAAGTGTATACTCAAACCGGTAAGGATCATTATTTGCATCATATGTATAACCATCGTCAAATCCGGAGTTTACTGAATCATAGAAATACTCGTGGAGTCTGTAAATTACAGGAGAGTGGAACGAAAAGCCCAGCCTGAGCATGTCAACAGGCTTCATAATTACACCCAATTTGAATGAAAATCCAGTTCCATCTGTTTCAACTACATCTGTATAGGTAAAATTATCGAAATCCGGAATTACATTGTCATAGTCAGCCTCAAGGTGTTCGTACCTGGTATAAGCCTTGATCCTGTTGATCCCAATTGTAGCCCCTATATACACTTTATCATTGTAATTTACAGCAGCGCTAAATGCATGCTCGCCTGAATATCCCTCATTGGATATAATCCTCCTTACGGTTTGGCCGTAGGTAGAATTCGCACTATCGCCGTAAGCTGAAAACACCGTACCGTACTCATAACCACCTGAGCCTGTAATTGTATCAATTATCCATGCTTCGAATGCGATACCCTCAGCCCCGGTAATATCTGTAAAATATCTATCGTACGCGGAATCAGCCCAGTAGTCAGCCATCGAGCTGTTGTTATTCACACCTTTAATAATTGCATTTGAATTGAAATTATTCGTACGGTTAAATGAATACCCTATATTAAAGCTCTTTAACCCCTCTCCGCTGTTACTTATCAAAGGAGCTACTATCCCTATCTGGTTCAGATTGAATTTATACAGATTGTCGTAGGTTGATTCTCCAAATGTGGAAGAAGAGTTGTTGTAGAACATCTGTGGCGTCAGGCTAATTTCTGTAGACCTGAATACTGCAAGTCCGGCTGGATTCTGGGACAGGACAGAGAGGTCGCCACCCAGAGCTGTAAATGCACCTCCCATTGCCTGAAAGCGAGCTGTACCACCATAGAACAGTTGTGAATATTTTAATGCTTCATCTATTGTTTGACCTGTGGCACTAAATACAACTGAAACAGCCAGTATAAATATTAGAGTTACTTTTTTCATTATTTCTGAAATTTATGTAATTATCCCAAACATTCTTAATTGACAGAATGCCAAATTAGTCTTAATAATTTAATTTACAACATATTACCTTCTTCTCCCGCTACTGCTCGAGCTCGAGCTGGTGCTTCTACCTCCAGAAGATGATGAACCGGAAGACCTGGATGAGGAAGAAGAGGTTGATCTGACTGCTGAACCTGAGGAAACAGATCTGGATGAATTAAAAGATGATGATCGAGAAATACTTGTATTATTACTACGGATCGGTGTTGAATAATTGCTTCTTGAAGATGAATTGGCCGACCTGTTTATTATACTATTTCTGGAATTGCCGGATCTGTTCGTAACAGCACCTCTGTTGGTGGATGTATTGTTGATTGTTCTGTTATTTGTACCAGTACTGGTATTTCTCTTGGTTACAGTGGTATTATATGTAGGTCTGGTCGACATTCGCGGATTGGTATATGTCGGAATATAAGTTCTGTCAGCCGAATTATAAACCGGTTTATCAGATGTCCTGGTAGATGTCACGTTCTGATCAGTTCTCCTAATATTCTGATTTTGCACTGACTGTAATGCCCTGTCGTTATTAATGGCCCTGTTGTTCGCTGCTGCATTATTTGATACTGTTGATCCGGATGCTATCCTTCGAGTTGCCGAATTTGTTGATGACAGTGCCTCAGCGTTCCTCCTTGAACCATAGGTAGGCAGACTGGTGGCTTTGGATCCAACATTCCTGTTGTAATTATTCGATAGAGTGCTATAGGACCTCCTCCTTTGTATTTCAGTGTTATCAGTAACTCTTGAGTAAGTGTAGGGGGAGTAATAACCGTAATAAGGGGAATAACCACCCCAGTGATATGAATTCCTGTAATATGGATAGGAATAGTAGCTGTAGTATGGATCGTAGAAATCATAATACCCTCCATACCCTCCATACCCTCCATAATAGCTGAAAGGATTATAATAGGGATACCCGAAGCCATAACTGAAGCTATTATAACCAAATCCATAATAGGGGTATCTCCAGTAAGGATCAAAATAATTTCCATAGAACCTGTTTAGATTCCTGGAATATGATCCTCCACTATAATAATCGAAGGCACTATTCCTGTCAGTATCATAATAAGCCAGGTCATCATCATATATTGAGGGATCAAAATATTCATCTCCAATCAACGTATCCAGATTATACTGATTCTCTATTTCAGTAATTGACTGATAAGCATCCTGATTTGCCGGATATTCCTGAACATACATCTGTTTGTCAGAAGGTGTATAGTAAAGATCATCATACTCACCACTCATGTAAATACTTGATGAACACGCGCTTAAAATAAAGATTGTCAGTAATAGAATGTATAGATAAGTTTTCATTTTGACCTCCGAATAATATAGTTTTAATCCCACTTTAAAAATACAAAAATCATACCAAATTACCAATAACTGAGGTTTTGTAATCTTTATAATTCAAATTTAGTTTTTTTTTCGGAACCTTAATATTAAATATGTTATTTAAATAAAAAGGCAGGCTTGGTTAGCGCCTGCCACTGTTCTTACCTGAAGTTCCAGAACTGCTCGATTTATTAGTTTTACCGGTAGTTACCGATTTACTTGCCGATCGGTTGCTGTTATTGCTTACTGCAGATGACCTGCCAGTACTACTCCTGCTGTTTCCTACCGATCTGCTGGTATTGCGGGTAGGGGTCGTTGTTGAGCGGTTGACACTGGTATTGGTCCTGCCAGTTCTATTTACAATATTCTTATTTGTACTTGTACCTCTGATTACAGTGTTCCTGCTTGTACCTGTGTTGATGCTTCTCGTGACAGTATTCCTGTTTGTATTTACATTAATATTTCTGTTCACCGCATTCCTGTCTGTATTTGTACTCCTGGTTACAGTACCACTGTTGGTTACCCTACCGCGGTTATCTACCGTATTCCTGGTTACAGTGTTGTTTGCCCTTGTAGTAACCCTGTTATTTGCAGGATTGGTCGGATTTATTATTGTATTAACATTTCCTGCATTGTTACCATTATTTGGATTGCGGTCATGGTACCTGTTATTATTGTTATTATCGTTTCCGGTATTTGGATTCTTATCATGGTACCTGTTATTTCCGTTATTATTACCATTATTATTTCTGTCATTATCTGTTACCTCAACAGTATTCGTTCTTCTGTTCCTGTCCTGCCCCTGAAGCTGATCCCGTGTTTCAACCCGGCGGGAACTGGTGTTTATAGCATTACCCCTGTAGGTATTGTCAGACGAATAGTTCCTGGATTCATACCTGTAATAGGCAGGATCGTACCAGTGATGATTGTTATAATAATTGTTATACCCGTAGTAGTGATTACTTGTGTAATAGTAGTTATAATTATTCCGGTAACGGTATTTTACCCGCATAGTATATCTCACAGGAGCATACCAGTCGTAGTAGCCCGGATAATAATCATAGTAATAATAACCAGGATAGTAGCTCCAGGGTGAGTACCAATCATTATAGTAGTAAGGGGTATAGCCAAGGGTATATCCCATTCCAAATCCTCCGCCACCAGCATAGATACTTATACCCCATGTTGCAGGTTGATAAGTATACCAGTATCTCTCGGTATAAACCGGAGAGTAAAACCCGAAGGTGAGATGCGAACTATGAAACCGTCTGATCCTGGATGCGTAATAGAAGTCGTGTCCGAAACGATATTTCTCGACAACTACCTGATGATCATAATCATTTCTATTTGTCGCAGCAGGGAGTTCATTTGCCTGCGCCAGGCCCGAAGTTATTATCAGTCCTGCTATTAAGCCGTATAAGTATTTTGCTTTCATGACATCCTCCCGTTTTTAATTTATCTTTAAGTTTACTTACTTTGCGCAATATTTAATTTTGCTCTTTGCTTTACAAATTACAAAATCCATACCAAACAAGATGGCCGACTTTTTAACAAAGAAAGAAGAAAATTATGCACAATGGTATAACGATCTGGTTATCAAGGCAGATCTAGCTGAAAACTCAGCTGTAAGAGGATGCATGGTTATAAAACCATATGGCTATGCAATCTGGGAGAGAATCCAGGCAGAGCTTGATAAACTTTTCAAAGCCACAGGACATCAAAATGCATATTTTCCTCTGTTAATACCGAAATCATACTTCAGTAAAGAGGCAAGTCATGTTGAAGGCTTTGCCAAAGAATGTGCAGTGGTCACACATTACCGCTTGATGAAAGATCCGTCTGGAGAGGGTGTTATTGTAGATCCTTCAGCAAAGCTTGAAGAGGAGTTGATCATCAGACCAACTTCTGAAACTATTATATGGAATACAATTAAGAACTGGATCCATTCCTACCGGGATCTTCCGCTGCTTATAAACCAGTGGGCCAACGTGGTAAGATGGGAAATGCGTACCCGCCTTTTTCTGCGAACTTCTGAGTTCTTGTGGCAGGAGGGTCATACAGCCCATGCCACCAGTGAAGAGGCCGAAGAAGAGACCAGGAAGATTGTTGAGTTATATGCACATTTTGTACAGGATTTCATGGGGATCCCGGTATTAAAGGGGTCCAAATCTGATTCTGAAAGATTTGCCGGAGCAGTCACAACCTATGCTATAGAAGCCCTTATGCAGGATGGCAAATCGTTACAGACCGGCACATCTCACTTCCTTGGACAGAATTTTGCCAAAGCTTTTGACGTACAGTTCACAAGCAAGGCAGGAAATCTTGAATATGTCTGGTCAACATCATGGGGAGTTTCAACCAGGTTAATGGGAGCACTTGTAATGGCCCATGGAGATAATGAAGGATTGGTGCTGCCTCCAAATCTGGCTCCGATTCAGGTAGTTATTATTCCAATTTATAAAGGGAACAGTGAACTGGCCAATATCTCTGCAACTGCTCTTGAGATCAAAACCAAACTTGAGGCCCGGGGTTTAAGTGTTAAATATGACGACAGGGATACGCATAAGCCTGGTTTCAAATTTGCTGAATATGAACTTAAAGGAGTGCCTGTAAGAATTGCCATTGGCCCACGAGATATTGAAAATGGTACTGTAGAAATTGCCAGGAGGGATACTTTGGTAAAATCAGTTGTTAGTCGGGAAGTTGTTGCAGATGAAGTGCAGAATCTGCTTAAGGATATACAACAAAATATTTTCAGCAGAGCCTTAAAGATCAGGGAAGAAAACACCCATACAGTAAACAGTTGGGACGAATTCAGGGAAATAATTGAAAATAAAGGAGGATTTGTTTTAGCTCATTGGGATGGCACAGCCGATACAGAAGAGAGGATCAAGGATGAGACCAAGGCTACAATAAGGGTTATTCCGTTGGATACTGATCCTGAAGCGGGTAAATGTGTCTATTCAGGGAAGCCTTCAAAACAAAGGGTTGTATTTGCCAGAGCATACTAAAAACAGAAAAATATTAATCAAGGGGTGTATCATAAGCGATATACCTCTTTTTTATTTACATTTGATGATCTGATATCAACTGATTAATCCAAACCGACCCTGTATGGAATCAACGGAAAAGAAACAAACTATTGTTGAGAACCTGAGGAGCAAAGCTGTTCTCAAACAAAAGGTATATGATAACACCTATGATGTCTTTATAAAGCTAAAGAAAATACTTGCAGCTATCGAAAGAGAAGTAAATAGTGAACTTGGAGATTCAGATAAACGGGTTAGGCTTGATTACAAGGAACGAGGGAAATTTGATGTTGGGGTAAAGGTTGCTGGTGATCTGCTAATATTTAGTATGCACTCCAATATTTTTGAATTCGACAGGAATCATCCGATATGGAAGAACCCCTATGTACAGAAGAATAAAAACAATTCATATTCAGGAATAATCCATATTTACAATTTTCTGGCCGACTCCTTCAAATATTCGCGCCAGGATGACCTTGGATATCTTATTGCCCGCATCTTTATCAATCACGAGAATCAGTATTTTGTTGAAGGCAAACGACAGATGGGTATGTTGTTTTCAAATTTCGGTAATGAAGAAATAACCAGGGATTCTTTAAAAAAGATACTTTTTACGGCAATACAATATTCACAGGAGTTTGATCTGCTGGTCCCTCCCTATGATGCAGTAAAAATTGCATCTGTAGGGCAACTGGAAGCCAAAATACAGTTTTCTAAAATTGTGACAGGCAAGAGATTAGGATTTCAGTTCAACTCTGATGATGTTCTCCAGGAATAAATATATGCGGTTAGCCTAGGTAGCCTCATAAGGATTATTGATGCATATAAGGATACATACAGTGGTAGTTATGTGGCTTTTGCGCAAAGCTTTGTTCGCAGCCGCCGTTTTTGCATTGTTTTCTATCCTGTGCTCCCAGGAGCCTGAAATAAACATGGTCCCATTCAAAATTGCCAGGGGGTCATACATCAGGTTGTACGATAGCCTCTATTATTTTAGCCACGATACGATCCTGTTCCTTCCGGGATCTATGCTTCCTGAAAACCCTGAATCAGTAACCAGAACCAATGTCTTCTATGATTCGCTCCGTTTAAAAGCCTCAAGGAGCAAACTGACAAAGAAATTATATGATCTTGTAATAGTGCCTCCTGGAAGGGACAATGAGAATAAAATAAATAACCCGAATACTGCCACCTATGCCAGACATTCAGGTAAGATAATCAGGCAAATATCGGTCACCAGGCTGGATGCTTTCGGAACAAGCATATCAGACCCTGAACAGAGCACTTCAAGAGAAAGCGCTACATTCATGAACAGGACACATATTAAAACCAGGGAATTTATTATACGTAATTACCTTTTTTTCAACACAGGGGACACCATCTCACCATTGACGCTTTCTGAGAATGAGAGGATTATCAGGAAGCTGGCTTTCATTGATGATGCCAGGTTTATAATAATACCGGTAAGTGATGATGAGGTCGATATATTAGTAGTTACAAAAGATATCTATTCCCTGGGAATGAATATTTCACTTGATGGGTTAAAGGCGGGACAAATTAATATATTTGAGAAAAATCTCGGTGGATTTGGCCATGAGCTAACATTAGCAATGCCGTATGATTACTATCGGGATTTCCCTCCAGGTATTGGCCTTAACTACCGGATGAATAATATTAGCAGAAGCCTGATTGATGCTGAGTTCAGTTATTTAAATGCTCTTGGTAAAACCTCATACCAGGCAAATATTACCCGGGATTTTGTAACAGCTATTACAAGGTATGCTGGTGGAGTAAGTATCAGTGAAACATTTACAACTGAAGACCTTGACACCCTGGATACTCCTAAGCCTCTGGAGTTTAACTACCTTGATATTTGGGGAGGAAGATCATTTATGCTCAACGAGGTAAAGGTTTCAAAGGCCATTATTGCTCTCAGATATATCAATAACAATGTTTACAGGCGCCCTGAAATCACCAGCACATCCTATCATTCTCTACAGAAATATAAACTCTACCTTGGATCGGTTGCCCTCTCCAGACAAAAGTATTACAAGACAAACCTGATATATAATTACGGAAGAAATGAGGATATACCCTATGGAGGGCTTTTCAGGATCACCCTTGGAAGAGAGTTTAATGAGTTTGATATTCGTGATTACTATGGTATTGAAGCTTCGTTTGGCAAGTTTATTAACCGGTTTGGGTATTTATATGGAAGAGGCCAGTATTCAACATTTTCACGCGATTCCAGGAATGAACAAAACATGTTGAATTTCAAGACTACTTATATATCAAATCTTTACGGTGCCGGTAAATATAAAATGCGATATTTTGTTAGTCTTGATTACACCAGGGGATACAATAGGTTTGATGATGAATACCTCAGAGTGAACGACAGATATGGTGTAAGGGGTTTTAGGAATGATTCAATCAGAGCTAACGAACGGCTATATTGTAATATCGAAGCAGTGTCGTTCAGCCCTGTCTATTTCTATGGTTTCAGATTTGTTTTCTTTGCATTCGCTGATCTTGCTTTGATAAGAGGGAATAGTTCGGTTACTGTTCCTAATGATCTGATTTCCGAGTTGGGAATAGGATTGAGACTTCGAAATAATAATCTGATATTCAACACATTACAAATACGTCTTGGCTATTTCCCATATCCTCCTCCCTATTCAAGACTTGACTATGTTGATATGACATCAGAAAAATTGCTGAAACCTTCTGACTTCAACGCAATGAATCCACAGATATACCCTTACAGGTAGCTACTTATTTAAAGCCTTTTTATATTTTTGTACCCGGGAATCTGCCATAATTACACCCTGTGTTCATAAAATGGTTAAAGAATTTCATCAGTACGTCTCAGAAAATGATCTCTTCGGGAATAATGACTCGGTTCTTCTGGCTGTCAGTGGGGGCATTGACTCAATGGTCCTTCTGCATATACTGTCAGAGACAGGTATTAAACTTGCTGTTGCTCATTGCAATTTTCAGTTAAGAGGGAAGGAATCTGATGAGGATGAACTATTCGTGGTAAAAAACTGTAAAAAACTTAAAATCAAGTATTTCACTAAATCATTTGATACAATAGGATATGCCAGTTCAAAAGGTATTTCAATCCAGATGGCTGCCAGAGACCTCAGATACAGGTGGTTTGAGGAAACCAGGATGAAATTTTCTATAGATCATATAGCAGTGGCCCACAACAATAACGACAGTATTGAAACATTTTTTATTAACCTGATCAGGGGTACAGGATTAAATGGCCTGACCGGTATAAAATCAAAAACAGACAAAGTGATTCGTCCACTTCTGTTTGCCAGCCGGGAGATGATCGAAAAGTATGCCGAGGAGCACAGTATTCCTTACAGGGAAGATTCTTCCAACAGGGAATCCAAGTATATCAGGAATAAGATAAGGCTTGAGATAATGCCACTACTCGATGATCTGAACCCCTCATCACAGAGGGCAATATATGAAACTATCAGCAGGCTAAATGATGTTTCAATTGTGTACAATAATCTCATTTCATCAACAAAAGAGAGGCTTTTCAAACACTTTGGTACCCACACGGAGATTCAAATTGATGAGCTGTCAACCCTTGAGCCCCCAGGGGCCTTTATCTTCGAGCTATTCAAGGATTTTGGGCTGAGCTCGTCTCAGGTAATGAGTATTGAAAATCTGATCCAATCTGAGTCCGGAAAACAGTTCTTTACCATGACTCACAGGATACTTAGGGACAGAAACAGACTTATTATTGAAGAATTAAATTGGAACAAGGCGACTAAAATAATTATTAACTCAGAAGAAGATCTCCTGATTGGTGACACATTTCTGACTGCTAAAATTCTAACTCCCGATGAGTTCGATCCTGGAGACGACCCAACAATTGCATACTTTGATGCTGACACCCTGGATTATCCAATGCAGATAAGAAACTGGAGAGCCGGAGATTATTTTTACCCTTTTGGAATGAAGGGGAGAAAGAAACTTAGCGACCTGTTCATCGATCGTAAAATTCCTGTTTATTTAAAGGAGAAATGTTTGATAATGGAGAGTAATAACTCTATAATCTGGGTAATTGGTGTCAGATCAGACAACAGGTTCAGGGTCAGTGATGGTACCAGGAAGATCCTCGAATTAAGCCTCTGATTCCGCAACCTCCGGCAGCATTCCCAAGTTTATTCTCAACTTCCTGAAAAGAGTATGTAATCCCTCCTCATCTTCATTGTTTAACATATTAATCAGGTCTTTCAACCGTGCCATTATCTCACTAAGCTTGCCTATGGAATAGGGATTCAACAAAATTCCACTCAGCAGATAATCATCCTCTGAGAGGAGACCATGGGCAATATTCAGATGCTTCCTGAATGTAGTACCCGGAACCTCAAGCTTCTTCATGCAGGCAGAAAAGACAATTGTGGAGCTGAAAGGCACCGACAGGGAATATGCAATGGTCTGATCGTGCTCAAAAAATGTATATTCAAATAGTTCCAACTTAAGTTTTGTATAGAATCGTGCAAAAAATTCCTTCCCGGCAATATCTGATTCACTTATGATTATGGCATTCTGACCTGAGAGGTCCCTCACATTACCAAAAGTTGTTCCGAACATAGGATGAGTAGACACAAACCGCATTCCGGAGGATGCATAGAACTCAGAAAGGCCATTTTTGACCGAGCTAATATCGGCTATTATACAATCCTTTGGCAAATAGGGAATTATCTCTTTAAATGCCTGTTCTGTATCCTTCAAACCTACAGCATTGATAAAAAGCTGAGGGTTGTACTCCCCTATCTCCCCGAGTGTTCTGAACCGATAGGTATTGAACAGATATTTCAGCTTGTCAGGCTCTTTGTCATATACCGCAACTTCATACTCAAGACACATCGTTTCTGCCAGCCAGGCACCCATATTGCCGGCACCTGCAATAAGTATTCTCCTGATCATCTGTTTACCCTCTGTTGCCAAATATTCCATTATTTATCAGAGCAAGGTCAGCCAGTGATATAGCTGTTACAGACTCCACAATTACAGGGATTCTCAAAGCGATACATGCATCATGTCTGCCTTCAACTTCCAGTTTTGTCATCCTGTTCATTTCGATATCTAAAGTTTCCTGCGCAATGGAAATACCTGATGTTGGTTTAACTGCAATCCTGAATATCAGTTCATTGCCATTTGTAATACCTCCGTTTATGCCACCTGCATTATTTGTGGCAGTCATTCCGTCCCGGCTGATAATAGGATCATTATGCTCAGAACCTTTCATCCTTGCTGCTCTGAATCCCGAACCAAATTCAATGCCTTTGATGGCCGGTATTGAAAAGACAATCTGACTGATCGCTGATTCGGCGGAGTAGAAAAATGGTTCACCCAGTCCGGCGGGAAGGCCATTTACCCTGCATTCTATAATTCCACCAATCGAATCCTTTGCAGTAAGAGCATCCTCTACAGCCGAATCAATATCACTCCTTCCACCTGCTTCAACAAGGGCTGCCTTAACATCTGCGGGTTTAATTATACTTCGTGCAATCACTCCTGCTGCAACAAGCCCCCAGGTGAGCCTCCCGGAGAAATGCCCCCCTCCCCTCCGGTCTGCAAATCCCTGATATTTATTCTTTGAAACCATATCAGCATGCCCCGGGCGAGGAACATTCCTAAATTTTTCATAATCCGATGACTTGATATTTATGTTCCGTGTCATTATCACAACCGGTGCTCCTGTAGTAAATCCATTATATATGCCGCTGATAAACTCCGGCTCATCATGCTCTTTCCTGGGTGTTGTACCTCTGGCACCACTCTTACGTCTGTTGAGCTGATGCATCATTTCATCAGGAATGATCTCTATTCCCGGGGGGCATCCATCAATCAGGACACCCACTCCAGGTCCGTGTGACTCACCGAATATTGAAACTCTGAATAATTGTCCGAATGTGTTCATGTAACCTTATCTTTAAAAGTTTTCTTCCTTAATAATTCCAGATCGATGAAAAATGAGGGATATGATTTACTGACAGCTTCAGCTCCTTCGATTTTAATCGCTCTCTCAGCGGTAAGAGCAGCTGTTGCCAGAGCCATGGCTATCCTGTGATCATTATGTGAAAAAACGGTTTCTCCTCCCTTTATTTGTGAGCCTGAGATCTCTAAACTGCTTCCCCTGTTTTTAATGTTTACCCCAATCCTGGTGAATTCCTTCTGCAGGGTGTTACCCCTGTTGCTTTCCTTTACCCTGAGCCTGTCTGTTCCTTCGATTATGGAAACACCATTGCAATTTGCTGCTAAAGCAACCAGAGGAGGAGCCAGATCAGGACTTTCGGAAACATCTACCATAAATGGTTTCAAACTACCCTTTCCAACACGTATCTCATTGTCCTTTTCTACCACAGATGCTCCGGCCATTCTCAGAATTTCAATGATCATCTTGTCAGGCTGGTGACTGGATAATGAAAGGTTTTTTACTGTGACATTACCTGCAATTGCTGCCATAACCAGAATAAATGCAGCGCCACTCCAATCACCTTCCACATTGTAGGTAGAAGACTTGTATTTCTGGTTACCACCAATCATAAATTCCCGGTAATTATTATTTTCAATCTTAATCCCAAAATCATTTAAAACACTTATGGTAAGGTCTATATAAGGTTTGCTCTTTAATCCTGTTACCTCAATCCTGCTGTCGTCGTTTACCACCGGCAGAGCCAATAGCAGCCCCGTGAGAAGCTGTGAACTGACCGAGCCGTCTATAGTTACCTTTCTTCCCTTTAATGGACCCCGTATTCTTAGTGGAAGATATCCGCCTTTTGAATGAGCCTCCACACCGAATTTCTTCAGGGAATCAGTTACCAGGTTCATCGGACGGGAAAGAAGAGATCCCTCTCCTGTAAGCGTAAAACCTATATCTCCAAGTGCTGATAAAGCGGAAAAGATCCTTACGCCTAATCCTGATTCACCTGAGTTCAGCAATGTGGATTTAGGGTAAAATCCGCCCTTAACTCTTACCGAACGATCAGTTATTGTGACTTCAGCACCCAAACATTCAGCCATAGAGATAGCCGAACGTGCATCATCACATAAGGAGGGATTAAGTATCTCTGATTCACCCTCAGCCATTAATGAAGCAGCTACGGCCCTCTGCATGGAGCTTTTTGATGGTGGAGCAGTGAGTATTCCGCTGATTTCAGATGGAGATACTGTGACAATCATATTAAAATAATCTTTCTTTTAGTTTTTCAAGCAGCCCGGTAACAGGAATCTGTTTAACAACCGCTTTACCAATATCTTCAAGAAAAACAAAGTGAATTTTTT
The DNA here is from genome assembly GCA_035527935.1 of Bacteroidales bacterium. Lineage (GTDB taxonomy): Bacteria > Bacteroidota > Bacteroidia > Bacteroidales > VadinHA17 > DATKZO01. The sequence continues at coordinate 92,891 of DATKZO010000046.1, forward strand.
CCCTGTCCCTCTTCTTATCCTTCATAAGTGCACTAATTAGCTGATTATCACTTACTTTTACTCCTGGCAACAGATTTACTTCTGCCAGCAGACCCCTTATCCTCTGAAGATGACCGGGATCAAGTAAACCATCCTCAATTGATAATTGTGCTGCCACTTCCATGCCATAAGCAATAGCATAACCATGCTTTATTCCGGAAACAGCTTCAATGGCATGGCCTACAGTGTGTCCGAAATTAAGCAGACGCCTTGGTCCTGTTTCCTTTTCATCAGCTTCAACGATCTCTTTCTTTATCAAAATTGATCCTGTAATTAGCCTGTCCAATAATCCGGCGTCGCGTTTTTGAATGAATGATATGTTATCCTCAAGAAGATCAAATAAATCTGCATCCCTGATCAGAGCATGTTTTATTACTTCCCCAAGCCCGGATATGTATTCATCTTCCGGCAGGGTTTGGAGCATTACCTGGTCGCAAATTACAAAGTCCGGTTGTGCAAAACATCCTACTACATTTTTTATTTTTGCCAGGTTGACTCCATTCTTGCCACCAATGCTTGCATCAACCTGCGAAAGCAAGGTTGTAGAAACAAATCCAAAGCTCACTCCTCTCATATAAACTGAGGCAACAAAACCTGCAATATCGCACACCACCCCTCCACCTATACCGAGTATGAACCCCGATCTGTCAAAATCCTGTTTCAGCAACTGCTTAAGAATATGCTCTACAGTTCTTAAATTCTTCGAAGTCTCGCCAGGGGACAGGGTTAACACAAGACAATCCGGGAAATCCTTGCCATAAAAATGTTTAACATTACTGTCGGTAATAATAATAGTATTTGCCGGATCGATAAGCTGATTCACTTTGGTCCAGGGTTCTCCTGTAAATATCTGCGATGTATGCGAAGCTGTCTTGTACTTTAATTCAGCCATTTTACCAGTTTTACAAGCAATAAAGGTATTAAAACATGCTTACTAATTCATTACCTTATTCTGAAAGTTAATTGACTCCTGGTGAATTTGTTTGAACAGGTGCGTTACGAACTGGTCACTTAGTCCCAGTTTATTAGCCTTTGATAAACGGTCTTCGAGAATCTCCGACCACCGGCTGGTTTGCAGGATAGTAATATTTTCCCTTTTCTTATACTGACCTATCTGCTCTGAAATAGCCATCCGGTTACGCAATATTCTTAACAGTTCATTATCCCACTGATCAATCTGCCTTCTAAGCCCTTCAAGACCGGCTATATGTTTGACAGAGTTGGTATCGGGATTTCGGTGGATCAATCCCCCCAGCAACACACCAAGCTGAGCAGGAGTGATCTGCTGGTCTTTGTCGCTCAGAGCAGCCTCAGGATTACAATGAGATTCTATAAAGAGACCATCAAAATCAAGATCCATTGCAGTTTGTGATATTGAAAATAGCAGATCCCTGTTACCGCTGATATGACTTGGGTCTGTAATTATCGGCAGTTCAGGAAACCTTCTTTTTAATTCAATTGGAATTTCCCACTGTGGAAGGTTTCTGTAAGGTGATTCACCGTAATAGCTGAATCCGCGGTGAACAGCAACCAGCTTATTTATTCCGGCCTTATTAAGCCTTTCCAGTGCTCCAACCCATAATTCTATATCAGGGTTTATCGGATTTTTTACGAATACCGGGATGTCCAGACTTCTAAGGGCATCGGCAATCTCCTGAACAGCAAATGGATTTGAAGTTGTCCTGGCACCAATCCATAGAATATCTACTTTATACCGAAGAGCCTCCTTAATGTGCCATATATTTGCTACCTCTGTTGCCGTCATCATCCCGGTTTCCTCTTTTACCCTCTGCAACCATGGCAGTGCAACCGATCCCATTCCCTCAAAGGTATCGGGCCTCGTCCGTGGCTTCCATACACCTGCCCGGAATACACTTGCACCCGTTTCAGTCAGTTGCCTGGCTGTAGTTATCACCTGTTCCTCAGTTTCAGCACTGCAGGGACCGGAGATAATGACCGTTTGACCCTTCTTGCGGAACATGCAATTCTTATCAATGTTCAGATTGTCGTTCATTATGGTGTCAGTTAAGTTCTTACATTCTAATATTTCCACTGCCCACTGGCAGTCTTAATTGTGAATATCAATAGGTTATATTTTCAATTATCCTATCCATACTCTCTGATAACCTCTCTTTTTCGATGCAGAGCGATATCCTGATAAATTTGTATCCGTTGCTTCCAAATACCGACCCGGGGGTTACAAAAAGAGCGTGATGCTCAAGGAGAAAATCTGACAGTTCTTCTGAATTTTTCCATTTTGACGGGATCTTAGCCCATACAAACAGGCCCGATTGGCCGCTCTTGTATGTACATTCCAGTCTGTCAAGTATTGAATAAACGAGATCCCTGCGGGCAGCATACTCTTTGTTAAGCTGCGAATACCATTCGCCATCAAGGCCAAGAGCTTCTATTGCTGCATACTGCAACGGAAGGAACATCCCTGAATCCATACTACTTTTTACCCTAAGTATATACCCGATATAATCTGGTGCACCTCCAACCATACCAATCCGCCAACCGGCCATATTGTGAGATTTGCTGAGAGAATTAAGTTCAAGGGCCGTATCCATTGCCCCGTCAACAGATAAAAGGCTGACAGGATTGTCATTGAGTACAAGGCTGTAGGGGTTGTCATTTACAATGAGGATCCTGTTTTTTAGTCCGAACTCAACCAATCCGGACAGCTCCTCTTTTGATGCTTGCTGTCCGGTTGGCATATTGGGATAATTTACCCACATTAACTTGATCCCATCCAGATCGGATCTCTCCAAAAGATCAAGATCAGGCATCCACCTGTTCTCTTCCTTTAAGTCGTAGATCAGGCACCTCGCAGAGCAGAGCCTTGCAGTAGCTTCATAGGCAGGATATCCCGGATCGGGTATCAGTACCCCGTCGCCCCTGTTCAAAAATGCCATGCTGATATGCATGATCCCCTCTTTTGACCCCATTAATGGAAGTATCTCATCATCAGGTGACAGGGATACATCATATTTTTTCATATACCATTCCGAGAAAGCAAACCGCAGTTCATCGATGCCCTTATATGGCTGATAGCGGTGCGATCCAGGTGAATCGATAACCTGCTTCGCTCTTCTGGTAACCATTGAGGAGGCAGGCATGTCGGGGTTTCCAATCCCAAGGTTTATAACGTCAATGCCTGAACTTTCCATCTCCTTTATCTGTTTCAGTTTGGTGGAGAAATAATATTCGGCAACTCTGGAAATACGATCAGCTGGCAGAACTCTCATAAAGTGCTCCTCTCTTTTTATATAACCCTAATATCTCAGGGTCAATGGTGTTTTGTTTCAATAATTCGATTAACTCCTCCCTATCGGTTGAACCATTCAATTCAAGATCGAGGTAAAACATATATTCCCATTCACTCATCATTCCTGGAACAGATTGTATCTTGCTTAGGTTTACTTCCCTTTCGGCCAGCATTACAAGTAATTTTGCCAGAGAGTCTGGTTGATGACCAAGGGCAAAACAGACAGATGCTTTATCAAAATCCTTGAAATCCGGTATCTCAGAACCAATAATCAGGAATCTGGTATAGTTATTTTTATAGGTTTCAATACCAGATGCAATTATGTCGAGCCCGTAGATCCTGGCAGCAATATCAGCCCCGATGGCTGCAACTCCCATAGCACCTTCATTCCTGATCTTCTTTGCACTTGCCGCAGTATCATCACTTTCAATAAGTGCCACGGCCGGGTAGAGGTTCAGGAAAGCCATGCACTGGGCAATCGCAACTGGATGCGACCATATCGCCCGGATATCTTCGATTGACTGACCAGGCAAGGCCATCAGATTTTGTTTTATTCTGAGTTTGTGCTCTCCAATTACCTTCAGTCCTGATTCGCGTATTAGTGAATAGTTGTATAGAATACTTCCTGACCGGGCATTCTCGATTGCCATGACACCGATATCCGACTCCCCGGTGAGGACAGCGTTAACAGTACTGTCAAAAGTGGCGCATGGGTAAAGGTCGATTGTGTCCGAACCCAGATATTGCAAGGCTGCCACCTCGTGAAAACTTCCTCTTTCTCCCTGAATTGCAACTTTCATTTTCCTTTTTTTACATAAATAAAAAATCCCGGTTAACCCGGGACCACCATTGATACGATAAATATATCACCACCAGAGGTCCCCGATATTTTCAGGAAAAAAACAGAAGTAATAATATTTTACACAGTTTATCATATTCAAAAAAAAAGGTCCCAGTTTAAGGGACCCTTTATTTATACTTAACAGATGTACAAAAATCCCACTTACCTTTCTGAAAAAAAGTAATAAAAATAGGTGGAATTGAAACTCTGTGACATCATTTATTCATATTATTGCCCTGCTAAATTAACCTATTTATTTCTAATTCAAAAGTTAATTAAAAAAATAATTGCTACTTTGAATCCGGAAACAATCTTTGTGATTGAAGTATCATTTCACTTATGACGAGGAAAGAGAGATATAAACGCACGATTGATTACTTCCTTGATCACAGACCTGTTGCCGAGACAGAACTGGTTCACAAAGATCCCTATGAATTGATAGTTGCTGTAATCTTGTCTGCCCAGTGCACCGATAAAAGGGTTAACATGATCACACCTGCATTGTTCAGGAGATATCCCGATGCAACTGCAATGTCTGAATCAGACCCGGTCGAAATCCTTGAGTATATTAAATCATGTTCCTATCCAAATAATAAGGCCAGGCAGCTGCATGGAATGGCAACAATGCTGGTAAATGAATTTAACAATGTGGTACCTTCCGATATAGATCAGCTTCAGAAATTACCAGGTGTTGGTCGAAAAACGGCAAATGTGATCGCTTCAGTCGTCTATAATAAACCAGCTATGGCAGTTGATACACATGTTTTCAGGGTTGCCAACCGTATTGGTCTTACAATAAATGCTACTGCCCCACTCGATGCAGAGATTCAGCTTGTGAACAATATCCCTGAACATCTAATATCGCTTGCTCACCACTGGTTGATACTGCATGGAAGATATACATGCAAAGCCAGAAAGCCGTTATGCATGAGTTGTGGCCTGACTGAGTTTTGCAGGTACTACAGCAAAAATCAAAAAGAGACAGCCTAAGAGCATACTATAAGCGTATAATCTCTATATTAGCATTGTAATCAAGGAGAGATGGACAAGATCATAAAACTTAAGGAACTTCAAAGTGAAAACAGTGAGTTCCGGAAAAGGGTAAAGGAACTTGAAGCTGAACTTAAGGAATTCAAGTCGGTCGATGATCTAAAATCAAGGATTGTTCATGTTTTCAGATCAACACCTCATTTAATGGCTATCATTGACCTCGAAACAGGTAAATATGTCGATGCCAACGAAAATTTCCTTAAAGTCCTTGGCTACTCGCGTGAGGAGATAATTAAAAAGAGATCCCGGGATATTAAGCTGTTTCTTGATATGGCACAGAGCGATAAGTTTGTCAGCAAACTTCCGAAATTAAAGCGTGTTGAGAACTTCCCAGTCAATCTTAAAACCAAGTCCGGTAAAGAAAAGCAATTTCTTCTATCTGCAGATACCATATGCTTCGGTGATGATAAATATCTCTTAACGGTATATACCGGGATTGGGATTGATGATGGCTTAGAGACAAATATGGCAAATGCCGTTCAAAAAGTCCGGGGATTATTTGAGTCGCTGACAAATTTTGTAATGGCCGTTAATTTCGACAGGCATGAAAACATTATAATTGAATCAATAAATCCTGATGCAGGTGAGTTCAAGCATCTTAAGAAGGAAGATCTACTTCAAAAAAAGATAACCAGTGTCGATTTCAAGCACAAAGATGTAATTGTTGACCTGATATCCAAAATCAGACTGACCGGGGAGCCTCAAAAAGAAATTGCCGCAATCTCAGGAAAAGATTCCGAAGGGTACTTTCTTGGGGTAAACCTGTTATCCGGTGTAATTGTAATAATCTGGGAACCAGGAAGTATCCAGCTGTCAAGGGAGAAGGAGTTTCTTATGCAGGGAGACATGTTTCAGAGATTTGCTGACATGATGCCCGAAGTAGTTTTCGAAATCAACACCAAAGGAAGGATTACCTATGCCAATTCAAATGGCCTTGATAAATTTGGTTATGAAAAGGAAGATATTGAGAACGGGTTAACGATCAGAGAGATTTTTGGCGACCATATGGTTGAATCGGTTTTTGGTAATCTGAAGAAAATCAAAGGGCCAGGATCGACTATCAGTAACGAGTATTTGGTTTACCGCAAAGACGGTACCACTATGCCGGTAATATCAAATACACGTGGAATTTACGATCAGCAAAATAAACTTGTTGGGTACAGGGGGATATTGACTGACCTCTCTGAACTGAATAAAATTCAGAATGAAATTATCAGGGAGAAGTCATACCTCGAAGCCCTTTTTGAGTCTGCCCCTGAAAGCATCGTCCAGACAAACCTTGATGGAGTTATTGAAAGGGTAAATAAAGAATTTACAAAGGAATTCGGATTTACTCCGGAAGAGGCTATAGGAAAGAATGTGGATGAACTGATAATCCCTGAAGAGCTGAAGGAAGAGGCACGGGGTTTTACATTAAAGGCAGCATTGACCGAGACTGTGGCCGTTGAGTCAGTGAGAATGCGAAAAGGAGGCGAAAGATTTTCTGTATCTCTTCTGGTAAAGCCTATACAAATAAATAAGGAAACTACCGCCCTTCATGCAATTTACCGCAATATCTCGGATAAGAAGAAGGACCTTGACACAAATAATGTAATTTATAATATTTCAAATGCTGCCCTTACCCAGACTGAGTTTACCGATATTTATGCTATTATACGGGATGAAATTGACCGGATCTGGAATACAAAGAATTTCTTCATCGTACTGTACCATAAGGAAAGTCATACTTTTACACTGCCATTTTTTAGTGATGAGAAGGATGATTTCAGTGAAATCCCTGCTGAAAAAACACTTACCGGCTGGTTAATCAAGAATCCCAATCCTGTTCTGCTGAAAGAGGCTGATATTGATATCCTTGAGAAAAAAGGTGAGATTGGCCTGGTCGGGACTCCCTGTAAAGTATGGCTGGGCGTGCCGCTCATTGTTGAAAATGAGATTGTCGGAGCAATGGTCCTTCAGGACTACGACAGTGAAGATGTCTTCTCGGGAGAGGACCTCAGGTTGCTGAGTTTGATAGGTAACCAGATCGCACTTGCCATCCAGAGGAAGAAGCTGATGAATAATCTTATCCTTGAAAGGCAAAAAGCTGAAGAGGCCGGGCGTCTGAAGCAACAATTCATGTCGACCATGAGCCATGAGATCAGGACTCCGTTGAACGAAGTAATTGGAATTACCAATCTCTTACTACAGGGAAAACCAAGGGGTGATCAGATTGAATATATAAAGACACTCCGTTTCTCCGGAAACCATCTCCTTACACTGGTAAATGATGTTCTCGATTATACGAAAATGGAATCGGGGATAATAGTTTTTGAAAAAATTCAATTTGACCTTAGAGAATTCATAGGTGAATTCCAAAGGTCATATTCGTTTAAGAGTGACTCGAAGACTTTGGATTTCCGGACAAATATCGATGAAGAACTACCTTCCGAAATAATAGGAGACTCAATAAGGCTTAACCAGGTGTTATCCAATCTGCTATCTAATGCTTTTAAGTTTACATCCAAAGGTATTATTGAATTATCGGTAAAGCTTTTAGGAAGAAATGACAAGTCGGCAGAAATTGAATTTTCAGTAAAAGATACCGGGATAGGGATACCTGCCGACAAGCATGATACAATATTTGAAAGTTATACCCAGGCGTCGGATGATACTACAAGAAAATATGGTGGCACCGGCCTTGGCCTTCCCATCTGTAAAAGGCTGTTAGAGCTTCAGGGAAGTGCCATCAATGTGGAAAGTGCACCTGGTAAGGGGTCACGATTCTCTTTCATCCTGAGATTTGCTGTTGGTAAAGTGACTTCAAAAAAAGCGATCAAAACTCAGGAAGAGGAGACTTATGACGGACTAAGCGGTAAGCGGATTCTTATCGCAGAAGACAATAAGATTAACTTCTTTGTTACGAGTAAGTTCCTCACCAAGTGGGGTGCCAGGATTACCCATGCCGAGAACGGGAAGATAGCACTTGAACTGCTCATTGACAATGAATTTGATCTTGTTCTAATGGACCTTCAAATGCCTGTGATGGATGGGATTGAAGCTACTGAAAAAATCAGGGGATCGGATGATAAAAAAATAGCTGGTATCCCGGTTGTAGCGCTGACTGCTGCAATCATGTCAGAGCATGAAGATAAGATCAAGGGACTTAAGATAAATGACTATATTCTGAAACCATTCAAGCCTAAAGAACTGTATGATAAGATACTGAGGAACATCAGGTAAATTATTGCATGGATCTGCTACTTGATACAATAACGGTTTATCATCGATGATGCCTTTTTGTTACCTAAACGGAGCGATTGTCTGAAATCATGGCAGGCACCCTCAATCTCTCCTTTTTCAACCATAGATAATCCCTTATTATAATATGTATCAGCATTATATGGATCAAGATCCAGTGCCATTGAATAATCAGATAATGCAAATTCCCAGCTCCTGGTCACAAGATAAACATTGGCCCTTGCATTGTAATGGTCAGCGTTGCCGGGATCTTTCTCAATATTGAGGGAATAGTATTTCAGTGCTTCCGAGTAGTTCTTTCTTTCATATGCCACCTTACCTGCAAGGTCAATTACATCCTGGTTATCGGGATACAGTTCCAGGTAGAATTGCAGCTCTTTCAATGCCCCGTTCCTGTCTCCTGATCTTCTCTTTGCTTCAGCCAGGTAAATGTAAAGTTCAGCATTATCCGGAAAATTGATGATCGCTTCCTTTATAACCTCAAATGAGGTTGAATAGCTTTGGTTGCCATGTAAAGCAATTATGTAACTTATCCAGGCATTGTATGTGGTATAACCTTCGGATACAGATATGCAGAGCTTATTGACAGCGCCTTCAAAATTACCCTTTTGAAGATCTATCAGACCTGCCAGGTAATCAACTTCAGGTTTTTCATTATATACTGAGCTGAGGTAACTGAAGGTCTCAGTTGCTTCATCAATTTTTCCTTCCCTGAGCAGATATTCGATCTCTGAAACACCTTGTTCAAGCTCAGTGTACCAGCTCTTCTTCAAAAAGTTCTTCCACTCATAGCTATCCTCTATTGCTGCAAGATATTTATCGAGCATCAGATCTTTTTCCCTGATCTTAAAATCAGACTTCATGTGTTTTTCAAGGAGGTCGACCGCCTGTTTGCTATTACCACTCCGGGCTGCAACCTGTGCAAGCCCAAGGTCACCTGAAGCCCTCTCAAGCGAATTAGCGGAAAGAAAATCGTTCTTTGCCATCGTAATATCTCCGGCCTCCAAATAGGCTTCACCTCTTTTCAGATAGAGTCTGTAATCGGGGATCATTTTGAGTGCGTTTGTACATTCATTGACCGCCTCACTGTACTTTCCGTTTGATATAAACGCTTCAACCTTCAGTAAAACCAGGTCTGGTGTCTGACCATCTGCCCGGGACATGGAGAATATTAATATGACAAGGACAATTATATTTTTCATAATTCGTTACTTAAACTCCACTCTGACTGGTTGAGCATTTTTCTCAGTTATTACATGTACGAATCCAGAGAGGTGAAACAGCTCAATCCCCGTTATCCTCTGTTCATAGACATCACACTGATAGAAGTAGACACCTGGTGAAACCAGTTTGCCCTTATAGGTACCATTCCAGTTAAGTCTTGGGTCTCTCGTTTCGAACATAAGATGCCCGCTCCTATTAAATAATTTGAAATCAACCTCTTCAACCAATCCTGAGGTTTTTGCAATAAGAATATCATTCTTACCATCAGAATTAGGTGTGAATACATTTGGTATTTCATAAAAGTTACAGGAGTCGACACAAATTGTTGGCGTCAATTCACTTTCGTTGCCATTTGCATCAAATGCCCTGATGGCATAACAGCCGGCAACAACTTCACCCGGATAATGCTTGAAATCAAATGTGTACTTGTCATTGATCGTCTCAAGAAGCACCAATGATTCCTCAAAATTTCCCTTATAGAAGATCTTATAGCCATCTATATCATTCAGGCAGTCCTGATCGGTAATCGACCATTTCAGAAGGTTAAACAGACTATCACAATCAGTAGATAAAGTTAGCAGGGGAACACAAGGTGGTTCATTATCAAAAGGTATCATACAGGCTTCCTGTGAGAGGTTAACCAGATCAGAAGGCAGGGAGGGATTCAGATAGCCACCATTGGCACGGACATAATAGCAGTATTCCTCTCCATTAACCAGACCGGTGTCCGCAAACTCCAACAGGTTTGATCTTCCTACAGAATCAAATTCCATAGTTACATCATTGAATCTGAACAGGTCGTAGCTGGTATTAACCCATGGCACATTCTTGCTGATTGAAAACCGTACCTTCCTGTCACCAGGAGCCAGATTAATATAAGTTGATGACGCAACCCCCGGATCACCTATCAAATAACGATTGGCTATTTCGTCATTATACAGTTCAATCTTATATATAAATCCCAGGTCATCTGTATTTATCAGGCTGTCAACAAGTGAAGAATCAATCGTTACAGAAGTTTGAATGCTCTTAATTAACTGGTAGTTATCACCTATAAATCCCGATGAGCGATAGACCTGATACTCGAACGGACCCGGAGATGTAATTGTATCCGGGGTTATCCATGAAAGGAATATCTTACCGTTTGCAGGATCGGTCTTAAGGACGCTTACATTTGTAATGTACGGAATCCCTGAGATAAGTGCTGAAGTTAATTCGTTTGAAGCCTTGCTCTCAGCTCCACTTGGAAATACCGTAAGTATCCTGTATGTATACTCCTTCCCGTTTTCAAGTCCATTGCCATCACCGGTATCAATAAAGCTAACCGTGGATGGACCGCTGGCATAGGCAATTCTTTCAAAACCAAGCGACTCAGGTAATCCTCCGGAGCATGTATCAGGGACAAAAGAGGTAGCCCCCTCCCTTCTGTAAATATTATACCCAAGTATTACATCCGATGGATATTGCTCCCATCCAAGTCTTATGAACTTTCCCTCAGGGTTAGCCGAATTCAGGACCGGGGGCGGTCCTACAACAGTGATATTCATAATATCGAGATCAACAAGTTCCAGTTCTGAATTATTGTCTTCTGCTTTAAAAAGCACATCATATTTCTGGTCACGAACTACTTCAAAACACGAAACCCATTTAAAATGCCATAATGACGCACCCGGCTGTGCCGAAATACTGTCAAATCTGGCGGAGCATGCTGTTAATGTCATCAGGCCAGATGTAGCAATCAGGGTGACAATATCATTGTCTGCGTCAGTAGCAATCAAATCAAATTCGATCGAATCTCCGGCTTCAATACAATAATTATTTAATGGTCCGTTAACAGGAGGATTATTATCAGTGTCGTAAACTTCAATCTGCATATCCCTGACAACTATGCCGATCCTTATGCCTGCCCTCCACTCATTGATCTCGATAGCAATATTGTACTTTCCAGTCTGTATCGGAGCATCCCAGACCAGGTCCCCGGTTATCGGGTCCACATAGATTGTATCACTGGCAGGAGGTAATGTATAATTCTCAATTGGTTTACCATCTTCGCGTGTACATACAGTTAAATTATAGGATAGACTATCGCCGTCGACATCAAAGGCTGCAGGATTGTGTATGAATTTATAGCCCAGGGCAGCCTTGTCGTAGGGTGGATTCAGCAGAACAGGTGTATTGTTTGGTCCTAATGCCGGGTTGACCATCAATATTGTGGATATTGAGAAGACAACGTTCACCGAGTTGGGTATGTTAAGGATACCAGCGTTACGGTTAGGATCCTGCACCACTATTTTATAGATGCCCGGTCCGGGATAAGTATGCCTTATCACATAAACATTCTTCTTATAGTAATTTGGGAGGAAAACGATCTGACCCACATCCCTTACTGCCACCGAAGTCGAGTTATCCCCCCACTCCACTTCCAGCTGTGGCCTGTCGGCCTGACTAAGCACATATGTAAACGTAGTAATAGTGATTTCATAGGTAAGTTCGGATATCTGCCTGTAGGTTATCTCACCAGCCCTGTTATGAGTTGCAGACAAACGTGATATTGAAGAAAACATTACCAGAACTATCAACAGACTCCGTATAACTATCTCTTTCATATTTTGAATATAATTAATCCCTGGTGAGGGTTTCATTAAAATAGGTTGAGGTAAACCTCACACCTTTTTCAATCTTATCATCTTTATAGATGAACAAATTTACCTGGTCGGGAAAGAGTCCAATCAATATCTTATTCTCAATTTCAACAGATCTTACTTTTCGACCGAAGGGGATATGCATGTTTATTATTGTCTCGAGTTCCTGTATCTCCTTATCACTGAACTGTGCTTTAACATCCTTCCCATTTATTTTAATCCTCAAATGATCGTTCACGTATTTCTCAAGGAATGTATCTGGTCCTGTATACCTGATGTAATGATCTTCCACAGATATTTGCTCAACACTGTACAACCTTGCAAGGTCTATAGCAAGATCATCATTATAAATCCTGACAGTCATAAAATATCCTTCGCCATCCGGGTCACTGCTCAGGCTGGACATGGATACATGTACCGGATGTAATAACAATGATAATAACAGAATTGTTAATGGTTTGACCATTCTTCCCTGATTACAAACTCTAAACTGCCGCAAAAATCAGACCACAAAGAGACTGATCTAAGTATGACTTGTACGTTCCTTGAGATACTCAACAGACCCAACTTCTATATAAGATGATCCTGTTCCCCTGGAGAAATTACCGGCAAGTACTATTATCATATCATTATCATTAAGGTCATGAGTCCTTGTAAGGTCCCCAAGCGCTATTTTAAGAAACATGTCAGATGAATTATGTTTCTCCTGGCAGTTGGCATATACCCCATATGAAAGTGCCAGCTCACGCATGGTCCGTAAAGAATAACACTGAGCCATTATGTAATTGTAACCCCTGTAGGCTGCCATATTCCTGACTGTTCTGCCTCTGACGGTATCGCATATTATACATTTGGCACCTACCCTTGAGGCTGTCCTTACAGCAACTTTGGCAAGATAAGCTGAGACCTCACCTGTAAGATCACCAGATGCCAATTCCAGAAATTTTGTTTTATTTTTTTCTACCTCCATTGCAACCTTACTCATTATAGTGACGGCCTCCTCAGGGTACTTCCCGTATGCTGTCTCACCACTGAGCATAATTGCATCTGTTTGTGTGTAAATTGCACTGGCTATATCACTTACTTCTGCCCTGGTAGGCCTCGGACTATGAATCATTGAATGGAGCATCTGTGTTGCAACAATTACCGGCTTTCTCTTCTTAATACAGCGGTCAATTATTTTTTTCTGAATTCCCGGTATTTTTTCGTATGGGATCTCAATTGCCAGGTCGCCGCGAGCAACCATTATGCCATAAGCCAGGTCAAGGATTTCATTCAGGTTATCAACCCCTTCCTGATTTTCAATTTTGGCTATGATCTTGATCTTGCTTTCATTCCTGTCGAGTATCTCCTGAATATCCTTTATATCCCGGGCAGTCCGAACGAATGAATGTGCTATAAAATCAATATCATTTTCTATCGCAAAATCGATATATCTCCGGTCCTTATCGCTAATTGAAGGAAGATTCATCCTTACATCAGGTACATTTACACTTTTTCTCGATCCCAGTATCCCATCATTCATCACCTCGCAGGTCAGAGTGTTCCCATCCCTGCTCACTGGCCTTAAGGCAAGTTCTCCATCATCGATAAGAATTGATGACCCCACCGGTACATCGTTAGCAAAATTGGCGTAATTAACTGCAATACAAGTACTTGTAGTGGGCGATTTTGTCTCACCCACGATTTTAACCTGCTCTCCCTGACTAAGCTTTATCTCACCTTCACAAACAGTAGTCCTGATTTCAGGGCCCTTTGTATCAAGGATAAAGGGTATTTTATCGGAAATCTTCCTTACATTTTCCATGACCCGGATGGTACCCTCGATTTCCTGGTGGGCTGTATTAATCCTCACAGCGTCCATCCCGGCGTTAAACAGCGATCTGATAAACTCAGGATCACATCTCTTATCCGAAATGGTTGCAACAATTTTGGTTCTTTTCCTGTTCATCTTAAGAAATTATTTAGTCACAAACCTGTTTACAAAGGCATGCAGGGCCAGTATATATCCATTCAGACCGAAACCAAAAAGACTACCACGGCACCATGGGGCTATCAATGAGGTATGTCTGTATTTTTCGCGAGCAAGGATATTACTAATATGCACTTCGATAACCGGGGTATCTATTGATCCAACAGCATCAGCCAGGACCACAGAGGTGTGTGTATAGCCGGCTGCATTCAGGATAATCCCATCACTTGATTTACCTGCCTGCTGTACAAAGCTGACCAGTTCGCCCTCAACATTAGATTGAAAATATTCAAGATCAATGTCGGAAAATTCCGCTTTGAGTTTCTGAAAAAATGACTCGAAGGTCATATCTCCATATATCTTTCTTTCCCTGCGTCCAAGAAGATTAAGGTTGGGGCCGTTAATTATCGATATCTTCATTTTAAGGAATAATAATCCAAAACAAAGATAAAAAAAAATAGGACGCCTCTTTCAGCAGGTAAAAAGGTATATATTTTTGAAGTTACCCTTCTAAATAATAATTTTACAAAGGAGCATCATACGACTGCAGATGAAAGATACCTGGAGTGAGAGTATTAATGAATATGAATCTTTTCTGAAAATAGAGAGATCGCTATCGCAGAACACAATCAAAGCCTATCAAAATGATATTAGTAAGCTTGAAGAGTATATTTCAGAGTACTCTCCTTCCAAAATGCCTGCAGATATCAGTTTCGATGACCTAAAGAATTTCCTGAAATGGCTAAAACTGGAGAATGCCAGGACAAGGGCCAGGGTCCTTTCAGGTATCAGGAGTTTTTTCAGATACATGGTGATCGAGGGTAAAATGGAGGAGAATCCTGCTGCTCTCATCGAGTCCCCAAGACTTGGTATGACAATACCGGAAGTGCTGTCAATTGTGGAGATTGACAGCATTATTGGATCGATTGACCTCTCAAAAACAGAGGGTCAGAGAAACAGGGCTATCATTGAAACTTTATATGGGTGCGGATTAAGGGTGACTGAACTCGTTAATCTCAGGATTACTGATCTTCATCTGGATGAAGGTTTTATTTCTGTTACCGGAAAGGGAGATAAGCAAAGGCTTGTACCTATAAGTAACCAGACTATAAAGGAAATAAATTACTGGTTTGATGATAGAAGGAGAATGAAAAGTATTGTCGATGAAAATATTCTGTTCCTTAACCGGCGCGGCAAGAAACTGTCCCGGGTCATGATTTTCACCATAATCAAGGAATTAACATGCGCAGCAGGCATAAGCAAAAATGTAAGCCCCCACACCTTCAGACATTCGTTCGCCACACACATGGTGCAGGCAGGGGCTGATCTAAGGGCTGTACAGGAAATGCTCGGGCACGAATCAATCCTTACTACTGAGATCTATACCCATATAGACAGATTATTTCTTCGGGAAACCATACTCAGGTACCATCCCAGGAGAGATAAGCCTTAATGGCAAATACTTTTGTACTGCATTTAATAGTTTTTTTTACATTAGCTTTGAACAAAATCACCGGAAAAGCATTTAGAGTCTATAACCCGGGTGTTAATCATGATATATATTAAAGAATTTCTTGAAGAAATAGTTTTTATAATTGGGGAGATGGCACCTTACCTTCTTCTGGGATTTCTGTTTGCCGGCATATTGTATATACTGTTTCCAAAAAAGAAGGTCAAAAAATACCTTGGAAGAGGTAAGCGTGGTGCAGTAGTTAATGCTTCATTGCTTGGCATCCCCTTGCCTCTGTGTTCATGTGGGGTTATACCGACCGGCATCTCGTTCTACCGGAATGGCGCCTCAAAAGGATCAACCGTTTCTTTTCTTATATCCACACCACAGACCGGGGTAGATTCCATTCTGGTCACCTACTCAATGCTCGGGCTTCCCTTTGCACTTATCAGACCTGTAATAGCCCTTATCACCGGTATCTCAGGAGGATTTCTTACAAACAGGTTTAGCCGTAAGGAGACTGAAACCGGTGAACAGGTGAATGGCAACAATAAAGATCTTCCTGCTGGCATAATACCAAAGGTCAGGGAAATGTTGAGATATGCTTTTGTGGAATTTCTGCAGGATATCAGCACCTGGCTGATTGCCGGGGTTCTGATAGCAGCAGCAATTTCTGTGGTAATCCCCGATGATTTCTTTACCGGCGTAACCAATAGCAATTTACTGGAGATGGTTGTAATACTGATTGCAGCGATCCCCGTTTATATTTGTGCCACAGCATCGGTCCCTATTGCCGCTGTGCTGATACTCAAGGGGATATCTCCCGGGGCGGCCCTTGTCCTACTGATGGCCGGACCTGCAACAAATGCCGCAACTATTATGATGATTGGCCGGGTGCTCGGACGTACTTCACTTTTCACCTACCTCTTTTCAATTATAACAGGCGCTATGCTGTTCGGCCTTATAATAAATAATCTGCTCCCTGCCGGATGGTTTGAGATTCCTCATATGTCAATGACAGGGGGTCATGACAACCACCTGCTACCTGAGTGGTTAAGATACGGATCAGCAATTCTCCTGGGATTGCTCCTTATTAACGGTTATATTCAAAAATATCTGGCTGGAGGTACCGGTGAATCAGCATTAGAAAAATCAGATAATATGAAAAATCTTAAAGTTATCAAAGTTGAAGGAATGACCTGCAGCCACTGTAAGGCAAATGTTGAGAATGCAGCTAGATCTGTTGAAGGCATCGAAACAGTAAATGCTGATATAACCTCCGGTGAAGTTACCATTACAGGCAACCATTTTGATCCGGATAAATTAAGGTCAAATATCGAATCACTGGGATATAAGGTAAAGAGGTAATCGATATCTGCCATCAAAAATCAAAAAAAATGATAAATATAATATAAATCATTGATTACCTTGCTCTTAATCATATCATTAAAATTCTTCATTTAAAGACATATTTTTAGTATTTTTGCGACTTTGAAATCTCCAGTTGTGGCTATAATTATTCTAATAATAAAACTATGTCAAAGGTAAAGAGAGTATACACATTCGGTAATAAAGAGGCTGAAGGTAATGCAGAAATGAAAAACCTGCTGGGTGGTAAAGGTGCCAACCTGGCTGAGATGAATCTGATCGGAGTTCCGGTTCCTCCCGGGTTCACAATTACAACTGAGGTTTGTGCAGAGTATAACGAGCTGGGAAAGGGAAAAGTTGTTGAGTTGCTTAATAAGGAAGTGGAAGATGCAATAGCCCAGGTGGAAACAATTATGGGCACCAAATTTGGTAGCAAGGAGAATCCCTGCCTTCTTTCGGTACGTTCAGGAGCCAGGGCCTCAATGCCTGGTATGATGGATACTGTTCTTAACCTGGGAATGAATGATGATGCTGTTGAAGGCCTCGCCAAAAGGACAGGAAATGAGAGGTTTGCCTGGGACTCATACAGAAGGTTCGTTCAGATGTATGGAGATGTAGTACTGGGGATGAAGCCCGGGTCAAAACAGGATGTAGATCCCTTTGAAGAGATCATTGAAGAGATGAAAGTTGATAAAGGTGTATTAAACGACACAGAACTTACAGTTGATGACCTGAAGGAGCTGGTGATTAAGTTCAAGAAGGCTGTGAAAGAGAAGACAGGAAAAGATTTCCCGGTTGATCCTTGGGAACAGCTCTGGGGATCTGTGTGTGCTGTATTCGACAGTTGGATGAACGAAAGGGCCATTTATTACCGTCAACTTAACCAGATCCCTGTGGAATGGGGTACAGCGGTAAGCGTACAGGCTATGGTGTTTGGTAATATGGGTGATAATTCAGGCACCGGTGTGGCATTTACCCGGGATGCTGCAACTGGAGAAAATATCTTCACTGGTGAGTACCTGATCGATGCACAGGGAGAAGATGTTGTCGCAGGTGTACGAACTCCACAGCAGATCACTCTCGAAGGTTCAAGGCGATGGAGCGCTCAAGCAGGGATAACGGAAGAGGATCGTAGATCTGAGTTTCCTTCGCTTGAGGAAATTATGCCCATAGTCTATAAGGAGCTTTTCGATACACAGAAAAAACTTGAGAATCATTACTCTGATATGCAGGACCTTGAATTTACTATTCAGGATGGAAAGCTGTGGCTGCTCCAGACAAGAAATGGTAAACGTACCGGAGCTGCGATGGTCAAAATCGCGATTGACATGCTGAAAGAGGGTAAGATAGATGAAAAAACAGCCATTCTCCGTCAGGAACCTAATAAGCTTGATGAGTTACTCCATCCGGTATTCGATGATGGTGCAATGAGTGCAGCCAATATGATTGCCAAAGGACTTCCGGCCTCTCCGGGAGCTTCTACAGGACAGATCGTCTTCTTTGCGGATGAAGCAAAGAAATATCTCAATACAATTCTTGTCAGGATTGAAACATCGCCTGAAGATCTTGAAGGAATGAACATTGCCAAAGGTATTCTTACTGCCAGAGGCGGCATGACATCACATGCGGCTGTAGTAGCGCGTGGCATGGGTAAATGCTGTATTTCGGGTGCCGGTGGTTTATACATTGATTATAAATCCCGCACAATGAAGGCTGGAGGCAGGGTCTTCTCCGAAGGAGACTGGATCTCATTAAATGGATCTGCCGGTGAAGTTTATGAGGGAAAGATTAAGACTATTGATCCTGAAGTTGGAGGAGATTTTGGTGTAATTATGAAGCTTGCAGAAAAATTCACAAGAATGGACGTCAGAACAAATGCTGATACACCACACGACTCTCTGATCGCAAGGAATTTCGGTGCTAAAGGTATAGGTTTGTGCCGCACGGAGCATATGTTCTTTGAAGGTGAAAGAATCAAGGCTATGCGTGAAATGATCCTGGCAGATAATGAAACTGAAAGACGCAAGGCTCTCGATAAGCTTCTGCCATTTCAGAGGGCAGATTTCGAAGGTATTCTTGAAGCTATGGAAGGCTACGGAGTTACAATAAGGCTTCTTGACCCCCCCCTTCACGAGTTTGTTCCTCACGAGGATGAGAATCAGGCTGAAATGGCTGAAGAGATGGGTATCACACTGAATGAGGTAAAGGCAAAGGTAGATTCGCTGCATGAATTTAATCCTATGCTTGGACACAGAGGATGCCGGTTGGGGAATACCTATCCTGAAATTACAGAAATGCAGGCCCGTGCAATAATCGAAGCTGCTTGTAATCTTAAGAAAAAAGGTATTGATGCCCGGCCTGAAATAATGGTTCCTCTCATTGGTACGGTCAAGGAATTCATACTGCAGGAAGAGATAATTCGCAGTACTGCTGAAAAGGTTTTTGAAGAGAAAGGTATTAAGGTTGACTATCTTGTAGGGACGATGATAGAGATTCCCCGGGCTGCCCTTACAGCTGACAAAATAGCAGAAGTAGCAGAGTTTTTCTCTTTTGGAACAAACGACCTTACTCAGATGACCTATGGTTATTCAAGAGATGATTCCGGTAAATTCCTTCCTGTGTACCTGAAGAAAGGGATACTAAAGAATGATCCGTTCCAGATCATCGATCAGGAAGGTGTTGGCCAGCTGATACAGATAGGGACAGAGCGTGGTCGTTCAGTGAGGCCTGACCTGAAAGTTGGTATTTGTGGTGAGCACGGTGGTGAACCCTCTTCAGTCGAGTTCTGTAATAGTGTTGGGATGAACTACGTAAGCTGTTCGCCTTTCAGAGTACCGATAGCACGACTTGCTGCAGCGCAGGCTAATATTAAACAGCAATAATAACTGTCGGGCAGATAGCGCTCCTTGACCTTTGTAGGGTCAGATGAAGGATATCTTATTAAGGAAAATATTATTTGTAATAAAAACTAGGGGGTGTATCAAAACATAAAAATTAGTCAATTTTTATGTTTTAAAAGTCAATCACAGAATCTTAATATATTAATAAATAGATATTTATAGATTGAAGCGTAATGCAAAAACAATTATCATATGACTTTTGATACACCCCCATTAATTTCATTAAACCCGTACCAGCACTATTCTATAGGATGCAATTGAAGCTCCTCGCCGCAGGCAGCGGGGAACCGGGTTATTGTATGACAATATTAACAGTTTATTGTTCAATTCCATGATGATGTTAACCGGACATCCGGGAAAGGGGAAGGAACAACAAGGCAGCCAGGTTAGGTTTTAAAACATGTTCTATTGAGAGTTTATCCAGTTTCATCTGCAATCTCTTCATTAATTTTTATATTTGGTCTTTTATCTAAAAACTCAAAAACAGTCAAAAATGATTACCAAGGAAATCCTTGCCGGTTATGGCATCCATGATGTATCTGAAATTATCTATAACCCCTCCTTTGAAAAGCTATTCATTGAGGAAACAAAAACAGATCTTGACCGATTTGAAGTGGGCACCCTGACCAAATCCGGAGCTATAGCGGTGGATACGGGGAAATACACCGGCAGGTCGCCAAAGGATAAATACATAGTACTTGATGATAAAACGAGAGATACAGTTTGGTGGAAGTCGGAAAAAGCCACCGTTTCAGATAACAAACCAATAAATCAGGAGATATGGGAGCATGGCCTTCACCTGGCTGCAAAGCAATTATCAGGTAAGAGACTGTTTATTGTCGATTGCTTCTGCGGAGCTAATGAAAGTACAAGGCTTAATGTCAGGTTCGTTATGGAAGTTGCCTGGCAAGCCCATTTTGTTAAAAATATGTTCATCAGGCCCACCGGGGAAGAACTTGAAGATTTCAACCCTGATTTTGTTGTTTTGAACGCTGCTAAAATAACCAATCCTGACTGGAAAATGCAGGGATTACATTCTGATACATTCGTTTTCTTCAACCTCAATAAAGGGATGGCAGTAATCGGCGGTAGCTGGTATGGAGGAGAGATGAAAAAGGGAATATTCTCCATAATGAATTACTACCTGCCACTTAAGGGTATAGCAGCAATGCACTGTTCAGCAAATGTGGGGGCAGATAGAGATGTGGCTATATTTTTTGGACTTTCTGGCACAGGAAAAACGACATTGTCAACTGATCCCGACCGTGCCCTGATAGGTGATGATGAACATGGCTGGGATGATGATGGCATTTTCAATTTCGAGGGCGGATGCTATGCTAAATGTATCGGGCTCAACAAAGTAAAGGAACCGGATATATACAATGCAATAAAACGGGATGCACTGCTGGAGAATGTGGTGGTCCACAGTGATGGAGCCATCAATTATGATGATGCCGGAAAAACTGAAAATACAAGGGTTTCATATCCAATCTATCATATTAATAATATAGTTAAACCCGTCTCAAAGGCAGGTCATGCCAGGAAGGTGATTTTTCTAACCGCTGATGCATTCGGAGTTTTACCTCCGGTAACCAGACTGAATGAAGGCCAGACAGGGTACTATTTTATAAGCGGCTATACAGCCAAGGTAGCCGGAACAGAGCTTGGTATAAAAGAGCCGGTACCATCCTTTTCAGCATGTTTTGGGGCAGCATTCCTGCTGCTCGATCCGTTTATCTACACAACCGAGCTGATAAAAAGGATGAAAATGCACAACGCAGATGCATGGCTTGTTAATACCGGTTGGATGGGCGGCCCGTACGGTGTTGGTTCCAGGATAGACCTCCTGTCAACAAGAACCATTATTAACTCTATACTTGACAACTCAATTAATAAATCAGAATTCTATAACCTCCCTGTCTTCAATCTTGAAATACCAACAGCGGTGAAGGGTGTAGAGACCAGCCTTCTTGATCCGAGGAAGGTATGGGATACACCCAAGAACTGGCATATTGCCGCGGCTGAGCTGGCTGATAAATTCATTACAAATTTCAGAAAATTCACTGATAATGAAGATATTGCCAGAATGGAGGTTTTTGGCCCTGAACTATAGGATTTCCCATTTTTTGATATTATCCTATCTTTACCCTTAATTTAGTTTCAGAATGGCTCTGTCAATTTGAAAAAAAGTTGAATTTATTATGGAACTGATCTGGATAATTTTGATCTGCCTCCTGGCTTACGGACTAGGATCGATCGCGACAGCGGTTTGGGCTGGAAAAATATTCCATAAAATTGATATCAGGGAACATGGGAGCGGAAATGCCGGTGCCACAAACACCATCAGGGTAACGGGATGGACTACAGGTATTCTGGTTCTCATAATTGATATGGCCAAGGGGTGGTTGGCAGCCTCTTTACCTGTTCTTGCAGGTGTTGGTACAGATAGTTCTCCAACACAGATTAATTACCAGATCATTTGTGGTCTGATAGCTATTGTTGGACATGTTTTCCCTGTGTTTGCAGGATTCAGGGGGGGGAAAGGAGTGGCAACAACTTTTGGTGTTCTTCTTGCCTTACACCCTATGGTAACCTTCTCAAGCCTGGGAGTATTTCTTGGAGTTCTTTTTATTACAGGTTATGTCTCAGCCAGCTCAATCTCGGCAGGAGTATCATTTCCGTTGATCCTGCTCTTTTTCTTCGACTCTCCATCTTTAATTTTCACCATATTCTCTGTTATTATTGCCATTGCAATAATCCTTACCCACAGGAAGAACATTTCCAGGCTGCTTGCAGGTGAGGAACGGCGGTTTCTCTGGAAAAACAGGAGAAGGAAAAGCCAGAACTGAATATGGAATGATACTTATTCCTGCCGGTTCAGGGAATCAAGAACAATTGCAAACTGTTTACCAAGATCTATATATCCTTCAGAGTCATAATGCCAGGGATCTGAATAACCATAATTATCTGTAGTAGTTACTATGCCTGCATTTGGGTCCGCCTCCGCATATTTCATCTGAGCTTCCCGAACTATATTGGCCCACTCCCATACAACTCCGGACTGATTGTCACCTGAATCAGATATACGCCCGATAACAATGGGAATATCCTCACTGCCCAGGGCTTTCCTGATAAGTCCCATTAATTGTGTAAGGTTCTCATAATATCTGAGTGCAATTTCTTCAGAGACATCACCATCGCTCTCTCCCTGCATCCATAGAATACCTGAAGGAATAAGTTTATCCCTCTTTCCGTCTCCGTCAATATCTTCTACACCTAAAGCAATTTCAACCGATGCCAGAAAATGATCATACTGGTTAATACCGTTCCCTTCAGAATAGTCAGGGTCCCAGCTACCAGAGCCTCTGGCTGCCTCCTGGTCAATTGATGTACCACTTCTGGAATATTTCAGAAGTGCTACGCCTGATCCAGGGTCAAGCTCCTTCATCCTTGCAGCAAAAGTGATCTCCACACCAAACCGGTTTGAATAATTGTTGGTAATTCCATCCGAAGTAAAACCGGTGCCATGTCCGGTCCTCATGTTTGCCCATAATCCTTTTCCGTCAGGCAGAGTGTTATCGGGAGATGTATTTCCATGAAAAATGTATATATCACTGAATTGCACTGTCATCCCTTCAGGCAGCTCGTTTACATATCCAAAGCCATCCATATTAGACTGGCCACCAAGGTAATACAGCTTATAAGTATTGACTTCGTTGCCAGTACATCCTGCTACCGGGAGTAGCGTAATAAATACCGGTAGAACTCCGATAAATCTTTTCATATCATCCGTTTATTATATATTTTTATTCGCAGTAAAACTAATGAATTACATCAGGATATAGCCTGTTTAACCTGTTAAACCTATTTCTAAACCTATTCTTCATCAATGACAATAGATTCATATCAGCACTTCCGGAAATATGAACCTGTAGAATATTCAAGGATCAATGAGAAAGTATCGGTTCTTAAAAATGACTATCTCCTCTCTCACCTTGAACCTGAACTAGCTTCAGATGGTGTTTGCGGTACAGTTGCGGTTCAGGCACGTCAATCTGAAGAAGAGACCATATGGCAAAACCTGATATTTCAGGGGGATACATCAGTAAATGGGAAAAGTATTTACGCGCAATTGCCACTTTCCCAAATATCATGTGCAAGATCCCGGGAATGATTTCAGAGGCAGACCGGAACAGGTGGAAGGAAGAACAGTTTAAACCATTTTAATATCTGTTATTTCAGATGCAACGACCAACATATATAACCGGCGATCACAGTATCAGCAAATACTTCAACAACGGGCCAAGGCTTGTTTGCGGTACCTCTGGTCTGGGCGGTGTCTGTGGAAAGACAGATGAAGCAGAGTCAATAGATATTATGCTTTATGCACTTGAAAGGGATGTCAGGGCTTTTGATACGGCTCCCTCCTACAATAACGCGCAGGAATACCTCGGGAAGACCCTGAAACGGTGGAATGGCCCCCTGCCTTTCATAAGTACCAGGGTTGGCAGGTTGAAGGCCGAAAAAGCAGAAGATGAGATTCTTGATTACAGGCCTGAGATCATGAGAAAAAGCCTTCTCGAAAGCCTTGATCTGATGGGAATCGGAAAGATTGATCTTCTTTTCCTTCACGAGCCATACAGAGTCCCGCCTGACAAAATGGATGAAATCCTGGATACCTTGAAAGGATTCAAAGAGGAGGGATTGACTGATTTTGTGGGATTAGGAGGAAATCCGCCAATTGAGTTCCACCGGTACGTAAGAAAAGAGAATTTTGATGTGTTATCAGGTTGGCTTAAGCTTAATGCATGTAACCTTGATGCGTTGAAAATTGACATACCATTGATAAAAAGGGAAGGTATCGGTTACTACAATGCATCTGTGTTGCATGCTGCTCTGCTTGGCACACGTCTTGAACAATATAGCCGTGAGCGTCCAAACTCAGCCTCGATTACCAATAAAGATGTCGATACTGCTGTTATGGCATCACGAATCGCCGCCAGGAACAGGTTAACCCTGCCGGGCATGGCTTTCAGATTTGCATTATCAATGGAGGAATCCGACCGTGTGGTAATTGGTACCCGGAAGATGTATCAGATGAAGGAAGCAATTGATAGCTGGAATGCGGGTCCCTTACCTGAAAAGATCTTCAATGAAATTATCGACAATATTCTTAAGTTTGACAGACAGATAGTTAATGAATAGAACAACCGTGAAAAGGATCTTGCTTATTGTAGTCATTCCGGTAATGCTGTTCCAGGGAGCACTGGCACAATTGCAACGGCATGACTTCAATATTAGCATGGGTCTGTTTTCCAGCTCCTTTTTTGAAGCAGTAGATGAGAATATCCTCATCGACCTTGAGAACCAGTACCCGATCTCCAAAGATACAGACCAACAGACCGGAGCGCTTTTCCTTATTTACAGATACTATCCTACTTTCCGGTATACAGTTGGGCTTACAGTCGGTATGGAAAGGATAAAAGGAAATATATTATTGAACTCAGGGTCATGGGGCACTCATTACAGCGGCTTCTTTGTTGTGGCTGTCGAGAGTGACTGCCGCTATGTGACAAAAAGATGGCTGCAGTTATATTCGGGCGGAGGTATTGGTGTTTTCTTTCATGATGAAATTAACTCAATATGCACATACCATGAGACGGAAGAGTCATTTAACCTTGCCACCAGCTGAATCTTTCAGGTGTAAGAATCGGGGGCAGTGCAGGATTTTTCCCTGAGGGCGGATATGGTTATAAAGGTATAATTAAAATCGGTATAAATCTGCAATTATGATTAGCGGTGAAGAAATGCTGAGGCACATAAAACTGAGGCAGAGCGACAGAGGTTATGAAGAGAGGCCTGTTGAAAAAGAAAAACTTGAAAGGATCCTTGAGGCAGGGAGAATGGCTCCATCAGCATGTAATTCCCAACCATGGAAATTCATTGTAGTTGATGAACCCGATCTTAAGAGTAAGATCGCTGATGCAGCTTCAGCGAAGGCCCTTGGCTTCAACAGATTTACGAGGGAGGTTCCTGTTTTTATCATAATTGTACGTGAGAAACCGAAAGTGATTAGCAGGATTGGCGGAACAATTAAGGACAGGGACTATTCACTGATCGATGTAGGTACAGCAGCTGAAAATATTTGTCTGCAGGCTGCTGCAGAAGGTTTAGGAAGCTGCATGCTTGGCTGGTTCAACGAGAAACTGGTTAAGAAGTTCCTGAAGGTTCCGGCCGGTAAGCGAGCTGAATTAATCATAACGCTGGGATATCCTTCAAAAGCATATCGTAAAAAACAGAGGAAACCAACGGAGGAGGTTGTTTCGTTTAATAAATACTGATTCCGGGTATCGGGTACCGGGTAATAGGCACCGGTTCTGTTTAATTATATATATTTTTCATCTTCCCAATCCCTCTGCCATGTGCCCCTCGCCCTGTGCCATCCAATCTCACCTGAGTTTCGATAGTGCCACTTTAATGCGTTGAACTGCCTCAATAAGTTCCGCATCGGAAGCAGCATATGATAATCTCATACAACCAGGGGCACCAAATCCCTCACCTCCAACAACTGCGACACGCGCTTTCTCAAGAATATACATGGCCATCCCGGCTGAATCATTAATTGCTGTCTCACCATCGCTTTTACCGAAAAAGTAACTGATATCGGGGAAAACATAAAATGCACCCTGGGGAATGCCAACTTTTAATCCTTCGATCTCAGACAGCAAGCCACATATCAGGTCTCTCCTTTTCCGGAATGCCTCTCTCATTATTTCCCTGGAATCCGATTTGGATGTTACGGCAGCAAGTGCAGCTCTCTGAGAGATTGACGACACTCCTGATGTAAACTGTCCCTGAAGCTTGTTTACACCATTGGCAATCCATAACGGAGCCCCGATGTAACCGATCCTCCAACCGGTCATGGCGTAACTCTTCGACACCCCGTTTACGGTTATCACACGGTCGAAGATAAAATCGAATGAGGCCATGCACACATGCTTTCCGGAGAAGTTAATATGTTCATATATCTCATCTGATATTACAAACATACCTTCATGTCCCTCGACCACCCTGGCAATCTTTTCCATCTCCTCACGGGTGTAAACCATACCTGTTGGATTGGAAGGAGAGTTGAACAATAATGCCCTTGTCCTGGGTGTTATTGCCTTCTCAAGTTGTTCAGGGGCAACCTTGAAGTCCTTTTCTATTGTGGTCTCAATAACGACTGGTTTACCCTCTGCCAGAAGGATATGGTCATAATAACTTACCCAGTAGGGAGCCAGGATAATCACCTCATCACCCGGATTTACTATTGTTAGTATCACATTAATAAGTGAGTGCTTACCACCTGCTGATACAATTATCTGCTCAGGAGCGTAATCCAGTCCATTCTCGTTGCGGAATTTTTCTGAAATAGCCTTCCTCAGGTCAGCATATCCAGGCACCGGTGGATATGAAGTGTAGTTATCATCGATCGCTTTCTTTGCTGCTTCCTTAATGTCATCAGGAGTATGAAAGTCTGGTTCTCCGATACTGAGGTTTATTACATCTATCCCCTTTTCTTTCATCTCACGACTCCGCTGAGCCATTGTGAGTGTCTGGGAGGCTGAGAGCGATTTTATTCTGTCTGAAAGGTATTCCATAATTATCCATTTAGTTGACCGGGTTTCCAAAATTAATTCTTTGGACGATATTTTTATAGGATTTGTCAATAATAATTTGGCTTTAGCCGCATACCTTTTTCTTGTTCTATGCAGGAAAAAACATTAGGTTTGCATAAACCATACATAGTAAAAATCATGGATATCCTGAAAGAGTTGCTGCTGGTCTCTATTCCTGCAATAGTAGTCCTGATAACAGCTTATTTAATGATCAAGAAAACCATTGAAAATGACAAAGACAGGAGACGATCTGAAATAATACTGGCGAATACCAGCACTATTACACCAATTCGTCTGCAGGCTTATGAGAGATTGGTGCTTTTGCTGGAGCGAATTTCTGTTGAATCGCTGGTAATGAGGCTTGCAAAGGCCGGAATGGATTCAAAGAAGCTACATTCTTCACTGCTTACGACTATAAGAGCAGAGTTCGACCATAACCTTTCGCAACAGGTCTACATTACTCCCCAGGCATGGGAAGTGCTCAAGAATGCTAAAACCAACACAATAAAACTAATAAACTCAGCAGCTGAAAAAATTCCCCCCGATTCATCTGCCACAGATCTGAGTAAGTTTCTACTGGAAACCGTAATGGAAATGGACAAGGAACCCACAAGAGTAGCAATAGATTTCCTGAAAGCGGAGGTCTCCAGGATGATGTGATTACTTCGCAGGCAAAGGCCAGAGGGATTAACCTGCAATCCCGAAATGGAAGAATCTTTGATTCTTAACCATTTCGTGGATCCTAGAAAAGGCTTGCTTTTTCGGGACCTGCAACCTGTAACCTGCAACCTGTAACCAGAAGAAATATTAACCCTTAGCCCTCTGCTCTTTGCCCTCTGCTATAATAGCTCCACACTCCTTTTTACAAAGGCGCTCAGATCTTCCCCTTTAAGCATGTTGTTTGCCAGCAGGGCAAGGTCTATTAATTGCTTGACAGCCGGTTGTGAGGATGCATATTTCTCAACATCCTTTTTCTTTTTTTCTTCGGAAGACTTAAGGTTCTTTCTGAGCTCTTCCAGCTTATCTTTCTCAGCCTGAGTTACTTCCTCTTCCTTTTTCTTTTCATGAACTTTCTCAGTAGCTTCAACCTCTTTTTTTATCTGTTCGATCTTTTCATCGTGGTCAGAAAGCTTCTTTCCAAGTTTCTTATCCAACCCATCAGCTATAGCAGATATCATGGAATGGTTGGTGTTTATTACCATATTATAAGAATCAGGAAGATCTCCGTAGAAACTCATTCCTCCGCCAAGCTGCGACATATCCTTCATCCTTCTCATAAACTCAGACTGGGTAATTATAACCGGTGATTCGGTCTCGTTCATCGCTTCCGTGAGTACTATGAAATGATCCTTTTTCTTCAGCTGGCTTTCAAACATAGCTCTCACGTTATCCTGTTGCTTGCCTGTCAGTTTCGACTCTATCTTATCCTCCCTTTCGATCAGTTTATCTATCACATCAGCATCAACACGGACAAACCTGCTCTCCTTGAATTTAGTTTCAAGGTGGTTAATCAGATGAGTATCAAGCTGTCCGTCCATCAGCAGGACATCATATCCTTTAGCCTTTGCCTTATCAATATAGCTGTATTGTCCCTCTTTATCGGTTGAGTAGAGATAAACAAGTGATTTATTCCTGTCGGTCTGGTTGTCCCTGATTATTTTCTCATACTCCTCATAAGTAAAAAACTTGTTGTCAGTATTCTTAAAAAGGGCAAATTTAGAAGCTCGCTCATAGAATTTTTCCTCTGTTATCATGCCATATTCGATAAAGAGTTTCAGATCATCCCACTTTTTCTCAAAATCATTCCTGTTGTTTTTGAATATATCATTCAGTCTTTCAGCAACCTTCTTATTTATATGTCCGGAGATCTTCTTTACATTTGCGTCACTCTGCAGGTAACTTCTCGATACGTTCAGGGGTATATCCGGGGAGTCAATGACACCATGCAGGAGGGTCAGGAATTCCGGTACTATTCCCTCAACAGAATCTGTGACAAATACCTGGTTGCAGTAGAGCTGTATCTTATTCTTCTGTATTTCAATATTGCTTTTGATCCTTGGAAAATAGAGGATCCCGGTAAGATTAAAGGGATAGTCGACGTTCAGGTGGATATGGAACAGTGGTTCACCACCAACCGGATAGAGTTCCCTGTAGAAAGCTGTGTAATTTTCATCCTTCAGATCAGCAGGTTTTCTGGTCCATGTCGGCTGTGTGTTGTTGATTATCCTGTCCTTGCCGGTGTCAACATATTTGTCCTTTTTCCATTCTTTCTCCTTACCGAATGCTATCTCAACCGGAAGGAATTTGCAATATTTCTTCAACAGCCCTTCTATCTTTGACTCCTCAAGAAACTCTTTGGAATCATCATCAAGATGCAGTATGATGTCTGTTCCCACCCTGTCGCGCTCAGCATCCTCGATGGTAAATTCCGGGCTCCCGTCGCATACCCATTTTACAGCCTTTGTGTCGGGTTGCCATGACCTTGTTACCACTTCCACTCTGTCGGATACCATGAACGAGGAATAGAAGCCAAGGCCGAAGTGCCCTATTATTGCATTTGCCTGTTCCTTGTACTTATCCATAAAATCATTAACACTTGAAAAGGCAATCTGGTTAAGATATTTATCAAGCTCCTCTGTTGTCATACCAACGCCATAGTCTGAGACAGTCAGGGTTTTCTTTTTCTTGTCAACGGAAACATGAATCTTTATGTCACCCAGTTCATCCCCGTATTCTCCCACCGATGCAAGAGTCTTAAGTTTCTGGGTGGCATCAACTGCATTGGATACCAGCTCCCTGAGAAAAATTTCATGATCAGAGTAAAGGAATTTCTTGATGATCGGGAAGATATTCTCAGTTGTTACTCCAATTTTTCCTTTTTGCATATTTCTTGTGTTTTATCGGATTAGACAATTAATATTTACACCACGAGGATTTCAAAGGTTGTGCCAATGAGCCAAATATGACAAATAGTCATGATTGGATGAAAAAAATACAGTGCCGGGTGACCGGTAACCTGTGCCCGGTACGCAGTGACCAACGCAAAACGCTGAACTCTGAACCTATTCTTTATTCCTGATATCCACATCCTCGATAAAATACCAGAAGCCATTCCTGTACTCAAGGGCATCATATGAGAAATCAGGGCCATAAAACTGAAATTCCCCTATTAGTTGCGGGGATGATGGTGACAGGTGGTCAAAGTGGATCATATCCCGTTTTTCATTAAACCTGAGGAGCATGCTAACACTTGCGGAATAATGAAACAGGAATCTGCCGGCTAGTCCCCTGGGAGATTTAATCCTGGGTGATCCAAATATTAAACCATCAGCACTGTTCGGGTCAAGTACTTCAATCACTTTCGAGGTTGTAAACGTATTGCTCAGATCTATTCCCAGGAGCACATAAAAAGTGGTGTCATCATAGACAAATGGCTGAATATCATAATATAAGGCACCATACCATTCCCCTTCCCGCAATATAGTATCCTGTTTCAGGTTGGAGAGGCCCATGTTGCCTCTCATCGAAACAATACGATTTTCGTTATTATCATTCGCAAAAATTACGATACAATTGAAGCTATTACGACCATCTGAGAATACCAGGTTCCAGGTAAGTATTTTCATCAGTGAATCCGGTGAGGTTACCTGACCAAGATATCTGGTACCATCAAGGTGATCATCAAAAAGATAATTTTCCCCGGCATACTTTTCCAATATAATGAGAATAGAATCTGACAGCTCTTCCTTTGCAGAGTCATTTTCAGCTTCTACAAGCCTTACAAAGAGGTTAGTGATCCTATCGTTATAATAATCGCTGTCAGGTCCCTGTGCATTGGTAATCAAAGAGCATAAGCTGCAGACAACTGCAGCAACAAACATCCATTTATGATATAACATCAAGTGTTTCAAGTATCTTATTACATGCATATTCAATCTCTTCGTTTTTGATAGTCAGAGGTGGAGCTATCCTGAAAGCATTATCACAGAAAAGGAAGTAATCAAGTATCAGGCCATTCTTTGTTCCTTCACTTATAAGCTTACTGACAAGGAGGGATGATCCCAGTTCAACAGCAAGAAACAGGCCTGTTCCCCTGATCCCTGTTATTGATCTATGCACCAGTCTTTTTCTGAAAAGTTGTGCCTTTTCTTCAGCTTTCTTTTCCAGCTCATTTTCAATAATAACCTTAAGTGCAGCAATACCGGTTGCACAGCTCACAGGATTTCCGCCAAACGTAGTGATATGACCCAGGGCAGGATTTTCAGAAAGGGAATGCATTATCTCCTTTGATGAGATGAAAGCACCCAGTGGTAATCCTCCACCAAGAGCTTTGCCCAGGAGAAGTATATCCGGTACTACATTGTATTTCCGGAGTGCAAAGAGAAAACCTGTTCGTCCGAAACCGGTTTGTATCTCATCGAATATCAGAATCGCACTATTATCCGTGCATCTCTGCCGGAGTGATTCAAGGAAATCCTTTTCAGCTGTTATTATTCCTGCCTCCCCCTGTACAGGCTCAATTATTACAGCTGCTGTTCTTTCGTCTATTTCAACCAGCAATTCAGGTCTGTTGAATTCCAGGATATGGATGTCGGGGAGCAATGGTCTGAAGCGACTTTTGTAGTATTCATCCCCCTGGACACTAAGAGCACCATGTGTACTGCCATGATAGGCATTCCTGAACGAGACTATTTTACTTCTGCCGGTATATCTTTTGGCAAGTTTTAATGCTCCTTCAACAGCCTCGCTGCCTGAATTGACAAAATAGACTGATTGCAGGTTTGAAGGCAGCAATTCAGTTATCATCCTGGCATATTCCACCTGAGGTGTCTGAACCATTTCACCGTATACCATCAGGTGCATATATTTATCGAGTTGCTCCTTGGCTGCTTTTACCACATCCGGATGGCGGTGGCCAACATTGCATACCGAAACTCCCGATATCAGATCGATATACTTTTCTCCTTCCGGACCATATAGCCATACTCCCCGGGCTTCCTTAACCTCAATCATCATTGGATTCGCGGAGGTCTGGGCCAGGTGGCGTAAAAAGAGACTCTTTTCTGAAAGCATAAGGGTATCTACTATCTCAGCATCACATTGATCTCTTTCAAAAGCAGGTCACGATATGATTTTCCGATCGGGATACTTCTCATATCGTCATAGCCACTGATTTCAAGGGCATTATCGCGGATCATATTTATCCGGCTCTTATTTACTATATATGATCTGTGAACTCTTATAAAAAGGTATGAAGGCAGCTGCTGTTCAATAGCCTTCATTGTAAAATGAATGGTAAACTTTTCCCTGTCGGTATGTAATACAACATAGTTCTCAAGCGCTTCAACCAGGACAATATCATCCAGCTTTATTTTAACCAGGGTTGATCCTTTCTTGATAAAGATCTCCTGCTGACCGATGTTTTCGCTAAAAGATTTATTCTGGATCCTGATTACCTTGTCAACAGCCTTGCAGAATCTGGAATAGGTCACCGGTTTAAGCAGGTAATCAATAACATCGAAGTCATATGCTTTAATTGCCAACTTCTCATTATTGGTAACTATGATTATCGACGGAGGATGCTCAAGACTGCCTATAAAATCGAATCCATCCATCTCAGGCATATGGATATCCAGGAATATAAGGTCTATATCCGACCTGTTCATCATATCGTTCCTGGCAGTTATTGCACTATCATATACACCCACGAGTGTAAGGAAGGAGGATCTCCTAACCAATTCGGTGATCACCTTGCATGAAAGCTTATCATCATCTACGATAATGCAATTCATAGGTTTTGCTTTTTGACAGTCTTGTCAGCTCAAAATTAGAAAAAAAAATCAATAATTATTATCTCTTTCTCCAGGTGACCTGAAATTGTTTCTCAAGCAGGTCAGCATTCTTTATGCTTTTTCTCAACCACTCAAGTTTTAAGGAGATAATTTCCTCAGGGTTCAGTTTCCAGTCGATCGGGGAGCTTCTGAGCCTGTTGGTTATATAATGGAGGATCAGGGCTGCTGAAACAGATACATTGAAGCTCTCTGTAAAACCGAACATCGGTATCCTCAGGTATTCGTCAGCCTCATTAGTGGCTTTTGACGATAGACCCTTCAATTCAGTTCCGAATACAAAGGCAGTTTTCCCCTTTGTAAGGTCAAAATCTTCAAGTGTTACATCGCCCTTATGTGGATTGGTGGCAACAATTCTGTACCCCAGCCTGCGTAGTTCGCTGTATGCTTCAGATGTGTTATCATCTGTTCGTGAGTACTTTACCAGGGTAAGCCATTTATCTGAGCCAAGGGCGACATCAGGATTTACCGTGTAACTGTTCCTGTTTTCAATGATATGAACATCCTGTACTCCGAAACAATCACATGTTCGAAGCACAGCACTAGCATTTTGTGGTTGAAAGATATCCTCCATAACCACAGTAACATATCTTGTTCTGTGATCAAGTATCCTGTCAAACAGCCTGGCTCTCCTTTCAGATACAAATTGCTGAAAATATTCTATTAACTGTTGTTTATCCATAAAAAAGGGGGTGCAACCCACCCCCTCATAGCAATCGTTTTAAAAAGATCTTAGAGTCCCTTGCTGAGGCCGGGGGCAGCTTTAAATTTTACTACCTTCTTAGCTGGAACATTGAGCTTGGCGCCAGTCTGTGGGTTACGTACTACCCTTGCGCTTCTGGTATCTACCTTAAATGTACCCATACCAGGAAGTTGAATTCTCTCACCCTTTTTCATTGCAGAACCGAAAGCATCTACAAATGAGTTAAGTGCGCTGCTTGCATCCTTCATTGAAAGACCAGCTTTGTCAGCAATAGCGTTTACTAATTCCTTTTTTGTCATGGTAAATAGTGTTTATGGTTAGTTAAAATTTCATTAATATGAATACAAATATATTTTTTTTTACGTCAAAAGCAAACTTTTATGCCCATTTTTCCACTAAATGAGGCACTTTTTACATTATTCTGACCTAATAATATATGAATGATTGATCGTTATTATAAAAACAGCATCTGAAGCTCCTCGCTGCAAGCAGCGAGGAACCGGGTTTACGAGTTCGGCGACTTCGTCGGACGTAGCTCTGAGAAATCGGGGCGAAGTTCGAAGCCAATCTTCGATTCCGATAAAACTTGTTTTATTTGCTCGCTAACCCCGCCGCAGGCAGAGGGGAACCGGGTTTACGAGCTCGGCGACTTCGTCGGACGTAGCTCTGAGAAATCGGGGCGAAGTTCGAAGCCAATGCGCTCGCCGGGATTCAAATAATTCCCGGATATTCTTCATCAATTTCTGAAAATGAAATAATTATTATCTTTGCGGCGGAGAAATGGCAGAGTGGTCGAATGCGGCGGTCTTGAAAACCGTTGTCCCGAGGAATCGGGACCGGGGGTTCGAATCCCTCTTTCTCCGCAGACCATTTGCAGATAAACCCTCTCAAGGGATCATGAGGAGTGGAACGACGAATAATCCCTATGGAGAATCGAAGCAGGAGATACCTGCTTGCGCAGGAATGATATTCGTAAGGCGTTGATCTGCAAATGCTTTGAAGCTACTCCATTAAGGGATCACGACCCCGGGCGCTCGGGGGAGTAATCCCGGATTAACCCGTCAGCTTGCATGGGTGAGGGCAGATGAAAATGGAAAAACCCTGTGAGTGAAACGAATAAGGGAGTAATTTGGTATGCAGGGCATAGGAATAATCCAGGAGGGATTAAATAACGGTAGCCACGGTTCCACCCGTGGATGGCATGTGCAAGGCCAAATATCAACCCCGGAGTGGGTTGAATAACCTCATCATTATATGCCATTATCCAACACCACAAAAAAAAAGGTGCTCCGTTTCCGGAACACCCTTCTTCTTAAATAAAATCAATGTTTATTGAACACCATAGCCTGTATTCTGCACCATATTAGCATTTGCTTCCATTTCAACCCTCGGGATAGGGAAGGCAAGGTTATAGCTTCCATATGCCGGGCCCTCATGAGTCTGCTGAAGTGGATGAGGAAGAGGAATATCCCTTCCTGTTCTCATCAGGTCATGAAACCTCATTCCTTCGAAACAAAGCTCTCTTCTTCTTTCAAGAAGAATCATATCCTCATCGACAGTACCAGCATGTGCAACAGCACCCCTGTTAGCTGTGATAAGGTTAAGCTGAGTTAATGCACCCGGGTTATCACCTGTTCTGAATAATGCCTCGGCATAGTTAAGGATAACCTCCTCATACCTAAAGATCGCAATATTATCATTAAAGAGGGCTGAAGGATATTTACCAAGGTTAGTATAGGGTTTGGGCGATATCAGATCAGGATCCGGATCAGGACCAATCATTTCAGCAGAAGCCCTCACATCACCAACATCAAATGCATCATACAGATCTTGCAGTCCCTCTACGTCACCATAGGAACTACCTCTGTATATCTGCTGGATTCCATTGATATTATTATTATCGGTACCGCTATATGCCAACTCAAATATTGAGTTTACACCACCATCGGTTGCCCAGAAATTAACAAAACCGGCTTCAGGGATAATATCATATTCCTGCGAATTTATTACAGCCTGAGAGGCAGTGATTGCTGTTGCCCAGTCGCCAAAATAAATAGCTACCCTTGATTTAAGAGCATGGGCTGCCCAATGAGTAAACAGCTCCTTGGAATCGTCATCATAGGCAGGGTTCATATTAGCAATAGCACTAGCTATGTCAGCTTCAATCATGGCCTTGCATTCTAAAATGGTATTCCTTGCAGGAGCGTAATCCTCTCCCTTATAAACTGTAATATAAGGAACACCCAGGCCTGCTGCATCTCCATTATGCATCTGGCCATAATACCTGAGAAGGTCGAAGTGAGCCATTGCCCTTATTGCGTATGCCTGGCCTTTATAGTGGGCAAGAATAGCAGCATCACCTGCAATTGAAGCTTCGTCAATGCCAATAACAATATTAGCAGATGCAATTACCTGGTAGATCGACGCCCAACATAAACCAGAAGCATCAGTATAATTCATTTTAGCGTCGGCGACAAACCTACCGGAATTTCCATTTGAGAAACAGTTATCAGCTCTTACCTCACCCCAGATAATATAGTCTCTTCCATAATAAGATCCTGAAGTAATCCTGTCATAAGCGCCATACAATAAGCCCATAACATCTTCAACTGTATTGATACTTCCCTCAACCGCTTTTGCCTGAGCTAAAGTAGGCTCCAGTGAATCCTTGCTACAAGAAGAAAGAACTCCGGCCAACAGGACGACTGAAAATAATATATATAAAATCTTTTTCATAGTCTTAGAAATTTAAGTTTAAACCAAATATTAAGGACTTAACTGCGGGAGTTTCAAACCCTGTGTAACCGTCTGCTTGAATTTCAGGATCATATCCATCTTTCATCATTTCATCCTTGACCCAGGTAAACATATTTGTACCCCTGACATATATCTGGGCTCCTCCAATCTTAACTTTTGACAGAATTGATTCTGGCAGGTTGTAACCAAGAACCAGGTCTTTAGCCCTTGCAAAGTCTCCATCAAAAAGGAACCTTGTGGAGGCTGAGACGTTAAGATGATGCCTGTATTCGTG
This sequence comes from Bacteroidales bacterium, assembly GCA_035527935.1. Taxonomy (GTDB): domain Bacteria; phylum Bacteroidota; class Bacteroidia; order Bacteroidales; family VadinHA17; genus DATKZO01. The sequence goes on from DATKZO010000046.1 coordinate 130,129, forward strand.
CAATATGAGTGGAATATCAGTTACGTCACCGGGCTTCTGCCACCTATTCATTAATAATGCTACCCCGTTATAAGCGTCAGTTGCATAGCGACCGGAATCCCATTGATAACCTGCCCAGTCCTCATATACTTTATGACCAAGGGCAAAATATAAGTTGGCATCAAAGTATACTCCTTTAAAGTCAATATGGAATGATACTCCCCCTGTAAAGGTTGGCAGGGCACTTTTACCCTGGAATTCAGCTACAGCAAGGTTATAATTTCCAGTAGTACCTTCTGTATCATCAATCCCGTTCAGATACCAGAGCGGAAGACCAGTGTCCGGATCAACACCTGCCCACTTTCTCATATGCCACTCATAGTAAGGGTGTCCAACCGCAATCCTTCTGGTACCGGTTGAGATAATTATATCATTGCCGAGACCATCTTTGGCCAGCTCTGTAACTTCATTATCAAGTGTTGCGAAATTACCACCGAGTGAAAGGTTAAAATCGTTGGTACGAATAATATCGAAGTTCACTATAGCTTCAATACCTTTGTTGATCATGGATCCAATGTTCTGCGTTACGCTTGAGTGACCAGATGTCCTTGTAAGAGGAACGTTCTGTAAAAGATCATAAGTCTCCTTATTGAAGTATGAAACAGAACCATCAATCCTGTTGTTCAGGAAGGCAAAGTCTATACCCACATCATAGTTCCTGTTCTTTTCCCAGGTAAGAGCAGGGTTACCAAATCCGCTTGGAGTAACTGCTCCCTGACCAGCATAGGCACCACCAAAGTTAAGTAATGACTGATACGCGTTAAGACCAACGCTTGAGTTTCCACTGATACCGTAAGATGCCCTGATCCTCAGATTATTTATAAATGATATACCTGCAAGGAAATTCTCCTGGCTCATATTCCATGCTGCGCCAACAGCCCAGAAGTTACCAAATCTTTGATCTTCAGCGAATCTTGATGATCCTTCTCTCCTATATGTAAAGTCAGCAATGTATTTACCCATATAGTTATAGTTTACCATACCAAGGTATGAGAGGTTCATCCAGTCTGAGAAACTTGAACCAGCATCCCAGTTTGCCGATGTAGAATTAATATTGGACAAACCATCTGTTGGGAAGTTTTCACCATAACCGCTAAGGTCATAACTCCTGTACTCCTGGAATTCAGCAAGCACCTTGAAATCAATGCGGTGGTTGTCCAAGAGAGTGAGGCTATAATCCAGCGAGTTCTGGAAAACCATGTTGAGTTCCTGGTCTATACTTGAACTTGTGGTACCGTTTTCCTGCAATCCGTCTCCATAGTTCCTGTTCCCATGACCCTTATATACACCAAGGACAAAATCAAGACCTACAAGAGTCTTGAACTTAAGGTTGTCAATAATATCAACCTCCACAAAGTTATTGGTCATTAAACGTGTCATCTTATTCCATACCACATCATGATCCATAAGGTACAGGTAGTTGTATGTAGTTGGGTTATCTGTAGCCGGTGTACCATCATCATTCCATGGATAGAATGTTGGAGGTGAGAAATATTTTGCAGCATGTGGATTAGCGAAATAAGCAGATGTCTCAAGAAACGCATCATCCTGGTTTGTCTGTGAAACAGTATTGGTTGTAGTAAACCTAAACCTTTCACCGAAATTCCTTGTGTAATTCAAATTCCCTGTAAACCTTACAAATGTGTTACCTACAACAGTAGCTTCCTGATCAGTATATCCAATAGAAGTATAAAAACTGGATACTTCATCTCCACCTGTGGCTGACAGGTTAACATTCAGTACAGGTGCATTCTTGTTCATTGTAGCACCTTCCCAGTCGCCTTCCCGACGGCCTTTAAGTCTCCATTGTTGCAGCTCAAAGGCTTCACTGTAATTATTTGCCAATGCCCAGTCATAGGCTTCAGCCTCAGTAAATCCATATGTGTCTCCAAAAGAATTATATATACCTTCGAGGTAAAGTTCTTCTCTTTGGGCTGCAGTTAATACCGTACGTCCATCGGTTGCCTTATTCTGAAAACCATAGGAGGAGGTCAGGTTAAATCTGGTATCACCTGTTTTTCCTTTCTTGGTGGTTATCACAATTACACCATTGGATCCTCTTGCACCATAAGCAGATGTGGCAGAAGCATCTTTTAATACTGTAAGTGATTCAATGTCGTTGCTATTGATAGCAGCAAGCGAATTTAAAGAAGACCTTGATGAACTACCGGCGACGTTACCCTGGATTACCGGTACACCATCAATTACGACCAAAGGATCATTACTTGCAGTGATAGAACCAACACCTCTGATCCTGATCACTTGGGTTGATCCGGGAGTACCCGAGTTTGTGTTAATAACCAGTCCTGCAACCTTGCCCTGAAGTACCTGGTCAACAGAAGTAACAGGAACATCCTTCAGCTGCTCGGATGATAACTGCACCGTAGAACCTGTGATCTGGTTCTTGCCCCTGGTGCTGTAACCGAGGACAATAACCTCACCCAGTGCTGTCAGGTCTTCGCTCATCGCTATATCGATGACCGATCTGCCAGCGATGTCAATTTCCTGTGTTTCCATTCCAACGAATGAAAACCGCAATGTTGTGGCAGATTCCGGTACAGCCAGCGAGTATTGTCCATCAATATCAGTGATTGCACCAATAGTAGTGCCCACAACAACAATCTGAACACCGGGTAGTGTTGTCCCGTCCTCTGTACTGGTAACAGTACCGGTGATCTGTCTGGTCTGTGCCTGAACTAACTGTAAGCCCAGGAAGGCCAGGAACATAATTAAAACTGAAACTTTTTTCATACGTTAATTATTTAGGTTTAAAAATAAAGGGTTAAACAAATAATTTATTAATGATTTTAATTGATCCGGCATAATCCTATTATCTCCTGAAAATTAATAATTGATCATATTATTATAATAATCAATTATAATAATCAGGGAACAGAATTATAATAATCAGGGAACAGAAGTATCTTTCATGGTTCTTTGTGGTTTTAGGTTTAAGTTAATCTGCCAACAATTTTCCTCCATGCCTTGAAGCAAATATAATTAAAATAATTGAAATGTGCTTTAAAAAGTCATTTTAGCCGGTAACTCATTGAATTGTACTAAATCGTCTTAAACAATAAATACCCATTAATCAAATAGATACAAATATCTAAGAATTTCTGTTATTGCTTTTTATTATCAATTATTTATAATGATTCCTTGTAAATTGAGGTGAAAATGTATTATTTCAGTTGCAATGGCCTGTTCACATACAACTAATAGATGGTTAATGCCCGGTAATGGTTGCGTATGGATGCCTGGTTGAACATTTACTATCAAAGGGGCCTGCCATGGGAGTGTGTTTTACATCCTCCGGCTCGCATGATTCCTTTTAAACCTCCATAAACCTCCTTTAACCTCTCCCTCATTTATCCACCGGATTTGGCTTCAATATGCTATTATCGGGGAGAGGCATTGTATCTGGTCTCATTAGCCGTCATGATCCGGTCATTTACCAGCTCTTTCCTAATTTCCTTATAAATTATGTTCAATCCGCAGCAATATTTTCTCATTACGGACTAATAAAGAGTTATTGACTCATATTTTCTAACTTTGCTTTTGAAAACAATCCGTTCCTGACAATGAGAATAGTGATAAAATACCTGTATGTCATAATTGTAATAATTCTGGCATCCCCATCCTGCATCAATAATTCAGCTGAAATTATTGAAAAACCTAATATCCTGTTGATCTCAATAGATGACCTCAACAACTGGATTGAGCCTATGGGAGGGCATCCCCAATCATTAACCCCCAATCTTGCAGCCTTTGCCGGGAATGCTGTTATGTTTAATAATGCCTATTGTGCATCACCATCATGCAATCCTTCTAGAACTGCACTGTTTACCGGTAAGCACACATACGTTACCGGGCTGTATAATAATCCGCAGGTCTGGAGAGATGTTGTAAATGATGAGCTTACTCTTCCGGAATATTTCATGAATCATGGTTACTGGACGGGAGGTGCAGGTAAGATCTATCATGGAAATATGCCTGACCCAAGGTCGTGGAATGAATATTATCCTTCGAAGATCAAGCATATGCCAGATTACTATCTTCCTGCAATTGATTCGGTTACAGGAGATACGCTGTTCAGGATGCAGGATAATGAAATAAGGGAGGATGACCCAAAGGGAATTACATTTAACATGCCCTATTTCAAAGGTATGTATGTGGCTTTTGACTGGGCCCCGGTTCCTTACAGTACCGGAGAAACCGGAGACTTTTCTTCAGTTAGGTGGATAATTGACCAGCTTGACAGTAAACATGACAAACCATTCTTCCTTGCATGTGGTTTGTATCGTCCTCACTTACCCTGGTATGTGCCACAGGAATATTATGACAAATTTCCGATTGATTCAATAAAACTTCCAAATATCTATAATGAGGACTGGGAAGATCTTCCTGAACTGGCCCGCAGAACAGCAAATGGTAGATATCACAGGCAGGTTACTGATGCCGGACAATGGGAAGAAGCTGTACAGGGATATCTTGCCTCAATAAATTATGCAGATCATCTGGCCGGAACAGTACTGGATGCTCTTGAAAGAAGTGAATATGCAGAAAATACAATTGTAGTAATTTTCTCGGATCATGGATGGCAGCTTGGAGAGAAACAGCACTGGCGGAAGTTTGCCCTATGGGAGAATGTTATAAACTCTGTCCTGATGATAAGGGTCCCGAAGGGATCAAAAGGATTACCTGAAGGATCCCGGGATGGAATAACATGCTTCAGTAACGTCTCATTGTTAGATATCTTCCCTACATTAACCGAACTGTGCGGACTACCTTCAAAGGAAGGAATTACAGGGGAAAGCCTTATCCCCTTTCTTGAAAAACCTGATAGTCTGACAAATAGAGCTATTATTAGCACACTTGGACACAATCATTATTCTGTCAGGAAAGAAGAATGGCACTATATCATCTATGATAATAAGGAAGAGGAATTGTATAATCTTAAAACCGATCCCGAAGAGTGGTATAATCTTGCAGGCCGGCCCGAATCAAAAGAGGTGGTTGAAGATTTAAAGGAATACCTCCCGAAGGAGCCACATGAGTTGGTGCCTACCCGATCGATCCGCTGGAAGGATGTGCTGAGTGGAAAAGTCAAATTCTAGATATTGTAAATATTGGTTATCATGGAGACTTCTACCAAAATCAACCTTCGCATCTTTCCCATTTTTACATTGCTATTATTACTTCCGGTCTCATGCTCTCAGAAGATCACCACTCTTGAACAGCCTGCCAGACTTGAGATCCGGGAAGCTGGTGAGCATAGCATCCGCATTACATTGAAGCCAACCACTTTTGAAGCTGAATTTCCCTATACACCAGCTCTTGCTGAACAGGAATATTCTGATCCTGTTATCAGCATCCTAAGCTTGGGGAAACAAATCACCAGAAAGGTTGGCAATCTGATTGTCAGAGTATCGCCTGACCCACTGACTGTAAAGGTAACCAGTACTGAGGACAGGATCATACAGGAGATAACTTTTATGCAAGATGGGAACATTTCCTTCCTGCTCGACGATAAACCCGTTCTTGGGATGGGCGAAGGTGGTCCAAGGATGGGCCGGGAATGGCAGGAGGAATCTATTGAATTCGACCGCCGTGGCAGATTTCACGAAATGGCACCGCGCTGGCAATCAAACGCCTACGGCTCCCGGAATCCTGTGGCTCTACTCGCGGGTACCAAAGGATGGGGCCTGTTTATGACAACTCCCTGGGTAGAGGTCGATATGGAAAAGGAAGAAAGTGGTATGTTCATACCCTGGGATCCGCCCTCCCCGGAAAATGATACCTCCCTGAGGGAAAGGGATATGGAAAGATTGCAGCAGGGCCGTCCCCCTGCTGATCAGGTAGTCCCGGGCGTATATGATCTATTTGTTTTTGATGCAGCCGATCCGGCATGGTTCATGAAGGATGTTTCCGTGATAGGCGGACAGGCAGTTATGCCTCCAAAGTATTCACTTGGCTATATGCAGAGTCACCGTACGCTCGAGGATGAAAATCAGCTGCTGGATATTGTCGATACTTTCCGTGAAAAAGAGATCCCTCTGGATGCGGTGATATATTTAGGGACAGGATTCTGTCCACGGGGATGGAACACAACCCAACCTTCATTTGATTTTAATCCGGAGGTCTTTCTCAGAGAACCGGCAGAGGTGATTGCTGATCTTCATTCACGCAACGTTAAGGTAATAACCCACATTGTTCCCTGGAGTCGCGATAAATTGCCTACCCTGAGCGGTTGGATACCGCCAGGAGAAGGTGAAACAGTTAATGAATCGCACATGCTGGATTACTGGAACCAGCATATTGACCTGGTAAATAGTGGTGTAGATGCCTGGTGGCCTGATGAAGGAGATTGGTTCAATCTGTTCGAAAGGATTGACAGGCACAGGTTATATTACCAGGGACCAATATCGACACAACCTGATCTCAGGCCCTGGAGCCTCCATCGTAACGGTCACCTGGGAGTAGCACGATGGGGTGGCTGGGTATGGTCAGGGGATACCGAATCATCATGGAAAACACTTGAGGGACAGGTTGCCGTGGGTATTAACCACTCCCTGAGCCTTTCTCCATACTGGGGATCCGATATAGGAGGATTTTATCCGGGTGATGAGTTGACCGGTGAGTTGTATGTGCGCTGGTTTCAGTTCGGCGCTTTCTGCCCCTCATTTCGTTCGCATGGCCGTACATGGTGGACACGACTTCCATGGGGTTGGGGACTGAGCGAAATGGGACCTCTCGAGAATAGCAGCAATCCCAGTCTGTCTGAACTAAATAACCCAACCATTGAACCGGTTTGCAGGCAGTATGATGAATTGCGTTACCAGCTGCTGCCCTACAATTACACTCTTGCATGGGAGGCCCGGAGTACCGGATTGCCTTTTATGCGTGCAATGTGGCTTCATTATCCGGATGACAGAGAGGCTATAGTAAATGGCAGCCAATATCTCTGGGGAAGGGCTTTGCTGATCGCACCTGTCTTTGAAAAAGATGCTACCAGCCGTGATGTTTATTTGCCTGAGGGAATATGGTATGACTGGTTCACGAATGCCCGCCATGAGGGGAGGCAGACCATAACCCGCGAAGTGGATCTTTCTATAATGCCAATATTCGTGTGTGCCGGTGCAATCATTCCGTTTGATCCGGTAAGGCAGTATACAAGCCAGAAGCTGGATGAGCCTACTACTCTGAGAATTTATACTGGTACAGATGGTGATTATACCCTTTACACGGATGATGGAATCAGCAATAATTATCTCGAAGGTGTATTCAGCTTAACACATCTCTCATGGAACAATGAAGCGAGAAAACTTATTATTGAGCCGGCTACCATTGATGGAGTTATCATGCCGACTTCAGAACGAACCTTTAGAGTGGCCCTGATCCCGGGAGGTGAAACAAAAGAGGTCAGATATACCGGAACAATGATGCAGGTATCCTTTTGAATATCCTGACTGCGCCCGGGCAGGAGGATGTTGAACAGGGATTTATTGATTTGCGATGTTCATTATTAATTGCATTTATTGATAAACTTCTTAAACTTTTTAAACCTCCTTCTTTAAGCCTTTTTAAACTTAATTATATATTTTAATATAGATTCTACAAAGGTATTTCCATAGCTACCTTGGTCCGCCACCAGCGGCAACCGTTGCAGTTATGCTTTCAGTAATAGCTGCCTGCATCTCCATTATTGTTTTATTGACATCGGATGCGACCGGATTATCCCTGATTAACTTCTTGAGTGATCTTCGCACCTTTTGCCGTTCGGTGCTTTCAGTAGCCAGTACCCTGTGCAGCTTACATGCGAAGATCAAGCCCAGGGTCATGATCTCTGCCTCATCAGGCTTTTTACCATAGAGAATTATATCCTTGAACCTCAGGATAAGCTTCTTGTAACGACTGATATCTGATACGTAATGTAGATTGCAGGGAATAAAGAGGAACCTTTTTCCCACCCTCTTTAACCTGCCGTTATCAACCAGCATTTTCATCATTTCACGACGGTACCATCCTGCAGTAAATGACAGTTTTCTGAGCCAGTTGCTTATCTTAACCGGACGGGATGATTTTGATAGCAGTTCCATCATCCTGTCATGCGTGCGGATGCCGCTAATTCCACTATCCTGGTTGACCAGTATCCTGCGATCGGATATGTTTATCTTATTGCCGATAGCCAGGTCCATTAAAATGGATCCCAGAATACCATATGTGAGGTAGTTACCGAAAATCATAAAACTGCCTGATTTCGGGTTCAGGGCCAGGGAAATAAAATTCTCACTTACCTTACAGTCCATTGGAAATTGAATTTAAAAATAAATCGTAAAAGCCCAACATCATGGATAAAACTGCTTATTGCATCATCTGCAACTGGTAGAGTTTGTAATAGACTCCATTCTTATTCCTGATTAACTCTTTATGTGTACCACCCTCCACAATCCTGCCCTCATCAATGACGATAATCATATCAGCACGCTGTACAGTTGAAAGGCGATGAGCAATAACGATCGAGGTCCTGTTTTTCATCAGATTCTCAATAGCATCCTGTACGAGTCTTTCTGATTCGGTGTCAAGAGCGGATGTAGCTTCATCAAGGATCAGGATAGGAGGATTTACCATAACAGCCCTGGCTATGCTTATGCGCTGGCGCTGGCCACCGCTAAGCCTGGTTCCTCCCTCACCCACCATATAATCATAACCTCCGTCTGATTCCATTATGAACTGGTGAGCATTGGCGATCTTCGCTGCATACTCAATCTCATTGTCGGTCGTTTTATCAAGCCCGAACGATATATTATTCCTGAATGTATCATTGAACAGAATTGTATCCTGGCTCACGATACCCATCAACGATCTCAGATCCTTTAGCTTGTAATCACGTATGTCAATACCATCAATAGTGATTTTACCGCTATCAATATCCATAAATCTTGGGAGCAGGTCAACCAGGGTCGATTTACCAGATCCGGACTTCCCGACAACTGCCAGGGTTTGGCCTTTCTTCAAGGTAAAGTTAATATCCCTGATAACCAATTCTTTACTATAGGCAAAAGAGACCTCATCATAGCATATCTCATCCTTAAAACTATTAACTGCTATTGCATCCGGTTTCTCAATGATCTTATCATCTGCAGTTAAGATTTCATCTATCCTGTCGAGAGAGGCGAGACCCTTCTGAATATTGAAGTATGCTGTCGTAATATTCTTAGCCGGGGGTATTACCTGTGAAAAGACAACAAGGAACGCCATTAATTTATCGGATGTCATTGCATCAGATCCCTGAAGAGCAAGTATTCCTCCGAAGTACATAACCACCATAAGTACAATTGTGGAAAGGAATTCGCTTGTCGGGCTGGCAAGATATCTTTTCCGGATAACCCTCCTGAATATCTTTGTAAATTTTTCATTTGACCTCTCAAACTGATCGTTCATCTTATCCTCTGCATTAAAGGATTTTATTATCCTTAGTCCGGTCAGAGTCTCCTCAACGATCGAAAGCAGTCTTCCAAGATTTTGTTGTCCCCTGAAAGAGACTGACCTGAGCGACTTCCCTATCCTGCCAATTAACCATCCGCTCAAAGGCATCAGCACAATGGCAAAAAGAGTTAGCTTATAGCTACTCATGAAAAGGTACACAAGGAAGATCATTATAGTTATCGGATCCCTGAAAAGCATCGTCAATGAACCCATAACAGACACCTGTACCTCCTGCACGTCATTCGACATTCGTGTAAGCACATCACCCTTGCGTGCTTCGGTAAAATATGAAACCGGCAGTCTTATTACCTTATCATACAACCTGTTCCGCATATCTCTGGCTGTACCGGCCCTGAGATATGCCATTGCATTATTGGCAACAAACACAAACAGGTTCTTGAAAAAACTTGCAATAACAACCAGCAAGCAAACCCCTATCAATGCACCGACAGGTCCGAATCTGTCAATATAGTCCGACACGTAATAGTTCATCAGTTTCTCTAACCATCTTAAGGTATAGTCGAATTCGCCAGGTGGAACTGCTGACTCGATCTTTCCAAACAGGATCTTGAGGAATGGGCTCACGAGACTGTAGGAAAAAAGTGCAAAGGCAGCTGAAAGAATATTATAGATTATATTCTGTATTGCATACCACTTATAGGGCATGATAAATGTGAGTAATACCCTGAATCGTTTCATAGCTTACCTGCCGGTATAATTAAAGGGTGTGATGCTGAAGAGTTCTTCCTTAATATCATCATTAACCTGCAGTTCTTCAATAAATTCCCGTATAGTTTCCTTTGTTACCCTGCTGTTTGTCCTGGTTAGTTCTTTAAGAGCTTCGTAGGGTTTAGGGTAACCCTCCCTTCTGAGTATGGTCTGTATTGCCTCGGCTATAACGGCCCAATTGTCATCAAGATCAGATTCAATCCTATCTTTATTTACTATGAGCTTGCCAATACCCCGTAACAGGGATTTGAATCCAATGACAGAATGTGCAGCAGGCACTCCAATGTTCCTTAAGACTGTTGAATCGGTAAGATCGCGCTGTAGTCTCGAAACAGGTAGTTTTTCAGCAAAGTGCCCGAATATTGAGTTGGCTATACCTAAATTACCCTCAGCGTTTTCAAAATCTATGGGATTGACTTTATGAGGCATGGCAGAAGAACCTATCTCACCTTTTATGATCTTTTGCTTGAAATAATCAAATGAAATGTAACTCCAGATGTCACGGCAAAAATCGATCAGGATTGTATTTATCCTTCTCAGGCAATCGAACAGGGCTGCCATATTGTCATAATGTTCAATCTGGGTTGTCGGCCATGATCTTGACAATCCAAGAATATCGTTTACAAAATGGTCGCCGAACAGGTTCCAGTCTATTTCGGGGTATGCTGCATAATGTGCATTAAAGTTACCTGTTGCTCCTCCGAATTTAGCCGACCATGGTATCGTACCAAGCTGTATAATCTGACGGGAAAGTCGTTCCGAAAAAACACGCATCTCTTTTCCAAGTCTCGTTGGTGATGCAGGCTGGCCATGTGTCCTGGCCAGCATTGGAATATCTTCCCATTCCATGGCCATCTCCTCAATTTTATTCCTCAGATCATATACCAGAGGAAGGTACAGATCCTCGGTATATTCCTTCATTGATAATGGTGTGGCTGTGTTATTTATATCCTGGGAGGTAAGCCCAAAGTGGATAAATTCAGACCATTCGGTCAATTCCAGTTCCTTGAACTTTCCCTTGATATAGTACTCTACCGCTTTAACATCATGATTTGTTTCTGATTCAATCTCCTTTATTCTCAGAGCTTCCTTCAGCGTAAACATTTCGTATATTACCCTGACCTTTTCATACATATCAGGATTAAATCCTTCAAGCTGTGGTAAAGGTATTTCACACAGTGCGATAAAATACTCAATCTCAGATTTCAGTCTGTACCGTATCAGACCAAACTCAGAAAAATAGTCTGATAGCTCGGAGACTTTATTGCGATACCTGCCATCGACAGGTGATATTGCTGTTAGCTTGTTGAGATCCATTATCAGATAATTTATCGTTCGATAAGATGACCAACCGTAAATTTACTACTTTGTGAGAGGAAAAAAAACTGATTTTTTGTAATTTCGGACATTTGTGGATGGGATAAATGTAGAAAAAAATGAGCAAAATAAGGATATCCGCTGTTCGTTATGCAAACACCTACCCACTGCTGTATGGTCTCAGGGAATCAGGAATAGAAGAAAAAGCCACCATTGAGATAGATCATCCTGCTGAATGTGCCCGAAAGCTGGCTGCCGGAGAAGTTGATATCAGTCTTGTCCCGATTGCTGCACTTCCAGATATAAAGGGATACAAAATAATAAGCGATTATTGCATTGGTACCAATGGTGCGGTGAGAACAGTCCTCCTGCTGACCAATTCACCATTCAGCGAATTAAGGAAGATCTTTCTCGATTACAGATCCAGGACCTCGGTTGCCCTGACCAGGATACTGGCAAAGAAATACTGGAAAACTAATTTTGAATGGGAAGGGACCGGACCTGATTTCGATTTTCATAACATTGGCGCAAAAGAAGGACTGGTTTTGATTGGGGATCAATGCTTTAACTTTGAAAATCGTTACCCCTACCGGCTTGATCTGGCACTGGAGTGGAATCGTTTTACCGGACTGCCATTTGTGTTTGCTTGCTGGGCTGCCACAAAGGAAATCGATAAAGAATTTCTTGAATTTTTCAATAAGGCGCTTACGTTTGGAGCATCAAACATTGAAAGTGCTGCTTCGAAGTTCAGCAGTGTCAGCTCTATGCCACCCGATGTACTAATATCATATCTCCATGATGACATTGATTTCAGGCTAAATGAGGATAAAAAAATGGCCATGAACAGATTTTTTGACTATCTTAAGGAAATAATAGAATATTGAAATGAAAAGACTTGCTGCTTTCTGCCTGGTGATAATGATAGTCTCATTAGTTAACTCCCATTCACAGGAAGCAGAAAAAATAATTGTTTATAAATATGATATAAAGAAAGTAATTGCAGCACCTATCTGGAGAACAACCAAAATGAGTCTGGAAGAGGCAACGGAAGCCGGCGCCGATTATATCCTTATTCATATGAACACCTATGGAGGACAGGTCGATATGGCAGATTCTATAAGGACCGCCCTTTTGAACTATTCAAAACCGGTTATAGTATTTATTGATAATCAGGCTATTTCAGCAGGAGCACTTATTTCAATCGCAGCAGACTCTATCTATATGCGACCCGGAGGCAGCATCGGTGCGGCCACAGTAGTCAACCAGACAGGCGAACAGGTACCTGATAAATACCAGTCGTTTATGAGGGGCATGATGAGATCAACGGCTGAAGCGCATGGCAAAAAGCAGAAAGTTGAGAATGGTGACACAACCCTGGTGTGGCACAGGGATCCGGAGATAGCAGAATCGATGGTCGATCCCAAAGTATTTGTAAAAGGTGTAAGTGATACCGGGAGCGTTCTTACCCTCACAACACTGGAGGCAATAGAACTTGGATTTTGTGAGGGGCAGGCAGGCAATATCCCTGAAGTATTAGAACTGGCAGGGATAGAGGATTATGAGATAGTTGAGTTCAATCCGGGCGGATTGGAGAAGGTGATCCAGTTCTTTATAAATCCCGTCGTATCAGGTCTTCTTATTATGATCATTATTGGAGGTATATATTTTGAGCTTCAGTCACCGGGAGTGGGTTTCCCGCTTATAGCATCATTGGCTGCTGCACTGTTATATTTTACGCCTCTTTACCTTGAAGGCCTGGCAGCAAACTGGCAGGTTATTGTATTTATTGCGGGAATAGTCCTTATTGCTGTAGAAATATTTGCAATACCCGGGTTTGGAGTCGCAGGTGTTCTGGGTATTGCCGGGATCATCATTGGTCTTACCTTCGGAATGATAGACAAGATCGTATGGAAGTTCGGCCCATCACCTGATGGAATTAAAGAGGCCATGACAGCATTCACAATTGTGATACTGTCAATGTTCATAGCCTTTATTGCTTCCCTCTGGGCCAGCAAGAAGCTATTCACTTCGAACCGGTTGCTGGGTCGGCTTACACTGCAAAAGGTACAGAACATGACCGAGGGATATATAGGTGTTGATTCAGTTCAACAGAAATCACTGATAGGTCTTACCGGAGTTGCACATACAATGCTTCGTCCTTCGGGTAAGGTAATGATCAATAATGAGGTATATGATGCAAGATCAGAGATCGGCTATATTGAGAAGGGGGATAAGATCAGGGTGGTGAAAGATGAAACAGGTCAGGTCTACGTCATAAAAATATGATCACTGATGAGTGAATACAGGGTAAGGGATTATACTCCATCAGATTTTGACAGTGTTAATAAGCTATGGGAAGAGACAGGCATGGGGGGAGCCGAAAGAGGTGACAACGAGAAGACCATAGATGAGAGTGTCGGGATCGGGGGGCGTTTACTTGTTCTGGAGGAGTCTGCAGTAAACAGGATTATTGGCACCTCGTGGATGACTTATGACGGCAGGAGAATACATCTTCATCATTTTGGTATTACCCCGGCATACCAGGGCAGAGGACTTTCAAAAATACTGCTTGAAAGATCATTGCAATATATTAAGGATAAAGGGATTCAGGTTAAGGTTGAGGTTCACGAATCCAACAGGAAAGCATTGAACCTATATTTGAAATACGGATTTAACTATCTGGGTGATTATAGAGTCTATATAATAAGAGACACAGGAACTATTTATGATTATGGCACCACTTAAAACTATATTAATTAATCTCAAATTCCGGTTGATTATTTGCATTATTGTTAGTTTTAAATGGGCTTGAATAAATACAATCATGAAAAACATATCACAAATGAGCAGAACTATCACTTTCAATAAGCTGAGGGAAATAAAGGATCAGCTTCCCGACGGAGGAGTAAGGAGCATTGCAGATAAACTTAAGTTGAGTGAAGAGACAGTCCGAAATTATTTCGGTGGCTGGAACTACGACAGGGGTGAAAGTATCGGGATACACCTTGAACAAGGGCCTGATGGAGGTCTGGTCACATTTGATGATACTACCATTCTGGAGCTTGCTGAAAAGATGATCCATGATTAGTTTTAATGTTGTAAAAATGGTTCGGTCAGGAATAATCGGACTATTTTTTTATTAATTTTCGAAAAAATAATCGGGAAATTATGAAAAGGATAGCTGTTACATTATTACTGGCAACAATAATCTCTTTATCGTGTAAAAGAGTTGGTGAGGTTGACATTGACCTTCAGTATGATAATAATATCAGTCTGGAATATGATCAGGTTATCGCTGCCTATGAAACACTGGCGCGTCATTACCCGGAAGCCAGGCTTGTTGAGATGGGACAAACCGATATTGGAAAACCACTGCACCTGTTCATGATATCAAAAGAGAGGGACTTTGATCCGGCCTCAATACGAAAAAAGGGAAAGTGCATTATAATGATAAATAATGGTATTCACCCTGGTGAGCCGGAGGGCATTGACGCCAGTATCCAGTTCTCATGGGATATACTGAGTAATAAAAATGACCTGTACAAATACCTTGATAACATAGTACTGGCTATTATACCGGTGTATAACATAGGAGGAGCCCTCGACAGGAGCGAATATTACAGGACCAACCAGAACGGCCCGGTTTACAAGGGGCGAAGGCGAAATGCCAGGAACATGGACCTGAACCGGGATTTTGCCAAGCAGGAAACGAAGAACGCCAGGAGTTTTGCCGGCACATTCACCTACCTGAATCCGGATGTCTTTGTGGATACTCATGTCACGAATGGCTCCGACCATCAGTACACGGTGACCCTTATACCAACATTATACAGTAAGCTTGATCCGGCTATGGCCAGTTTCTTTAAGGAAAAGATGTTGCCGGGTCTTTATGACAGGATGGAGAAAAACTCAGAATATGGGATGATCCCCTATGTTCAGACCCGCGACAGGGCCAACATGAGGAGCGGCATTATCGGGTACAATGATAACAGGTATTATTCAACAGGGTACACATCGATGTTCAACTGCTATTCGTTCATGACCGAGAATCTGGTTTATAAATATTTCCCCGACAGGGTAAGATCGGTGGTAGATTTTCTTACCCAGCTCGTTGATTTTACAAGTGAGAATGCCACAGAGATAAGAGAGCTTAAAGATGCTGCCGATATCGCGGTTAAGAAGCAGAAGGAGTTTGAACTTTCATGGAAACTTGATGAAAATTATTCTGAAGAGCTGCTCTTTAAGGGTTATGAGTATTCATCCGTTGAATCACCAGGGTCAAATAGAAGGAGTAGATTCTACGATCATGATAAACCATGGACTGACACAATCCCCTACTTCACAAAATTTGATGCTGCCCTGAAGGTTACAAAACCATATGCATATATTATCCCCCAGGCATGGGAAGATATCGCAGATAAACTAAGGAACAATAAGGTGGAGATTTACAGACTAAAGGAGGATATAAGTATCGAAGTGGAGACATACTACATTGACAAATCAGAAGCCTCTCCCCGAACCACTCAGGGACATCATGTTAACATGGGAGTTGAAGTACACAGTGTAACTCAGCCAATGCAATACTATAAAGGAGATTTTGTCGTGCTTGTTAACCAATTCTCTAACAAGTATATAGTTGAAATGCTGGAACCTCACGCCCCTGATTCATACTTTGTATGGAACTTCTTCGATTCCATCCTCGAATCACACGACTTTTATTCCATCTGGGGATTCGAGAGTCATCTTATGGAATTGGTTGAGCAGGATGAAGAGCTGAGGCAGGAGTTTGAAAGGAAGAAAACTGAGGACCCGGATTTTGCCAGTGATCCGCTGGCACAGCTGCAATACCTATATCAGAAAGCACCTTACTCGGAGATTGAGAAATGGAACAGGTTATATCCGGTCACGAGGTTAAATGAAATAACAGAACTTCCGCTTGGCGATTAATAACAGATATTAACGCTTTTAAGGAAACATTACTACTTAATATTGAAATCTATTACCTTCTCACCCTCAATGTATCCTGTGAGGCGGTCGTTTCGATTTACTTTGCCAACTCCTGATGGTGTACCCGTAAAAATGAGATCACCTGTTTTCAAGGTAAAGAATTTCGACACATAGGCAATTATACTGTCAAAGCCGAATATCATATCAGAGGTACTGGCTGACTGCACCCTCTCCCCGTTTTTATTGAGCATGAAGCTGATATTGCCTTTGTCAGGCAGGCCCTTCCATGGTATAAACCTGCCAACAGGAGCCGATCCGTCAAAAGATTTTGAAATCTCCCATGGCATGCCTGCCCCGGATTGTTTTTTCTGAAGATCGCGTGCAGTAAAATCTATACCGATCGTGATCTCCTCATAATAGCGATGGGCATACTTTTCTGCTATTGACCTGCCAACCCTGCATATTTTAAGAACCACTTCAGCTTCATAATGGATATCACCCGAAAAAACAGGTATGAAAAAGGGCTTATTGTTGATTAATATTGATGAATCGGGTTTGAGAAATATAATTGGTTCATCAGGATAAGGCCTGTTCATCTCAATGGCATGGTCCCTGTAATTCAGTCCAACGCAAATGATCTTCATTAATAAATACTTATGAATTGTTCTGATTAAAATTCCTGAGTCGTATCTCAGTCAGGACTTTTTTGGTATAATGGGGAAAATCCCCGTTTATCATCCATGAGTAATAACTGGGTTCCTCCCTGAGAACCTCTTCAACAGGCCGGCCTTTATGCTTGCCAAAATTGAATACCTCAATCCCCTCCTTATTAAGGATTATACGGCCAGCCAGATCAACTATCTTATTATACGAGCTGAATTCAGATAGTTTTTCAACATCATTTTTCAGGTTGCTATAGCGGTCAAGCTGGGCTTTCAGTATCTCATATGTGGCAAGGGTATCGGCCTTTGCACTATGCGCATCATGCAGATTTTTATTACAATAGAATTTATATGCTGCACTTAATGTTCTCTGCTCCTTCTTATGGAAAATAACCTGTACATCAACATATTTTCTTTTTCTGATATCAAAATCCACATCAGCCCTGAGAAACTCTTCAGCCAGCATGGGTATATCAAACTTGATCGCATTATAGCCCGCCAGGTCACAACCCTCAAGAAATCCGGCAAGGTTCTTAGCTATCTCTTTAAAGCCAGGACAGTCCTTTACATCCTCATCCTTTATGCCATGGATCGCGATGGCCTCCGGACTGATCAGGATACCCGGATTAATTCTTTCGTTAAACCACTCCTCCTTCCCATCGGTATTTATCTTCAGTACCGAGAGCTCTACTATCCGGTCGCTGGTAATACTTATACCTGTTGTTTCAAGATCAAAAAAAGCAATAGGACGTTTTAAGTTTAATTCCATAACAGAGATTTCAAGTGTCTCTTAAACCGAGACCACCTTCCCAATATTAAATCAATTAAAGCAAGCTAAACTATTTCGAATCCGATCAGGCATTAATCATCATCGGCATCAGAAGCATCAGAAGGTCTTCTGAATCAGTTTCAGGTTCAGAAGGCAGGAGCAGACCTGCCCGGCTTGGATCTGCAAGCTCAATTACCACATCCTGCGAACTTATATTTGCAAGTATCTCCAGAAGGAATACTGACTTAAATCCAATTTCTATCTCCTCGCCTTCATACTGGCAGTTTATTCTCTCATAAGCTGATATTGAAAAATCGATATCCTGTGCAGATACCCTGATCTGATTTCCAGTTAGTTCAAGTTTCACCAGATTACTGGCCTGATTGGAGAATACAGAAACCCTTTTGAGTGTGTTCAGCAGCTCAACACGATCAACGGTTATCTTCCTGGGGTTATTTGTAGGAATGACTGAGTTATAGTTAGGGTAATTTCCCTCTACAAGACGACATACTACCTTATATTCCGTCAGGGTAAAGAGAGCATTTTTGTCATCAAACTCTACCAGAACCGTTTCTTCTTCCCGTGGCAGGATATTCTTAAGAAGGGAAGCCGGCTTCTTAGGGAGAATGAATGAAGAATTATCATCTGCCTTAGCATCGGTTCTCTTATATCTTACCAGCTTATGAGCATCTGAAGCAACAAAGGTGAGATTATCAGTACCTGCTTCCAAAAAAATTCCTCCCATTACCGGTCTGAGTTCATCGTCAGCTGTGGCAAACAGTGTTTTGCTGATCCCTGCAAGCAATATATCTGCACCTACTGAGAAGACGAATTTCTTTTCCTCTTTGATAGCCGGAAGGGCAGGAAAATCAATCCCGTTTTGCCCGACAATACTGTACTTTCCTTTTTCCGAACTGATTACCACAGCCAGGGTATCCAGATTAATATCAAAAGCCAGGGGCTGTTCCGAAAATTCTTTAAGGGTATCAAGAAGGATACGTGCCGGGATAGCAATGCTGCCATCACTATCAGCGTTATCGAGGGTCATAGATGTGATCAGGGTTGATTCCAGGTCAGAAGCTGTTATCTCAAGCTTTTTACCGCTAAGCTTAAAGAGAAAATTATCCAGAATGGGAAGTGTATTCTTAGTACTGATAACCTTGCTGATTCCCTGCAAATGGCCTAAAAGTTCAGTGCTCGATACTACAAATTTCATATATAATATTTTTAACTTTATTGTTCGGATACCATCCTGCATGTTCAGGTTACCGACCCAAAATTATTTGCGAAAAGCTCATGAATTGAAGAGCTTTATCATCGCTGCATTGAATTACCAATATTAGTAAAAAAAACTATTATCCTCAAATAAAAATCAGTCCCGGGAAAAATAATCAACTGATTTCAGAAGCGGGTCAATATCGAAATACCGGGCTATGAAAATATCATCTCCATTGTTGACACTGCCCCATATCCTATCAGTATCATATTCAATACTTTCACCGGAAGATATAATCCGTTGCCAGCCAAAAAAAGTAACAGACCGCCCATCAGAGAATTTCACCCCTATTCTGAATTCAGGAACCTGCTCAACTATTTTAAGTCTTTCTGCCTCTTCAAGGTCAAATGCCCATCTCTCGAAAGGGACATAGGAAAAATAGGCCAGGTACCGTCTGATGCTTGTTGTATCAACCGAGTCAGGGCTTTTACCTTTAAGCATAATCACATAGCCGGTATCATTTGATGAGATCATTATATCAGCCTCCTCTTTCCCCCCGTAAGCAAGACTAACCGACTCAATACTGCCGTTTGAGAGATCAAAAACAGAATATGGCCTCCAGAATCTTATATCGGTAACAAAATGTGCTCCCGGGTTCAGGTCATAACCCGGGAGGTGGACGATGTAGGGTTTCGAATTGGTATTCTTCTTTACTATATTGCCACCCGGAATATTCTCTGTTCTGAATATCATGAAACCCGAAAGCATTTTCCGCGCGCCATAAACCTTAACCTCCACCGGGTTAATGTCCCTGTTGGTTATTTCTGATTTGAATAGTTCATCCGAGACTGTGGATTTTACTTCAAGCCCCCGGAGTGTTTTGATCAGGAAGTCAATTGCCGGTTCTCTGGCCGGCCATTTGGCATTAACAAGCCATCCACCCGATGACTCACTCAATACGAGGCGATCTTCACCTGATTCTATTTCAATACGCTCTATCTCTTCTTTTGAATCAATTGCAAAGTTGCTGTCGTTTGTATTAAAGAGGCCGTTATTGCTCAAAATAAGTACCAGGGTAATCAGTACTAGGATTAATACTCCTGCAATATGAAACCGAAAGCGCATAGTCTATTTCTTTACTGCAAATTTTCTTTTCCTTATAATCGAGTAGATAAGGCCCCCGAGGGCAACAATCAGGATAGGTCCGGCAGAATTCATTAGTTGCCAGAGCAACCGCTCCTTATTGATCCTTTCGCTGTCCAGAAGACGAATTCTCATCTCCCTTGATCTGAGATCAACAATACCCTTATCATCTACAAGCCAGTTAAGGCAATTCACAATGAAATCCTTGTTGCCAAAAACCTGCCCGGAATACCTGTCCTGACCCAGAGGCAGAGGTGTTACACGGTTCCCAATAATACTAACATCATTCCTGATGATATCACCGTCGGCAACCACAATCATTTTTGTTGGTCTGCTTTTATCAGCAAGCTCCCTTCCATCATAGGCACTGATCCTGTTCTTGTACAGAGAGGTGAACTCACCCTCCAGAAGGACTGCAACCGGCAGAAATGACTGATTAAATAAATCTTCAGGGGGAGGATCTCTGAACTCGTCCAGGGAGATTAGTCTTGGCGGGCTTACATACCTGCTGTTCGGAGAAGTTGCCAGCAGGAGTTGTTTTCTGATAGCGGGGTCGCCACCTACCGTATCTATATAATTCACAAACTCACCCTTTACCTTATTAAGGTTACGTGTTACGGGGCTAAAACCGGAGGTATAAAGTAAGGGGTAATAGATCCACGGAACCGGAAGATACTGTGGCTGGTTATTCCTGGAGCCTTTCCTCACTGGAATAATCATACAA
The DNA here is from genome assembly GCA_035527935.1 of Bacteroidales bacterium. Classification (GTDB taxonomy): domain Bacteria; phylum Bacteroidota; class Bacteroidia; order Bacteroidales; family VadinHA17; genus DATKZO01. The sequence goes on from DATKZO010000046.1 coordinate 151,164, forward strand.
TCAGTATCCTGGATCAGGACTGGATTTATCCTTACACCATATTTAAACAATTGATCCTCAATATTTAATGGAGAAAAGAGTGCCATACTCCCTCCCATTGCCAGACTATCCCTGTTTACATCAACCTGTTCAACAAACCATAAGACCTTTCCACCTGCCATAATAAACTGGTCGATAACCAACTTATCCTCCTCCTCAAATTGTGAACCCGGTCCGGCGATCACCAACGCAGCGTAATCATCAAGAATTCCCGGCTGACCACCAATAGATCCCCTGTCAATGGTAAAGAATTTCGCAAGTTCAAGTGTAATATCAGCAACCTCCACCTCATCGTACTCATCCTGACCCTCAAGAAAAGCAATACGGTAAACAGTATCTGAACTGATAGTAGAAATTGCCTGAATAAGCTCATATTCCAGGCCTTCAATTGAGTGCAGAAGATTCTGTTCAGCCGAAAGTGATTGGTTGTTCTTCAGAAAATTTACCGGTAGTTCTATCCCGTTGTAATTAACTATCATTCCGGGAAAAATGATCTTCTCGATCTGCCCCCCTTCATCATCCTCTTCAAAAATGTTTACCGGATTCAGGCCCTTGTTTATCAATTCCACATGGTACCTGTTACGTTCCTGATCATCTTCAGATTCAGATGGATTGATAAAAAGATAATTTATCTTGCGACCCGAATAATGCCTGAATTCCTCAAGCATTGCACTAGCCGACCTTTTAAGTCTTTTGAATCCAACGGGCATATCACCGTCAAAATACACCTGGACATAGATATCATCCCGGAGTGAACGGAGTATTTCGCGTGCGGGTGCTGAAATGGTGTGACGTTTATCAGATGTCAGATCAAGCCTGAATGAGAACAGTGAGCCGGTTATCACAATCAGAATAAGCACTGTCATAATTGATACGTACTCAAGGATATCTCTTATTCTCCTGTCATTCAAATTCATACCTGTCTGTTCTATCTGGTTGTTTTCCAGTTACGGGAAACCAGCATTAATCCTGTTGCCTCAGTAAAAACCGATATCACTACCCCAAAATAGAGCATGTCGCTCAGGTCAATTACACCACGGCTCATAGACTTATAGTGTTCATTAATTCCCAGGTTAATTACAAACTCGTCTATTCTGGTAAATCCCGGTAAAAAGGCGAATGAATCAAAGCCAATGAAGATAATAAAGCTTATCAACACGGCAACAATGAAGGCAACAACCTGGTTCTCTGTAAGTGAAGATGCAAAAACTCCTATCGAGGCATATACTGATGCAAGAAAAAAAAGACCGATGAATGCACCCCATGTTCCTCCTTTATCCAGATTCCCGGGGGTTTCCCCCAGAGCACTGACTGTAAGATAGTAAATAATGCATGGTAAAAGCGCCATCAAAACCAGTGACACTGACGCCAGGTATTTTCCATATATTATCTGCCGTTCCGAAAGTGGTCTGGAAAGGAGCAATTCAAGTGTTCCGGCTCTTTTCTCCTCTGCCAGTACTTTCATTGTAACTGCAGGAACCAGGAAAAGAAAGACCCACGGGGATATGATGAACAGGCTGTCGAGCCCGGCATATCCGCTATCGAGTACATTCCAGTCGCCTGGCAGTATCCACATTACAAGGCTATTGATCAGGAGATATACAATGATCACGATATAGCCGGTCAGGCTGTTAAAGAAACTTCCTATTTCTCTCCTGTAAACTGCAAACATCTTAATTAAAAATTTCTAAGTGCAAAGATATTCAAAATGATTTCACAATCTTTTCACCAGATTTCGCGAATGAAATGTTGATTATACTTACGCCGGCATAATAAAACCCGATGATCTGCGAATAGCTGAATCCCCTTGATCCCATAACCATTGCGCCTTCCTGGCATAGTCCAACTCCATGCCCATATCCCCTGCCCTTCAACTGAACCTTATCCGCGGTAACCTCGACCGAAAAGAATGTAGACCTCAGGGAGAAATCATCCCTGATATTTTCAAGCGGATATTGAAAATTTGCAGCAACATAATTCTCTTTCCTTGAATTTTGCAGGAAGTTCAGCGATCCGGAATTACCATTACCGTTGTACCCGTTTTTTACCAGGTATTGTTTCCAGTCAGAAAGATTAATTTCACTTTCCCATGTTGCATTTTTGGAGTAGAGGCAGTAAGGATCGGTCACAGCCTGCAGGTATGGTAAACCGGTAAGCCAGACCCTATCTGACGGAACAGTCTCGCCCCCACAGTTTGAATGAAAAGGAGTGAGTATCAGAATGCTGTCGGGTCCGGTCACAACTAGACCTGCTGTGGCATTAACTGCCTCATCAATAATGGGAGTCACTGATCTTCCCTTATATACCTGGCAATGCACATCATCACACAGGTTATAACCATCATCGAAATGTCTGTCAATATGCAAATTGGTATAGGTTCTGGTGATGATTGCCTGTGTTTTGAAATATTCGGGATGACCCTTGAAACCACCTTCGGCCTGTACTACTGCTGCCACATATCGTTCAATACCGATTTCATTAATAAGAAACAGGTTTTCAAGCTCATAGCTGCAATCAAGCGATCCTTCATATTCAAATATATCTTTATTCCCGGGCAGAGGTTTGATACTGAAGATCCCCTCTTCTGAGATATCTGTCAAACTAATATTGGATGCAATAAATCCATCGGAGTCTCTCGAAGTAACTGCTATTTTTTCACCTGCCACAGCTATGTAGATCATTCCCCCCTCTGCAAGTGTTGCCCTTTTGTTTCCATTGCCATAAATCTCATATTCACCCCTGACGATATTAAGGATAAAACCATCCATGTTAAGACCGCGAAATAATCTGACCCTAACCTGGCCATCCACCTTCAGGGAAACTTGAAGGAGTATAATCAGTATCGTTACTTTGAGGATCCTAATTAACATTATTGACCATCATTAGGGTTTGGAAGACATCAGAAGCTATCTTCCCAGATGTGCCATCTCCTTTTAGTAACGAAGAAAGACGCTTGTAATTATTTAACATCACCTCCCTCTTCCAGCCTCCGGGAAGGAGGGTATTAATCTCTGAGATAAGATTTCTTTCATTCAGATCATGCTGGATTAATTCCTTAACGATCTCCTTGTCCATAATCAGGTTCACAAGTGAAATGAACCTCAGTTTTAAAAATCTTTTTGCAACCTGGTATGTTAAAGGGCTTGCCTTGTAACAAACAATCTGCGGTATCCCGGCCAGGGCAGTTTCAAGGGTAGCCGTTCCTGAAGTCACAAGAGCCATTTGTGAGGCTGAAAGCACCTGGAATGTCTGGTCAAAGACAATCCTGATCTCTTCGTCTCCAATTATTTTTTCATAGATCCTGACCGGGACCGAGCTAATTCCAGCAATTACAAACTGATAATCAGAGTAGTATTTTTTGATCTTTATCATCTGAGGTAGTATCAGCTTTATCTCCTGCTGCCTGCTACCGGCCAGGAGTGCAATAACAGGTCTGTCATCCAACTGGTTCTCGGTCCTGAATTTACCAGGATCCCGGACTGAATCCATTTCCATTTTTACTGTCTCAACGAGGGGATTACCATAATAGATTGCGTTTATATCATGTTTCCTGTAAAACTCAACCTCAAACGGGAAAATGATATACATCCTGTCGATAAACCGCCGTATCATTTCCACCCTTGATTCCTTCCAGGCCCAGACCTTTGGTGAGATATAATAATACGATCTGATCTTATTCTCTTTCAGGAACCGGGCGATCCTGAGGTTGAATCCCGGATAATCGATGAGGATAACTACATCCGGCTTAAACGAGTATATCTGCCTTTTACATAGCTTCAGGTTCCTGATTATTCTATTGAAGTTCACCAGCACCTCCCAGAATCCCATTATTGCATGATCACGGTAATGTTTTAGCAGTTTTGCACCTTCAGCCTCCATCCGGTCACCTCCCCAACACTCTATAACAGCTTCTTTATCAACCTTCATGAGATGTCTCACAAGGGTTGAGCCGTGCAGGTCTCCGGATGCTTCTCCGGCAATAAGAAAATATTTCATCGGGTCAGATCATTTTGATTAAGAAAACGGTCAATGCCCAGATGATCGTCACCCCCAACACTCCCCTTGAGCTCTGCAGCTTATCAAACCTGTTGAAGATCAGGAATGCGAAAACATTCGGGAAAACGCATAAGCTCATCATGTGTGTAACCAGGTTTCTGTCCATGATCCGTTGCAGGTATGATTTAAGGTCTATATCCTTTGAAACCAGAAAAGCAACCAGAAAGACGATTGCCGGAAGTACCAAACCGGTGATAAACCCTGTAAGAAATGTGTTGCTGATCCGGTCCTTTGTCATCTGGCAAGCCTTTTTTTCAACTCCGGGATGAAGCTATGCGCTGTCATATCAACAGTAACCGGGACTATTGATACATAATTATTTGAGATTGCCCATTCGTCGGTATCAGTAGCTTCCGGTTCATGATTCTGGAATATCCCTGTTAACCAGTAATATGTTTTTCCCATCGGATCTTTTCTTTTTTCAAATTCTTCCCTCCAGTATCCGCTTGCCTGCCGGCATACCATGATCCCTTTGATATCTTTCTCTCCACAATCCGGGATATTCACATTAAGGCATATACCTTCGGGTAATGATTCCCGGGTCAGACCCTGCATCACTTTCCTGATATATTTTTTTGCGGGATCAAAGTCGGCCGTAGCAGAATAGTCATTCAGTGAAAATCCGACTGAACTTATCCCATAAAGGCAACCCTCAATTGCTGCTGCCATAGTACCGGAGTAAATAACACTTACAGAGGCATTAGCACCATGATTTATTCCTGCCACCACCCAGTCAGGTCTCCTCTCAACCAACTGGTTTACTGCAATCTTGATGCCATCAGCAGGGGTGCCGCTGCAAGCATAAAGCCTCCTCCTTTCAGTTTCATCAAGAAGTTTGACCCTGAGCGGCATCTTAACCGTTAGTGCCTGCGACATACCCGACCGGCTTTCAGTTGTTGATATCACAACCAATTTCCCAAACTCTTCCATAACCTCAAGGAGCGCTTTTAATCCCGAGGCATATAATCCATCATCATTTGTAATGAGAATTAACCGGTCGTCTTTTTCTATCTTCATTTATTTTTATTTATCCTTTTAAGCCCGGAAAGGATAACTCCGCACCGATATTGTTTAATTTTAACGATTATACAAAGATAGACAAATACCTTTTGGCTGAATAAAGTAAATGATCTTCTGAAAACTTTTTTGAAAATTGGTTACTTTTACCACGGTCAAGTAATTAACGAACACCCCGGATTATCATGAAGATTTCTTATAACTGGCTCAAACAATACCTTGATTTCAATATTCCGCCTAACCAGCTGGGAGAGATACTGACCAACATAGGTCTTGAGGTTGAGGGTATTGAAGATTGGGTCTCTGTGGAGGGCGGTCTTGAAGGAGTGGTTATCGGAGAGGTGAAGGAATGCAGGAAGCATCCGCATGCTGATAAACTAAGCCTTACAAAAGTTGATATCGGCAGCGGAGAATTGCTCAGCATAGTATGCGGTGCTCCAAATGTGGCGACCGGTCAGAAGGTTCCTGTTGCGACTGTTGGAACTACGCTGATCCATAAGGGTGAAGGGTTACTGATAAAAAGATCAAAGATCAGAGGCGAGCTTTCTGAAGGTATGATCTGTGCTGAAGATGAGCTGGGCCTTGGTGATGATCATGAGGGGATAATAGTACTGCCCGATGACACGGAAGTTGGTATGAAAGCCTGTGACTTTTTTAATATTGAAAGGGATGTTGTTTTCGAGATCGGGCTTACTCCCAACAGGATCGATAGTGGTTCACACTTTGGAGTTGCCAGGGACCTGGCAGCCTATCTGTCAAAAAAGGAACCTCTGTCTGCAGTACTACCCTCTGTTGAACAATTTAATAGTGACAATAATAGCTATTACATCCCGGTGATTGTTGAAAACCAGACTGATTGCCCAAGATATACCGGACTTACAATAAGTAATGTGACCGTGACTGAGTCCCCGGCATGGTTAAGGAACAGGCTGAGAGCTATTGGACTGAGCCCGGTCAACAACATTGTTGATATAACAAATTGGGTTCTTCATGAAGCCGGACAGCCTCTCCATGCCTTTGATGCTGACCAGATAGAAGGAAAGAAAGTAATTGTCAGGAACCTGCCAAACAAAACCAGGTTCCAGACACTTGACGAAGAGATCAGGGAGCTTTCATCAGGTGATCTTATGATATGTAACGAAAAGGAGGGAATGTGTATTGCAGGGGTTTTCGGAGGTATGAAATCCGGTGTTACAGCCACTACAAAGAATATTTTCCTCGAAAGTGCCTATTTCAATCCGGTTTCCATCAGGAAAACAGCCAGAAGGCATGGCCTCAGTACAGATGCCTCCTTCAGGTTTGAAAGAGGAGTTGATCCCGAAATTACTTCCTGGGCGCTGAAGCGGGCAGCGATGTTAATCAGCGAGATAGCAGGTGGTCAGATAAGCTCGGATGTGATAGATGTATATCCCCTGAAGATCAAGAATCATATTGTTGATGTTACAATTACCAATATTTACCGTCTGATAGGCAAGAAGATAGCTGTTGAAGAGATCAAGGATATTCTTAGATCACTTGAGATAAAAACCTTATACGGATCGGACGAACAGCTCAAACTGGAAGTACCTGCTTACAGGGTAGATGTTACGCGCGAAGCAGATGTAATTGAAGAAATTCTGAGGATATATGGCTACAACAATGTGGAGATCGGCAACAAGATTAATTCCACTCTTACCTATATTGAAAAACCTGATAAGGAAAAGGTTGTAAATACTATTTCCGATATGCTGTCGGGATATGGATTTATGGAGATAATGTCTAACTCCCTTAATCCCGCCTCATGGTACCTTGATTCAGGTGATTTTGACAATGATACACTGGTGATGCTGGCAAACCCGCTTAGCTCTGATCTTAATGCAATGCGACAATCGTTGCTTTTCGGCGGACTGGCAGCCGTTTGCAGGAATATCAACCGTCAAAACACCAACCTTCGTTTTTATGAATTTGGTAATTGTTACTTCAGGAAGAAAGATGCGCAGCCCGGGAGGAGGGTTGAGAATCATGAAGAACATGTCAGTCTTGACTTCTTTGTTACCGGTAACCAGGAATTGGAAAGATGGAATTCGAAAGCACAGCCTGTTGATTTCTTTTTTATGAAATCGACCATTGGAATGGTGATTGAGAAAATGGGAACAGGGAAAGAATTAGTTAAGACCACCACATCAGAAAAGGAATATTTCTCTGAAGGGATCTCATATTTGTATAATAATCATTTTCTTGCCGAATCAGGCAGGGTTTCAAGGAAGCTGCTTGAAAAATTCGAGATCAAACAGGAGGTTTATTACGGGCATATTGAATGGGACCTACTCTTTTCAATGATCAGTTCACATAAGTTATTATCATCCGACCTTCCTAAATACCCCTCTGTGAGAAGAGATCTTGCGTTATTGATCGATAATAATGTGAATTTCTCTGACATCAGGGATCTTGCCTTCAGGACAGAAAAGGAGATACTTCGCGAAGTGGATTTGTTTGATGTATATGAGAGCGACTCCCTGGGTGAGAACAAGGTATCCTATGCGGTGAGTTTTATCCTGAGAGATGATAGGCGTACCCTGAATGACAAAATGATTGACAAGGTCATGAATAATCTTATCCGTGTTTTTAAAAAGGAACTTGGAGCTAAAATAAGGTAGGTTGAAAGAGAGGATCATACTTTTAAAAGGCGATATTACCACTATAGATACTGATGCCATAGTGAATGCGGCAAATGAATCCCTGCTGGGAGGAGGTGGTGTTGACGGAGCTATTCACAGGGCAGCAGGACCGGGACTTCTCAATGAATGCAGGAAGCTCAACGGGTGTAAGACAGGTGATGCAAAAATTACAGCCGGTTACAATCTACCTTCATCCATTGTAATACATACCGTTGGCCCCATATGGCATGGCGGGCACAGGGATGAACATACCCTTCTCGCCTCAAGTTACCGGCGCAGCCTTGAGATAGCGAGGGAGAAGAATATCAGATCAATTGCATTCCCAAATATTTCTACCGGTGTATATGGATTTCCTGCTGACCAGGCAGCTTTAGTGGCCATCAGGGAGGTACGCAGATTCCTGGAAAACAACAGCATGCCGGAGGAGGTCGTTTTTGTTACATTCTCGGATGAGAACTACAATCTTTATCAAAAGTCACTTGCAGATGGGACAATTGATCAGGAGGGTTGGTGAATATTTATCACTGGTTAAATTCAGTCATACCATATTTGCTATGCCTTTTGCACTTCTGGGCTTTTTTACAGCTGTAGCCGATGGTAATAGCTCCTTCAGCCTGAAACTTTTCCTTCTGGTAATCTTATGCATGGTGTTTGCAAGGAATGCCGCTATGGCGTTCAACAGGTTTACCGATAAGCATATTGACAGTCTTAACCCCCGGACAGCTATCCGTGAAATACCTAAGGGTAAAATATCTCCAAAATCAGCACTTATATTTGTGATAGTCAATTCAATACTTTTTATCATAGCAGCCGGCTTCATTAATAAACTGTCCCTTTTTCTTTCTCCGGTGGCTTTGATAGTGGTACTGGGATACAGTGTAACAAAAAGATTTACTGCATTGAGTCATCTTGTACTGGGACTCGGATTAAGTCTTGCCCCCGTTGGAGCCTATATCTCCGTTGCCGGTAGTTTTAACCTGATTCCCATACTTTACGGCATGATAGTGCTCACCTGGGTTGGCGGATTCGATATCATCTATTCACTCCAGGATATAACCTTTGACATTTCCAATAAACTCTTTTCCATCCCGGCCAAAACAGGAGTTAAAATGGCTATCGTGATCTCATCACTGTTGCATACCTTCAGTATTGCAGTTGTGACTGCCACAGGTATAATCAATGACAGCGGTATCTTTTATTGGTCAGGTGCTGTTGCATTTTCTGCTCTGCTGGTGTGGGAACATATACTGATAAAACCGGGGGATACAAACAGGATAAATATGGCATTTGGGACTATTAACAGTCTGGCCGGGGTAGTTTATTCTTTATTAACCATTGCTGATCTTTATATAACACTCTGATCCATTGATATTTAATTTGACAACTAATATTTATCAACCGGGAATACAGGTATTGTTTTTTTTACTATTTTGATCTCTGTTTAACGATCTCAAGCCTATGAACACGACTGTGGTCAGGGAAGTGCACTCAAGAAAGGATTTGAGGGATTTCATTTATTTACCGGAGAAAGTCCACAAAAACAATAGGAACTGGTTACCTCCCATATACGGTGATGAATGGATTCTTTACGATCCGAAGAAAAATAAATCATTCGAATATTGTGATTACATAAGGTTGCTGGCATGCAGGGACGGACATCCTGTTGGTCGTATCATGGGTCTTATTAACCACAGATATAAC
>DATKZO010000047.1:0-128454 GCA_035527935.1 Bacteroidales bacterium
TACACAGGAAACTGCAGCCTGTCTTGGTTGTTGTGCCATGGGGCCTATTGTTGTTGTTGATGGTATTTACCACTCTAACGTCAAACCAACAATGGTTAAGAAAATTATTGAACAGGCAAAAGCCGGCATAGAAAAGATTGATTTAAAAAAACAGAAACACATCTTTGCTATTCAGGTTAGTTGTCCGCGATGCAACCACAGCCTGATGAAACCAGAACACCTGATTGATGACTACCCGTGCATCCATGTAACCGTGTCATTTAAACGCCAGCACGGATGGTTAAGGTTATCTTCCCTGTATGGCAGTTTAAATATTGAATCCGAACACGAGATCCCACAGGATACGGAAGTAAACTTCTTTTGCCCGCATTGTCACGCAGAATTGGCAGGAAGTTCCGCTTGTCCTGAATGTAGCGCTCCAATGATCCTGATGATTGTTCAAAAGGGTGGTGTAGTTCAATTTTGTTCCCGCCGCGGATGTAAAGGACATATATTAGATGTTTAGAAATAAATTAAGCAATTCGCTATTAACATTATAAAAAAAAGATATGCAACGAATTTCTTCCATTGAAGAATTTACCAGTTTTTGTAAGACCATACTAAATGAACCAAAGGCCAATATTCCCTGTCTGGTGATCAGTGCAGGAACCTGCGGTCAGGCAAGTGGTGCCAATAATATTATGCGGATGGCAAAGCGTTATATACTTGAGCATCACCTGCACGAAAAAATATCTCTGAGAGTAACAGGTTGTTTGGGATTTTGTGAAATAGAACCTTTCATCTTGGTTGAACCTGAAAACACTATTTATCCAAAGCTTAACATAGAAGATGTACCCAAAATTATTGAGGCCGCTATTAAAAGAGAAGATAATAAGGAATTAATGTACAAAGAAAATGATGGTGATAAGATATATTGTACACTTCAGGAAATACCATTTTTTAAAAATCAAACACGTACTATTTTAGCAAAAAACCAAAAAATAGACCCAATAAGAATTTTTAAATATATTAAAGCAGGAGGTTATGCCGCTTTTGAAAAGGTAATATCCGATCCAAATCCTGTCCGGATTATTAACGAGATTAAAAAGGCTGAACTCAGAGGTCGCGGAGGAGCAGGATTTCCTACGGGTAAGAAGTGGGAAGCTGCACGATTATCAGGTAATAATTCTGCAAAAAAATTCCTTGTATGCAATGCTGATGAAGGAGACCCGGGGGCATATATGGATCGTAGCCTTCTGGAAGGTAATCCTCATCTGATTATTGAAGGAATGATAATTGCCGGGATAGCTATTGGCGCCACGCAAGGATTCATCTACGTACGTAGTGAATATCCGCTAGCCATAAAACATATACTGATTGCAAGACGCCAGGCTCGCGATTTTGGAATACTTGGAGAAAATATATTGGGTACTGATATTAATTTTGATATTGAAATCGTCCGCGGTGCGGGAGCTTTTGTTTGCGGGGAAGAAACAGCTCTTATTAAATCAATTGAGGGACAAGCGGGACAACCAAGGCAACGGCCACCTTATCCTGTTCACAAAGGAATATGGGGTTACCCTACATGTATTAACAACGTAGAAACCCTGGCAAATGTACCAGTAATCATAAACCAGGGTGCCAGTAAATATAAAAAAGTTGGGCTGCCAGGTAGCAGAGGTACCAAGATATTTTCCCTGGTCGGAAAAATTAAAAACACAGGATTGGTAGAAGTCCCCCTTGGAACAACAATTCGTGAGATAGTTTATAACATAGGTGGCGGATCACAGGGAGATGCCAAGCTGAAAGCAATTCAGACCGGCGGACCATCGGGAGGTTGCATTCCGGAGAAGATGTTCGACCTGCCATTAGACTATGAAAGCCTGGATAGGGCAGGTTCCATTATGGGATCAGGCGGTATGATCGTAATGGATGAAAATACCTGTATGGTTGATATTGCACGGTATTTTACGAGTTTCCTGCAGGAAGAATCCTGCGGGAAGTGTTCAACCTGCAGGGAAGGTACTCAAAGAATGAATGAGATACTTACTGATATCAAAGAAGGTCGTGGTAAAATAGAAGATTTGACTTTACTTGAAGAATTGGGACAGGTAATAAAGGATGCATCAATGTGTGGTCTTGGCCAAACAGCCGCTAACCCTCTCCTGGCAACCCTCAGGTACTTCAGGGAAGAATATATTGAACATATTGAAAAGAAAAGATGCAATGCGATTGTTTGTAAGGAAATCATTTCTTCTCCTTGTCAATATACCTGTCCGATTGATACAGAAGTTCCTGTCTATGTCTCCCTGATAGCACACCAGAAATATGAAGAAGCCCTGGAAATAATAAGAAAAGAAAATCCGTTCGCTTCCGTTCTTGCTCGGGTTTGCCATCATCCATGTGAATACAAGTGTAAAGCAGGTGAAGGAGGTGATCCTGTTGCAATAAGAGATCTCAAGAGGTTTGTTACTGATTATGGAATAGAAAACAGGCTATGTACCGCAACTGAACCAGCAGGAAAGACCAACGGCATTAAGGTAGCGATTGTGGGTTCAGGTCCTGCGGGACTTACATGCGGATTTTATCTCGCAAAAAAAGGTTATGAGGTTACCGTATTCGAAAAAGAAACCGTAATAGGAGGAATGCTTAAACTGGGCATTCCTGAGTATCGATTGCCGAAAGAAATATTGGAATCCGATCTTGACTATGTCAGAAGCGCTGGCATGGAGATTAAAACAAATTCTGCCCTTGGCAGGGATTTTACATTAGATAGCCTGTTTGACCAGGATTATAAAGCAATATTTCTGGCGACAGGATCACATAAATCATTGAAGTTGGAAATACCCGGCGAAGAAGTTGAAGGTGTAATACCAGGGATGAAAGCTCTGTCATCGTTAAATCTTGGGGAGAATATTAAACTTGGAAAAAGGGTTGGAATAATCGGTGGTGGTAATACCGCTGTTGATGCAGCCAGGCGTGTATTGCGTGCAGAGACATCAGAAAGTGTAACTATGGTCGATACGGCAAGAAGTGTTTTGCGTACCACCAAACCTGAAAGTGTCACAATATTCTACAGGAGAACCATAGATGAAATACCCGCATATAAGGAAGAGGTAGAAGGTGCAGGGGATGAAGGAATAAAGATTGAATTCCTGACCGCTCCGAAAAAAATTATTACCGATAACGGGAAACTGAAAGCTTGTGAATTCATTAGAATGAAACTGGGGGAGGTAGATGAATCAGGCAGAAGAAAACCGATCCCGATAGAAGGTTCTGAATTTACTGTAGAGCTCGACACGTTGATCATTTCCATTAGTGAAAGTCCCGATATTTCATTTATGCAAAATGAGGGACTTGAATTCTCAAAATGGGATACTGTATTGGTTAATCCGGAAACCTGCCTCACAAAAAGACCAGGGGTCTTTGCAGGTGGAGATGTGGTTACAGGACCCAATACTGTAGTTGATGCTGTTGCATCCGGTAAAACCGCAGCAGAGTCTATTAATCAGTTTTTGACCGGGAAAGAGGTGAAACGGGAATACAAAATAACCAGACCATCAAAATATTTGGCACCGATTGAACTCACTGATGATGAACAGGATGAATTATTGACAACCGGACGATCAAAAATGTCTATGCTGTCACCTGAGAAGAGAAAATATAATCTAATCGAAGTATGTCAGGGATTATCTGAAGAGCAGGCGATTAAAGAAGCGAAAAGGTGCCTCAGGTGCGATCTTGAAACACAAGAGGGAAGATTATTTCTGGATAATCTTAAAGAAAACAACATATTGAAGGAGGTACAGCAATGAAAATAAAGATTGATGGAATAAATATTGATGCACCGGAGGGATATACAATACTGGAAGCCGCAAGGTTTATTGGTCTAGATATTCCTACACTTTGTTATCATGAGGGTTTATCAACCTGGGGAGGTTGCCGCCTATGTGTGGTGGAGATAGGAGAAGGTGACAGAAAAAAAATGGTTACCTCCTGTACATTCCCGGTTGAAGATGGCCTTGTTGTACATACCTCGTCTCAAAAAGTGGTAAAAACCCGAAAAATGATCCTTGAATTGCTGATTGCACAATGCCCGACGTCAAAAACATTACAGGATCTTGCGTCAAAAATGGGCTTGGATCAGGTCCGGTTCAAACCCAAATGGGATAAATGTATCTATTGTGGATTGTGCGTTAGAATTTGTAATGAGCAGATGATGGCCAAGGCCATTGGATTTGTAAACAGAGGAAATAAACTCCAAATATCAACGCCATTTGACAAAAATTCAGAAGATTGCAGGAAGTGCGGCGGGTGTATCTATATTTGCCCCGCCTGTACGGTGAGATGCCAGGGGACAAATCCGGATACAGTATTATGCAATGGCTGTTTTAATAATCTCCAGCCAACATGTACTTCAAATGAAGACAATTATAATTGCTGGATGGGACTAAAAAATGAATGTGGAACATGTGTCAAAAAAGAATAACAAAATAACATGTCAGATAAACTTTAAAAACGGGAGATTGTAAAATGAAATACGGAAAAATTAATGCCTCAGCGGCAACTTTAACAAAAAACAGAACAGAAGATTCTATTGTTCCGATAAGCGGAATGTGTGCAACATGTATTGATGGATGCATCGGTATGTGCGAAATCGGAAAATCAGCATACAGAGGGGCTGAAGTTATATATCCGCAACCCTTTGGAATTATTTCTTCGGCATCTGAGAAAGAGTATCCTGTTGACTTGTCACATTTTACCATACTTGGTACCTGCAGGGGTGCTCACGGAATTGAAGCCGATTCGGATAAAGCGCTGTTTGAAAATGTTAATATCACACAAACATTAGGGCATGATAAGGGTATTAAGGTAAAAATGCCTGTTGTGATTCCTGGTCTTGGATCAACGAACATAGCAAAGAACAATTGGGAAGGACTCGCTGTCGGAGCTGCCATTTCAGGCATATTGGTTACTGTTGGTGAAAATGTATGCGGCATGGACCCTGAGTCTGTGATTAAGAACGGCAGGATTATTCACTCCCCCCAACTGGAAAATAGAATCAGAACATTTCAGAATTGGCAGGAGGATGGTTACGGAGGTATTGTTTTACAGGCAAATGTGGAGGACACCAAACTCGGCGCTCAGGAATATGGGATCGAGAAATTGGATGTTAAAATTGTTGAACTTAAATGGGGACAGGGGGCCAAGGATATAGGTGGTGAGGTGAAAATTAAGGACCTGAAACGCGCCCAGATGTTAAAAGAAAGAGGATATGTGGTACTGCCGGATCCTCATGACCCGGATATAATAGATGCTTTTAATAAACACGTTTTTCACGAGTTTGAACGACATTCGAGAATGGGAATGGTTGAAATTGAGAATTTTGTAAAACGTGTGGAAGAGCTGAGAGCAGCAGGAGCAGAATATGTTTTTCTGAAGACCGGTGCCTATCGACCAGGCGATCTGGCATTAGCCGTAAAATGTGCTTCTGAAGCAAAGATTGACCTGCTAACCGTGGATGCCGCAGGAGGAGGAACAGGAATGAGCCCGTGGAGAATGATGAACGAATGGGGTGTGCCGCCAATTGAACTTTGGTCATTGTTTTATAATTACCTGGATAAAATGGCAAAGAAAGGTAAGTATGTGCCTGCCGCTGCATTTGCCAGTGGAATTTCAATGGAAGATCAGATGTTCAAAGGACTGGCACTTGGTGCTCCATATTTCAAGATGATAGGTATGGCAAGGGCACCACTGGCAGCTGCAATGGTAGGCAAAAACCTGGGACAGGCAATTGAAGAAGGCGATTTACCAGTGTATGTATCCCGGTTCGGCCGGACAAAAGATGAAATATTTGAAACAGCACCTGAACTGAAGAAAAAATATGGAGTGAAGTTTGACGAAATCCCCACCGGTGCAATAGGACTATATACCTATATGAAACGGCTTCACCAGGGACTTAGGCAAATCATGTGCGGATCAAGAAAATTTTCACTGGAATATATTGGCAGAAATGATATATCTGCTTTAACCCGGGAAGCAAGTGAAATAAGCAAGATCCCATACATAATGGATTGTGATAAAGAGAATGCAGAAAAAATACTGGACTGTTGATTTAAATAATCAAGTTAACATATTATAAACAGCACCATTGTACAAATCCAAAATAATCCCTGCAGGAAGTGCGAAGCGTAGCCGGGACAGTCAATGTGATTTATCATTATTATTTGTAAATTCACTACTTATTTCCCCTGTAAATAAAAACCCGTAAATTATGAAAACCAGGGCAGCTGTTGTATACGAAACAAATAAAGGATTCACAATAGAAGAGCTGGAGCTGGAGGCTCCAAAAGAGAAGGAATTGCTGGTAAAGGTGATGGTGGCAGGGATATGCCACAGCGACTGGAATTTCGTTACCGGTGATTCGATCTTTAATATGCCGGTTGTACTCGGGCATGAAGGATCGGGCATAGTCCTGAAGACAGGCCCGAATGTTACAAAGTATGAAAAGGGAGATAAGGTTTTATTCAATTCCGCTCCCAATTGCGGCAGCTGTTTCATTTGTACCCACAACCATCCCAGCATCTGCGAAACCTACAATGAGCCTACGTGGAACGGGGTGATGTTCGACGGTACCACAAGGTTCAGGAACGCCAAAGGGGAAGAGATCTATCAACTTTCATCAGTAGGCTGCTTTGCGGAGCATATTGTACTCCCTGAAGATTGCGCCGTACCGTTGAAAGAATCAATACCATTCGATGTGGGAGCTATCCTGGGATGTGCAGTCACAACCGGTATGGGTGCCGTGCTTAATACCGCAAATGTGAGGGAGCGATCCAATATTCTGGTATTTGGCATTGGAGGCGTTGGTTCAAACGTAATGCTGGGACTGAAAATGAGAAAAGCCAACAGGATTATAGCCGTTGACAAGAACAGAAAAAAGGGAGACGTGGCAAAGAAACTTGGTGCCACAGATTTTTTTGAATTCAGTGAAGATAATATCCCCAAAATCATTGAGCTGAGTAAGGAATTAAAGATTGATTATGTTTTCGAAGCTGCCGGGGATACTGGGTCTCAGGAGCTGTCAATAATCTGTTTGCGACCAGGTGGCACAGCCTCTTTCATAGGGATACCACCGGTTAGCTCTCAGACAAAATTCAATGCTGCTGCTGTTACCAGGCAGGAGAAGACCATCAAGGGATGTTACTATGGTACCAACAATACCGTTGAGGACCTGATGTATTATGAGCAGCTTTATCTGACGAAAGAGCTCGACCTCGATTCCCTCATCTCAAATACCTACAGGCTTGATGAGATCAATGAGGCATATGCTAACCTGCTGAAAGGTGAGCATCTGAGGGGAGTAATTGTTTTTGACGCATAGCTTTCGGCACATGGTACAGGGTGCACGGTACAGGGCTCACTGCAGACGGGAATCAGGTGCAGGTACACTACTATGCGGGCGGTTCAGGATAAATCAAAAAAATCAGATATATGAAAAGAATAATTAATTATTTTCTCCAGGGATTGCTATATATTGCTCCCATTGGAGTAACAGCTTATATCATTTATTTGATATTCAGTTTTGTAGACAGTCTGCTGGATGATACGCTGGAGAAATTACTCAATGTGTACATCCCGGGACTGGGCCTGGTAGTGATAGTAATTATACTTATCCTGGTCGGGATAGTCGGGCAGACCATCCTGGCCCGGCCCTTCAAGAAACTGTTCACACGGCTGCTGGACAGGTTCCCGTTGATGAGGGTGATCTACAGTGCATTCAATGATCTCTTTTCCGCCTTTGTCGGTAAAGAGAAGAAATTCAATAAACCTGTTATGGTACTGGTGAATCCTTTGACAAATCTTGAAAAACTGGGATTCCTTACCGAAGAGGATCTGGAAAAACTTAAGGTAAAGGATAAGGTGGCTGTATATTGTCCCCATTCCTATAACTTTTCCGGGGAGCTTTTCATTGTCCCCAGGGAACAGGTGAGGCAGCTGGATCTTAACCCTGCGGATATAATGAAATTCATCGTCTCGGGAGGAGTGTCGGGTCTGCATGAACCTGAGCCTGGCACTGAAACTGAAAGCAATAAATAGATTATAATATATATAGTTTAATACACATTAAAATATATAGTTTAGGAGGTTAAGGGAGGTTTATGGTCCGCCAGCAGAGGGCCTGGTTTAGATATGATAAGATATACCAAACAAGTCCGTGGTTTTAACACCTGATTTTTCTTCGGGAAGAACCAGTAACAAGGACCCCGCATTAGCCACCATGTTTATTAATGAGGTATAATCTGCCGGGAAATTACTCCCTAACCGCCGGTAATCCCCGGTTAGTGATAATATTGAGACTATTGTACCAATTTCCTCCGGTTTTTGGACTGGTAATGTTCCTGTAATTTGACCTGGAACAGACAACCGGGTCAAGTTCCTTCACAGTGAATATAAACTGCCCTCCATACCAAATGCTTTTGCAGGTAAAACAGAGACCAGGTGTGCTGCCCCATCGCTATAGATAAGCCGAAAAACTTTTGAGGATTCAATCCCGATTACTTAATTTTATCATAGCATCTGGATTTTATATGCAGCGCTCAGCTATTTTTACATTAAGCGACATACAATTGTGAATAATATAAAGAGAAACCGGGTTTGTCCGATAGAGGTTTCGTGGGGCCTCGATAATACTCTGCGGAAACTGGTTCAGAATCCGCGAAAGATACTGAAGCCATACATTGGACAGGGTATGACGGTGGTAGACCTGGGTTGCGGTCCGGGATTCTTTACAATAGAAATTGCCAGAATGGTTGGTGAGACCGGGAAGGTGATTGCTGCCGATCTGCAGGAGGGAATGCTTGAAAAGGTAAATAATAAGATCAAGGATACAGAACTGGAGCAGAGGATCGGCTTACACAGGTGCAAGGTTGATGAGATCGGTATTGAAAAAAAGGTCGATTTCATTCTTGCCTTTTACATGGTTCATGAGGTGCCCGACAAGGAGAGACTTTTCAAAGAACTAAAATCAATCCTCAAACCGGGAGGTAATCTGTTTATCATTGAACCCTGGTTCCACGTATCGAAGAGGTCGTTTGAAAATATGATTGAAAATTTAAATGAAACCGGGTTTGAACTTACAGGTAAACCAAAAGTAGCCGGTAGCCGGGCAGTTTTATTAACATATACCAATTAAACAGTTATGGGGAACAGTGATATTCCATTTCAAACCATCGACTGGTCCAAAGTACCAAAGACAGAGCATAAAGGGGAAACGGGAGTTGCTTACTGGCAGACCCTTCAGTTCCAGGGCTTACGAATCAGGATCGTGGAATACAGCGATGGCTATATCGCCGATCACTGGTGCGCCAAAGGCCATATCCTGCATTGCCTGGAAGGGGAACTAACCACTGAAATGGAGGATGGGACCAGTTCTGTTCTAACCGAAGGCATGACATACGTGGTGTCGGATGAATTAAGTTCACATCGATCGGTTACGAAAAAGCGGGTGAAGCTGCTTATTATTGACGGTAATTTCCTTGAGCTGAAACCTGAATAGCGAAGATGTATTCTGCCATTTCGGAAAATACAGAAGTGCTCAGCGTTCACTCCTCAGCAACATAAAGTTGTTACGGCGGGCTGAGCAGGGTTTTAAGAATTGGTAGTCGTAAGTTTCACAAGTCCCTTTTCACGGATATTCTTTTCTACTGCTCCCCGTCACGCCATATTTAACACCCATAGCATTATTTGGCAGACTTTGGCGTAACTCTCCCCTTCTCCCCATCCCTTGAAGTCACCGAAGGTGACAAAGAAAAACTCCCCCATTCCAATACCCCATGCTCCCTGCCCCGTGCCAGAAATGATAGCACCCCGCTATGTCGCCTATAACACTTTTTAACATGATTCTTACAATAATTCTTCGTACGGCACCCTTTTCTGTATATATTTGGCAGTTTTTCAGCCATGGACAGTTTTTATACCGAACCCTTTTACATATTTATTATTAGTATATAAATAAGATGAGACGATTATTACGCAAAACAGTTATCAGCAGTGTGCTGCTGACAATACTTATATCAAACCTGCAGTGCCAGCTGTATGAGTGGCGCGGACCAGAAAGGTCGGGTATCTATAATGAATCAGGACTCCTGAAAGAGTGGCCTGAGTCCGGACCGGAACTCTTCTGGGAACTGGACGGTCTGGGTGAAGGATACTCCTCTGTAACAGTGACAGACAACACAGTTTATATCACCGGAAGAAAGAAAGAGTCGGATGTTTTAACGGCATTGACCCTGGACGGCAAAAAGAAATGGGAAACAGTATATGGAGATGCATGGGTAAGTAATCATACCGGCAGCAGGTGTACTCCAACATATTCAAACGGGAACATTTTCCTGGTAAGCGGTGCTGGTGATATCGTATGTGTCGACTCAAACGGTAAGATCAAATGGTCAAAGAATCATTACGCACTCTATGGTTCAAAGCCTCTGATGTTCGGAATTTCTGAGTCACCACTGGTTGTCGACAATATCGTCATAGCATCACCCGGAGGGAACAAAGCATCAATCGTTGCTTTCGACACCGAAACCGGTAACCTGGTCTGGGAAGCGGAGCCCCTCAAAGAGAGTCCGCAGTATGTAAATCCCAGGCTGATTGATATCGGAGGAAGGAAACTGATTGTAACACTCACCGCTGACCATGTTATCGGTGTTGATGCAAAAAACGGGGAACTGCTGTGGAAGATTAACTACAGTACAATTACCTCATCGGGTGGGATGAGCCGGAAAAATCATGCAACGACCCCCGTATACAGGGACGGACATGTTCTTATAGCCAACGGTTATGACTTTGTAGCGGCTATGCTTAAACTGTCAAAAGATGGCAGTTCAGCGGAAGTGGTCTGGGAAAACAGGGAATTGGATCCTCACCATGGTGGTATTGTACTTCTTGGTGATTATATTTACACTACCAATTACATAAGTAACTCAATGGGTGACTGGATGTGCGTTGACTGGAACACCGGGAAAACCCTCTGGACTACAAGGTGGTATAACAAGGGACCCATAATATCTGCTGACGGCATGCTATTCATGATGGAAGAGAAATCAGGTCATGTGGCTCTTGCAAGACCGAACCCGGGGAAGCTTGACATAGTGAGTGAATTCCAGGTAACGAAGGGTACCGGACCATACTGGGCACACCCTGTTATCAGCCATGGTAAACTGTATATCAGGCATGGTGAGGTGTTGATGGTTTATGCAATAAGGTAGTCGCACAGTCTCACAGGAACAGACATTATCGTCAGGTTATTTATGTAGAAAATTCAGAACTGACACCGGATGCCGGGACAAGGGATAAATAACAGGTTTATTATTATCAGTGTGGTAGTTATATTTACTACCATGTTCGGGTGGCTCATACTTGGAAGTCCTGCAAACGATTCAATCATGCGGGTCCCGGGAATGGATGACCGCCCAAAGGGTATTGGTGATAATGACTCTGTAATAATCGGTGAGTTTTTTGAGCTGATGAGCACTAAAAGGTTGAAAAGCAGTGGCAGCTGGCCACGGTTCAGAGGGCCAGACTATGATAATATTTGTAAAGACCCCACCCCAGTCGCGGACAGCTGGCCACCGGAAGGGCCACCGGTAATATGGCAGGTCGCACTGGGTGAAGGTCATGCAGCTCCTGCAATCTATGATGGAAAGGTTTACATTCTCGACTATAATGAAAAGATGAGGGCCGACGCCCTGAGATGTTTCTCATTTGAGACGGGTGAGGAGTTGTGGAGAAGGTGGTACCATGTAGCCGTAAAGAGAAATCATGGTATGTCGCGCTCTATACCTGCTGTAACAGACAAATATATTGTCTCAATAGGTCCCCGGTGCCATGTGATGTGCCTCGGCCAGCAAAGCGGTAACCTGTTATGGACCCTCGATCTTGTGAGGGATTGGGGAGCAGAGATACCACAGTGGTATACGGCGCAATGCCCCCTGATCGATAATGATATTGCAGTAATTGCAACAGGAGGGGAAGATCTGCTGCTTGGTATCGATTGTGCAACCGGCCAGATTGTGTGGAGAACCCCGAATCCTGATAAATGGAAGATGTCGCACTCATCGGTTCTTCCTGCCACAATACATGGGAAGAAAATGTATGTCTATATGGCTGTGGGAGGCATTTGCGGTGTATCTGCAGAGAAAAATGATAAAGGTACCATCTTATGGAAGGCTACAGACTGGAGTCCGACAGTTGTGGCAACAAGCCCTCTCTACCTTGGTAATAGCGAAATATTGGTAACTACAGGTTACGGAGCCGGTGGCGGAAGGATCATAATTGACAAAACACCGTCAGGGTTTAGTGCCAGGGTAACCGAAATACATACCCCAAAGGAGGGACTATCAAGCGAACAGCAGACACCATTGCTTACGGGTGATTATATCTGGACAATAAACCCTAAAGATGCAGGTGCAATGAGAAACGAGCTCACCTGCTATCATGTTTCAGACCTCAGGAATCCTGTTTGGTCAAGCGGGAAGGAAAGCCGTTTCGGACTTGGACCATACCTTGTTGTTGGAGATAAAATGTTCCTGCTCAATGATGATTCGGAATTGTTCATGTACAGGTTAAATACAAGCAGCGTAACCCTGCTGGCAAGTCATAAGATATTTGAGGAGGGCGTTGACGCCTGGGGCCCCCTTGCATTTGCAGACGGTTTCCTGCTGATGAGGGATTCAAAAAACCTGGTATGTCTTTATGTAGGTAAATAAATTGATCCGTTATGAATAAAAAACTTGCCTTATATATATCGCTGGCCATCATTGTCATATTCATAATATTTATGGTATATGATACAGTGACCCGCACCAATGTTGCGATCGACCAGAAGGTTGTTACCCTCCCTGATGAACAACCTGAAGCGATGTGGGAAATAGCTGCCGAACTGGTTGTATCCCTGGGTGACCTTAAGGCAGTGGCTACAACCGATGAGGGAGTATTGATTGGAGGTGACTCTTTCATTGCTCTCTACAACTACGACCTTAAACCACTATGGAGCAGTACACTAAGCGATCCGATAGGAGCCATAGCTGCTTATGGTGATACAATCTTTGCCAGCGCCGGTGAGACCATACTGCTTTTTACATCTGAAGGCGGGCAAATAGATGAATGGGGACCATATGATGACAATCCGCTCATCACCAGTGTAGCTGCCGGCAGGGATTATGTTGCCTTCGCCGATGCAGGTGATAAAGTGGTATTTGTCCTGAACAAAGCCGGGGCCCTGGTATCCCTGGTAGGTCAGCCAGGTAACCAGTATGTTGTACCAAGTCCATATTTCGATGTGTCAATCTCTGATGATGATATGCTTATTACTGCCAATCCGGGCAAAAGGAATATTGAATTCAGGACGATCAAGGGTGAGATTATAAGCTATTTTGGTGAAGAAGGCGCTGCTCTTGAGTACTTCTGCGGGTGTTGTAATCCTTCACATTTTGCCTTCATGCAAGGAGGGAATTTAGTAACGGCCGAAAAGGGTATCAACAGGATAAAGATTGTTGAACCGGACGGAGAGCTGGTTGAACTGGTTGCCCAACCTGATCAATTTACAGCTTCTGTCCCTCTTGATTTGGCAGTTAGCGGGAAAAACCTTATTTATGCTGCAAATCCGGCGGATTCAAAACTCTATGTTTTTAAAAGAAAATAATATAATGGAAAGGCGGATTTTTGTGAACAAAATTGTCCGGTGGGGAGCAGTGATTATACTGGCCGGTATAACCCTGTTACTCGGACGGAAGATCAGTACCGTGAAAAATTGTTCGTCCTGTCCTGAATATGCTGCTTGTCCGGGAATTGACAGTTGTACGACTGAACTTGCTAACAGGTAGTTGATGGCAGAGAAAAACAAATACCAGAACAGAAGGCAGTTCGTGAAGCAGGCCGGAAGGCTGGCTGTTGCACTCCCGGTTGCCTACCTCTCAGTGTCATTACTGAGAAAAACTTCGGCAGGGGAATTTGTTTGGCAGATTGATCCGCTTAAATGCACACAATGTGGCCAGTGCGAGAAAAATTGTGTTATGACACCATCGGCCGTCAAGTGTATGCACTCATTTCAGATGTGTGGCTACTGTGATCTTTGCAGCGGGTATCTCAGGCAGGGAGTAAAGATACTCGACACTGCGGCTGAGAATCAACTCTGCCCTACCGCTGCGATCACAAGGAAATTTATCGAAGAGCCCTACTTCGAGTATACCATTGATGAAGAGCTCTGCATAGGCTGTGCCAAATGCGTAAAAGGATGCACCGCCTTCGGGAACGGATCATTGCATCTTCAGATAAAACATGAGTCATGCAAGAATTGCAACCAGTGTTCAATAGCTATTGCATGTCCTTCGGATGCCATTCAGAGAGTTCCAATCTCGGATCCCTATAAGCCCAAGGCAGGATATAATATAGATAGTGAATGAAGAAAAGGCTGCCCTATATTATACTTTTTATCCTGCTTGCCTGGCATGCTGTTTCGTATGCCTGGCAGCGATTCCCAAAGCCTGAGTTCGAGTCAGGTTACGTGTACCCTGAATATCAGTTTACAAATCCAAGGAGCACCGCATGGGAATATATCGATGTAGGGGTGTTAGCAGGTGTTCTGGTATTCACCACCTGGTTAACGCTTAAGAAAAGGTCAAGGAATGCAATAATCTGGACTTCCCTCTTTTCACTTGCCTATTTTGGTTTCTTCCGTGAAGGGTGTATATGTTCGATCGGATCAGTTCAGAACATGGCACTGGCATTGTTCAATGAAAATTATACACTACCCCTTTCAGCATTTCTCTTCTTTCTGATACCAATTCTATTTGCTCTTGCGTACGGCCGTCAATTCTGCGCCGGAGCCTGCCCTCTCGGTGCCATACAGGAGGTTACCGGCTTCTACTCCGTTAAATTACCCAGGAGTGCAGAGGCAATCCTTAGTTCAGTGCCATACATATACCTTGCTCTTGCAATCCTGTTTGCTGCCACCGACAGTCATTTCATAATATGCAAGTATGATCCCTTTGTTGGAATTTTCAGACTGAATGCCCCTGCAACAATGATCATCTTCGGGATTCTATTGCTGCTTGCCGGCCTGTTTATCAACCGGCCATACTGCCGGTTCCTGTGTCCATATGGCGTTATCCTAAACTGGTTATCAAGATTTTCCGGAAGTCATCTTACCATTACACCAACCAGCTGTGTTAACTGCCGTCTTTGTGAAGATGCCTGTCCATATAATGCTATCATACCTTCGAACCTGGATGCTCCCAAAGAGAAGACTGTAACATCCAGAAAACGGTTCACCATCTACCTGGCACTCATCCCGGTTTTCGTCATCACTGGCGCCTTGTTTACCCTAAGATTCTCTGACAACCTGGCGATGATCAACCGGAACGTAAGGCTCGCCAATGAGGTAAGGATGGAAACAGTGGCCGGAATAAAAGCCGTAAGCCAACAGGCTGTAACCTTTAAGGAATCGGGTAAAACAGTTGAGGTTTTATACCAGGAAGAGGAGGTCATTAAGGAGCGGTACAGAAAAGGGTCACCAATTGCAGGTGCATTCCTTGGGCTGTCACTTGGCATAGCCTTGTTATCCCTGTCGGCAGGAAGGCTCAGGGATGAATACAAACCGGACCAGGGGAAGTGTTACAGCTGTGGCAGATGTTTCGAATATTGCCCCCTCCATAATAATAATGTGCCATTGCTATGATGATATCTGATAAAAATATCAGGCTGTTGCAGGTTATCAGCTATGTAGCCGGAATGTTTACCCTGTTTGTTGCTGTGACAATGATTTTCGGATATATCCAGCTACAGGCTGTTAAACCCCTTGAGAATCCCGCACTGGTTAATCTGAAGGAGCAATATGATAAAAATCCCAATAGTGAGGACCTTAAGGAGCAGGTCCGCACCCTCGATCTGATGGCCAGGAGAGCCTACTTTACAACACGGTGGCAGATAGAGACAGGTACCTACCTTCTGCTTGCCGGCGGTATTGTATTTGTTTTTTGCCAGCAGCTAACATCCAGATCAAGAAAGATACGGCCTGACATCCCGGGTGAGGATCCGGATATGGCAAAATCAAAAAGGATTTCAAGGCTCTATCTCGGGGTATCTTCCATAATAGTCATTACCGCAGCCCTGCTTATATCATTCTCGATGAGAAAAAGCCTGCCCGATCCACTGCCTGTCCCTGAGGAGGTTATAAGTGCGGGAATTAGCAGGACAGTAGAAATAACCGGACAACAAACGGCCAGCGTGGAGTCCGTGACGGAGCCAGGAATAACAGTAACCGGATCGGAGCAACAGGCAACTGAAGGAATTGAAACTATTTCAGGAGAGAAGGCAGAAGCAACAACTACAAGGGGAGATAACAGTAGGCAAGCATATAATGGAGACGGTATCAATTATCCATTCCTGAGGGGACCGGGTAGCAGAGGGGTTATAGAAGACACAGGTTACCCGCGTGAATGGGATGGCCATAGCGGATCCAATATTGTGTGGAAAACAGAGGTACCGAAAAGCGGCTTTAGTTCGCCTGTGATCTGGGGTGATAAATTGTTTATTACCGGTGCCGACAATGAGGGTGCAGAGGTATATTGCTACAACAAGCAAACCGGCGCCCTCACGTGGAGAGCCCCGGCCACCAACATTCCCGGTGAACCGGCTGAACCACCTGAAACATCAGAGGACACAGGGCTTGCTGCCCCAACAGCTGCTACCAACGGCACTGTTGTATGTGCAATATTTGCGACCGGGAACCTTATATGCCTTGATATGGAAGGTAACAGGAGGTGGGCTAAGAATATCGGTATACCTGAGAATCATTACGGCCATTCATCATCACTGGTCATCTATGAGAACATCCTCCTGGTACAATTTGATCATTTCAGGAGTAAGTCAATTATAGCATTTGACATAAATAGCGGGAACAAGCTCTGGGAAACAGTCCGAAGAGTTGCCCTTTCATGGGCCTCCCCGGTGCTGGCAGTTTTTGATGGAGTGCCACAGGTAATACTAACCTCGGAACCGGCAGTGATATCCTATGATGTTAAAACCGGGAAAGAGCTCTGGTCAGTCAATTGCATGGGTGGCGAAGTGGGGCCCTCGGTTGGGGTAAATAGCAGATATGTTTTTGCAGCAAATGAATATGCCAAGCTCGTTGCTATCAAACCAGGTCCTGATGCAAAAGTTATATGGGAGGATAATGAATATCTCCCTGAGGTATCAAGCCCTGTTGCGAATGATGAGCTTGTCTTTATTGCTACCACTTTTGGTGCTGTAGCAGCATATGATGCAAATAATGGAGAGTTGGTCTGGGACCATGACTTTGCCTATGGATTTTATTCTTCACCCATGCTGGTCGGGGATAATGTTTACCTTACCGATCAGTCTGGTGTAACGCAGATATTCAAAGCAAGAAGGTCTTTCAGCCTTGTTGCTGAATCACCTCTCGGAGAGAAAGCGGTCTGTACTCCGGCCTTTTCGGAGAATAGAATATATATCAGGGGAGAGGAGAGTCTGTATTGTATTGGTATTGACGGTGCACGGTAAACGGTGTACGGTACAGGGGAATGACTAACTGTAAGATGAACGCTAAACTCTGAACCCTGAACTAGTACTATAAAGAGAGAAGAAATTGAATAAAGAAGGTGAAATAGTGCATGACAATTGCATCTGCCAGGGGCCTGACCCGGCGGAGATCACTCGTGTTGTTGAGTCGGTAGTGGAGCGGATCGGGAGGGAAAAGAATAAAGTTATACCTATACTGCAGGCTGTGCAGGATGAGCTGAACTGGATCCCGTCGGATGCTTTGAGGCATATCAGTAAAATTACGGAGATAACACCCGGGCAGATATCGGGTGTGTCTACCTTTTATTCACAGTTCAGGCATATACCTGCTGGCGATCACACCATAAAGATCTGTAAAGGCACAGCTTGTCATGTAAAAGGGGCCCCCCTGATCATCGACGCGTTCAGAAGGGAGCTTGAGATAAAAGAGGGAAGCAGCACAACGGATGATGGCCGTTTCTCAATAGAGGAAGTTGCCTGCCTTGGCTGCTGCACACTGGCCCCTGTGGTCCAGATAGGCGGTAAAACATATGGTCATGTAAAAACCTCCGGGGCAAACCGTATAATAACCGACTTCAATAATTCGCAGGATAATGCAGGCGATCGCCCTGCCGAAACCATAACAGCTGCATCAGAAAAAGAGATCAGGGTAGGACTCGGATCGTGCTGCATTGCAGGTGGCAGCAGGGATGTGATGCATGAGGTGAACAGGACGCTGAAGAGGTACGGGATAAAGGCAACTGTTAAAACAGTGGGTTGCGTGGGAGTTTGTAACCAGACACCACTGCTTGAGTTGGATGACATGAACGGCAATCCGGTACGATATACCAACGTAAAGGAGGAACAGGTGAGCGATATCCTTCTCAACCACCTCAGGTCATCAACGCTGCCAAACAGGTTCAGGACATACTTCAATGATTGGGTCGACACCTTCCGCTCAGATGATAAACTCAGAAGCCCTGTAACAATACCCGGTGAGATTAGGGAGAAATATCTCAATAACTTCCTGCAGCACCAGAAACATATTGCCACCGAGCATTATGGTGTTATTTCACCATTTTCCATTGATGAGTATCTTGAGCGCAACGGATTCGTTGCCCTTGAGCAGGCGATAAAAAACAGGGGTGAGGAGTGTGTAATTAATGAGATCACCAGGAGCGGACTGCGGGGTCGCGGAGGAGGAGGATTCCTGACCGGTGACAAATGGAGAATAACCCGTGACTCAAAAAACAGTCCGAAATATATTATATGCAATGGCGATGAGGGCGATCCTGGTGCTTTTATGGACAGGATGTTGCTCGAATCATTCCCGTACCGGGTACTGGAAGGCATGATGATAGCTGGTTTTGCATCCGGCGCCAGTGAAGGGATATTCTACATCAGGGCCGAATATCCGCTGGCTGTGGAAAGGGTCAGGAACGCAATCAGTGAATGCACCAGTAAAGGGATCCTGGGCAGAAACATCTACGGAAGCGGATTCTCATTCAGTGTAAAAGTATTTGAGGGAGCAGGTGCATTTGTTTGCGGTGAAGAGACCGCACTGATAAGTTCGGTGGAAGGCGACAGGGGAAATCCGAAATTCAGGCCACCCTACCCTGCTCAAAAAGGACTGAAAGGAAACCCAACCCTCGTAAATAATGTGGAAACACTATGCCTGGTACCCTGGATCATCAGGCACGGAGCCGATCAGTTCAGTTCGGTAGGCACACCTGACAGTACGGGAACCAAGGTATTTGCACTGGCAGGCAAAGTGGCCAGGGGCGGCCTGATAGAGGTGCCTATGGGTATTACTATAAGGAAGATAGTGGAAGATATCGGGGAGGGTGTAGCACCTGGCAGAAAATTCAAGGCAGTTCAGATCGGTGGCCCGTCCGGAGGTTGTATACCTGAAAGACTGGCCGACACGCCTGTCGATTTTGATGAGCTAAAAAGATTAGGAGCTATGATGGGATCAGGGGGCCTGGTGGTGCTTGATGACAGCGACTGCATGATCGACATGGCTAAGTACTTCCTTACCTTCACACATGAACAATCGTGCGGGAAATGTACCTTCTGCCGTATTGGTACAGGTCAGATGCTGAGGATACTTGACCGGTTCAGCAAAGGTGAAGCTGGAATTAATGAGATTGATGAGCTTGAAGAGCTATGCCACACGGTGAAAAAGGGAAGTCTGTGCGGATTGGGTAAGACTGCTCCTAATCCCGTGCTTACCAGTATCAAATATTTCCGTGAGGAGTATGAGGCCCATGCTGCGGGTGTCTGCCCTGCTAAGAAATGCCCGGCGCTGATAAGATACCAGGTTAACGATGATTGTATCGGATGTACCATGTGTGTCAGGGTTTGCACGGTTAATGCAATTGAATACAGACCCTATGAAAAGCATGAGATAGATACTGAAAAATGTATCAAATGTGACAGTTGCGTGGCAGTATGCCCGGTTGATGCTATTGATAAATAATGCTATGGCCATCCTGCGAATAGATAACAAGGAGATAAAGGTTTTGGCCGGAACAAAACTGATCGAAGCGGCGAGGCAGAATGGTATCAATATCCCTTCACTTTGCTATAACAGGTATCTCCCCCACTACAGCTCCTGCATGATATGTATGGTGAAAGATATTAAAGCTGACAAATATATTCCATCATGTTCAGCAATGGCCGAAGAGGGGATGGAAATTGATGCAACGGGAGTTGATGTGCAGAAACTCAGAAGCGAAGCCCTGTCAATGCTCCTCTCGGAGCACCGTGCCGAATGTGAGGCACCATGCAGATTGGTATGTCCTGCCGGATTGAACATACCTCTAATGAATCGCCGCCTGGCAGCCGCGGAAGTTGACAATAGCGGAGAGCTGGCATTTCTGGAGATGGGACTGCCTGCCTCCACCTGCCGGATATGCCCACGGTACTGCGAGAATGCATGCCGGCGGAAAATGATCGATCACAAAATAGCGATTCCGGCCCTGGTGACCAATTCTTCCAACCTGTATAAGATTGAAAGTTTCCGGACCAGTCCACCCTCAGGTAAAAATATAGCTATAGCAGGTGGTGGTGCCTCCGGTTTAATTGCTGCATTTAATTTAACTCTTGATGGCCACAGCTGCGAAATATTTGAGAAAGACAAGCTTGCAGGAGGCTCGGTCATTGCTGAATTCAAGGAGAAAGGGTTCCCTGTTAAGACAGCTGAGGATGAGATCGACAGGTTGCTTGCAACCGGTATTAAGATAAACTACAAAATAACTGTAAATGAGGAATATATAACCAATAAGCTAATAAAAGAATACGATGCCGTCATAATTGCCACCTCCAGGAAACCTGTGATAAAAGGGGTAACACCGGCAGATAGTTTTCTCCGGTATGAAGGAGATACACTGGTACTCGAAGACAAATATTTATTTGTTGTCGGTGGTGCCGCAAAAGAGAGTCAGCAGATTGTCAGACGGATGGGGCAGGCAAAAAAAGCTGCACAGGGAATCAGCAGATTCCTTGCCACCGGGAAGATAAAGGAAATACCGAAAAGATTCAATTCAACTATTGGCAAGATAGAGGACAACGAAAAGGCTGAATGGCTGAAAGAGTGTTCCGAAAACAGCGACAGATATAATGAACCCGCCTGCCTTGCAGAAACCTGCAAGGAGGCCGAAAACTGCCTCCATTGCGACTGCAGGGCAGCAACAGATTGCCAGCTCAGGGATATGTGCAACACTATGGTAATAAAGAATCCCGGTGTTAAACATACCGGCTATCCGATTGAGAAAAAGAGAGATGTTCTAAACAATGTTATCTTTGAACATGCTAAATGTATTAAATGCGGACTATGTGTCCGGGTAATGGATGCCAAAACAAATGAACCCTCGCTCTGTTTTACAGGCAGAGGATTCATGACTATCGTCTCTGAACCCCTGGCTTATAGCTTTAATGACATAACTGGCAAAGATATTGAAAAGGCTATTGGTATATGTCCCACCGGGGCGTTAACAAGAAAAGAACGATGAACCGGACAATCATTATAATAACATTGATCTGCCTGGCAGTTACAGCCAGCGGACAGAGTGGCAGAGGTGACTGGCCTCTTTTCAGGGGAAGATCCGATCTTGCTGGCAGGACAGATACACCAATATCATCAGACCCGATACTTCTCTGGAGTATCAGTACCGACAGCCGTACTGTTTCATCACCCGTTATCACTAACGGCAGAGTATACTTCGGTAACAATGATGGAATAATACATGCAGTCTCCCCAGATGGTAAAATATTGTGGAAGTATGAGGTGGAAACCGCAATCGAAGCACCACCGGTTGTTGTCGATGACAAAGTCATATTCGGATCACTAGATGGTGAAATGAGAGCCCTTGATTCATCCACAGGTGAACTTAAATGGCTTTATAAGGCTGAAAACCAGATAATCGGATCACCCAATATCTGGGTGAACAATAACAGGAAGCTGATTATTGTCGGCAGCTACGACTTTTATCTGCATTGTGTTGATCCTGAAAACGGGAAGCTGGTCTGGAAGCTGGAGACAAATGATTTTATTAATGGGACCCCGGCTATTCTAAGGGATAAGATCGTGTTCGGAGGATGTGATGGCCTTCTGAGGGTTGTTGATCCGGTTTCGGGGAAGGAGGAAAAATATGCCGATCTGGGGGTTTACCTTGCCTCCTCACCCGCACTTGCAGGTAACCAGGCATTCATAGGCTCATACGAGGGTATTTTCTATGCAATAAATCTTACTACGATGGCTATCGACTGGCAGATACCTGCCAGGGATGAGTACAGTGTGATAATGGCAACTCCAGCTATCGACAAGCACAAAGTAGTAGTGGGAAGTGAGGATAAGCACCTCTATTGCTTTAATGTAGCCGATGGTAAAAAGGAATGGGAGTTCAGGACAAATGCCAAAGTAAATGGCTCCGCAGTGATTTCAGGTGATAACGTATTGTTTGGCAGCCGCGATGGTAATATATACATAGTAAGTCTGCAAACAGGCAATAAAAAATGGAGTTTTGATACCGGTAAGCCAATCAGCAGCTCGCCGGCAGTAACTGATGGCAGATTCTACATCCTGACGGAGGATGGCAGGCTGCTGGCTTTTGGTGAATAATATTTATTATGAAGGTAACATATCTGGTACCAGGATCAGGAGGATCATTCTATTGCGGGAACTGTCACCGTGATATGATATATGTCTCTTCACTGAAAAGAACCGAGGGATTTGATATAAGTGCCATTCCCCTCTACCTCCCGCCTATCGGGGAAGAATATGGCAAAGAATTTGAGAATCCTGTCTTTTTTGGAGCAATATCCCTGTATCTGCGCGAAAAGATCAGGATGTTTGAGAATATGCCCTCGTTCCTGGATAAGCTTTTTGATGCCCCTCCTTTCCTCAGGATGGCAGCCAGGAAAGCAGGGACCACAAGAACAGAGGGTTTTGAGGAGACCACAATTGCCATGATAAAGGGCAATGATCCTACGCGCGACAGGGAGATAGCAAGACTTTCGAATTATATCTGCGCGTCAGGCAAGTCGGATATTATTCACCTCTCAAACGCTCTGATCATTGGCATGGCAAGTCAATTAAAAAACTCGTGCAGCGTTTCGATCATATGTTCACTCCAGAATGAAGATGACTGGATAGATCAGATGAAAGAACCCTACAGAAGCGAAGCATGGGGGTTAATTGGCAAGGAGTCACACAATGTTGACCTGTTTATCAGCCCCAGCCAATACTTTAAAGAATTTGTGATCAGCAAGACAGGTATACAGGCTGATAAGATCCATGTAATACCATCCGGGCTTGATGCCGGCACTGCTGTAATAAAGGAGAGGGGGGACAGTATCCCTGCAATAGGCTACTTTTCGCGCCTCAGCTACCACAACGGACTGGACAAACTGGTTGATGCATTCATTCTTCTTAGAAAGGAGGAAAAGATACCAGGTTTGCAGCTTCATCTGTGCGGAGGATACACCGGTGATGATAAATCATTTGTCAGGGAACAGTTCAGAAAGATCAAAGGGAACAATCTTGATTCAGTGGTGAAAATATATTCTTCGTTCCACGGTAAACAGAAGGAGGAGTTCTTCAAAACGATTGACCTGATGAGTGTGCCTGTTAGGAAACCTGATGCTTATGGCCTATATATCCTTGAGGCCAATTCAGCCGGTGTACCGGTAGTGCAGCCTGCAACAGGAGCCTTTCCTGAAATAGTGGGTATGACAAACGGTGGGATTACCTACCAGCCTGATAGTGTGGAAGCACTTGCAGATGCTCTGCTTAAGCTGCTGACTGACAGGCAAAAATTGAATGAACTCAGCAGATCAGGAGTTGATGCCGTGTATAACAAGCTCTCAACTGCAAATATGGCAAACCGGATAATATCGGTTTACAAAAAGGCCATAACATAATCAATCATTGGTTCTATTTCTTAATTTTGAAAGATGCTTACACTTAGAAATATTTCCAGGTCGTACCCGCAACGGGGCCAGGTCCTCAAAAACCTTGAGCTCGATGTTGAGAAAAGAGACACCTTAGCGATAACCGGACCATCAGGTTCAGGTAAAACCACACTGCTTAATATTATAGGGCTCCTCGATCAAACAGAAACAGGGGAATTGAAATTTAATGGAAAAGAGGTGAGCGGACTCAGCCAGGATGAGGCGGCGCAATACAGGCATAATAATATAGGGTTTATTTTCCAGGATCACCTTTTGCTCCCCTATCTTTCTGTAATTGAGAATATTGAACTTCCATTACTGGCATCTTCTCCTGAGAGTTATGATACGGTTAACATGAGGGATTATATCTCTGGTCTTATGGCGAAATGTGGTATATCAGAGCTGGAAAAAAAGTTACCACACCAGATATCAGGTGGCGAGGCTCAGAGGGTAACACTAGTGAGGGCTCTGGTAAACAGACCGTCACTGCTGCTGGCCGATGAGCCTACGGGGTCACTGGATATCACTAATGCCGACATTCTGGCCAACCTGCTCATTGAGATGAACAGGGAATATGAAACGACTATTATTACCGTAACCCATTCACCGAACCTGGCAAACAAGATGGGCAGGGTATTTGAGCTGAAAAATGGGTCACTGATCTCTCTGAAAGGAAAGTAATTGGTTCCGGATGAAGCAATCTCTTTTCAATATTATCAAGCGATCACTCTTATATTACAGGCTTCCCGCCCTGTACCAGTTTATAGTGATCATGCTTCTTGCAGCTATTATCACCGGCTCATTGCTTACCGGAAGCTCTGTAAGAAGAAGCCTCAGAATGAATAGCGAGGAGAGACTGGGGAATACGGGTTTGGTAGTCAGTTCCGGTGTAAGGTATTTTCCTGCTTCGCTGGCTGACAGGATGGAAGAATTTTCAGGCACTCCATGTGTGGCTATAACTGAATTAAGCGGATGGGCGAGAAATTTCGCCGGTGGAGAGACTGCCCTGAACTGTCAGGTAACAGGTGCAGGAGATGACTTCTTCATCTTCAATAACCCATCAAGCCAGGTAAGTCTTAAACGCGGCGAGGCGGTCATAAACAGTAAACTATCCGGGGATCTTAATGTCGGAACCGGTGATGAAATCATTGTTAGGTTTGGTTCGGTATCAGACATTCCTGCCGATTCACCATTTTCGGCAGAAGAGAGCTCTTATGAATCGTTGATCCTTGTTGTTTCCCATATCCTCGAAGATGAAAGTCCGGCCAATTTTTCTCTGGCAATTAACCAGATCAAACCCAAGAATATCTTTATACACAGGGATGATCTGAAACAATTCTTCACCGGCGATGTAAAAGCCAACAGGCTACTGCTCGGGTATGATCCCTCATTTTCCCCCGAACAGGCTGAAAAGAACTTAAGGGCGGTATTGCTCCCGACAGACATTGGACTGAACCTCAGAAAGGCCGAAATCACAGGCCAGTTCGAATTTATTTCTGACAGGATATTTATCGACGAAGAGTTGGTAAGTGAAATAACGCATGTTGTTCCAGGTGCAAGTCCGGTAATTACCTACCTGTCGAACAGTATCAGTTCAGAGGGAAGGTCGGCGCCTTACTCCTTTGTATCTGCCCTTCCCGATGATCTTTACGATAATGTCCCGACAGACGATGGTGTAATTATTAACAGATGGCTTGCCGAAGACCTTGGGGCGGCCCCAGGAGATACCCTGGATATGACATATTATGTCAGTGGCCCTTTCAATAAACTTGAAGAGGAGAGCAATCTGTTTGTGATCAGTGGTGTGGTTGAAATGGAAGGTATATGGGGCGATGCTGCTCTCATGCCTGAATTCCCTGGTATTACAGGCAGGGAAACATGCAGCCGATGGGAGGCTGGTGTGCCTGTCAACATGGATGATATCAGGCAAAAGGATGAGGATTACTGGTACAGCTACAGGGGAACACCCAAGGCTTTCATTGGTTATGAACGGGGCAAAGCGATATGGGGTAACAATTTTGGTCCAGCCACCTCCATCAGGTTCCCGGTGGCAACAACTGATGAAGATATTATGGCTTTCCTGCAAGATCAGATCGATCCATTGAAAAATGGGTTCAGGATAATTGATGCACGGGGCAATGCAATTGAAGCAGCCTCCAACAGTGTTGATTTCAGCGCTCTCTTCCTGAGCCTGGGTTTTTTCATAATTATCTCATCGCTTGTGCTGCTTTCACTAATTGTTTCTACCTACTTCGAAAGCAGGAAAGAACATATAAAAATTATGCGGGCCATTGGTTTCAGGAGTAGGCTTATAAAGAGGATCCTGTTTTTTGAAACAGCACCAATTGCCCTCTTCGGTAGCCTGGCAGGGATATTTGCAGGTGAACTTTTCAACCGGGGGGTAATCAGTGCGCTTAACTCGGTATGGAGAGGGGCTGTCCAGACTGATACCCTTTCAGCTTCAATGGATATACAGAGTCTGTTAACCGGTTTTATTGTAACCCTTGTGGTGACCCTTCTGGTACTGCTGTATAAATCGGACAGCCACCTGAAGCGTTCCGCTCAGGCCGGTAAATCCTTCCATATAAAATTAACAGCAAGGCATATACAATGGCTTTTAATTGTGCTGGTCGCTGCAGCAACAGCAATGTTTACTACGGGTTTACTAAAGCCCGGTTATGCCACATCTCTATTCTTTGCAGGGGGTGCCGCCCTTTTTATCGGCTCCCTTCTCCTCTATTATATAATCCTCAGGAAAAAAGGGAGAGTGTCCGGTTTCTTAAAAAAAGGTGGAGGCTCTCATTCGTGGCTCTACTATGCATATTATCCCACCCGCGCCATAACACCAATACTTTTTATCGCAGCAGGACTATTCATTGTTGTTGCTACAGGAGCTAACAGGAAAAGCTTTGATACCGACCTTCTTTCAAGGGAAAGCGGTACCGGAGGTTGGCTCCTCTGGGGAGAAACTGCAACCCCCCTTACCTATGATCTTAATAGCGAAGAGGGCAGGAACGAGTACGGGATCAGCGACCATGATCTCTCAGGAATGGAATTTATCCAGGCCAGGATTGCCGTAGGGGATGATGCAAGCTGCCTCAACCTGAACCAGGTCACAACCCCTCCCCTCCTCGGGCTCGATGTTTCCGGTTTCTCCCGTTCAAATGCCTTCACGTTTGTCACATGGCTTAAGGAATTGGAGGTTGACAATCCGTGGGACGCCCTGGAAATCGCTCCTGATGATAATATTATTTATGGCATTGTAGACCAGACTGTATTGCAATGGGGGCTGAAACGTAAGGTAGGCGATACGATCACTGTTGCCACCGAGAGTGGCGAACCTCTGCATATAATTGTGGCAGGTGGACTGGCTGCCTCAGTATTCCAGGGGTACATTATTATCGGTAATGAGGCCTTTACCAGATATCTCCCTTCGGTAGCCGGCAGTAATATTTTCCTTGTCGACGGCAATCCTTATGAAGCAGCAAGGTATAAACAGGAGCTCACCGAAATATTGAGTCCGTACGGGACGGATATAAAATTCAGCTGGGACCGTCTTGCTGAATTTAACCAGGTATCCAATACCTACCTGACTGTTTTCATGACGCTTGGTGGGTTCGGGATGCTGCTGGGTGTAATTGGTCTTGCATTTATCCTTCTGAGGAACTTCAACCTCAGGAAAAAAGAGTTTGCACTCCTTCTCGCAACAGGATATACACCTAAGAGAATTAGAAGGACTCTGTTCAGGGAACACTTTATGATTCTCAGTGCAGGGATTATATCAGGCTCTGTCCCGGCAATCCTGGCTACCTTGCCTTCACTTTCATCAAGTGCTGATATCCCATTGCTTCTTCTCATTGCAACGATCGCAGCAATTTTCTCAGCCGGTACACTGGCTCTGATATTATCGGCACGCAGCCTGATAAGTGATAACCTGGTGGATGGACTCAGAAAAGACTAATGGATGCCGGGAAAAACCTGACCTTCCTGCACTTTTGAGATAGCGATAAGGTGCTCCTGCGTTCTGAAACAGATAATATTTTCTGTAATTGCAGGGACAACCATGCATATTTCGCCAAGTGAATTTTCTTCAATCACCTCGAAAGTCCTTCCTGCACGTATCGAGTAAACCATTCCCAGGTCACTGATAATATAGATCTTCCCGTCCGCAGCAACCGGCGAGGCAATAAAACTGTCTGCCTTCCCAAGCTTTTCGCGATAGATCTCTTCGCCGGTAGCAGGATCAAAACAGGAGAACTGGCCATTCCATTTTATATTATACAACAGACCATCGTAAAGAAGAAGGGTATGTATATAGGAACCGCCCCGTGGTATGCTCCATACCACCGATTCATTTGATGTTTCTTCCTCCTTCAGTGTAATATCACCTTTTGCACTTGTTTTAACAGCCATGATCGGTGAGGACCTGCCATGAGCACTGTTGAAATAGATCATTCCATCACCAACCACTGGTGTCGGGATAGGCACATCTCCACCTCCGGACATTCTCCATATCTCTTCACCGGTAAGGAGATCATAAGCACCCCTGTGTTTATATCCGTTAACAACAACGTACTCTTTGCCCTCTTCGATATAGATATTAGGAGTGCTCCATGTAGGGTATTCGTCCCTGGCTTTCTTCCATATCTCTTCTCCTGTATCAACATTATATGAAGCGATGAATGAAGCACCCCGTACGTCACACT
Source organism: Bacteroidales bacterium (assembly GCA_035527935.1). Classification (GTDB taxonomy): domain Bacteria; phylum Bacteroidota; class Bacteroidia; order Bacteroidales; family VadinHA17; genus DATKZO01. Next base: position 28,719 of record DATKZO010000047.1, read on the forward strand.
GTACAATTACCGCATTCCTGTAAATAATTGGGGAGCTGCCAAACTCCCATTCTGCCCAATCAGCATTAAATGCCCCGGCATCAAGCTTTCCCAACTCCTTGCTCCAGAGAAGATTTCCGTCAATATCATAGCAATAGAGTCCTTCGGAGGCAAAAAAAGCAACAACATGCTTTCCATCGGTTACCGGTGTGCAATTAGCATGTGTAGACTTGGGATGGCGCCGAACCTTTGGGACTCCGGAATATGCTCTCTTCTCCCAGATGATCTCCCCACTCTGTTTATCAATGCAGTATACCTTCCAGTCATGTTGCGACTGATCGCTTACAGGTTCACCATCACCGTATATGCCGGTTTTGAGTCCATATGTATCGGAATTGCTTATTGCAGTAGTTATAAAGATCCTGTCGCCCCATATCACAGGACCCGATAATGCAAGCCCGGGCACTCTGATCTTCCAGAGTACATTTACAGAGTTCTCTATGTCCCATCTATCGGGAAGATTGACATTATCTATTGATCCGCTTGCAAAATAACCACGGTAACCCGACCATTGACGCTCGGGGATATGAGACCCATCCTGGCAATATAAAGAAACGGAAATTACCAGTGCCAGGATTGCACAAGAATATCTTATCATACTATTTAATTTTCTGAAACTGCAATAAGGTGCTTTTCTGTCCTGAAAAATATCATACCATCTGTGATGGCTGGTGTTGTCATACAAACCTCTCCAAGTGGCATTTCACCCAGGATATTGAATTCCGGTCCGGCAGCGACCTTATAGACAATACCTTTAATATCAGTAATATATATTTTTCCGTCTGATGCTACCGGTGAACTGAGAAAACTATCTGCCTTGCCAATCTTCTCGCGGTAGATAATTTCGCCATTCCCCGGATCCATACAAATCACCTGCCCGTTGAACTGCAGACTGTAGAGGTAACCGTTATATAAAAGCATTGTTTGTATATATGATCCGCCACGTGAGTAGCTCCACTTCACCCCCGTATTTGTTGTGTCTCCCTCGTTTAGTGTAATATCGCCGGAAGCATCTTTACTGATTGCCAGTATGGGCGAAAACCTCCCATGTGCGCTGTTAAAGTATAGCAGTTCATCAGAAACGACAGGTGTAGGGATCGGTATATCACCTCCTCCGCTCATTCTCCATTTTTCTTCACCGGTCCCGAAATCATAGCCCCCCCTGTGCTTATAGCCATTAACAACCACATAATCCCTGCCGGCACAGTTATAGATATTTGGTGTTGACCAACCCGGGTATTCTTCCCTTTCGGCACGCCAGATCTCATCCCCGGTCTTAATATCCAGTGCGGCAACAAATGAGTTTTCAAGAACATCGCACTGGACAATAACTGTACCATCATGGATGATCGGCGAACTGGCAAATTCCCATTCGGCCCCCTCAGCAACAAAGAAAACCGATTTCAGCACTCCGAAATCCCTATTCCACAGCAGGTTTCCATTCATATCATAGCAGTAGAGTCCCTCGGAACCAAAAAATGCTGCGACATGGTCACCGTCAGTGGCTACTGTCGTATTCGCATGAGTCGACATCGGGTGTCTTCTCATCTCAGGTATCCCCGTAAATGATGTACGCTCCCAGATTGTTTCACCGGTGTGTTTATTAATGCAGAAGACCTTCCACTCGTGTTCCGAATCATCTCCTACCGGTGTAACATCACCACTGAAGAATGTCCTGAGGCCACTGCTGTCCTGTTCACTGATAGCTGTGGTAATAAAGAGTTTGTCACCCCAGATAACTGGGCTTGAAATGGACAGACCAGGTATATCGATCTTCCATTTAATATTGGTCATATCCTCACCATTCCAGGTGTCTGGAAGATTTGCCTCATCCAGAAAACCATTTGCATAATATCCCCTGTAGGATGACCATTGACGTTCAGGGGCAACAATCTGATCCTGGCCGCAACCGGCCAGTGTTATAACGATTACCGAAAAAAAGAGGTTGAGTTTCTTCATCTGCCTGATCTTTTGGTGCGCATTTTTGATAGGTGCTAATATAGGAATATTTCGTAAATGGAGAGTTGGCCAGGTATTTGAGCATTACTGGCTGTGCTTTGCTCAGGCCGGAAAGTTGATCAGTACGGCAGCCCAAGAAGTGCTTTTATAAACCCGTCGCCTTTGAGAAGGCCATAATATCCTTCTTTCACAGATTCCTCATTATAGCTGGTGACATTATCCGGGTCCTCTCCGGGCCGCCATATAATAAATGGAACGGGATCATGGGTATGTGTCCTTAACACGCAGGGTGTGGGGTGGTCAGGTATCAGGGCGACTGCCATCTCTTCATTCATTTTATCAATTTCGCCAAGAATATATTTCACCACCCGAGAATCAAGATATTCGATTGTTCTGGTCTTAAGCCGGTAGTCTCCTTCATGGCCTGCTTCATCGCTGGCCTCAACATGAAGGTAGACAAGGTCGACCTCTTTGAGAGCCTCAACAGCAGCCTTTGCTTTACCCTCGTAATTGGTATCATACAAGCCTGTGGAACCTTCTACTTTAATAGCTTTCATGCCGGCATAGGCACCGATACCGTAGAGCAGGTCAACTGCCGATATCATTGCTCCGGTAATACCATAAAGTTCTTTCAGGGTTTTCATTTTAGGCCTGTATCCGGGAGACCAGGGCCAGATAGAATTACCGGGATCCTTCCCTTCAGCTATCCTTTTCAGGTTAACCGGGTGATCCTTGAGTATCTCCTGCGACCTTAAGATAAGATCATTCAGGAGGCTGGCTGTGGCTGACGCTTCTCCTTCAGCATTTATCATTACATCCCTGAATGGTATGCCAGGAACATCATGGGGCGGTGTGCAATTAATATTCTTATATCCGCCCTTAACTACCATCAGGTGCCTGTAACTTACACCCGGATAAAGCTGCATCTGTTCAGACGATAACTGATGTGAAAGGTCGGTGATCAATTCAAATGCCTCTTCGCTGCTGATATGCCCGGCTGAATGATTCTTCAATATCCCGTTTTCGATGCATACCAGGTTACAGCGTAAAGCCAGGTCGGTATCATCAAGCTCAACACCCATGCTGGCAGCTTCGAGCACTCCTCTTCCTTCGTAAACATTTTTTACATCATAACCCAGTACAGCCATATTAGCAACTTCACTGCCAGGTGGCATATCAGCCGGTATGGTCTCCAGGCGTCCGCACCTTCCTCTTTTGCATAACTCATCAATATTTGGTATATCAGCGACCATCAGGGGAGTCTTGTCCCCAAGCTCTGCAATTGGATAATCTGACATCCCATCACCAAGAATAATTATATATTTCATCCTGCAATCAATCTAAAAAATCAGAAATAGTTCTCCTGCAGAAAAGTTTTAAACTGCTGGTAGTTATTGTCAAGAGAGGTACAATATTCTACCTTGCCTTCCAGTCCGGTCAGGCTATCAGGAAGATCTGGATCGATATTGAGAATTTGCCTTATCTCCTCCGGAAACTTCGCGGGGTGGGCTGTTTCAAGGGTAACGGAGAGCTGACCGTCAGGAAGGTTTTCCATTTTGAAATAATCGGTCAACCCTTTCCATCCTACAGCACCATGAGGCTCCAATATCACTTCATACTTGTTGTAGGCTTCCCTGATCGACTCCCTGGTCTGTTCATCTGTCACACTTACCGAGAATATATCCTCCCTCATCATTTCCATATCAGGCTGGTCGATTATCTGTCCCTTTTCATCCATAAATCCCCCATACAATGCGACCAGGCGTGCAAGATTACTTGGATGACCAACATTCATAGCGCTTGACAGGCAGTTCCTGGAGGGTTCGATCCTCGAATAATTACCGGAGTATAAGAAGGCAGGGAATTCATCATTCTCATTCACTGCAACGACAAATTTCCTGACGGGTAATCCCATTCGTTTTGCCAGAACACCACCCATCATATCACCAAAATTCCCTGAAGGAACGGAAAAGATGACATTATCATTATCAATGCCTTTTCCCAAGTTGGCAAATGCGAAGAAATAGTAAACTATCTGAGGAATCAGTCTGCCAATATTAATGGAGTTTGCTGATGAAAGGCTCAGGCCATCGAGGTCAGGATCGGAAAATGCCTCCTTAACCAGTGCCTGACAGTCATCGAACTTGCCCTCCAGCGCTATTATCCGGACATTCTCTCCCAGCGTTGTCATCTGTTTTCTCTGACGGCCGGATATTTCATTCTCAGGAAACAGCACAACTACCTCGATATTATCCAGCTTATAGAAAGCATTTGCAATTGCACTTCCGGTATCCCCCGATGTTGCGGTAAGTATAAGGAGGTTACGCTTATCCCTGACAATGTAATACTGCATCAGGCGACCCATCATTCTTGCTGCAAAATCCTTAAATGAGGCGGTTGGGCCCTGGTCGAGCCTCATAACCCAGTTATTCCCATATACCCTTTCGAGTGGTACGGAAAAATTATAGGCATCTTTTATCAGGGCCAGCAGCTCATTATCATCTATCTGCTCTTTCAGGAACCTGCTGATAACTTCGAAGGCGATCTCATGGTATTTTTTACCCGTGAAACTTCTTATCTCATCCCATGAAAAGGCAGGGATCATTTCGGGCATATAAAGTCCCTTATCAGGTGCGAGACCTTTTAGCAAAGCCTCACTGAAGGAGACCCCAGGAGCCTTCTTGTTGGTAGAGTAAAACTTAATAAATGCCATATTATATTAAACAATACATATGATACGGGTTATGAGTCTGGTATATTTGAATATCGAATATTGATTAACCCTGTCTGCCGTCGGGCAGGGGTTTTTGATTTCAGAAGTTCTGAGATTCTTATTCAGTGATTCCTGCTTGCGACGATTAAAGTCGTGGCAGGCTTGCAGGAATTACAATATTCCTAAACTCATTTCATCATTATAATCCAAAGAACACAGCTTCATCCACCCTGGTTATGACTGAAAGGCTGCAGCATAAATTGGACCCAGTAACCAGGACCCAGTAACCAGGACCCAGTAACCAGGACCCGGAAACCCAGTACCCGGAACCAAGTACCCTATCTGCCAGATTCCTGCTTCCTGAGCCTTGCTGAAGAGGCTCCACCAACCGAATATTCAGGGGCCGAATCCCTGACTTTTTTTCCATCCAACACTGACAGAGCCTGTTCCAGGTCAGAGATAATATCATCCGGGTGCTCTGCTCCAACACAAAGCCTAATAAGGTTTGGCGGTATATCTGCGATCTGGCGGCCCTCTTCCCCTTGCTGCTGGTGAGTTGATATTGCCGGAATTGTTGCTACAGATTTAATGCGACCAAGGTCGGTAGCACGGAATATTCTCTTAAGAGCATCAAATACATCACGTGTTGCCTGAGCTCCACCTTTTACCCTGAATGACATCAGGTGACCATACCTGCTAACCTTTTCGTTGTACAGGTCATCATATTCCGAATCGACCAGAACAAGATATCTTTTTGCAAGTTCATGCAATGGATGCGATTCAAGACCCAGGTAATCGACCTGTTCTATATGCTGGTGTCCTTCAAGAAATTGAGCAACAGCCATTGTGCTTCTGCTCATCATGTCTATCTTTGACCTTAATGTCCTGATGTCGTTTATTGCCAGAATAGCATTCATAGGAGATACGCTAGGCCCTATATCACGGTTTGGGAGTGCTTTAATATACATTCCGAAATTCTCTTTCATAAATGGATTATCTATTCTGGATACAAGGTTTTTCCTTGCAATAACTGCTCCTGCAATCCCGAATCCACTTGTAGTAAGTGTCTTGGTGACAGATTGCACGACAATATCGGCTCCGTGAGCAAGTGGTCTTAACAGGGCAGGAGTGGCAACTGTGGAATCAATTATCAGGGGAAGACCATACTTATGTGCCAGCTCAGCCACCTTCTCAAGATCGAAGAAGGCCTGACCAGGATTACTTGGCATTTCGCCATACAGAAATCTTGTATTCTCGTCAATCAGAGATTCCCACTCCGTAATATTATTGGATCCTACCACTTTTCTCCATTCAATATTCCGCTCCTCATCCTTTCGTACAGCGAATTGCTGGAAAGTACCTCCGTATACCTGGCAGGTTGCAACAAAATTCATTCGCTGGTCCGGATTGTCCTTATCGGTCACCAGAAAAGGTGCACAGGCACTGTATATAGCTGCCATTCCCGAGGATGTGGCACAGCAGGTAGCTTCAATGTCAGTACCATATGTTTCGAGCAATGCCAGCACTCCCTCAAGGTAAAACATTGATGGATTTGCGATTCTGGAATACACCCAGGCCGGCGTCTGGTAACTTAATGCAGCTTCCATTTCGTCTGAATCACGGAATGCCTGCGATGCCGACATGTAGATAGGTTCAATGACAGACCCCTGGTTAAAATCGAGTGCCTCCTGCAAAGAGTAAACTCCATGGACGGCAATTGTATCGAACTTGCATTTTCTTATGCTCAAGAGCTGTTTCCTGTGCCATTCTGCAGCCCTCTTTCCTGCATCGATGTAGTAGCTGGTTCCTTCTGAATTCATTTGTCTGTATATCTTTCTGATGAATAAAATAATCAATATTCCTATATGGATATCAAGATACGTAATATGTGTTTTCCTGCAAACTATAATTGCTTGTTTTTATGAAAAGAAATACATTTCGAGGGAAGTGCAACATATTATGTTTCCCGGTTCAAATCCAGGTTTATTTGCAGCTTTAGAATAATAGTCCTAATTTTAGCCAAACATATATTTTTCCAGAAATGAGAAACTGGGTGCTTGAATATAAAATAAGTATCAACCGCACCGGTCTATGCAGGGTGGAAATATCGAACAACCATGTCTGCCGACAGGCAGGGATTAACGATTTTTGATTTTTGATCTGTTACAACCGGTATGTTGTCATTCTGATGCCTTCTATCGAAAATCACTACTTCACAAATCGCAAATCGCTGATCGATATTCTTAAATCACCTGAGGTATTCCTCAAATTTCATTTTTCAATCTAATTTTTAATAAACATTTTATTATCCATGAATAAACTAATAATAACAGGTAATAACCTTACCATTGAAGATGTGGTTAATATAGCCAGGCATGGTCAAAAGGTCGAGCTACACCCTGATGCAAAAAAACGTATAAATGAATGCCGTGCAATGCTTGAAAAAAAGATTGATGCTCATGAGATCATGTATGGCGTTAATACTGGTATCGGTGAGTTCTCCGAGGTGGTCCTTGATGACAGCCAGGTAAAGGATTTTCAGAAATATCTTATTTACAACCATGCAGCAGGAATAGGCGACCCTGCTCCTTTAGAATATGTCAGAGGAGCGATGCTGGGCAGGATAAATGTACTTGCCCATGGCAATTCGGGAAATCGCCTGAGCATTGCGGAGACACTGGTCGAAATGCTCAACAAGGGAGTTACACCTTATGTTTGCCAGAAAGGCTCAGTAGGTGCATCGGGTGATCTGGCTCCAATGTCGCAAATAGCTCTCCTGATGATGGGTGAAGGAGAAGCATATTACAACGGTGAGTTGATTGCCGGCAGGGAGGCACTTGACCGTGCCGGTATACCTGTACCCGGTTTACAGGCAAGGGACGGCCTTGCTGCCATAAATGGTTCGAACGTTCTGACTGCAATGAGTGCCATATGGCTGGTGGATGCGAACAGGTGGCTTAAGCAGGCCGAAATTGCTGCCTCCATGTCATTGGAAGCATTAAAAGCCAATATGACACCTTATACTCCGTTACTACACGAAGTAAGAGGTTTCAAAGGTGCTGTAAGGAGTGCAAATGCAATAAACAAATGCGTTTCCGGTGGTGATCTGAAAGAGAGAAGGGTTAAATGCAAGGTGCAGGATGCCTACTCCATGCGATCGACACCGCAGGTTATAGGTGCCGCACATGATGCTCTTGCCTATGCCAGATCGCAGGTTGAGATTGAGCTTAACGGTGTGGGTGATAATCCGATCTTCTTCCCGAACAGGAACCTGCAGCTGTCAGGTGCCAATTTCCAGGGCACACCCGTTTCAGTACCAATGGATATGGCTGGTGCATGTATCACTATGATAAGTGTTATGTCGGAGCGAAGGATGAACAGGTTAAATAATCCTGCTTTAAGTGTAGGACTTCCAGCCTTCCTGACCAAAGGTGGAGGGATGTTCTCAGGGCTGATGCTTAGTCAGTATACTGCTGATATGATGATAGTTGAGCAGAGGATACTATCCACCCCCGCCTCGATACAGTCTATCCCGGCTGCTGCTGACCAGGAGGATTTTGTCTCTATGGGAATGAATACTGCAATAAAAAATTTCCAGATACTCAACAATGCATATGGTGTACTTGGTATTGAATTCATGGCTGCTGCACAGGCACTTGACTTCAGGAAGGAGGAATACAGTTTCGGCAGAGGCGTACAGAAAGCAAAGGATGTGATTAGAAAGTATGTTGACTTCCTGGATATTGACAGACCTCTTTACCCGGATCATACAGTGATGCAGGAGCTTGTGAAATCGTGCGAGATACTCGAGGAGGTTGAAAAGGAGGTTGGTAGTTTGGAGTAACAGAGTTATAGAATGTTCCGGCAAGAGTTGGTCCGGATTGCAAATCCGGACCAACATATACTTCAATCTTCATAAAGTCTAATTCGCTCCGGGGGGCAGGTTCTCTATCCAGAATTTCAGCATTGTCTGCCTCAGATGATATGTAGTATTCTCTCTTTCACTTATCCCGTGTGAACGCATTGGATAGGACATCATGCTAAACATCTTATTATGCTTTACCAGCTCATTAATAAGCATCTCAGTGCTCTGATAATGGACATTGTCATCGGCGGTACCATGCATAATAAGCAGATTGCCCTGCAAATTATACGCATGTGTGATAGGAGATCCGTCCCTGTAACCTTCGGGATTATCCTGAGGTGTGCTCATGTATCTTTCCTGATAGATTGTATCATAGTTCTTCTGGTCGGCTACAAAAGCAACGGCAATCCCGGTCTTGTATAATTCAGGGAACCTGAACATACAATTCAGGGTCATCTGTCCTCCACCGCTCCATCCATGAATGCCAATCTTCGAGCCATCAACATACGGGTATGTTTCAATGATCTTCCTTACTCCTGCTGCATGATCAATGGGTGCCACGATACCTATCTTTTTGTAAATAATCTTTCTCCAATCCCGGCCTCTGGGACTCCTGGTTCCTCTGGGATCAATACTCATAACAAGATATCCCTGTTGTGCCAGATACTGGTGCCACAGATCACCTCCGCCCCATGAATTTTGGACTGTAGCTCCCGCCGGCTCGCCATAGATGTAAAAAATAACAGGATATTTCTTTAAAGGATCAAAATCCCGGGGTTTTATCATCCATCCATCAAGTTCAACATCACCAATATCAACCCTGAAGAACTCTTTAGGATTCAGGCCGAGACTTTCATAGGTTTTCTTAGCCTCCTCGTTACTGACCAGCAATCGAGCCTCTTTATGATCTGGCAGACTTATCAGAGATATTATGGGAGGTGTGGTAACATTCTGGAATGTGTGAATAGCCCACTTGGCGTCTGCCGTCATCTGGTATGAATGCTGGCCAACCATTCCTGCCGGACTTACTCTTTCAGCAACACCTTTCCCATCGATCCTGCTTCTGTACAGGTAGCGCTCAGCAGGTTTTTCAGGGGATGCGATATAGTATACATAGCCACCCCTGGGGTCAATGCAGTTTATTCCAATTACATCAAATTCACCTTTAGTAATAAGGTCCATCTGCTTTCCATTCCTGGATACCTTATACAGATGAAGCCAACCATCCGTTTCACTTGACCAGGTAAAGTACTGTTCGTTATCCAGCCACATAATATTATCATGGATATCCAGGAATGCCTCATCCCTGTCCGTAAGTATGTTATCAAGTTCCATGGTTATGACATTCCCGACCCAAACCCTGTTTGTGTTCTGTTTCCTGTTTACCTGTTGTATCATTACCTCACTGGAGTTTGGTATAAAATCCATCCTTGCCAGATAGTTATTACTGGGATCACCTGGAATATCGAACCATCTGGTCTCCCCTCCTTCTGCAGGTACCACTCCAATTTTAACTGCAGAATTAGTAGTTCCGGCCTTGGGATATGGAAGAGGAATAGGAACTGAATAAACTGAATCAACATTATTTATCATATAAAATACCCCTGTGCCTTCGGTATCTGATTGCCAGTATGCTATATTTCTGCCGTCGGGGCTCCACCTGAATCCATCCCGGCAACCCAGTTCCTCCTCGTATACCCAGTCGAAAGTACCGTTGATGATATTATCGCCACCATCATGGGTAATCTGTTTTATCATGCCGGTTGCACAATCCTCAACAAAAATATTCTGTTTGCTCACATATGCCACCCTGCTGGCATCAGGAGAGAATTTGGCAAACATCATTGTAGCTCTTTCAACTGACTTGCCCAGCTGCTGAAGGTTGCCCGATCCAAGGTCAAGAACCCAGTAGTCACCCCTGGTATTATACCTCCAAACCCTTCTTGTATTTGTAAAAATCAATAGTTTGCTATTATCCTCTGACCATATATAATCGCTCACGCTGAGTGGCTGGTCTTCACCTTCCGGGGTCAGGGCTTCTGAAGATACAAGCATAGTCTTATTTCCTGTCTTTGCATCATACTTTACTATATCAACGCCTCTTGTTTCACGGTTTCTTTCAAGGGTGGAGTAGCCTTTGCTGTCTTTCAGCCATCTGACAGAACCATATCGCCGGGTCGTGTAAACGCCATTCTTATAGATGTCTTCCAGTTTCAGTTTTTCCTCAAAGACCTGGGCAAAGGATGGCAGACTGAAAAATAATACCAGAAAAATGGAAATGAATATTGTAACAATCTTTTTCATAGTGATTTATTTTTTATGGTTTGTGTTTTATAATTTAAAATTAATATAATCCTACCTGACCTCTAATGCTCTCGAACATCCTTTTGGAATTATAACCTGTACCATCCTTAAATACCAGTTCAACCTTCCGGATTTTTGAAATGTCTGATAATATATTACCATTTATAATTACAAGATCGGCCTTTTTACCTGACTCTACAGTGCCAACCTCTTTATCCCTGTTCAGATAAATGGCTCCGTTAAATGTGGCTGTCTTTATTGCCTCAACCGGTTTCAATCCTGCCTCAACAAGAAGTTCAACCGCTCTCCAATTAGAATAGCCGGGAATCACCCTGCCTGCTCCTGTCGGGTCGGTACCAACCAGGAGATGCCCGCCGGCATCATAAAATCTTTTCTCCCATGTCATTTCTTTCCTGAACATTTCGAGGCTTGCAGCATCATTGTTTACCCGGCGATTATAACCAGCCACTACTTTTTCCCTTATTTGCGGTGCAAGGGCATCGATCCCTCCACCGGGAATAATTTCCCTGTCGGTATATGGCTCAAAAACTGTCAGGGTTGATGTCAGGGCAACCCCTCTCCTGACAAGGTGATCGATAAGATCATTTATTGACGGGCTGTTGACATCAAGCTCCCTGAGGGAATTACTCATAGCCCTGGAATCGCACCTGTCGGTCTGCTTGTTCCGAATGAAATCAGAGCTGGCCATAAAACCATGCTCAAGGTTATCGATACCAATATCAGCAGCTTCCCTGTAAGTTACTGCACAGAGGTGTCCTGTTACCTTAAAACCTCTTTCATGGGCGGCCTCAACAGTTTTCTCCAGATCGGCCTGCGTAGCATGCATATATACCTTAAATGAAGTTGCCCCCAGGTCGGCCCAGAGGTTAACTATATCTGTAGCCTGGCCGGGTTCATCAATAAAGGTCAATTCAGGTATCATCATGCCTCGCCTGTCAATAAAGGGGCCTGTAACATCGATCCTGGGCCCTGCGATCCGGCCATCATTGATCCAGTCCCTGATATTGATATCTGATTGTGTCTGTATACTGGCAGCTGTCCTCATTGTTGTTACACCCCCTGCAAGGTACATCCTCGGAAAAGTAAATGTCATCTGTCCCACACTGAAGAAATCTTCAAATGGCATACTATAAAAAAGGTGCTCATGTACCATTACCAATCCTGGTATCACAGTCTTACCTTTGCAATCGATCACAGTTGCCTCTTCCGGTATGATTACCTTGCCGGTTTGGCCTACACTCAATATGTTTTCATTCTGAATAAGAATGGTCATATTTCCCTTTGGCTCTGACCCTGTTCCATCGATCAGAAGGGCATTGGTCAGGGCAATTGTTCCTGGTTTTACATCTATAAACTTATCCGGTCCAATCTCCTGGTTCTGGGAAAAGAGGGTCAAAGAAAATGATGTGATCAGAATAAAATGTATAAATCGTCTCATAGTTAAAATTATTTGCTTGTTCTTCTTGGAAAATAATATGACCACTAATTTAAAGGTATGATTTCAATTATCCCGGAAAAGTGCGGAATATCTTATCAAGTCCAAAGATCAGGGTATTACTTTTTGACAAGAATTCCGGGATATCACCTGTTATCAAAAAAATGCTTTCCGGAGGGGTTGTATATTATCTTCAGTGCTCCGGGAATGCATTTAACCCTGAATTTGTCTGAGAAAAAAAGTTCACCATCCAGATGACAGGGAACCTTCTCATCAAATTCAAGTTCGATATTGTCTGTTTTATAGTAGTTTACCCTACTATCATGTATATGTCTTCCTGTCAGGACTTTCAACAGCATCCCAAACTTCCGGATCAGGTTCAGTCTCCTTATCATGCAAACATCAAGCAATCCGTCATTTGCAATCGCCTCCGGTGTGAGGTAAAAATAGATAGCAAATCTTCTTCCGACTGCAATTGTATGCATTAAACAATCTGTATCTGTCCTAACATCACCATCTATTATTGTCATTTTCCTTTCACGGTGAAGCAGAAGAGTTTTTAAAATGTACAGGACATACCTGCTTTTACCTCCTTGCTTCACTTCTCCTGACCCGGTATAGTTCTCAGTTACCACCCGGGCATCAAATCCAAGTCCCATACCGTTAATGAATGGCATCCCATTACATATACCAACATCAATTTCGGCAATTTCAGCTCTGAAAAATATTTCCCATTCCCTTTCGCTGAACCTGCCCGGGAAACCAAGAATCCTGATAAAATCGTTGCCGGTACCTGCCGGTATTATTCCGGTTATTATATTATCCCTATTAAGAAGAGCTCTTGACACTTGATTCATGGTACCATCGCCACCCACTCCAATAATATATCTGAATCCCTTTGAAGCATATTCTCCTGCTAGTTTCATTGCATGGTCTTTATACTCCGTAATCACAACTTCAGCCTCAATATTGTATTTATCTGCCATCTTCCTTATCACCGGCGCCATAGTGATGCCGAAGCCATTCCCTGAAATAGGGTTTACAATAAAGACCCACTTACTAACCATTTTGCTATCCATGTAAAAAATTATGGTTTTTAGCCAATCCATTCCGCTCAATCCGGAAGATGCAATCTCTATGTAAGGTTAATAGTCTCATTATCAACCTATTCAATTAACAATTCCTTTGCTAAAGGCATACGGATCACAATGCTCACAACATAACTGAAGCAAATATCAAACCTATTCATGGGTTTTGAATTATAATATCCATTCAGGGTAACAGGAAACAATGCAACCTCAGGCCCTCATAACAAGAGAACCGAACCTCTATGAAATGGCTTATATTCGCGGCCTATGATCAACACTTAAGGATAGTTCTGGATATTACAATTTTTTGAATTTCAGATGTACCTTCATAGATCTGTGTCAGCTTTGCTTCCCTCATCAGTCTCTCAACATGATACTCTTTAACATATCCATATCCTCCCAGGATCTGAACAGCTTCTGTTGTAACCTCCATGGCAATGTCGGCAGAATATTGCTTTGCCATTGAACTGGCAAAACCGAAGGGCTTCCCCTGATCTTTCAACCAGGCAGCCTTTAGGCACAGGTTACGGGCATTCTCGATTTTCACAGCCATATCAGCCAGTTTAAAGGCTATAACCTGATGATTAGCTATCTCTGTTCCAAAAGCCTTTCGCTCCTTTGAGTATTTCAGAGCCCGTTCATATGCTCCTGATGCTATCCCAAGCGCCTGTGATGCTATCCCTATACGCCCGCCGTCAAGAGTCTGCATGGCAAATTTGAAACCAAAACCATCTTCTCCGATACGGTTCTCCTTTGGAACCTTTACATCGGTAAACATTACCGAATGAGTATCTGAGCTGCGCATACCCATTTTATCCTCATGTGGTCCAAGTGAAATGCCCGGCCAGTCCTTTTCAACTATCAGGGCATTTATACCTTTATGCTTCAATTCCGGATTAGTCTGTGCTATCACCAGGCAGATTGAGGCGCAATTGGCATTTGTTATCCAGTTCTTTACTCCATTTAAGAGATAATGGTCGCCCTTATCCTCAGCCTTTGTCCGTTGTGATGTGGCATCCGATCCGGCTTCAGGCTCTGAAAGAAGAAATGCACCGATCTTATCGCCTCTTGCAAGAGGTTTAAGATACTTCTCTTTCTGCTCTTCGGTTCCATACTCCTCGAGTCCCCAGTTAACGAGCGAATTGTTTACTGACATTATTACACCCACAGAGGAGTCAACCTTGGAAATTTCCTCCATGGCCAGGACATACGATACGGTATCCATACCTCCACCGTCATACTTCAAGTCTGTTAACATGCCCATGAATCCAAGTTCGGTCATCTTTCTGACCTGCTCAGCCGGAAACTCCGATTTTGTATCTCTTTCGATAACACCTGGCAGCAGCTCTCTTTCTGCAAAATCTCTGGCCGACTGCCTTATCATTTCCTGTTCTTCAGTATATTCAAAGTTCATAATGCGTTGGTTTTGGGTAATTATTGGGTTCTCATTATTTTTTAAGTCAAATAAGGCTTGGTTCCGAATATTAATTTATAGATTACATACCGGATAGTTCAGACCTGGCTCTATTATACTCGCTTATCAGCTCATGCATAATGGTGGAAGCAGGTTTTATTTCCCTGATCAAGCCTGACACCTGTCCGATTTCGAGTTCACCATTTTCCAAATCACCTTCGAACATCCCAATACGCGCCCTTCCCTTTCCAAGCAGTTCAGCCAGCTCTTCCCTGCTTGCCCCGGTATCTTCAAGTTCTTTTATCCTGTTAAAAAAGTCGTTCTTTAACAGCCGGACGGGAATAATTTTCTTAAGCGTAAGCCCTGTGTCCCCATCCCCTGCTTCAATTATTTTTTCCTTAAAATTCCGGTGTGCCGACGATTCCTCCGACACTACAAACCTGGTACCTACCTGGACTCCATCAGCTCCAAGGGCCAGGGCAGCGAGCATGGCCCTTCCGGTGGCTATTCCACCAGCAGCGATCAGGGGTAATGTTATAACCTCACGTATCATCGGTATCAGGGTAAATGTGGTGGTCTCATCTGGTCCGTTATGACCTCCTGCTTCGAATCCTTCAGCAACAACTGCATCAACTCCTGATTCTTCACATTTCCTGGCAAATTTTGTATTTGCCACCACATGTGCCACCTTGATGCCATTCTCCTTCAACAGGGATGTGTACTTTGAAGGGCTTCCAGCCGATGTAAAGACAACAGGGACTCCCTCCTCAATTACTATCCTTACGAATTCCTCAGCATGTGTAAATAGAAGAGGTATATTGACCCCGTAAGTATTTGCTGTTGCAGCCCTGCACTTCCTGATGTGTGAGGCAAGCAGGTCAGGATCCATTGATCCGGCCCCGATCAATCCCATTCCACCGCTATTGCTGACGGCTGCCGCGAGTCTCCAGCCACTGCACCATATCATGCCTGCCTGGATGACAGGGTATTTGATATTGAACAGTTTGCAGACAGGATTCATAGCCGTCTAAATTCCTCTATGATTTTTTATAAATAATAGCTACCAGTGTCTTGTCATCGCCACCCATATTAACCGTGAGTCCATAAGGCTTTTCACCTGTTATTTTTATCTGGGCATCTCCGGCACAACCGGTCATTTGCTCCCAGATTGTCACAGCCTGATGTACTCCTGTGGCACCTGTAGGATGCCCCCAACCGATCAATCCGCCGGTTGTATTAAATGGGATCATCCCATCCCTGGCAGTGTTACCTTCAAGTACAAAATCGGGGCCTTCGCCATGTTTGGCGAATCCAATTGCTTCTGTTGCAAGGATCCCGGCAATTGTGAAGCAGTCATGTGTCTCAATCGTCGCAAGGTCGTGAATTGATATACCTGCACTTTGAATCGCAGCTTCAACTACCCGTTTAGTGGTATCAAGTACTGTCGGGTCAGCGGGTTGTTTCGTAATATCACCCTCGATCTGTGCAAAACATACAATTTCCACCGCATCCTTTTTTGCAATACCGATTCTTTCGAGTCCCTCTTCTGACACTATGGCAATTGCAGATGCTCCGTCGGAGACCTTTGAACAATCATAAACATTCAGGTGATCGACAAATGCTTTTGGGTTGGGTTCGGTCATAGCAAGTGCTTCGAGGTCCCTGCATGTGTTATGGTATTCCTGGGCTGTGGGACATAACCGGGCATTCTCAATTGCATTTCTGTACCAGCGTGCGAATGCCCTGCGGGTTTTTTCCCTTCCGAATTTCTCAAAATAGGCTCCTGCCCTGTTGCTGAATTGTCCCGGAAAAAAATAAGCATGGCCATTTTTCCGCTCCCTGAACCAGCCCGCTCCGGCGAGAATATCAGCTCCGTAAATAGCTTTGACGGAATTCTGAACCTCTACCCCAAGTGATAATACTACTTCAGCAGTTTCAGCCAGGACAGAACGAATCCCGGAAACCAGTGAAAGCCCACCAGTTCCGCACGCACCCTCTACCCTGATGGCAGGTTTATAGAGCAACCCATCATCGATATATGGGATAAATGCTGCCAGGTTTGCCTGCTTATTGAATCGGGATGCCATAAAGTTGCCTATAACTGACTCGTCAACATTTTTTGACCCGCCTATCCGGGAGAGCGTTCCCTGTCCTGCCTCCCTTATATAATGCTCAATTCCCGGTCGTTCCTTTTTTGGGTGAAATTCCATACGGCCGGTTCCAAGTGATACGGTATTATAGCCGGCGGTCATATATACTTTTCGTCTGAGTTTCATATCACTGATATTTGAAGTTTTCAAAATAATATCATCTGTTCCACCTAGTCAAGGTAATTGTTAATAGGACCGTACGCATGGTAAAAACCTGTCAGTAAAACTGCATTTACATCCTCCTGGTTCTGAGCCACACCATCAGCAACGAGTTTTTTACCAATCTCTTTTGACCGGTTGGAGTAATTCATTGCCAGCTCGGCGCCATATGATCCAGTTTGTTTCATTTCATTGAAAAATCGGGTGAAATAATCCTCTTTATCTGCTTCCCCGATAACGCTCTTCCATGGCTTTACTGATGCCGGGGGTTGACCAAGGGCATCATCGCATTCATTTTCAATATCAGAAAATGGGACATACTGCTTCATCTTCACATCAAAAACAGCTACAGGCCTGTTCTTTTCATATTTCAGGAATCCATCCTTTTGTGACCCATCGGAATTCTGTCCTCCTGATATCCCCTGTTTAGTAACCATCTCATCAAGAAGTTCGCTATGTAATTCTTCATCGGGCAGATATGGATCCATCACGCTCATGATATACTGGCATACATCAATTCCTACATAATCAATCAACTGGAATATTCCCATCGGTCTGATCAGCCAATCCTGTGTAATCTTATTAACCATATATATCCCGTGAGCGAGTGTTCTTTTTTCAGCCAGTTTTTCAGCCTCCCGGATACCATACAGGGCATCCCTCATAAAATGACCATTCCCTATAAAGCCTGCAAAATCATTAGAGGGCACAACTACCTTTCTCAGGTTTTTCGAATACATAACTGCAAAATTAACGAGGTCATCAAGCGTATTCTCACCCTTTATAATCTCGACAAGCCTCTGGACAGCAGGTGGGTTATAGAAATGAACCCCCAGTATCTTTCCACCCAGTCCGGCATCTGCATCAAGCTCTCCAATAGGGATTGATGAAGTATTTGTAAAGAACCAGGGAATGGTTTTACTGTTCTTATTTATATACGACAGGATCTGTACCTTAAGTTTGGGATCTTCCTTGATTGCCTCGAAGATGAGGGTTGAATCAAATGCAGTATCCAGGTTGAGCGTTGGACGGATTCTCAACATTACATCATCTATATACTGCCCTATTATCTCACCATTCTCTATAAGGTCGCTTCTCTCCTTATACAGTTCCCGCAGGATTACCACCTTTTTCTCAGCAGCCTTCAATACCTGTGCCCTGACATACCCCATCAGCCCAAGCAGGGCATCACTTGACACATCAACCGCATTGATAACAAACTGCTTACCCCTGTTCTCAGGTTTAAGGCTGAGATCTGTCATCTCCATGGCAGTAAGTAAAAGGATGCCACTACCCATTTTGCCTGCAGCACCCAGCACGGTAACGTTCGTAAATTTATCAGCGTAATTCATATTATATTCTTTAAAGATTCAAATGACCAGGTAACGTACTAATTACCAGTTTGGCTTTCTTTTCTCAAGGAATGCCTTCATACCTTCATCTGACTCCCCGTTTCCGAAAAGGTTACCAAATGCTTCAGATTCAGCCTTGCACCCATCGCTGAAGGTGCCAAGCATCCCTTTGCGTACTACTTTCTTTGCCTGCTTTACTGCTTTTTGCCCCTTTGAGGCTATCCTGGCAGCGATCTCCATGGCACCCTCCATCAACTTTTCAGGATCAGTAACTCTCTGCACGATCCCCAGTTTTTGAGCCTCCTCAGCTGTTATCATATCGCCGGTAAGTATTAGGTGAAGTGCATTTGACAATCCGGTAATTCTGGGTAACCTTTGGGTACCCGCATACCCCGGAATAAGACCAAGGTTTACCTCCGGTTGCCCGAATTTGGCCAGAGATGATGCTATCCTTATATCACAGGCAAGTGCAAGTTCGCATCCGCCTCCCAGTGCAAAGCCATTAACTGCTGCGATAACCGGGAAGGGGAGGTTTTCAATCCTGCTGAAGATTGTTTGTCCCCTGTCAGAAAAAATCCTGCCCTCTTCGGAATTCATTGCCGACATTTCAGAAATATCTGCCCCGGCAACAAAAGCTTTTCCTTCACCGGTGATTATCATCGTCCTGATATCATCCCTCTTCTCAAGATCGGAGAGCATGGAATCCATTTCGTCGAAGAACCTGGAGTTCAATGCATTCATTGCCTGTGGACGGTTAATGGTCAGCAGGGCAATACTGTTGGAGACGGTTATTGATAAAACTTCGTATGTCATGATTGTCCATTTAGGTTATTGGAGTACTAAACTTAGCAAAAAAAAAGGATATTTTGAAGTAATTTTATAATGGAATATAATTATTTGGGCTGATGTTTTGTTAAGCAATGGGAGCAAACCTGTTCAGCACTTCGTTAACATGCTCCTTTTCCAATCATATTAATCCAAAATTGCTGTTCCGGTATCAGGTCGCAGATAACAAAATTTCTCGTTTTCCTGAAAAAATCACTATATTCAATCCTTAATCGATTTATGCATGCTTTACTCAATTCATACTTGTATTTCAGACTATTACAAACTATCTATGAAACTGGCTGGTAATCTGCTACATAGTACTTTTGTTGATGAATGAACAGAAATGTGAACCTGATTTGTCCTGAATCTGTTATGAATATAAACTTATGAAAGTTAATAAGATATACAATCCAAAAAACCATATCCGGATTGTAACTGCTGCCTCACTGTTCGACGGCCATGATGCTGCAATTAATGTAATGCGCCGCATAATGCAATCTAGCGGTATTGAAGTAATCCACCTGGGTCATAACAGGTCGGTAAGAGAAATTGTTGATTGTGCCATCCAGGAAGATGTGCAGGCTGTGGCAATTACTTCATACCAGGGTGGACACATTGAGTTTTTCAAGTATATGCATGACCTGTTCAAGGAAAAGGAGAATGGTCATATTATGATATTCGGTGGAGGTGGCGGTGTAATTCTCCCTGAAGAGATCAGGGAGTTGCATGAATATGGAATTGGTCGCATCTATTCACCCGAAGACGGCAGGAAAATGGGTCTGCAGGGGATGATAAACGACCTCATTGAGCGATGTGATTTCCCTCGTGGCAGAGAGAACAGTTTCAATTTGAAGGAGATTGGTAATCGGAATATTAATTCAATCTCAAGGTTAATATCAGCTGTCGAGAACAATCCTGAGGAGATTGAGGGAACGATCAGTGAGGTAACAGAATTAGCAGCTTCAAAGAAAGCACCTGTCCTGGGCATTACAGGGACGGGTGGAGCCGGGAAATCATCCCTTGTTGATGAGTTTGTACGAAGGTTTCTCATAGATTTCCCTGATAAGAATATGGCAATTGTTTGTGTTGATCCATCAAAACGAAAAACAGGTGGAGCGTTGCTGGGTGACAGGATACGGATGAATTCCATCAACGATCAGCATATATATGTCAGATCAATGGCCACACGGCAATCAAACCTCTCTTTATCGAAATATGTAAGTGATACCCTGAATATTCTTAAAGTGGCGAATTTTGACCTGATAATCCTGGAAACCTCCGGGATAGGTCAGTCGGATACCGAAATAATTGATCACAGTGATGTATCCCTCTATGTGATGACCCCTGATTATGGGGCCCCTTCTCAGCTTGAAAAAATTGATATGCTCGATTTTGCCGATATTATTGCGCTCAACAAGTTCGACAAGAGAGGCGGGATGGATTCCCTGCGTGACGTGAAGAAGCAATACCAGAGAAATCACATGTTATTTGAGGATGATGTTAACAATATGCCAGTGTACGGGACTATTGCTTCTCAATTTAATGATCCTGGAGTAAACCGGTTATATAGAGCTATTATCAACACTCTGAATGAGAAGGCCAAGACCGGATTAAAATCCTCGATGGAGATGACCGGCGAATTGCCTGAGAAAATATTCATTATCCCTCCAAACCGCATACGCTATCTTTCGGAAATATCTGAGACAATACGGGATTATAATAACTGGGTTGATAAACAAGCTGATATTGCCCAGAGGATGTTCAGCATACAGAAGACAATAAATGAGTTGAAGACCGGGAATGGTCCTGACGGCAGGAAGGATCTTGTAAATAAACTGGAGGAACTTTATGAAGAGGTTTCATCCGGTCTGGATGATGCCAACAGAAAACTGCTCGAGGATTGGGATAGAAAAGTTGATTCATACAAGCAGGATGAATATGTATTCAAGGTGAGGGAACACGAGGTAAGAATCAAAACCCATACTGAAACACTTTCTCATTTAAAGATCCCTAAAATATCCACTCCCCGGTACAAGGGATGGGGGGATATACTCAGATGGAATCTCAGGGAAAATGTACCAGGCGAATTCCCATACATAGCGGGAGCATATAATTTCAAACGTGAAGGGGAAGATCCAACCAGGATGTTCGCAGGAGAGGGAGGACCTGAAAGGACCAATAAAAGGTTTCACTATTTGTCGAAAGGGCTACCTGCAAAAAGGCTCTCAACTGCATTTGACTCTGTAACACTTTATGGGAATAATCCGCATATACGGCCCGATATATACGGAAAGATAGGTAATTCAGGAGTCTCAGTCTGTTGTCTCGATGATGCTAAAAAGCTCTATTCAGGATTTAACCTTGCCGAACCCAAAACCTCTGTTTCGATGACTATCAATGGTCCGGCCCCTATGCTTGTAGGATACTTTATGAACACTGCTATCGACCAGCAGTGCGAAATACACATAAGGGAAAACGGACTGACCGAAGAGGTTGAGAAAAAGATAGATGCAATTTACAGGGAAAAAGGAACTGTCAGACCTGGATATCAGGGCGAACTCCCTGAAGGAAATGATGGTCTCGGACTCCTGTTGCTTGGCGTTACAGGCGACCAGGTATTGCCTGCCGAAATATATGAAAAAATTAAGGCTGACACTCTGAAAACTGTACGAGGCACAGTGCAGGCCGACATATTAAAAGAGGACCAGGGCCAGAATACATGCATATTCTCAACCGATTTCGCTCTCAAGATGATGGGTGATGTACAGGAGTATTTCATAAATCAAAATGTCCGTAATTTCTATTCCGTTTCTATCTCCGGCTATCATATTGCCGAAGCAGGGGCCAACCCGATATCCCAGGTTGCCTTCACATTATCCAACGGATTCACTTTTGTTGAGTACTATCTATCGAGAGGAATGGAAATTGACAGGTTCGCACCCAACCTTTCCTTTTTCTTTTCCAACGGACTGGATATTGAGTTTTCGGTAATTGGGAGGGTTGCCCGAGGCATATGGGCAAAGGCATTAAAATATAAATACAAAGGAAATAAAAGGTCACAGCAGCTAAAATATCATATCCAGACATCAGGACGTTCGCTTCACGCCCAGGAGGTAAGCTTCAATGATATTAGGACCACTTTACAGGCCCTTTATGCGATCTACGATAACTGTAATTCACTTCATACCAATGCCTATGATGAGGCGATAACCACTCCGACAGAAGAAAGCGTAAGAAGGGCAGTGGCTATCCAGATGATAATCAACCACGAATATGGGCTGGCAAAAAACCAGAATCCACTTCAGGGCTCGTTCATAATCGAAGAACTGACCGAACTTGTGGAAGAAGCCATACTGGCAGAATTTGATCGTATCACTGAACGGGGAGGCGTACTGGGAGCGATGGAAACAACCTATCAGAGAAGTAAGATACAGGAAGAATCAATGTATTATGAAATCCTGAAGCACTCAGGCGAACTGCCGATTATGGGGGTAAATGCATTCCTTCCACCTGATGGTCCCAAAACCGAAATTACAGGTGAGGTAATACGGGCCACTGCAGCTGAGAAGGAATACCAGATAGAAATGCTCGCGGAGCTCTATAAAACACATGAGAGGAAAGCATCAATCCTGCTTGATGAGCTGAAGTTGTGTGCCACACGCAACAGGAATATTTTTGAGAATCTCATGGAGGTAACAAAGTACTGTTCCCTTGGCCAGATCACCGATGCCCTTTACCAGGTTGGAGGACAATACAGGAGGAATATGTAGTTTTCTACATCATATTAAATAGAAAATTTCCAGGAACAATGCCAATCTTCCGGATGCCTGTCTGGAGGGCATCCAATACATTCAGTCCTGATACGTGGGTCGATTGTTTCGGCAAAGGTGGTATATTCGATTATCCCTGCTGATTTACAGGGATAATCGTCCAGCCCTTTTCGTTTCCTTGCTGCCTGCACCCGGCACTCGTTCATTCTGAAGGCGAAACTGTGGGGTGTTTCATCAGTTACGGATTGTTTATTTACAAAAGCATAAAATCTAAGCTTCAGAGCCTCTTTCAGGCCGTCAAGTCCAGGTAGTTCCGACAGATCAAGAAGCCTTTTAACTGACCAGGCTTCAAGTGGTGAGAATTCTGCCCAGCACTGATCATTACATTTCCTGGCAGTAGTCATATCCTCTGAAAATTCCACACTCTGGAACCAGATACCATCACTGGCCAGCCAATTCACCGCGATACTTTCATTTAGTTTTTTAATTGTCTCATCCGGGATATCCAGCAATGGAGCCGGCATGCCCTCTATCAGATCAAATTCAAGCGTTTTTGCCAGGCGTGCCACCTGTATCTCATAACTTTTCTGATAAACCTCACTGAGTATCTTAAATGCCTTTTCTTTCCCCAGTTGTTGCTTCACTTCAGCAAACCACAAGGCATGATGCATCATCAGCCTGTGAAAAAAATCTATTAGCTGCCTGGCATTTTGTATCCTGGACAAATCATCACCATTATCCCGTGTATTCTCCATAATTTATCTTGCTTATCTGACTGTTCAGGTTCCCTTCTAGAAAAAATTTGTATATCTGGACCAGAGTTCATCACCGAGTTGCCAGTATCTTTCAACTGTTTTACCGGCAATACTGTTTGAGTACCTTGTCAGCTCTTCCCTGGCTTTTTGAGGATCCTGCTCATAGAGTCTGGTCATCTCTTCCTCAAAAGTACTTTGATCCGCAAAAAGATTCGTTTCAATCTCTTTCCAGACTACTTCCACATCCTTACTCATTGGCTGATACCTGAGATGGCAAAGTTGACTGACCCTTCTGAAAGCCCACCATGCACAGTCTTCCCTGTACTTCTCCCGCCCATCAACAGTATATGAGACTGGCATTTCGGTAATACCGCAATAGAAAGGCAGATGTGGTGTTGTGTAGGGATTATCGTATCCAAGCCATACAATACCTCCGATAGGATCAGGCAGCCAGTTCCTTGATTGGGTTACGGCCACATAGGTAGCTCTTGGACAGCCGATCGTCCTTTCCCTCGGAACATTCAACAGCTCCATCATGGAGCTGCTCATGAAAGGATTTGCAACAGGGCTCTTAACCAGGTTACCTGTACGATCCACCACCGTCAGGGATCTGGTCATGTCATAAGGTGTGTCCTGGAAATAATTCCTGAAAATCTCCAGTAAATCATTGACCGAGAGTTTCTTGTCCGGTTTTACTGATAACGGAAAGTTTTCACCATTCGGATCCAGGTCAAGCGAAGGAGCCACCATGCTGAGTACCCTCCACTCTCGTCTTCTGCTCCCCATACTCTTTCGGTTAGCATAGGCATAGCAAAATTCAAACTCTTTTCCGCTTTCCTTACTCCAGAAACCCAGCTCCTCTGCCAGTGAATAAACATTGTCTGAAGCCATACAGTTTTCCTTATCATCAGGGTCAATAGTACGGATGCGGCTTGCATTTGCTGAAACTCCGACTTCATCATCCGGGATACGTACGGCTGCCCAAACAGCGCCGATCTTTCCCTTTCCGGGCCCCAGTATTTCAAAATGCCACACCTCATCCGGATCAGCAAAGGTAAAGCATTCACCCGCATCATTATATCCATATTCCCTGGTCAGTTCATCGATTATTTTTATAGCTTCGCGCGCTGTTTTCGCCCTTTCAAGCGCCAGCCTGTATAATTCAGGACAGTCGATCAATCCTGCATCGGAAATCAGCTCACGCCTACCTCCGAAAGTTGTTTCTCCAATTGCCAGCTGATATTCATTCATACATGGGTATGCTGTATTAATATAAGCATAGGTTTCAGGAACCTGTTTAATATAACCTGCCTCGATAACATCAGGATCATTTGGCCCTTTGGTCCTTTTCGGCTCCAGGTAAACAGGTGTCGTGGATCCTGGCTCGTGATTCCCGGAAGGTACAATATTTATCCATGTCCTGTCGGTATTACTGTCGCAGGAATGAGAGGTCATCGTTGAACCATCGTTTGAGGCAGCTTTACCTACAAGAATACTTGTGCATCCATCGTACTCAATATCAGCACTGTTCCGTATGTTTGTTTCCTGTTGCAGGTTATAACCACTCAGGAACAGGAAGGCAATTACAGAGATAGTTGAAACAAGAAATGTTCTTTTAGTATTTTTCATCAGTATTATTTTGGACAGGACGGTGGATTAACAGAAAAAGGTAGAAATCCTGAGATAAATTTCCACCATTTTCCATAGTCCTGTCCTGAGTTAATTATTTAATTATTAATTTTTCACCGGCCAACATGTATAGCAAGACGGGCTAGAATCCCCTGGCAAACATCGTCCAGAAAGTATCACCCATCTCCCACCACTTACTCATGGTAGCTCTTGCAAAATCATTGGTGTACTTTGTCAGAAATTCACGGTATTCAGGGTAGATAGGATTTCCCCCGTCATCAACACCCATTTCTTTTCCATTTTCCTTGTTGTACAACTCAACAGCCATTTTATCAATCATCGGGATTTCAGCAAAAGCCTTGTCTTCGAATTCTTTAACAGCTTTCTCAATGTATTCCCGCGTATAACCCCATCTTACTTCTGCCAGACGATTTGTCCTCCTGAATTGCCAGGCGGCAGCATCAGTACGGAATCGTTTTTGTGCACATATTTCAAAACTTTCGGGCAGAAAAAGTGTTCCTGAATAAACCGGGATCCTCGGGCTTGCCCCCGGGTTATCAAATGAGAACCAGGCAATCCCTCCTATCTCATCGGGCAGCCAGTCGCGGCACTGAATTATCTGAGAATAGGAGCAGCCTGATATAGCTATTGTTCTCTGGCTTTCGACTACGCCCGGCTTAAGGGTATTCAATAGATTCCTTACATCATAGCCCATGAAGGGATTTGCCTCAGGACTGGTAACAAGTTCGCTCTGACCTTCAGCAGGTGCTCCTCGTCTACCCATAGGCCTTACCTTAAGATCCTTTGTCATATCAAATTCCGTTCCCTCATATGTTTGCCTGTAATATGCCATCACATCGCGAACACTAACCTTCTTATCTGGTTTCACTGAGAAGGGAAGCTCATCAACATCCTGTTTAAGGTTTAGTGATGGGGCCATTGTGCTGAGGATAAAAAATTCCCTGATCGAGAACGCCGTCGGACGGCCGCTGTATACCTTCCAGAATTTGAATGGCTCGCCGCTATCAGGATCCCAGTACCCTAAGTCTTCAGCAAGTGAGAAAACATTCTCCGATGCCATGTAGTAATCCGGGTTGTCAAGTTTAAGGGTGCTTATGCGGGATATATTTGCGGAAACACCTACATGATCGTCAGGTATCCTTACAGCTGCCCAAACAGCCATGGGCTTTTCATATGCAAAGCTCGAACCAAATATTTCAAAATGCCAGACCTCGTTCTTATCAGCAACCGTCAGGCACTCACCCGCATCTCCATAGCCATATTCCATAGCCAGTGAACCCATCAGTTTTATTGCATCGCGGGCATTTGTGCAACGCTCCAGGGCAATTGCCTGAAGTTGTTCAATTACAAACATGCCATCATCATTCATCAGCTCACGTCGTCCTCCAATCGTTGTCTCCCCTATTGCCAACTGCTTTTCGTTCATGGCCGGATAACACACATTGAAATATGAATATGTCTCCTCAACCTGTGGTATTTCACCTTTTACAACAATATTCCTTAAATCCCATGATGTTTCGGTATGCATGGTTCCCCATAATACTTTGCGTGTTGTACCGGGGTCATATTTCATATGCGGTACAATATTCAACCATGTCCTGTAGTTACCATCACAGCTATGACTGGTGATCACTGAGCCATCTGTGGTAGCCTTTTTACCTACCATAATACTCGTGCAGGATGCTTCTTCCCCGGTTAAAGGGATAAACTGAGCAGAAGAAAACCGGGCACCCATGAACAGAAAGAGTGCCAGCAGCAAAAAACGTATAAAAAGGAGATTTTTTTTCATAGGTATCATGATTTTAGGTTTCAACTATTATTTATTCATATACTACTTTGTCCGGTTTAGCCGCGGATGGATCTTTCAGATAATGACCAATACCATTCGTGATCACTTCGGCGTAGCGTGGCACATTCGTGCATATTATTTCCCTGCCGGGATGATCTTCGTTCCAACTTTCCATGGTCTGGAGAGTTGCTGAGGTATGCCTTCCAACCCTGACATCTATCGGCCAGCCATTTTCATCAATCGGGGAAAATAGTAAGCCATGCTCACCGGCCTTTACCACAAAGTCGTCCTTCCCTTCAAGTAACTGCTCTCTTCCGGTAATACCCCTGGTGGCGTCAAGAAATGGTTCAGGTGCCTCGAACAATAATGATATCGCATCCGAATGATCTCCGATCTCACGATGCGACAGTCCATGCAGGTTCTTCGGTGAAAACTCCGTACCTATATTGAATCCTTCAAAATCGGTTAGCATCATTGACACAAGCGTTGCCAGTTCCTGTCCTGATTCATGAGCCACGATCGTATTAATAACGGGGTATTGGAGTTCTGCTTCATGAAGGTCGATAACTATATCGACCTTTTCCTCCCTAATCAGATTCATAAAGGCAAAGCAGGTCTTTTCTGTCAGGGTGCCATTAGCCCTGCCCGGCCAGGTACGATTGAGGTTACGGATATCAACATAGGCAAGGTTCTGTCCACTTGGATAGTGAATAAATACTTCCGGATCGGGCCACTGATCAAGCGGATTGGACCAACGATCGCCCATCCTGAACTTTTGCCCTCCCCAGCTTGTAGGTATAGTGTAATCGGGTGGGTAGGCTCCACTGGGACGGGTCACCGTAGTACCGCTCCTGTTCGCAGAAAGTACAACAATTAACCTCCCTTTTTGCATCTCAGCATTCTCAGCCAGTATCCATGCAGCCAGTCGCCCGGCCGGTTCTTCCGGATGAGATCCACCAAGTACCATCAGGGTACCACCCTGCTCCTCTCCCTCCAGTATGTAAATGTTACAGTCGTTAATTGTTCCCTTGACACCCTCAAAATAATCACCCAGCTTAATGACCTTACTGACATTTTCACCAATCACAACAGGCTCCATTAAATGCCTGTGCCGGTAGAAACTTATGCCCGAGAAAATAAGCAGGCATATGCCAACAAGGCTTATGATGATTTTTCTTATCAGATCGCCGATATCCATAATGGTATTCTATTTCAACATGAACAATCTAAGCAGAAACGGAAGCAGGATAACAATATATAAAATTTCTTCCTTCCACTCTTTTGATTTAATCAGATTATATATCAGAAGGATAGCAACGTATCCGATTAAAACATAATAGATTATTGAAATTATAGTTTTTAGTATCTCCATCTTCTATTCATTTTACAGACCGGTCATGAATCCGAGTTTAGCGCTATAAATAACCATAAGAGTCCCTATTATGCAAATTATCAGTGCCGGGATAATACATTGCTTAAGGAACTTTGAATAGCTCTCCTTTGCCCCGACTACATTTACCGTCAGTCTCCCAATTATGGCCGTTGGTGGTAAAGCATCACCAAGGGGCCAGATAATACTCATTCCTGCCAGTGCAATAATGGGATCAAGGCCTATTGAGTTGAACAGCAGTATAAGTGGCACTCCAAACACCGCAGCTGAGCCATACATAAGCACGGCTTCGGTTATTGGCAGGAAGATGAATAAACCACCGATAACAAGTATTGTCGGCAAAGTAATGAAGGTAATAGCCAGCAATCCCCTCACGCCGGTAAGAGTCATTATCTGAACCAGAATTCCCACACAGGTAAGGGTTCCGATCAGGGGAAGCAGTTGCTTTATAGTATCAGATGATATCTTAAAAAAGTTAAGTTTCCTGGGTGACAAGAGATATGACGAAAGGGCAGCAACCAGAAACATAAGAGGCAATCCAACAACAGGGGTGGTGTGCGGCCATTTTCTACCGATAAAGATGAGGCCGAAGAAGGCGAGGAAGGGTATCAAGATCCTGAACCAGTTCATCTTCGCCGGAGGTTCAGGCAGTTCTGCGAAGGCATTATCGATGTCAATCGGGGTACCTTTCCATCCCAGAAGAAATATGGTTATCAGTGCACCAATCAGACATGGTATGAGCAGTGGCCAGAAGAAGCCAACGTATGGCATATTTACACCCGCTGCAGTCATCATTGCCCACAGGCTTACAGGGGGAGCGGCAGCACTCAGTCCTGCAATCAGGAAGATAATGGCTGCAATCCTGATCCTGGATATTCCCATGTAACTCAGAACGATCGCTACCATTCCTCCGGTAATCAAAACGGTGACACTTCCGGCTCCCGTGAGTGCACCTGGTATCAGAAGCAGTATGGTTAGCAGAATCAGCAGGAGAACCCTGCTTTTGTGAAATCCTTTTATGATCCCTCTTACTGCATATGCTACTCCTCCTGATTCTTTAAGGATATTCATGAACAGTGTGGCGGAGATAAAAATCAGGTTTATATCAAGGTAGGTAATAGCTCCTTCAGCAATATGCCTGGCGGGGAACCAGTGTCCGGCTGCCAGAGCACCAGCTATAGCTGCAGCCAGCATTGACAGTTCGGTTGACAGTTTAATTCTCTGGGCAATGATGTAGATAACCACCATTAATCCCAGTATTAAAGCTGATGAGGTGTACATACTCACAGGAGGATCCCTATTTTATAAATACTTTTTCCAGAACCTGAGATATCTCATTGTTCATCTCAAATACTATCATAGGGATATTCTTACCATTCGAAATGGTAGTGAACCTGCCATCGGAATCTCCCTCTTTCTTGATGATCATGAAAGATGAATTCGGGCATACTGCATCAATCGACAATTCATCAGAGTTGTCACCTGCAGAAGCGCCGGCCGCCCTCCTGGCCATTCCTTCGATATGTGAGCCAATAATTGTGATCCCCTGTTTCCTGGCTTCAGCAATAAGAGCTGCTGTTCTTTTCATCTCATCATCAACAGAAACGCCAGCTGCGCCCATTCCCTTAAGGCTTGCTCCAGTAACTATTATAATTGTCTTGTATGGATCCCCCTCTTCCTTTTTAGCTATCAGATCGTCGGCCGTGGCCATAAGACTGTAGTCATAGTCAAGGTTTAGCCTGGTCATGAATATCTTAAGCCTGACAGGTCCCGGACTCTGCCCGCATGAGGTCAGAAGGACTGGCTGCTCAGCCGTTTGTGCCGAAAGGTCATTGGAAATATTTGAAAGGTTTATACATAAAAAAATGATAAACATTAGATAAATGGATTTTTTCATGTTTTGAAGGTTTTGCTTAATATCTTTTACAATTAAATTTAATAATCCGAATACTGGCACTTCCAAAGTTATCCTTTTTTTTTGATCAAAATGAGTAATTATTTATGCTATTAAGCCTATTATAGAGGATCAGGAAAATAGAAAACGCTGCAAGGAAAATAATACTAATAGCCGGGGCCGGATGAGAGCTGTTCCTCACCGGGTATTCATCACCGGAGCTGTCCTGACCTGAAACCGGATCCCAGCTCAGGTTATATCTCTGACATACACCTCTGATATTTAACATATGAATTACAGGAATCCCCTTCTCGAGCATCGAAAAGATCACACCCTTCTCCTTATTACCGGGTATAGCAACCTTTCCAACCCGGCCCGGCTGCAGCATCAATGATAAAGCACTTGTACCCATGTTGGCATAACTTCCTCCTGTATTGATAAATGCACTAATGTTTCGGGTATGTGATCCAAGATATATCGACTCCCTCTCAGATACATTCAGTTGCAGGTCGTTCTCATAAATGAATGGGATACCCGATGTTAATATCCTGATCTTAAGTTGCTCCGCGATATTGCCCTCAAATCCCTCACCTCTGTCCATCTCCCCACCCAGTGAAACTGCTGCCGGCCCGGTCTCAATAATATCATTCTCCATCAAGATCCTATAAATATCCAGTATGGTAAAATCAGGATTATTGGCTCCGTATGATGATGATCCCAGTGAAATTATTATTCTGGCATTCAGATTCATTGCCTTTACTGCAGATACGGATGCAATAAGCAAACCCGGGAATGAACCCGAACAGCCCATTGCAATTGTGTCTCCCCTCCTTACCCCCGCTTCAGTGAGCAGATCAGTGACCAGCGAGGCAAAAACAGGATCGAGTGTTGTTCGCTTGGCCTCAAGATGCCCTATAGTTGTTGTAATATCCGACATCTCCGGCCCTATCAGGCCTGTTAATCCCGGATCATTCACCTCGTTGATGTTAATATTGTTTTCCCTGCAATAGACCGATATTATCCCAATTGATTCTTCCATGATACGGGCAGCCTGAAATGATACTCCGCTGGTAATACTGCTTTTATCTGAAGGGATAATAAACGTAGCTGCCACCAGTAGAATACTGATAATCCCGCCATAAACCAATAACCCATTTTTTTTCATATCTCTCCTATGCTTATCCACAGATCAGCTATATTAAGAAAAAGTAAAGTTTACCGGCAAAAAATGTAGCTGCTATTACAATAGCCATTGAAGATGTCGTGATAACCACACCCTGTCTGTCAAAATTATTTGCTATTAATCCGGGGATCACCCAGCCAATCACTCTCAGCTCTATAGAAACCGGGAACATAAATGGCAGAATATAAGAAAGTATAAGTGAGATTAAGCCCCCGAAAAGGACCATAAGCACAAACCTCCTTTTACCGAACAGGATCATATACCTTGAGGCCAACCTGTATATGGCCAGCGTAAGAAGTGAAGCCAGGAATGTTCCAAGTAATCTGTATGGCTGGTCAACAAACATGACCAGATAGCTGGGTACTATAATCCCCCCCGGGTAATACCTTGTTACTGAGATATAAAGGAGTGAGATAAGTAATCCGATCAGGGTCAGTTCATATACCATATTTCAAGGTTTTCTTCATCCAGATAATATTATATTTTCATCCCGGCCTGATTCCAGTAATTGACGAGCTCACTGCCCAGCCCGGAGATGTTTGCCAGGCCAAATATGACCGCCCCATTCTCAGTATGGTCAATAATGTAACTTGTTATATAACCGGGATCACGATTTTTCAATATCTCGCATGAACATAAGTTCCTCTGAAAAATTTTTGCATGCCTGCCCGAGACGAATACTTTCCTGAAGTGGCAGGAGTTTGCTGAGCTCAAAAAATCAAGCCACTGCTTACTTCTTTCGCCCCTGTCGTTCCTGAGAGAAATTATTCCGTATACAAAGGAGTCATCTTTACCTGTTATTGTCAGAGCCTTCCTGATTAGAATTGAAGTTGATAAGGGATCATTTGCTGCAAAGGAATTTACAAAACAGGTCTCCTTACCTTCCCGGGAAAATCTGTTTATTTCAAAATTGCCAATATCCAATTTTGCTTCCGTTATTCCTTCCAGGATCCTGTTATAACCAATACCATGAAACCTCGATACCGAGGAGACAAGATCCAGGTTTTCCGAAAAACGATAATTCAGCACGCCCTCTGGCAGGCCTGCCCCATCGAAAAAACCATCTGTTACCCTGATGAGTTCAGATCCTTTCCTGTATACAGCATTTTCGAGGTCTCCGTTTAGTTCGTTTTCATGGATAAACATTTTTGATGAAGGAAATATGTCATTTAGGAATGATGCTGATGCTTCTTCAGGCGACAGATATATTTTGCTGGTATGGTCAGGTCTGAAATTCGACAGTATAGTTATTCCCGGTCTTATTAGTTTTTGAGTTTCTATATAATGATTCTCAGGATTAATACTCATTATTTCTGTTATGATACAATCTGCTTTGAGTTTCAGTGCCAGTTTTATAAGTCTCTTCTGTTCCATGATGGTGGTTATCCCCCATCGCCTGACAGGTTTTTCGCTGCCATCCGGCAGGATGTATTTTGCTTCAGAACCTGTAGTTTTGGCGAGTACTACCATACCATTCTTCCTGAATACTGAAGCAAGTAAACGTACGATGGTGGTTTTGCCCCTTGTTCCGGAAACGGATATTCGCAGAGGGATCTTTCTCAACCTGCCTGAATGAATAAAGTTCTCTGCAAGCAAAAATATAAGAAGGAAGGCTGTAGAAATTATAAATAGTCCCACTCCGCTGCCTGAATTAATTCAATGGAAGAATATAGTAAAAAAAACGCAGGCAGACTGTTATGGAGTAAAATAAATATTATCAATAGATAAACAGGAACATCAAGGGTAACATTATCCCAACTGCAGTCAGAATTGCTCCACGCCTGGTTATACCATTCCTGCCTTTTACTATAAACAGTCCGGTTATGGTAACAAGGATCAGGGACAGGCAATAGATATCACTGAAATATTTCCACCATTTGCCCGGGTTATAATGGAGGAAATTGATCTGGTAGAAGAGGGGTCGTTTAGTGAGTCGTTCAACATATCCCTCACCCGATTTGACATTTACCTGAACCGAACCACCATCCAGAAATACAGTAAGTTTATCCCCTGTAGGGTAATAATATGTTTTATAATTTTCGCCCTCACCAATCTCCTCGAGGAATTCAAGGACCTTGTCATCATCAACTGCCCCTCGTTCAAACCGCATATCGGTCTTAATAATTCTGTGGTCGATAATATAATTGGGATTCCAGTTATGTTTATGATTAAGGGCTATTCCGGAGAGGGCGTATATTATTGTAAGACCGGTGATCAGGTACCCGATATCGCGATGAGTTACCCTGTTTAACTTACTGATTTTCATAACGTATTCAAATTAAAAGGAAGGCCAGGTGTAACCTGACCTTCCCGAAAAGTAGCTGATAAAACTTATTTTACCTTGTGGCTCCTGTACTGCAGGACAAAGTCGGCAAGTACCGGTTGAGCTTCAACTGCAGCTTCAGTTTCGCATGCTTCACCGGACATCTCCCCGCCTTCTGCTACACCCTCATGTTCACCTTTCGCTTCACCCATGCCCATTTGCATCTCTCCTGCCTCTGCTTTTGTCAGAAATCCCTCAACAACTATCTCGCTGCCAAGTAATTCCTGTTCAAAAAGCGGAACTTCTTCTCCGGCAGATATAAACAGGCGGATATCAGGGTCACTGCCAACAATGAACATCTTTTTCCCTGTGTGCTGGCAAACGTGGACTACCTTTCCTTCAATGGAGATCTCCTTATTCAGAAAATCATCAGGAGTTTTGATCAGGGATGCAAACTCAACCCTGACAGTTGCGCCACTATCGGTGGCATCAGATGATTTTGCCTGATTGCTTCCGCTGTTACCGCAGGCTGTCAGAACGGTTGTAACAACCACAATTGATAATAATCGTTTAATCATATTCATTTCAATTAGTTATAGTTATTAATAATTGCTAGATCGTCTTCTTTTTTCAGAACACAATTATAGTAAAAAAAGAGGGATTGTTACTAAAGATTAAATAATAAATTTGATGTTAACAGAGGATATTATCCTGCCTGCTGATCTGCTGGAGGGTATCCATCCTGACTATTTCCAGCTTTTTCCCTGATATTCTAATTATCCCCTCTTCTTTCAGCCTGGATATTGCCCTGCCGATATTCTCCCGTGATATGCTTACCATGCCAGCCAACTCTTCTCGCGTAAGATGGAGATCAAAACTGGTAGCTTCAAATATGCTTTCTGAAAGATAGATCAGGACATCTGCAAACCTGCCATACATCCTCTTATTACTCTGGTTTATAAGATGGAACTGATTGATCAGGCTCTCACGACAAACATATGAAAGAACCTCATATGAAAAATCACCCTTTTCCTTTAAGAACCGGACAAAAACATCGACATCGATATTGCATACCTTCAGATCAGTAATGGCAGAGTAAGAGAACTGGTTCACCCTTGACCCGAACATTGAGTTTAATCCCAGGTATGAGTTGTCCATGTCTATTATATATATACTTATTTATCAAGATATTATTAAACACAAAACATGAAGATAGCCGTACCAACCAATGATATAATAACTGTTTCAGACTCCCTGATCAATGCCCAATGGTTTAAAATTTTCGAATTTCATTCCAAATATGATATTTGATGGCCTTCTTAACAGCGGTGATCATGTTATTACATCACACCTGTAGCACAACTCTGTTCTGCGGCCACTGTACCATAAAGAGATGGGCAAGGTGGTTGAGGTTACCTATATACCATTCAATGAACAAGGCTTCATTGATCCATCTGATATAAAAAAGGCATTTAGAAGTAATACAAAAATGGTGGTATTGAAATGAGGCCTTCCCGCCGGGTAAAAAATCCTGCTCCTAAAAGTCGGGTTACCCGGATGGGCCAATTCGATCTTTCTTGTCATGCTGGTTTCAGGCTCGGTTTCAGGACTATGACTACTCCTTAAAAGAATGACTGTGGGGCAATTGAGACGGCTTTCCAATCCGGATGATTATATTAGCAATATACTTGTAACCGGGTGTCAGATCACAAACCTGCTGGTTATCATAGATATTAATACTGAGCGATTCCTTATCCCCTGCTGTGCATTACCGCTTATTTACATACCAGTTGGCAAACTGAGGCATTCATTTTATTTCTTCACTAGCCGGATCGCTCTCGGTATTTATAATGGACAGAGAGGTTCCCGGGGAAGAAAACCGGTGAAAGATGATTGAAGCTTCCGGGCTTAACGGTAAGTATGATAAAGCCCTTGAGAAAGGGAACAATATGGGTATTGGTGAGGATAAGCTTACAGATACCCTCGAGTGGCTCGAAGATGATCTGAAAATGGAGGTTAATGACGATAATGATGAGATACCTCTCAACCGGGAGGGAGCAAGAGTAGTTTATACCCTTAATCCCCGGGAGCTCAAATTCTTTCCACTCTCAATAAGCGCTATCGCGAAAATTTTCTATGCTGCAGGCGAGGACTGGACAATCTCAACCAGGGTTTATGATGTTACAAATTATGCATATTTTTCGGGTGATGACAGGGGTGCCCTTGAACTTTCGAGACGTCATAGCAAAGAGGTAGAGAGGTTAGGATCAAAGCTGATAGCCTGGGGAGAATGTGGCCATGGTTACCGGTCGTACAGGTGGGAAGGTCCAAACTGGATGAGGGAGAACTGCCCGGTCGATTCTGTCTCAATTCCTGAGTTTCTGGCCGAATATATACGAACCGGCAGTGTCAAACCTGATCCGTCGCTTAATAAGAAGCTTACTACCCTTCATGATCCGTGTAACCTGGTCAGAAGTGGCGGGATTGTTGAAGATCAAAGATATATCCTCAGAAGTAGTGTCACCAATTTTGTGGAAATGACACCTAACAGGGAAAATAATTACTGCTGTGGCGGGGGTGGTGGCCAACTTGCAATGGGAGAGTATGCCGACAGGAGGATCAAAGCCAGGAAGGTAAAGGCAGACCAGATATCAAGGACCGGAGCAAGCTTTGTTGCCACACCATGTCATAGCTGCATCGACCAGATAATGGAGCTCAATCATCATTATAAGCTCAACATAGAGATAAAGACAATCGGCGAAATTGTAGCTGATGCTATAATACTTTGAACCTCATTCAATTTAGATATTACTCGGGCAGAAAAGACATATAACTAAATTAAAAACCGCCCGGTTTTCACCAGGCGGTCGGGTACACGACCGGAATATCAGGTCAGGTTCCGGTGGTCAGGTATCATTTTTACGGAATTCCAGGATATCGCCAGGCTGGCATTCGAGGACACTGCATATGGTCTCAAGGGTTGAGAACCTAATTGCCCTGGCTTTCCCTGTCTTAAGTATTGAGAGGTTAGCCATGGTAATCCCCACTTTTTCGGATAGCTCCGTAAGGCTCATCTTGCTCTTGGCAAGTTCAACGTCAAGATTAACTATAATGGCCATAATTACCCCCTAAATCGTTAAACTATTTTCCTCCTGGAGCTTTACTCCCCATAGAAATATATGAGATAATACCCATAAGAACAGGGAACAGAAAAGAAGCAGAATAAATCCCCTCTGGTCGTTTGAGAACTCAATGGTTCCAAAATTTAATCTTTTTGCCACAAGGAGCCACATAAGATATGCATAAAGCTTTGCCAGGATCCAAGTCACAAAAAGTCCGATAGAGATTATTTTAAGCTGTCTGATATTGACCAGGTCGAATATAACCCCTCTTCTGACGTTATGCATAAACACCCGGAATGTGAAAAGCATGTAAAACATAATACCCATGATAATAGCCATAGCTATCGCAAACAGGCTTGAGAGATCATGTGGTGTATCAATGAGATACAAGCTTCCCGTAAGTTCAACAAGCTCAACCTCTACAGGGGAATTCCCACGCATAAAGAGGCCTGTTTCTTTGCTCGAAAATTCAACAGGAAGGTTAACATGCAGCTGCATATCCTCTTTGAATCCGCCACACCAGATAATAATAGCGAATACTATGGCTGCTGCAGCAACTAACGTTAATAACCAGAATATGATCTCGTTGATGACAAAGATTATCCGGATACTCAAAGAGGCTTTATACTTATTCATAATTTCAGTGTAGTAATTATAAAGCAAAGAAATAACATTATTATTGTTTTTCAAAATATATTTATCGTTTATCGATATATTTATATTGATTATAAATAATATTCTTTGCTATGAGCCTTAGTGGCACCAACCAGAAATTCCGGTTAATCTGGTCATTTAAAGCATAATGATTAATACTTTTTGTATAATTTTAGAGATGAGAACTACCAACTGACTTTTTTAAAACATAAAACCTTATCAGCCATGAAAAGAAATGTGTTTTTTTTATTCACCCTTGCATTATTTCTATCACAAATTGCCTGCACTCAGGTAATAGAGGTTAATCCTTATAAGGGGATAAAAGAAATCTCACTTGGTAATCCTATTGAAAGCCCTGTTACAGTAACAATTATTTACGATAATTATATTCACACAGAAGGTATGAAAGAGGACTGGGGTTATGCCTGTTATATAGATGGCCTTGACAAGAAAATTCTTTTTGATACCGGGACACAACCTGAAATTTTCAGAAATAATTTTCTGCTGGCAGGACTAAAGGCAGAAAATATCGATGAAGTATTCCTCTCTCATGAGCATGGCGACCATACCGGTGGATTGTCTGAACTATTGAAGATGAGCAGTGACCTCACCGTTGTGGCACCTGAAACATTCAGCAATGACTTTTTCAGCAATGTTTTTCAATCAGGTGCTGAGGCGGCAAAGATCAGTGAACCGGTAGGGATATGCAGGAATCTCTATTCCACCGGTGTCATGGGTAGATTAATTCCCGAACAGGCACTCGTGCTGAATACCGGGAAGGGACTTGTGGTTATGACAGGTTGCTCCCACCCTGGAATTATTGAGATGCTTAAGGCCGTAAAAACAACCTTTGGCAAAGAAATCTATATGGTATTTGGTGGATTTCACCTGATGGATAAATCGGAACAACAGATGACCAGGATCATCAGCGATATGAAAGAACTAGGGGTGACTAAATGCGGTGCCACGCATTGTACCGGTGAGAAGCAGATCGAGATGTTCAAGGAGGCTTTTGGAGAAAATTTCGTAATAATGGGAGCCGGCAACAGGATACAGTTTAACTGATCATTTAAAATATTTTAGCATCATATTTGCATTAAATAGATTTATTTAAAAATATAACCGAAGAATGATTACTAAAAGCACCATCCTTGTTTCGGCAGTTATATTTATTTTCCATTCCTGTGTCCTCGGCCAGAGAATTTCCTCACCCAATTTCTCACTTAAATCTCCGGAGACAGTTGAGGTAATCGAGGTGGAGGTATCACGCTCAAGAACAGTTGTCAGGGGCAGCATTGAAAACAGGATCAGTAACGGTTATTTTTGTCTCGACCGCAGCACATATCTGATAACGGAAAATGGGGAAAGATTGAATCTGACCGGTCTGACCGGCCTTCCCCATTGTCCTGACAGCCATAGATTCAGCGAAATAGGTGAGAAGGTATATTTTTCGTTAACTTTTCCTGCCCTCCCGCCAGGTACTGATTGGATCGACCTTATTGAGGAGTGTGGTGATGGGTGTCTTCTGGTATATGGAATTACCCTTGACCAGGAATTAAATACAGAAATAAACAGCGGATTCAGGGCTCTTGACCGTGGTGAAAATGAGGAGGCTACTGAGCTGTTTGAGAATCTGCTTAAAGAACTAAAGCCTTCAAATCATGCATTGCTCGGTTCAGTTTATTTAAATCTCATTACCTTATGTGAGATGGAGGATAAACCGGAGAGGGTCGATCAGCTGATTAAAGAGATCCTGTCTTCAGCCATACCAAGAAGGGAACTCTTTTTAAGGAACCTCAAGAGTATGGGGTATGAGTTTTAGAAAATCTGCCAATCCCACCACAGGGCAAAACCGTTTGGCAAGGTGTTGAAACTTTTTCAAACACTGAGCAAACCAGCAGTGAAACGGTGTTTTACCCAGGTAGCAAATCACTTATTTATTCTCCCCGAACAGGAAATCTATTCCTGCCGAAAGAATCCAGGTACGTGTATCGTAGTACTCAGTAACGGGCAGAGGGTCAACTCCATCATCAGGTATGCGCGAATACTTCCTGGAGTCCTTTTTATACAGGGTATATGAAGCACCAAGGTTAATATCGATCAACGGTGATATCCTTATACCCAGGCCTCCTCCAAGTGAATTCGAGCGAAGCTTGAATCTGCCGGCATTCTGGTATTCGCTATTCACCCCCGGACGGGTAATCAGCCAGCCGAGACTCAACCTTACTGCATCGTTAAGTTCATATTCCGTCCCAATGGCAAACTCGTATGAATTATTATCTATCATATCAATGGTCTGCAGGGCGCTTCCATCAAAATCA
This sequence comes from Bacteroidales bacterium, assembly GCA_035527935.1. Lineage (GTDB taxonomy): Bacteria > Bacteroidota > Bacteroidia > Bacteroidales > VadinHA17 > DATKZO01. The sequence goes on from DATKZO010000047.1 coordinate 68,837, forward strand.
ATTGGTTTGTCAAAATAATAATGGATTCCCGAGTAGATCAGGATCTTGTTTAGCGGTCTGCGGGTAATCCCTATTGATAACATAGCAGGGATATCAGCAATTACGATATTTCCATCAGTGAAGCCCCCCCCTGCATTCTCACCATCAATTACTTCTGTTTCCAGTTCAAGTTTTGTTTTAAGCTCCAGTTTAATTGCAATATTTGTTCTCAATGAAGCTGCGTAGTTGAAACTCAGCACAGGTGTAAATCCTATACCTTTTTGCCTGACATGGGTCTCAATATTGGTTCTTGTCTCGATCTGGTCAGCTATTGCCACCAGGTTGGCAGCAGTCGGCAAGGTATCATAGTCAGAAGCAACTGTTCTTAGATAGTCGGCCGGATCACGGGTAAAAGTTCCCGTGTTTGTCGTTCCTGTAACTGTTATACCTTCAAGCTTGCCATGATATTTATTGACAGCATTTATTAACCTCACCCCGGCAGCTACTGATATATAGTCATTGACCTCAAAGGCCAGGTTTGCCTGGTAGCCCATGTATACAGATGAGGCCTCAAAAGTATAATCAAGATCATAACTGACTATATTGCTGTATGACGGATCTACTCCGGTAACTGATTCGATAGTCTGGTCAACTGCTGCAAGGTTGTTCCTGAGGGTAGGCAGAATATCTGCTACTTTCATTTCAAGAGCGGGAAGCCCCTGGTCAAATGACGAACTGCCGCCACCACTGATAGGATTTACGCCGGCCGAGAATGCAAATCTGCCAGTCTTTAATACAGCATAAACCCCGGGGAAAAATGGAGCGTTCACCCTGGCATTAAATTCTTTCGGCACCTCCCCGAAATTTTCATACTCGGCTTTGATCATTTTCAGTTGCCCCATAGTCTGGTTATTGACTGAAAGGTAAAAGCCGCGGCTTAAATGTGTAAGGCCAGCAGGATTATAGAAAGCTGCATCAATGTCGATAGTGGCATCCCTGCACTGAAACCTGGTAAACATAGCACTCTGGTTCGTATTGGTGACAAGCCCTCCTGCTATTAATTTCACCCCTGCTGCAAGGAACAGAATAGAAATCACTAATTTCTTCATATCAGTATGACTTTCAAGTTTTAGATGAGGTTGCATTTGTACCATCAAATATAATATGTTTTACAAAAATCAGACTGGTTTTGGGTGAGGGGGGAGCGGTGAGGGGTCAGGGTTCAGTGTATAGAGTGCTTAGCGTTCAAAAAAAAGCCCCGGCTAAACCGGGGCCTATATGTTAATTCGTAAAATCCGTCCAAATCCGTGAAATCTCTTCCTTAGAAATGCAGATCAACACCCACGCCAACCAGCCATACACTTCTATCGTAATTCTCGGTATAGGGAATAGTAAGAATAGGTGAAACAGCTTTGGAGTATTCATATGATTCATCGGTATACATAGTATATGATCCTCCAACATTAATCTCAATCATTGGAGTAATTGACAGTCCAAACCCTGCTGCAAATGAACTTGTATTTAGCGAATGTCTGATATCAGACTGATATAATTCATTCACACCTGTGCTGGTTCCTCCGTATCCAACACTTACCTTGAGTGCGTCTGAAAGACCATATTCAACGCCCAGAGCATAAGATACAAAGTTCTTGTCGATCATCTCGATATCCATCCCTGAACTATAGTCAACAGCCTTGTCAAAGAAGTAATGAATGCCTCCTGATATCATCACCTTACCGGTTGGTGTCAGCATTGCACCAACAACCAGCTGTGCAGGTATGTCAGCATTATATTTATAACCGTCGGGGAACATTGAGGCAGTCGGCGTTCCGGTTGCATCAACTTCAGTAATGAAATCTGATTCGGTATCATTTGTGAATTCCAGTTTTGTTCTGCCTTCATACTTAACAGCAATATTTAGCATCTCAATTGGTGAGAAATTCACACTAAAAATTGGTGCGAAGCCACTGGCTGTTTGTGTAACTATTGCTTCCTGGTTCATCAAGGCTCCATATAAAGTGGATTTAGCATCCATTTCAGCTGCCTGTGTTAGCATTGTTGGCGCCGCAGCATCAAAAGTTCCTTGAATTTGAATCATTGTTAAAAGTGAAGGGTCTGAAACTCCTATGACTGCCAGACCAGCTTCCAACTGAGCTTTGGTACTCGCATCAATCAGTCCGGCATCAAGAACTTGTTGTAATGTAAAGCCACCACCACCACCCTCAATAATTGGTTGAAGTGTTGGTCCTGTACCAGCAATAGCAGTGAAATTATCAGATAAACTAGTAAATACGCCTGCAACCGGTGTCATGGTGCCACCGAAATTCAGGTTAACATTCCTGAGGTACCCGTTGTAAGTATTTTTTGCAGTTACGTAGCGGCCTCCAACTGCAACTGAAAGCATATCGTTTATCTTATAGGTTACATTAAGCTGGTAACCGAAGTATACAGATGTAGCTTCGAAGCTGGCCTCAAGTTCGTATCCTGTAACACCTGCATCCACAAGTGCCGGTACAAGCAGGGACGGGTTATATTCAATTTGAGGAACACCCTCCTCAAAAGTAGCACCTCCACCGCCACCAATGGGATTAAAACCAGCTGATACTGCCACTTTACCCAGATTTAATACGCCATAAACAGCCGGAAATATCGGAGCAAACACATTTCCCTCATAAGTTTTGGGGTTGGGGTAAGTACTCAGAAGCGGGAAATTGGTTTCAATCAACCTGGTCTGACTTATAGTCTGGTTGCTGATCGAGAAGTGAAACCCTGTGCTCAACTTTGTCAATCCGGCCGGATTAAAATAGGCTGCATCAACGCCCAGTGTAGCATCCCTGCACTGCATGCGCGTAAAAGCTGCACTATGGTTGGTATTGGTAACCAACCCTCCAGCCATAATACTCCCGGTAATGCCAACAGCAACAAAAAACAGAATAATCTTTTTCATATTCGAAATTTTTTATCTGCATTAAACAGTTACTACAGAAAGTTAATAATTAGTTCAAATACTTGATAAAGAGCACAATAAATCGATTGCCCTTTTTCCAAATGTAGTTAAATATATGTAATTATTTTGTTTTTGCAACAGGAGGGTGATAAAGTTAATCAAAAACGACCCCTTCCATGGCACTTTCAAGTTCACCTGCAAGTGTGATAAACTCATCGGTATCCATCACTTTAGCATAGACTAATCCATGAGTCGATCTTAACAGAGGGTGCTCGTTCAGGAAAAAGAATTCCTTGCCAAGGATAAGCTGTATCTGTTTTAACTGTTCTACCCAGATCTTTCTGGTAAGATCACTGAACTTCCCATCATATTCATAGCTTGGAAACGATGCGTTTACCTGGCTGCCATAGCATTGTCCGAAAGAGTTATCAAGAACTGCCAGACTGTTAAGCGAAACCGGAATAATACAGTTAACCTCAGCAGGATGGAACCTGTACCACACATTCCTGTAACCAATCACTTTTAACCCTGAGATATCTCTTTCATTCTGCCATTCCTTTACAGCTGCTGCTATTGTTTGCAGTACTTTATAATGAGTGTCGGGTCCGCTCCCTTCAGGATCGAGGGCGAGGCCAATTATATCCGGTTTATATTTCCGGAATTCATTAAGTACAGGCTCTATATCTCTTTTTCTTTCGGGCTGTTCAGTAAATATATCACCTGTGTAAAACCCAAGACGCAAATGATGTATATTCTGAACCGGTACGCCAAAATGGGCCCAGACAAGCTCCTCCTCATACTCCCTCAACATTCCCTTCAACAGCTGAATCTTTGGAGGGTTCTTACTTCCGGAGTAACTTGATTTGATGTTAATTAACAGCTCATTTATAACTGTAATAAGCTCATTTTTACTTTTTACGCCCCAAATCTCTGTGAGAGCTCTTACAACCCTGTGGCATATACCCCTTCGCATAACAGACAGGTCACGCTGGGCAGTACCATTGAGATAATGATACACATCCTTGCCCCTTTTCAGATCATATCCTGACTCAAAAAAATCAGGATAATAAATCATCTGCAGCAATCCTTCATTAATCAATTTCAGGGTATCGAGCAATACTGACTCTACGAAGCTGTTGGTTACCGCAGTAAAACCAGATGTCATAACAGAGAAATATACCTCATTCCCGGGATGTCTTGTCTGACGTATACACATTGGAAGGATACCAAGCATAATATCGTCATGGTGAGGGCCTGTATGGTAGATCACATTCCTTTCCTGTTTCACCATCCCGTAACTGATCTTTTCCTTGACAGAGCTAATGACTGCTTTAACTGTATTCTCATCAAGACCGGGGATGCAGCTGCAGTATTCATCATTCTCCAGATCTTCAAGAGTTAGATTCTCAGCATACTTGTTAATCCTGATGCAAAGATCGATCACTGCCCTGTCTGTCTTTTCGTTATTCCAGTCGCCTGTATAATAATGTTTTATTACATCATTCAACCTGGATGCTGCTCCTGAGGTAAGGTAAAACCGGCTGTCAGGAAGCCTTTGCAGCACACTTGCCGGGTACATATTCTCCTTCTCATGCTCTAATGCATCTTTAACAATACCGGCTTTTGCTTCACCCGCAGCAAAAATTATTGCGACCGCATCCGGATTATAGGTAATGGTCTCCAGTCCGATCGTTATAACCAGCCTGTTACGTGATATTTCCATCCCTCCCAGATCACCTGCTGCAACTGCCTGGGTCTCAAAATTCGTCTTAGTTAACCTGGTGGTTGAAAAAAGATCAGATCCCCTGGTATTAAAAGCAATATGTCCATCAGGACCTATTCCACCCAGGAAGAATCCGATTCCTCCCAACTCCCTTATTTTTTCTTCATATTGTGAGCACCAGTTATCGATCATAAAGATAGCCTGTTGCTGCAATTTCTCCTGTCGGTTTTTCGCTTCGCGGAACCTCAGGGAAAGATCTATTGTCATGTCCTGGAATACTTCCCGGTAATGCATTTCATCGGGAAGAGGAATTGTAACCGAATTTATGGTAACAGAGTTGGCAGATTCAAGTCCGAATCCATCTATATAGTATTTTCTTATATAGTTATAGAAACTGTTGTGCTGAGCAGGGTTTATCGGATAGAATTCGTCTATCTGGACAAATTTCAGACCTCGCAGGTCAGGTTTTGACATTTCACCAAACCCATATCGTTCTCTTATCTGCCTGCCTTCGATTTTGTCCCAGTGCCTGAGCATAAACCCGGTGTACTTTATAAAGTACTCAGGGGTTTTCCCGGTTGGGAGGCTGATTACACCATCAGGGTTCTCATTTGCCCATTCGAGGAACCTCAGCGAAGTAAGTAATCCAAGTTTTAGTAAATTATCAACCGTTATGTAAGGGATTTTGGTTGTAAGATCTTTGAATGGCATGAGGTCATAGAATGCCTGTTCAACCTTTGAAGTAAATTGTCTGCTCATAGGAAGGAATATTTAGGTTGTAAGATATAATATATAAGGCAAAAGACAAAAGGATCAGCTTTGAGTGTTCAGCTTTGAGCATTCAGAACCGGGTGCCTGCCTTTGCTATACTTTTCCAGCTTGTGATTCAGCGGGCAGGACGAGTTAGTATTGCACCCAGATAAAATCAATACCAACCCTGTTGCGACCATCCTCCATGTTTTCAATCACCTTTTCTGCTGAATTCATAATATATAATTTGCCCTCCTGTCCATAATTCCCCGGGGAACAGTCTGTCTGCCGGGTAAACGGTTATCACATCTTCGCTCTCAAAAAATTCCGTATTGGCTGAACCGAGATAACCAACCGGGGTTTCCCAGTGCGGTAATTTTTGCACCCTGAGGTCATCATCAGAGATTATCATATTGTCATCTATTGTCTCAGAGGTGGCATAATAATAGGCAATCCGGCCATATGCAATCCCATCAACCCTGCCATGGTGGTAAAGTTCCATAAAGAATGCAAACCGCTGATAAAATGGCATATCATCAAGAATCTGGAACCTGTAGTTGGTTCCAAAACCCCTGTTTGCCGGCCCTTCGTATGCAGGTTCATTAAGGTTGTCGAGCCAGACAGTAAAAGTACCATTTATCATTGCAGTCCATGTTCTTACTATAACCCCGGGGGTATCCAAATCGCATATCAGATATCTACCCATACCTGAACTGTCAGGCTCACTCAGCGTTTCCGCAAAACCAGGTAATGGTTCCTTACCGAAACCATCAGAATTTTGAAACCAATCTGGTTTCCCCGGCAGTGTGCTTCTGCGGTCATAGGAGGAAAACTGGATCGTTTTATATTTTACTTCCGGTAAGTAAGTTAACCGGCCAAGATCAATCATGTCGTACAGAAGGGTACCAGTTGAAATAACCTCTTTGTTATTATTTGCCCTGCACCCAATAATAAGACAGACTACATATACCAGGATATTTGCCGCAATTTTCATAATCTATAGTTTTAAGCTATACTGATTTAACACTTTCAATCAGAATAGCTTCCTGCACATAAGCCCTAATCATATAAAATAATATCTATTAACGAAGTTCAGGGTTATTCAGGAGATTAAACACCTGTTCCTGCTACTCATTACGAATGAACCAGGTAATCTTGCCTATGTTGTTAATTCCGGAAGCTGGCTAATGATAACATACTTTTTTTTCGTAATTTATATGGTTGAATTTTATATGAGTGTATGAGACTATCCTTAATAATAATATTGTCATTACTGGTTGTATTTCTCATCCCTGCTGAGTTAAGCGCTCAGGAAAAGAGAAAAAGGGATAAGAGGGAACAAAAAGAGCCCGTTAAGCTTAATTACGAGGAGATTAAGAAGATGGTACACCTAGGCCTCTACATCTTCACTGCCAAGGAAATAAAACCTGTGGGAAGGTCCCGTATCAGCCTGATCTCAAATTACTACGAAGTCTCTGTTGAATATTATGATGTTTATGCCTATCTACCCTCTTTCAGACGATACCAACCTTATTCCATTGGTAGCAATGATATAGAAGTTGAGGGTAAACTTGACCAGCTTTTCATAGAGGAAAAGGACAGCAGGAAAATTGTAAGGGTGAAATTCAGGGTGCTCGACCAGGGAGCCTACATATTTAATTTCACAATCTTCGAGAATGGCTATACAGAACTCACCCTGACTACTCCAAGAGGTTCGTTGGTAACCTATTCAGGAAAAACCGAACCCCTGGAGCCTGAAGTAGATCAGTTCCATGATTGATAAAAATATTTCAATAATTTTAGTATCTGCATGTAGCAAATCACTCATCTTTCCTACAAACAGTATAAAACTGTGCTATGAGCAAACGAAAGAAGGATTTCCTTGAACAGATTGACAATCACATCAACATTATCAGAAAGATATGCAATGTCTATTGTCATACCGGATGTGATAAGGAAGATCTGGTACAGGATATCATCTACCAGCTGTGGAAGTCGTTTCGGAGTTTTGAAAGCCGGTCATCATTTTCAACCTGGATGTACAGGGTGGCACTTAATACTGCTATCGGCTATACCAGGAAAAAACCGTCAAAACCAATAGACCAGGGACAGGAACTGTCACTTGCCAGCATGGTGGAAGATGAACCTGATGAAATGACTTTCATGGTTGAGTCTCTTTACGATGCAATAGGCAGACTAATGAGCATAGACAAAGCCATTATTATGTTATGGCTTGAAAAGAAATCTTACCGTGAAATTTCGGAAGTAACAGGACTAAGTGAAAAGAATGTAAGTGTCAGGCTGGTAAGAATCAGGAGCCGGCTCAGGGAATTATTAAAAGATCTGGAGTTTAAAATATAAAAACAAAAACAAATGAAAGCAATTGACATATTTAGCATCTGGAATCATGGTATCAAGATCTCGGATAACGAGAAAGAACTGACTCCCGAAAGGATTGAGTCATTCCTGAGACCCAGAATAAAGAAAAGCAATATACCGTTTTATATAAATATAGTAACCTACCTCTGCATTCACCTGGCCAGCATTATTATACTAACCCTTAACCTTGGGATCTTCAAAAATAATCCAACCTGGCTATTGGTCACTATAGGTATGCTTGTTCTATCCACTGCCGGGTTTATCTATGGCATCAGGATCATACGCAACATCTCAGATGGCAGAAAGGAGTTTGATCTGCTTAAATCCATAAAAAGAAAAATAAGATTCTTCAGGAAAGAGTTTGAGATATGGTTATGGTTCTGCTCATTGTCAGCAGTAATTCTCCCCCAGGCAATGGTCACAAATATTGATAACATTAATGGCACCTACCCTATCAATAATGTGAGACTATATACAATAGTCATTCTGGTAATTTTCTTTGGATTATACCTGCTCAACAAAATAAGTCTCCTGAAAATCACGAATGACCTTAAGGACTATTATACAGATTTGAGCAACAATGCATTAGACCTTACAATAAAAAAGGATATATGGATGAAGAAATACAGATGGCTAATATTTAGTGTCTTTCTTCTCATTTTTCTTATACTGATTGCATCGGTCATTGCAGGAATTATTAAATCAGGCCAATAAGCAAATCCGATTGTTAACAAAAAATAACATTTTAATATGCAGCGAAGGGTTGTTTAGATCGTCTCTATAGTAAAGAGAAAAGGAAAAAGGACAGTTTTCTATCTCTTGAACACAAGAAAGATAATATTTAAAGTACTTGGTCATGAAAAGGTTTCTTTCACTTATAGCAATCGCTGCCCTGACCATTTTTGGTTGTTACGCCAAAGTCCCGGTTGCGAAAGGCAATTCCAATAGTGAACTGGGCATGTTTGTCCTGGAAAGGTCTGAGGCCCCCATTATTGTCGGCTGGAAAATTCTTGACACCTACGATTTGATTTATGAGAATTCTGGCGTGACAGTCAGGATAGTTATAGATGATTCAGATAAAAAGTGCAGAAAGTATATTGTATTTTCAGATGACATTTGCATTCAATACACCTGTAATGGCAGGATGTTTGGCTCATCTATGCCTGACCAGAAGTATGTCCTGAAGGGAGACACCACATCTCTTGAGCATCTTGACAAGGAGGAATATTTTCGCCAGAAGGTGATATCTCAAACCACTAATTCGGAATTAGAGCAACTAAAACTGATAGCGGTCTATTTCCCAAGGCTTGTCAAGGAATATCAAGAAGTATTTGATGTCAAATAATTCTATATATATCAGGTAGTTTCAGCTACGATCAAGTTTTATTTAGGTTTTGTTGATAAATAGGCTGTTCAACCCGAACAGCCTGTTTTCATTTAATGATGCTTAAATTGAGGAAACTATTATAAAACAGCTCATTTTCAGTTCAACAGTTAACGCTTTTAAACTAACTTTGCTCCAGAATCATTAATTATTAATCCAAGGATCTATGAAAAAAAGTGTCACTGTTACGTTACTATTATTATTTTCCCTAAGCTTTATAATTAGCGGCCAGACAAAAATGCCTGTCCCAAGTGGTAAAGAGAGGGTTCAGATGTTCAGCAAGCAGGCAGATATGAAAGAGCAATCGCCTTACAAGGATCTGCACTGGCAGTATATTGGTCCAACCAATATCAGTGGTCGATGCACTGACGTAGAGGCTGTAGTACCCCGTGGAGGATCATATACAATATGGATCGGTTCAGCAACCGGCGGGGTATGGAAATCAGAGAATGAAGGTACGACATTCATTCCCGTTTTTGATGATATGCCCACCGGATCAATAGGTGACATTGCGATTGACCCTTCAAATCCTGATGTTGTATACGTTGGAACCGGAGAAGCTAACATTTTCCGCAGCTCAAACGCAGGTTGTGGTGTATTCAAAACCACTGACGGGGGAAATACATGGAAGCTTCTGGGGCTGGAAAACACACATACTGTTGGCAGGATCAGGATCAATCCTCACAATACCAATATTGTTTATGTTGCTGCTACAGGGCATGAATGGACCCCTAACGAAGAAAGGGGATTATTCAAGAGCGCCGACGGAGGCAACAGCTGGGAAAAAGTTCTGTTCGTCGATAAGAATACAGGTGTCTATGACCTGGTGCTCGATCCTAATAATCCGGATATTGTATATTGCACAACCTGGGAAAGGATGAGACTAAAGTGGAACGACCCCAGAACCACTGAAAAGACCAGGAGTTGTGGTATCTGGAAATCTTCCGATGGTGGTAAGAACTGGAAAAAGATCAATGAGGGATTACCTGAAGCAAAAAACCGCGGCCGGATTGGGATTGATATTGCAGCTTCAAACCCGAAGGTGCTTTATGCCTATGTTGATAATTACGAGATCGCCTATAAAGCCGCTCCCGGTTCAACAGACTCATACGGACGTGCCGGTGCCGACATTATCAAGGGTGCCACAGTATTCAGGACTGATAATGCAGGCGAATCATGGCATCAGGTTAGTGGTCTTACTGAAGAGCAGAAGGTATATATGGAAAGACATTCTGCCACATATGGCTGGGTATTCGGTCAGATAAGGGTTGACCCGTCAGATGAAAACACAATTTACACTATGGGCCTGGCACTAAACCAGAGTACCGATGGAGGGAAGACCTTCAAACGACTTCGGGGACCCCATGCCGACCATCATGGTTTATGGATAGATCCCAATAATGGAAATTACCTTCTTAATACTCAGGATGGCGGTTTAACTATCTCATATGACAAGGGTGCAACCTGGAAATTTCCTATCGAAGTGCTTCCCCTGGCACAGTTCTATAATATTGCCTATGATTTGAGCACACCTTTCAGGGTATACGGTTCTATTCAGGATCATGGCAGTTATTATGCTCCCGTTGACCTGAGCCGTGGCCGTGATAATGTACCTCCTGTTGAATGGGAAGGGATACTGGGTGGCGAGGGAACCTCTCATGCTGTTGACGTAAGTGATAATAATACTGTGTACGCAAGTGGATTTTACGGGTCACTCAGCAGGGCTCAGATTGATAATTACCCGGCTAATCAGAAAAGGATAATCCCCGCTACCTATAGAGATGAACCAATACTAAGAGGACAATGGATAACAAATACATTGCTCTCGCCTCATAACCAAAGTATAGTTTATCACTGCATGCAGTATGTATTAATGTCTCGAGACAAAGGCGATACCTGGGAATATATCAGTCCTGACCTTACCTACAATGACCCCGGCAAGGTTGGTGACATCAGCTACCAGACTATTTCAGCTTTTGACGAGTCACCGCTCAAATTCGGACTGCTGTATGCAGGCACCGACGACGGAAGAGCATGGAGAACAAAAGATGGCGGCAAGAACTGGACGGATATAAGGAACGGTGCTGTTCCTGTGAGATGGGTCTCCCGGATAGTAGCTTCAAAATATGATATGGGTACTGTTTACATGACCCAGACCGGAAGACGTGATGATGATTTCCAGGTTTATGTCTGGATGTCGACAGACTTTGGAGACAGCTGGACCGATATTTCCGGAAATATCCCGGTAGGTCCTGTAAATGCAATCAGGGAAGATCCTGTTAACAGCAGCATCCTCTATGTATCAACAGATGCCGGTGTATATGTAAGCAAGGACAAGGGTAAAACATGGAATGTGCTTGGTGACCTGCCGTTTGCCTATGTGCACGATCTGGCCATACATCCACGTGACAATATGGTAATAATTGCCACTCATGGGAGGGGCATGTGGGTGCTTGATGCTGAGCCGGTTAATGAAAGATCGACCAGCATAAGAAGAAGATTTCGCTAAACAAGAGTAAAGAACTGGTATAAAAGGTTTTAGCATAGTTATTATGGAGACAGCCAGCTATTTAATTCTAATATGGCTGTCTTCTCTTTTAATCACCTTACCTATTATTGCAGAATCAGGACATCCGCCGGCAACCAGTTGTTCAAGCAGCTCTCCGGAGATGGATTCATTTACACTCATCAGAATGCCCCCGGAAGTTTGGGCATCAAGTGACAGCATCTTGAGGTTATAATCAATATCCGGTCCGGTGAACAGATCTTTTTCAACATAATCAAGGTTCCGGAACGATGCGCCGGGCAGGCATCCTTCATCCACCAGCCTGTAAGCTCCCTCAAGCAGCGGTACATTCTTAATGCTGATCTCAATTGTTACATTGCTGGCTCTGGCCATTTTCAGTGCATGTCCCGCAAGCCCGAAGCCTGTAATATCTGTAGCAGCCCTGACATCGTTCCTCTGCATCAGCTCTGCTGCCTTGCTGTTAAGCGATTTCATTTGATCCAATGCTTTCCCTACTTCCCTGTCTGAAGCCATTGAAAGGCTACCTCCGGCCATAACGATTCCTGTACCCACGGGTTTCGTCAATATCAGAATATCCCCGGCTACTGCCTTTGAATTGGTAATTACTCTTTCGGGGTTGACGATACCGATAACTGCAAGTCCATACTTAGGTGGTGTATCATCAATTGAATGCCCGCCTATGATCCTGACCCCGGCCTCTTCCGTTTTTGAGTATCCCCCTTTCAATATCTCCTTATATACTTCAAGAGGCATGTCGGCTGATGGGAACATCATTATGTTAAGTGCCAGAATAGGCTTTGCTCCCATAGCATAGACATCGCTCAGGGAATTGGCTGCTGCAATCTCGCCAAACTCAAATGGATCGCTGCAAACAGGTGGGAAGAAATCTGTTGTAAAGACCAGCGCTCTGTTATCATCAAGCCTGTAGACACCTGCATCGTCATGAGTCGCTATATCGACCAGAATATCAGGATCGGCAGGCAGCGGCAGATCTTTCAGAATTTCCTCCAGCTGCTTCGGGGAGATCTTTGATGAGCAACCCCCCTGTTCAACCGTTTTTAACAGGTCGTATTTCATTGCTGTTCAGGAATAGATTATTTTTGATGCTGTGGCCATTATTTCGGTAATTTCAAGCATGTTACTAATCAGGCCGACCGCAATGTCATTCTTAATATTGTAAAAATTCAGGCAGGTTCCACAGAGCAAAATCTTAACTCCCTTCTCCTGAAGATCACTCACTTCCCTCAGTACCAGACTATCTTTAAGTGCAAGTTTAACTCCTGAATTATAAAAGAGTATTGCAGCAGGCAACTTCGCTGCTTCTCCAAGGCTTGTCAGGAAGCTTTTTGTAAGGATCATTCCCAGGTCCTCATTCCCTGACCCCATTGTTTCAGAATCGAACACAACCACATAGTCTGCTTTAGTGTGTTCTGTTTTTTGAGTGGGTGCCTCACAATAGTCCCCGGGAGCTCCTGATGAGAAGATGCCGGAGACTTTAGTAATTTTGAAAGAATGGATTCCTGCATTACTACTCAACTCGAACGGGGTATTATTATCCGCAAGGAATCTCTTAAGGTTATTCCTAGACGCATCATTGTCGGTAATAAGTTCAAAAATTTCTCCTTCTTCAATCTCTTTCAGTGTTTTTCGAGCCATTACCAGCGGCTGTGGACACTTCATTCCTTTGGTATCAATCAATTTCATCTGTGTTTATTTTATTCCTGACCTGTCTTTTGCCATTCTTTCAATTATATATCTACCACGGACCTTCAGCCCTGCAGATCCGTGCTCTTCTAACCTGCTTGCCGATAATCGGAGTTCATCCCTCAATTCAGAATAGATCAGTGTCAGTTTATACAATGCTTCCATCGCATACGCTTTTACCGCTATTGCTGAACCAGGTTTATTTAACCATGAAAATGAGCATTCAGCTATGATCCCGTGTTCCTTCTCACTCAAATCATCAAAGTTTGCCTGATTTATCACTTTCAAAAAACTTCTGATAACCGACTCATTTTCAAGATCGGGAAGTGCTTCTATTAGCCTTCCGTTCCAGGGGAGGATACTTTCAGGTTCCTTTTCGGCAGCTTTGGTCAGGCTCCATGATGATCTGAAAGCAAGGGTATTATCCTCACCCAGTGAAAATTCTATAATCAGGTTCATTACGGCCCTGTTCTCCAGGGCAGATTCAGCTACCATTTCACAGGCATCACTGCTGATATGTCCGGTCAGAATCTCTCTGATCTTTTCAGCATCTACATTGCTCAGATCATCATTTTTGCTGATTCCGGTCCGGTTGGCCGAAAACTTCCTCAGGTAGTTTTGTGCTACCGGTACATCTGCTTCAGAAAGGTCAATTTTCTTTAACTCATCAGGGTGCACCCATCTGAAATCAACATGTTCTGAAAGTAAAGGAAGGTCAATAAGAGTGTCGCATATGAAAGGTATCAGCCTGACCTTCTTGTACCCGTAATCATATCTTACCTCCTGCAACCTGTCGCAGATCACAATATCGAGCGAAAGTTCTTCGCCTACTTCCCTGATTATACAATCCTCCTCACTCTCCCCTTCTTTCAGTTTTCCTCCCGGGAATTCCCATTTGAACGGATGGTCGGTTTTTTCACCTCTCTGAACAACAAGAATATTGTCATCATCATTTCTGATCAGGGCACAGGTTACGTTAATCATTCCCCAGACAGTTTTATCAGTGTCTCATATTCAGGTATTTCATCCAGGAATGAATAGTTACTCTTCTCCCAGTCGATCTGACAGGCATAGTGGTCAAGGCCATTTGTAACAATCAGAAATCCTAATCTGAATTTCATATTATATTCAGCGATCTGGTCAAATACCTTTTTATTTGTTCTGGTATCAGGCGACTTGCATTCAACTATCAGGATAGGATTGCCTGATCTGGAATATGCCAGTATATCAGCCCTCCTTACCAGGTCATTAAACCTGAAGGTAACCTCAGCAGAAAGTAAGCCTGGAGGAAATCCCTTTTGTTCAATCAAATAATTAATGAAATGTTGCCGTACCCATTCTTCCGGTGTAAGGGCGACATATTTTTTCCTTAACCGGTCAAAAATAAGTTTTTGTCCGGCGGGATTTTTTTTCAAGCTATACGAAAATGCCGGCAGGTTAAGTTCTTTCACCGGAGTTTTGTATTTTTGGGATTCAATATTATAAACAAATATACTCACGAAAATTAATTAGAGGCAATTATATGAAACGAACATGAAAGTTTGAAGCACTATATTTTCACAAACAGGAATGATTAAAATTTTCTTGTGTGAACGACTGAGATGAGTGGTTCCTGAATGTGTGAAAATTTTTGAAAATTTTTTCATGACGAAAATTTTAAACAGATGAAAACCAAAGGCGAGATTGTTGAAAACTGGCTTCCCAGGTATACTGGTAAAAAACTTGAAGATCTGGGTAAGTATATTTTGCTGACGAATTTTCAGAATTATGTGGAGCTTTTTGCAGATATCAATGGAACAGAGGTAGAGGGACGGGGCAAAAACATGCCAAATGCTACAGCAAATGGAATTACTATAATCAACTTCGGTATGGGTAGTCCCAATGCTGCCACGGTTGTGGATCTTCTCTCTGCAATACATCCCAAAGCTCTTCTTTTTCTTGGCAAGTGTGGAGGATTGAAGAGAAAAAACAAGCTTGGTGACTTGATAATACCTATTGCAGCAATCAGAAGTGACGGTACGTCAAATGATTACCTCCCTCCCGAGGTACCTGCCCTGCCATCTTTCAAGCTTCAAATAGCACTGGCTTCCGTCATTACGCGGTATTCAATGGAATACTGGACGGGAACGGTGTACACTACAAACAGAAGGGTGTGGGAATATGATGACAGATTTAAAAAGTATCTCTATAAAACAAGAGCTATGGCTATTGATATGGAATCGGCTACAATATTTACTGTAGGTTTTACCAATGAGATACCGACTGGCGCCCTCCTGCTTGTTTCAGACCAGCCAATGATCTCTACCGGGATCAAGACCGATAAAAGTGATCAGCAGGTGACCGAAGATTTTATGAATCAGCACCTCAGGATAGGAATTGATACCCTGAAAGAGATCAAGGAAAATGCAATTTCTGTGAAACACGTAAGGTTCTAGGAATGGATGAGAACTACCTCAGGATACTGAAAGACATTAAGAATAAGATATATAAGAATATATATTTTATGTATGGGGATGAGCCCTACTACATAGACCTTATTACAGATTATATTTCGCAGAATGTGCTGGAAGAGGCAGAAAAATCGTTCAATCAGGTAGTTATATATGGTGAGGAAACTGATGCTCCGACAATTATAAACACTGCCCGAAGATTTCCGATGATGTCGAATCACCAGGTTGTTATTATAAAGGAGGCTCAATATCTGAAGGATCTCGACATTCTGAAAACATATGTTGAAGCTCCCCTTAGTTCGACAATACTGGTAGTTTGCTATAAATATAAAAACCTTGATAAACGAAGTTCACTTTATAAAATTCTCGACAAATCAATCAATACGGAACTTTTTCAATCACAGAAACTCAAAGATTACCAGGTGCCAGGGTGGATTGATAATTATTTCAGGGAAAGGAATATCAATGCAGACCGTAATGTTAGTATGATCCTGACCGAGTATCTCGGAGCTGACCTGAGCAAGATAGTAAACGAACTTGACAAACTTTTTTTATCGATACCGGAGGGGCAGATAAAGATCACCCCTGCCGACATTGAGGAAAAGATCGGCATAAGTAAGGAGTTCAATAATTTTGAGCTTCAGAATGCAATAGCCCAGAAAAATATATTAAAGGCGAACAGGATTATACAGTATTTTGAACATAATCAGCGGGACAATCCGATTGCGATAACTCATGCTACCATCTTTTCTTTTTTCAGGAGACTCTTAATCTACCACTATCTAAATGACAAATCAAGAAATAATGTGGCATCTGTATTGCGGGTAAACCCATTCTTTGTGAGTGAATATGAGCTCGCTTCCAGGAATTATTCACAAAAAAAGACTGTCCAGGTTATTGGTATGATCAGAGATTTTGACATGAAATCAAAGGGCTTTGGGAATGTTACGGGTAGCGAGGGAGATCTCCTGAAGGAGTTATTGTTCAAGATTCTTCACTGATCAATTCATTTCCGGACTTTCAGGAAAATCGGCCCATATACTATATCGCTTATTCATCGTTCTCAGTACTTTTTTCCAGGCATCCTCCTCTCTATAGGTCATTATAAGCCTTGGGGAAACATTGCCGATCACCCATGAATTTTCCTTGAGTTCACGTTCAAGCTGGCCTTCACCCCAGCCTGAATAGCCCAGGAAAAACCGTATATCTCCGTCTTTAATTTTTCCGGCGGCGATCAGGGCCCTGATAGCATCAATGTCGCCTCCCCAGTAAATCGGACCACATACCGGGACACTATTCGGAATAATGTCACCAAGTGTATGCAGGTAGTGAAGTGTATCGGGGGCAACCGGACCTCCCATTGTAAGTTTTTCATCCCAACCAGAAAATCCCTCAATGGCATCATTTACCTTAATATTTATTGACTTATTAATAATAAATCCTACTGATCCGGTTTCAGCATGTTCCGTAAGATAAACTATGGTACGGTTAAAAAATGAATCCGGAAGGAACGGTTCGGATATCAGGACTTTTCCTTTATCCGGAATTTTATCTTCCGGCCTTATGGTAAACAGATCAATTTCAGGCTTCATGATAATTATTGGTCAATACAATATAACTAAAATAATTTCACCTGTCAAAAATATCCATATATCTGATAACATAATAATAAACAGGTATGTTTAAGCTTTTCAAAAAACAGTTAAAAAAAGCTATATTGCGCCTTCTTTAAGAAACAATGTATGACCGATAGAATAAAAACGCCCGGGCTGATTGAATCATTGATCCCCATTGCCCTTCTGATCCTGCTATTAACACTTAACGTCAAGTATTTCGGAGATGACACCCTGTCTGGAGCGAACCAGATTGGCCTTATCCTGGCGGCCACGGTTGCCGGATTGCTGGCTGTAAGACTCGGACATAGATGGAAATCAATCCGGGCAGCCATTGTAAAAAGCATAGGTTCGGCGATGCCATCTATCCTCATCCTTTTTCTCATCGGTTCACTGGCGGGCACCTGGATGCTGAGCGGCGTGGTACCAATGCTCATCTACTACGGGCTTCAAATACTAAATCCAAATATATTCCTGCTTGCTTCGGTGATAATATGTTCTGTTGTCTCCCTTGCCACCGGCAGCTCCTGGTCCACAGTTGCTACAATAGGTATTGCCCTGCTTGGAATTGGTACTACTCTCGGATTTGGTGCCGGTATTGTAGCAGGGGCCATTATTTCCGGAGCATATTTCGGTGATAAGATGTCACCATTAAGTGATACGACCAATCTTGCGCCTGCCATGGCAGGAACTGATCTTTTTACTCATATAAGGTACATGGTACTAACCACCGGTCCCAGTATTATTATAGCAATGGTCATTTTCCTTATAATAGGTATTGCCGGTAAGCAGAATAGTAATCCGGCAGACATCCAGATTGTGCTTGAGGCTATCGACAACAAATTCAACGTCACCCCCTGGCTTCTAATTGTACCGGCCTTTCTGGTCTTTATTATTATAAAAAAGGTGGCACCGTTACCTGCTCTTATTGCAGGGACATTTGCCGGCGCCCTGTTTGCAGTTATATTTCAGCCGGATGTGATAAGGGAGGTAGCTGCTATTGACGGATCCTTTTTAAAGCAATCTTATATCAGCATCATGAAAACCATGTTTGGCAGTGTCTCAATCACGACAGAGAACAGTACCGTTAATGAGTTATTATCGACCAGGGGTATGGCAGGTATGCTTAATACTATATGGCTCATAATTACAGCGATGGCATTTGGCGGGGTTATGGAATCGGCCGGTATGTTAACCAAAATTGCTCACTACATTATGAAGGTTGTCCATAACACAGGCAGTCTGGTTGGCGCCACTGTCGGAACATGTTTGTTCTTCAATGCAACAGCTTCCGATCAGTATCTGGCAATAGTTGTCCCCGGCCGTATGTTTTCAAAAATATACCGTGACATGGGATATAAGCCTGAGTTGCTCAGCCGCACGCTTGAGGATTCGGGAACAGTAACCTCTGTACTGATACCCTGGAATACCTGTGGAGCGACACAATCAGGAGTATTGGGGGTGGCTACTTTTACTTACCTTCCTTACTGCTTTTTTAATCTTGTCAGCCCCATCGTCAGCGTTTTCATGGCTGCTTTCAATATTAAAATAAGAAGACTCAGTGATAACGGAGATGATAATGTCCTGTTTTCTGAAGATGACCGCAAAGATATCTAGTATATTCCTGATTTCACGATATCAATTCCGAGATATTTTCCCTCGGCGGTAATTTCAATATCATTTCCATTACTATCAATAGGGGCAAAAGAAAGGTCTCCTGTCATCATGAAACTGCCGAACCGTTCGTCTGCAGTAATTGAATCACAGGCCCAATTGCTTCTTATGAGGGTGAATTAATATTGTTTCCAGAACCCAGGTGAGTATTCATCTGTAAAACAGTTATTGCCTGCCATGTATTCTCCCGCGTTTCCTGGTTTTTTCCGGAGATAAACCCCAAAGGCTGCATAGGAGTCTTCCATCCGGTAAATCTCAAGTTGCAATTCATCTCCTTCGTCGCTAACAAAGGAACCGAGTTTACGAGCCAGGCGACCTAGCCGGACGTAGCCCCGATGAACCGGGGCGAAGTTCGAAGCCAATGCGCCCGCCGGTATTCAGGCAAAAAAATCAGGGTATTTTGCCGGGACCGATTCCCTCATCATCTCATAGACGCTGTCGAATATATCTTCAGCAGAGGGTTTTGAAAAGTAATCACCATCAGTTGTGTAGGCAGGTCTGTGAGGTTTACCTGACAGGGTACCGGGAGCACTATCGAGATAGTACCATGCATTTTCCCTCTCCATTACCTGCTGCATCATATATGCCGTTGTTCCGCCAGGGACATCCTCATCCAGAAACAGGATCCTGCCTGTTTTTTTCACGGAATCAAGAATAATATTATTTATATCAAATGGCAGAAGTGTTTGTACATCAATCAATTCCACTGATATCCCATGTTTTTTCAGTTGGTCCACAGAAACCATTGCTATTTTAAGGGTTGACCCGTACGATACAACTGTGATATCCTCCCCTTCGGTCAACACCTCCGGAACACCCAGCGGTATCCTGTATTCGCCGATATTATCAGGCCTGAATTCCTTGAGACGGTAACCATTCAATGGTTCAATTACTATGGCAGGATCTTCCCCTTCAAGGAGTGTGTTATAAAATCCTGCTGCCCTTGTCATGTCCCTTGGAACACATACATACATCCCTCTCACGGCATTGATCAGCATTCCAATTGGTGAACCCGAATGCCATATCCCCTCGAGTCTGTGACCGCGGGTGCTGACGATCAGGGGTACTATCATATTTCCGGCAGTACGGTAGTGAGTAGTAGCCACATCATCGCTCAGTCCCTGCAAAGCATAGAGAAGGTAGTCAAGATACTGGATCTCAGCAATTGGTCTCAAACCCCTTAATGCAAGTCCGACACCCTGTCCAAGGATTGTGGCTTCACGGATACCGGTATCAGTGATCCTCAGTTCACCGAATTTCTGCTGAAGTCCTTCAAAGCTCTGGTTCACTCCGCCAATCTTGCCTGAATCTTCCCCGAAGGTTACCAGGCGTGGATTTTTAGTGAATAGCACATCATAGTTATCTCTCAGGATCTCCCGTCCGGGCACCTCCCTTGAATTATCGGAATATACAGGCAGTATTGGTTCCACGTTAAGAACGGATGTTGAATTCTGATTATATAGATATGTATTATACCTGTTGTATGAATCCTCACTGTTTCTCCTGAGCCAGGCCTGCAGGTCATCTTTCAGGCTTTCACGCTTATCACAGTTGCCACATACATTGCGGATCATTTTTCTGGCGGCAACGAAATTATCTTTTCGAATAGGATGCATTACCTGCTGAAGGTCTTTTAGTATTTTTTCAATAGTATCTTCTTTGGTGGCCTCCTCGCACCTGCAATCTTTATCGGTAACCAGTTTAACCAGGGCATCCCTTTCAATTCTTATCGGCTCCTGAAATGCTTTCCATCCTACATTTCGAGCCTCCTTTGCCTCATTTTCAGAATCAGCCTCCAGTTGATCAAGTTCTTCTGCAACAGCTATCTTGCTTTCCAGTATCCACTCGCGCATTTTCTTAATCGGATCCCATTCCTGCTCCCACTTCAACCGTTCCTCTCCTTTATATCTTTCATGAGAACCCGACGTAGAATGACCCTGAGGCTGGGTTACTTCATCAACATGAAATACAACAGGGATATGTTTTTCCCTGCATAATTTTACACCCTCCTCATACATCTTTACCAGACCCGGATAATCCCATCCTTTGCCCTTGAAGATCTTAATTCCATTGGAATCTTCGTCCATCTCAAATCCTTTCAGTATCTCCGAAATGCTTCCTTTAGTGGTCTGGTATTCCTTCGGAACTGAGATCCCATATCCATTATCCCAGATTGAGAGTGCTATTGGAACCTGCAAGACTCCGGCAGCATTAATTGTTTCCCAGAAATATCCTTCGGAGGTACTGGCATCGCCTATTGAGCCGAATGCTACCTCATTACCATTAATTGAGAAGTTCTTGTATTTCTTCAGGTTCTTATTGTTCCTGTATAGTTTTGAGGCATAAGCCAGGCCGATCAATCTGGGCATCTGTCCGGCTGTAGGAGAAAGGTCGGCTGCTGAATTCCTGAGTTTTGTAAGATCCTTCCATGTCCCATCCGGATTTATATTAGGGGTCGAAAAGTGATTATTGAAAACACGGCCACCATTTCCAGGGTTGAGTTCCTTATCGGTGTTACCGAAAAGCTGGTGAAAAAAACCTTCGGCATCGTACAATCCCATTGCCATCATCCATGTCTGGTCCCTGTAGTAGCCCGATCTCCAGTCACCCTTCTTAAACTGTTTGGCAAGTGCCAGTTGTGCTATCTCCTGACCGTCACCAAAAATACCGAATTTGGCTTTCCCTGAGAGTACCTCCCTTCGTCCGATATAACTGAGATTTCTGCTTAGGTTGGCGAGCCTATAATCAGCCAGAATCTCTTCCTTGTTAAAATTTTCCTTTCTGGTCTCCTGTTTTTTCATTTAAAATAAAATTATTCCGGGAACCTGATAATTAATATATCTATTTGATTATCTATACTTTGAATGATATTCCAATATAGGTCTTTTCCCCTGTTCATTAACCTTACGGTCAGGTCTTAAATATTAAACAAATTTCTTCGGTTGTTGTTTCAGCAGTGTATTCAAAATGATTTATTAATTTTACGCGTAATACTGCCTCCGGGCAGATAATTTTATTGATAATGTTTTTAAAACTTTTAGTACTCAGCGCCATTCTTATCCTCATATCCATTGCTGGTCTTGGTATAAAGATTCTTTTTAGCAAGCGGGGAATATTCCCTGAAACTCATATTGGAAGGAATAAGGAAATGCGCAAGAGGGGCATTAATTGTGCTCAGAATATTGACGTTGGTTGTCATCCGACAGATGATTTTCCGGGTTGCTCCACCTGCAATGTTATACAGGAATAGGTTATTCAGATATGTACCGGAGCATCCCTTCAGTGAACCAGGTATTGAATTCCCCATTTTCATTTGAATATACAAGATAGCCCTCAAACTCAGGATTACTTAAAAGGAAGTTCTTAGAATCCTCCAGTCCCAGCACCATACAGGCTGTAGCAATTGCATCGGCCGACATGCAATCGTCTGCCACGATTGTTACGCTCAATAATTTATGCATTACAGGATATCCGCTCCTTGGATCGATGGTATGCGAATATTTGATCCCCTCCTCTTCGTAGAATTTCCTGTAGTTTCCGGAGGTGGCAAGAGAATTCCCTGATAGTGAAATTATTGTCTGGATATCACTTCCGGGAATAAAGTTGCCATCCCTGGGTTTATCTACAGCTATTTTCCAGACCTGCCCTTCTGCTTTTGTCCCTCTTGTCCTGACCTCACCTCCAACCTCAACCAGGTAATTATTTATACCGAGCCGTTCCAGGAAGGTTCCCACTACATCGACTGAATAGCCCTGTGCTATAGCATTTACATCAAGGTACATGTTTGGATCAGCTTTTACAACCTTGCCATCAACAAGTGATATCTTATCCATCCCCACAAGCTTCATCAGGCTATCGAGTTTTGATTCGTCAAATCTTTTTACGGCATCCGGACCGAATCCCCATGCATTAATAAGGGGTCCGGCTGTAATATCGAATACCCCCCCGCTTATCTCCCAAACTTCCCGCGCCCGGTTCAGTACTGTAAGGAAAAGGCTGTCGGGCTGCACATCCTGATTCATGTTAATTGCTGAAATAATTGACTCAGGGTTATATGCAGAAAGGGACATATCAAAATCATAGAGGACCTTTTCGACCCTCTCCCTCATTTTATCAACTGATAATCCCGGTAATTCTTCATATATAACCGAATAGGTAGTCCCCTGTGTGAAACCTGAAAATCTTGAAAACTTCCGGTTGTTTTCATGGCATGAAACAACTGACAGAAAAATAAATATCAGAATGATATTTCCGGCTCCTTTCATATTTGATATTCTTTGAATTTCAAAGGTAATTAAAGGAAAAATAAGAGAGTTGGTTTTATCCAAAAACCTTTCCTGTAAAAAAAGATATAGTTCGTCTAATAAATAGGGGGTTTTACAAAAAATATTTTTAGTATACAACCTAAAATATTAGATTTGTTATGAAGATTTGTTTTCATATTCCCCTTTCCCCCTATCTTCATTAAGATACGAAAAGAAAGAAGGGCTGTTCCCAACAGCCCTTCTTCTCATTTATTCGATTTCTCTCTTAGCCTCCGAAATCATCGAACGCTACATTCTCATCAGGGATACCCAGGTCGTACAGCAATTTAAGCACTGCGTCATTCATTAAAGGGGGTCCGCAGAGGTAGTATTCAAGTTCCTCCGGCTCATCAATCCTTGAAAGGTAATTATCGTACAATACCTGGTGGATAAATCCTGTGTAACCATCCCAATTATCTTCGGGCAATGGTTCAGACAGAGCAAGGTTGAAAGTGAAGTTCGGGAACCTCTTTTCTATTGCCCGGAATTCATCCTCGTAGAAGATCTCACGTCTCGACCTTGCACCATACCAGTAGGATACCTTCCTGTTTGACTTCAATGTATGGAAGAGGTGGAAGATATGTGACCGGAGAGGAGCCATTCCTGCTCCACCACCGATATATACCATTTCATTTTCAGTATCCTTAATGTGGAATTCACCGTATGGTCCTGATATCAATACCTTATCGCCAGGTTTCCTCGTGAATACATAAGAAGAGCAGATTCCGGGAGGCACATTCATGAACTGATTCTTCTTCCTGTTCCACGGAGGTGTTGCGATTCTTATATTAAGTTTAATAATATTCCCCTCTGCCGGATGGTTGGCCATTGAATAAGCACGGATAGTCTCCTCGCTGTTTTTGGTACTGAGATCCCACATTTTGAATTTATCCCATTCATCCCGGAACTCTTCTTCAATGTCCATATCCCTGAAACTGATATCGTATTTGGGAACATCAATCTGGATATATCCACCTGAAACAAATTCCAGTGATTCTCCCGCGGGTAATTCAACAACAAACTCCTTTATAAAGGTTGCAACATTCCTGTTTGAAATTACTTCGCATTCCCATTTCTTGACACCAAGTATTGCTTCAGGGATCTTAACAACCATATCTTCTCTGACCTTTACCTGGCATCCAAGCCTCCAGTTGGTGAGCTGTTCCTTCCTGGTAAAGAAGCCTGTTTCGGTTGGTAAAATGGATCCGCCACCTTCAACCACCTGGCATCTACATTGGGCGCAGGTACCTCCGCCACCACATGCTGATGGAAGGAATATCCCGTTGGCCGACATTGTTACCATAAGGTTATTTCCGGGAGAGACAACAAGTT
The DNA here is from genome assembly GCA_035527935.1 of Bacteroidales bacterium. Taxonomy (GTDB): domain Bacteria; phylum Bacteroidota; class Bacteroidia; order Bacteroidales; family VadinHA17; genus DATKZO01. The sequence continues at coordinate 93,603 of DATKZO010000047.1, forward strand.
CGCGGTTGTTTATCTGAAGTTTAACATCCCCCTGGGGTACAAGCTTCTGTCTGGCATACAGGAGAACGATCACCAGGAGAAGGATAACTACAAGGAATACGACGATGCTGATGCCTATTGTTCCAAAAATGGATGTAGTCAATATCATAATAATCTTATTATTAAAGTTTAATACCCATGAAACTCATGAATGCAATCCCCATAAGTCCCGTTATGATGAAGGTAATGCCAAGCCCTTTAAGAGGAGCCGGAATATTTGAATATCTTATTTTCTCCCTGATGGCAGCTATGCCGGCTATTGCCAGAAGGAAACCGATCCCGGAGCCGAGGCCAAATACGGTTGCTTCACCAATATTCGCATATTCTCGTTCAACCATAAATAGCGATCCGCCCAGTATTGCACAGTTTACGGCAATAAGAGGCAGGAATATACCAAGAGCGGAATAGAGTGCCGGGCTGAATTTCTCAACTACCATTTCGACAAGCTGCACCATAGAGGCAATAACAGCAATAAACATTATGAAAGCCAGAAAGCTGAGGTCAACTTCTGCCAGCCGGGGGCTCAGCCAGGATAGTGCTCCCTCCCTAAGGAGGAAATTCTGGATGAGGTAGTTTACCGGGACAGTAATCGCCAGAACAAATACCACTGCGACACCAAGTCCGACAGATGTCCTGACAGTCTTCGAAACTGCAAGGTATGAACACATGCCCAGGAAGTAAGCAAAGACCATGTTATCGATGAATATCGACTTTACAAATATATTAATCAGATTTTCCACGATTCAGCAGTTTAGTTTTTTTCAATAAGCCTCTTGTTCCTGCTTCTCTGGACCCAGATAATGATGCCTACAGTTATCAGGGCCATGGGTGGCAGTATCATAAATCCATTATCCTCATATCCTATGTTGTAAATACCTATCTTTTCCATTATTGGTAAGCCTAATACCGTACCTGTTCCAAATAGCTCACGGAAAAATCCGACAATAATCAGTATTAATCCATATCCGGCAGCATTTCCCAGACCATCCAGAAATGATGGCCAGGGCCTGTTTGCCAGTGCGAATGCCTCGAGGCGTCCCATTATAATACAGTTCGTAATAATGAGTCCGACGAATACCGATAACTGTTTACTTACTTCAAATGCATATGCTTTCAATACCTGGTCGACCAAGATCACCATCATAGCGATAACAACCAACTGGAATATAATCCTGATACGAGGTGGTACCATCTTCCTGAAAAGTGATACTATCACGTTCGATACGGAAAGCACTACCATCACTGAAATTGCCATAACAAATGCAGGCTTCAGCTTTGCAGTTACAGCAAGCGCCGAACAAATGCCAAGCACCTGGACAGTGATCGGATTATCATCTCCAAGGGGATTTGTCAGCAACTTTAAATTTTTCGATGAGAACAGGGGTTCTCTTTCTTCATTTTTGCTCATATCTTACTTACTGTTATTTTTCAAATAGTCAACATATTTAATGAGGCAGTCATAGATCATCTTCTCCAGTGCTTTACTGGTTATTGTGCCCCCTGAAATTGCATCCACCGCATGAGTATCACCAGTATCTGCCCCACCCTTCCGGACAATGATGCCTGTAAAATTATTACCATCAAAGATCAGCTTATCTTTAAACTGGTCCTCAAACCATGTCTCATTAATCTCGGCGCCAAGACCCGGAGTTTCAGACTTGTGGTCAAAGGTGGCCCCGTTCACTGTTGCCAGGTCATCTTTCAGGGAGATATAGCCGTAAATCGGGCCCCATAAACCTTTTCCCTCAAGTGGTATAATAAAGCCTGTTGTCCCATCATCCATGGTAGCCATAAATACCGGCAAGAATTGTTCTTCCAGCGGTTTCCGCTGCTCCTTTTTCATCTCTACATCAAAAGCTTTTACATCCTCTAATAATTCTGAGGATGAATTCAGGACAAAGCTGGTGGTCACATATTTGTCAAAGAGCTCTTCTGCATCATTCTTGGTTGCCATAACACCTACTGATGCAAGTATATTTCTTTTCTTCTCAATCTCGGCATTACGTTCCTGCTTGGGTTGAAGAAACATTGCTGCAGAAGAGAGGACAAATGCAACAATAGCAACCATTATTGTTGCAAACATGAATATATATCTGTTACTGAATTGTTTCATTGCAATAAGTTTTAGCTGCTTTTAGCACGTTTTAACCTTCTTCTGATGTTCGCCTCAACAATATAGTGGTCAATCAGCGGGGCAAATACATTCATAAACAGGATCGCCAGCATCATGCCTTCCGGGAAAGCCGGGTTCAGAACCCTGATCAGAATTGCCAGTATCCCTATCAGAAGCCCGTATATCCACTTCCCGGTTTCAGTCTGGGTTCCTGTAACAGGATCCGTTGCCATAAATACGGCGCCAAAGGCAAATCCGCCCATTACCAGATGATAATGTGCCGGAAGTGCGAGATAGGGATTAACCGGGAAAGCGTTCAGAAGCAATCCCATTCCATATCCTCCGAGGAATACACTAACAATAATTTTCCAGCTGCCAATCCCTGTAAAAATCAGTATGGCTGCTCCAATCAAAATTGCCAGGGTTGAAGTTTCACCAACTGAGCCGGGTATAGTCCCTATGAACATTCCCATCACAGATGGCATGCTATCTATTTCATGAGCAGCCGCCTGAGCCAGTGGTGTTGCGCCGGAGAACCCATCAACAATTCCTTCACCATTAACCAGCCCTTCAATCCACACGGAATCGCCAGACATCCAACCCGGATAGCTGAAAAACAGGAAGGCTCTTGCAGTAAGTGCCGGGTTGAGGATATTCATCCCTGTTCCTCCAAAGACCTCCTTCCCGATGATAACTGCAAATACAATGGCAATTACAAGCTGCCAGAGCGGCACGTCAATTGGAACTATCAGGGGTATCAGCAATCCGGTTACAAAATATCCCTCGTTTACCTCATGATGCCTTATCTGGGCAAAGATTATCTCTATTCCCAGACCTACAACATAGCTCACAACCAGCAATGGTAACAGCTTGAGGAATCCAAACCAGATTAACTGCCGGAAACCGACCTCCTCGCCTATTGAGAGGTAATGCTGTAATCCAATATTATAGATTCCGAACAGGAGAGCAGGGATCAATGCGATCCATACTACGATCATAACTCTTTTCATATCCGCTCCATCCCTTATATGCGAGCCCTTTTGTGTGACTGTATCAGGTACAAAGACAAGGGCCTCCACCGCATCAAAGAAGGAGTGGAACATATATAGTCTACCCCCCTTTTCAAAATGGGGTTTGATCTTATCAACTTGTTTTCTTAATGATTTCATTATTAAGATAATACTTTAATTACTAACTCATCTCCTTAACCATCAGATCGAGGCCTTTTCGAACTATCGACTGTATCTCTATCTTGGATGAACATATAAATTCGCAGAGGGCAAAGTCCTCTTCCGCAATTTCATAAATCCCCAGTTTTTCCATCAGGTCGATATCCTCAACAAGTATAGCCTTCAGCAACTGCATCGGGTAAATATCCATTGGCAAAACCCTTTCATACTCACCGGTCACTACGAATGCTCTTTGTCCTCCATGAAGATTAGTATCGAATTTAAACTGTTTACCCGGGAGCATCCAGCTAACGAATGACCTTGAGTAACTGTACTTTTTAAATCCTGGTGATATCCAGCCAAAAAACTCATGGTAATTGCCTTCAGGTATTACGCATATACTTGAATCATAATATCCAAGGAATCCGTCAGAGGCAATCTTTTGTCCGGTCAGGACATTACCACTAATATACCTGTTGTTGGTGCCATTGATATTATCCCTAACTATTGAGGTAATACAAGCTCCGGTCCTTGTCCTGTAATATCTCGGCTTCCTTACCTCAGAACCTGACAGGGCAATGATCTTTTCAGGAGAGTAGATGCCATCGTTAAACAAGCGGCCAATAGCAACAACATCCTGGAGATTCACATACCATACCGCTTCTCCCTTGTTAACCGGATCGATATGATGGATTTGTATGCCAACGTTTCCCGCAGGGTGTGGGCCCGAAAACGTATGAATTTCCACCCCTTTAGAGCTCTTTAATACCGGGGATGTTGTGTTCTTTGACAGACTGAGATGCACGGAGCCGTCAGTCAGCTTTCCAAGTATTGCCAATCCTGTATTGAAGTGCTTTACCGGCAGATGGTCTATAATAAAATCGAGATCGAGTCCATGAGGTGATGTGTCAAATCCGCTTACAAATACAGCTTTAGGTGTTTCGGTCATATCAGCAACAATATGATAGGGACGCTGCCTGATTGCCGGCCAGAGTCCTGACTGCAGCAATTTCTCCTTCACACCATCCCTGTCAACTCCTGTGGGATCTGCCTTGCCAAATTGTTCAAAATCATCTCCCTTTGCTTCAATCACAACCTCAAGTATCTTCCTCCTCTCTCCCCTGACCACATCATGAACAACACCACTTACCGGAGATGCATACTTTATCTCCGGCCTGTACTTATCAAAGAATAGTGATGAGCCAGCTTTCACAGGGTCTCCAGGTTTTATGCACAACTTTGGTACAAGCCCGGGAAAGTCGACAGGTTTTATTGCGTACCTCCCGGGTCTTTCTTCCGGAATCAGAATTTTATCAGCCTTTCCTAAAATTCTGATATTCAGCCCTTTCTTTAACTTGATTTGTTTAGACATACAGAATAATTATTATTTATGAAATTCTCCTAAAATTAGTGGTATGTTAATCCCTTAACAGTTATTGTGACAAATATCATAAATTTAGATTAAGTGGCAAATTTAATAATTATGAAGTAATGTCATAGATGCTTTAGAACACAACCAAAATCAATAAAAATGGCAGAAATCGAATGAAGAGTTTTAACCTTCGCCGGTAGTATAAGATCCGATTGTTTATTTAAGTCTTTCAAAACCCGGATCAGTCCAATCAACGGTATCAGTACACCTGGAAAGCCAGATAACAAGGTTGCTGAAATGATCTACAAGGCTGGCCATATTGTCAAAATCGAACAGGTCAACTTCATCGCCAGGTGAGTGTATGTAGTCAGCAAAGGTGGTCGTGGCAAAGGTTCCGCATGGTATACCATGCATTACACCGTCAACCTCTTTTACCCTGGCAAAGCTCAGGTTATCAGACATAAAGAATAACCTGTCTTCCAAAGCGATAGTATCAATAAGCCGGTATGAGGTTTTGCTATTGAATTGGTGAATAATATCGTCAAGGTTGGAGTTTGAACAACCTGCCATATAAAAATTATCCCTACCCAGATACTCCGAGTGACCTGTCATCTCGAAGTTCAGATTTGCGTATATTTTGTCGAGTGATATCGGGGAATTCTGAACGAAATAGCGTGATCCTCTCAGTCCAATCTCCTCCCCGCTAAACGCTGCAAAGATGATAGTCCTGCCTGGCTTAAGCTGCTTTTCCTTTATCGTCTTTGCTATACCTAGTAACGTGCAGGTGCCGGCTGCATTATCGTCGGCACCATTATAAATTGAATCTCCCTCAACTGCACCTCTTATCCCTATATGATCGAAGTGTGCAGTGAGTATTATATATTCATTCTTAAGCTCTGGATCAGTTCCCTCTATCGCAGCAACAACATTCTTCTCGCTAACAGATCCGCCTCTTGCTGAAGCCTGGTATGGATACAGGTAGCCTTCCCGACCTTGTAACGGTAAGGTCTCATATTCATTGAATTTCCCGGATATCCATACGGCTGCCTCCTCCATTTCAGTTGAACCATTTCTTCTTCCTTTCATATTATCAGAAGCGAGATATAAAACCCATTCCCTTAATTCAGAGGGTAAAACTGCATAACTATTTTCCTGAGGTGACCAGACACTTCCTGAAAACGAGAGCGATATCAGTACAAAAGTGATTGGAAGAAGGTATTTCATAACAATTAGATTAGGTTCAAAAATAATTTTACGGAAATGGTGGTGACCGGTTTAGTCATCCATGAACCAGAGAATGTAACCACAATTTTCACAAATATAGTTTTGTGCTGTCCGGTTGGCCCATTCAAGGCCGAGGAAAGTCAGTCCGGGTGTATTCATTAAAGTCTCCCTGGTAAGGAATCGTGAATGTGAGCAGACCGGACAGGTTAGCCTGACACCTTTGATTGTATATTCTTCAGGATCTTTTGAATGTGTCATAAGCAGGTTGTTTTATTTTTTAGTTCAGCTCAATAAGTAATGCCAATGATATATTCACGACTTCCCTGCAATAGTAAAAGCTACAATTTTCCACACGGTCATCCAGAGTGTGATAGTAAGGATCACTGTCGTAAACATGAAAAAAAATTGCCGGGAAGCCATTTGCTGCAAAAGGATAGCTGTCGCTTCTCGTATTCACTCCATTGTCGGTCATGCTTTTCAAGATGGTAAATTTATCACATAACTCGTAAGCCTTATCGCACAGTTCGATGGAATTATCATAATGCATAATATTTATATGCCAGTCTGAAGCCACTTCAGCTGTTTCATATGCAATCATGTCATTATTGATCATCATCTTTATTTTCCATCCGAGGCTGTCGGCTTTATGAGCATAATCCCATGAACCATAGAGTCCCAGCTCCTCTGCGGCGAATGCCACGAATTCTATGGTACAATCCGGAGCGAATGCATGTTTCTTCAGGACTCTGGCAATTTCGAGAGCTGCCGCCACACCGCTGGCATTATCATTTGCTCCCGGTGCGGCAGTAAAGGGATTACCTGCCCCAAGGATATCATCATAATGGGCCCCAACCACACAAATCGAATCCGGGTGTTCAGTACCCCTTAATGTGGCAATGACATTATACTGCCAGAGGTTATATTCAACATCCTGCCATGTCCGTTTCATCAGAAAAGAATCAAGTCTTGTTTCATGGTATCCGAATTCATTGAACCGGTTCCGGATCATTGCAGCAACATACCTCCTGTTTTCAGCCAGAGCAAACCGCGTACCCATGTCCTGCATCCAGGTTACATATGACCTGAGGCTATCAGCTCTTATCTCTTCCGTAAGGGTGAAGGTGAGTTCCTCTTTCTGCCTGCGATAATCGTCCTCTTTTGTACAACCTGCCTCCAGAAGGCAAATGAGAACGACCGGTAATAGTACGTACAGGCGGTGTGAAAAACTATTACTGCCAAAACCATTCATCCATTTCGTCATCCGTATTCATATAATAATGAATCAAGAAACATGTTTTCCGCAAAATAAATTTAATCAAAAATACGGACCTGGCCCAATCTGTTTAGCCGAATTAATTATTTTTACTGACTATCTTAACATAATTACTAAATAATACTTCATCACTCACGTTAATATATATCGGGATTAACGAAATATTAATGACCAGAATATTCCTGTCAATATCGTTTATTATCACAACCGGCATATTTTCAAGTATATGCGGACAGCAGATAACCCGTGAAATGATATCGGATGCAAATGTAAAATCCGTTAAACTTCACCGTGCCGAATGGAATCTCTCCTACCCTGTTATCAAACTCGGGTCAGATGATGAGATGGTTCTTCATTTTGATATACTGGATGATGAGGTTGAAACATATTATTACACTTTTATTCACTGTGACAAGGACTGGAATGTTTCGGACATATACCAGACTGATTATCTCGACGGATTCGCTGAAAATCCGGTAGATAACTGGGCATTATCATTCAATACCACAGTTAATTATGTCCATTATTGGATAAGATTTCCAAATCAAAATATAAACTTCAGATACTCAGGTAATTATATAATAAAGATATTCCCTTTTGGAGAGGCAGATAAACCAATCATCGTTAAGAGGTTTATGGTAAGTGAAAAGAGGGCCAACATTGAAGTTCAGCCTCAGAGACCAAAGCTAACCGAGTTTTATGACACCCACCAGCAGGTCGATCTCAGCGTAAAGTATCCGGGGATGGACATCAGGGATCCCTTCAGAACAATGTTTGTTTCGATCCTTCAGAACGGAAGGTGGGAGAATGCACGACAAAACCTAAAGGCAGACTTCATTGGTAATAATGAATTGATCATTAACGATCTGTCGGGAAAGAATATATTTGAGGGATTAAGTGAATTCAGGTACTTCGACATAAAAAGCCTCAGGTATCAGACTGAGTATATCAGAAGTATCGATTACCGGCTTGGTTCCTATCATGTTTATCTCCTTCCATCCGATAACAGATCATACAGGCAGTATTTTTACTGGCAGGATCAGAACGGCAAATATTACACGGCCGTCCAGGAGGGACGCGACAATGAAACAGAATCGGATTACGTGTATGTTTATTTTACCCTTCCCGCAGATTTCCCGGTAAGAGAGGGCGAAGTGTATATCTACGGCGATCTTACCGGCTGGATGTTGAGCAGTGATAACCGCATGACCTATAATTATGAGGATCATGCCTATGAATGTACCCTGCTCTTAAAGCAGGGCTGGTACAATTACCTTTATGCTGTTGCCGGGAAGGACAGTCGCATCAGCTTTGAGCAATTCGAAGGAAACCACTTTGAAACAGAGAACGATTACCTTATTCTGGTTTATCTCCGTGAGCCGATGGAGAGATATGACAGATTAATAGGGAATGTTGTATCAAATACACTCAACAAATAGCAGTATCAGTGTTTTAAATGCACATCCACACCATATTGCATATATATGGAATGTTGAAGAGTCTTCAGTATCTCACTCATATATTCTGTTACCGCCTTAACTGATCCGGGAAGAGTATACACGAGACTTTTGCCCATAATACCTGCCACTGATCTGCTGAGAAGAGCATTTGGTTTTTCCATTCCATATTTTACCCGGATTAGCTCCATAATGCCAGGTATCTCTATTTCGATCAATTCCTTAACAACACCTACCGTTATATCATTTGGGCCGATTCCGGTTCCTCCTGTAGTAATAAGAATATTATACTCCCTTGACGATTCATTTATCAAATACCGTAGTTTGCTGACATCATCAGGGATGATTACCACCTCCGATTCCAGGCTCCATCCTATCTCCTTGAAATAGTTATCGATCATCTCTTTGACTTTAGGACCACTGAGATCATCATAATCACCTGCTGCAGCCCTGTCGCTGAGAGTGATTATCAGTGCTTTATATCTTTCAGGTAATGTCATGTCTGGTCTTTTCAGTTAGTTCAATATTGTCAATAATCATTTCCTTGTCAACCGCCTTACACATATCATAAACAGTCAGGAGAGCAACGCTTACTGCAGTCAGCGCTTCCATTTCCACACCGGTTTTGCCGGTACTGGAGACCAGACTTTCAACATATACCCCTGATTTATCAGGTTTTACCTTCACCTCAACTCTGTCAAGGACAATGTTGTGGCAGAGAGGTATCAGGTCAGAGGTATTTTTCGCAGCCTGTATTCCAGCCAGCTGGGCAACGGTAAGCACATCACCCTTCTTCAATTCGTTACCCACGATCAGTGCGATAGTCGCACTATTAAGAGTGATATGACCCTTTGCCCTTGCGATTCTTTTCTGGTCATCCTTACCTCCGACATCCACCATACGTGCTTTACCTTCCTTGTCGGTATGCGTCAGTTCTTTCATAATTCATTTTTCTTCACACCCAATTCCCAATTATCCTCCTAAATTATAAAATTGTCCTGTATTATTATATGATCCGCATACAGGTTTATTTTCAAGTGCCCGAATCAAAGCAATCTCCGGACCCAATTCCCTGACAGAGAATTCAATATCGCTGAAAAGGCATGGTTTTACCTTACCATCGGCCGTTAATCGGAGTCTGTTACATGAGGAGCAATTGCCTCCATCACCTCCCTCCACAATACCAAATTTCCCTCTTGCCAGGTCCATCTGGCGGATATATCTTACCTCGAGGCCTTTCATCACACCATATTCAGTAACAGCAATGGCATCGGGCTCTCGCGATGATTCCTTTACGACACAGTTTATCTTAATTGGGGTCAGCCCGGCTTTGATTGCTGCCTCTATACCATCAAGAGCCTCCTGAAGATCACCGCCTCTGGATATCCAGCGAAACTTTTCCGGATCGACTGTATCGAGACTTATGTTAATCCTCTGAAGACCTGCTCTGGCAAGATGCTTGGCAAACTTTGAGAGTAGCGTCCCGTTGGTTGTCATCGACAGGTCCTTAATCCCATCAATGGATGAGATCATCCGCACCAGATCGACAATGCCCTTTCTAACAAGCGGTTCTCCTCCTGTAATCCGGACCTTTTCAATACCCCTGCTTACGGCAAATTTTGTAAAATCCACAATTTCATCATAACTCAGGATTGATTCATGACGAACAAGCTTCACTCCCTTTTCAGGCATACAGTACCTGCACCTCAGGTTGCACCTGTCAGTAACTGAAATCCTGAGATAGTTTATTCTCCTGTTAAATTTGTCGTACATCCATCCTAGCTCCTTTTTTTATTAATATTATATCAGCTGGTACAGCTATTAATCCATCGGCTTCCGGCAGGGCGTTAATATGTGCTGAACCATGATACTCAACCGGTTTGATTCCTGCTTCAGTTATTCTGACAGGCACCCATCCCATTCTTCCAGCTCTTTTTCTGGTATAGTCGACTGCCATTGGCAGCCGAATGACCTCCGGTGTCCATGCAGATCTCATCGACCTCTGGATTAGCGGCCTTACCATCAGTTCAAATTGCACAAAAGAGGAGACCGGATTTCCCGGAAGGCCGAAAACCAGAGCATCTTTATGGACGCCAAATGTTGTTGGTTTTCCTGGCTGTACTGCAATGCTATCGAATATAATTTTTACTCCCGCCCTGTCAAACACCTTTGTCACAAAATCATAGTCGCCCATTGATACACCTCCTGTAAGAAGTACAAGATCGCATTCACCAATTGCCCCCGAGACTATTTCAAGTGTAGCCTCTTCATTATCTATTGCTATTCCATAGTAAACGGCATTTGCTCCTGCCCTTATTACCTGCGCTATCAACTGGTAAGCATTGCTATTGCGTATCTGCGAGGGAGCCGGTTTCTCATCAGGTTCCACAAGCTCATCCCCTGTGCTGATAACAGCAACTTTCAGCTTCCTGCTTACCTCCACCCTGGTAGCGCCAACTGTTGCCATTACTGCTATATCCTGGGGCTTGATAATCCTTCCTGCGGTAAGCACAATTTCTCCGGCTTTTATGTCTTCTCCTTTTTTTGCAATATTGTCCTTTCCCGGTTTACCGGCAAATTTTACCTTACCGCTTTCTTCTATTGCATCCTCAACCATGAAAACCCAGTCAGCACCCTCAGGAATTGCTGCCCCGGTCATAATCCTGGCACACTCACCTTCCCCAACCACTCTTTGTGCAACAACACCAGCCTTCAATACCTCATTTATAATAAGCTCTTTACTGAGGTCTTCCTTGCGGCAGGCGAAGCCATCCACTGCTGTTTTGTTGAATGGGGGCATATCCATATCACTCTTTACATCCTCTGCCAGAACTCTTCCAAGTGAATCAAGGAAGCCAATTATTTCACTTCCAATACTTATAATATGTTGATTTACAATTTCCTCTGCTCTCTCAAACGATATCATGCCAATATATTTTACTAAATTACCTGAAGGTCTGCCGAAGTGAAACACAAAAATAGTGTTTGTCCTGGATCGGTATTATATCCCATTTTTATTTTTTCTGTTATGGCAACATGAAAAATTTCGCCGGCATCAGCATACAGCTCGAATCCTGATTCAGTCCTGTATATCTCATTAACGGTAGCCCTGACGCAATTGTCATAAGAATTGTTCTTCTCACGAGTGATTTCTATTCTGTCGCTTTTAAGCATAACTATACCATTTTCGTTGTAATCACCGTCCGGAAGAACGAATGACATCTTATTGGATTTTCCTAATATCCGGCTGTTCTCCCGGATAATATCAACCTTGAAGAAGTTCTGAATACCAGCGAAACGCGCAACAAATCTGTTTGCGGGTTTTGCAAACACTTCTACCGGGTGACCAATCTGTATAATCCTTCCATTGTGGATAACTCCCACCCTGTGAGCCAGTCTTATTGATTCCCTGTGATCGTGAGTCACATGCAGGATTGTCATACCACTCTGGTTGATTTTTCTCAGGAGTCGTCTGATATCATCCCTGAGTGGTGTGTCGATAGATGACATTGGTTCATCGAGGAGTATAATATCAGGTGATGTAACAAGGGTGCGGGCTACAGCCACTCTTTGCTTTTCGCCACCTGACAGAACATCAGGTTTGCGGTCAAGGAGGTGTTTTACATTCAGGTTATCCGATATTTCACCTACCTTTTTAACGATTTTCCCACTTTTCATCTTCTTCATCTTAAGAGGGTAGGAAATATTGTCGAATACCGTCAGATGCGGAAACAAGGCGAAGTCTTGAAAAACGAGACCTACCTTTCTCTCCTGGATATTCTCACGGGTAATATCTCTTCCGTTAAGTATTATTTCTCCCCTGTCGGGTTTTCTGAGTCCTGAAATTATTTCCAGAAGCTGCGATTTTCCAGCTCCCGATCTTCCAAGAAGGATGAAGTACTCTCCCTTCTGAATCTGAATGGATATCTCTTTCAGTTCAAAATCCCCATAATTCTTTGATATATTCCTTAGTTCGAGCATCAGATATCCTCCTCCCGTAAAGGTGAAACTCTTTTCCATCCTCCATTTACTGATATCATCCTGAGAATGATAAAGACCATAAGGGCAACTGCCAGAAAGAGAACCGCTGCGGGTCTTGCATAGGAAAGCCCAAACTGGTTAAATCTTTCATATATAAGAACCGGGACTGTCATAGGGTAGTAGGCAATAATAACTATCGCACCGAATTCACTCATACCTCTTGCAAACATCATGACGAATCCGGAAGCAATACTCCTCCATGACAGGGGTACAGAAACAGTGAAGAACATTCTGAATGATGATGCACCAAGGTTAAGAGCAGCTTTTTCAAGACGCTCCGGTACAGCAGCAAACCCGTCTCTTGAGGAGTTAATTAGAAAAGACAGGCTTACGAATGCCATTGCCAGAGCTATTCCAACCGGATTCCCAACCAGGTTAAGGCCTATTCCCGATGCAATCTTACCCATCAATCCATCCCGGGAAATAAAACCCAACAGGGCAATACCGGCTGCAGTATGGGGAAGAACTATAGGCAGATCAATCAGCCCCTGAACAATCCGTTTTCCGGGGAAACTGTTCCTCGCAAGTAACCAGCCCAGCGGGATCGCACCCAGTGAGAAGAAAAGAGTTGCAAGAAATGCAACTCCCAGGGTTAGCCAAACACTTTTCCGTACATCGCGGTCGATCACAGTTTCAAAAAGTTCAGTACCTGAAGTTTTCAGTATCATTCCTGCAAGTGGCGCCAGAATAAAGAGCAGCACCAAAGATGACAGTATCAAAAGGACCCAGTGAAACGGACTTTTAAATTGCATAAACAAATAATTACTCTTCCGAACAAACGGATCTTAGCATTTCAGGAAGCAGATCCAGCTTCGCGGTTTCAGGCGGACTGATAAGCTTCTGCCCGTTAGATTCTATTATACTCATCCCTGCACCCCCGAGCATAAATTTCAAAAAATCAATTGCCTGCTCCCTGTTAGGTGCATCTTTGAGAAGTGTTACACCATAGACCATTGTACTTCCGGTTAAAGTCATTTTCTCTCCGGGAGATTTACCCAAAATATCAACAGATACACTTTGATAGAGGTTTTCCATTCCCGGTTCAGAAAGGTTGATTTCATCAGGCAGATCAATATATTTGAGGTTATGCTGCTGCGACACCGACTTATACAGAAAGATATAATCCACTGCATTGGTTTCGAGCAATGCAAGGAGTTCTACTCCCTTTGGCCTGATCATGTTCCTGTTCTTCGCAACTAACTCATCGCTAATACCCGGTTTATTGTAAAATTTCTCGGCAAGTTTACAAGTCATAACAGTTCGATAACCGCAAGGATCGGAATCGGGATCAGACCGTCCGTATATTGCCTCATCATCAAGTAACATATTATACCAGTTATCCCGGGTAATCTCTCCTGCCCCGAATGATTTATCGTTGAATGCAATTACCATTGAATTTGAGGCAAACTTTATATTCCAGGAGGTATAATCAGGAATAAGCATCTCGTCGATCACCCTGAAATCAGCAGAAGCCATTATATCACACGGTTTTTTCAGGTCAGTTATCTTACGGGCACAGGCCACACTTCCATCTGCTTCGAGCTGGATATTGATGCCAGGGTTTTCTTCTTCATATTTTTCGGTCATTTCTTTAAGAGGTACTGAAAGGCTGCCGGCGTGAAAAATAATTACTTTCTCTTTTCTGCCTGATTCATTTGTTGAGTCAGTACAAGCCGCCATCATCAAAATTAATAGTATACATGCACCTGTTGTAAGTCTTCTAGTCATTTTTCCTGTTTATTTTTCTGAAGAATTTTCTTGTTATCTCGTTTATTGACATGTCGAACTGAGCCGTCAATTCCTTGTATCCATCTATAAGTTCCCTTCCCTCCTCCGACAGATATGTCATTCCGCCATCCGATCCTCCTCTCTGCTTTATCACCAGTGCAAATCCCAATCGTTCTTCAACCCTGTATAGTATACCCCAGGCCTTCCTGTAACTCATATTCATTTCTTTTGCAGCAGCTACGATTGAATTATTCCTGTCGATCTGAATAAGGAGGTTGAAACCTTCATTATCGAAGATCTTATTACCTTCCATATCCTCAAGATTCAAATAATACCTGAGGAATATGTTATAATATTTTGAACCCCTGGAACCAGCCATCTTTTAAAGTTAATAAAGTTAAAACAGTTGATAGGTGTGTATCAAAAGTCATATGATAATTGTTTTTGCATTACACTTCAATCTATAAATAGCTATTTATTAATATGTTGAGATTTTGTGATCGACTTTTAGAACATAAAAACTGACTAATTTTTATGTTTTGATACACCCCCGAAGAGTTTAAGTGCCCGCTCTATTTGTAAACGCACTTATATGAGATCTGCTCCTCTGCCTTTACCCTGAACTTCGAGTCTTTTGAAACAACGAACATCTCAAATGGCTTATATTCCTTCCATTCATTTTCGCCAGGAAGCCGGACAGTCAGTTTGCCAGATATGACAGTCATCTGTTCCACCGTGGATGTTTCAAATTCATATTCCCCCGGAGCCATTACACCGCATGTTACCCGACCCTCTTCATTTTCAAAGGCAAGGGATTTTACCTTACCTTCAAAGTATTCGTTTACATTAAACATAGTTTGTGAATTTTATTATTGATAATAAATAATTATGATAACTATATGTACCTGAAGGCAAATTTACATCTTTTGCATATCGTCTCCACAAAAACATTCGTATTTAAACTCCAGAAAAAACTTAGCTGAATGTATAATCAAAAGTTATAGGAGACTTCAAACCTGATGAATCTTCCGAAGTTTATAGTTCCATCATCAACCAGTGCAACCTTATCAAAAATGTTTTCTATGTCCATTTTCATTCCAATTTTCCCCACCGACCGCCATAACCTGAGGCCGACAGTAGAGTACGGATTGATTTCAACTGTATTCAGATCATCTGCATAGTGACTGCCTGTATAGTTGAATGTCAGACCTGCATTGACAATCCTGGTCCGCCAGCCCAATCCTGCTGCGAATTGATTCTTTGGCACATATGTCAGGCACATCCCTGTAATATCTTCACCCTGGGTACTGTAAAGCGGATCAAATTCCGTAATTACTGATTCATTGTAATTATAATTTGCATAAACAGATAAGTTTGCCAGGATATCAAGGTTCATTTTAAATTCGAAACCCTTAATCTCAACTTCACCAATATTTTCAACGTACCTTACAGGCCTCATCCTCGACCCCTGCTGGATACTGTCGCCGGTGCTGACATAATACATGAAATCCTTACCCCTTGAATAATACAACGAAGGTGAAAGGGTCAGTTTTGCTATATGGAGATCAGCGCCGAGCTCGTATGAATTAATTCTTTCAGGCTCAAGTAAGGGATTTGCCTTTTTAAATCCTCCCCTGACGAATCCTGAACGGCACAGGTCATCAAGTACGGATGGCCTGAAACCATTGGAGTAAGTAGCATATATCCTGATATCAGGGGTTATCCTGTACTGAACCGATAACCTGGGACTCAAGGCATTCCATATATTTTCTTCCTGGTTGCGATCCTCAAGATCCTGTAGAATACTGGTTGCTGATGTAGCATTCTCGATATAGTAAGCGCCGTCATAGTATTTTGCATGATCAAGGCGGACTCCGGCTAACATTACAAGCCTTTCATCAAATGCCATTATTTCTTCCTGGATGAAAAGTGCAAAACTATTGATTTTCCCCCTGTTGTGGACCATGTCAGACACCAACTGGTAATCGTCTACGGCATTCACACTTCCCTGTTTCATATCAAACCCGGCAGTAAGGGTCGACATATTTCCTGCAGGGAGTGATGTGTGAAATTGTAACCCCATATCCTGCCTGTCGGATACAACTGTATAATATTTTGACTCACTGTCACTATCATTCACCTTGCGGTAATCTTCATCTCTGAACCATGCACTGGTTCGTACCTGGGCTTTACCAACGGTTCCGTTATACGATATACTTGCGGAATAGGAATCGTGATCATTACTACTACCTTCCGGGTCATAATACCTGAAGCCTGTCCCTCTTTCATCATTATAGTAGCTTACGGCTATCTCTATCCTGCTATCAGGATTTATTATATATCCCGATTTCAGGTCTATTCCATATTCCTCCATATCGTTGTTAACAGTTGTACTTGCCGTGTCTGGTTCAGGAAGATAGTTCCCATCTTCCTCCTCCAGTGCCAGGTTGATATATCCATCGCTCTGCCTGTAATAACCATTGAGTGAATAATATACTCCTTTCTCTTTCTCCCCTGCATTTGTACCGGCAACATTAAAGCGCCCCCCACAGGTATTAAGCGAACCATACTCTGCTTTAAGAAATCCCTGTATCCTGTTCTGCGGCATCCTGGAAATAATATTGATAACCCCGCCCAGGGCATTACCACCATAAAGTGATGAACCTGGACCTTTGGTTATTTCAACCCTCTCTATCTGCCCGGGCTGAAATATATTCCAGTGTACTGATCCGCCGTCGGCTTTATTAACAGGTACTCCATCAAGCAGTACTAATACCCTCGCCTGGTTTACACCACTCATCCCACGCATCACTATATTATTCCTGTGGGAGATAAATCCGCCGGGATTAAATACCCCGACACCGGGCACCTGCTTCAGGTATCCTGTGACATCAATTGCCGGAGTTTCTGCAAAAGTTTTTGAACTCACCAACTCAAGACGAAGCGGAACATCTTCGAGTTTTCTCTCGGTCCTTGTGCCGGTAACGACTATCTCATCAGCGGTAATAATTGCCGGGATCAGGTCAAATGTTAATCTGTATGTACGGGCTGAACTAACCACCAGTGATTTGGTCATGCCATGGTAGCCAACAAATGAGACAACCACTTCGTGCTCCCCGGTGGTGACATTATCGAAAGTAAAGCGGCCTGATGCATCTGTGCTTGTTCCTGTTCCAGATGGCATAAGCTGCACTGTAGCCCCCGGGAGGGTAATCCCTGTTGTACCATCTGTTATTATACCAAGAATCACCTGTGCTTCCAGCACACCCACAGATGCTATGAATGCAACAAAAAGACAAATTTTCTTCATTTTAAGTTAAGTTTAATAGTTATGTAAATATTTGCATATCGATTAGTATGGTTTTGCTCTTTCCTGCTTGATTTCCTGTATCTTATGTAGAGGTTCCGGCCTTAAGCTGAGCTGCTATTTTGTTGCGTCCAGGATATACCCGGTCATTGCCCCCTTAAGGTGCCTGTCGGCAAAGAAATCGGCTGCCGGAAAAATTGAATACCTTCCATCCTCAGATTCACCACGGTCCATCAGTAATACAGCCTCGAGGTCTGTTCTATTCATTATTTCAGACAATGAGTATAATACCCTGTACCCATCCTTTGCCCCGATCGCCAGTATACCCGTGTCCAGATCATCCGGGGTAATCACGGTCGACTTCTGCAGAACTTCTCCCAGTGATATCCCAGAGAATGTTGCGATATGACGCAGTCCCTTATGCAGGCCGAAGAAGACGGTCTGAAGGTTCAGAGAGGGTTCGCTGCCTGCAAAATCATTAACTTTAAAAGACTTATTCCCCCTGTTAAAAGTCAGCTCCGGTGCAAAAAGTGGTCTTGTACCCTTTTCACCCGGGAAGCTAACCGGGAACGAACGGATAGTAATTCTTGTTGGTCCTGATATATTTCTTACCGTCAGGAAATCGTTTGCCGAAATAAGCCGGTAGGTCGCTGGCACCTCCCACCTGTCGTCCGAGGCCGTAGGGAATACGGGTGTTACCCCCGTTGCCAGGATAATATCCTGCCCCCGTTTTGAGAAGAAGAGTTCACCCCAGCTGAAAACTGCCGATTCCCCCCTGCCATTTTCAACGACAACAAAAAGGTCAAGGCTCAGCCCAAACTCCGCCTTGTTCTTCTTATCCACAACCAGGTCTTTTACCAGGTCGGCAAGAGAATAGCCCGAATAGCGGAAAGCTCCATGGAATGAGGGCTCTTCACCCCTTTCTCCCGGCAGCAGTTCTTTTACATAGACTGTCCGAAGGTCGCATCCTTCAAAGGAGGCCTTACCAGGATTCAGTATCTCACCTCCCAGTTCGGGCATCGTCCCTGACAATTTTACTGCAGGCTGGTTATCAAAGTTATCATTATTGTAAACCGCCCTGATGTCAGGATCGGCCAGGTACTGTTTGAGGTATTCAGGTTTCAGGGTTGCTCCGCTCACAACATCAACAACCTGTGACACGCTGGTAATAACAGGTGCAAGTATGATCAGGACAATTAATATCTTCTTCATATCGAATAGTGAATTTGGTTTTCCAGGTTTGTTTTCAGAAAGCGAATATACATTTTTTGCATATCGGTACAAATGTTTTAGAACAAATAATCACGAACCAACTGATGGGATTGAAAATGAAACCAAGGATACAGTACGACAAATGATCAGCATTGAATAGTGTATTGAGGGTAACAGAGCTCATCCGGCGGTAGTTTGTCATCAGTCTTAAGCCGGATAAGCTAATAAAGTTGATAAAGTTGAAAAAGTTGAATAAGTTTAGAATTCATTGGATTCATTAAGCTTATGAGGTTACTTATTCTTATTATCAGCCTGTTAATAATATCTTGCCCTCTCAGGGCACAACAATTTGAACCAACCTGGGAATCGCTCGACTCACGTGAAATTCCAGACTGGTTTGAGGATGCCAAGTTTGGCATTTTTATTCACTGGGGTGTATATTCTGTTCCCGCCTACCGCCCACTCGAAGAAGGACGGTATAATTCTTATGCTGAGTGGTACTATGCGAGCGTCTACAAGAACGAAAAGACAGGAGGAAAGGCTTTTCATGACAAAAATTGGGGTGAGAATTTCGAATACCGGGATTTTGCCCCTATGTTTAAGGCAGAACTGTGGGATCCTGATCAATGGGCCGCTATTTTCAGGGATGCCGGGGCCAGATACGTTGTACTCACTTCAAAACATCACGATGGGTACTGTTTATGGCCGACAAATAGTCCATATAAGAAAAACTGGAACTCGATGGATATTGGTCCGCACAGGGATCTGGTGGGCGACCTTACCAAAGCTGTGAGGGAGGCAGGCCTTAAAATGGGTCTGTATTATTCAATCATTGAGTGGGAAAGCTCAAAGACGCATCGTACTGAATCAGGATATTATATTCCTCTTGATCATGTTGAGAAATATAAAATCCCGGAAAACGAATATGTAGACAATCATCTAATCCCACAGTTGAAAGAATTGGTTAATGATTACAGGCCTTCACTCATTTTCTCCGATGCAGGTGAGTGGGACGGCACTGCGGAGTATTGGAAAACCAAAGAATTTCTCGCATGGCTTTACAACGAATCACCAGTTAAAAATGAAGTCGTAGTAAACGACAGGTTTGCAAAAGAAATGCCAGGGAACCACGGAGATTATTATTCCAGTGAGTACCAGGACGCCAGCTTTTCCAAACCACATCCATGGGAAGAAAGCCGGGGTATTGGCAGCTCCTATGGTTTTAACAGGGCCGAAAATCTTGAGCATTATAATACTTCGGGAGAATTAATTATTGAACTGATAGATATAGTTAGCTGCGGAGGTAATCTTCTGCTTAATGTGGGTCCGACAGCAGATGGCAGGATACCTGTTATTATGCAGCAACGGCTGAAAGACATTGGCAACTGGCTAAGAGTTAATGGTGAAGCTGTTTATGGCTCCAGATCAATTAAAAAACAGAAACAGGAAGTAGCAAACCAGACTTTATATTTTACAAAAAAAGACAAGATCCTGTATCTCTTCTTTACAGACTGGTCAGCCGGGAGATTGGATATTGATCTGGAGGCAGGGACAATTGTCACGAATGTAAGTATCCTT
This sequence comes from Bacteroidales bacterium, assembly GCA_035527935.1. Taxonomy (GTDB): domain Bacteria; phylum Bacteroidota; class Bacteroidia; order Bacteroidales; family VadinHA17; genus DATKZO01. The sequence goes on from DATKZO010000047.1 coordinate 114,116, forward strand.
GGATTGGAGAAGCCTGTAAAGTGGACTCAGGATAAAAGCAGGCTCATTATTGAACTACCTCAGGTTAATATTAATGAAGCACCCTGTATGTTTGCCTGGTCAGTAAAGATCGAATCATAATTTCAAAATGAATGTTCTAAAATTATTGTGAATACAACGTAGATATGTTTTCTTCTGTATGCAGATAGATTAAAGATTGAGAGGTCTAATATTTTTATCAGGTTAACTTGAAATATTGAAAAAAGAACTTGATAATATGAGCCCGGAGGAGCTGGGTCTGTTATTCCCGGTTGTAATAACGGAGTATAATCCCGGATGGCCCCTGTTATTCAAAAAGGAAAAAGAATCCCTGGAGGATGGGCCAGGTTCAGGGAATATAGTAAGCATTGAGCATATAGGCAGTACCGCAGTTCCCGGTCTTCCGGCAAAACCAGTAATTGATATCCTGATTGAAATAGATAGTTCAGACGATTCTATAAAGAATTATTTCAGGACGTTGGGGTATCACTTCATTCACCGGCCGGATAATCCACCTCCCCACATGATGTTTGTAAAAGGTTACACTATTCAGGGTTATAGCGGACAGGCCTATCATGTTCATGTCAGGTACAGGGGTGACTGGAATGAGATATATTTCCGTGATTACCTGACCAGGCATACCGAAACAGCAAGAGAATATGCTGACCTGAAGTACAAGCTGGCGAAAAAATATGTAAATGACAGGGAAGGATACACCAGGGACAAAACTAAGTTTGTCGAATACATAAATGCTCTGGCACGATCAGAATCACAAACTCAGACTTAGCTTAATTCATAAATACCATGATGGCCGATCCGGTTTGGTAGCTAAGCGCAGCTACTGCAGGCCACTCTCATAATGTAAGCTTACTGGTAATCTTTTACTACATCAATAACCTCCGGAAGATCCATACCGATCTCCTTAAGGAATTCAATTTTCGGAACACCGTTTCTGTTCCAACCCCTTCTCTTATAAACGGCATCAACAAGGCTCTGATATCTTTTTTCACGGTATTCCCTGGTTATCTTCATCTTCTCCTCAGTTGATTTGCCCTCGGGGTCGATCCCAATGATCTCTTTCATCTGTATATCATACCTGTCGGCCCGGGATTCATATTCCTCAACTGTAACAGGTCCGGCAGCCCTGTAAGGTTGCTGATCATACTCCCTGGTGCCGTATCCCCTTCGGAGGTTAAACACCCTCTGGAAATTGTACACCCTCTCAGAGTCTTTGATCAACCGGTGCTTATCGAATTCGCGCCCTGTAACAGCTTTGTATATAGTCACATAGTTATCAACATGTTCCGGCACCTTTGCCGGCTCATCGGTTTCCGCATTATTTTCAGGCTCCACATCATTCCATGGTAATTTGCACAATCCTACCAGTCCGAACCAGGTCCTGAACATCGGGAAATAGTGCAGTGCCTCCGCCTTATCCTCAAATGTCGGTATCTGGTTGTTGACCATATCCATGAATATCAGCCAGGCCTCATCGTGTTGTGGTCCCTTATTGGCCAGGGCGAATCCACCCTGCTGGGCAAGTGACTCTTTGGAAATGTATTCCGAATATTCCAGACCTTTGACTTCCATTCCAATATCATTAAGAAAGTCAGCATCACCCCATCCGTTATTTGCAAACATCTCCTTCATCTTACGGACACCCAGGCCTGCAGTCTTGCCAAAACCCTCCCCTCTTGAAAGTTGGTGTAGTAATTCCATTGCAGAATCAGCATTTCCGAATATCAGTTTCAGTCCGCCGGTACGCTCTTCATTAAGAATGCCATTCTCAAAGCACTCCATGATAAATGCAACAAGAGTTCCCCATGTTATGGTACATATTCCATAAGTATCGCAATAGAAATTTGCCTCGATAATATAATCAGGATCGAATATACCACAGTTTGATCCCAAACCTCCTGCATTCTCATATTCAGGGCCATCGACTGTTACCACCTGTCCCTTATAGGGACCGGTCTTAACGGTATAGCCATCGACAGCTTTTGAACATGACATATTACAGCCGATCCAGCAGCCGTCAGGCACTCCCTGGGTAAATCTTGCTTTCCATGCTGCCGAGTCGATTTTAAATATATCCGGGTGACTCCCGAACTTATAATTATTGGTTGGCAGCAGATCATGGTCGTCCATTATTTCCATCAGATGTGCTGTGCCAACTTCTTTCATTCTGGCCTGTTTATGGTCCAGCTCCCTCATTTCGAGGTTAAACCGTTTACCTCTTTCCATAATTGCCTCCAGATTGACAACATTGTTCAGGTTTCCTTTGACACCAGGACACTTGCAAACAAGAGCCCTAATCTTTTTATCACGGAAGACGGTACCTATACCCCCCCGGCCGGCCTGCTTCAAGCGGACAGTCTTCCGCTTTGGATCGTAAAAACTGAAATTCAGCATTCCTATCAATGAATGATCAGCGGCACTTCCTGCCGAAACAACTGAGACATTTTTCCGATCTCTTTCGTCATCAGCAAACATCTCAGTTAAATGCCCGGCCAGAAGATGGCTGTCAAATGCCGTTGTGGGAGCCTCAAAAATCTCAACTTTGTGGTTAACTCCATCAATGAATACAACTACATCATTTTTAGCCTTTCCCTGGATCTCCAGAGCATCAAATCCGGCAAATTTGAGGAAGGGACCAAAAAAACCCCCGACATTACTGTCAATAACCGAGTTGGTCTGTGGGGATATGGACACCACAAGTGATTTACCGGTTCCCGAATATTGAGTAATTCCTCCAATCGGCCCTGAAGAGATTATGATCTCATTGCCAGGATCATTCCATTGTGTTCCTGGTTCAGTTGCCTCCCAGAGTAGCTTCAGACCGTAGCCTTTGCCTCCGATAAATTTCTCCTTCATTTCAAGCGGAACATCCTTATCGGTTAGCTCTGCCGGTCCCAAATTAATATAAAGGATCTTATCGGTATAACCTTTATCCAATGGGGTCCAATTATAAGTCCACCTCTTCAGTAGTTTATACTTTGATTTATGTGCCTGAATATCCATGTCTTATTTTTTAAGTTTTTATTAGTCGGGTTGGTCCTGTTTTTTACCTTGACCGGTTAAAATTAGAGTTCAAATATAGACCATAAAATGACATATATCAATATGTTATATTTTGCATAACGATTGGCAGATTTTACTGTTTTATCTCTGGAAATGATATTATATTTGAATATTGACAGGGCTATTATGGAAGAACCCATCAGATATTTCCTGGCAACAGTAGGATTTAATCTTTCAGAGATTAAGGATTATATAATTGGAGAGAAGTATGCTGGTATAATGTTAAGGAATGGAAATATAGGAGTTTGTGCTATACTTGGCACCAAAGTGAGCGATGACCTGATGAAAGGCTCTGCGCCTGATCCGGAATCATCCTCCCACAGGATAATGCTCAACGCCTGGTTCAATGCAAAATGTAACTACAAAAGGGAATATAATGATATAACTGACATATTCGATGGGATCAACTTCCGCAGTCAGGGGAAGATAGTTATGGTTGGGTTTTTTGAAACCCTGTATGAAAAATTCCGGAAGGCCGGTATCGATCTATCAGTATTTGATATCCAGAAGAAGGATCCGGTCCTTCTGGGGAAGAGTAAGTTTGAATCGGAAATATCACATGCTGATACAGTCATTTTAACAGGTACAACAATTTTCAACAATACATTCTCAGACATTATTGCTCATACAAAGGAGGGCTGTGACATTTTCCTTCTTGGTCCGTCAAATATATTATCAGAAGAGATGTTCAGGTATCGTAATGTCAAGGTAGTGTTCGGGTCAGTGTTCGAACCTTTTGATCATTCTCTTTTCCTCAAAATAAGAGACGGGCATGGAACGGGAGGATTTCTTGCGAATCTTAAAAAAGTATATATTGCATCAGAAATAAACTGATATGAGATTCAGCCAGATAAAAGAGCATTTAAGTCATTTTACCGTGGGGATTGCAGGCTCAGGCGGTTTGGGATCAAATTGTGCCGCAGCCCTTGCAAGGACAGGGATAGGACACCTGGTAATATGCGACTTTGATACTCTTGAAATAGCCAATCTTAACAGGCAATATTATTTCAAGGACCAGGTCGGGATGAAGAAGGTGGAAGCTCTTAAGGAGAATCTTCAACGAATTAATCCGGAGACAAGAGTAACAATTCACGATATAAAACTGTATCCTGATAAGGTTATTGAACTATTCAGTGATTGTGAGATTATAGTTGAGGCATTTGACCTGGCTGAAATGAAACAGATGCTTGCAGAAACAGTGCTATCAGTATGGCCTGATAAGCCTTTAATAATTGGTTCAGGAATGGCAGGATGGGGCAACAATCAGACTATTCATGAACGAAAAATTGATGATGCCCTGTATGTTTGCGGCGATGAACTAAGTGAGGTCTCCGATGAACTTCCAACCCTGGCGCCAAGAGTGGGTATTGTTGCCAATATGCAGGCAAATATTGTTGTTGACCTATTAATTAAGAAATCGGCAATCAAGTGAAGATCACTTTAAATAACCGGCCGGAAGAATTTGAAGGTGATACCATTACAGTAGAGAAGATGCTGGAGATAAAGAAATTTTCTTTCATGATGCGTATTGTTAAGATAAACGGGAAGTTGATCAAGAGAGATGAATATGCAGATATTATTATCAGGGATGGTGACGAGGTTCAGATGTTCTACCTTATGAGTGGTGGTTGAAACTGTTTTTTTTATATCTTTGGATTACTGATTATTGATCCGGGTTTGTGTAATGAATGAATTTCTTACAAAGTTTTATCATAAGCTGCCTCCGTTTCTGAGGAATAAGTATATTCTTACTATTATCCTGTTTCTCATTTGGGTAATCCTTTTCGATAATAATAACCTCATCGATCGCTATCATGATCTGAAAAACCTTAAACAGCTCGAAAAGGACAAAGAGTACTATCTTAACAGGATAGAAGAAGATACCAGAAAGCTTAATGAGCTAAAAACCAGTGATGAAACCCTTGAAAAATTTGCCAGGGAGCAGTATCATATGAAAAAAGATGATGAGGATATCTACATCATAGTTACTGAAAAGGAGGAGAGAGTAAAAAAGAAGGACAGGAGATGATTCATCTTTCAAGCGCCCTGTAATATCCCAGCAGTGATTCAAGATCTGTGGCGGGGTTACCCAGACCGGTTTTATTCAACATTCCAGAGGCAGCATCAACTACTTCCACCCGATCATAATGGGCTTCGATATGAGCCCAGTTAAGGAACTTAACAATTTTGAACATATTGAACCAGCTATAAAATCTTTTACGGAAAGAAGGCAGTGATGATGTGTTTGCGTTAATTTCGGCGATTCTTGACGACCAGCCATCATTTTCAAGAAAAGTCCTTATTGATAATGGTAACCCTGTCAGGATCGCCTCACTATCTTCCCTTCCGGATCCATATAATTTATCAATAAGCCCGAATAGTTTCCTGGGTGCATCGAACGAACCAGGATTATAAGTTAGCAGGATATGATCTTCTGACTTAAGAATTTCACTCACCGAAGGGCCGGTACCGAAGGGAACCCTTTGAGACACCCGTGGCGATGGAAATACTGTTTCATCATTCAGATAGAAAAGACCTCCGGCAGGTATCAGTTTTTGTATAAAGTAGAAATCTTCACCACCCTGTCGGCGATTCATTCCACCTGCTTTCACATATGCCCCGGCTTTGACTGCTATTGTCGAACCAACCGTATGAAAAACCTCCGGGAAACCGGTATATTTCGTACCCTGGTAACAGTACCTCAGATGCAGTTCATACTTCATTATTGCATCTTTTAGCTCAGGATCCGGCGTGCCGGAAAGAGGATGTTCAAAATATATTACACATGCCTTCTTTGATTTGTCAAGGTAAAGGCGTTTTTGGATAGACATGAGATAACCTGATGATACTGTGCAATCAGCATCCAGGCAAACAATGACCCCGCTCGGCCTGTTAATCGAATTAAACCGTCTGACAGCCTCATCCATGCCTGTTTTTCGAGCCATACCCGCTCCCCATTCGCGGTGTATCTGTTTGCCGGTGTTAAAAACAAATAGCCGGAAGAAGGCGTTGGCATTCAGTTTCTTCCATCCCAGTATATTTCTGACTGTTTCCCTGTTACCTGCAAGCTGAGCCTTTGTTGCCGCACCCGGAGCATTCACAATAACAAGAACCTCAACCGCACAATCAGGTGAATTGCACCCAACCAGTGAATCGAGGGTATTGCATATACCTGGCTCATCAAAGGCAGGAATTACAACAATTATTGAAGCGTCAGTATCCGGCTTGTTATCAATTAAGGGCCCAAAAAGAGCCTTTCTTTCAAGGTAACCAGATGAGAATCCCATCAGGGTTTATTTCTTTTCGGCCAGGTATTTATTGTTAATACCTGTAAGAACATCAGATGTAATGTCCAATCCAGGTTTACTGTACATTACAGGTCCTCCAAAGGATTTGCCAAGTATATAATCGAAGCCTTTCTCTTCAGTATACTCCTCGAGGTACTGGTAGATGTACTCAAGAACCCGGCGGTTCATTACCTGTTCCTCCTCCATAAGTTCCATCTGAAGCTGATCGCGCAGGTTAACCAGTTCCTGCTGTTGCTGCAGAAGTCCCTGTTCCATCTCAGCAGCCGTAGCCCTGGTAACCAATCCCTTTCGCACCTTGTCCTCATAATCCCTTGCCCCTGTTTCATACTGACGTCCCATGGCATTTAGCTGAGTCTCGGAATCCTTTTGCTTTACCATAAGTACATCTCTCAGATCGAAATACATCTCAAAATTGAAGATTATGGAATCTACGTTAACATAGGAAATTCCTCCTGAAGCAAAATTCTGATTTTCTGTAGATGACCCAAGGCTGTCCTTGTCATCATTAACAGTAAAATTCAGAACAAAAAGGGCAACTACTGCTAACAGTGATATAATGCTCAGGATCAATGGCAACTTCTTCATCTCTAATAGTTAATTGGTTAAACTTAGCAGGCCACAAAGATAAATAAATAAATCAATTATCCATCCGGTTAATGTAACAAACAATACCTGTATTAAATGCCCTAGAATTCAGGACATGGGACTGCATGGAACCTTCTGCGGGCTGCTCCGATATTTGTAGTAATGAATTCGTATATCAGTGAAATCTCGTGAGCTCCCCCGGTTGTACCGATAAGGTTCGAAATGGTAAAATCGTAACTATACCCGATATGAAGTTTTTCGGTCTTAATCCCTATCAATCCTATAATAGCATCACCTGCCTGGCTGGTTACAAAAGGAATTCCCCTGTACCAGAGACCAAAAATGATGGGTTCACGAAAATAGTAAAGACCCAGATCCGATTGAGCGACCCTGTCCTGGTACCTGAAGTTACCGGCAATTGATATAACTTCAGTATAACGATTAAGCAGTCTTCCCCGCCTCGAAACCTGCACTCCTCCAAACAGGCTTACTTTTACAGGAACTTTTGTATCCCACTCACCATAAAATGAAACACGGGGTTTGAGCAGGTGGTCAACAGTAAAGCCTCCCCATATCCTGTCGTTGTATACCAATGCAGAGGTGGCGAAGTCAACATCGGCAACACTCTCGAATGGTGGCGGACTTATCGACTGTGTCGTTCCTGTCGCCGTTATCTGGTGGGCCCAGATCAGTTTAGCATAATTAAGTCCCAGGTAGACAAATTTAAAATTAATCCCTGGCCTGATATACCAGTCGCGGTTTAGCTGGATATTGTATGAATAGAGAATACCGATATTAGTTGTGCTCAGATCACCCGTGCCAGCCACATCATAGGTAGCAAGAACACCTATCCCCGAATTGAAATTCGGGAGCCACCTGTCGTATGAAAAATTATAGGTATGGAAAACACCTGGGATGGCAGGCCATTGATTCCTGTAGTTGATTGAGACCCTGTTCTCTTCAGTTGCTCCGGCAAATGAGGGAGCAAGGTAAAGAGCATTAGCATAGAATTGTGAAAAATGGGGATCCTGACCAGTTAGTAGAATTGAGGTACTAAAAAGAAGTCCTGCAAGAAGATATTTTAGTTTACGCTGCAAGTCCGATCAGGTTAAGCCTAGTTAAGCACGAAAATAATGTAATTGTCATTAATACTCTAACTTTTCGTGTATTTTTACCTATAAACGGGCATTTCAGGCAAATATTTTTGTTGAACAGAAGAAAATAAGCGATGAATACCACCAGGGATTTGATTAAAAAGTTCAGGATCAGGATAGCCCTACCACCTCGGCAGGAGAGTAACATCGCCGCCCTGGACAAATGGTTGTCCGTTCTTATACATGCCCCTTACTTTCCAGATATAGACCCCAAGCTCAGCTCTTTGTCCCTTATAATAACCATCCCAACCGACATTTATATCGTTGGATTCAAACAGAAGGATTCCCTGCTTATTGAATATCCTTAATTGATACTGTGTCACTCCTGACCAGACAGGGTGGAATACTTCAGCGTTCTGATCGGCCCTGCTCGAATAGTAACCACCCGTTGGTCCACCATCATTTGGGGTAAAGGCGTTGGGGAATATTATGTGACAACTTCCGTCACTAAAAGCATTGGTTATTACCATACTGTCAACACAACCATACTCTGACAGAGCTATCAGCTTAACAGTATATGAACCTGGTTCATCATAGAAATGTCCAGGTTCAAAATCATTGCTCTTCTTACCATCTCCAAAGTCCCATTCCCACGAGATTGAATTATGGGAGTAGTTATAGAAGACTACCTGTTCATCGGGGAGATAGGCATCTCCTGCATTTATTTCAAATCTGGCAGCAGGCACAGGATATACATTTATTTTTTGTCTGGATACAGAATTCCTGTTGTCGGGTCCAAACACAATAAGTGATACTTCAAATTCACCGGGTTCATCAAACACCCATAAAGGCTCACTCTCTTTTGATACTCCTCCATCACCAAATTCCCAGAAACATGAATCATAGTTCAGTGATTGATTTGCAAAGCTTATGGTCATAGGGGCGCAACCCGATGACCTGTCGATGGAAAACCGGGCAACCGGGCCTGAGAGAGCCAGCTGATCCCTGCCCCGCAATCTCTGTTCACGGCTATTATCAGAGAAGCTATCATTAAGCTTATCCTTCAGCAGCTTAATGTTGTTTTTCATCTCATAACTCTCTTCAGCAGGTTTTTTATCAACAGTACCTGATCCTTCATCAGTTGAGGTACCCGGCTCAGTACCTAAAATGGCTTCACGCTTAAATGTCTCTTTACTGAGGTTCTGTTCAGGAATAGTTGAGGCTACTCCTACTTCCTGTTCAATAATAAACTTATCAATTATAATATCGGGTGATTTGTCATGGTCTTTCCGCGGTGATCCGGCCAGAAGGATAGCAGCGGTGGCCCCTGCAGCTACAATTGTTCCGAGGTAATAAATATTAAAACTTCCCGTACTGAACCTCAGGAACTGATTAAACCTGAGTCTTTTTTCAAACCCTTTCCAGAAATTTTCTGATGGGGTAACCTCCCAATTCCGGAAGTTATCCCTGTAGGCCGACTCTATACTTCTATGTTCTTTTTCCCCTTTCAATTTATAACACCTTATACTGTACTATTTGTATTTTTCCAATCTTTTCCTGATGAATGATCTGGCCCTTGAGTATTGTGATTTTGAAGTATTTATATCTATATCCAGCATCTCAGCAATTTCCTTGTGTTTATATCCCTCTACTGCATAAAGGTTGAAAACAATCTTATATCCTGCAGGTAGCTCATCGAGGACTCTTTTCAGCTCTTCCGATGTGAATTGCGTATCGGGCAGGTCCAGTTTACCTGCTTCACTTGTGAAGACCTCTTCAATCTCTACATAATGTTTATGTTTCAGGTGTTTGTGATAATAGGTTATTGCCGTGTTTATCACAATCTTCCTCATCCATCCTGTAAATGAACCCTCTCCTGAAAAATCCCCGATATTAAGATATATCTTGAGAAGACTCTCCTGGAGAATATCCTCAGCCTCAGGATAATCAGTGGCATACCTGATACAAATACCCAACAGTAAACCGGAATAGCGCTCAAATAAGCTCTTTTGGGCTCGCCTGTCTTTCTTAAGACATCCTTCCAGTATTTGCCGGTCGCTCATCATTACCGAGACCATTTTCAAGACCCTTCAACAGAGAAAATGGTTGCATTAATAATTGATGTTTTAAAAATATTTCATTTTTTTTTCAAATCCCAATCAGTTATGTAACTCAGAAATGTTGATTTAGGTATATTATTGGAACGGAAATATATCCCAGATCATATTTTCAGAATGATAAAGATCATAATTTCAGGTTTACAATATAGTATATTTGCAATAAGAGTAGTTATTAAAAACCAACTTATATGCTTAACAAATTAATTGCTGCAATCTTACCCTATTTCCCGAAAAAGTTCGTATGGATCTTTTCGAGGCCCTATATATCGGGTGAAACCATGGAGGATGCCATGCGGGTATCCAAAAACCTGAATAAAGAGGGTATTAAAGTAACACTTGATGTTCTGGGTGAGTTCATAAAGAATCTTGATGAAGCAGAGGCAAACAAGAATGAATATCTGGAATTAATAGAGCTTACTGAAAAGAGCAGGATCGATGGTAATTATTCTTTAAAACCAACCAGCTTTGGCCTGCTTATCGATAAGGATGTGTGCTACGCACATATCAGGGAGATTGTAACCAGAGCTGTATCGTACAACAACTTTGTCAGGATTGATATGGAGGATTCGTCATGTGTTGATCTTGAGATAGAACTTTTCAGAAAACTCAAGGATGAATTTCCAGTTAATGTAGGCCTCGTTTTTCAGGCATATCTTTTTAGGACCATGGATGACCTGAAAGGACTTCTCGATCTCAATTCTGAGGAGGCACCTCTTAATTACAGGTTATGTAAGGGGATATATGTGGAGCCACCGGAAATCGCCTACAAGAAATATGAAGAGATCAATCAGCATTTTCTTGAGGATCTTGAGTTCCTTTTCCAAAACAGGATCTATCCCGGGATTGCATCCCACGACAAGGCACTTATAGATGCATCCTGCAAGCTGATTGAAAAGTATAATGTTCCAAAAGAGATGTACGAGTTCCAGATGCTCTATGGTGTAGCGCCTGGCCTCAGAAAAAGGATTGTGGATGATGGACATACAATGAGGGTATATGTTCCTTTTGGCAAGCAATGGTTTGGTTATTCAACACGACGTCTTAAGGAAAACCCTAAAATGGCATCGCATATAATTAAAGCAATCTTTTATAAAGGCTAGCCAGGAAGATAAGGCACCTGATCCCTTTTCTTCTCAAGGTTTTTTCTATAGATCTCTTTCATCATTTCCATTTCCCGGGAAGAGATGTGGGGCTTTGGAGGGTCGGGCCGTTGCGGTAAGCCATTTACAAGAAGGTATATTGCTGCCGGAATAACGGTGATCATATTCAGGCCCACCATTTTATCGGATGGGATCCCTCCTTTTTCATAGGCGTCGATAACCTGTTTACGCTTGAGTAATTCATAGTTAGTTTGTGGATCACCCAGGGCAGACTGGCTGTTAAGGCCCTGATAGGTGGAAAGGGTGAGATTATTCCGGGCATTTATCATTTCCTGGGATTCCTGATTATTACCAGTCATAATTTCCGTTTTCAGATCACCCATTCGAGGAATAACAATTACCTCTCCGATAGAAAGTGTATCGGTTTTCATAAATATTCCTGCAACAAATCTGTTACCTGCAAGGGTATCACTCAGTACGAATCTGAAATTCATATATCCGATATGTGAAAATATCACAGTATCTGATATATGCATATAAAGGGAGAACTTACCTTCAGGATCGGTTGCTCCACCCATATTCCTGTTAAGGATAAAATGAACATTAGAGATCGGATTCTGCGTTGATGCATCCATTACAACCCCATTTATAAGCATAAATAGCTGTTGTGTTGATTCCTGAGTGATCGAATCAGTTATGACAGCAAAAAATGCGATTATCAGTATGAATATTTTCTTTGCCATGCCGGTTCTTACGCAGTATCTATTATAAGATCATCAAGTTTTCGTTTTGGAACATGATGAATTCCCTTGTCATCGCGCCAGTATTTGATGTCATTATCCTTCATCTCCTCAATAATTACTTTTTCAGCAGTTTTCCCAAGAGCCAGTATAAGGAGTATTTCATACCTGTCGGATATAGCGAGTGATTTCCTCAGGTTATCTCTGTTAATTGAAGCTATCATACATCCTCCAAGGTGGCTTTCAGTAGCGCCAAGCATTATGCTCTGGGCTGCAATCCCGCTGTCAACTGCAAATGATGTACCCAGATCCCTGTCGCCAAGCATAACAATATATGCCGAAGGTCTTTCTCCCTCCTCCGGGCCATCCCAATCTTTAAGATATCCTGCCCACTTGATATCGGGGAATATTTTATTGCAGCCGGCCTCACTGTTGAATATCATAAACTTCAATGGTTGTCTGTTTGCAGATGATCCCGAGATCCTCGCAAGTTCAACCAGTTCGACCAGTTGTGCTAATGAAACCCGATGCTCCTGATGAAACCTTCTGTAGCTTCGGGTCATCTTTACCAGTTCACGAAATTTCATAATCGCTCAATAATAATAACAAGGTTTATAAAGGTAGGTAATTGTGATGATTTGCCAATTGGATAATCATTATTATCAATTATTTGTTTCAATCCACGCACCCGCACGGGGTGCGACCGCTCATACATCAGGTCGCTGGTGATGTTACCCCGTTTCAATCCACGCACCCGCACGGGGTGCGACAAAAGCCAGACCCTGGCCGTATCCATAACCTATTGTTTCAATCCACGCACCCGCACGGGGTGCGACATTGATATAGTGGGCGTTCCTCCTCCATCTCTTTGTTTCAATCCACGCACCCGCACGGGGTGCGACCCAGCCAGATCATAAGTAAATCAAACCCCATCAGGTTTCAATCCACGCACCCGCACGGGGTGCGACCTAATGCAGGGATGGTTGTCTCGTCAATATTCAATGTTTCAATCCACGCACCCGCACGGGGTGCGACAATGCCAAAGCTCCGACAATAGCTGTTATAATAAGTTTCAATCCACGCACCCGCACGGGGTGCGACGTCCTGCACATAGTCCTTGCTCATGGCGTAGTCTGGTTTCAATCCACGCACCCGCACGGGGTGCGACACAATAGGCGAGGGAGTAGTTGCGCAGAGGATAGGTTTCAATCCACGCACCCGCACGGGGTGCGACTGGGAGCGTTGATAATTGCGCGGTCAATTCAATGTTTCAATCCACGCACCCGCACGGGGTGCGACAGCATACTCACGGGGGATTTATATTTATAAAGTCGTTTCAATCCACGCACCCGCACGGGGTGCGACGTACTTGTGACTGGTGCGGTGAGCACGACCTTAACGTTTCAATCCACGCACCCGCACGGGGTGCGACTTAATTTATCTGAAAATTCAGATATTAATGGTTGAGTTTCAATCCACGCACCCGCACGGGGTGCGACTTCGACCAACGGGAATACTATCCCCCGGTCAAGTGTTTCAATCCACGCACCCGCACGGGGTGCGACAATGCAGGGATGGTTGTCTCGTCAATATTCAATGTTTCAATCCACGCACCCGCACGGGGTGCGACGGCATCTTCCTGCTCACTTGTTAATTCGCCATGCAGTTTCAATCCACGCACCCGCACGGGGTGCGACGACTACCAGTTAAATTGTTTATCGTTTATCAATGTTTCAATCCACGCACCCGCACGGGGTGCGACATATCTCTATTTTTAGTTTATATTGCTATTAAAGGTTTCAATCCACGCACCCGCACGGGGTGCGACAAAATACTATTGCTATTAACCCTGAAGGATAACGTGTTTCAATCCACGCACCCGCACGGGGTGCGACTTTATGATTTCACCACCGATTCAATGTATGTGGGTTTCAATCCACGCACCCGCACGGGGTGCGACTACGATAGTAAGTCACCAGAGATGAAAGTAATCAATGTTTCAATCCACGCACCCGCACGGGGTGCGACTTCCAAAGGTCATTGGTGTGCATCCACAAAAAAAGTTTCAATCCACGCACCCGCACGGGGTGCGACAACACTATGTTGCGAAGGCAACGCAGATGATTACGTTTCAATCCACGCACCCGCACGGGGTGCGACGCTGTATCACCTTTTTTACGTACCTCATTGAGCGTTTCAATCCACGCACCCGCACGGGGTGCGACTAAATTAGAAAGTCATCGTTAATCGTATCAACAGGTTTCAATCCACGCACCCGCACGGGGTGCGACGG
>DATKZO010000048.1:0-236878 GCA_035527935.1 Bacteroidales bacterium
CTTCAACACAGTACCAGTATTATATTGAAGATATGATGATTAACTGGTCACGTTGGACCAATACACCTGATATAAGCCTGTTCCTCGAATCGGGTAAATATGTTATGCATCTCAGGGCCAGGAATATCCTTGGCAAAATCAGTGAAGAGAAGACCATCAGGTTTACAATTAAGCCTCCGTTCACTAAAACAAGCTGGTTTTACATACTGATAGGTTTAGCCGGGTTTGGACTGTTGTATCTGTTTGTGAATATAAGGGAAAGAAAACTGCGGCACGATAAAATGGTTCTGGAACAGAAGGTAAAGGAGCGTACTGCTGAGATCGAACAGAAGAAAGAGCAGATCGAAGAGCAGAGGGATGAGATAATTCGACAAAAGGAGGAGATCACTGACAGTATCACCTATGCAAGCAGGATCCAGGATGCTATCCTCCCTTCGGATAAGATACTGAAGAAATGCTTTAAGGAACATTTTATAATCTATAAGCCACGCGATATTGTCAGCGGCGATTTTTACTGGATAACCGAGACCAGGGATAAAGTATACTTTGCTGTTGCTGACTGCACAGGTCATGGCGTACCGGGAGCTATAATGAGTATGCTGAGTATCTCCCTTCTGACTGATATCACAGGGGAAGCCGATGCAAACTATACTTCAGACCAGATGTTGAATCTCCTGAGGGAGAAGGTCATCAGTTCACTTAAACAATCGGGCAGGGAGGAAGAGACAAAGGATGGCCTTGATATTGCACTATGTGTCCTCAGCAGGAAAGGAAAGGTACTTGAATATTCCGGAGCATTTAATTCTCTCTACTTCTTTCGCGACGGTAAGTTTACAGAGTACAAGGCTGACCGTATGCCCATTGGATACCACCTTGGCAAATCCAGTTTCACAAGACACGAGGTCAAATTGAAAAAGAATGATGTTATATATCTCTTCTCAGATGGATATTATGACCAGTTTGGAGGGCCGGACGAGAAGAGGTTCAGCAGTAAAAACCTGAAGATACTTCTTACAGGCATATCAGGAACCCCGATGGACAAGCAGAAAGAATACCTGGAACAGCGGTTCATTGAATGGAAGGGTGAGAACGAGCAGGTTGATGATATTGTGATCATGGGTATAAGGTTTTGATTCTGTTTTCAACTTCGGGCTGTCACAACAGGGCAGCCTTATATTCTAATAAGGATTAATTATGAAAAGTATAAACTTACTTATAGGAATAATAGCCTTGATTGCCCTGGGATTCAAAACTGATAAACCGGCTTATCTGATATTTGATTCCGAAGGTAAGAAGTCATCATATACGAAAATGATGAAGGAATTAGTTAAAGCCGATGTTATTTTCATTGGTGAATTGCATAACGATCCTATTGCTCATTGGCTCGAATATGAGATCACAAGTGACCTGTACCAGCTCAGAGGAGATAGTCTGATCCTTGGAGCTGAAATGTTTGAACGGGATAATCAATTAATGATTGATGAATATCTAAACGATTATTATACTGCCGACAAATTTGAAGCAGAAGTAAAGCTTTGGGGAAATTATAAAACCGATTATAAGCCACTTGTGGAATTTGCCAGGACAAATAACCTGAAGTTTATAGCAACCAATATTCCGAGGAGATATGCATCCATGGTAAGCAGACACGGATTTGAAATACTTGACAGCCTGACTGATATGGCAAAATCATATTTTGCTCCCCTACCTTTTGAGTATGATCCGGAGCTGCCCGGATATAAAAATATGCTGTCGATGGCCTCCGGGATGCCTGCACATATGAGCGAAAATCTTCCAAAAGCCCAGGCAGCCAAGGATGCGACGATGGGATATTCTATTGCCGGGAACATGAGTGAAGGTGATCTGTTTATCCACTATAATGGTTCCTATCACTCGAGTAACTTCGAAGGAATTCTGTGGTACCTCAACAGGTATCGTCCCGGACTTAACGTTGTTACGATCGAGATCGTTAATCAACCTGATATTTCCGAGGTGGAAGAGGAGAACCTGGGCAAAGCCACTTTTATTATCTGTGTGCCCGGCAGTATGACGAAGACCTATTAGATTGCTATCGCGTTGAGCGTTCAGCGGAACCTGGGATTATATACTGTTGATCCAGTCAGTAATTATTCCAAGCACCTCCGGGCTGATAGTCTCCTCAATATCTCCGTACTCGTTTGCCAGGCCAGTTTCGCAGCGCTGGAACAGATGATTCAGATCTTTCATTATCAGACCTTTTGCATTACTGTTGCCTGATTTTTTCAGGATCTCAAGAATAGCAGCAATATTGGTTCCGGCCATGACCTGACAATCCTTATCACCGTTAAGCGCCAGCACGGGACATTTAATTGCTGGCAGGTATTCGGCAGGATCAAACAGGATAAAATACCTTATCCACTGATAAGATGCGGCATTAATCTGCAGACCCAGGTTAGATACTATCTCATCAGCATCTTTCGGTCTCCCTTTATCCTTCATATTTTGACGGATCATCTCTTCGATTTTCGTCAAACCGGCCGACGGATCCTCTTCCATTGCCATTATATCAAAGATCAATGAGTTCAGCTCAATGTTTTGATTAATTACCGTATCATGGATATTACTAAGTCTGCTTATGTATTCTGCCTGGTCAAGCAGGATAGTCCTGCCGTCAACCCCGGGTCCGGCCAGGCTGATTATAAAAGCTATGTCATCAAACTCTGAAGCGAGTATCTGGGCGATTGCCCCACCCTCACTATGTCCAATTATCCCAATCCTGGACCCGTCAATATTATCATTCAATAAAATATAATCAATTGCTGCCCTGGCATCCCTTGAGAAATCATAGGAAGTGGTTCCAACCGGTGAGCCGCCAGACTTCCCCACCCCTCTGTCATCATATCTCAATACAGCTACTCCATTCCTTGTAAGGTGGTCGGCGATCACCTTAAAGGGTTTATGTCCAAATATCTCTTCGTCCCTGTTCTGACTGCCAGAACCTGAAATGAGAATAACAGCCGGGTAAACTTTATCCTTATCAGGAATTGTAAGGGTCCCCGCCAGTTCAAATCCATCTTTTTCGTTGCGGAATGACACCTCCTCCTCAATATAGGGAAATGGAGGTTTTGGTTCCTGCGGTCTGTTCAGCACAAAGGCGGTCATCTGTTTCTCAAGGTCGAGTTCAAAATTCATGTTGCTCTGGTACCATGTCCCGTCGATTGCAGTTTCAGATATTATTTTTCCTGTATAATATCCCATGACCAGCGGTGCTTCTATTCTGAGTGAATCATTTCTGACCGTTACTTTCCCCATCGGGACATCCTTTGCTCCCTGATCGGGGCTGTCCATTGTAGCGGTCAATGCACCCTCTTCATTTACGGAAACATTAAAAACAATCCTGAGCTGAACAGCACCAACTGCAAGCTTACCAAGCCATATACCTGTAATACCTGTATCATTAACCTGGCATGTAACAGTTTGGACTGTCACAAGCAGCATTGCCGGCAATAAAACCATAATCCATGTAATCCTTTTCATATCATATCTGAATATTTATTGACTATTAAAGTTAATCATATATTTTCAACCCATTTCAACTCTATCAACTCGATCAACCTAATTAATAATTATTAAGTTTGCTCAAAGATTGATCAGTATGCCAGCAGGATTTGAAAAGGACTTTCAGTACTACCGTTTCTGTCTTTATGGATTTCTGAAGAACCAGAAATTCTATGAGCCCTTCTTCCTGCTGTTCCTTCTAAGTAAAGATATATCCTACCTCAGTATCGGTCTGCTTTACAGTATAAAGGAAATCGTTGTAAACCTCCTGGAGATCCCGGGAGGAATAATTGCTGACAGTGCCGGCAGGAAAAGAACTATGATAATCTCCTTTCTCTTCTATATTTCTTCTTTCATCACATTCTATGTCTCAAACAGCTACTACATGCTGGTCGCGGCTATAGTGCTATTCGGTATCGGAGATGTATTCCGTACCGGAACACATAAAGCCATGATCTATGATTACCTGAGCTTGAAAGGCTGGGACGGCCAACGGGTCGATTATTACGGTCATACACGGTCGTGGTCCCAGATCGGTTCTGCGGTGTCATCTTTGATTGCAGCCACCATTGTGATCGTTTCCGATAACTACTCTGCTATCTTTCTGTTCGCCATTCTACCTTACCTCCTGAACCTGGCAAATCTGGCCGCCTATCCCCAGTGGCTCGATGGTGATCAGGGTAAGTTTGAAGCAGACCGGTTCAGGCAAAAGTTCAGGGAAGTTGCAGGTTCACTTATTTCTACTTTCAGAAAAACCCTGACAATGAGGTTATATGTAAACTCTTCCATTATCAGCGGGTTCTATGATTCTGCGAAGGATTACCTGCAGCCACTCCTTGTTTCTTTTGCATTAGCCTTACCTCTGATTAAATGGGTAGATGAAGCAGACCGAAGTTCGGTAACGATAGGCATAACATACTTCATAATCTATCTTCTTACCAGCAGGGCCTCGAAACTGTCGGGCAGGTTCTCAGGTTATACAGGTGGTGAGGGAAGGGGCATGAATTTGTCGTACCTGTTTGTTTCTATTGCCGGCATATTGAGCGGATTGCTTTTTCACCTCAGGATTGAGGCTATTTCGATCATCTTCTTTGTTTTAATACTTATCTTCGAAAATCTCAGGCGACCGGTATGCGTATCAAAAATATCATCTTCTACCAACAGGGAGGCACTGAGTACCTACCTTTCCGTCGACAGTCAGTTAAAGTCGTTATTCACAATGATTATCAGTCCTATACTGGGATTTGTAGCCGATAAAGTAAGTCCCGGTGCAGCTATTCTCATGATCTCGGCGGTAATTCTCCTGCTGCTCCCTGCAGTAAGGATAAGATCATGACTGAATAAATAGATTGGAAACATGACCCCTATTGATACTCTTTTTAATAAATTTGCATAAAAAATTTCATGACCAGATGAAAGAGATTCATGATATATTCAAAAAAGAGGCGCAGGCTATCGCGAATATCCCTGTTACGGGGATATACCAGAAGGTAGTTGAGCTGTTTTACGATCACGTACACTTCAGAAAAGGTAAAATAATCACCAGTGGCATGGGTAAAGCCGGACAGATAGCTTTGAATATCGCTACCACATTCAGCTCAACGGGAACACCCTCTGTTTTTCTTCATCCTAGTGAGGCTCAGCATGGTGACCTGGGTGTAATTCAGGAAAATGATGTTCTGCTGGCAGTCTCCAACTCCGGCAAAACCAGAGAAATTATTGAATTGCTCGATCTGACAGTAGGTCTGCACCCGGAAATACCTGTAGTTGTTATCACGGGCAATTCGGAAAGTGAGCTGGCAAACCGGGCAAATTTTGTACTCACAACGGGTAATCCCGAGGAGGTCTGTATCCTTGGACTGACACCAACCACATCTACTACGGTAATGACCGTAATTGGTGATGCTCTTGTTGTTCTGATGGAGAAAAGAATAGGATTCAGCAATAGTGAGTATGCCAAGAGACATCATGGAGGCTACCTCGGTCATAAATCCAGGTCGAAAAGCTGAGAGAGGCAATTGGATTCCTTTTCTTGGAGTCAACCAATAATTATTTTAGTTTTAACTGCATTATCAAATTTTTGAACTTAAAAATTCAAGACATTGTTACACACTATTGACTGGATAATTGTCGGCTTCTTTTTCATTATTGTTCTGTGTATAGGCTGGGTTGCTTCCAGAACTGCCGGAAAGGATACCACAGAATTCTTCCTCGGTGGCAGAGGCATGCCATGGTGGCTGCTGGGTATTTCGATGGTGGCCTGCACCTTCTCAGCCGATACTCCAAACCTGGTAACAGGGATGGTAAGGGAAGACGGTGTTGCGAAGAATTGGGCCTGGTGGGCCTTTCTTTTAACGGGTATGGTTACGGTTTTTATATATGCCAAGCTATGGCGAAGGTCAAATATCATGACCGATCTGGAATATTACGAGCTGAGGTACAGCGGTAAGGCAGCCTCATTTCTAAGGGGATTCAGGTCTATATACCTTGGCGTATTCTTTAATGCATTGATAATGGGTACCGTAACCCTGGCTGCCATCAAAATTGGAGGCGTGATGCTTGGAATAGAACCATGGGTAGCTGTTGTAGGAGGGTCATTAGTTGTAATGATCTATGCTACACTTGGTGGACTGAAAGGAGTCATCTGGGCAGACTTTTTCCAGTATAGTGTTGCAATGTTCGGGGCTGTACTGGCTGCTGTCGTAGCCATAAAGCAACCTGAGATCGGCAGCTTACAAAACCTGCTGACCAATCCTGACCTGCAGGAGAAGATCAAAGTCCTTCCTGATTTTTCGAATCGTTCTGTCTGGGTCACTCTTCTCCTTATCCCTGTTGCAGTGCAATGGTGGGCAGTGTGGTACCCAGGAGCAGAACCGGGAGGAGGCGGATATATTGCCCAGAGAATGCTCTCAGCGAAGAATGAAAAAAATGCCATCGGGGCAACTATGCTATTTAATTTCGCACATTATGCCCTTCGCCCCTGGCCATGGATAATAGTTGCACTTGCCTCTTTAATGATATATCCTGACCTGGAATCAATCAGGGCAGAGTTTCCCAATATATCAGACATTTACCTCAAGGATGATATTGCTTATCCTGTAATGCTGTCTAAACTGGGTGTTGGTTGGCTCGGTCTGGTAACAGCATCTATCATAGCTGCCTATATGTCAACTATCGGAACCCATCTAAACTGGGGATCATCCTACGTTGTAAACGACTTCTATAAAAGGTTTGTTAAGCCCGGTGCACCTGAAAAGGAGCTGGTACTGACAGGAAGGATCACGACCATAGTGCTGATGTTTATAGCAGGAGCGCTGGCCCTGACACTCCTAAACAATGCAACTCAGGCTTTTGACATACTTCTTCTTTCAGGAGCCGGTACCGGAGCAATATACCTTCTAAGGTGGTTCTGGTGGAGAATTAACGCATGGACAGAGATAGTTGCTATGATAGTTGCCACGGTAATGGCTGTTATTCTTGTGATGTTTATCCCGGACGGAAGATTACTATTCTGGGGTCTTGATGATTTTACATCAAAGCTCCTGATCGCTGTTTTGGCAACTACTGCGGCATGGTTACTGACAACTTATCTTACCAGGCCCGAAACCGCCGGGACACTCAGGAAGTTCTATCGGATCACAAGACCTGGCGGACCAGGATGGCGTAAAGTTGTAACTGAGGCAAGAGCTGATGGTGATATGATTGACGAAGCAGATCATGGTAAACCATGGGAAATGCCACTTCAGATCCTTTGTGTATTTATCGGAGTAATTGTAATTTACAGTTTTCTTTTCTCTATTGGCAGCTTTGTTTATGGTAAAACAGGCATAGCAGTTATACTTGTCGTTATAGCCCTGGCAGGGATGTTCTTCCTGTTCAAATCATTCAGCAAGCTCAGAGCCGAATAATATACTGACCTACGAGGGAATAATGACTGACGAACTGAAGATAATATTTTCCCTGTTCAAAACAGAGGGCACTTATAGCGAAGGACAGCCGTTTGGTTCAGGTCATATCCACGACACATTCTTGATCAGGACGATTGAGGATAACAGGGATGACTATATCCTGCAGCGGCTTAACAACAATGTTTTCAGGGATATCCCTTCCATGCAGGATAATATCGGGCGTGTAACTGAACATATCCGCTGTAAACTGATGGCGCAGGGAAAACGGGATCTGAAGCGGGAATGCCTGACTCCGGTTCCCGCCCTGGACGGTAAAAATTATCTGACTGATGATTCCGGCGCCTTCTGGCGAATCTACATTTTTATAAGTGATCACCGGAGTTATGATATTGTTGACAACCCTGACAAGGCTTACCAGGGAGGCAAGGCAATAGGACGATTCCAGGCGCTTCTCTCCGACCTGCCCCCACCCCCACTGCATGAAACAATCCCCTTCTTCCATAATGTGGAGAAAAGGCTCACCTTGCTTCATGACATGATTAAATCAGATCCCGCCGGCAGGGTAAAAGAGGTGGTAAATGAAATAGGGTTCATTGAAGAAAGGGAGGATAAGATGAAAATAATACTACAGCTTGGAGAGGCAGGTAGAATACCTGTTCGTATTACGCACAATGACACAAAGTTCAATAATGTGTTGTTCGACTCAGACGACAGGGCCCTGTGTATTATTGATCTTGATACTGTTATGCCGGGATATGTACACTATGATTTTGGTGATGCTATAAGAACTGCGGCAAACACTGCCTCCGAGGATGAGGTGGACCTGTCGCTTGTAGGCATGGACATAGCACTATACAGTTCATTTGCCAGGGGGTATCTTGAGGAAACAATTCAAACTCTGAATTCCACAGAGGTTGAACACCTTGCATTTTCTCCACAACTGATCACCTACATCATGGGATTAAGATTTCTAACTGATTATATTGATGGTGATCGCTATTTCAGGATCCATCATAAACATCATAACCTGCAAAGGGCAAAAGCACAGTTTAAGTTAGTTGAAAGCATGGAAAGCCAGTATCCTGAGATGAAGAGGATCATTACTGATATTTACAGGAATTTGAATCTGTAACTGGCACATTAACAATCTTTTAAAACACATTACCTATGAAAGTCATTCCTGTCATTGCACTTGCCACTCTCATACTTCTGGTTATTTCGTGCGCAGATACAGCAAACATTAATTACCGCACTGAACCTTCAGATCCCGATATTATTGATAAAAACCTCTGGGAAGGTATTCCTGCAGGACTGAATGGTGGATTTGGCACAGTTGACATAGCATACAAAAAGAGTGCTCCCCCATTGGGGAATATCTCCGAAGAGCTTTCCCTCTGGGGATGGATAGGTGAAAAAGTAAACGGCCAGTTCCTTTTGTGGAGCAAGCAGGAGGTCTCCAACATATCAGTCAAGGCCTCTGACCTTCGTGGTGAATCCGGGATTATTGAAAAATATAACATAGGTATCAGATTAGTAAGGTATGTATTGTCTGATGAATTCCTGAATGGATGCGGCCGTCGTTTAAAAGATACCATACCTGTTCATATTAGCCCTGATATGCTCGATTTATTCAATCTGTTCGGGCTCAACGCCATGGAGACACGTCCAATCTGGGTAACTGTCCTTATACCCGAAAATACAGCACAGGGATACTATTCAGGAGAGTTAACGGTAACCTCTGACACAGATACCATGGTTTTCTCGATTGGCATGGAGGTTACAGGTCAGACACTGCCCCATCCTGCAGATTGGAAGTTTCATCTCGACCTGTGGCAAAATCCCTATGCAGTAGCAAGGTACCATGGTGTTCAACTCTGGTCGGAGGAACATTGGGATCTGCTAAAACCACTTTACAGGATGCTTGCCGAATCGGGGCAGAAATGTATCACCACAACGCTTAATGATATGCCATGGGGAGGGCAAACCTATGACCCCTTCGGTTCAATGATTGGCTGGCTGAAGAACACTGACGGATCATGGGAATATGATTACTCACTGTTCGACCAGTATGTCAACTTCCAGATGGATTGCGGTATCACGGCCCAGATAAATTGTTATTCCATGGTTCCATGGAATAACAGGTTCCGCTACTATGACCAGGATTCTGCCAGGTTTGTCGAGACACAGGTTCTCCCTGGCAGTAAAGAATATGAAGCTTTGTGGGAGCCATTCCTCTATCAGTTCAGGGAGCATCTCAGGGAGATAGGATGGCTCAATATCACCACAATAGCGATGGATGAGAGGAAGCGTGAGGAGATGATTTGGATCATCGATCTGATTAAAAGGACAGTTCCTGAAATAAAAGTTTCACTGGCAGGTGAGATACAGGAAGGGGTCGACGACTATGTTTATGATCTGAGTATAGCTATCGGCAATGATCCCTCCAGGGAGGAAATTGAGGCCAGGGTTCAAAAGGGCAAGCCAACAACCTTTTACACCTGTTGCTCCAGGCCAGAACATCCGAATAATTTTACCTTCTCCCCTCCTGCCGATAATGCGATCATTGGCTGGTATACTGCCGCAAGGGGATATTCAGGGTTCCTCAGATGGGCGTATAACAGCTGGGTGGAGGACCCTGTACATGATTCAAGGTTCAGGACATGGCCGAGCGGTGATACCTACCTGGTTTATCCGGGAGCAAGAAGCTCTATCCGGTTTGAAAGGATTACCGAAGGTATTCAGGATTATGAAAAGCTGAGGATCGTCAGGGAAAAGCTTGCATATAACCCATCTGTAAACGCAGCAGCTTTCGAAGATGAAATAGAAGAATTCCTCTCCACCATCAGCCTGTCTGCGCTTGATGTGACACCCTCAGCCGATTATGTTAACAGGGGAAAGGAACTGCTGTACAGGATAAGTAAATATCTTACCTACAACCAGTAATCCTTCAGCACTTTGAATGTTCTCTCCATCCGGACATCATCGGCAGTAATTCTGAATTTATAGATCCCGGGACCTACCCTGCCAACAATAAAGTCAGGGTCACCCGCTCGCTCAGCTATCTGTGCATCTGTCATGCCAAAACTCCTCATCCGCTCAGCCATGTTCTTAGCCTGCTCCTTTTCCCGATCTGTTTTCTCCCTCACTATCCTGGAGTAATTCCATTGTGCTGTATGAACACCCTTTGTACTGGGAACAGACGCTGAATATATTACCCTTTCGCCATCAAGTATCTCAATTTTCACATTGCTGACACCATCATTTATGTAATAGTATAAAGGAATACCCGGTGCCCGTGACTCGCCGCTAAAGTTGCTTGATGAACTCTGATAAGAGGAATTACTAACCCATTGTACTGCATCTGTTGGTTGAAATGCAAATGCTTTCTCAGCAAGTGTTTTAGCTGAAAGTTCTTCGAAAAATGAGATATCAGCAATCCAGATGCTCCTGCCATGAGTGCCTACTATCAACTCATTCTCCCTGGGATGGATCTTCAGATCCTCGACCGGGCTGAATGGCATATTACCACGAAGAGGATTCCAGTTCAATCCACCGTCAATTGATACATAAACAGATTTGGTTGTACCTGCAAACAGCAGGTCTTTACTTCGGGGATGTTCCCTGATAACACATAATGGCTCCTCAGGAAGCCCGTTAATTATCGATCCCCAGGTTTCACCAAAATCGGTGGTTTTCCAGATAAAAGGTCTGAAATCATCCTGCCTGTAGCCGGTAATTGTTACGTAAGCTGTACCCGCATCTGCAGATGATGGTTCAACCCTGCTTACCCAGTATCCAGGATGGCCTGTGATTTTACCTGTTACATCAATCCAGTTTGATCCGCCATCTTTGGTTACCCACACTTTGCCGTCATCCGTCCCAACCCAGATCACTCCTTCAGTTACCGGCGACTCGTCCATTGTAACGATGGTGCAATACTGGATATTACCCGTTCCCTGTATCTTTACTTCATCATTTGCAGTAAGGTCAGGGCTGATCTCCTCCCAGGTATCGCCCCTGTTAACAGATTTCACAACCTTATTACCTGCATGATAGATCATTGAGCTGTTATGTGGAGATATGACGATTGGTGCGTTCCACGCCCAGCGCTCCATTTTCGTGTATCTGATACTCTTTGTTTCACCGGTTGACTGGTCTGTTCTGGAAATAGGACCGAATTGCGATTCGTTGTAAAGCCACCTGGAATCATTGGGATCCACAACATTATACATTCCATCCCCACCACCTACCCTTTGCCAGTCTTCCAGTCTGATAGGGCCATAATCCCTGCGTGTCGAAGGACCTTTTGCTGAGCCATTATCCTGCATACCCCCGTATACATTATATGGAAAATCCATATCAAACCCGATAGCAGCGAATTGTGCAACATCTTTAAAATCCGGATGATACCAATTAATGCCACCATCATAGCTAATACCCATGCCGTGATCATACCCAAGCATTATATGCTTCGGATTCTTACTATCTATCCACATAGCATGATTGTCGCCACCAAAACGAAATGGCTGTTTCCACTCTTTCCCCTCATCAATCGTTTCCCACATCCTTACTCCAAGTACGTAAACATGATCTTCGTCAGCAGGGTCTATTGCTATTTGCTGGTAATAATATGCAGGGCCACCACCAACCTCTTCTCCGTCAGGGTTTATTTTTCTCCATGATCTCCCACCATCGTCCGAGCGGTACATCTCATCCCCGATCTCCCTTCCCGGAGGCGGGATACCATTTAAAAGCTGGTTATACCTCTCCTCATTGCTTACATCAGGTACATTATTGTTTTCAATATTTGCATAAACTACCTGCGGATTATTCGGGGCTACTGCTACGCCAATACGGCCAAGCATTCCCTTTGGAAGTCCTTCTGAAAGTTTTTCCCACCTCTTACCGCCATCTACAGTCTTGTAAATTCCACTACCTGGTCCACCTGCATTAAATGTCCAGGGTTTCCTTACCTTGTCATATGCAGCCGCATATAGTACATCAGGATTTCCCGGATCAATTGCCAGGTCGGCACATCCTATTATCTTTCCATGATCCTTGACCTCGAGTACCTTATCCCAGGTTTTGCCGCCATCTGTAGTTTTATATATTCCTCTTTCATTATTTTCGGAATAGAGATGCCCCAGAGCAGCAACCCATACAGTTTCAGGTTCTTCAGGATGAATAATTATCCGCCCGATATGGTGCGACTCTTTAAGTCCGGTGTTGGCCCATGTTTTTCCCCCATCTGTCGATTTATATATACCGTCGCCATAGTATGCTGTCCTACTGTTATTAGCTTCACCAGTTCCGACCCAAACGATCTCAGGATTATCCTGGCAAACAGCAATATCACCGATACTGATGGCTCCGGCATCATCGAATACAGATTCAAATGTGATCCCGTTGTTAACTGTTTTCCAGAGACCACCTGACGCAAGGGCAGCATAAAATGTTGTTGGATTGCTTTCAACAACAGCAAAGTCGACATATCTTCCTCCCTGTCTGGTTGGCCCAATTGGACGGTAATGGATCTCCCCGAGTATTTTCTGATCAAGCTTCTGAGCCTGTAATGTGGCCGGAAAGATTAAAATGGTTATGAGGGCAATTACAAGTGCCCTGGTTACCAATAAGATGGTTCTTTTCATTTTGAAATAAATTTTAATAATACGTAATGCCAAATTTGTTTTAGGTTTCAGATAAGCAATTTAAGGTTATATTTTCTAATGATCAATCAATGTAGGGCGTGCATTTATCTATTTAACAGCTTTTAACAATTGATATTTTGACTAAATTGCAGCTTTATGGGATATCAGATAAGTTTACTACCACCGGCAAGCCAGAAATGATCAAGGCGAACTATGACCAGGTGGGTCTTGATTGCCTTGTCTGCATTGGCGGAAACCGCAGGTAAATTAAAACTTGTTACTGCTGACCACCCATTGTTTCAGAAAGGACTCTGTTTGGGAGCCAGTTTCGGGAACAGGGTTTAACAATGGAATAAGGAGGGCAACATGATCTATAACCAACTGTTAAATTATGAGAGTTAATTCCGAAGTTTACATACCTAAGGAGATAAGCTGGCTATCTTTTAATGAAAGGGTTCTGCAGGAGGCAGACAACAAAGAGGTGCCACTCATTGACAGGATTAAATTTCTGGGTATCTATTCAAATAATCTGGATGAATTCTTCAGGGTTAGGGTTGCCACTCTTAAAAGGCTGACAATCCTTGATGAGAAATCACGGGAAATTCTGGGTTACAGTGCTTCTGAAACGCTGAAGGATATTAACAGCATCGTGCTTAAGCAGCGAGCATACTACGAAGATATCTACAAAAGGGTAATTACCGATCTTGCAAAGGAAGAGATATATCTTTTGAATGAAGTCCAGCTGAATGAGGAGCAAAGGGAGTTCGCAGCGAATTATTTCAAAGAAGAACTCAAACCGATCCTTATGCCAATAATGATGCAAAAAGAGAGGCTGCTTAATGATTTGAAGGATGACATTGTCTATTTTGCTGTTACCATATATCCTCTGAAAGAAAGCAAAAAGGTCAGATACGCCCTTATGGAATTGCCTACTGACTCCCTCCCCAGGTTTATTGAACTCCCATTCGAAGAGGGAAAGCATTGCTACATTTTCCTGGATGATATTGTACGACTTGGTATAAAAGAAATATTTTCACTGTTTAAATTCCGCGAGATATCGGCCTATACCATTAAACTGACAAGGGATGCCGAGCTCGATATTGTGGATGACCTTTCCGAGTCATATCTTGATATTGTTTCCAGAAGCCTTCTGCAAAGGAAGACCGGTGATCCGGTAAGATTACTGTACGACAGGGAGATCCCTGAAGACCTGTTGAGCATTATCACACTGAAACTCAACCTGGGTAAACAGGATACCCTTTTACCTGGTAGCCGTTATCATAATCTGAAGGACCTTATAAAATTCCCAGATCCCGGAATCAGCAAATTCAGTTACGAAAAACTGATCCCGCTAAGGCATAAGGACCTGAATCCTGAAGCAGGTATTCTGGCTGCGATAAGGAAGAAAGATATACTACTATACTTCCCCTACCATCCATTCGAGCATTTTATCGACCTGTTAAGGGAAGCATGCCTTGACCCGTCTGTGAGGAGTATCAAGATCACCCTTTACAGAGCAGCAAGAAATTCAAGTGTTGTAAAGGCACTGCTGAATGCAGCAAGAAATGGAAAGGAGGTAACAGCAATAATTGAACTGCAGGCACGGTTCGATGAGGAGGCAAATATTTACTGGAGCCATAAACTCAGGGAAGAAGGGATAAAGGTTGTTTACGGGATACAGGGATTAAAAGTCCACGCCAAATTATGCCTCATTACAAGGGTAAAGAATAAATCAATCCAGAAATATGCCTGTATAGGCACCGGTAATTTTAATGAGGATACAGCCAAAGTATATACTGATCATCTTCTTATGACCTCTGACACCAAGATAACCAATGAGGTAGCAAAAACATTCAGCTTCCTTGAGAAGAACTATAAAAAGTCTAATTATTATCATCTGATCACTGCGCCGCATGACGCCCGGAACCGGATCAGCAGGCTGATACAAAATGAGATTGCAAATGCAAAAATAGGAGAAAAGGCATATATACATTTTAAGCTGAATAATGTTGTCGATCATGATATGATTAACCTCCTATATAAGGCCGACAGGGCTGGTGTTGAGGTAAATCTAATTGTGAGGGGTATGTTTTCACTTAAAACAGGTATAAAAAACGTTAGCGAAAACATTAAGGCAATTGGAATGGTTGACAGGTTTCTTGAGCACACAAGAATCCTGATATTTTGCAACGGAGGCGATGAGAAATATTTTATCACCTCAGGCGATCTTATGACCAGGAACCTGGAACGCAGGGTGGAGGTAACCTGTCCCATCTTCGATGAAGAACTGCAAAAACAGTTGAGAACAATTTTTGATATACAATGGAATGATAACAAAAAAGCCAGGATTCTTGACTCAAAGCTGAGAAATAATTATGTGGCTAATACGGGAAAAGAAGTGCATTCGCAACTGGATATATACGAGTATCTTAAGAAGCTTAATGAAACCTCGTTAATAACTTAGGGAAATTTCAACCGGAATAGTCAAAAAATCGTTGTTCGAAAAATAAATAATATATAATTACTTATATTTTAATATGTTATATAATAGTTAAACGGCACTGTTCGAAAAAACATTATTGTATTATTGATTTGAATCACTAAATTTAACCGGGTTAGTTAAGAGTAGTATAAGATCATAAGCCGTAAAGTTCCGGGAAAGGAATCACTGGATAATAAATAAGCGAGATTATGGATTTAAAGGGAAAGTATTACAAAGCATTCCTTGAGCGAGGAAAAAAACTTCAGGAACAGTACTCACCGGCCAGGACAAAAAAGCAGCACAACAAGGGAAAACTCACAGCACAGGAACGACTTGAACTTCTATTCGACAGCGATTCGTTCGAGGAGATAGATGCATTCGTTACGCCTGAGCTTCAGGGATTGGAATTTGGTAAGGTTGAATCTTCATTTGGTGACGGAGTTATAGCCGGACATGGAAAGGTAAATGGCCGGCTTGTCTTTTCCTATGCTCAGGATTTTACGATAATGGGTGGCTCACTGGGTATAGTACATGCCCGTAAGATTGCCAAGATCCAGCAAATGGCGCTGAAGATGGGAGCGCCAATAATTGCGCTTATCGATTCAGGTGGGGCGAGGATCCAGGAGGGTATTGCATCGCTTAGCGGTTATGCGACCATCTTTCACAATGTCATTCAGTCGTCTGGAATAATTCCCCAGATCGCGGTTATAATGGGTCCTGCAGCAGGCGGCGCTGTCTACTCCCCTGCTCTTATGGACTTTGTTTTTATGACAAACTATACCAGTTACATGTTTGTCACGGGCCCAAATGTTGTAAAAGAGGTACTTAATGAGGATGTTACATTTGAACAACTGGGCGGTGCAGATGTACATGCAAGGAAAAGCGGAGTGTCTCATTTCATCTACGACGATGAGGAGAATACGATACTTGGACTGAAAAAATTCCTTTCATACCTGCCTTCAAATAATGTCGAGAATCCTCCTACCCTCGAAGAGGAAAATCCAACACCCGACTTGAATGAAAAGCTTCTTGATATCGTTCCTGATGATCCCAATAAGGCATATGATGTAATAGAGGTAATAGAGAACGTTGTCGATCGCAATTCTTTCTTTGAAATTGCTGAAACATATGCCGCAAATCTGGTAATTGGCTTTGCCCGGCTGAAAGGAAGAACTATAGGTATTGTAGCCAATCAGCCAAAAGTGCTGGCAGGCGTTCTTGACATTAACTCATCCACCAAGGGAGCCAGGTTCGTAAGATTTTGTGATGCATTCAACATCCCTATCCTTACTATTGAGGATGTTCCCGGATTTCTGCCTGGTCTTGATCAGGAGCACTCAGGTATCATAAGGCATGGTGCTAAATTACTTTATGCATACAGTGAAGCCACAGTACCGAAAATCACTGTAATTCTCAGGAAATCGTATGGAGGAGCCTATATCGTTATGAACTGCAAGAACCTGGGCGGCGATTTCAACTTTGCATGGCCAACAGCTGAAATTGCAGTTATGGGCCCTGATGGCGCTGTAGCTATTTTATACAGGAAGGAACTTGCCGAAGCTGACGACCCGGTTAAGTTCAAAGCCGACCTTGTTAAGAAGTATCGGGAAAAGATTGCCAATCCATACGTAGCGGACGAGAAAGGATTCATCGATGAGGTAATCGATCCTTCTGTGACACGAAAGAAACTAATATCTGCATTTGATGCATTAGTCAATAAGTGGGTTAAGGTACCATCAAGGAAACATGGAAATATTCCTTTATAGAATTTTCATGCAAAACATTTTATATGAAGATCAAAAACATACTTATAGCCAACAGGGGTGAAATTGCCGTCAGAATTATCAGGACCGCAAAAAAAATGGGAATTGAAACAACTGTAATAAAGACCTCTGCTGAGCCGTCGGCCATGTACCTCAAGGATGCTGACAAAATATTTGATGATACGGAGAGCACCTCGGAGATCCCTGTTTTTCTTGATATCGAACGACTTATCCTGATTGCCCGGGAAACAAATTCTGATGCAGTCCATCCCGGGTATGGGTTTCTGGCCGAAAATGCCTATTTCGCTCAGAAATGTATTGACAGCGGGCTGAACTTTATAGGACCATCGCCTGATTCTATTTACAAGATGGGCAATAAGACAATCGCCCGGAAGATAGCACTTAGCAATGAGGTGCCAATGACTATGGGCAGTGAAGGTGAAGTTCCAACAGAGGAGGAGGCAAAAAAAGTTGCACGTAGAATCGGATATCCTGTTATTATCAAAGCTGCCTCCGGAGGCGGAGGCCGTGGTATGCGCATAGTAAAAAACGAAGATGAGATTGCCAAGATGTTCAGGATAGCCAGGACAGAGGCAGAAAAGGCGTTCGCTGATCCTGCCGTCTTTATTGAGAAATATATTGAGAATCCCAAACATATAGAATTTCAAATTCTTGGGGATAAGCAGGGAAATGTCATACATCTGGGTGAAAGGGAATGCTCGGTTCAGAGGAAACATCAGAAACTGCTTGAAGAAGCCCCCTCTCCTGCCCTTGACGTAAAACTTCGCCGGAAGATGGGTGATATGGCAATCACAATTGCAAGCGCGGTAGGATATTTCTCCGCCGGAACCGTTGAATTCCTTCTCGACTCCAACGGTGATTTCTATTTCATGGAAATGAACACCAGGATTCAGGTTGAACATCCTGTTACCGAAATAATAACGGGTCTGGATCTGATCGAAGAGCAGATCCAGATAGCAAATGGTGAAAAACTCAGGTATACTCAGAAAGATATAAAACTGAAAGGATGGGCTATTGAATGCAGAATTAATGCAGAGGATGTCCAGACTGCTTTCACACCTGCCCCAGGCAAGATTGAAAAGCTGTTACTCCCTGAAGATGAGAATGTAAGAATCGATTCAGGTGTTAAGAAGGGATCAATTATTGCTGCAAACTTTGATTCAATGGTAGCCAAACTGATAGTAAAGGGTAAAGATCGTAAGGATGCGATACTCAATTGTAAAATGGCCCTTGACAAGGTCTGGGTGAAAGGTACCAAGACAACACTTCCCTTTTTCAGGATGCTGGTAAGGCATCCAAGATTTATAAACGGTACGATTACGACATCTTTCATTGAGAACGAACTCTCTTCATATTATGTGAACAGTGATTATGAGGAAATGATAGCTGCCTGGCTGGCAACCAGACTCTTTGTGGAGGAGAACCTGGATGACAGTCACCTGCAGGTCGACTTCGAACAGGGCAAGAGGCTGAGTCCGTGGCTGCTCAACAAAAGGATGTCCCAGTTCTAACCAGCAAAACCAGAGTTACAATGGCAAATGCAACGAAAAAACTATACGCCCTGAGCAATAATAAAAAATTCAGTTTTAAGCTTCCGCTGAGTGAAGCTATTACTATTGGCGGCAGGGAATACCATATCAAGATAAAGGAGGATGAGAAACATGGGACATATATTCTCTGGAAGAACAGGCGCTATCCGGTCGAAATAATACAGGGGCGGCAAAACAAGTATGAAATTCTCTTTAATGATATTAGCTACAGTTTCACAATTGAAACTCCTTTCTCACTCAAGAGAAAGAAGTATCTCAGTAAAGACAGGGGTAAAAACGAGATTGTAAAGATAATATCCCCAATGCCTGGCAAGATCATTGAAGTTCTCGTTAGAGAAGGTTCTGATGTATGTAAGGGTGAGCCTTTAGTGATACTCGAAGCCATGAAAATGCAGAATGAGATTCATAGCTCAGTTAATGGTAAAGTAACATCTGTTGACGTCATGCCAAACATGAACGTCATGAAAGATGATGTAATGATTGAGATAAAAGCAGAGAGTTAATGAAAAGGAGTTTTATCCTGCTATTAATTGTTTCCCTGACTATTTCTGCTTGCTTCCGCGAAGGAGGAAAATATGTAAGCGAATGGAAATATTCACCTGACGGATCATGGATTGGCCCCGGACTATGGGCAAACAGATTGCAGGACTGGACTGTCGAAGATGGTAAGCTATTGTGTATCAACACAAAACCAATGCGAACAGTTCACCTGACTAACAGGATGATATCTAACGATAGCGGGAATATTACCAGTACAGTATATATTTATCTTACTGAAGGATCGGACAGTGGCAATGAAGCAGCTGCCGGATTCCTGATTGGTGCGGGATATGGACTCGATTACCGGGCGGCCTCTCTGATACATCATTCATACGGCAAGCTCGGAGGTCTTTTTATTGGCCTTGACGGACAATCAAACCTTTTTGTAAGGGATTTTGAAAAGGAAGATAGTTACCTGATCTATAATAACAGGAACAGGTCGGGATGGCCTGAAGCCTACCTCATACTTCATGCATCACCTGATGATGGCAACTACAGAATTAAGGTAGCGGCCGTTAATCCTGCAACAAACCAGGTGATCGACCGGATTGATGTAGAGGATGTGCCTGGAGACAGACTCCGAGGGAATATTGCACTGGTCTCACACTCCGGTTATTCCAGGGAAAGCAACAGCACATACTCCTTCAGCAACTGGCAGGTCGCAGGAAGCAAGATTAAATTCGACAGCAGTCACAATATTGGCCCCATAGTGGGAATTCAATATACACTGAGCCGAAACATACTGAAGATGACCGCACAAATGATGCCTGTTGGGCAGGAGGAAAGCAGGCATGTTGAACTTGAATTATTTGAGGATGAAGAATGGAAACCTGTTACTACTGCTGAAATAGTTGATTATTCATTTACCGCACACTTCCGGATGGATAAATGGGACAGAAAAGATGATATCCCATTCCGCCTGAAATATATAATCGACAGGAAATCAAAACATGAGTTTCTTGAATATGGGATAATCAAGCACGATCCTGTTGAGAAAGACAGTATTGTTCTTCTCTCTTTGTCCTGTATTGATCAGACGGTAAGGCCGGAACAGGATGGAGGAGCAGGGATCGACCGAGGACAATTTCCGTGGGATTGGGCACTGCTTTATCCTCATAATCAATTAGTTGATAACCTGAAAAGGTTTAGTGCCGACCTCCTCTTTTTCGCGGGCGATCAGGTATATGAGGGTTCATCACCGACTGCCGCAGACATCGGTCCCTCTGTTCACCTTGATTACCTCTATAAATGGTACCTTTTTTGCCAGACCTATAAGGATCTGATCTCAACCGTTCCTTCTATTTCAATTCCTGATGATCATGATGTATACCACGGCAATCTCTGGGGTGCAGGAGGCAGGCCAACTCCGCCGGGAGCAACAGGTGCAGCCGCTCAGGATGCAGGAGGCTACAAACAAAGTCCTGAATTTGTAAATATGGTTCAGACTACACAAACCAGTCACCTGCCTGATCCTTTCGATCCGGCACCCGTTGAACAGGATATTGGTGTTTATTACACCGAATGTAATGTTGGCGGAGTAAGTTTTGCCGTGCTTGAAGACAGAAAGTTTAAATCAGCACCCGGAGATATGCTTACAGAGGCTGATATTGTAAATGGCTGGCCTCGCAACCTGGAATGGGATGGTCGGATAAATTCAAGGATTGAAGCTACCCTGCTTGGTGAGAGACAATTGAGTTTTCTCGAATTATGGGCTGCGGACTGGTCGAATCAGACATGGATGAAGGCTGCCCTCAGCCAGACACTGTTTGCAAACCTTGCTACAATACCTGCAGAAGCAGCTAACGATAATATAGTACAATCAATGGAGGTGCCTGATTCCGGGATATATTTGCGGACCGACAGGTTTGTAACCGATTTCGACTCCGACGGATGGCCTCAGGTTGGCCGCGACCGGGCAATAAGAATATTTAGAAAAGCATTTGCCACTCATATAGCCGGAGACCAGCACCTCGGAAGTACAGTGCAATATGGAATTGAAAATTGGAGAGATGCAGGTTATGCAATTATATCACCCGCCGTTGGGAATATCTGGTCAAGGCGCTGGCATCCGCCCGTGGAAGGCAGAAACAGAAAGGAGAACTGGCCTGGATTCCTGGGCGATTTTGAGGATGGATTTGGAAATAAAATTACAGTTCATGCTGTTGCAAATCCACATAGATCAATAATTGAACCTACCCGGCACCATGAAAAATCGACCGGTTACAGCACCATAACATTTATTAAAAGCACCAGGGATATAGAGCTTGCAAACTGGCCATATTATGCTGGTCCGGGTAATGGAGATCCCTTCCCCTTCTGGCCAGTCAGGTTCAATCAGCTTGACAATTTTGGAAAAGTGGCCACCCACTGGCTGCCTGAGCTGAGGATAACAGGCCTGGACAATCCCGTGGTCAGAATCATTCGTGAAGTAACCGGTGAAACTATTTATGCACTCAGGATCAATGGAACCAGTTTCCAGCCCAAGGTATTTTCATTTGGGAGTTACCGTATTGAAGTGGGCGAGCCTGATGAAGATAGATGGCAGACAATTGAAAGTATTTATGCCACATCCTTCCCGGAGAGGGGTCCGCTGGAAATAGGCTTCTAGCCATTAAGTACCGGGTACTTGTTCCTGGTTAAAATTCAACCTATTCAACTTATTTAATCCGGGCCTAATAAAGCCAGCGCACCTTATAGATCTTTTCATATGGGAGGTAGACCACCTTATCCAAACCTGCAAACCTTATGTAATAAGCCCACCAGTTCTCCTCCGTTGACTTTACATAGGCTGTTTCTCCTGTAGCTCTGTTAAAGGAGATTGACTTTACATTTACCTCATCGCCTAGCAGGGGGTGTTTGCTGAATATCTCAGACTTTGTATTAAATAACCAGACATTATTCAAAGTGGATATCGCAAGATTTCTTCCATTTTCATAATACGACAGGTCATGACCACCCTCCCCCGGGAGATCATATGACTTATCAAGTATCAGACGTGGATTGGTGCGTTTCCAGTCACCGAGCCGGTATTTTCTCAGCTCGTTATCGCTCAGTGCCCATAAGGATCTTGCCCGTTTGTCCCATAAAAGGCCATGTGCTCCAAGAAGGCTGTCGCTATACAAAACCACACCCGGGTTCCCAACATCATATAAGTTTACACGATTTCCCTCCTGGCTGTATGAGCCGGCAACGATTATCCTGTTTCCGGGCAATAATTCAGCTGAATGGGCATTCGGGAGGCTGGCATAGAATAAAACCGTCTTGTTTTTTCTGTTTATCAGGGCAATCCCTCCACCCGATGAAGTGATGAGTATATCCCTGCTGTTATTAACCGGTTTACATTCGTCAGTTGTAAGGAATTTATTCCTCATGAAAGCAGGAAGGCCTTCAGAGTCCTCAGAGGTCCAGCTCCATATCTTTTCAGGAACTTCCAATGTAATATCAGCTATAAAGACCTCCTCCCAGCCACATACGACAACCAGTCCTTTATTCCTCTTCTGGCATGAACAGGTTGTTACCAGAAATATCAGAATCAAAAAGTAACAGGATTTACGCATTGTTATTGTTGCCCTACTCATTCA
The DNA here is from genome assembly GCA_035527935.1 of Bacteroidales bacterium. Classification (GTDB taxonomy): domain Bacteria; phylum Bacteroidota; class Bacteroidia; order Bacteroidales; family VadinHA17; genus DATKZO01. The sequence continues at coordinate 23,031 of DATKZO010000048.1, forward strand.
ACCTATTAAACCTAATAAACCTACTAAGTATATATTATAATTTATATATTTAACGTACAGGTATCTCCCTTAGGGTTCCAAGCAGGAAATCCCAGAACTTCTTAACAGTAGCAATGTTGACCTTCTCGTCGGGTGAATGAGGGGACCTGATTGTCGGTCCAAAAGAGATCATATCGAGATTGGGATATACACCTCCCAGTATACCGCATTCGAGACCGGCATGAATCGCCTTAATTTCCGGAACCTTGCCATACATATTGTTATATACTTTCAGCATAGTCTTAAGTATCGGCGAATTCATATTTGGTTTCCAGCCCGGGTACTCTCCGCTCAGCTTAACATCAGCGCCTGTTAATTCGAACACGCCTGCAATCTTCTGTGCAGTGGCAATCTTTGCAGTATCTACTGAGCTTCTGGTCAGGCACAGGGCTTCAAACTTGCCATTACCCACTCTCACAATTGCCAGGTTATTAGAGGTCTCCACCAGACCCTCCATGGAGTTACTCATCCTTTGCACACCGTTAGGGCACGCAAAAACTGATCTGGTAAATCCATACTGCTCCTTCTCAGGTACAAGACTGCCAGGAGTATCACATGGTTCACAACCAAATATCAATCCCGGTTCAGTAACATCAAACTCATTCTTATAGATTCCTTCATATTCTTCGACCAGCATTTCAAATTCCTCTGCTCTGTTTGCAGCGACTGCAACAACTGCATTTGCTTCCCTGGGTATTGCGTTTCTCAGATCGCCTCCAGCCGATTCGGCCAATCGTACTCCAAGCCTGGTTTCAGCCTCAAGCAGGAACCTGAATATTATCATATTTGCATTTGCCCTTCCAAGCGGAATATCGATCCCGGAGTGGCCGCCTTTGAGTCCTTTTGCATCTAATCTATATGATTTCATTCCTGCCGGCACATCTTCAGGGCTATAACTCTTTGTGGCAGTTACATCTATTCCTCCGGCACATCCTACGTATAACTCCCCCTCATCTTCGGAGTCCATATTTATCAATATATCAGCATCTATCAATCCGGGCTTCAATCCAAAGGCACCAGTCATACCTGTCTCCTCATCAATAGTAAACAGCGCTTCAAGCGGACCATGTTCAATATCTTTTGAGGCAAGAACTGCCATTGCTGCGGATACACCAATTCCATTATCTGATCCCAGGGTTGTACCATTTGCAGTAACCCATTCCCCATCTATCATTACCTCAATGGGATCTTTCGCGAAATCATGTTTTTTATCACTATTCTTCTGTGGCACCATGTCAAGGTGAGTCTGCAATACAACACCCTTTCTGGCTTCAAAACCGGGTGTTGCCGCTTTCTTGATAATTACATTGCCTACACTGTCTACGATAGTTTCAAGGCCATTTCTTTCACCAAAATTCCTGACATATTCAATTATTTTTGCTTCCTTCCTGGAAGGATGGGGTAACTGGCATATTTCATAGAAATAGTTCCACAGATCCCCCGGTTCAAGGTTTCTTATATCGCTCATTTTATAATAATAAATTAATAAATTATGAATTAAGTTTACTGGAATTCAGAAATAATGCCGCTCACCCACTCCCTTATTCGTTTATCGGTAAGATCGGGCTCGAATACTTCATCGATAGGCAGGCCTACGAACATGTTGTCCACGACTGCACCTGAGTCATTAAACTCGTAACCTGATTGGACAACCTTTCCAACAGGTACGACACCCTTTCCATTTACTATCCTGTACAGTTCACCCATGGCATCAACAAAATGATCAGGGTATCTAATATGATCTCCAAGGCCGAACAGGGCAATCACCTTTCCAGTGAGATCAGCTTCTTCCAATTCATTAATAAAGGTAAACCAGCCACTTTTAACCGGTTCCGAGTCCCAGGTTTCATTTCCTATTGTGGCAATCCCAAAAATAATATTCTTATATTCCTTAAGATCATCACCAGTTGCATCCCCAACAGGGATAAGATCGCACATATCGCTCCCGATCAATTCCCCGATCCTTCTTGCCACATTCTCAGTTGACCCGCCGGCCGGGCCATAAAAAACAGCAGTTTTATTCATATTGTCCTGAAATTAATAATCCTTAAAAATAGTAAAATAATCAGAAAGGCTGCCTAAAGATTAAACAGACAGCCTTCTAAAATTCGGTTAACAATATATTTATTCAGAACTATCGATCTTTTTGCCAAAGGGAAGCTCCAGTCCATATCCCTGTCTCCTGTCTGCCTGCTTGAGTTTAAAAGCAAGGAATATTGATATCAGACCACAGATAACAAGTACAAATATCGGGATAGCATAGTTGTAGGTCATCTCTCCTGCCCTGATTGCTACAAGGTTTTCTTTATTCACCAGGTCGAGCAGGGCACCCAGTCCCCAGAAAAACAGTCCCAGTCCCCAGTTCTGCACGGTGAACATTGAGGCGTAGGCTGTTCCAAGCCTGTTTTCAGGAACAATTTTTGCAACGGAAGGCCACATAGCAGCAGGAACAAGTGAAAAGGCAATACCCAGGCTCAATAGCCCTGCATAAGCCAGTAACTTTATGCCTGACAATGACAGGGACAGATGAGCAAATATCAGCAACAGGGATCCCAGTATCATCAGGGATGCCCCCTTTCCTTTTCTGTCAACATAGCTTCCGAATATAGGTGTAAAAAGAATTGTTCCCAGAGGGATCAGGGAAGCTGTTTTAGGTCCATTCTCCAGCCATATCTTGAGGGTATCACCCAGCCTGTTAAGGAACAGTACAAACAGAATGAAAACAACCGCCATGGTCACGTATTTCTGGGTTTTGGTCTTCAGGTTCGCCGGAATTGCAGAAAATCCTATCCCGAAGAGGAAGAAGGCAACATATATACTGGCATTACCAAGAGCTTTACTTCCGAACAAAACTACATCTCCACTGCCATCAGCAGGCAGGGAATATGTAAAACCAAATTTATTTACAAGCATATCGGCCGCATACTGTATGAAAGGGAAAACTGCAGCATAGAAGGCAACACACAAAAGGGCTATATAGATAAATGACGGATTGGTAGCCAGTTTAACAAGGTCGTTAAACCTGAACTCCTCGTCATCTCCTTTGGAAGCGTCGCCAGCCCTTTGTCTGTCAAGTTTAATATCAAAGAATGAATATACAACAAAAACAATGAGAGCAATACCTATCAGTGTAGCTGCAAATGTTACTGCGGTTGATGGCTGGTTGTTTGCAATATCAGGGGAAATAGCAATACCCAACGCACTACCCAGTCGTCCAAAACCCACATTTATTGCCATTGCCAGGGCCATTTCACGTCCTCTGAACCATTTTACAATTGACCTGGTAGCAACAACGCAGGTTACCTCCAGTCCTGAGCCGAAAAGGACCCTTCCAATAATCATCGTGGTTAGCTGTGTACGGTGACTATCGCCGAAGAAACCGGCTGCCCCAAGAGCAACAATAAGTCCTCCAAGGGCTGCAAGTCCGCCAAAAGCTATACCCGTCAGCCTGATCCCCCACTTATCCAGTATAATTCCACCGACGATGATCATACCGAACATATTAGCTATTGTGGTTAACCCGATCATCCTTCCGAATTCCTCACTGGTAAATCCCATTTCCGATTCCATCAGATCTTTCAATCCACCGAAAAAATCCTGGAACCAGTAAGTAGCGAACATCAGTGCACTAAGTAAGATCAGCATAAGCCAACGCATGGTAGCTGAATCACTCATTGTCTTTTTAATTGTTTCCATATTACATCTCTGAGTTAGTATTTATATGCAGAAAGCAAAAGTAAAAAAAAATATATATCAGGAACCAGAGAGCACATCGTTTATTTGATAATTCCACAACAATTGTTGATATATATCTGTTTAAACATATTATATAACATAAAATAATTTAATTTTGGATATTTGAAAAACCAGAGAAATGAAAAAGATATTTACATTATTTATATTGATCAGCCTGGCCCCTGTATTAAAGGCCCAGGATGGAGAGAAGGTAAAATGGTATTCTGTCGGGGACATTAACCGGTTGCTAATGGCGGAGCCCAGGCCTGTGTTCATTGACGCATATACAGATTGGTGCGGTTGGTGCAAGGAGCTCGATAAGAGAACCTTTTCTGATACGATAATTGCAAAATATCTTAATGAAAACTTCTACCCGGTGAAATTTGATGCGGAATCAAAGGAGGCTGTTACATTCCTTGGAAAAGAATATGTAAATGATGGCAAATTCGGGAAGGCCCATCAGCTTGCATTCAATCTTCTTCAGGGCCGGCTCAGCTACCCAACGGTCGTTTTCCTGAATGAGAAGGGAGAATTGCTTGCGCCGGTTCCCGGGTATCGTGAGCCAAAGGGTTTTGAACCTATTCTTGTATACTTTAGTGAGAAGAGATACCTAGCCGAGTCGTGGGAGGATTTCATCAAATCATTTAAAGGTTCCTATTAATTAAGGTATCAGGTGGCCGGTGTCGCTCTCCTCTCATCACTCTCCTCTCATCACTTCCCTATTATATAGTTGGCAGGCAGAGAAACTACCGGGCCGAACTGATAAATCAGCTGCCTGGTATTGCCAAGTGTAAGCTTTCCATCGGTCACCCTGATATTCACCACCTCAGGTATCCTGTAATAAAGCTTATCGAATTTTTCGCCGGACGAAAGGTCCTGCCTTACCATATTTATCCGGTCTACATTGCCGGCACTCATCATCTCCACTACCACAGGACGACCTCTCACATCATCCGGGTCCAGAACCCCAGATTCTTTTGAGAACCTGAAAAGGATCACTGGTCGCCCCTCCATCTGTTTTTCAGGAATAAAGAAATACCTGAAAGTCACCAGTTCACTATATGATTTTCCCGCGAACAGGCTTATGTATTCATTTTCCAGACGGTTTATCTCGTCGATCGACGATTTGTCCTGTGGGAAAACAGTTGCTTCACCGGTAAGGATCAGATGCCTGCCCTCCCTTAATTCCAGTAATGTTCTTGCAGTATTTTCAGCCTGTTCCTCAAGGCTGAGTTGCCTGCGACGCTCAAGCACATACGGTATCCGCACGAAAGCTGTGTCCACATTCACAAGTTTGTATGTCGTGTCCTGTTCAATATCAAAATATTCGTCGGACCCCATATCCCTGAAAAAGACCTTCTCATCTGAGTCATTAAAATTGCCACTATAATATTCCCGGTTATTGTAGATTGCCGGATTAATGTCCAGGATCAGGCCTGACTCCTTCATTGCAATTGCATTGATCTCCATCAGTCCGTCGCACTCAACCACATAGTATTGTTCCGGATCAAGCTCTATAACCGGTTTTATCTTAACCTCTTTCAGTGTCCATATCACCCCGTCCTGATTAATTACCTCCCTTAGACCAAGAAACTTGTTTGCAAATTCGTTGTAAGGCCCGGCCTTCTGAATGGTCTTTTCAGCCATCACTGTAAAATCGAATGCTGTAAGGGGTAATGAATAGACAAGGCTCCCTTCATGAACCTTTACACTGTCGCCCATGGGCAGTATTCTTGTGCTCACCACCTGTGGTACTTCCTTTATAGTTGTACAGGATGATGCAATAACAATAGCTATAAGGGTTGATAATTTTCCAATTCTTTCCATTTCAAGTGATTTCAGTTTTCTTAAATGCATTTCCTATATTATTTATTATATCTGAAGCGATCAAAGATTCCTGTCCTGTAACACCTGCAGCAATGTCACCTGCCAGTCCATGCAGGTAAACAGCTGCAATTGCAGCATCAACCGTGTTGTAGCCCCTTGACAGCATACCCAGGATCATTCCCGTAAGGACATCTCCGCTTCCGGCTGTTGCCATACCCGGGTTGCCGGTTGTATTAAACCATAACCTACCATCAGGAACGGATATAGAAGTAAAGGCACCCTTGAGCAGGATAACACTCCCGGTCTCTTTTGAAAGCTTTATCTGGGCATTCAGTCTGGCATAGCCATTGCTGAAATCCCCGGCCAAACGCGCGAACTCACCAGGATGTGGAGTCAATATAGTATTAGGAGAAAGCTTTTGAAGCAGATCTTTCTCCTCACCAATAATATTAAGACCGTCTGCATCAATAACCATTGGTCCCTTCCACTCATCGATCAGTTTCCTGAGCGCCTTTCTGGTATTTGGTTTTGTACCAATCCCCGGACCAATCCCGACAGCATCATATTTCTCAAGGTTGTATACCTCGGAAACGAGCACATCCGACTGGTCGCATTGTACCATCGCCTCCGGAACAGAGGCGTGGATTATATCACCGACAGGCTTTGGCACATGTGCGGTTATCAGCCCGATGCCGGTCCGGAGTGCAGCAAGCGTTGAGAGTACTGCAGCACCGGCCTTTCCACATGAGCCGGCTATCATTAATCCATGTCCGAATCTTCCCTTATGATCAAATTTCCCTCTTCGTTTAATTATTGAGCCGATCAGCGAGCTGCTCACAAGAGATATGTTCGTTTCCATCTCCCTGATAATCTTGGCATGGAGACCGATCGGCAGAATATGAAATGCTCCGGTATATTCTCCATTTTCAGGGAACAGAAAGGAGAGTTTGGGGAATTGAAAGCTAAGCGTCACATCCGCCTTAATAATATACCCGTAATCATTACTGCTGTTATCTTCACTGAACATACCTGAGGGTATATCAATTGAGATAATCCTTGCGTCGGAATCATTGATCTTCTTAATGACCTCCCCCGGCAATCCGGCAGCAGGACGGGTCAATCCTGTGCCAAATATTGCATCAACAACTATGTCGTCCTGATAGAAAAAAGGGAAGTCATCGCCGGTCGAGATATCTGTGAATTTTATACCTTTCGTCTCTCCGAGCCGGTTCCTGTTTATAGCCCAGTCCTCAGTAACTTTATCCCCAAATCTGATGTTAATAACCTCCGGGATATAACCATTCTCGTAAAGCAGCCTTGCCAGTGCTAATCCGTCGCCCCCGTTATTTCCCGGCCCTGTTACGATGCATATCCTTGATCCCCTGTCAATGTTCATACTGAACCAATCGTAAAGTGCAACGGCTGCCCTTTCCATCAGGTCAATTGATTTCACGGGCTCATTGGCAATTGTGTAGGCATCGATCTGCCTGATCTGTTCAGCAGAAAATATTTTCATTCAGTCAACAGATGGTAAATTAGTTACAAATTTAAGGCATAATACTTCATAATAAAGGATAACAGGATTAAATATTATCCAATGACTTAATGCCAGTAGTGCAATTCAAAAAGATTCATATATTTGTTGAATTCGAATAATCCATTTATGAATTAAAATAATAAAGTTATGCTAAAGAATCATCCGAAAGGTTTGCTGGTAGCCTTTTTTACCAATATGGGTGAAAGATTTGGTTTTTACACCATGATGGCCATTCTTGTACTATTCCTCCAGGCCAAGTTTGGCCTTGATGAAGATACGGCTGGCGGAATTTACAGCTGGTTCTACTTTGCCATTTATGCTCTTGCGCTGCTTGGCGGTGTACTGGCCGATGCCACAAGAAAGTATAAATTTGTTATAATGATGGGCCAGATAGTAATGTTTGCAGGATATGCCCTGTTAACATTTCCAGGGCTCTCTCTTCCGATAACGGTTGGCGGACTATTTACAATTGCACTCGGTAACGGATTCTTCAAGGGAAATCTCCAGGCAGTTGTCGGACAGATGTACGACGACCCAAAATACGAAAAGGTAAGGGATACAGCATACCTGATTTTTTATATGGGTATTAATGTAGGAGCTTTCTTTGCTCCCTTTGCTGCAACCGGAGTCCGGAACTGGTGGCTTAAAGTAAACGGATTTCTTCATGATGGCAGTCTGCCTGCTCTATGTCATCAGTTCAAAGATGGAACCCTGCTTGACCCGGATCAGCTACAAACCCTGGCTAACCAGGTGAGTCTCAGCGGACCGGTTTCAGACCTGACTGCTTTTGCCGATTCATATCTTGAGAGTTTTTCTGTGGGGTATAATTATGCATTCGGAGTTGCGGCAGCTGCAATGATTGTCTCGTTGCTTGCCTATATCTTCTTTAACAGGCATCTGCCACACAGGGAGAAAAAGGAGAACGAAAAGACAATTACCCTGACCGAAAAGCCATTAGCACTGCCGATAGCATTAATTGCCGGAATAATAACAGCCTTTCTCATAAGCATGGTAAAAGATTTCGCTACAGGCGCAGCAATTGGACTGTTCATAGGTTTTGTTACCTGGATAATTATGATATCGAAAAAAGATGAAAAACCAAGAGTCGTTGCCCTTACACTGGTCTTCTTCGTAGTAGTCTTCTTCTGGATGTCGTTCCACCAGAACGGATTGACCCTCACCTTCTTTGCCCGGGACTATACAGTCAAAACTGTCGGTCCCTACACCTTTATGTTCTTTACCTTGAAAAATATTTTATCGGTAATAGCATTTATTTTCGGTATATTCCTTGTGCTCGGCAAAAAACGAAGCCTGAATACCAGGCTAATAGGCGGTGCACTTGTTGTGGCAGGCAGTACTGCTATATATATCTTTTTCAAGCAGGGTGATGCACAAAACCCGATTGCACCTGAAATTTTTCAATCATTCAACCCTCTGTTCATAGTGACACTGGCATTTGCCGTTATGGCAATCTTCTCCTGGTTGAATAACAGGGGTAAAGAACCCTCTACCCCGAGGAAAATAGGTATTGGTATGGTCATTGCCGCACTTGGCTTCCTTGTTATCCTGATTGCCTCTCTCAAGCTTGTTTCACCGCATGAATTAAAAATAATCGATGAGACCGGAGCAACAAAATTCCTTCCCGTACCAGACTCATCAAGAGTAATGCCTTACTGGCTGATGTCCTCCTACCTGATACTGACAATTGCTGAATTGTTCCTAAGCCCGATGGGGCTCTCATTTGTCTCTAAGGTTGCACCTGTCAGGTTCCAGGGTGTAATGCAGGGAGGCTGGTTGCTTGCAACCGCTGTCGGCAATAAATTGCTGTTTGTCGGGAGTTTCTTCTGGGGTAAACTGGACCTGTGGCAATTATGGCTGATCTTTATAGTGTGCTGTCTGATATCAGCAGCATTTATATTCTCAATATTACGATTCCTTGAAAGAGTCGGAAAGTAACAACATCTGATAATAATTGAAGCTCCTCGCTGCAAGCAGCGGGGAACCGAGTTTACGAGCTCGGCGACTTCGCCGGATGTAGCCCCGATGAACCGGGGCGAAGTTCGAAGCCAATGCGCTCGCCGGGATTCAAACATTGAGAGTGTCTCAAAAGTCTGAGACACTCTTTTCTTTTCACAGGCACCAAGACATTTTTAGCCAATATTTCAGGCTTCCGACATTCCATTTTTCCAGCTCTTCAATTTTACTTCTTTATTTTTCATGTATTATTATTTAATATATTATATCATTAATTTATATATGATTGTATATATTAATGTATTATATATATTTGCTTACTAATATTAATTATTTTTATTAATTATTATATTTTATTAATTATTGACATGAAGACTAATACACCTCCTGAAGGATATAAAAGTATTCTCTCATTAAAGGAGACAGAGCAGGCGATTAAGCTGATAAAAGATCAGTTTCAGCATCAATTATCCTGTTCGCTTAAACTCAGTCGTGTTACGGCACCGATTTTTGTTGAAGCTGGCACAGGCATAAATGATGATCTTAATGGAATTGAAAAGCCTGTATCATTTAATGTCCCTGGTATAGGAAATAAGAAGATGGAGATAGTGCAATCCCTGGCCAAGTGGAAAAGGATGATGCTAGCCATCCTGGAAATTGGTCCCGGCAAAGGTTTGTATACTGACATGAATGCCATCAGGCCTGATGAAATTCTTTCGAATATACATTCAATCTATGTGGATCAGTGGGACTGGGAAAAAAGGATCAGGAAAGAAGAGAGGACTATTGATTACCTGAAGAAAACTGTTAAAGTAATATATGACTCACTCAGAAGACTCGAATTTATGGTATGTGAAACCTATAATGGAATCAACGAGGTGCTTCCTGAAGAGATAACATTTATCCATTCAGAAGACTTGCAAAAAGAATATCCTGGGCATACACCTCCTGAGAGAGAAAATATGGCAACAGAAAAGTATGGTGCAATATTCATCATCGGGATAGGATCAGAATTAAAAGATGGCAGGGCGCATGATGGCAGGGCGCCTGACTATGATGATTGGAGCACTCCTACGCTGAACGACTATAAAGGATTAAACGGTGATATAATTTTCTGGAATCCGGTTCTGAAGAGAGCTTTCGAAATATCCTCAATGGGAATCAGAGTCGACAGTGAATCATTGATCCGGCAGCTGAAACTAACGGGGACAGAGGAGCGAATGAACCTGTTATTCCACAGTCAACTGTTGAAAGGTGATCTGCCTTATTCAATTGGTGGCGGTATCGGGCAATCCAGGATATGCATGTTCATGCTCAGGAAAGCTCACATAGGAGAAGTTCAGGCCTCCGTCTGGCCCGAATCAATGAAGTCAGAATGTATTTCTAAGAATATATACCTTATCTGAAGTGACTAATCTTTTTCAAATACTACCTTACCATCTACGATTGTCATAAGAATATTCATATTCAGAATATCGTGCGGGTCACATTTTATCAGGTTAAGGTCGCAGACAGCTATATCAGCGATCTTACCTTTTTCAATAGTCCCTCTAACATCACTTTCGAAAGCTGCATATGCATTGTTCACAGTATATGCTTTCAGAGCCTCGTGAACAGGGATCTTTTGTTCAGGGAACCATCCCCCTTCAGGCTCATGGTTGATCGTGGTCCGGTTTACAGCAGCATGGATCAGATTCCCTGGATGTACCAGATACTCTGCAGCAGATGTCCCAGGCCAGTCTGACCCGAAGGATAGAATAGCACCATTCTCAAGCAGCGATTTGAATGCGTACGCACCTTGGCATCGATCATATCCTATCCTCTCTTCCATCCATCTCATATCATCAGACAGATGATATGGGTTTACCTCTGCTATTACATTCAATTTATTAAACCTCGGGAAGTCCTCCTTCCTTATTACCTGAGCATGGATAACCCTGAATCCTTCAAGATCATGCCCAAGATCATTCATCAACTTTTCGTAAAGATCCAGCATCAGTGACACTCCCTTTGTACCAATAGCATGTACATTTGATACAAATCCGGCTTCATAACCCGTTTTTATCATTTCGTACATCTTATCCATATCAGGAACAAGCATTTCCGGATCGTTGCTGGTATGTCGCCTGTAATGGCCCAGGTTATCAGGCTGGTCATCATATGGTTCAAAAAATAGTGCTCCGTGTGTTCCCATTATTCCATCTATATATCCCTTAAAGGCTCCATATCGGAGGAACATATCTTTTTCCCCGGTATATGGATGGTTTCCGGGTTCAATTCCCTTTTCAAGCATCCCGTCTGCCATGGAAAGGTCGGGGCGTAGCCAGACACGGCAGGTAAGTTCACCTGCTTTCTGCAGTTCGTAGAATCGTTCTGTCTGGTCAGGCCGGGCTATATCATGGACTTCAACAATTCCGGCTTCCCTAAGTGCTTTTAGCGCAGCCCTGTTTTCGTTTAGTTTGCGTTCGGGTGATTTTGGCTTTATCGATTCCCTGATTATCTCTAGTGCAGGAGACCCGTCGTAGATCAGTCCTGTAGCCACTTCGTCCACACTCTTCATCCCCTCGAGCAACTTACCTTCCAGACCTGATGCTTTTAAAGCGGCTTCATTGGCAAGAAACATAGTATAGTCGAAATTATTCAGCAGGCAAGGGTTCTGAGCAGTTATATCATCAATGGCAATACGTGAAGGCTCCCATCGTTTACCTTTTGCCTCTGACGATCCCGAAGCTCCCAGTCCCCACTCTTCATAGGCTCCCCACTGACCGCCTGTGATCCACTCTCCGGGCCCTACAATGCCTGTAATACGTTTGATCTCGTCAACAAGGGCTGCATCATCACTCACCTTCATAAGATTTATATCATTGATCAGTGCTCCTGCATTATTGAAATGCACATGCCCATCAATAAATCCAGGTACCACGAATGCACCCTCAAGGTCCACAACTCGCGTACCGGTACCTGTCCATCTTTTTGTATCAATCTTATCATAGATCACTTCAGCAATAAGGTTTTCTTTAATCACGATAGCAGTTGCCCATGGATTAGCTTCATCCATAGTATAGATCTCTCCATTAAGGAGAATAAGGTCGGCAGTTTCCCTTGTACATGAAACTGAAAGAATAACCAGGATTTCAAGCAGGCAGATAATCAATTGTTTCCTCATCATTGGCCGGTTTTGATTTTAAATAAAATTATACTAATTGGAATTGAAAACCAAAGTCTGTATGATTAATATGTTGCTATATATCATTTTCCAGCATAATGAATTATATTCATATTATGCAAAAAAACATTATCATTGAACTCACGAAACCAATCAGATTTAAAATTATGAAAAGGTTATTTATTGCAATCGCACTTATAACAGGATTATCATTAACATTTATGGCACAGGATAATACCAGTACCTATACAAAAGTAGGGGACGATGCTCCTACCTTCAGATTCATGACGATTGACGGAAAAGAGTTTAACACAGCCCAGCTAAAAGGGAAGGTAGTAATGATAAATTTCTTTGCGACCTGGTGTCCGCCATGCAAGAAAGAGCTGCCTGTCCTGCAAAAAAACATTAGTGAGAAGTACAGCAACAATAGTGATTTTGTTCTTGTGGTTGTCGGAAGGGAACATAACGCCGGGGAGCTGATAAAATTTGCTGAAGACAATAAGTACATGTTACCATTTGCACCTGACCCCGAGAGAGATATATATAGTTTATTCGCCGAAAAAACAATACCTCGTAATGTAATTATCGATAAAAACGGAAAGATATCTTTCCAGTCTATCGGGTATACTGAGGGAGAGTTCAATAAGCTTGAGCAGCATCTTGCAGATCTGCTGAAATAAAAGATCAAATCAATAGCAGGCCGGGTTTATATTACCCGGCTTTTTTTTATCTTCGTACAGGTTCAATTATTTATAATAATAATCATTATGAAAAAATTAGTTCTGCCTTTTTTTCTTCTTTTCATTTCGTTGGGTTTATCAGGACAGTCAATCACAGAATCCAATCTCGTCAAAGCTATGCATTCAATCTCCAGCCACGACCTGCTTGAGTATGTTAAGCTCCAGATAGACGATAAATATGCCGGCCGGCTCACCGGTACAGAGGAATACCGTGAATGTGCCGAATGGCTCGCTGATTTTTATGAGGAGATAGGACTGCAACCTGCTTATGAGGACAGTAACTGGTTCCAGTGGTTTGACATCCCCTACACCCTTATTCATCCGGAATGTGGAGTCACTCTTCATGTAACCGGGACAAAGGGTGAAACGATATTGAAGCATTATGATTATGTGAATGAGTTCATGCCCGGGTCTACATCAGCCAGTGGCGAAGTTACGGCGGAAGTGGTATATGCCGGATATGGCATAACTGCGCCTGAGCTGGGATATGATGACTATATGGGTATTGATGTTGAAGGAAAGATCATTCTGATTGAAAGGGAAGCACCTGTGTCACCCGGCGCTGGTCCCGAAAAGTTCAATCCCTGGTTCAGGTATTCATTTCATCAATATAAGCTTGAGAACGCAGTAAAACATGGGGCTGCAGGTATGATATACAATTATGGCCCAATTGCGAATCCAAATAATGCTTATAATAAGAACTTTATTTACGTTCATGTTGGAGATTCAGTGGTAAAGGACATATTCTCAGGAACAGGAAGGAACCACCGGGATGTTATAAGAGGTATCAACAATGACTTGAAACCCGGGTCATTTGAAACAGGTAAAACAGTGACTGTGAAGATGACAACCACTCACGTGCCTGATGGAAGGGGCATGAATATAATTGGACTGCTTCCCGGTACTGATCCTGTCCTTAAGGAGGAGGTAATAATTATTGGAGCCCACCTTGACCACATGGGCAGATGCTATGATATTATTCCCGGAGCAAATGATAATGCCTCAGCTGTTGCAGTTATGATAGGTGTTGCCAAAGCATTGGCTGAAAGCAAGCTGGAGCTAAAGCGCACTATCGCATTCATAGCTTTTGGAGCAGAAGAGCAGGCACTGGTAGGTTCAAGGAAATATGTTGATGAACCACTCTTTCCGCTCAATAAAACGGTATTGCTGAATATGGATGGAGTTGGAGTTGGAGATAAGATAAGTGTAAACGCAGGGAATGATTTCCCTTTGCTCTACTCTCCATTCGAAGAATTCAATAATAAATATATCCACAGGCAGATAAATGCCAATTCTTTTCCTAACCTGGGAAGGCCCAGGCTGGATGCAGCGATCTTTCTTAAAGCTGGTGTACCAAGTTTAAGTCTGTCCACATTCGGATCGCAAAGTTATTATCATATACCACCTGACAATATTGAGATCATTAAACCCGAGATCATGGAAGATCTCGCCCAGCTATTACTTGGAGCTGTAGTTGACCTGGCAAATGCTGAAGAGAAAATCAGATGAATTGTGCAAAGAATGATATAAAAACGATCCGATCATCCTTATATGTTATCAGCCTTTTCCTGTATGCAGCATTAACCACTATCAGCTGTTCCAAAAATGAAGGGCTGGTCTATACCACAGGTGATTGGAATACCGACTCACTCGGATATCACAGGATTGAAATTAAAGTTAACAATGATGCTGATGCTGTCTTTGCGGAGATTCCCTGGAAACGCAGGGATAAAAATCCTCAGAATAAACTTGTCAGAATATTTTTCAAATACCCTGAAATTGAAGTAACAAATATTTTTCCAATAGCTGTCACTAATGAAGTAGGAAAGTTTGTGTTTCAACCCCTGGCAGGAAAAGGAACTTATTACATGTATTATCTCCCGGGGACAATGCAGGGAAGAAGTAATTATCCCAGGGTCAATTACCCGGCTGCTAATTATGGTACCGATAATGCCTGGATAGATCTTCATAACCTTTCCGACAGTTTGTCAGTTTCCATGATCCCATCCGTAAATGTGGTCTCAATACAATCCAGTGATCGGTTTAACAGCTTCTTTCCGATGGAGACCATTGCCACTGGAAGCGAGATCAACAACCTGATTAATAGCTACCCTGACAATAAATTCCTTCTGTTTCCCGAGAGTCGTTTTAATTCAATCAGGATGACCGACTACATACCACTGAAATGGATTGATGAAGGTCCCTTTGGCAAGGTCAGCGGGAAACCAATGAGGGGAGAATTTTTCAGCTTCCAGGTCGGTATCTACAGCCATACAAATGATCTGAATAATATAAAAGTTTCATTCAGTGATATTAGGAACCGAGGTGGAGAGGTCGTTATTCCTGCCGGTGACCTGCAGTCTTTCAACACACAGGGAAACGGGTGGGATGGCAGACCATTTCTTAAGAATATGAAGGTACCTGCAGGAAAGGTGCAGGCATTATGGTGCGGGATGATGATACCAGAGGGTTTCGATGGTGGAATGCTCAGAGGGTCTGTCACTATTGAACCGGAAGGGCTGAAAGCTGAAACGCTCGATATTAATCTTAAGGTAGGTAAGGAACTGATAAAAGATCATGGTGATGATGATCCTTCAAGGATGACACGAATGAGGTGGTTCAACTCAAAACTTGCATTTGATGATGAAGTAGTGGATCCTTTTATTCCTGTATCGCTAGAGAATGGTATCGTTAGAATCCTGGGTCGCGAACTGGAAATTGGTGCTAATGGTCTTCCAAGAAGGTATTACAGCTATTTCAACAACAATAATACTGCTATTGGGGATGTGGCTTCATCGGTGCTGGCAGGACAGTTTTCCTTTGAGATGATCAGGGCGAATGGTTCAGTTATCTATCTCAGGAATGAAGGATCACAGTTTAACACTGTGGGGCCAGGCAAGATAGAGTGGTCAAACTTATCGGAGAATAACGAAGTAAGCCTTGATACAGATGGAATACTTGAATTTGACGGATTCGTGTCCCTGAGGATTTCAGTATCTGCAAAAAGGGAGCTGGATCTTAGCAATATCAGGCTTAAGATCCCTCTCAAAAAAGAATTTGCCACCTATATGATGGGTCTGGGGTTAAAGGGAGGAAACAGGCCCTATTATCACGGTTGGAAGTGGAACCGGATGAACCACCAGGAGGGAGCCTGGATAGGAGGTGTGAACGGAGGGGTACAATTTGCTCTCAGAGATGACAATTATGAAAGACCCCTGAATACTAATTTCTACAGGGAAAAACCTCTTGTCATGCCGGAGGGTTGGTATAACGAAGGGAAAGGCGGTATTAACATCAGCACACTTGAAAACAGCGTTGAAGTACTATGCTATAGCGGCAGCAGAATTATGCAGCCCGGTGAGGAGGCAGTATTCACGATCAATCTTCTTTTAACACCTTTCAAACCGATTGATACTGATCTGCAATGGGCAACCAGATTTTACCACAGGTATGAGCCACTTGATACGATCCTGGCCTACGGCGCCAATACTGTAAATGTGCATCATGCAACTGAGATAAATCCCTGGATCAATTACCCTTTCCTCGAACAGGAGAAGATGAGATCATACATTGACGGAGCTCATTCAAAGGGGATGAAAGTGAAGATATACAATACTGTAAGAGAACTTTCGAACAGAGCTCCTGAGATATTTGCCATACGCAGTTTCGGACATGAGATCTTTTCATCCGGGCCCGGAAATGGTTTCAACTGGTTACAGGAACACCTTGGCGATGATTACATTGCTGCATGGTTTGTTCCTCTCCTCAAGGACGCGGCGATAATTAATTCTGGCATGTCGAGATGGCATAATTACTACATTGAAGGAATGGACTGGCTGGCCCGGGAAATGGAAATTGACGGCCTCTATATTGATGATGTTGCCTTTGACCGCACAACCATGAAACGGCTCAGGAAGGTCCTCGACAGAAACCGTGATGGCGCTCTTATAGATCTTCATTCAGCAAACCAGTATAATGTAAGGGATGGATTCACCAACAGTGCAAATCTCTATATGGAACACTTCCCGTATATTAACCGGCTCTGGTTTGGAGAATACTTTGATAAGGATCTTCCACCTGATTTCTGGCTGGTTGAAATGAGCGGTATACCTTTTGGACTGATGGGTGAAATGTTACAGGATGGAGGGAACCAGTACAGGGGATTGCTGTATGGTATGACTTCCCGGGCCCCATGGTCTGGCGATCCGAGGAACATCTGGGAACTCTGGGATAGTATCGGCATTGAAGGTTGCGAGTTTATAGGATACTGGGATGAAAATTGTCCGGCTACAACCGGTTACAGGTCAATACCTGCATCAGTATACATGAAAGATGGTAAAGCAATGGTAGCTATTGCAAGCTGGTCTGATGAAACCAGGAATATCTGGCTTCGTGTCGACTGGGAAAAACTTGGCTTCAGCCCTTCTGATGCTGTTTTCAGAGTTCCCTATGTTCGTGAATTCCAGAAGGAAGCAAGCTACAGACCATGGGAAACTATCCCTGTTGAACCTGGGAAAGGGATAGTTATCATAATTGAACCTGGGAAATAATAATCACTCTGATTTACGAATAACGATTAACCCTGTCTGCCGACAGGCAGGGATTTCTGACTTAAGAAGTGAAAAAATCAAAAAATGGTGGTCCCGCCTAAGCGGGACACACCACCGTTCATGATAACACCAGAACCTGACATGAACATTTCTTTTACTCTCAGTTCATAAGAAAGACGGAGCCAAAAACCATATGTTGCATTGGCCGCAATAATTAATGTTAACACATCTTAAAATGTGTGTTAATAACCATGGTTAGTGATTTACAAACCTGCTTACAATAGCCCGGTTAAACACAAGCAACAGGATAGCAACTATACTCCATTGGAAGATACATGACATAAAAGAGAACTGGGAGAAGGGGTTGTACCACTCACCAGGAACAAAGGATTGGGTTAGCCACCATATCAGGAGTACAACAGCAGCGATCGGGATAATATAGTTCATCACGATCACCCACCACTTTCCGATATTATTGTCGGTCGTAACCTGGTTGATCTCTAATCTTGTCTTTGCAGCTCCCTGCTTGATGATGAGCCATGCCATCATTGCTCCGGATATCATAAGTGCTACTCCCCATACAAAATCCTGATTACTCAGGAAGTTCAGGTTTCTCGCCGAAGGGATTCCAAACAAAAATACCAGTATTACAATGACAAATATGGCGGATGATCGTTTTACACCACCATCAACAAGAACCATGGTTGGCAACTCAAGCTGAGCTATCAGGGATGAGAATCCGGCAAATGTAAGACCCAGGAAGAATATTATTGACAGTATGTTACCCCCAAACATTTTTTCAAACAACTGTGGCATCCATATGAAAGTAAGCCCGGTTGAGGCAGGACCGCTGGTTTTCATTATCTCAAGGACCTGAGGATCTGTCATGCCCATTTCATTCTTCAGCACGGAG
This sequence comes from Bacteroidales bacterium, assembly GCA_035527935.1. GTDB lineage: Bacteria > Bacteroidota > Bacteroidia > Bacteroidales > VadinHA17 > DATKZO01. The sequence continues at coordinate 41,512 of DATKZO010000048.1, forward strand.
AATACTGTACCAAATACCATAATCCCGGCAAGAATTGATACTGTATTGTTACCAATCCCGGTAAGGAAAGCATTTCCTACTGCCCCGTGCTCTTTTTTCATATACACAGCATAGGTAAGAAATAGTCCCCACCCTGCACCTGTATCCCATGCATTCTGGGTAAGGGCATCGAGCCATGTCTTAGGATCCCCGAGCTGCGACCAGTCGGGTCTGAAAAGGTAGGCTATCCCCTCACCTGCACCCGGTAGTGTGACTGCCCTGACCACGCATATCAGGACAATTACAAGTAATGAAGGGATAAGTACTTTGTTAACTTTTTCAATTGAAGATATACCTCTCCAGATAGCCAGTGCACCCAGGATTATTGCCAGGCTATGCGTTACAAGTGGCCAGAGGCTCTCCTGGTAGTTGTTCCAGATCATCATTGATGTCTTAAGGTCGGAAGGAAGCGAATGGGTGAGCATGTATACAAAATAATAGATACACCACCCAACCACTACAGTATAAAAGAATGTTATCGCCAGAGGTACAAAAGCCACAAAAGATCCTATCCATCCAAACTTATTACCCATTGCTCCGATAAACGAGCCTACAACCCCTTTTCTGTATTTCCGGCCAATTGAATATTCGGCTACTATAAGCGGAATACTCCAGAGAAACAGAAAACAAAGCCAGGCAACCAGAAACGCTCCTGACCCTGTGTCTCCCCCGCTTTGTGCCGCAATTCTGGGAAATCTCCATATATTTCCTGTACCTACTGCTATGCCTAATGCGCTTAATATTAGTCCCCATCTTGAGGAAAATCTCTGCTTTACCTGACTGTTTTTATTATCTGACATTTTAAAAGTATTTATTGTATGGTATAATAAGGATACCGGACCGACGGGCAAATAATCAACACCTCAGAATCCCTGATTGACTTTTAGTAAACTCCTGATATTATTGTATCTTTCCTTTGACCTTCCCAGTAAATAATTCATATCCTCCTCAAGAATGTATCCCTGATCCTTAAGAAGGTTCAATTCATGTTTAACCCTGTTCTCATAGTCCGCAAAATCAGGATACAATTCATCAATCGCAGGTCTTGAATCTGGAAATATGTTTTGGTCGCCTGAAAACCGTAACGGGATAAAGGTTCCCGTAAAATCGGTAAGTTCATTACTACCTCCTTTAAATCCAGTCCGGAGATTCCAGGGCAGGTAAGTGCCAAGGGGAACTGCAATTTCAATATTCCTTATCCCTGCAATTTCGTTACCTATGCTGTCGACTGCACTGACCATAGACGGGAAAGGTTTGGTGAGCAGTGGTGGTTGATTATCAATTATACCCTCACTCCACCTTGCCCCGTAATCAGCAAGATAGGCCACGTGAATCGTGGTTGGAAGTTTTAATCCACCAATGAGAGGGTAGATCAGGTTCTCCGGAGACGTAAGCGTACCGGCCCCAATTCCGGGATAGGCGCTAACCGGAGGCTCCTTTCCTGAATCCACCCAGTCAACCAGCCTAACCAGCAGGCTCCTGTAGTTCACAGAAAAATCAAGAGGATTTCCCCTGAAGAGATTAGTATCATCTATCCTGTTCCGCTCCGAAGGTTGTGGCCCGACAAAATGCTGACCTGATGCGATCATATAAATTCTTTCCTGCGGGTAGGGTTCGATATCATTGGCACCACCGGGATCAGTATGGATCAGTGACGCAGCCCTGCCCCAGTATTCGTATCCGGTATTGCAATAGAATATCTTAGGAATATGATCCTCATTCCACATATGTGCCAGTAATCCATCCGATCTCCACTGTTCGGGATCCTGAACCACTCTGCTGGTAAATGGGAATATGTCGGTTGGATAGAAGAAAGCAGAATATCTGTGTGCGTCCCTTGAGGGCTGGGCGAAGCGATGATTAAAACTACCGCGACCAGCCCCTGCAGTGATTATCATCAAACCATCATATGACATTCTTCCCTCTTCATCGGTATTGAAACCCTGGTAAAGGTAATGTCTCAGAAAACGACCTGTTTGTGAGACACCGGCTGCAATACCCATCTTTACCGGGAATTCGCACTCGGGATCGTACTTCGCATATGAGATTACATCCCTGATAGTTGCCAATCCGAGTCCAGTAATTACCGGATTTTCAGCCACATATACAATTTCATAGATCATGCCTTCCCGGAATCCCTTTTCGGAACAGATATATGAGGGGTCTTCGTAATACTTACCCACCTCGAGTCGCCCAAATTTCCACTCACTTTTCGGGACTATATCACGGGGAGCTTCCCTCCCACTTCTGACCGTAAGAATATTGCGCGGATCATCAGGGTCGGAAACAGGATAGCCTACCTGTTGCCTGTGACCAAGTGAGAGAGTGTTAACCGTTTGGTCAACAGTCCAGTCGGATCGCACCAGTCCCCTGATGGCAGACCCATCATAATCAATTGCAGAGGCTACATCAAGCCTCAGGCTGGTACCATTATCCGGTACATCGAACTGCCATCCTATCCAGATAATAGTGAGGCCCTGTCTCATTAAGAGTCCATCACCGAAAGCAATGGGATTCTCAATATCAATATTGCTTCCTCCCCTTGCCCTGTTAAAATAACTCAGTGAGAATTTACCTCCCCTGTTGCTGACCTCCACAAGTGCAATACCACGGGAAAGCGATCTGTCGGCTGGTTGCAGCACTTCAAAATTTGCCAGCGCCTCTATCATCCCGTTTTCATTTTTTACAGCATAATGGATATCTGTGATCCTTGAGTTAAAGTGATTTGCAGGATCAATCCCGATCCAGACCTTACCTTTTATATACTCGTATTTTCCATAATTACCGAACTGGTAACCGTTGAGAACAATCTCACGCTTCTCAATTTCAACCTTAACAACCTTTGCCGATAATCCGCTGGCAATTAATCCAATAAAAAGAAACCCCAAAAATAATCTTCTATTCATATCTAATCAATAAAATGTGCAATAATCCTGTCAGCCAGTTCACTCTCTTTTTCGTCCAATCCGTTTATCAATACCATAAGTTCGTTCTTCCAAGCAAGGAATATGAAGCCGTTATAACCATCCTCAAAAAAGACCTTTCCTTCAGCTCTGGTACCGCTATCCAGATCGAGGCGGCTCAGATACCTGTCAGCCATCCCGGATATGGATTCTTCACCACCCTCCGTAAAAAGATAAATGGCAAAGCTATTCTCACCAATCATATAATTGACTTTAAAAGCCTTGCCAAGGAACTCATGTCCCAGAACGTTCTCAGAAATATACATCTCTTCATTCATCCTCCTGCCTACAGCCGGAAACAGGTCAAGGGTTCCGGGGAATGCGTCGTCACCCCCATTCTGCTGATCGACCAGTACCGCAAGATCCCTCATTCCCTGAATCGCCTTTTTTGACTTTGAATGAGTCGATATTTTAACATAAAAGTCATTCATAAAGAAATTTATATGGTCTGCACCGGAATAGCCCTGCACACCTAGATCATTAAAGTCATAGGTTGGCGCACGTTCCATAGCATATATACCAAATGCCATATTGTTATTAAAGTGCCTGTACATCTCAAGTTTGATAATGATCTTTTTGCCCTTTTTGTACTCAGCTATATGAAGGTCGGAAAAGCCAAGTGAATTATAGCTTTCAGCAGCGCCGTTTATGTAGTCCCAGAGGTCATCAGGTGAATACACCGGGTAATTCATTTCTTTCTTGAATCCTTCAAGATCAGGCATGACAACATCCTGAGCCCTTATCCCTGAAATAAAAAAAAGAGATAAAATAAAGAGGGAGAAAATCTCCCTTAGATGAAAAACATTTTTCTTCATCGAGGTAAATTCTTTTATATTATAAAATCCTCCGGAACATCAGTCAGCCTGCTGATATCACCTATCTTTCCCCTGATATCAAACCGCTTTGTGCAAGTTATATCGCAGCTGCTGCAATTCCCGCAAGGGTCGGATCCCAGATTAAGATCGCTAAGCAATGTATGGGCTTTCTCTATGTTTGCATAGCCATATGCATACATATATGCCCTCATAAGATCGGGTACCGGCAAGCCTTTTTTACATAATTCCAGACAATTATTGCATGTAGTGCAAAACAGGCCTGGTTCATTCATTGCAATCAGGACATCCTTCTTTTCCTTTTCGGTCATTTCAATATCTACCAATACCTTCAGGTCTTCTTCGAGCATATCAAAAGAGGTCATCCCCGGTACCGCTGTATGAATATTTGGATTCGCCAGAGCCCATTTAAGGGCTGCAGTTGTATTGATCGGCTTTGTTCTCTCTCTGTCGAAGAAACCTCCGGCCAGGGTTTTCATGGCCACTATTCCCATGCCCGCTCTTGCTGCCCTGTCAATCGATGCGTTAAGCTCCTCCAGGTAACTGAGGTTAAAATTGTATCGTGTAAGCACTACATCCCAGATACCTGCCTCTACCATAGCATCTATCACTTTCGGTTCATTGGAATGGGTTGATATTCCAATAAATTTAACCCTTCCATCCTGCTTCAGTTTCAGCATAGCTCTGGTTATCTCTTCGTGGTTAACCATTTTCACCGAGGACACTGAGTGCATGTATAAGATATCAACATATTCAAGTTGTAATCTCTTCATGCTTACTTCGAAATTCTGAAGGAAATCCCCGACGTTTGTTTCAGTAGTCGGATCGCCTGTCGTACGCTCCATGCCCTCAGGCTTCACCTTTGTGCCTACGTTAAATGAGTTGCGTGGATACTCTTTGAATAGATCACCAAGCATCTGTTCATTTCGCCCTCCCTGGTAACCATTTGCAGTATCGAAATAAAATATTCCATTATCAAGGCAAGCTTTTACCAGGCTTGGATTGTCGGCACGCATCACACCCATACTTACTACAGGGACCCTAATACCCGTCTTCCCGAGTGTCCTGTAAATGATATTTGATTCATCCTGTCCGGGTAAAAGTGCATAAGCGCCCTTAGAAGCAGCTACCACTGCAGCTGCACCTGCTACACCTGATTTTAAGAAGTTACGGCGATTAATATTCTTCATGATATCATAATTTTCTGACTCTTACTTCAATTCCGGTTCCTTCAACCAATTCGACAAGTTTACCTGTATCGCTTGAGCCAAAATGATATGGATAGAGGATACCTGGCATTATTGATCTTGCTGCTTCAGCAGCCATCTCCGGATCCATAGTATAGGGCAGATTCATAGGCAGGAATGCAATATCAACTTTGCCAACTGTCTTCATTTCGGGAATGTGCTCTGTGTCACCCGCAACATATATCCGCTTACCGCCAAGTGTTAAGATGTAACCGTTACCATCACCTTTGGGGTGGTAAGTCTCCCCGGATGGTCTTTTGTGCTCAATATTATATGCTGGAACAGCCTCAACAATAATCCCTGAAATATCTCTCTTATCACCGTTATTCATAATAACAGGATTAATAAGGTCACCGGATGAAGAGGGATTACATATGACCACAGTATTCTCCCTGGTAATCATTCCAATTGCCCTGGGATCAAGATGATCACCATGTGAATGCGTAATCAGTACGATGTCGGCATCAGGTAGGTTTTTATAGTCTCCTTCCAGGCTTACAGGGTCAATGTGTATTACCGTTTCAAGATACTTGAACATCAGGGTTCCATGGCCGATAAACCATAATTCTATATCGCCCCCCTGTGCATTTATCAGATCATGTTCATACTCTTTTTGTCCACATGCGGCCATAATAGTAAAGATTAGGATTGAGAGTGTAATTGAAAATTTCATTCGTAATGCCATAATTAATTAATTATCATATTAAACCGGGAAAATATACAAAAAAAACTTCATTGGTATTGCACTTTGTGCTGCTATGGAACATTATATATACTAAAATTTAGCTAATTTTAAATGAATCAAATTAAATTTCCAAGGATGACATTAAGATCGCTCATCCGACAGGGTGAGCATCAGCAGCTCGATTTCAAATATTGTATCTCTGATTCAAAGAAGATCGCCAAAACACTTGCGGCATTTGCAAATACTGACGGAGGAATCCTTTTGCTCGGAGTAAGAGACAACGGTTCTATCGCTGGTGTTGAAAGTGAAGAGGAATACTACATGATAGATTCAGCTGCCAAATTATTCTGCAAGCCTGAAATTGAATATGAGATGCAGACCCACCGTTTAGATGGCAAGACTGTTCTGGAAGTAAATATCAGGAAAGGTGACGATAAGCCCTACCTTGCGAGGGATGAGAATGGCAGATGGCTGGCCTATTTAAGGAAAGAAGACCAGAACCTGCTGGTTAACAGGGTCATTCTGGAGGTCTGGAGAATTGAGAAGGAAAACAAAAGCATCTACATAAAATTCAGGAAAGCGGAATCAGCCCTTTTCAACCACCTGAGAGAAAAAAGGTCAATAACCCTATCACAATTTAAAAGGAGCGGGAATATTGGGACCAGAGGAGCTGAGAGAATTCTCTCAAATCTTATTTCAGTTGGTATACTTGAATATGATCTTACGGATAAGGGTTGCCGGTATCTTCCAAGCAGTAATTTTGAAGCAGCGGAAACAATCTGCTCCCAGACTAACAATAAAAATTGTACAATTTAGATTAATTATACTTGCGTATAACCTTTATTATTGCTAACTTTATAATCCTACGCCAATAATCTCAATTGCCTCATTATCAATGTTTTATATTAATATTGAAAATATTGATTATATTTGATTATGCGTTTACTGGATATAATAGACAGAATTAACATAATTCCGAGGTCCCAGAAGTTGCTGGAGCAGTTATTTGCAGAGAACCCGGAATTTGCAGGCATAATCAGGGAGTCAAAAGATCCGGAGGAGGCCAACAAAAGGGTTTATGACTGGGTAATGGCATGGATGAAGGATGGACACCGGAATGCTCTTGATTACTTTAATTACATAGTTAGAGGACGAGAGGCATATGACGCGCTTGCCTGGAGGGAAGTTGGTGCCATCAGGCTACTGGATTACGTCAAAAATCACAGAAGGGTATTTGAGAATCCGAATAAGAAAATAAAAGAGTCTGTCTCTGATCCGATCAGGATTGTCTGGATGGGTTTTCATAAGGGAAAAGGAGGAGGTAAACCTGAGTTCTTTATGGATATGATACACCTGCTAAGGCAATTCACAGGGAGTGAGTTAAGGGAAAAACCAACAAGAGAAAAAGTCCTTGAGTGGATGGAAAGTCATCCTTCGGGATTGGAGCCTGCAATTATCAGAATGCGCGAAGAGAATAAGAGGAGGATATTAAACGTAATCATCAGGGAGATAGAGGCAGGAAATCAGACATCATCCCGTTATGTCTTCAAAAAAGGATTATCAGAGGATCAAAAAATGGAATTGGCTCTTCAATGGTGGAATGAATATCCCTTTCATCTGAAATTTGCTGTCAGGACACCGGAGCAAATGAATGAGATGTTGAACTATTCACTTGATCCCGACAGGATGTATTACCTTAATGAAGCCTGGAAAAAAGAGATTCCATTCTTTATCAATCCATATTATCTGTCGCTTCTTAATGTGAATACTCCAATTTTTGCGAGGCATACAGATCTCGCAATCAGGGACTACGTATTATATAGCAAAGAGCTGATCAGGGAATTTGGAAATATTGTTGCATGGGAGAAAGAGGATAAGGTTGAACCTGGTAAACCAAATGCTGCCGGATGGTTACTACCTAACGATAGCAATATCCACAGGCGATACCCGGAGGTGGCAATACTCATTCCCGATACCATAGGGAGGGCATGCGGCGGATTATGTGTCTCGTGCCAAAGGATGTACGATTTTCAGCGCGGCCGGTTAAACTTCAATCTTCATAAACTGAAGCCGACTGAATCATGGAATGATAAGCTTACATGGCTTATGGAATACTTTGAGTCAGACAGTCAGCTCAGGGATATACTAATAACCGGTGGGGATGCATTTATGAGTTCAGACACCTCGTTAAGGGGTATACTCGATGCTGTTTACCGAATGGCCCTGTCGAAGATCGAGAAAAACAAATCCAGGGAAGATGGTAAGAAATATGCTGAAATAGTAAGGGTAAGGCTTGGGACAAGACTACCTGTGTATATTCCACAACGTATAAATGAGTCTCTTCTCAATATCCTTGTGGATTTCAAGGAGAAGGCGCAAAAAATTGGAATAAAGCAATTCATTATTCAGACCCATTTTGTATCACCAATGGAGATCACCCCTGAAGCCAGGGATGCAGTAAGAAAACTAAATAGTTCAGGATGGGTGATTTACAACCAGATGGTGTACACTGCCGCTGCCTCAAGAAGAGGCTACGCAGCCAGTTTAAGGAAGGCTCTTAATAGTATAGGTGTCCTTACCTACTACACCTTTACCGTAAAAGGATTCATGGAGAACCATCATAACTTCGCTACAAATTCAAGGGCAATCCAGGAACAGATTGAGGAAAAGATGGTAGGAGCAATTCCTGATTGCGAGTCCGAAGCAATAAAATCACTGCCCTTTAATGCCAGTGAAATAATCGGGAATATTGAAACAATCAAAAGAAAGCATGACTTGCCCTTCCTTGCAACCGATAGAAATATAATGAATCTTCCGGGCGTTGGTAAAAGCCTTACATTCAGGACTATAGGAATAACACGAAGAGGCAGGAGAATATTGGAGTTCGACCATGACAAAAACAGGGAACACAGCCCCATTATTAATAAGATAGGAAGGGTCAGTATTATAGAATCCAAACCGATAATGAGATACCTGCTCCAAATGGAAGAAATGGGTGAGGATCCTGAAAAATACAAGGATATATGGGGTTATTCCATAGGTGAAACTGAGCCACGCTCCCCAGTATTTGAATACCCTGAATACGAATTTGAGCCGACTACAGAAATCACCAACCTCGAGGTGTAGTAATAACTGATCAGATTATCTGCAAGCCAATTATTAATATGTCGTCCACCTGAGGATTTTCTCCCATCCAGTCGAGCAGTCTCCCCTCAAGAAGCTCCTTCTGCTGGTTGAGTGGCACTCCCTGAATATCAAGCATCAGTTTCTTCAGGTTCTTCTTTAGAAACTTACGTCCGCTTTTGCCTCCAAACTGGTCGCTGTAACCATCTGAGGAGAGGTAGTAAGTAACTCCTCTGTTTACCTTTTGTTTGTAAAGACCGAATGGCTGGTTCATCCTCGTACTGATACCGATCGGCATCCTGTCAGCTTCAATTGTCTCAAGCAGGTATTCGCCGTTTGACAGGCTTCCACGTTCATCTTCAACTTCTCCGTTGAGATATTTCCTTTTCTCTGCTACACTCATGGGCCTTACTGTCCAGCAAGGATTATAAGCCCCGGAGAATTCTATCATATTATCAACAAAGTCAACAACCAGGAGGCCAAGATCCATCCCATCCTTGGTTTCCTCCTCATTCTCGCCCATCTGTTTAAGGGAATTGGTTACATGAAGCCGGAGCGCATTTAGAACTTCATTAGTTTCCATGACACCTGATTTATTGACAATTTCATCAAGGAATGAAATACCAAGCAGACTCATGAATGCCCCGGGGACACCATGTCCCGTACAGTCAGCTGCGCAAATATATACCCTGTTATCCTTTTCAGTAACCCAGTAGAAGTCACCACTCACTATATCCCGGGGTCTGAAAAGTATGAAATAATCCTTGACCTTCTCTTTCAGTACTTTTTGTGAAGGCAGGATTGCCCTTTGTATCCTGCTTGCATAATGAATACTAGCTTCAAGTTCCTCTTTTTGCCTGACTACCTCGGCGGTTCGTTCTGCAACAATTCCTTCAAGGCGAATATTTTCATTTATAAGTCGACGGGTATATACCTTGATAATAATATAGATCAGAAGAACAGCCAGGACAATATAACCAAACATTGCCACAAGGGTAAGATACAAGGGTCTCTGGATAATGAATTCATATGTAGCCTCTTCACCATAACTTCCAAGCACATTCCTGGACCTGACCCTGAAGGTATATCTTCCATGGGGGAGGTTTGTATAGTCCCTGTAATTCACATTGTCCCATCTGGACCACTCGTTGTCAAAACCCTGAAGCACATAACTGTACCTGATACTATCTTCCTCAAGGTAGAATGGCGAAGAATAAAAGAAGGAAACATCATTATCGGAATATTTGAACTCAGGTATCATGTTGACAGGCTGCTTAGCAACGGGGATTCTCTTGCCCGTTTCATTGGTGGTGTAAAAAGTACCGGCAAAATAGACAGAATCACTGTTGATCACGACACGCCTTATCAGAGTTTTAAAAGTTCCCTGATATTGTTCCAGAAGATTTTTGTTTACCACGAAGAGCTGTTTGGATTTTACAATCCAGATATTCCCCTTGAATTCAGTAAAATCAGTGGTATTTGTATTTGGTAACATAAAGAACGGCCTGCTAATAATGCCTTGTGATCCAATATCTTCAGGATAGTAATAAATAAAGTTTCGTGGATTGTTTACCCCAAACCAGATATCACCATCATTATCCTGGTAAATGTTGTCAAATCCAAGGTCTGTTTGAAGATCAGTCCCAAGGTATTTTTCCTCAGTAACAAACATATCGTTATCCCTGTCATATCTCATAAGGCCGTTGTCGGTACCGATAAGAAGATCCTCCTCAAGTTTGATCAAACTGGAAATCCGTTTAGCTGTTATACCGTTTGACTGGTCCAGCCTCTGAACCAGAGTGTCGGTCTCATTGAATTTTATCCTGTACAGATTTGACGGAGCATCAGTGGCAAACCAGACCACACCCTCCTCATCTTCAGCAATAGAGAGGATATTTCCAGAAATCCTTGTGTCACCAAAAAAAGCAATCTTACCCTTGATCTCCCAAATTCCCCTGTTATACTTCAGTATATCCACCGATCCTCTTTCCTGCCCGACAAATAGCAGGTCCGGCTTTTCCCTAGACTGTAAGAGTGATCTTACATACATATTTTTATCACCATCAATTTTCACCGTATTGGTGCCATCATATGAATAAAGCCCACTTATGGTGCCGATCAGGAGCAGGTCAGCACTCCCAAACTTGAAATTCAGCAAAGGGAATGTCTGGGCTGCAATTCCCTCTACCATTTCAAATGACATATATCCGTTCTGATCCACTGTATTTTTCATCAGTCCGACATCATTAGACACATAAAGGTCTCCCTTGTAAACCATCAGTGAATTAAGAGCTGAATTACTGAAAAGGTCCATATTGACAACCTTGAATGGCAGGCCGAAATATGCCTTGCTTATATATCCGTAATTTGTAAGCCATAGAACCGGGTATCCTTCATTGAAGTCGAAATACATCGACATAATACTGTCATCGAATAACTCTGAGTTTTCAGAACTGAATTGTTCCAGTAATTCACCATCAAGATTGAAGATGAAACTTCCTCCTCCCGATACAGTACCTATAATAAAAGTGGTATCTGTCAGCCTGAAACCGTTATATACGTTCGCTACAGCTAAAAACTCGTTTACAGAGCTATCAATGAAATCTTCATCCACCTCTCCGGTCAAATAGTTCAGTTTAGTTATCCCAGAGTAATATGTACCTATAATAACCTCTCCATCTTCCTTTCCCGGGATCATCGTCATTACCGGCATTCCGGTAAAATAATCTCCACCCGGTGCAGCTACAAGGGAATCGGTCTTCAATTCAAATAATCCTTGAAAATTATCGCTGGCAAAAATCCTGTCACCAATTTTTTCCAAATGAAAAACAGTTCTCAGGTACTCAGAGTGATCATATATCTCAACTTGCTGGTTATTAATATTATATACAAAGAATCTCTTTAGAGTTGAGAAGTATACATGATTACTATCCACCAGAACAGACCATACCTCACCCATATCCTCAGCATAGGAAGAGTCAATCTTGGGCATAAGACTAACGTATGCCATACTACCCATTTCACCAGGGGCAAGATAACCGAATTCATAGGCAGAACCTACATAAACTGTTCCATCCTCATCCACTGCCATATCATATATTCTGGTCCCGTTTGGAGTTGGTATCAGGTTCCAGAAGTGTCCATCATATTCAATTACACCACCCTCCTGGTTACCAAAATACATAATACCTCTCTTGTCCCTTACTGCACACCAGTTTTGTTCAGCGCCGGGAGTATTCAGCGTACTTATATTCTCTATTAAAGGAACCCCCCCCTTATTAACCTGCCCGGAAACAAATTTGGGGTAAACAATGAGTATAAATAAGGTAATCAGTAGCCGTATCATATGAATTTTTCCCCTGTTTTGGTCATAAAGATACAAATCCTGGAACATTATCAATATTATATTTTTTTCCAATATAAAACTAATTTTGGTATATTGTCTGCTGAATTTAGGTGTTATACGTTTTAGAATAAAGCGTCGGTGGGATTTGATCGTAAATATATCCTGACATTTCTGCTTTTGGCCAATCTGCTACCGTCAGGTGCACAATCGGAAAGAAATACAGACCGGGAGTTCCCTGTTGGTATTGTGTCAGCATTACCCGGTCAGGCGGGAAGCAGGCTCGATCTGGCTTACAGCTCAGGTAAATATACCTTCAGTCAGTTAAAATTTGAAGAAGGTGATTTTATCCGTATGGAGATACCTGGCCACTCATATATATCAGACCCCGGCATGCCCGAACTGCCCGTAGTTACCAAACTTGTTGATCTGACTGGCAGGAGGGTCACGAAAATCAGTATCAATAATATTATTTACGAACGTGTTTTCCCTGAAAGCACTGGCTTCAGAGGGCAACTGATACCTGCACAACCCGGTCAGACAAAACAGATTCAGCGAGGATCCGGAAGGCTGATCAGGGATAGAAATACATATGAAACGGATAAATCGCCCCTGGCGGATACAGTTTCAATCAAAGAGATCGGAACCATAAGGGGGAGGGATGTTGGCATTATCCAGATTAATCCTGTTATATATTACCCGGCATCCAACTATTTTGATATCATCACTTCAATGGATATTTCGATAGAATATGTGGAACAGTCCGGGAAAACTGGTCTCAAGGGGGCCTATGCATCAGGTTCATTTGACAATCTTCTGGAAAAGGGGCTTATTGATTTTGATCCTGATGATGTAATCCCTGGATTTTCACTGAAGCCCTCCGGTCTGATCATTCTTTCGGACACCACTATGAAGAAGCACCTTAAACCACTGGTTGAATGGAAGACAAAGAGAGGATTCAGGGTAACTGAACTCTATGTTGATGGTAATAATCTGCAAAGGACTTTTTCCGATATTAAAGACACACTGAACTATTTATATAACAATCCGACCGCTGACAACCCTTCCCCCGAGTATCTGATAATTGCCGGTGATCTGAATATTATACCTTTTTCCGATGGCACCTCCAGACTGTCTGATATGTATTATGCAGAATTTGACGGTGGTGGCGATTATCTCCCTGATATGTTCTATGGCCGTCTTCCGGCAACCGACACAATCCAGATGAAGGCAATAGTAAGGAAAATTGTTGAATATGAACAATTTGAATTTCCGGATACTTCTACTCATTATGCGGATGCAGTGGCCCTCACAGGGCTGGATGCCGGTCATATATCTGAAATGAACGGGCAGATGAACTATGCTGCATTATATCTTAATAAAGCAAATAAAACTAACCCTCATATTTTCTTTCACTCTACCGTTGACTCAATAAGGAACGCAGGTTATGATTCGGTCAAATATATGCTTAATACCGGTGCAGGATTTGTCAATTATACCGGCCATGGCGACAGACACGGGTGGCTGGATACCGGGATAGATTATTTATTTGTTGCCAATATGACCAATTCATCAATGTATCCTGTTATTATAAGCAATGCCTGCGAGACAGCAAGGTATAATGATTCCAATTGTTTTGGATCCACCATGGTCAGGGCTATTGACAAAGGAGCCCTTGCTTTTATTGGGTGCTCAATGGATTCATACTGGAACGAAGATTTCTATTGGGCTATCGGTGCATCCACCCTGACGACAGATCCCACTTACGAAGATACAGGTCTGGGTTTTTATGACCGGCTGTTCCACAAGCATGATGAGGCGCCCTCTGATTGGTATACATCACTGGGACAGATACTCTTTGCAGGCAACCTTGCAGTATCATCCAGCACCAGTACCCTAGATAAATATTATTGGGAAACCTATACCCTTTTAGGTGATCCCTCAATAACTCCATTTATCGGGACCCCTGACACCTTCAATATTTCGCTACCTGATACCATCCCCCCTGCACTGCTGGCATTTTCGGTAACTGCCGAACCATTCGCTTACATTGCAATATCTCACTTTGATACTCTATGGGACGCCTCTTATACCTCCCCATCAGGTTCAGCCACTCTTAATATACCCGATCTTCCAAAGGATTCTTGCCTTATAGTTATTACCGGGCAGAACATGGTTCCTCTTATCAAGACCATTTACTTTTCCGGGTCTGATACTGCCTGGTTAAATATTATAGATGTTAACACTTCCGATCCTCTGGGCAACAATGATGGTTTTGCTGATTATTCAGAAGAAATTGCTTTGAGTATTGATATACAGAATGCAGGCGGACAGCCCGCTGACGACGTGTCCCTGACACTTTCAACAAACTCCGGTTATTTTAATATCGCGATTAATTCAATCAATATCGGCACTGTAGGCTCTCTCAGTCAGGTAAACCTTTCCGAAGCTTTTAATATGGTTGTTGCCGACAGTGTTCCAGATATGGAGATCGTAACCTTTAACCTCAAGATGTACTATAATCTTAACATGGTGGAATTTACATTTGCTATTAGTCTCCATGGGCCTGAACCCGCTATACTAAATTGCTATATCGACGACCAGCTTTCAGGGAATGGGAACGGGCTGCCGGAGTCCGGTGAGTCCTTTGATGTAATTTTCAGGATTGCTAACCAGGGCTCAAGCGATATTTCGGGTAACCTTTTGATTTACAATATCTCACAATATATTGATTTTGATTTGACTACAATCCCTACCGGGCCTATGGTGGCAGGCTCAGTAATTGAGGTGTCTGCATCTGCATCACTTGATGCTGGTACTCCTGAAGCACAAATTGTAAGTTTTGATGTTACCCTTGATTGTGATCCATATTCAGATATTAAAATCCTCGCCATTGTTGCCGGACGGTGCACGGAAGACTTTGAGAGCCAGAACTTTAACTCGTTCCCATGGATCAACGACCCTGATCATCCATGGATTATCACTGACACGGAAAAACAGAGCAATTCGTTTGCTGCTATTTCAGGAGAAATTACCAATAATCAGGAATCAGTACTTTCACTGTATCTGAATATGCCTGAAGATGATACGTTGAAATTCTGGTATATGGTATCCTCTGAGAAAAGCTATGACCTTTTCATGTTTCATGTTGACAGTCTTTTCAGTTTCATCGAATCAGGGGAATCCGGCTGGAAACTAAGTAAGATACCACTATCCAAAGGAGTCCATTATCTTGAATGGAAGTACAGAAAGGATGTATCATACTCCGAAGGCCTTGATGCAGCATTTATAGACCTTGTAAGATTTCCGGAAATATCATTCCTGGAGAATGATATTGCATTAAATAAGATCATTTCACCTTCGGTACCAAGCAAGAATTATCAGACTGAAATAATTACCGTTGAGCTGACAAACCTGAGTAATCATACCATAAATGATTTTAGCCTGACCTATAGTGTAAATGATGAACCGGTGGTATCTGAAGATTTCTCAACCGAGCTGGTACCTGGTGACACTGTGGAGGTATCATTTGTCCAGAGCACCGACCTTTCTGTTGAGGGGCCATATAGTATTGAGGTTTGCAGGACAAACCCTGACGATTATACCAGGAATGATACAGTGAGAATCCAGGTTCTCAGTACAGGGTTATCTGACATTATTCTGAATGATTATACTTTCAAAATTATGCCAAACCCGTTCCGGGACCAATTCACGATCCTTAGCAACGGTAACTTCAATAATACAAGTATCGAGGTATATAATTCAACAGGTATCAAATTAAAACAGATCAATTTTGAAGTTATTTCAGAGGGCGAAAAGATAATGATACCAACCAGTGGCATGCAGCCCGGAATCTATCTGGTTGTTATCAATACAGGTGACAGAAGATCATTGTACAAAGCAATTAAATACTAACATAGAGAGTGTTTCCCGTTTCCATTATTAGCTTACTATTACAGAAATCCAATGAGTGAAATCAAACCAACACGTGATGAGGCAATAGACCTGTTTAAAAAGTATAACAAATCTGAAAGTCTGTATAAACATGCACTGGCCGTAGAAGGAGTAATGAAGTACATGGCCAGAAAACATGGCGAGGATGAAGAATTCTGGGGTGTCATCGGACTGATACATGACCTGGACTACGAGATGTATCCCGGTCAGCACTGCAAAAAGACAGAAGAAATACTCAGGGAAAACAATTGGCCAGAAGAGTATATACGGGCGGTTATGAGTCATGGCTGGGGGATAGTAACTGATGTAGAGCCTCTTACCCTTCTGGAAAAGACCCTGTATGCAATGGATGAATTAACCGGACTCGTTACCACAAGCGCACTCGTAAGGCCATCAAGAAGCGTTCTCGACATGCAAGCCAAATCGGTCAGGAAGAAGTGGAATGACAGGCGATTTGCAGCAGGAGTTGACCGAACTGTAATTGAACAAGGAGCTGAAATGCTCGGTATTGAGCTTGGCCTGCTGATCGAGAATTGTATTATGGGTATGCGCTCGGTGGCTGAAGAGATCGGGCTTAAAGGAAATCCGGTTACTTAATGAATAGGTATTGATTGACGAATAATGATTACCCCTGTCGGCAGGCAGGGGTAATCATTATTCGTCAATCATCAGGCTCCAGACAACTCACCAACTATCTTAAGTGACCTGTCAATCTCCTCTATACTGTTGTAGATATGTGTCGATTGCCTGAGGCCTATGCCCATGCTTGACCGCGGCCTCAACCTGTCTCTTTTCCACATTTCAGCCATCAGTTGAGGTCCATTATAACCTTCTATCCCATATACAGTTATTGCCCCGCACATTTTCTCCTGATCGGGTGAATATATCTTCACTTTTGGGTTTTTTCTTAATCCCTCCCTTAGATAATACCCTAACCCTTTGATATGGCTAATTACCCTGTCATGGCCCAGTTCGTTATGAAAATCGAGAGCAGCCTCAAGTCCAATAAGAAGGGTCAGGCTTCCGGTTCCTCTCTGGGTAAATCTGAAACCCTCATCCTCATGGTTATCCCAGTTGCCACCGGCTAGTGTTGTCCAGACCTTCGGAGCCATGTCTTTCCTTATATATAGAAAACCATTCCCTGCCGGTGCCAGTATCCACTTGTGAAAGCAACCCGTATATGCATCACATCCTGTCTCCTTCAGGTTTACCTCTATATGACCAACAGCCTGGGCACCATCAAGAATTGTTATTATGCCCCGTTTCCTGGCCTCGGCACATATCTCCTTAACAGGAAGAATTGCACCTGATCCGGTTATAACATGCGATAACATCAGCACTTTTGTCCTGGGAGTAAATGCGTTAACAACCAGTTCAATAACCTGTTCCTCGTTATGGATGGGTTTGGGTAATTCAACTATTTTAAATACTACTCCATCCCGCTTCTCTTTCAATAACCACGAAGATTGACCGCCCGGATGCTCCTGGTTGCTTGTAAGAACCTCATCTCCTTTCATAAGGTCGATACCGCATCCCAGATAGCTCATCCCCTGGGTTACATTTTCTGTAAGGGATATCTCATCGGTATCGACGCGCAGAAGATCTGCGATTTTCTCTCGTATGTTCCTGTAAGGAAAGTACCCGCTCATCATACCTCCATCTCCCTCATAATCCCAGTCGGCAATATTCATTGCAACATGATGAAAATGTTCCATCATTCTTGATACCACAATCCTTGGTGATGCGCCAAGTGTGCCGGTATTGAAAAACACCTTATCCCTTGCAAGAAGGAACTGGTCGCGCACCTTTATCCAGAAGTCAGGGTCGTCGTCAGAAGGAAGTCCCGGAATTCCGGTGAGTTTACGTAATTCCTTTACAGGCATCTGGTTAGCGAGACTGCCGGAAGTAAGAACAGGCAATGCAAAAGCACCAAGAGCCATTGACTTTAATAATTCTCTGCGGGTCATCATGATAATCGAATTTTGGTTTGTTCAATAAATTTAGAATAAAAAATTGACTAATAAAAAAGGTGCAGATCACCTGCCTGAATCCAGACAGCCAATCATGCACCTCTTCTTAATACTATAATGTGAATATCTGTATCAGAGCATGAAATTTTTCACCCTGAGGCCCGGTAAAAGTTCTGAAGGTTACGGAATTTTACAGCTCTTTTATCTTTATGTTCCGGAACCAAACATCATCACCGTGATCCTGAAGTCCTATGTAACCCTCTTGTGCAGGGTTCACAAATTCAGGCCAATCCCTGAATTTCGAATCTGCACACATCTCCTTCCATGCATCGGTCCAAAGATGATACTCAAGTATATTTTTGCCATTCTGCCAGTGTACTACTGTGCCCCTGTAAACCATTATTTTCACCTGGTTCCACTCTCCGGCAGGTTTTGTGTTCTGCGGAACTGCAGGTATCAGGTCATATAATGCGCCCGCCTTACGGTTACCATCTTTGCCTAAATTGGCATCAGGATGCTTTTCATTATCAAGAATTTGCATTTCCGGAGCAGACATATAGATCGGTTTGCCCTCAAGCTCCTGTCCCAGATAGAATATACCACTGTTACCTCCTTCAGAAATTTTCCATTCCAGGGAAAGTTCAAAATTGCTGTATCTGTTTATTGTGATAATGTCACCTCCCCCGCCACCGGCTTCACCCATACCGGAACCGACACAGTGCAACGTACCATCTACAACCTCCCAGCCTCTCTCGGGAAAGGATTCTTTCATGTATCCACGGAAATTATCAGTTGAGGTACCGTCGAAAAGAACCACCCAGCCCTCATCAGTTGCTGCTTTTATACCCTTTTTTTTCGATCCGCATGAACCTGCAATAATTATCAACAGGATTAAAGATATCAGATAACTTATAATTCTCATATTTCTTTTTGTTTTAAATTAATATCAATTAGTGATCTGCCTTGGCATCTCCGGTAGTGTCCAGCCATCCCTGTATGTATGCTTGATCATTTCATTGGCAAATGCCTTAGCGTTCATAGGGTCAGTATACTTGGTATGGAAAGATGGGTGCCCGTCGGTAATACTGAAAACATCTTCGGTCACGATCTTAATTTCATCACTGTCGGAGATATTGGTAAACTCCATCCTGGCACCATCCCATTCCAGTTCTTTATTCAATCCCTGAAGACGAACGGCCAGCACTCCCATTACGACCATTTCATTAAATGGTCCTGCTTCAGCAAAATCAGATTTTGAAGGAATCCTGCTATCAGGACTCTCTTTACAGGCACGTGCCCAATCTAACTGATGTTCTTCATCCTTAACTCTTCTTTCAGACTTTGGCACATCCGGAACTCTTCCTGACATCAGCCAGGGGTTTCTTCCATAACATCCACATATAAGCTTGTCCCTGGTTCCATGGAATATAACACCTCCATCCCAGTCACCGATCTCTTTTCCTTCAGGCCATCCTTCAGGTTTCATAGGCTTAAGTCCACCATCGTACCAGGTAACATCTACTTCAGGAAGATTAATTTTATAATCCTTGCGTTTTTCTCTGGCCGGATATATCAGTTTTACTATTTCAGCATTTGGAGCACAATCGGTTAATAGCAGGGTACTGCTCCCCTGAGCTTTAATTGGATAGGTTAACTTCAGGCTGGTAAAAACAGGGTGAAGTATATGACAGGCCATATCCCCGAGAGCACCTGTTCCAAAATCCCACCAGCCTCTCCAGTTCCACGGGTGATAAATACTATTATAGGGACGTGGTTTCGTCGGGCCGATAAACAGATCCCATTTAAGCGTTTCCGGAACAGCCATTTCTTCTGTCGGGCGATTAAGTCCCTGTGGCCATATTGGCCTGTTTGTCAATGCCTCCACCTTTGTAATTTCGCCAATTTCCCCGTTTTGTATCCATTCAATAACCTTGTTTACACCTTCCCCTGAAGCTCCCCAGTTACCCATCTGGGTGGCGACTTTATGCTTTGCAGCAAGATTTGTAAGGAGTCTTGATTCATATACCGTGTGGGTCAATGGTTTTTCAACGTACACATGCTTACCCATATTAATTGCATTGGCAGCGGTAATGGCATGGGTATGGTCGGCAGTTGCAATAACCACAGCATCTATTGATTTTTCCATTTCGTCATACATCTTCCTGAAATCCCAGTATTTCTTTGCTTTCGGGTAATTATCAAACTTTGCCCCCACATAGCCCCAGTCGACATCACAAACTGCAACAATATTTTCGGTTCCTGACAGAGCTCTTAGATCGGTATTTCCCATACCTCCAATACCGATACCTGCTATATTCAGCTTATCGCTTGGCGGAGTATATCCCATGCCACTTATAACGGAACTGGGAACTATAGACAATCCTGCAGTTACTGCTGCAGTTTTACTTACAAATGATCTTCTGGAAATCTTGGCCGGCTTTTCTTTCATTATCTGGTGATTTATATTTATTTAACCTTTAAAATTAACAATTTCTATCTAATCAAAAGTTTATTTAATTAAAAAAATCCGGTTTTAATAAGTTGCAGAAAAAGGATAAATTGCAGTTAAATAAAAATCAGATATGCAACATAAGCACATCTCACTTGATGACAGGCCGGAAAAACGTATGGTAAGAGTAATAATGGTGATCTTCGGGCTTCTCTGTCTTTTTACATCAGGCTGGTGGTCTGTATACCTTCTTAAACTTCCTGATAACAATAATAATATGTTCTGGTTGGCAACGCTTTTTCTTTTTCTGTTCGGATTATACCAGATCTATTCCGGGTTAGGATTAGCAACAAGGTATATGATATTCGAAGAAAAAGTATTTATAGTCAGACAGAACAGCCTTTTAACCCCAAAGAAATTTTACTCGGACAACATTAAAACTGTTGAGATCGGGTCTCATGATATTTCATTACTTTTCAATGATGGCAGAAGGTACAGGATCAAACTCGGACTTAAATATCCTGACCTTGGTGAAAACATTAAAGAGAACATTATTGAGTTTGCAACGGGGCATAAAATCGAGATCTTTTACAAACACCAGCCATTATGAGACTTAAAATGGGAATTATAGGTGGAGGACACGGTTCATTTATAGGGCCGGTCCACCTTATGGCAGCCAGGATGGATTCTATGATTGAACTGGTATCGGGAGCCTTCAGCAGTGATCCTGACAACTCAAAAAAAAGTGGAGAGGCGTTGGGGCTTGACGCACAGAGGGTCTATTCCGGCTGGGAGGATATGATCCGAAAGGAGAGTCAGCTGCCGGATAAGGATCGTCCTGATTTTATTTGCATTGTGACACCAAATTTCCTTCACTTCAAACAGGCACTTGATGCCCTGAATGCAGGCTTCCATGTTGTCTGTGATAAACCTCTTTGTATTACAGCAGATGAGGCATTAATACTCCAGGAAGCAGTACAACGGAACAAAAGGATATTCTGTCTTACCCATAATTATACCGGCTATCCCATGATAAAAAAGGCAAAAGAACTGATCTGCAGCGGAGAACTTGGTACAATAAGGAAGGTGGTCACTGAATATCTGCAGGGATGGTTATCAGATAAGGAGGAAGTAAAGGGAAACAAGCAGGCCGAATGGAGAGCAGATCCTTCCAGGGCCGGTAATGCAGGGTGCATGGCCGACATAGGCACGCATGCTTTTCAACTTTCTGAATACCTCACCGGTAAACTTGTTGATAGACTTTTTTCACAGCTGAACAGCTATGTGGACGGGAGACTACTCGATGATGATGGAAATGTTATTCTCAATTTCGAAGATGGGATTCGGGGTACTCTAATAGCAAGCCAGATCGCTCTGGGTGAAGAAAATAACCTGAAGATAAGAGTGTACGGAACAAAAGGAAGCGTTACCTGGGAACAAATGTGCCCAAATGATCTTCTGGTAAGGTGGAAGGATGCCCCATATCAGGTATACAGGACTGCTACGAATTTCAATCATATTGGCAACTATGCTGGTAAACACTCAAGAATTCCTGCGGGACACCCTGAAGGATTCATCGAAGCATTTGCAAACCTCTACCGCAACTTTGCGCTAAGGGTGATAGCCCGGAAAGAAGGCAGGGAATCTGATGAAATGTTCGACTTCCCTGGTATTGAGGATGGTGTAAGAGGGATGAAATTCCTTGAAGCTGTAGTTAGATCTTCAAAGGAAGAGAGGTGGATTACCCTATAGGTGCAACTATTGATTTACGAATATCGATTAGCAATTTTATTTATGATCTGTTTTTAATCGGTATATAATCTTTTCAAAATCCCCGATATAAGCTTCCTGGAATACGCATCTTCTAAAATCAACATTCGCTAATCGATATTCGATATACCATTTCAGAGTATCTGGTTTAATAAATATTCCCTGCTGATTTTAATACTTTCAAGTGGGGTATGTGACCGGCAATCGTCCTGCTCAATAAAGAAGTACTTCATACCAGAAATCGCCGCGCTGTAGAATATGGGATTAAAATCAATTGATCCTTCACCCAGAGTAGCATCCTTACCCTCATCTGACAGATCCTTGATATGCCACATCTCAAATCTTCCGGGATATTTCCGGAAGAAGTTCAACGGATCCTGGCCTGCTGCTACTATCCATGCCAGGTCGAGTTGGTAGGTAACAAGTTCCGGGTCAGATTCTCCTGCAAGGATATCAAAGGGGATAATACCATCGATCGCAATGAATTCTACCTGGTGATTATGAAAGCCTAATCTGATACCTGCAGATCTGCATTTCTCACCCGCGCCGTTCATAAAGCCGGCAGCCTCCTTAAATCCATCCGGGGAGGAGGTCCAACTTCCTGGTAATGACGGGATAACTACATATTTCAGACCAGCATCAACGGAAGCCCCGACTACCTCATCAACATTGCCAGGATTGAGATCGTTATGGCTGCTGATAAGCTCCATTCCCCTATCCTCAATCAGCCCACGGAATTTTGACGGTTTCATATTATAAAATTTCCCGTCGGCATAACTGGCTGCTTCAAGCCAGTTAAAACCAAGCTCAGCAATCCTGTCAAGCGTACCTTCCGGATCTGCTTTCATCTCATTTCTGACTGTATAGAGTATCAAACCGGTTTTAGGATCGGCCGGCATGCATGATGAAATTGGTACAAATGATAACGCGGCAGTAGCGGTAACTGAATTCCTGATGAAGTCTCTTCTGTTCATGGCGTAATATTTTTATACAATTTTTTCATTTTCACGGTCCCACTGTACCCTTCTTCCTTCCCTGAAAGCCATGGTTCCCATATGTGCCGTTATGGCTTCCTCGAAAGCCTGGTCAATATTGCAGGAGGGAGTACCTCCATCCCTTATGCATGATAACCATTCCCTAATGTGAAGATGGGATGTGTCAACACGCTTTCCTCCCCGGTAGGTATATAACAATCCTCTGCCGGCAAAATATTGCTCCGTGGCCGAGGTAATTGCATCCACACTCTTTTTACCCGGAGTAAACGAGAGGATTGGAAGGGATGTATCAATTATACCATCTTTTATCTTCTCTTTGTATTTTGTTGATTGCGGATCAGCATAGATCATCATCGAATTTCCAATCTCCATGCTGGCATCATGTCCCATAATTACTCTTCCCCTTGATTTGCTACTGGCAAGTGTGGCACTATACATCATTGTCAGGTTTTGCTTCTCAAATTCGAACACCGTATGAAGAACATCAGGTACTGTGCGTCCATCCTTGAAAAAATATATACCACCCGATGACACGGCACTATCGGGAATACCAAAACCAAGTATCTGGTTCATTGCATCATACTCGTGAGTAAGAAGGTCGCCCGAAAGACCTGTACTGTAGTCCCACCAGCATCGCCACCTGAAGAATCGCTCCAGACTGAAATCATGCCAGGGAGCCTGACCGATAAATTGTTCCCAGTCAATAGTCTCAGGACCGGCTTCCGGGTGTATATCGTAAACCCAGGCACCATTTGGGTCGTTCCTGTTGGTAGTTACCTCTATCAGGTTCACCGGTCCAAGGACATTATTGAGTATAGCTTCCTTAGCTTTAATGTAGGCCTCAGTCTGTCGATTCTGATGCCCAAGCTGGAAGACAATTCCGGATTCCCTGATGGCGTTTCTTACATCATAAGTTTCACTCACCGACCAACTGAGTGGTTTTTCACAATAAACATGTTTACCGGCCCGTGCAGCTTCGATTGTTATTGGAGCATGCCAGTGGTCAGGTGTTGCGATTATTATCGCATCAACAAAATCAGCAGCTACGAGCTCCCTGTAATTTTTAAATATAACAGGCTTATCTGCCAGAGTAGCCCCCTCTCCTTCCCTGCTCCTGTTTGCGCCGGTTTCCTGTGCTTTTTTTGCATACACCGTAAAAATGTCGCAAACTGCAGTTATTTCAATATTAAGATCCTCCTGCTCAATAAATTCCTGGTGCCTCTTGTCCCTGCTGTTCTCTATCTCTGCATTCTTCAGTTTCTCAACATCACCGGGATGAAGAAAGCCAGCTGCTTTTGCCAGCTGAGGTCCCCTGATCCCGAATCCTACAAGGCCAATTCGGATCTTCGTATTTGATCCTTTTTTTTCAGGCTCATCAGGCTGATGATCTGGCATATTAAGTTCCTGCAGGATACTGCTTTTTAATTGCCTCTCATATTTCCGTTTCCGATAATAACCATAGGCAAATGCACCAAGCACAGGAACAGTTGCCAGTCCTTTGACTATATCGCGACGGCTCATATTATGATTATCCGGATCTTCAGGTTGATTGAGATCCTGATTTTGCCCTTTATGATCTTTATCATTCATGATTTGTGATTGTCATTTTCTGAATATGAATCTGTCTATCCCTATTATCCTGCCTGTAGGAAACACCAGCAGAACAGCTAGCGCAAATAGTTCAATTAGATTCTTGTTAACCCATAAATAGCTGCCTTCGGAAGGCACCGAGAATTTAAATCCGATCATTGGCGGATGTGAAAGATAATAGAAACCAAGAAGTATGATCCCCGCTATCACACTTATCCTGGTGAAGCAGCCCAGTAACAGGCCCAGACCTATTACGACCAGTCCCCATACATTCAGGAAATCGACAGCTTTGAGGAGATCCGGATTGGAAGCTAGCGAGTTAATAAAAACTGAAAACAGACCTCTTGAATCCAGAAGAAATCCTGCCGATGACCAGTCAGGATTAGCCAGTTTTGAAACTCCCTCATACAGGAAGTGCCATCCGATGAGTATCCTTAGTATTACAAGGATCGTCAGCTGTGTTAATGAGTAGTCTTTTTGAAGATATTGAGACATAGAGAAGTGTTTTTCATTATCGGTCAGATGCAAATTTATTACTTCTCTCCAATTGGTCAAGGCTGGTTGCTGAATATATTATAATAATTTCAGGTATTACTCTAACTTTACAAATAATATTATCATTTGTGGAAGCCAGGTACTATAAAAAGGAAGGAAACTCAGTTGTCAGATGCATGCTGTGCCCTCATCAGTGTTCCATCGAACCTGATCAAAAAGGAATTTGCGGCGTCAGGTTAAATAAAGGGGGAAAGCTGGTAACGCAGGTGTACGGTGTGATATCCGGATTTGGACTTGATCCTGTCGAAAAAAAACCACTGTATCACTTCTTTCCCGGTTATAATATATTATCCGCCGGATCCTATGGTTGTAATTTTTCATGTTTTTTTTGCCAGAACCATTCAATTTCACAGGTAAACGATCTCGGGGTAATCCCAAAGGGTAAGGTGGCAACTCCTGATCAACTGATTTCTCAGGCAAGGCAAGCGGTAAATAATGTAGGCGTAGCATTTACCTATAATGAACCATCTGTATGGTTTGAATTTATGTATGATACTGCTGTATTAGCCAATAGAAAAAAATTGCGTACAGCGATGGTAACTAACGGGTATATTAACGCTGACCCACTAAAAGAGCTACTTAAAGTAATTGATGCCTTTAACATTGACCTGAAATCCTTCGATGACTCATTTTACCGGCAGCATAGTAAGGCAACGCTCAAACCGGTACTAAGGAGTATCCTTGACATCCATAGATCAGG
Organism: Bacteroidales bacterium; assembly: GCA_035527935.1. Classification (GTDB taxonomy): domain Bacteria; phylum Bacteroidota; class Bacteroidia; order Bacteroidales; family VadinHA17; genus DATKZO01. The sequence goes on from DATKZO010000048.1 coordinate 67,728, forward strand.
GCGGCATTTAGAGCTCACGATGCTCATCATTCCAACACTGAACGACCAGATCGCAATGTTTCGTGATTGTGTTAAATGGATTGCAGAAAATACAGGAAGGGACACGGTCCTTCATCTCAGCCGCTATTTCCCGAGATACAAATCAAGTATCCCGGCCACAGCGAAAGACAAACTGGATGAGCTATTTAACATTGCACTGGAGTATTTGAATTTTGTATACATGGGAAATATCGATGGTGAAACGGGGCAAAATACAGTCTGCCCTGATTGCGCCAGTCTCATTACTAAAAGAGTTGGCTACCAGGTAATTAACATGAATTCTGATGATAAGGGGAATTGCAGTAGCTGCGGGAGGAAGATATATAATTATTTTACTTTTTGACGACTTTGCTGATACGGTCAAAGAGCTTGTCAACACCTTTAACGAGGTCTTCTCGTAGTTTTCTGTAATGAGCTTTTACCAGTCCCGGATTATCCTTTCCAACCGGATGATTTGCCCTTGCGACAAGGTCATTTCGCAGTTTAACTGCATCTGCCACAATCAGGGATAATTCTTCCGACTTTTCCTCAGGTTTCACCGACATTACAGTAAAACAATCTGATATTACCTCAAAAACCAGGTAATCAATATCTTTTTTTAATTCCCTGACACTTGCCATAGTTTGTTATTTTCGATCCAAATATAGTGATAATTAACTACATAAATAATCCACTGAGGTCACCCGTGTTTGTTCATTGCTATATAGGATTCTACAAGTTCCTGGTATTCTGAATATAGGTTCTTCAGCAATGGGTCATCGACTTTAAGATCATTTTCATCAATTTTCCTTATAGCAAGCAAATGAGGTGATGTCCCTGAAATGAATGCCGAATCAATATTTCCCAGTTCATCTACCGGCATACATCTTAGTTCCACGGGAATATTACGGTTATTGCATATGTCCAGAATATGCCTTCTGGTTATTCCGCCAAGTACGCATTCGTCAGGAGCAGTAATTAATTCATTATTCTTAATGAAAAATATATTCGACCTGCTGCCTTCTGTAATACAATTATTCACGTTTACAAGCAGGGCCTCATAGGCGCCTTTGCTGACCAGCAGACGGAGAATTGTATTTCGCATCTGAAGATTAAAGACCTTTACCACAGGATTTTTTCTTTCACCATAATAAAGGATGGTATCCACACCTGACCTGTACATCTCTTCATCAGGATACTGCGCCTCCACAAAATAGATAATTACCCTGCTGGTGTCATTGCTGAAATTGAATACTATCTTCAGGTTGCCATTGGCAATATCGGCTTTTTTAATCAATGAGTTTGTCCATTGCCTGACTGAATCAGCTGAAGCCAGACGGGGCTTCCCTTGAAGTTCAAGACTCCCCCATAATCTTTCTATGTGATCCTCGAAGAAAATGGGTACCTGATCAAACACCCTGAGTACCTCATAAAAGCTCTCACCTTCAAACACGAACAGAGGATTAAATCCAGAGCTGAGTTTAATTTCCCCATCAACGGAGAATATCGGCCCATAACACTCTCTCATAGTAAAATCGTTTAGACACAAAAATAGTAACTTATTATAGACCTGCGCCAAAAACTGGTTATATTAGCGGGTAAATAACTGCCATTGTACGCGATAGTCGACATAGAAACAACCGGTGGCAGTCCAAGGTCAGAAAGGATCACCGAAATAGCTATTTTCATCCATGACGGGGAGAAAATAACCGATGAATATTCTACCCTCATTAATCCTGAAAGGAATATTCCTTACTTTATAACCAACCTTACGGGTATAACTAATGAGATGGTGGAAGATGCTCCCAAGTTCTACGAGGTTGCAAAGGATATCGTTAAAATAACTGAGGGGAAGACCTTTGTGGCACACAATGCCAGGTTTGATTATTCATTCATCAGGCAGGAATTCAAAAATCTGGGATTCAATTACATAAGGAATCTTCTCGATACCCTATCCCTTGGCAGAAAATTACTGCCAGGATATAGCTCCTACAGCCTGGATAATATCTGTAAAGATCTGGGAATTGATATCGACGGGAGACACCGGGCCAGGAGTGATGCTCTTGCTACAGTTAAATTGTTTGAAATTCTCCTTGAAGCGGAGACGCAATCCGATAATCCCGGTTTTATCAATAATACAAAACTTTCAAAACTAAATCCCGATCTCGACATCAGTATATTAGGTCAGCTTCCGGAAGATTCCGGCGTCTATTATTTTTATGATAACAAGGGGCAACTGATCTATATAGGCAAGAGTAAAAATATTAAACAACGGGTAATGACCCATCTGTCGAATAATACATCAAAAAGAGCAATGGAGATGAGGGATGCAATTGCCGGAATAACCTGGAAGGAGACAGGTAGTGAGCTTATTGCGTTACTAATGGAATCAGAAGAGATAAAACTCCATAAGCCAAAATACAACCGGGCACAAAGAAGGACAGGGTTCCATTGGGGTATATACCACTTCTATAACGAAAAGGGATATCTCTGTTTTGAGATTCGTAAGATCAATGAAGACAAGGGATTACTATCAGTCTTTACCTCCAGGGTCAATGCAAAGCAGGTCCTTGAAAATCTATTGGAGAAATATGAACTGTGCCAGAAACTCTGTGGTTTGTATGAATCGCCGGGCGAATGTTTTCATCATCAGGTAAGTATTTGCAAAGGAGCCTGCTGTGGTGAAGAGGTTCCGGCTGCATATAATCTCAGGTCAGTAAAGGCAATGAATGATTTTGTATTTAGCCAGGAAAATTTCTTCTTGATCGATTCCGGAAGGCATGATGAGGAAAAATGTGCCGTTAAGATAATCAACGGGAAATATATTGGCTACGGCTATTTTGATATTAATGAGGTTGGTTTCGGTCTGGGTGCAATACACGATTGCATAAAACCTTCCAATGACAACAGGGATATTCAGGTCATACTGAAGGGTTATCTTAAAAGAAACAAAATTGAAAGAGTTCTCAAGTTCTGATTAAATTAATAAATTTAAGGACATTTTTTAAAAATAAAATATTTCAGCCATGGCAGTTTTTACCCGGCATACCAAGAAGATTATTATTAAGATTGACGACTTCTTTGATATTGTTGAGGAGGGACTTCTGATCTTTAAAGAGGGAGTGAGAAGCTACCTTCAGAATGACATGATCTCTTTTGAAAGTCATCTTGTAAGGATTGACAAGCTTGAATCCAGAGCCGACCAGCTTCAAAAAGAGATCGAAAATAACATGATCATTCACACTATTCTTCCGCAGCACAGGGCTGAGGTTGCCACCCTTATAGAAGATATAGATGATCTTATCGATGCAACAAAGGAGATACTCAAACAGTTTGACGTAGAGATTCCTTCAATACCGGAGGAGTTGCACAAGGATTTTATTAGCCTTACAGAGGTTGCCGTAATGGCCGGAGAGGAACTTATCCCCGCAGCCAGATTATTCTTCAAGGAGCCACACAAGGTCAGGAACCAGCTCAACAAGGTGTATTTCTACGAAAGGGAATGCGATAACATCTCCAATAAAATCAAGAAGTATATTTTCCATGAGATGAAATCACTTGACCTTTCTCACAAATCTCACCTCAGGTATTTCACACACCACATCGAAAGATTGTCAGATTATGCCGAATCAGTCGCAGACCTGTTATCAAGTATGGCAATCAGGGTTGTGATGTAAACGAAGGGCGAAGTGCGAAGGGCAAAGAGCGAAGGGAAAAGGGCGAAAGTTTAAAGAGTAAAATTAGATTAAGGAATGGTACTTTTTTTCATAACAAGCGGTCTTTTCCTGGGCTGGTCGCTGGGTGCCAATGATGCTGCCAATGTGTTTGGTTCAGCTGTCGGGACCAGGATGGTAACCTTTAAAAGGGCTGCGATTGTGGCTTCAATATTTGTCATTCTCGGGGCAGTATTCCAGGGAGAGGGAGCCTCTCACACCCTCGGCAAGCTTGGTGCCGTAAACGCACTAGGGGGTTCATTTACAGTGGCCCTTGCCGCTGCTCTGACCGTTTACTGGATGACCCGAATACGCGTTCCGGTATCAACTACTCAGGCCATTGTAGGAGCAATCATTGGTTGGAACTTTTTTTCCGGTAGTTCCACCGATCTGACATCACTGACAAAAATTGTGACAACATGGGTCACCGGGCCATTAATCGGGGCTGGTTTTGCCATATTACTTTATATGCTGCTTAAATTTATCAAACGCAGATCACGTATACATATGGTTCGGTATGAGTCCTATATTCGTACCGGGCTGTTGATAGTCGGGGCGTTTGGATCATACAGCCTTGGCGCCAACAATATAGCTAACGTAATGGGAGTGTTTGTACCAGCAATATCACTTCCTGAAGTTGACCTCGGACTATTCACACTAAATGGAGGGCAGCAACTGTTCCTTCTGGGTGGTATTGCCATAGCGTTTGGAATTGTAACCTATTCAGAACATGTTATGAAGACCGTGGGGAACAACCTTCTGGAGCTGAATGCTGATACTGCTCTAATAATTGTACTTGCTCATTCTCTTGTTCTGTTCATTTTCTCATCGACTGCTCTTTCTGATTTTGTTGCCGGTCTCGGACTGCCCAGGATCCCGCTGGTACCCGTTTCGAGTTCACAGGTGATTGTAGGGGCCATTATCGGTATTGGTCTCTATAAAGGTGTCGGTAATATCAATTTTAAAACCCTGAGAGGTATTGTTTCCGGATGGGTCACTACGCCTGTTATCGCCTGTGTTATATCATTTATGTCTCTCTTCTTCGTCCAGAATGTATTTGATATTCCGGTATTCTATGAAACCGGTAATGCGGCAGGAGCTGTTGTTGAAGGAATAGAGGAAACTACCGTTACGGCGGTCCGATATTCTCTCGATCCGGGCCTTATAATTTCAATTATCTTTGCTGTGATAGCATCAATTTTTGGCTATTTGTGGTACAGGGAAAAGCAAAAGAGTGACTCACAACGTTATTAACTGATAAAATGGGGTTTGAAATAGAGAGAAAATACATTGTCAAAGGGAACTATAGCAAATATCTATCCTCCTCACATTCCATCAAGCAGGGTTTCCTTTCAGTAGATAATGACAGAGTGGTCAGGATTCGATCATTCGATGATAAAGGTTATATAACCGTTAAGGGAAGACTCAAAGGGCTGACACGGTTTGAATGGGATAAGGAAATAACCAAAAAAGAGGCTGATGACCTGATTGAACTATGTCTGCCATTCTTAATTGAGAAAACAAGACATATAATAATATATAAGAAACAGAGAATTGAAGTGGATGAATTCCATGGTAGAAACTCCGGCCTTATCCTGGCTGAGATAGAATTGGATTCAGAGACCACAGTGCCGGAATTGCCTGACTGGATCGGTGAAGAGGTGACGGATGATACGAGATATTACCATTCGTACCTGAGCCAAAATCCATTCACTTCCTGGGATAAATAATCTTTATACAATTTATAGTATGAAACAGAAAATTATCATCAGTGCTTTAATAACGATAGTTCTGCTGAAATGCGGCACAACCACCGCACAGGAAGAATCAGCAATTAATGTCTTGATTGGGAATGAGGTTAACAGGTTTTCAGAGAGGGCATACAATATATATGTTGACCTGCATCAGACTCCCGAGCTATCATTAATGGAATTTGAAACTTCATCAAAAATGGCCAAATATCTCGATGAATTTGGCTTTGACGTAACAACAGGAATCGGAGGTAATGGTGTGGTAGGCATACTGAAGAATGGAGATGGGCCGGTTATCCTATTACGTACCGACATGGATGCATTACCAATAAAGGAAACTACAGGGCTCGAATTTGCCAGCACAAGAATTAGAGAGGACCCTGAAGGAAACAAATGGCCGGTGATGCATGCCTGCGGCCATGATATGCATATGACTGTATGGCTGGGAGCGATTAACACCCTGGTACGATTGAGTTCAGAATGGAGCGGCACACTTATTGCTATCGCCCAACCAGCTGAAGAAGTTGTTGGAGGTGCATCCGGAATGATAAATGATGGTCTTTTCAAGAGATTCCCTGTTCCTGATTTTGCACTATGTTATCATGTAAGTGCCGAGCTACCTGCAGGATCAGTGGGATTCTATCCCGGGTCAATATTTGCAGGTGTGAATTCAGCAGATCTTACTATTTTTGGTGTAGGAGGCCATGGAGCAATGCCGCATACTACTATCGACCCGATTGTACTGTCTGCACAGACTATCCTTTCACTTCAGACAATTGTTAGCCGTGAAATAAATCCTGTTTACCCGGCTGTTGTGACAGTAGGATCAATTCACGGAGGCACAAAAGACAATATTATCCCTGAAGAGGTAACCATGCAATTAACATTGCGGTTCTTTGATGAAAAGGTTTATGAAAAGATCAGGGAAGCCCTGATAAGGATCCCGGAAGGTATTGCAAGGGCGGCCGGCTTACCTGATGATAAAATGCCGCGATTAATACTTGGTGACCATTATACTCCTCCTGTAACTAATGATCCTGACCTTATTAACAGAGCATCCGCTTCTATGAGAGATATTATTGGAGAGAAAAATGTGTTCCGTGTCGATCCGGCAACCGTAGCTGAAGATTTTGGAAGATATGGAAGAACTGAGGAGCAGGTGAAGATTGCACTTTTCTGGCTAGGGACTGTAAACCCGCAAAAACTTCTTGAAGCAAATGAAGCGGGAAGCAGCATTCCTGCCCTTCACAATCCTGGTTTTTGTCCGGATTTTTATCCAACATTTGAAGGCGGGGTAAAAGCGATGGTAAGGACGGTGATCGACCTCTATAATATCAGGTGACTGGATATTGCATCACATTTCCCCATTCTCTCCAACATACCTTGTTAATACTGTATCCGGATTAAACTTCTTTTCAAAACTGATCCCGGTTTTGGAAATGTGAATAAATATTCTTCTATTAGTATCTGGAATAAATGACTAATGTGGTTTTCTTACCCGATCAGTTTCCGGAACAATATTGCGATATTGCTCCATATAGGAATAAATAACTTATAAATCAATATACAATGAGAAGTAAAATAATGATTTCATTAGCACTTCATATTCTTGTAACATTTTGTCTGACCGGACAGGACCGGATCACAGGACATGATTTTGCTACCAGGTCGGAAGTAATTGCTCAAAATGGTATGGCCTGCACAAGTCAGCCGCTCGCAACCCAGGTTGCGCTCGATGTACTCAAGAAAGGTGGTAACGCAATCGATGCAGCAATAGCTGCCAATGCAGTTCTGGGATTGGTTGAACCGACAGGTTCAGGTATTGGAGGTGATCTTTTTGCAATTATCTGGAGCGCCGATAAAGAGAAACTATTTGGGCTGAATGCAAGTGGCAGATCTCCAAGGACCTTGAAACTTGAGTACTTCACGGAGAATGGGTATGAAAAAATACCTCCATACGGTCCCCTCCCGGTATCTGTTCCGGGGTGCGTGGATGGCTGGTTTGAAATGCATGATCTGTTCGGAACAATTCCTATGGCCGAACTTCTGCAACCTGCAATTGATTATGCAAAAAATGGATTCCCTGTCACCGAGTTGATTGCCTGGTATATGAAGTCAGGTACTGCTAACCTGAAACGCTTTCCGAACGTTGCAGAAGTATTTATGCCAAATGGAAAGTCACCCGAAAAAGGCGAGGTCTTCAGGAATCCCGCTCTGGCAAACACACTTGAGAAAATTGCAAAAGGCGGCAGAAATGAATTTTACAGAGGTTCTATCGCAAGAACAATATCAGATTTTATGAAGGAACAGGGTGGTTTTCTAACATCTGACGATCTTTCGCGACATCACTCTGAATGGGTAGAACCAATCAGCACTAACTACAGAGGTTATGATGTGTGGGAACTGCCGCCAAATGGTCAGGGAACAGCAGCACTCCAGATCCTTAATATTCTTGAAGGCTACAACATAAAGGAAATGGGATTTGGTTCGGCTGAATACATCCATCACTTTGTGGAAGCGAAAAAGCTGGCATTTGAGGACCGCGCAAAATATTATGCAGACCCCTCTTTCGTTGATATACCTATTGATGAGTTAATTTCAAAAGAATATGCCAAAGAGAGACGCAAACTTATAAACCCTGACAGAGCAAGCAGGAGCTATAGCCCCGGAGACCTGGAAAAGGGGAATACCATATATCTTACCGTAGCTGACAAGTTTGGTAACATGGTCTCTTTAATTCAGAGTAATTACCAGGGGATGGGCTCCGGAATGTGCCCTCCGGGCCTTGGATTTATCCTTCAGGACAGGGGTGAATTGTTCAGCCTCAGCGAAGGGCATAATAATGCATATGCTCCCGGGAAAAGACCGTTTCATACAATTATACCGGCATTTATTACCAGAGACGGAAAACCATGGATCAGCTTTGGCGTGATGGGAGGATCAATGCAACCCCAGGGCCATGCCCAGATAGTTATTAACCTGATTGACTTCGGGATGAATCTGCAGGAGGCAGGAGATGCGCCGCGGATGAGGCACGGTGGTTCCTCACAGCCAACCGGAGAGCTAATGACTGATGGTGGTGCCCTGTACCTGGAAAGTGGAATAAGATGGGAGGAGATACAGAAGTTGTTGACGATGGGACATAAAGTTCAATGGAACCTTGGTAGTTACGGAGGATACCAGGCAATCATGTGGGATAGCAATAAAGGTGTCTATTTTGGAGCTTCGGAATCCAGAAAAGATGGTCAGGCAGCAGGATATTAATGAGATGAAAGTTATTAAAGGTCTCAGCGGAAGGTACTCGAGGTTAACTTAACAGATCGAAGCTTTTCTGTTGTGGATATGGAAAAGAGTGCCACCAGATTATATCCTGGAGCCAAAGGTCTTGCTCTAAAATTGTTGTACGACAGATTAGCTCCGGGAAATGACCCGCTCGGACCAGATAATCTACTAATTTTCCACACAGGTGCCTATTTGGGTACAGGTGCACCCTGTTCAGGCAGGTTTTCCGCCGTTTCAAAATCAACCCTTACAAACATTATTACAAGTTCATCACGTGGAGGTCACTTTGGCATGGCACTCAAAACATCCGGATGGGACGGCCTGATAATTTGCGGCAAGTCAGAAAAACCTGTAATTCTTGAGATAGGCTCGGAGGGTGTTAAATTTACCGATGCTGCCGGTGTTTGGGACAAGAATACCGATACTACACAAGAAGAATTTAAGTCGCAAGGATCAGGTATACTGGCTATCGGGCAAGCAGGAGAAAACCAGCTAAGGTATGCAAATATTATTTCAGGACACAGGTTCCTGGGACGGTCAGGATTAGGTGCTGTAATGGGATCGAAGAGCCTTAAAGCTGTTATTGCCAGGGAAGATGAGTATAAGATCGTTCCGGCCAGACCGGAATACTTTAAAAAGATCAGAAAAGTTCTCACAGATGATTTAAACAACAATAAATATACTTCTGTATACTACAGAAGATATGGTACTGCTGCCAACGTGAGATGGTCTGAAGAAAACATAATGCTCCCGGTGAATAACTTCAGGGACGGAACTCATGTTGATATTAATTCTGTTTCAGGGCAGACCCTCGAAACAAAGCACATGACCGGAAGTTCAGAAAATGTGGTAGAAGGACACATATTCTTGAGAGATATATGAATATGCAGGAGGGCATATCGGTATCTGATGATACCCTGCCAGGCCGCTTTCTTAACGAAAAAAGGTTTTCAGATCCCAAAAACCGGAAGGTACATCTGAATTGGATGCTCAGGCGATACTACCGGTACCGTGGGTATGACAGGAATGGGATTCCAACTGCCGGAACTCTCCGTAAGCTTGAAATCTTATAGGATATAAGGAGTTGAAGAGATTGAAGGCCGAAGGCTATTGGCAGATAAATTATTAATCAGTTCCATACCTGTTAAACATATATATATTTTTCAGGTGTCAATGCTCAAAGCCCAACAGAACAGGCTCCAGCAATCAGAATTAACCTCAAACTCCTGACTTTTTTAACCTCCTTCTCTCCAGGGCTGTTATTGCACCCCATAATGAGGCAATTGCAGTTATCAGATAGAAAGTGAAACTTACAGTTACAGCAACGTTCTGGTCAAGTCCCAGGTAGTCAGAGATCGAAAAAAAGACCAGCTCACGGATTCCGATCCCTCCTACTGACAGCGGTAGCATGGCGGCAATGGACGATATCAGAAATATAAGCAAGTATTCTGGAAAGCCGGTATTAATATTGAAGGTCACAAGGATAATGAGAACAGCCAGCACCTGAAATATCTGGACCAGAAATGACCAACCAAGAAGCTTCCCAATAATACTTTTCAGGCGTGGCATGAAAAAAAGAATAATGCATATAAAGCCAATGAGCGTAATGGGAATACCTACATATGAAATCCATCCATAGTTATCATGCAGGTCGGTTAACAGGATGCAAAGGAGAGCCAGAATCACAAGGGCAGCAACACCGGCAATTCTGTCCGTTAAAACGGCACCGGCACTTATCTTAATGCCGTTTGAATGCATCTTGTTAATAACAACGGTTTTGTAAACATCTCCTCCGATCCCCCCCGGAAGAAACAGATTATAAAACATACCCGTCCAGTAGAGTTTGAGATTATCCCACCATGAAATGGTAACACTGTATTCATTCAGGATCAGAAGTGTTCTGAAGGCAGCCACCATCTTCGATGCAACAAAAAGCAGAAAAGCAAAAACCAGATAAACATCATGGGCCGAAGCCAGGATAGTCTTAATGTCACCCAACTTGATCCTTTTCAGAACATAAACAATTGCCAAAAGGGAAAGAACGACCTTTATTATTAATATCAGCCAGTCCCTAATCCTTTTATTCAGCACGTTTGACCCTTTTAATTTTATATGGTTTCGACCTGTTTGATTCATATTCATTTCGGATTACCAAATCAAGGATAAGGCCGGTCGATATTATCTGGAAACCGATAAATATCAGTAAAACACCGAGTATCATTATAGGACGTCCCCAAATATCCTGTCCCATGATTTTCTGAATGAGCAGATATAGAAGAATTATTGCACCGGCAATTGAGGTGATCACTCCTACAGTCCCGAACAGGTACATTGGTTTTTGACTGTATTTCCTTGAAAAATTCATAAGGATCAGGTCGCTGATCACTTTAAGTGTGCGGCCTAAGCCATATTTCGACTTCCCGTGTACCCTGGGATGATGTTTCACTTCCACCTGTTCAATAGTGGCACCATCGAGCACTGCCAGAGAAGCCATAAACCTGTGCCTCTCACCATATAATGATAATTCTTTTAATATATCTGATCGAAATACTTTTATGCCGCAACCGTTATCCTTAATATTTGTACGGGTCACTTTGCGCACCATAAAATTGGCTAAATAGGATGGTATCTTTCTCAATATGAAGTCATCAGCCCGGTTAGCCCTGATACCTGTGACGATATCACAATCTTTCTGCCTGAGTACATCAAGCATCATAAGCAGGTCATAAGGATCATTCTGCATGTCACCATCCAACGTAGCAATGTAATCCCCATCTGCATGATCGATGCCTGCTTTAATGGCAGCTGTCTGCCCAAAATTCCTTTTTAGCTCAATAAGGGTAATATTCCGGGCGATAATGCTTTTGATCTCGGTGACCGTGTGGTCTTCCGATCCATCGTCAACGAATATGATCTCATACTTTATTCCGGAATGCTGCAAAGCCTTGTTGATCTGATCTGTCAGTGGCCTGATATTCTTTTCTTCGTTGTAAACTGGTATGACAATTGACATTTTTTCCATCACTATCGGATTTTAAGCAGGAATATATTCTTAAGTTCACCTTCTCTGGTCCTGGGATTCAGGAATCTGATCGAAATATTGGTCAGTTTTTTATAGGGGAAAATATACTGACAGGTAATTATCTCCTCATCATGAGCTTTTATCGCATTATACCCTTTTTCAGAGGTGATAAACCAGCATGATTCATGATCAAGAATATTATCCAACTGTTCTCCGGAAATACGGATGGAGACGTTTTTTGGATAAAAATAGGTCTCATAATGCGGATATTCGTAGGTATAAAGCACAGAATTGTCCTGTGCTATTTTATTATAAAGGTATGATGCCTGGATAGGACCATGATATTTAATGGATGAAGGCATATAGACGGTGTTTGCCACAAAATTAAAGGCTAAAATCGTAACTACAGGAGGAATAATCACCTTCTGGATTCCTGACTTCAACTTCTGGTAACTATAGATCAATATCAGCAACATAAGTATTACAGGTATCCAAATCAGTGATCTTCCTGTAGGGAAGAAATATGTTATAAAAGCTGCTGTCAGCACCCACAGCAGGACAATAATTATGTCTCTGATAATCAGCATCCATTTGTATGTTTTAGGATAGCTATCGGAGTAAGAAACATCATTTATGCATCTGGCTGTTATAATCGATAGAAAGGGGATTAGTGGAAGGAAGTAGTGTGGAGACTGCTGACTTGAGAGGGAGATGATTAATGCCAGGGGAATAATTACAGAGTAGCTATAAACATTGTAATAATTCTTAACTGAAAATTTGTTACCCAGCCATTGCCTCCAATCCCTTATAAAAGCGGTGAAAGCATAAAATGACCACGGCAGGAAAATGTAAGCAATAGTATGAAAGAAAAATGTGTAGTCATGTCTGTAATTCGAATATTCTCCACGTAACCTGTCAATATTGTTCGACCAAAAGAAAAATTTTATCCCGCTTATCCCAAACTGATCATATAATCCTTTTAAGAAAGGGAGGAGGATGAGCAGTAATATGGGAAGACCAGCCAGCCACTTGACCGAAAAAAGTGTCCTGAAATCCTTTTTTATCATAAGGAAGCCTGATATGGCAAATACAGGTATCACCAGACCGATCATCCCTTTTGATATCATTGCCAGGCCAACACCCGTAAACCCTAAAATAAAATTGAGTGGTTTACGTGAGTTCAGGTACTCTGCAAGTTGCCAGGTACCGAAAATAATATTGGAGGTAAGGAGTGCGTCTGTGTGAATATCCATGTTATATAACAGTAAAGCCTCGCTGGTAGTGTATACTACAGCGGCAATGATACCGGTCCGTTTGTCATAGCAAAGCAGGCCCATTCGGTATGTCGAATATATACCCAGAAAAGTAAAAAGAAGGGTGGGTATTTTAAAGGAAAATATTGAAATCCCAAAGATCCTGAAGGATATGGCCCCAAGCCAGAACAGTAAAGGAGGTTTTTGCATGTAAGGTTCCCCGTGTATCTTAAGATGAATAAAATCACCATGTTCAAAGATCTCACGGCTTATCGATGCATATTTGGCAGAATCTACGGTGGTTTCTGAAAAAAGGCCGGTAATATATACTAATAGAGTAAATGCTATCAGCGTTATATACATAAAGTTTCTATGCAATATTTTCCCCTTTACAATATTTATCAGAAACACCATGCGGGATAATTTGCTGTTTTTTATACAAGTATTAATTCGGGCAAATACAAATAATTATTATAAACAGAAATGTTTAGTAAAATTAGTAAATAATATGAAATCTGCTCAGAGGCAGAACCAAGGAGAATAGGCAGTCAACGCCTGACAGGTAACACTAAACGTTTAGCTGAACCGAAGCATCAGCTCTCTCCATCTTTCTTACTCCGGTAGTTCCTCCCTCTTCAAGGTGGATCTGATGAGGCTTGTTGGTTTTCCATGTTCCACAGGTAAAATCGGGTACATCGATGGATGTGGACCTGTTTGCCACTGACCATTCGCTGAGCGGACTAATTGAACTCCATAGAGCAGCATCGTACACATCCTGGTCGATCGATAAGCCATTCCTGAGGCAGTCGATAAGTCTCCAGTCCATAATGAAGTCCATACCGCCATGTCCCCCAACTTTTTTTGCCATCGCTCCTACCCTCCTTACAATCTCAGGAGTATACTTTTCCTGAATTTCATTGAACTCGTCCTCATTAAGCCAGATATGCCCGATTGCGATGCGGGCAGGTTCTGGCCACTTACGTGCCACACCTTTTGTCCCGCTCAGAAGGTGTATCCTCGAATAGGGCCTTGGTGTTGACACATCATGCTGTATCATTACAGTACGTCCCAGGGCCGTCCGGATAAGGGTGACATTCATGTTACCCCTGTATTTGTCTTCAGTATAGGGTGAGAAGAATTCATCCTCTGCTGCGAGCTCGAGAGCCCTCTTATGCATAGTAAAATCATTGGAAGAGATTGAGGTGAGATAATCCATCCTGTCACCCCTGTTTATATTCATTGCCTGACATACCGGGCCTAATCCATGTGTAGGGTAAAGGTTGCCATTGCGGTTGTAATTTTCCTTAAGCCTCCACATATCAACATATCCGCTACCTGTAGGATCATCGTTATCAAATTTATCAAAGTTCAGGTCGGTCAGTGTATGAATATAGGCTCCCTCACCATGTACCAGATCGCCAAACATACCCTGCCTGGTCATATTCAGGGTTAAGAGTTCGAAGAAGTCATAGCAGCAATTCTCAAGCTGCATGCAATGCTTCCTGGTACGTTCTGATGTCTCAACGAGCTGCCAGGCTTCTTCGAGTGTCTTTGCGATTGGAACCTCACAGGCTACATGCTTACCATTTTCCATTGCATATACCGACATTGGAGTATGCAGGTGCCATGGAGTGCATATATAAATAAGGTCAATGTCATCTCTCTGGCAAAGCTCTTTCCATGCATCTTCCTCTCCGGTATATGATGCTGCTTCGTTAAAGCCAAACCTTGCCAGTGTTTGTTGTGATGCCTTTACTGCCGCCGGTCGCTTATCACAGAGAGCTATCACTTCAGTGCCATCTATATTCATCATCCTGTATACAGCACCACTGCCGCGGCTTCCCAATCCGATAAATCCCACCCTGACTGTGTCGATCATTGGGGCTGCATATCCGCTCATATTGAAATTCTGGACATGCTCTTGTGAAGCAGTCTGTTTTATATGACTTAAATTTGACTCCTTTTGTTCAGGTGATGAGCAACTATTTACTACGTTACCTGTAACTGCAACTGCACTTACAGCTGCCGCAGTTTTTAAGAAATTACGCCTGTTGGTTTTCATATTCAGATCATTATTGGAGTTTTGTATAATCAAAACTTGAACGATCGTTCAAAATACGAAAAATATCTGAAAAAAACGGCGAGAGTGTTCAGGGGTGAGAGCTTATCAACCCATTAAACCTTATCAACCTTCCTCTTCAGGAACCCGATCAGCACATCTCCCGCCAGGTAGGGATCAGGGCATAAAGTGTGGTGAGGTACCATTTTTATTTAATAGGGCAGGTTCCGGAATTACACCCAAAAAACTCCCGGTAAAGGAATCCGGCCAGTGCACCTGCCGTTGCAAACAATATTTTCAGGCAGTGTTTCTTTATCAATCCGATCAGTTTCATAACTGCTTTTGCCTAACTGGCAAATTCCTGTTTGAATTGTTTTCTTAAATGCATAAGTGATCTCCGGTCCTCAGCTGATATCAACACCAGCCTTCCTGTAAACGATTTTTAACTGCTCAATCTCTGCTTCCCATGAATATTTTGCGGAAGCTTTTACCGAATTTTCCTTGAGCTCCTTCAACAGATCTCTGTCCGTTTCGATTTTCCTTATTGCCTCCGCTATCAGTCCGGGGTCATTGCCCGAAACAAGTAACCCGCATTTGTTTTCACTCACTATTGCTGAAATTTCCGGAAGATCAGTGGCAATTATTGCCACACCGGCATTCAGATAATCAAATATCTTATTTGGCAGGCTGTAATAATAGTTTGGACTGTTACCACTGTCAAGACTCATCCCCACATCAGCCATACCAGTTATTTTCATCATTTCCTCCCATGGCATTACAGGCAAAAAGGTTACCCTTTCAGCCAGTCCGGATTCCGCAACCCTGGCCTTCAATTCCGGTACGACGTTGCCCTTTCCGATAAATATAAGATGTACTCTTTCGCATCGAGCAAGCGCCTCCAGTAATTCTGAACCTCCCCTGCCTACGTTTATCCCTGTGCCCTGTACCACCAGGAGAAGTTCCTCTTTGTCTAAACCAAAATCAATACGTGCCGACGGAATAAAACCGGATCTCTTACTGAAGTTTCTTACAACAACCGGTTCAATTCCATACTCCTCCTGATACAATGATGCTATTGATCTGTTCACAGTCATCATATTTTCTACATAGGGAAGGGTACTCATTTCAATGCGTTTCCATACACCCCTTACAAATGGCCTGTTCATTAATTCCGGTACTCCGGTGAAATACTCATGGGCATCGTATACCAAAGATTTACATCTTAATTTTGAAACCAGAAAATTAGGCAGGAGAGTGTCAAGATCATTCGCAACAAGGATATCAACAGGTTTAAAGAGCAGGTAAAAGAATAGTCTGATATTTAACCACTTATAAAACAGTACCCCCTTCCTGAAAAGCATACGGAACCGTTTTGTCCTGAAGGGGATGTTTTCAGCTTGCAAACTTGCAGGAAGTTCACGTCCCACAATTGTGATGTTCTGGCCCCATTTAGTTAAGGCCTCTGATATCTTCAGCACCCGGTTATCGGTAACTATATCATTGGAAACCGATATATAAATCCGTTTTGCCATATACAAATATAGGATGAATATTGCATAATTGTGGATCGCTAATAATGAGTTTGGATTCTGATACTTGTCCATAATCCATAACACCTGCAGAATTGCGAAATTACAAGGGAAATATTACTTTTAGTCTGATTATGGTAAATATAATCTATACTAATTTCTACAATATTTAACCAACCGGCAAAGAATGATATTCATTGACAGCCAGCAGATCAAGATAGCAGCAACATATACTGACTGGATTGACAGCATGGAAAAAGCACTTTTACAGGATCCGGCCACAGATTTCATAATGCCTCATCGAACACATCTTGATTTTGAGAATAACACTCTCCTTATTATGCCATGTATCAATAAGGAGTATATATCCACAAAACTGATCTCATTGTTTCCGGCAAATCTGGATATCGGGAAACCACTCCTTTCAGGCCTGGTTATATTGAACAACGGCATAACAGGTGAACCGCTGGCAGTGCTTGATGGCAGTACCATCACTGCAATGCGAACTGCCGGCGTTGGATCAGTTGGGGTAAGACATCTCTCTGTGCCTGATGTTGAGAATCTGGGGATTATCGGTCTCGGAACCCAGGGAATTTATCAGGCAATTTTTGCCTGTTCTGAACGTGATTTCAGGAGGATATATATATTTGATTGCTGCAAGAGCAGTACAGATAATTTCAGGAGCGTTTTTTCACCGATCTATCCGCATATAGAAATCATCCAGGCAGATGATGCAAGACAACTCTGTGAGGAGAGTGAGGTCATAATAACTGCAACAAACTCATCCTCTCCTGTGATACCCGATGAGAGAGAAATTCTTTATGGGAAAACTGTAATAGGTATTGGATCCTATAAGCCTGATATGCGTGAGTTTCCGGATACCCTGTTTAATATGATTGAGTACATGTTTATCGATACTCTTCATGGCATGAAAGAAAGTGGCGACCTCCTGGAACCTGTGAAAAAGAGAATTCTAAACCAAAATCAGTTCATCACGATCGATAAGGTTATCCGGGGAGTTGTGGCACCTGGGCCGACATCGGTATTCAAAACAGTTGGAATGGCTCTATTCGATCTGTACGGAGCAAAACTGGTATATGAATCAATTATTCATGAGCATCAGGAAAAATTAAAATAATCTTTGAGAGATTCACCAAATGGTATTTTTTAACTATCCATTAAGGGGCCATAACACCTTCAGGCTTGACGTTAAATGCAAAAGTTTTCATTCATTTGAGGATGAAACAGAACTTGCGGAGACAATCTCGGGAAAAGAATTTCTCCGGGACGATTTTCTATTTATAGGATCAGGCAGTAATATCCTTTTTACCGGCGATTATCATGGGACTATCTTTCATCTCGAAAGCACGGAGATAAAGATTGTGGATACTTTAAATAATGATGTCATTGTTGTGTGCGATGCAGGCGTAAAATGGGATGACTTTGTTTTCTGGTGTGTTGACAAGAACCTTGGAGGCCTTGAAAACCTCTCCTTTATACCAGGCACAGTTGGAGCCTCACCGGTGCAGAATATAGGAGCTTATGGCGGAGAGGTGAAGGAC
Source organism: Bacteroidales bacterium (assembly GCA_035527935.1). Lineage (GTDB taxonomy): Bacteria > Bacteroidota > Bacteroidia > Bacteroidales > VadinHA17 > DATKZO01. Next base: position 85,917 of record DATKZO010000048.1, read on the forward strand.
TATATCATTAAGGTAAAAGCAGTGAATACTGAAACCGGTGAGTTCAGGTTTTTCACCAACCGGGAATGTGAATTTTCATATCGTAACAGTCTGTTTAAATCAGAGTGTAAGGGCAAATATATCATTACAAAAGTATGGTTCAGGTTAAAGAAGGATCCATCTGTTTTTAATCTTTCTTATGGGGATGTTGATAAGAGGGTGAAAGCAACAGGTAATGTCAACCTGTTGAATATCAGGAATGCAATAATAGAAATCAGAAAAGATAAACTGCCCGATCCTGATCAGATCGGTAATGCAGGCAGTTTTTTCAGGAACCCTGTAATAAGCAGTCAAAAATTCAGGAAACTATCAGGTCAATACCCGGATATGCCCTCTTTCACTGAAGGGAATGATAGACTAAAAACCAGTGCTGCCTGGATGATCGAAAAATGTGGATGGAAAGGAAAACGTGTAGGGGATGCTGGCGTGTACGAAAAACAGGCTCTGGTACTTGTTAATCATGGAAATGCCTCAGGGAAAGAGATACTTGATCTTTCTGAAAGGATTAGAGGATCGGTCAGGGGAATGTTCGGGATCGAGCTCGAGAGAGAGGTAAACATTATTTAATTGTATATTTTCATCTTGTCGAGTTCTGACCAGTATTTATTGGCATAATTAAGATGCTCGTTCAGGTTAGTTGAGAAATGATGGTAGCCAGAAAAGTCGTACCTGGCAACAAAATAAAGATAATCATGCTTCACTGCCCCCAGTACGGATTCAATACCTGAAATAGTAGCACATCTGACAGGACCTGGTGGCAATCCTGTATATTTGTAGGTATTATAGGGCGAATCGATTGTAAGGTGTTCGATCAGTACACGTCGTATTGTAAAGTCATTCAATGCAAACTTTATAGTTGGGCAGGCTTGCATTGGCATATTGCGTCTCAGCCTGTTCAGGTACACACCGGCAATCATGGGCTTTTCGTCCTCCATCATGACTTCATCATCAACTATTGAAGCAAGAATACTTACCTCAACAGGATTTAATCCAATTGCAGATGCCCTGTCAATTCGTTCACCGGACCAGAACCTATTAAATTCCTTCAGCATTCTATCGTATAGCTCCTGTGGTGAAAAGGTCCAGTAAACCTCATATGTGTCGGGTATAAAAACAGCCATTACTGTTTCCATTATAAATCCATCCCTTGAATAATTATCCTCATCCCTGAGAAACTCAATTAACTCCAGAGAGTCCGCTTCAAGCTGACTGCCTAACCTCCCGGCCAGCTCATCAAGTGTCCTTATATTGTTGAAGGAAATATCCACAGGTGTTTGATTCCCTGCCCTTAAGAGGTTCATTATATCATTATTGCTAACCCTGTCGGGGATGTAATAGTGGCCAGGTTTTATATTTGACCTGTAATTCTTTTTTTTTGCCAGTAGATCAAATACGACCTCATTTGCCAGTAATCCCTCTTCCCTTAGAATGTCTTTCACATCCTCATATTCAGCCTCACGATATATATAGATATCCTTCCCCGCATCTTCAATCCTGATTGGCCTGAGGGATGATCTCCAAACCAGAGTTATCAGTACTGCTACTGTTATTATTATTCCTGCGCCGATCCATCTTAAAAGCTTTCTGTCCATATACTATATGATAAATTTAAGGTCTAAAAATAATATAATTAAATATAAAAGCTTATAATCTGCTCAGAACTCAAAATTCATTTTGGGATTGAGTTAAAAAAAAATCAGAAACACTTGATCTTGACATACGTTATATATATATTTATACTTTATTAGTATACTTACACTTTATTTGTATATTTATATATTTATATTGTATTCATATCTCTTATAAATATGAGTAAACTGAATAAGAAATACTTACAGATAATTGAAACTGGCAGGGATCTATTCTGGAAATACGGGATAAAGCGTGTTACAATTGAAGAGGTGTGCAGTAAGGCAAATGTAAGTAAGATGACATTCTATAAACACTTCAGCAATAAGAATCATCTTGTAAAGCAAATCCTCGACTATATCTATGATGAGGGGATCAGGCATTACAGGTCAATAATGGATAGTGACAAATTGTATAGGGAAAAAGTTGCAGACCTGGTCAAATTGAAAATAGATGCCACGAATGATATCAGTCACGAATTCCTGAACGATTATTACAGTATAATGGACAATAAATTAAAAGGTTACCTTCAAAACTTAATGGAAAAGTATACCAAGATTTTTCTTACGGATTTTATCAAGGCACAGAAAACTGGTGATATCAGGGCAGATTTAAAACCTGAATTCATAATATATTTCATTAATCACATGGTCATACTGGTAAATGATCCGGCACTAAATGCCCTATACCCTGATGCACAGGAGATGATACTGGAGCTAATGAATTTATTGTTTTACGGTATTATGCCGAGGACTGAGTCATAAAGCCATGAATAATCTTTTAAAGATATTATTGTTTGCATTAATAATCAGTACACTTGTCTCTACCGATCTAAATGCCCAGTTCCTGGATTTCAAAGGTATGGCAGCAGGATGGTTAACTTCAGGTTATAGTGACCAGATGGCGATGCAGGTAGGAGGCAGGTATATTCCCCAAATTGAAGGAATTATTCCACTAAAGAATAATTTAACCATTGAGGGTGAGTTCTCAGCAAATTTTGTTGGAAGCTATACCAGCCCTATTGAGGGAGATAAATTTTACGGAAAAATAAAACCGTATCGCATGTGGATGAAAATATCCGGTAATCAATTTGAAATACGGGCCGGGCTTCAAAAAATGAACTTTGGATCAGCTACAATATTGCGTCCGCTTATGTGGTTCGACAGGATAGATCCCCGGGACCCGTTACAACTGACTGACGGAGTCTACGGAGTATTGGGAAGGTATTATTTGCTTAACAATATTAATTTCTGGGCATGGGGGCTTTATGGGAATAAAGACACGAAAGGCTGGGAGGTATATGTAACTGATAAGCACAGTGTCGAATTTGGTGGTCGCTTCCAGTTTCCTGTACCCAGGGCTGAGATCGGACTGACTTATCATTTCCGGAAAGCTACTCTGCCTTCAAATGTTTCGGGATTTGCTGATAACATAATCTTCCCTGAAAACAGGCTTGGAGTTGATATTAAAGCTGATCTTGGAATTGGAATCTGGATGGAAGATGTTGTTAAATACCAGGATCATGGATGGAACTATCCATATACGAATATGCTAACTATCGGAGCAGATTACACATTCGGGCTTGGTAATGGATTAAATATAATGTCCGAGCATTTTATCTATCAATTATCAGAGGATTTGTACGGAGATGATATGACTGTAAATTTTACAGGCTTATCTGCGAGTTATCCGCTATCCCTTACAGCTAACATCTCAGCAATACTTTACTATGACTGGGATAGCGAAGAGCTTTATCGATTCTTAAACCTTGGACTGACCTATGACAGGTTCAGTTATTACTTAATGGGATTCTGGAATCCCGAGAGGTTCAGGATATTTGATTTTAATACAGGGCCGTCATTATTTAATGGAACGGGATTTCAGATAATGGTGGTTTATAATCATTAAAGACAAAATGTAAAAGGCGAAAGGCCACCGGTCATTAAGAGAATAAACAGTGACTTATTTTAGTAATCAGTGAATCAACCCTGCCTGCCATGCCTGCGGCAGGTAAACCGGCAGGCAGGGAAAAAGCGAATAAACAAATAAACAGAAAAAATGAGCAATTCAGAAATTATTAACATTCGGGGACTTGTTAAACGATTCCCGATTGGTGGAGGTTATTTTACAGCCTTAGAAGATATTAATCTTAAGATTGATACCGGGGAGTTTACCGGTCTTGTGGGACCAAGTGGTTCCGGAAAAACCACTATGCTGAATATTATCGGTTCACTTGACAATCCCACTGAAGGTGATGCCAGTGTGATGGATACTTCCATGCGTGGTATAAGTGCTAAAAGGGCTTCTACATTAAGAAGACAGCACTTTGGTTTCATATTTCAAACCTATAACCTGATGCCTGTTTATTCGGTATATGAAAATGTGGAGTTTCCACTCCTCCTGTTGAAAATGTCAGCTTCAGAGCGAAAAAAGGCTGTACTGGATGCGCTTGAATGGGTTAGTCTTACCGATAAAATCCGGTCAAAACCAAAACAGCTGTCCGGAGGAGAATCACAACGGGTAGCAATAGCCAGGGCAATGGTGAAACGTCCCCAAATGGTACTTGCCGACGAACCTACCGCAAACCTGGATGCTGAAAATTCTCATCATATTCTCAAGACCATGGAGACGCTGAACAAAGAGTTGAATACCACATTCCTGTTTGCAACGCACGACGATAAAGTTATTAAATATCTGAGAAGGATAATCCGTTTGGAGGATGGCAAAGTGGTTGCAGACGATCTGGTTAAAAACTGAAAGGAGGCATATTATGTTAGCAATTAAACTGGCAATAAGAAACCTGGTTGGTGCAGGGTTTAGAACCTTCCTGAATGTCTTCATCCTTTCCGTTGCCTATGTGGTAATCATCATGCAAAATGGATTTATCCAGGGATGGAACAAACAGGCAAGGCACGACACCATTGAATGGGAGTATGGCCAGGGACAATACCGAAATGAAATCTACGATCCCTACGACCCATTCACCTATGAAGATGCACATGGGATAATTCCTGATAAGTTGCTGCCTTCCTTTGAAAAGGGTAATATTGCCGCTGTCCTGATTTCGCAGGCTACAATATATCCTGAGGGTAGGTTAAAAAGCATTATGCTTAAGGGGATTAATCCAGGACAAGAGGTTGTAGCCCTGCCAACATATAAACTTGTAGCTGAAAACGATGAAATCCCAGCAATAATTGGGTCCAGGATGGCTGTCGATATTAAGGCAAACGTCGGCGATTTTGTACTTGTTCGCTGGAGAGATGCAAACGGGATGTTTGATGCTGTTGAAGTAATAATTACAGGAGTTTTTAGTACAAATGTTCCGGCAATTGACATGGGGCAGATATGGATTCCCTTGAAAAGCATGCAATCAATGATAGGCATTGAAAATGAAGCAACAATTATTATAATTAAAAATGAAACCGATCGTGAATTGGATCTTGAAGGGTTCGATTTTTGGGATCACTCAGACCTACTGGCCGATATGGATGAGTTGATTAGGGGTAAATCAATAGGAAATGCTGTAATGTACTTGATATTGCTTGCACTTGCTCTGCTTGCAGTATTCGACACCCAGGTACTGTCAATATTCCGTCGTCAGAAGGAGATTGGAACTTTTATTGCCATGGGTATGACCCGCAGACAGGTAATTGGTGTATTCACAGTTGAGGGTACGATGCATGCAATTTTTGCTCTGATTATTGGCGCTCTATGGGGTGTTCCTACGCTTTTGAAATTGAAGCAAACAGGATTCCCTATGCCGGAAGGGATTGACCAGATGGGTCTCCCCATAAGTGAAACCATTATTCCGGCCTACAGCATGGCCCTTGTAATAGGTACTGTAATCCTGGTAACATTAACAACAGCTATCGTGAGCTATATGCCAGCCAGGAAGATCGCGAAGATGAATCCCAATGATGCCATCAGGGGAAAAATTCAATAACCACTGCCATAATTTATAGATATGTTACGTTTTTTTATAAAAGGATTGCTCAGAGATCGTCAAAGAAGTCTGTTGCCAATTATTGTAGTTACACTGGGTGTAATGCTGGCAGTACTCATGCAGGCCTGGATCACGGGTATACTGGGTGATATCATAGATTTCAACTCCAGATTCGCAACAGGACATGTAAAGATCATGAGCCGGGCGTATAATGACATAAAAGACCAAAAACCCAACGACCTGGCTTTGTTGGAGGCTTCAGGTTTAATATCCGAATTGAAATCCAAATACCCGGATATGATATGGGCTGAGCGTATTAGTTTCGGTGGACTGATAGACTCTCCGGATGAGAATGGTGAGACCAGGGAACAGGGACCTGCAATGGGTATGGCTGTTGACCTGCTGTCGGAGAACAGCCGTGAAGTTCAAAGGTTGAATCTGCAGAACATACTCGTGAGAGGAGAGCTACCCGACTCATCTAATGAAGTACTAATAAGTGAATTATTCTCACAGAGGTTGAAAGTAAATCCCGGAGATCAGGTTACACTGATCACTTCTACCATGTATGGAGCAATGTCGATTACCAACTTCACAGTCACAGGGACTATTAAGTTCGGAGCTCCGGTGCTTGACCGTGGTGGAATTCTGGCTGATATATCAGGCATTAGAGAGGCTATGGATATGGAAGATGCTGTCGGTGAAATTCTTGGTTATTTCGGTGAAGGTGAATATGACGACGAGAAAGCAACAGCATTATCCAGTGCGTTTAACTCTGCCGATTCAGATCCTGAAGATCTGTTTTCACCTTTAATGGTTGAACTCAGTGAACAAGACGAACTTATTTCCGGATATCTTAATTTGGTGGGTCACATGCAGAGAATTGTCATTACAATATTCCTTGTAGCTATGGCAATCGTCCTATGGAATGCAGGATTACTGGGAGGATTAAGAAGATATGGTGAAATGGGTCTGAGAATGGCCATCGGAGAGCATAAAGGTCATATTTACAGGAGTCTGATCAGTGAATCACTGGTAATTGGAATAGTGGGATCGGTAGCAGGAACAGCGATTGGTCTGTTTTTTGCAAGATTACTTGAGAATGGGCTTGATTTCAGCTCTATGCTTGAAGGATCTACCATGATGATGTCAGGGATATATAAAGCCCGGATTACACCTGAAACCTATTATATTGGATTCATACCCGGAATACTTGCCACGTTCCTCGGAACCGCACTGGCCGGTATTGGTATTTATAGACGCCAGACAGCCCAGTTATTCAAGGAGCTGCAGGCATAGTGTAAACTTTTAAAGATCAGAATAATGAAGAATATAATTATCGTGCTCTTGTTTAGCACAACAGTCTGCCTGGGGCAAATTCCCTCAGGAGAAACAATCCTGGATCGAATAGATCAGAATATGTCATCCGACACAAGGCATGTCATATCAAAAATGGTGATCCATGGTGCACGCACTACAAGAACCATTGAGGCGGAAACATGGTCAGCCGGTGATGATGAATCATATACAGAATACCTGGCGCCGGCCAGGGAAAAAGGTACAAAAATGCTTAAGCTGGAAGATAAACTCTGGATCTTCTCTCCCGGAACAGACCGAACCATACAAATCTCGGGACATATGCTTCGTCAATCAGTGATGGGTTCGGATCTGTCCTACGAAGATATGATGGATGATCCTAACCTGAGAAATAAATATGACGCCGCTGTAACAGGGAGTGAAGAATTGGATGGTGCAGACTGTTGGGTGCTGGAATTACAGGCCAATTCCCCGGATGTAGCCTACCAGATGAGAAAACTCTGGGTCGATAAATCGAGATACCTGCCTCTGAAAGAGGAACTGTATGCAAAAAGCGGTACACTGCTGAAGAAAACAGAATTGTTTGATATAAAAAGGATTGGCAACCGCTGGTACCCCGGGAAGATCATCTTCAAGGATATGCTGAAAAATGGTGATGGTACTGAATTCATAGTCGACAACATTGTTTTCGACGAGCCAATTCCGGAGCATCTCCTGAGTAAGGCTGCCTTGAGATAAAAAATACCCGGTATCAGATTCCCTAAGCACATTGTTAATCTGTGTTTAAATCTGAAATCAGTAACATGGGGAAAGCAGGCATTAAACGGAAAAAACAGCCTGCTTACCGATTAAACTTGACTAATATTATTTAGATTCATATAGTTGTATATTATTTTTCTTGAAATATCAGGTTTGGAGCAGTATCAGATAACCGAAATAGTATATTTACTGAATCAAATAATTGAAACAAATTAATTCATAGATCCTAAATCAATTCTAGCCAAATAAATGCACAATGAAAACCATTCTTAAAAACCCGGGATGCTGGCTGGCGCTGCTGGCATCTGTATTAGTTATGACAGGCTGTTCAGCAACTAAAACAGCAAAAACTGTTGACCCCGGACTTAAGTATAAACTTTCCGGAAGCAGCAATTTCTCCTATACCCTGAACGCTGAGGTAACTCAGTCGATTGATGTTGGTGGCCAGGATGTAGGAGCAACAATATTGAGTTCTACAGGTTTCACACTGACTCCCGGACAGGCAGCAGCCGGTGTGATACCGCTAAAGGTCACAATTGATACTGTTGGTATCACTATTCAATCACCTCAGGGGAACCTGGTTGAAACCAAGAGCGAGCTCAAGGGAAGACAATTTAATATGACGATTTCAGAATTTGGAAAGGAAGATAACCTTGATGAAGCTGAAGAAATTAAATATATGGTGGCAGGCCAGCAGGAATCCAACCTGAAGGGCACATTCGTTATGCTGTTTCCTGATCTTCCTGAAATAACGTATAAAGAGGGAACCTCATGGACAGATAATGATACAATAGACATTAGTACAAGCTCAGATAATGCTATGATGATTATGCAGTCAGAAAACATATTCGCTGGTACGGAAGAATTTGAAGGCTACCACTGTGTACGTATTAACTCCAGGATAAAAGGTGAGAGAACAAGTGTTTCAAATACGCCTCAGGGCCAGATAACAACTGACGGCGCCCTTGAGGGTGAATCATCTTTTCTATTTGTCCCTGATCAGGGAATACTTGTATGGGCTGAGTCAAATGTTACGATGAAAGGATATGTTTCTGTCCCTACCGGAGATTCATACCCATTGCAGGTAATTACCAAATATGTAACAAAATTGGTGAAGTAGGCAATTAGGCTCTTCATCAGCTATACAACGGCCATAAAAGAAGAAAACCCATGCCGTAAAACCTAAAACCTATGTAGAAACGAAACTTAAAATATTCTGGCATCTTTTTCATGACTGCCCGGCATGGGTTTGTATGAGGATTCTTACATATGACCATTCAGCAGTAAATAACCCTATTTGAAATAACGATTTTTTTTTTGATTTAAATTCTCCAACGCATAAATTAGAGAGTGGAGATAAAAGTTGATTGGAATCACAGCTCCTGCCCCCCTGACTACCTGCGCAGACGTAGTTTTATAAGCGCCCCCTGATCCTGTTATGATCGTTATATCTCATATCTTGCGATTCAATGATTCCATGCGCTTCTCCAACTCCTTAAATCTTTCATGCATCTGCTTTTCAAGATGCTCCATCCTCTCCCCGAATTCTTCAAGGAATTGCTCATCAATTCTGAAATCAGGTATACTGAAATCATAATCATACCCAAACTCAAAATCGCGATAAAATCCATGCAATCTGAATGTGGGAATATCAAAATAGAAATAGTTTTTATCTGCCCAGCGTTCAGGTTTTTCATATTCCTGTCCTGATTCCAGTGCCTCAAGAATGTTCAGCATTGAGTTCCTGCTATCAGGACCCTGGGCCTTTGTATCCTCCCTCCCGGTAATATCCTGTGGGGGGTAGCCGAATGAGGTGAAACCGACAACCGATACCATCAGTATGGCAGTTGTAATTAATCTGGTAATATTTCTGCTTGTGTTCATAGCTAGAGTTATTAGTCTGTTTTGATCGAATCTTCTCGCGGCAAGCTGCACTGCCCGGCTTGGGTTTGTACGAGGATTCATATACATGACCCTTCAGCAGCTAATAACCCTGGAGGATTCTTCGATCCCTTTAATTAATTTGTTTTCCTTGCTCTCTAATCCCGCCGCGAGCATCGGTGAACCGAGTTTACGAGCTCGGCGATTTCGTCGGACCCAGCCCCGGGAAATCGGGGTGAAGTTCGAATCCAATACGCTTGCCGGGATTCACAAGGTAAATTAATGAAATATTCTGCTTCGCTTTGCTTAATGCAATGTTAAAGTATAAGGATTAATCACACTTTTTGGTTAACAAAAATTTACACTCGTGTGAGCTGGGGCCAGCCTTTTCTGATTTTTTCAACTTTCAGCCGTAATGGTTCTCCTGAAGCAAAGGTGTGAGTGGTCTTGATCCTGTGATTGTAACCGTATAGATCGGTAACAATTGCAATATGTTTAGTTCTGCCGGCAATTGTAATTACTTCCTTAACAGTAAAATCATATACTTCACCAATCTTAAAGAATGGATTCTCGGGCTCAATCCTTATGTTGGTATTTTTTCTGTATCTGATGAATCTGCCTCTGAATTCCGATCCCTTTTTCAAACCATAGTGTTTATAGTATTCATATGGGAGGCTATGTTTGATTCCCGATGGGCTGGTCACGAGGAAATATGATCTGCCATCAATACCCTTAACCACATCATCTATTTGAAAAAGGGTATAACTCTCCTCTTCGGATTCGATGGTTCTTTTCTCATCTCTGGTTCCTGCCACAATAATCTGACCCTTTGTAATTCTTTCTATTAACAAGCTGATAGTATCGCCTGGTGATATCTCTCGGTCTCCAATATATTCATCAGGAATAACTACCTCTGCACCTGCCACTCCGGAGGCTACGATCACGCCATGTGGCCTTCCTGACCTATCGATCCTGATATCCCTCTCAGTAATGGTGAATTCATATTTTTCCCCTTCCCTGTAATATGGATGTTCCGGCTCAAGATATACCTCACCGTTACAATTTATTTTATCTACCCTGCAATGAATTGTCCCGTCAAGAATAATGTTGTATCCGTAATACCTGGCTGACGGGATCAGATATCGTCTGTTGTCAGGTCCTTTAAGAACAAAATAGGTTTCCTCTTCAAATCTGACTGTCTTGGTTACCTGGAAAATATACTTCTTACCCTCTTCAAGTCTCATTTTCATCAATATAACGGTCCCAGTATTCTGGCAAGTGATTCTTTGTATTTCTCGCTTCTCCGTCTGCCTGGCCAGAGATCGGGCAATACCTCATTACAGTCCTTAAGGTCTTCCATGAACACATTATGCAGCCTATGTGCGAATTGTTCATCATATATCAATGCCGCAACTTCAAAATTAAGGTCAAAGCTGCGCATATCAACATTCACTGAACCAACAGAGGCAAATACATCATCAACAATAATGTATTTTGAATGATTAAACCCACCATAGTAGAGATATATGCTGACGCCAGCCTCAAGCAATTCGGAAATATATGATCTGGTATTCCAATTTCCGATCACCGAATCGCTCTTTCCCGGAAGAATTATTCTCACATCAAGTCCTTCCAGTCCGGCAGTTTTCAAAGCGGTAAGGATGCTTTCATTCGGAGAGAAATATGGAGTACAAAGGTAAATATACCTGCTGGCTGTGGCAATTGATGAAAAATATACCTGCATGATGTTTGCCCAGTCGCTGTCAGGGCCGCTTGATGCCACCTGTACCCAGCAATTTCCACTGACCTGATGTTTTTTCAGATATTTCTCATCCTTTGTCAGTATCTCACTGCTTACAAAGTACCAGTCGACAAGGAACAGGCGGTTCATTGCTCCTACTGCATCTCCCCGTATCTCCAGGTGGGTATCCCGCCAGGGTCCGATCTCTTCAAGACCCTTAATATATTTATCTGCAATATTCAACCCTCCAATAAATCCTCTTTTACCATCAACTACCAGGATTTTCCTGTGATTCCTGTAATTTATCTTGTTGGTCAGAAGCGGAAATTTCACTGGCATGAAGGGAAATAACCTGACACCTGCCTTTCTCATTTCCCTGATATACTTTCTTTTGAAACTCCAGCTTCCTACATCATCCATAATTATCCTGACCTCCACTCCCTGCCTTGCTTTTTCGATTAAAAGATGTCTGAATATATTACCTGTTTCATCAATATCGAATCTGTAAAACTCCAGGTGTACATAATCTGTTGCTGAGCTGATTGCTTCAAGCATAGCCGGGAATGCTTCATTGGCATTCTGAAGAAGCGTTACCTCATTATTTTCAGTCAGCATTGCCCGTTCATTGTTGAGCATAAGTGTCATCAGGTGAGATTTTGACCTTATACTTTCACTCTTCTCCACTAACTTGCTGCTCAATGACTCGATCTGCTCTATTGCAAGGCGGGATAAATATTCGGAATCGACGACTCCCTTACGGTTGAAGATCTTCTTTTTTCTATAACTCTGGCCAAAGAAGAGATATAAACCAATCCCAAATACCGGAATGAGCAATATTACAAGAACCCAGGCGAGTGTTTTTTCAGGTGGTCTGTTCTCAAAAATTATGATCAGGCATAGAAAGAGCATGGTTACAAGATATATAACCGACAAAATAAGCGTCACCGGGTGAAAACCTATTTTTGTGAGAGTCTCCATCATTTATAGGGTTCGACCTATAAAAATAAAAAACTCTCCTGTAATTACTACAGGAGAGTTCCGTAATATTTCTAATATAATAAAACTAGAACATAATACCTGCACTAAGTACAATGGCATTTGCTCTCCCGTCGAGTGTGAATGTTTCAGTCCCGACAGTCATCTCATTTCCAAAGTTATTCAGTCCGCCTTCATATCTTACATCAAGAGTAAGCTTCTTGAAAAGGTCGACTCCAAGACCTGCCTGGTATCCGAATGTAGCATTCTTATAGAGATTTTCTGCGTCAGTCACAAGGTCACCTGGTGAACTTATTACCACTGAGGCTACCGGCCCGGCCATAATTCTTAGTGGACCCAACTTCACCCCAAGCATAACCGGAACATCAAGCCTGTTGAACTTTTGCTCCTTAACTGTTTCAGCTCCCAGATCATCTGTAACAGTTAAATTATTTTCAGACATTGAGAATAAAACTTCAGGTTGAACCATTATTCCCAGCATTGACAATCTAAAAAAAGCTCCACCATGAAAACCCCAGGTTGCCTCTTTTGCAGCTTCAAGTGTATTTCCTGCGTTGATGTCTGCCACAGGCAGCTCAAAAGTATTGGATGAAGCTCCTGCTTTCAAGCCCCAGCTGAACTGAGCAAAAGCACCAGTTGACAGAACAACTGATAATAGTACTAAAATGATCTTTTTCATACTAATTCATTTTTGTTTATAATAATATGACAGCAACCAGCGTCAAAAGGTTGCTTTCCCCTTTAATTAATCATTAAACTTATATCCTACACCTTTTATTGTCTGTATATGCTCTCCCCCGATTTTTTCCCTCAATTTCCTGATATGTACATCTATAGTCCTGTCTCCGACAATAATATCCTCACCCCAGACCTTTTGAAAAATTTCGATCCGTGTAAACACCTTACCTGGTTTTGATATCAGCAGGGAAAGCAGTTCAAATTCCTTTCTGGGGAGGTTTACCTCTTGTTCATCTATCATTATTAAAAACCTTTCCCTGTTCAATACGATATTGCCAGAACTAAGAACCTCATTGCCTGCATTTACCGCATCTGTTCTGTAACGGCGCATCAATGCCTTTATCCTGCTTACAAGCAACTTAGGTTTTACAGGCTTGATGATATAATCATCCCCTCCTGCTTCAAAACCGGCAATCTGGGAAAAATCCTCACTTCGGGCAGTAAGAAAGCAGATAATTGCAGAATCCATTTCGGGATAACTCCTGATACGCTCACATGCCTCAACACCATCCATCCCTGGCATCATAACATCCAGCAGTATAAGATTGGGGCGCTCTGTGATCGCAAGTTTAACTCCGGATGCTCCATCAGATGCGGTTATTACATCAAACCCCTCCTTGTGCAGGGTATAGGAAAGGAACTCCCTGATATCAGGCTCATCATCAACCAGAAGTATTTTGAATTGAGACACTCTTCAGTTTATTTCTTATTCCTGGCTAGTTCTGCAAATAAGACCTCCTTCATCTGATCAAATTCCTCACGTTCAAATAGTCTGGTGAGGAAAATGATCTTACCATTCCGGTCAATTATCACATTTCGGGTGACGCCTGCTTTCTTATCAGAAAACAATCCGAATATTTCAGCCCCCGGATCAAGCGCCAGTGGGTAGGTAACACCAATATCCGACTTGAATTTCCTTACTGTTTCAACCGGCTCATCTCTGTCTATTCCAATAACAACCATGCCATCATCCTTCTTGGCTTTCCATATCTCATCCTCAATAAAAGGCATCTCTCTGCGACACACAACACACCAGCTAGCAGTAAACTGAAGCATCACAACCTTTCCTTTCAGATCAGAGAGACGGTATTCATTGCCATCGGATTCAGTGATTATAAAATCGGGAGCACCATCTCCTACTCTGACATAATATCCATGTTCATAGACCTCCCTGTCCTGCGGATAGATTATATTTAAGCTACCCAACAAAACCAACAGAAACGCGACAGGGAGAAGTTTTATTTTCATATTATAAGGTTATAGGTAGTAACAATATTTTTTATTGCCACCAAATATATTAATTAAATACAAGATTCAGGATTGTCACATAATAATTATCACCTGGTCACATTATAGTCAAATCTCAGTAAAGATCCTCAATCTCACCGATCTCTTCAACGATTATCTTCTTGAGCTTAAATGATATAAAGATTTGCAGTGCACCATATATTAATGCGAACAGACCAAGTATGATCAGGAATCCCCGTGCACCTTCAAGAGGATTAAAAAGGAGAAGGATTCCAAGAATAATTGAAAAAATTCCAGCAAATATGAATATCAGATTTCCTGAAACATAATGCTGAATGTTTATTGCAGTAATCAGTTGTATTAATCCCATAATGATTATCCATATTGCAAGTATAACAATTGCAACTGACACTACTTCCCCTGGCCATAATGCAATTAATAATCCGATTATCACATCGATAATACCTTCAAATAGCCACCATGTCCATTCGAAATTATATTTTCGATGGGTAATTGATCCTGCTATTAGCGAAATCCCGCTTACAAACAGGAATGCACCGATAATATAGCAAATTGGAAGAAGTGCAAAATCGGGAAAAAGGAGAACGAATAAACCTGATAAGCAGATCAGTATCCCCTTAATTAGCATGAACCACCAGTTTCTGTAAGGTTTAGTTCTCATAACATAATGATACAAAATATATTACAATATAATAAATATTTTTAATTATGAAAATTTATATTTTCAATTCATTCAATTGTGAGTATTATTTATTTGATTTATTTTTTGTTAAATGATTCTCCGGGCAGGAGAGGATAAGGGTTTGCCCGGATCAAGGTATTATACGGAGAAACCAACGGTTCCTCAATTAAAAATCAGGCTTAATGTAAACTTCGACAAGATCTCAAGGTATATCAGCGACGATGAACATGAAAAGGTGACAATGACCTATAGCGAAACATGCCCGGAATTCAAAGGTAATACTGAAAAAAATATCTCATAGTATAATATTGAACCGGACACTGACTTTCAACCCTCTTCAAATCCGCCGGGAGGTAGCGGTCACCGTTCATTCGTTACCAGGGATATTCCGGTAATGAGGTTTAAGCAATTAATATGACAGGTAAGGTTATTGAAAACAGTCTTTCTATAAGTAGAAAAGGGAGATACACTCTGAAAATGAGAGTGAGACAGAACGATGATATCTTTTCAATAATCATAAATGTATCGCGGAACGGATACTGTAACGTCAGCCTGACGCATCCCCGGATCGATTAAATAAGATATCGTGGGCAGATTTCTCTCCCTGGATAATGATCCTAAAAGAGGTAATGAAGGCCAAGTGATATGTGAAGGACATCGATCTTCACCTCCTGCTGTTTGATTTCAATAACAGTCCCTATAAGGCCATCAACATCAAGTTCAAAGTCATATCTTGAATTAGTACTGAAGTAGTCGGCACTTAGTTTCAACGAGCTGCCCCTGTTAAGTTTAAACATCAGACTCCCTCCGTACATATAACCCAGCGACAAACTGGATCCATCTGCCAGCAAATTAATTTCATCAAAGTCGTCAACGTACCCGATCTCCATCCTGGGGTATATAAGAAGTGATCCACCACCCATTACCCTGACACCGGCCTGGAATCGACCAACCTCCACTGCCAGCTCCGGACCAGCCATGATATTGAAGTAGTTCCAGAATCCGGAGGAGATATCAAATTCCTCTTCCATTGGAACACTGAGACCTGCAAATGAGGGATTAGTTGAAAGGTACTGCACAAAGTTGGTCAGATAACTGTCCCTGTCAGGATATATTGATCCAAATCCAACAAGACCTCCAAATCCAACAAATCTGACGGGGAAATAGATGCCATCAAACTGAATTGAAAAACCATTCAAGGCATACCCGCTGGTCGCGAGATTAGTGGTGGCTTCAAAATCATTTTTTGGCATACTGCTGCCAAGGTTTATTCCAAAATATGAATCCTGGGCTGGCAACTCCAGTACCAATAAAAACAGCAGTCCCGATAGCATGAAACTCTTCATAGTTCTTTCGATAATTTTCACAAATATAATCAAATAATCAGTGCTCCAGAACAGAGCTATTCTTAACTATCCTGACATAATCCTCATCCAGCTTTATATATCCAAATTCATAGCAATACCGGCACTCCGGCCCTTTTTCGGGCTCAACCAGATGAGTAAAGAAGGTGAATGAGTAGCCTGAAACAATTAGTGCATCTATGTGTACCTTCACCCTGCCATTATCATACAGGTCGGACATTATTCGCCTGTTATTCCGCAGGATGTTATGTACGCTCCTTACAAGGTTATTGGCCTCCCTGTTGAGCTTGTTATTGAAATTATTCCTGCACTGGTCGGAGCAGAACTTCTTGTCAGAGCGCCCTCTTATGCGAATGCCACAGTCGAGACATGTTCTTCCGGACATTTTCCCTTTTTCTTATAAAGATATAAATTATATCATTTAGTGATGATTATCAGAAGCATAAATGATTTAACCGATTATAATCGTTTGCTAAACGTATATAATTATTTATCTACCGACTTGGTACACATCCGTATACTAAGTTTGTAATGTGAAGAATAATATGTCAAACTAAAATTCTGAGTTATGTCAACAATCAACAACAAAGTAACGCTAATCGGGAATCTTGGCAAAGATCCTGAGGTAAAGGACCTTGATGGTGGTCGCAAAGTAGCAAAATTTACTGTTGCAACAACCGAAAGCTATAAAAATGAAACAGGTGACAAGATCAGTGAAACCTCCTGGCATAATGTTATTGCCTGGAACGGACTTGCAACCATTGCGGAAAAGTATCTAAAGAAGGGACGAGAAGTGGCTGTTGAAGGAAGAATATCCTATAGGAACTGGGAGGATAAGGAGGGTATTAAGAGATATTTCACAGAAATAATTCTGAGTCAGATACATCTTCTAAGAAATGGTGAGACAAATGTCCTCACCGGTAAATGATAGCTTCGCTGATCATCTCCCGCTGTAGTGGCCCATTCGAGACTAAATTCGCAATGGGCCATTATTACTTCCCGGAATGTCACCGGAGCCCCCCCCCTGAGAAAACCGGTCACTTTCCGCTTACCGTATCCTTTTCCTTTTTCCAGCAGCCCGGAATCCCGGGTATGCAGTCTCCTCTCCTTGCCATCTAAGATTACGAATACAGTAGACCTGCACCAGGGCCAGCAAAATCATAAAAATCTTCCTTTTCCTCTGTCAGTATTTATTAATTACCTTTTTTCTCTTAGGTGCTGCAGTACTATTTTGTTTAAAAGTGTCAGGTCATCAATTGGTGCCGAAGGCTCCCATGGTTCGGTTCTTACCGGATCAATCCTCTCCTCGGAACATCGGGTAGCCAGTTCATAGTCTCTTTCATAAATAGCAAGGGCCCAATTAGCTAATCTATTGTCCGTTGAATTTCCGATCCATGATCTGAAAAGCTGATCAGCATCGTCATTCCGATTCAGTTCCCTGAGCGACAACACTTTAAGAATGTTCAGAGAATTTGGGCCACCTCTTTTATCATCTGTCTCTTCAACAATCTTCTCGTAGATGCTCTTTGCTTCGTCAAATTTATCCTCTCTAATCAGTATCAAAGCATTCATAAAGTCAGTTAGTCTTTCATCAACTTCGTATGGCCTTCCAACTCCAAGGTTTTCCGGCCAGGAATATGCCGCATCAATAAACCTCCTTGCATCTTCAATCTCGTTGAGCCTGTATTTGTCAAGTGAGGCCAGCAGGTTCGCCTTCTTCCAGACCTCCCGTCCTTGGCTAGCGCCCTCATGAGGTAGAATATTTATTTTGTTCAGCACATCAATTGCTTCATAAAATTTATTACTCAGAAGGAGTGTATACGCATGATCAAAGGCAGTAATGTAATTGTTCATATCAAGTTCATATGCCTGCGCTGAAAGCTCCAAAGCTCTGGAATGGAATCCCAGGGAGTTATAATAATTTACCAGTTTGTGATAGCTCCTCCACTGTTTTTTGTCTTTGCAGAGCGCCTCCCTGTAATCCCTTTCCGCTGCAACTGAGTCAATAGTTGTATAAAGATCCCCCCTTGTGAGATAGAAAAAATATTCATCAGGCTGAGCGCCAACATCATCAAGTAATTGCCTGGCATCTTCAATTCTGTTCCTGTTCAAATAGATCAGAGAAAGGTAATACTGGTTTTTCCAGTGGTATATTTGATCCTGTGCCCATTTAAGAATTTGCTCTGATTCAAACCTGAACGGGAATACGAAGTCGATATCAGCCCTAATCGCATTTTCAAGATAGCTCCTTGACATATTTGTTTCAGAAAGTTTGTCGGCAATGAATGCCCTGTAATAATTTACCAGTGCATGATCAGGGGATAATCTCAGCGCCATGTCAGCTTCCCAATAAAGTCCGGCGTTCATATACCATGTTGCAAGCTCAATGTATGTTTGAAATGGAAATTCATTGGTTATATATTTCCTGAATTCTTCACTATCATTTTCCCTCATTGAATGAAGATACTTTTCAAATCTGGCAAAATGATTAAGCGGATCAGTTGAAAGAAGTCTTGAGGCCCTGTCAAGGAATAGGGAATCCTGCCTCAGTTTCCTTAGATACACAAGCTCAAGTTTACCTATTTCAGGATGATCGTTGCCATATACAAGGTAATAATTAAGATAGTCCCATCCTTCATTCAGATTCTCATCCCTCAACCCAATAATTCCCAGCCTGCATATAGCCGCATTCCTGAATTTGTCATATTTTAAAGCCACACCATAGGCATCACGGGCATTTTTAAGATCCCCTACTCTTTCATAAAGCGCCCCCGAAAGGAAATTGGCTTCCGGGTCATAGGCATCGAAGGAAAGAACAATATCCAACAAATCCCTTGCTTTATCATAATTGAGCTTACGAAACTCAATCTGAGCCAATGATGTATAGGCCGGGATAAAATTCCTGTCCTTTTCAATACACCTTCGTAGCCAAATCTCTGATCTTGAAAATTCTCGTTGTCTCAGATACTCAACACCCATAAAATACAGCCCATATACTGATTCCCACTCAAAATCAAAAGATTCGGATGGTCGGTCCAGAACAATATCTTCCGCCACATCACTTCTTAACACAAGTTCTCCTCCCCGCAGTACTGCTGAGAGTCCAATCACACTCTCGCCTGCATAAATTGTCTTGGTTTCCAGCGGCACCAATGATATCGGAACAGATTTTTTGAAAACACCGTATGTATATATATCCAGGGTATCCTTCCGGCGGACCAGTGGACAGAGTTTTAACAATACAGAATCTCCAACCATTATTATATTTCCCACTGCATAGGGCGAAATTGAATTAACACCGGATGTAGAGTTAAACGGAAACCATATTTCACTGAAGTTTTGAACTGAACCTGGCGTGAATTCCATGTGCTTGAACGGACTGAAAGTACTGCCTGATCCTGCCTGATTAAATAAAAGTCCGGTCTGTATTTCAGTATACTGGTGATTACCAAGCAATGAATCTGCAAGGAGATCCTTCCATATAGCTCCTTCCCGTGATAATGCCCACATCCATATCTTCTTCCCCTGCTTGGCAGGATATCTTGACCAGTGTCCAAAACCATTTTGCTTTCGATTATAATATCCTGCGAACCAATCGGTATACATACCCATCACATGATAACTATGATTATTTCCATAATCGTTGTTCCTATAGATTGATATATCCTTCCCTTCACTGTTCACGGGCCATGGGTATGAATTTCCACTGTGGTCGATATACATAGTTCCAGGGAAGTAATATTTCAAATCCTCTCCGACATCAGCAGAGGCATTCATCCAATGATAAAGTGAGCTGTTCAATACTGTCGGATTTACCCATGATGATCTGGTCTCAAAGTAAGCTCTGTCCGGATAAAGCAGAACCTCTACCCTCCATTCCGTTCTGGAAGCCAGGTCATAAGACCCAAGAAAACATGAGACTGAACTATCAGGGTTCTGCCTGAAGAAACAATCAACAGGTGTTGCGGTTGTTGGTGCATGTCCGATTGAACCAAAATTTATCTCTATTCCGCCTGATGTCCATGCCCCTCTCATAGCAATATCCCTGAATTTAACCGCATTGTTATGGTAAATGAAGTACTCACCGCTGGATTTTTCCTGAGCTCCATATATTTTCCCACCGATTTCCGGTGCTATCCATAAACGGATCCATTCGTTTTCAAGCCTGACCATTTTCCAGTCAGCCCTGACTGGTTCGGTTGTGTACCCATCGAACCTGAAGTAGGGATATATCTTCCCCGGTTTTGCAACCGGATCAGGATCGCTGAACGGATAGGTGATCATTCTACGGATCTCCTCAGATATGGTGGCTGCCTGGTCATAAGCCAGAATGGAAAGGAACAGACAAATAAAGCTCACAACCGATCTTCTCATAAAGCTGGAGTTTTGAATCAATTATACAAAAAAACCGGGACAATGTCCCGGTCGATTGTTAGAAATCCATTAGACCCACATTGGTCCTGTAATCGTCTAGCAGATGTTCTGCGAAATAATACCACATCATTCTTTCAAAATAGGCTGAGTATGGTCCATAGCTATGACTTTGTCCGGGCATGATCATAAAATCAAATCTTTTATTTGCCTTTATTAAGGCGTCAACGACCCTGATCGAATTTCCGGGATGCACATTGTTATCAATATCTCCATGCACAAGTAATAAATGTCCTTTCAGGTTGCGTGCTATGTCCTGATTATTGGGGATATTTGATTCAAAGGTTATAACTTTTTCCTCCTTTTTAACAGTATCCTGTTCCTGGAGGGGATCACCTCTTCTTCCCCTGCCCCTCGTTCCTGCAGAGCTATTGTTTGTACTGCTTTTCTCAACCTCAGTCACTCCATGGTGTGTCTCACCCCACCATTGGTTGTAAATATTATTATCATGGTTGCCAGATGATGAAACAGCAACATCATAGAAATCCGGGTGGGATAAAAGAGCGGCAGTAGACATGAAACCACCTCCTGAATGACCATAAATCCCAACTCTGTCAACATCTATGAAATTATATTTATCGGCCAGTTGTTCAATGCCATACCTGTCATCAGCCAGGGCATAATCCCTGAGATTATCATATCCATAGGTATGATAGTAATGATTTCGCTGTGGGCTACCCCCCCTGTGGCCAAAGTTTACCACAATAAATCCAAGCTGTGCCAGAGCGGTGGTATACCGGTTATTAACTGAAAAACTGTATGGTACACTTTCAGTTTGGGGTCCAGGATACACATAAGATATAACCGGATATTTCTTCGTGGAATCAAAATCAAATGGTTTAACCATAACACCATACAGATCTGTTACCCCATCTTTTGCCTTTACTACTATCCTTTCCGGCATCTTCCAGCCCGTAGCGTAAACCTGCGTCAGGTCGGCCTCTTCAAGGTTGAGAATCACATTACCATTATTGTCACGTAAAACCGATTTTGGCACAAGATCGACTCTTGAATAGGTATCCACCCAGTAATTATTTGTTTTTGACATTGAAAAAGAATGTGTTGCATCTTCCGAAGTAAGCAGCTTCATTCCGGGCCGGTCAATTGAAACACGATAGATCATTGTATAGTATGGATGTATGCCATTTTCCCTTCCAAAACCTTCAATATACAGTTCCCTGTTCAGAGTGTCAATTCCCTGAATACTGCCAGTAACGAAATATCCGTCAGTAATCTGCCTCTTCATATTTCCATTGTCATCATACAGAAATAACTGTCCCCAACCGCTTCGTTCCGACCACCATATGATATCTTTTCCTTCATTCAGCACCGATAATTGGCCATATCCGTAATTATCGTATATATATGGATATAATTCTTCTCCAAACAATACCTCAGTTTCACCGGTATTGGCATTAACCATGCATACTTCCTGTTCTGTAAGATCTCTTTTCTTCCGTAAGATGACCATTTTATCGGCACTTTCCTGTGATGTCCATTTCACCTGGAGTCTTTGATCTTTCCATTTTTTTATGTCTGCATCAATCCGCTCCCGGGATTCAACATCGAACACAATAAGCTCGAGCTGAGGAACATTTTCCTCTCCAGGCATTGCATACTTATATGTTTCGAGTTCCGGCCTCGGATCCGCAAGTGAGTTTATGACAAACAGATCACTTACCTTCCGACTGTCTGACTTTGTAATATATAGTTTTTCAGAGTTCTTAAACCACCTGGCCCCACTTCTTACTTTTTTATCTTTCGTTGTATCGGATCTTCTGCCTTCATAACCCCAGTATAATTCCCCATCAGTAGAAAGCTGTATTTCAACACTATCAGGATCGTTAGTCTTCATTAAAAAGAGATTGTGATTTTTTGCATAGGCTATCCATGTACTATCCGGTGAATATGTAGCCCATCCCGGATCTCTGTCCTTTTTAGGTACAGTATCTTTTATTGCAACGATCTTTGAGTTAATATCGTAGGAAAATCGTATACTGTCAATCTTAAAGGTGAATCTGGTGGTGCTGTTTTTCTCAAATTCAATATCTTCAAGAGGCAGGTCAAGTTCGTTGAAGGGCCTATGAATCAGTTTATTTATCTCTGAGGCCATAAACCTTCTGTCGAACATCAATGATTTTGTCCTTGTATCAGCATTCACATAAAAGAAATTCTTGCCATCTGACCTCTTATAGGAATACCAGAACTTGTTCGATTCATTGATCCAGTTGGCGCTAATCCTGAGATCACCGTATTTTGTTTTCATATTATCAGACTGGAATTTCTCAGCAGCTTTAAAGTCGGCCTTTTGCCCGTGTGTAACAGAGGCAGCAAAAAACAGAAAAAATATCACCAGGTTGCGTTTCATAGCTTATAGATTTAAGGTTATATCAAAAATAGAAGTTTTTTTGAAAGGCATCTCTAAAATAGTGATGCTGTTAAACAGCATGAATAGAGAAAAAATAATTTAGTTTTGCAGCTTATCATCCCATTCGGAAGAGAATTTTAGAAGAGAGATAAAACAGATATAAATCATTACCAGGATACCAAATACTGATGCTTATGAAAAGATATATACTCCCTAATTCTGTTATAGTATTTTTTTTCTTAATCTCATACTCTTACTCACAGGAGTCATACCCTTCAGGCAGTCCCATGGGAAAAATATATGCGAGCTACAAATACCAGCTAACCGGTGAGCAGGGAGATAATCAGTTCGAAATAGAAAAGGCATTATTAGGTTACACATTTAATATTGACAACAATTTCTCAACTCAAATTGTGATTGAAATGAAACAAACTCCGGTAGTAGAAGGGGATACAAAGAGATATGTACTGTTGAGGAATGCTCTGATAGCATACAAAAAGGATAAACTTACTGTGACTTTTGGTCTTTCAGATGGAAGAGGTCACAAAGTCCCCTTTGCATACTGGGGTAAAAGGTATTTATCGAAACCATTCCTGCTCAACTATAAGTACTTGAATATAGCTGACCTGGGTATTATTGTCGATTACAGGTTATCTTCCCGTCTCTCCGTTGACGCTGCAATACTTAACGGGGAAGGGCATACAAAAATGGCACTGGATAACAAATTGCTGTATGCGGCAGGTGTTACCTTCATCCCGGCTGAAGGGATGGCCATCAGGTTATATTCAGATATTTACTCCAGAGGAGATTCAGTTAAGAATACTGTTGCTGCTTTTGCTGGCTACAGGGATGAAAAATTTTCAATTGGCATTGAAGGTGGTTATAAAGCCGATTATGACTGGACTGACAAGCATAACGTTTACGGGTTCAGCGGATTTGCCGGGTATATGATCTCACAAAAGGTTGAACTTTTCGGCCGGTACGACCGTGTTTCTTCAGTTATTCTTGATGGTGAGACAAATCCGTGGAACATAGATATGGATGGTTCACATATCATAAGTGGCCTGCAATATATTCATTCACCAAGCATCAAATTCTCCATAAATTATCAGGGCTGGTTCCCAACAGGTGGATCGGGTGTGAGATGGGACTTCGCCCAGTTGAATACAGAATTCAGGTTCTGATTATCAAACTGTAACCTGATCTCTGCCAGAAGCAAGAGCATTTATGTTCAGTTGCACCACATCATCCCCTTTTCTACCGAATAATTTCCTGATCGCGTTTACCAGGCTTTCGTAGGGTATGTCAACAAAGTGTGATGCTGCTCCAACCATAACTATATTCGCTACCTTAATTGATCCTAACTCCCTGGCTATCTTTTCAGCGTCAACAATAACGTTGTTTCTGCAATTTCTAATTTCATCCAGGACCAATGAAATATCAGGATAATCAGGGATATTAATGAACGGATTACTGTTCGTTACCAGCCAGCCATCCTCTGCAAGCCATGGAAGGTATCGCAGCGACTCCATGGGTTCAACTGATAGTATTAACCCTGCTCCTCCATAAGGAATAAGATCAGATGATATTTCACTGTCAGACAATCGCAGGTGCGATTGAACATCCCCTCCTCGTTGGCTCATGCCATGTACCTCAGCCTGTTTAATATTCAGTCCGTTCTCAACAGCAGCCATACCTATGATTGCCGCGATGGATAAAATTCCCTGGCCTCCGACACCTGAAAGTATAATATCGCTTTTCATTTTTGCCACTTTATTTTTTCTTTTCCAGTTTTTTCTTTCGTGTAGCTGTCTGGATGCATTCTCTACCCGAGATTATTACTGAAACACCACGATATCTGACCTCTTCGTTGATTATTTTAACATTTTCGTCATGGTATTTCCTCAAGGGATTAATAGCCCTGATATGTCCTTCGTTAACCCCAAGTCCTTTACAGATAGATTCAAGCCTGTCGGTAGCATGCGATTCCTGACCACCGGTCATTCCGGTAGTTGAGTTATCCGAGATAATTACAGTAACAGGGGAATCTTTTATAACTGCATCCAGTAGACCGGTCATGCCGGAATGAGTAAAGGTCGAATCACCAATTACTGCTACCGAAGGGAACAATCCTGCATCGGCCGCCCCTATGGCCATAGTTACAGAGGCACCCATGTCAACACAGGAATATATTGCATTATATGGTGGCAGGGCTCCCAATGTATAGCACCCGATATCAGAAAAGACCCTTCCCGGTTCGTATTGATTCATAACTTCGTTCAGGGCGTTATACATATCTGAATGACTGCACCCCTTGCAAAGCGAAGGAGGGCGATTTTTAACTATGGAAGGTACCGGTTTGCCAAACGTATCAGACAACCCGACAGCCACGGCTACCAAATTGGGATTAAGTTCTCCATCCCTCGGAAGGGTTCCGTTTAGTCGCCCATTTACCTTAAGTGGTCCCGCCGGAAATCCCCTTAATAATTCTTCAATAATAGGGTAACCCTCTTCAAGCACAAGGATCTCAGCGCATGAATCAGTTATTTTCCTGATCAAGTTTTCATTATAGGGATATCCTGAGATCTTGACTACCGGGTATTCGCATTTCCCTTCCGGAAGGTTTTCCCTTAAATAGTTATATGCGATACCTGATGCAATTATTCCAAGGCTGGTGTTATCTCCCTCAAAATATTTATTTGCAGCAACCAGCGTACTATCATTCATAAGTTCGTCATAAGTACCTAATAAAGCTCTGTATTTTCGACGTGCAATTGCCGGTAAAAGAACAAATTGCCGTGGATCTTCAGGTAATATGAGCATATTCTGATCTATCTCTTCACGGCGTTCTATAGCACTTCTGGAATGCGCAAGGCGGGTTGTTACCCTCAATAATACCGGCAGTCTGTACTTTTCTGAAGTATTGAAGGCATCAAAAATCATTTCATAAGCTTCCTGCTGGTTCGAAGGCTCAAAGAGAGGCACAAGCGAAAATCTTGCATAAAACCTTGAGTCCTGTTCATTCTGTGACGAATGCATAGATGGATCATCAGCTGCAACAACGATTAATCCTCCATTAACACCGGTCAAAGCAGAATTAACAAATGCATCTGCGGCAACATTCAATCCTACATGTTTCATTGCCACAATAACCCTTTTACCAGTGTATGACATCCCCAGTGCGGCTTCCAGTGCAGTCTTCTCATTTGCAGACCAGCGCCGATGGATATTCTTTTCAGCTGCCTCCTTCGAGGCTATGATATATTCCATTATTTCAGTTGATGGGGTACCAGGGTAAGCATACATTCCACTTATCCCGGCATCTATAGCGGCCTGGGCGATTGCTTCATCACCCAGCAATATTAATTTTTGCATATCATAAATCATTTAAGATTAACTAATTGAATAGAAATTTGATATTGCCAACCTGCAGACCGCCAAACATATTCAGATAGCTAACATTGATAGCATTTATATAAAACCTGATACTAGTTCCCAAGCGCATTACTTATGTATTACGATACAAATATTATAAAAAGAAAAATTCTTTCCCCTGATTCTTGTCAGCCTTTTAGCTGATAATTGTAATTGTAATTCTTCTGCCAGCAGCATGACTCCTGAATTCGCATAGATAAATACCCTGCCAGGTCCCAAGTTTTAGTCTCCCGTTACTAATCGGTATTGTAACCGACTGGCTAAGAAGAGACGATTTAAGATGAGCCGGCATATCATCCGGTCCCTCAAAAGCGTGCCTGTAAGAATGGTCCTTCTCAGGAACCAATTTGTTAATAAAAGATTCAAAATCTTCACGTACCGTTGGGTCTGCATTCTCATTTATGGTCAGAGCTGCCGAGGTATGGTGAAGGAAGATGTTTACCACACCTTTTTCCGGACATGCTGGCATCTGGGCCTCAACCAGAGCGGTAATAATGTGATAGCCACGATGGAAAACAGGTAATTTCAGTTCAAATTGCTCTACCATCAGATAATATCTTTATTAAATGATACAGGATCATGAGGGATCAGTCCCCTGATATTTTCGTTTACAAAATCAAATGCAAAATCTTCAATCATGTCACGAACCCCGGCAAAAATCTTTAATTTATCCTCCTCAGTTCCCTCAGCTATTGCAGGGTCCGGGAATGAATGGTGTAACCTTATAGCGCTTCCAGGGAAATCAGGACAATTTTCTCTGGCCTTATCGCATAATGTAATAATATAATCGAAGTTTTTCTCAGATAATTGGTTAATGCCCTTTGAAGTGTGACCGGAAATATCTATGACGGAATCCATCATAACCCTCACAGCATTTAAATCTAAATCACGAGGTGCAATTCCTGCACTGAATACCTCAACCTGATCGCCTCCATAATACCTTACCCAACCCTCTGCCATCTGACTTCGGCTGCTATTCCCGCTGCATACAATAAGAACTTTTTTCATGAAAAATGATATTTATTGATTTGAAATATACCAATTATCTCTGAAATAATAAAGTCGCTATGATACAGTGGTGAAATGTAATTTTGACTTATTCACCCTTTCTTCCTGATATACCTTACTACTATAAACAGGAACCTGATCAGGGATACTGCAAAAATTAAGATGAGAAATATTACTGTCATTAATACCATTGAACTGTCAAGGTCAAACTGGTACTGGACCTGTTGAAATTTCCAATCCGGTTCCTCTTTTACCAGAACACCGCTAATCCTCAATGGGACAACCAGATACCTGAAAAGATCGAATTCCACATATCCAATTGTCGAGAACCATGCTACATTCTCATATGATGATATATTGGAATTATTTATCAGCAGCTTAACATCTCCCCAGTATAACCAGTCGCTCTTTATCAGACTTTTGGCAGATGAGTGGTCTGTAAGATATTCAGAGGGCATTGTACCCAATATCAGAATGTTCTCTTTTGAGAAGAGTTTATCCATATATTCGTCAAGATAATCTATCTCTCTTTTCGTGTAACCATCCTGGAAAAGTTGAAGCATCCTTAGGATTTCACTCCTTACCTCTGGTGATGCATTTCCGCTTGTGTATATATATGATTCCCCATTCGCATAATACTCTTTGTGAGGTATCTTAAAAGTCTTTGTTAAGACAATCAGTGTTAATGTTATCGCTGCCAAGGATAGCATGCTGACAAGGATTTTTTTCATGTTGGGAGGTTTTTATGATTCAAATTTAATATCATATAAAAGACCGGCAAAAAAAATAATTGCTGTTATCCGAAAATTAAATAGAAAAATATTTGGCAATAAGAAAAATATAATTTAAGTTTGTACTGCAATCTATATTTTATTAACATTTATATTACATTACCATGAAAAGAAATATTACCTCTGCAAAGCTTGAGAAGGAAACCTTCCGCCTGTTTTACAAAGATGGGATTTTTGATCTTTCATTTGGTTCCATGCTGATCATCTATACAATTAATATGTATATAGATATCAATGCTATAGGATCATCGCTGATTATGAACTTACTTATTCTACCTGTAATCATAATCTTTGCACTGGTAAAAGGTTTTGTTACGACCAAGCGAATTGGATATGTTAAATTTATAAGGGGAAGGAACATCAAAATGCTCAAAACCTTTATTATCGCAACAATTGCTCTTCTATTTACAACATTGATGTTTGTGCTTGCCGCATCCGGAAAGATCTCCGGTGACACTAAGAATTCTCCCCTTCCATTATTAATCGAGTTCATGTTTCTGGTCGGGGTTTTCAGCATACTCGCATATTATACCGATTATACCAATTTCTATATTGTGGGACTGGCAATGGCTATTGGATCTCCGCTTTCAATATATCTTGAACCGCTTCTTGGAACCAGATATTATGGTCTCGCTGTAATATTCATTGCCGGATGTTATCTGTTTATTAACGGCGTGGTTCAGTTTGCTACATTTTTCAATAAATTTCCAAGAGCAAATTATGATGAAAAAGGAATCCGCATTTAATAGTTACAAGGATATTAACAAGCTTATACATGAACCGGCAAGAACTGCCATCCTGATGTTACTTTCGGTAGTATCAGAAGCCGATTTCCTCTTCGTAATGAATAAGACAGGTCTCACACAGGGCAACCTTTCCTCCCACCTGAACAAACTCGAAGAGGCAGGATTGGTGATTGTTACGAAAACCTTTAAAGGGAAAAGGCCAAATACAATATTAAAGATCTCTGAAAAAGGTATTGAAGAACTTGCTGGATATATCAAATCAATGAAATCAATGATTAACCATTTCTGATAAAGTTTTCACATTATAGTTTAACCGGTTGGCTCTTCTGAAATTCTGAAATATTAAAATTTTCATAAAATCCTTAATTATTTTCTTCATAAGACTCATTTATATTTACTTTATACAAGTTTTGAGGATTATTAACGTTTCAGTTCTTAGTGAGAGCCATAATATTTACTATACTGTTTCTGTTTTCCTTCTCAATATGCACAACCGCACAGGATACTCCTGGTCAAAAGTTTGTTCAGGTCGATGGGCTGGTGCTCGATGAGACAGGTTTGCCAGTGAGGTATGTGAACATTATTTCACGGTTCCTGAGAACTGGATCACAAACAGATATTGCAGGTATCTTTTCAATAATAAGTACATCTGGTGATACACTTATATTTACTTCAATTGGCTTTAAACCTGCCTTTGTAAGGCTTCCTGACAACATAAGAGGCTCTAAATTTACGGTTGATGTAACAATGGTAACCGATACCATTAATATTGGACCTGTTTTGGTTTTGCCATGGAAAACATATGAGGAATTCAAGAGAGCAGTTGTTGAATTTAATCCACCCGAAGCAGAATTGATAGAAAATATGGAAATGAACCTTGCTATTATTGAGCAGCAGATTTATGCCGATACCAAAGCCACTCCCGGAACAGGATACAGGATGGCAATGCAGCGTGAGTCTGAAAGGATTATAGCCCGCAATCAAACACCTGTCAACAATCTCTTCAACCCATTTGCCTGGGCTAAATTCATTGAAGGCATAAAGAATGGATTATTAAAGAATAAGTCCTCGAAGAAAAAAGAGAAAAATAAAGAAGGAGAAAATAAGTAGAATAACTGAAACAGGACATAATTTGGACCTATTGGCCAGACCATCCAAAATATTACTTCCACTAATACTGCTTTCCCTGAGTTCGGCTCTTTTTTCCCAGCAGTTAAATACAATTATTTATGGAGAGGTTACCGATTCAACCAGCTTCCCGTTATCACTTGTAAATGTGACTATAAGAAATGAGTCCGGTGGAACATTTACAAATGAACAGGGGAAATTTGAACTGAGAATCACAGCAGATAATCTGGAACATTACCTAATTATATCAATTATTGGTTATGTTACCAGACAGGTTCCTTTTAATGCAATCAATGATACTGTTAACTTTAGGATAGTCCTGGCTGAAGATGTTGCTCAGCTTGATGAGGTTTTTATCAGGGATGCAGGACGATTGGAGTCTCCCACAATGAGACAGGTCCCAATCAGGGATATAAAACTGTTACCTTCCGCCTCAGGTAGTTTTGAAAATATACTTGTTACATTACCGGGTGTAACGAGACAGGATGAATTGTCGAGTCAATATTCAGTGCGGGGAGGCAATTATGATGAGAATCTGGTTTATGTAAACGATATTGAGATTTACCGGCCCCAGCTGATAAGATCAGGAAAGCAGGAAGGGCTCAGTTTTATAAATCCGGATCTGACCGGATCTGTAAAATTTTCAGCCGGAGGCTTCAATGTTTCATATGGAGATAAAATGTCATCCGCTCTCGATATTACCTATATGGATCCTCACCAGTTTTCAGGATCAGTCTCGGCTGGTCTCCTCACAAGCACAGCTCACATTGAAGGCACAGGTTTCAAAAACAGACTTTCCTATATTTCCGGTATAAGGTATAAAACTAACAGACTGCTTCTCAGGTCACTTGATACAAAAGCCAATTATATTCCTGATTATTATGATATGCAAAGTCTTTTCCGCTTCAGGGCAGGAACAAATATTTCTGTTTCACTTCTAGCTACCTACAGCATCAACAGATATGGCTTTGTACCTAAGTCGCAACGAAGCAGCTTTGGAAATTTACTGGAAGCATATCAGATATTTGTCAGGTATGATGGTTCAGAAACAGACAGATACAGATCTTATAACATTGCATTAACCCTGGAGTATAGTCCTTCGACAGAATTTAGTAATAAGATTATTCTGCATAAGTACGAGACTCTGGAAAGTGAAAATTTTGATATCGTGGGCACTTACTCGCTAAATGCCCTTGATAAGGACCTTGGGTCAGAAAACCTGGGGGACAGCATTATAAACATTGGGACAGGAAGCTGGCTTGATCATGCCCGTAATTTATTAAAGGCTAACATTGTTGTTGCTTCCTACAGGGGAAGATGGCAGAATACAAATAATATATTGAGATGGGGAGGCAAGGTCTCAACAGAAGTGATAGATGACAGACTTAAGGAATGGAAACGGATCGATTCCGCAGGTTATACAATACCCTACTCCATTGAGCGTCTCATGATGACACGTTCTGTAGCCTCCTTCAATAGTCTGTCAGCATTCAGGGCCGATGCATATCTTTTGGAAGCTTATTCCTTATTATTTAATGAGAGCAGGTTACTGGTAACCGGAGGTATGAGGATTTCCTACTGGTCATTCAATGATGAAATCCTGTTCAGCCCCAGAGCGTCACTCAGGTGGTTCACTCCAATGCCGGGGATGGAATTATATATTGCTGCCGGCAAATATTATCAGTCGCCTTTCTACAGGGAAATGAGAGATCAGGAGGGCTTACTAAATGAAAGCATCAAGTCTCAAAGATCATTTCATTATCTTGTAGGTTCAAGTTTTAATTTCAGTGCAGGGACGACTCCCTTTCTTCTTACCTGCGAAATGTACTTTAAGAAACTTGATGATCTTATCCCCTATAAATATGACAATGTCAGGATCATC
Source organism: Bacteroidales bacterium (assembly GCA_035527935.1). Classification (GTDB taxonomy): domain Bacteria; phylum Bacteroidota; class Bacteroidia; order Bacteroidales; family VadinHA17; genus DATKZO01. The sequence goes on from DATKZO010000048.1 coordinate 118,061, forward strand.
TATTCAGCAACAAATAATGCCAGAGGTACTGTCAAAGGAATTGACCTGAGATTGCATGGTGAGTTTGTCAAGAACGCAGAGTCCTGGATATCTATGTCATTAATGGAAGCCAGGCATGATATAATTGATGATGACAAGCCCTCCTTCCCTGCTCCATCTGATGTCAGATTCAGTACTGATGTTTTCTTTCAGGATTATTTTCCCACAAACCCAAGTTTTCGTGCCCATATTTATCTTCACTACAGCACTGGTATACCGGTAAGTTCACCCTATGAAGAGAGGTACGACAACTTTTACAGGATGCCTCCATACCGGCGTGTTGATATTGGTTTTACAAAAGTTCTTAAGGACAGGTACTCTATTCCCGGGAGCAAAGTATTATCAGGATTTGAAACAATAGTAGCAGGAATCGAGGTGTTCAACCTTCTTGATATAAATAATACGGTATCATATCACTGGCTTTCAACCGTAAATAACCTGGACGGAGAGGTCAGACAATTTGCAGTTCCAAATTACCTTACCGGGAGAAGTATAAATGTGAAGCTTTCATGCACATTCAGGTAGCGTGGCTACAGCAGGAAGTGCTCCATGATAAAATAGATAAAAGGCAGGGATATTATGCTAAACAGTGTTGGAAGAAAGACATTTGATACAGCAAGCTGATCATCAACCCTGAACATCCTTGCCAATATCACAATATTGGCCGCACATGGCATTGAAGCCCCAATTATTACAAGAATAGCCAGGAACGATATTTGTTCCAGTTTGATTGACTTATGAATCAAGTTATCAATTAATGTTATAGGTAAAAGCAAGGATGGAAAGAATATAATTCATAATTTCGCATATGTTATGAAGCTTCTTTTTCCGGAAAGTCCGACCTATTAAAGCGAAGGGTAAAGAGCAATTTTATGTAATGCGCCGTTACGAGGGGAAAATAGCAGGAATTATTGGAACGATCATCATCCACTTGATCGGCGCTGTCATATTTATGTCCGTGAAGCTCACAAGTCTATATCAGGAGGACTATACGGAATTCCTTGTTGAATTTGAGCCTGAGAGGGATTTTGTTGAGGAGGAACTAATTGATGCCCCCGTTACCCTTGAAGAGCTATTCGAGAACGATGACAGGTTCAGGGACATTGTCAGGAATATTGCCACTCAGCCAGAGGCCCAGATCGACGTTGAAGACTATATTGACAGGGTTAAGGAGGAGATGATAGCAGCCGGTCAGCTTGGTGAAGATAATTTTATTGACCAACAGAAGAATGCTCTGAATGAGATGGGGGCTGGAGATACTGCCCTTGAATTTGAGAGGGAAATATCAGACGATGAGGTGTCAGCAAATGAACTGGCGGCACAATACCAGGGCCCTACAAGAATCTATTATGACCTTGCCGGCAGGTACCATGTTGAGTTGCCAATCCCCATATACAAATGTGAAGGATCTGGCATTGCTGTGGTGAACATTGAAGTGAATCAGAGAGGAAGGATAACAGATGCGAAAATTGATCCTTTAAGTTCATCTACAAATGATCCGTGCCTGTTTGAAGCAGCTATCGGGGCAATTAACAGGACCAGATTTAATCCGGACTATAATGCTGCACCAAGACAATCAGGTACAATAACCTATCATTTCGTAGCGCAGTGATCCTGAAAAGTAGTTACAGGCGAGAGGGTCCGTTTTACCTTAAGGCGTGATTTTCAACAAATGCCGGATCTTTGGCAGACAGCGCTCAGGGTGAAAAATCGGCTAAAGGTCTATTCCCACGGCATACCCAATGCAGACCACACCGCCAGCAGAGACCACCTCTTCAACAGACTGTCTGAAGATACCGGGCAATCCCCAGGTGCAGGCACCTGGATATTAACATAATCATATTTACCAAGGCATTAACTAAAAAACCTTCATTATATCTCATTAAGATTACTATCTCTTTCAAGAGAATATCAGTCATTTTTTGAGTTTAAATGGTATGATCACACCCATTGCCATCTATTAGCCTTGCATTCTCTGTTACAATGACTTTTTGATCAGGCCGGACAAGTAAAAAAGCCGGAAGCAACAGAAAGGAATGACTTTATATCACAAATTATTTAGTAATAAATAGTTTGCAAAGTTCTTTTACTCCCGGATTAAACTCTTCAGATACCATATGCACTAACTTTTGAAAAAGAGATGTGGACTATGTCTCTAAAACAGGGGTTGATCCTCAGGCGGTGTATATGGTTCAATAAGTTCAGGAATGTTACGGTTTACTCTGCTGTTTCCTATCAACGGGCTTATCTTATGTGCAGATAAAATATTATCAGGCAGTGGTCTCAGCAAGTTCGCAAGCTCCTCGGTTGAATCACTTTCAAGCCATTTATCCTCATTGTCTCTCGCAAGGATCATTGGCATCCTTTTTTTAGTATTATGTATCTCAGCCAGTAACTGGTTTGCGGCCGTCGTGATTATCGAAAATGTATAAATGTCATTTCCTTCTCCGGGCATCGACCACCTGTCATACAATCCGGCCAGTGACAACACAGGCTCATCAGGATTATATATATACCACGGTTGCTTCCTGCCTGGGATATGCTGCCATTCAAAAAATCCGGAGACCGGAACTATGCACCTGCTTCGTTTAAAAGCTCTGGAAAATGATGGCTTTTCAGACAGGGTTTCTGCTTTGGCATTAAATGTCATATAGCGGATCCTATTTGCCTCTTCTTCTGATCTGACCCATCCTGGTATAAGTCCCCATTTGAACAGACTTATGCTCTTTTCTTCACTTTTAGTTTTGTAAACCACAGGCATATCCGGCAGTGAATGAGCATGGTAATAATAGCTTGGACGGTAGTTGTCGTGATCAATAAGGTCTGTTCCGTACCTGCGCTCAAGCTCTTCCTTAATAATATTTACGTTAACAGTAAAACACATTTTCCAGCATTTCATCTGATTGGCAATGAAGGTTCGATCGGGACCGGAAGAGAAAATTTAAACAGGTCTTCACCGATCCAATCTCTTGTCCCTGAAATAGCACGTGACATCATCTTACTGATATCAGAAGGGAACATGGATTGTTTCCAGGTATTGGTATTGAAAAGTACCACCCATGCCGTTCCGTCAGGCTGGCGTCTCATCATAGCCGAAGTTCCCGCAAATGAACCGGTCCTCCACCAGTATCCATTCTGAGTTGTTCCCTTCCAGCCTACCGGAGCAACACCATTCCCATGGCTGGTCATATATCTGATCGACTCAGGAGACAGAATGTCTTCAGGCGAGTCAAATCCATCTATCGAAAGCATGAATCTTAACAGGTCAGGAGCAGTCCCAACCCAGGCCCCGGCACCTCCCAGTGCTTCAACATCATTACCCCCATTGGATGCCGCCACAAAATCCCTGCTATCGTAAACAGACCTGAGCGGAATGGCATTTGATGGTTCGAAATACATTACCTCAAGCGGGTCTTTCTGTTCATAAAGATTCTTCGCCAGTACAAAATCAAATAACCCAAGTGGCTCAAAAAGCTCCTTCCGGCAATATTGATCATATGGCATCCCGGAGACCTCACTCACAACCAAACCCAGAACGGCGTAACCAAGATTCGAATAGGATCTGCCGGAACCAGGTGTAAAATGAAGTCTCTTATTTAAAGCAAATCTTACAATATCTTCAGTCGTAACAGGTGTCTCTTTTCCCAGTGAGGCAGCGACAACATGTGGCATAAACATATGATCTCCCCATCTCGTAGTCCATCCACACTGATGGCTAAGTAAATGCTCAATCGTTATTGTATGCACTCTTTTATCCCTGGGATCTTCAAAGTATGCATAGTTTAATATCCCGTTCGGACCGAACACTTTATCATCAAGGCTTAGTTTCCCCTCCTCATACAGTTTCATAATAGCAGTGGCCGTGATCAGCTTTGATATGCTTGCCACCCTGAAGCGGTGATATGGTTCTACATTAATAATATTTTTGCTGTCAGGGGAGCCATATCCCCTGGCAAATACAAGCTTGCCATCCTTTGCTATAGCCACCGAAGCACCTTGAAGCTCCCATTTCCTGATGAAGTTATTGATGCTTCTGTCAAGGTATGAATAATTATCACCTGAGCATATTGAGTTTACAATCCGCGAATTCTCCGGGATCCTGAGAGTTCTTACACTTGTCACTCCACCAATGTAATCAGGATTGATATCAATAAATCCGATTATCAGAATCAGGAAAAGAGTCTTTAATCCCTTATCATTCATTTTCAATTTTCTTCCTTACAAAAATAGGGATAACCAGCCACAAAATAAAAAATGCACTATAATTGTTCATAGTGCATTAATTAGAGATTTAAAAATCCCTGACTAAAGATAGAGTTTTGCCTTAATCCGTTGAACGAGTGGCTTTAAACTGTCAGGTACTGCATCAAGAAGATTCCCAAAATCAGGCTTGGCCCGTGGTCTGACTCTCATATCAGCCGAATCCTCAATCGGTGATCTGGTACCCTTTCCTACATAAGACATGAGTTTCCAGTTCTCCTCTTCCCTGAATAAAGGCAGTAATTCGAATGCGATCTGATCATAAATGACCGGTGGTACAGGGCCATTGCTGTGTTCCAATATGCCAACCTCTTCTTTTACCCACTCATCTGAGGCAAGATTAAGCATTATATCAATATTCTGATAAGCAGTCTTTACTTTCTCGGTTTTTAGATTCGAAAAGGCTAGATAGCTATCTTTGTACTTCTCAGAAGGATAGGACTCCAGCCACTTCTCAGCCAGCCAATCCAGAAACCAGAAGGAGGCCATATGTGCCAAAGTTATTGAGAACCATGTAGTTTGTCTCGGATCTGTATAGATAGTACTCAGTAAATGTGCGAACTGGTAAGCTATCTTACCATATGTCATGTGACCGACTGTCAAACCAAGTTTATAGCATTCATCCGAAAATGGAGTATAGATCCGCATCCCGTAATAGGGATCATTAATAATCCATAGTTGTTTACGCCCCAGTACCGGGGGTAACCCTATCATTGCGTCCATTTTCTGTGCAATATCAGTTATAACAGGTCTGATATTATTATTGTATGCTTCGCTTTCCCAGAGATCAAGCTTAAGCTTCCAGTTCATTTCAATCTCCTTTCTCATATATCGAATAAAAAAATCAATAGTTATTACTTAAATATAGGAATTTTGAGTACTAAAAACAAATACCAAAAATAATATCTGATCTTGCTTTTTCTGCTATTCTTGTATTTTCCTTTTTTTATCTTTGTGTAATTATGCATTGCATCAGCAAATCAAAACATATCCTGATAGCACTTTTAGCTATAATTCTCATTTCAGTACCTCAAAAGGCAGATGGGCAGGATAAGATTATTTCGTTGGATACTACCTACTATCTGCCAATGCCCTGGGATAGAAACTCCATCCTTCTTGTTGCAGCTTCCAAGGGGTATCCGACTGAGATACACCGACTGGTAGGAATGGGGGCCGATATTAACACTAAAAGTTACGACAATGCCACCCCTCTTATATACGCCATTGCCAATAACAAACCTGAGACCGTCAAGGCCATTATGGCCTATAGCCCCGAAACTGAAATATTTACCAATTCCTCCGAAACTGCATTACATATCGCTGTTAAGCTTGGACTCCTTGAAATTGCCGAGCTGCTGATCAGGAACGAAGCAGATATTGATATTTCTGACAAATTCGGAGCAACTCCCCTGCACTATGCCTCAATTTATGGCGACTTTTACATGGTTGATCTACTGTTATACTATGGAGCTGACACCGATCTGAAAACAGTTGAAGGGACAACAGCCCTGATGGCTGCTGTATGGAATGGATTCGCTGATTTATCTGATCTTCTTCTACAGAATGGGTCTGATGTCAATGCCGCTGATAACGAAGGGTTTACACCGCTGATTATTGCTGCTCAGAATAATGATACTCTCATAGCCGACCTTTTGTTAAGCAAAGGAGCAGATATTAATGCTGCCAACAAATATCACTATACTGCTTTGACAATAGCAATAAGAAACGGAGATCCGGAGACGATAGAATTCTTTCTGAAGAAGGGGAAGGATGTTTACACAAATGATAAAAATTCTGTAAACCCATATGATGCAGTTAGGCAGTATGGCAGGGTGAAGGTGCTTGATCTACTTGAAAATTGGGGTTATGAGAGATCTGAAAGGTTCAGCATTGATCAGGTATCAGTATCGGCATATTATAAAGGATTGTCGCATGATTCATACTTCGGAAGTTCTGTCTCATTTATTGAGCCTCTCTATGATCTGTATCTTAGTCTTGGATTTGATTTTAAACCAGCTTACAGCAGAGTATTGTTTGAGCAGAATGAGTCACTTTATTATCAATACCTGGATCAGAGATATATTATCCACGGGGGTATTGGAAAGCAAATAAAACTAAGAGAAAACTACATCAGAGGCGATATTTGTCTGCTATTTACTCTTAAGACGGGATATATGTTTGGCAAGGTTTACAAGGGCACCTATCTGAAACCTGATGATAGAATTGTTATAATGCCCGAAGCATTACTGAAGTGGTCGAAGAATAGATTTGATATCTGGGGAGGGTATGAATATATGAATACAGGACTCTTCAAGAACGGGCCACACTGGCTTAAGATCGGGGCATCCTATAAATTCTTTTTTATTGAGCATCAAAGCCCGCTGAAGGTTATAAACTGGTATTAATCCGTATATGAAGAATGTAATTCAAATATTACTTTATCTTATACTTCTCATCCTCTTTTCGTGTGAAGAGTTTGAGCTGGTCACCTGTGATAATTGCCTCTATGAAGAACCTTCTGTTGCAATTCTGAATATATCCCTTGACGAAGGACTTAGCTTTGGTTATGTGCATACTATTGTTATATACAAGGGGAAGATAGAAGATGGTATTGTCATTGATACATTCGAAACCCAATATTCGAGAAATATTGAAGTGAGTCTGAACACTGAGTATACTGTTACCGCTTCGGTTACGATTAATGGCAATACCTACGTCAGTACCGATTCAGCAATCCCGCGGACAAAGACCTACTATGGCTGTGACGAACTATGTTATTATGTTGTTGATGATAAAGTAAATCTTAATCTGAAATATTACTGAACAGTCAAACCAAAAACCCTGAAACAATGAAATTCAAGTATGGATGCACCAAGATCGAAATCGATTTGCCTGATGGATATTTTTCTCTTACAGTAAAAGACCCCCCGTTCGATATAACAAAAGAGCAGTTCAAAGAGCAACTCACGAAAAAGGTTCCTTTCAGGAAGTATAGCTCTGTTGGTATCGTAATATCTGATAAGACAAGGCTTTGCGGGTACGACCTCTACCTTCCATGGTTAACCGAACATCTGTCTGAAACAGGTGCAACTTCTGACAACATAACCTTTTATATAGCTTATGGTACACACCCTAAACAGAGCGAAGAGGAAAGCCTTGCAGCTTATGGGAGTACATATAGTAATTATCGTTTTGTTCATCACGACTGCACTGATGAGAGATCTATGGTCACCCTGGGAAAAACAAGTTCCGGGACGGAAATAAAAATCCTTAAGGATATACTGGAACATGACTTGCTCATCCTGATGGGAGCTGTTTCGCATCATTACTTTGCAGGATACGGAGGTGGACGAAAACTCATATTTCCCGGCCTTGCCTTCAGAAACTCCATTTATGCAAACCATAAGCTCTTTATTGATTTCGGCAGAAAGAGACTGCATCCGGGGTGTCAGTCAGGCTCGCTTGATGCCAATCCCGTAGCTGAAGACCTAAAAGAAATTGACAGTATGGTACCCTCAAAGGTCATTATATCAGGTATTCTAAATCCACAGGGGAAAGTCTGCAGATTTGATTTTGGCAACACCTATAAGGAATTTGAGAAAACATGCGCGATCTATGACAGTTACTACAAACATGAGTCAAATGAGGAATTTGATCTCGTTATTGCCAGTTCGGGAGGCTACCCAAAGGACATAAACCTCATACAAACGCACAAATCAATTCACAATGCAGCTGCTTTTGTAAAAAACGGGGGTGATCTTGTACTGTTTGGTGAATGCCGCGATGGGATAGGTAATGAAAGCTTCCTGGATTTGTTCAGGGGAACGAAAAATAAGATTATTGAGCAGCTGGCAGCAAAGTATTCAGGAAATGGAGGCACCGCCCTCGCTCTTATGGCAAAAACCAGCCGGATCAATATCCACTTTATGACTTCGTTTGACAGGCCTACATGTGAACTAATGAATATCAGCAAGATCGATGAAAAAGGGATCAGAACCCTTGTCAGTCAAAACCGAGGCTCCCTTGCAGTAATAGAGAATGCAAGTATAATCTTCAGGTGAGAATGTCAGAATGATACCCCGGTATCATCCTTATAGAACTCCCTTAGTTCTTTAAGTCTGGCTTTTAATTCTTCCCTGACATCAGCATAAGCCGGATCATCATATACACTGTTCATTTCAGATGGGTCCTCAGCCATGTCGTACAGCTCCCATTCATCAATATCGTCATAGAAATGAATTAGCTTATATCTTTCTGTCATGACTCCGTAATGGCGCTTCACCATATGTACTGCAGGATATTCATAATAATGGTAGTAAATAGCATCCCTCCATTCACTTTTCTTTCCCGTGAGCAAAGGGACCAGGCTCATACCCTGCATTTCTTCGGGTGATTCAATACCAGCTGCCTCCAGAAATGTCTGAGCAAAATCAAGGTTCTGGACAAGATCTCTGTTTCTACTACCCGGATCAACCTTCCCGGGCCATTTTATGATCAATGGTGTTCCGAGTGATTCCCTGTACATAAAACGCTTGTCAAACCATCCGTGTTCTCCAAGATAAAATCCCTGGTCGGAGGTATATACAATAATGGTATTGTTGTCAAGATCCTCCTCCTCGAGCCAGTCTAGCAGTCGTCCGATATTCTCATCCACAGCAGCACAGCAGGCCAGATAGTCCTGCATGTATCTCTGGTACTTAAACCTCATCAGATCTTCTTCGCTCATGCCAGGATACTTCTCCTTGAATTCCTCATTCATTGGTCCGTAAACCTCCTGCCATGCTTCAAGTTGAACGGGTGTATACCTGTTAAGTAATCTGGTAAGTGCGGAGAAACCCTGGCGATTCTGAGGGTCGATGCATAGCTCATTAAGTATATCCGGATGTATCTTGGTGTCGCCATCCAAACGCATGTGTTCCAGGATCGACATCTCTGCTTCCTTCGCAGCTGTTCCACGTCCCTTGTAATTATCAAATAAAGTTTCCGGCTCCGGAAAGGATTTGTTCAGATACTCACTCATATGTCTTATTGCAGGTTCCCACTCCCTGTGTGGCGCCTTATGCTGGTACATCAGCAGAAACGGTTTGTTCCTGTCGATACTGTCGAGCCAGCTGATCGCCAGATCGGTAATTATGTCAGTAACATAACCTTCGATCCTGACCTGCCCTCCGGCAGTTATAAACTCAGGATTATAGTAGTTACCCTGTCCTGGTAGTACCCTCCAGAAATCAAAACCGGTTGGTTGTGACCTGAGATGCCACTTACCGATCATTGCTGTCTGATATCCGGCAGACTGGAGTATTTTTGGGAAGGTTACCTGTGTACTGTCAAAAACGTTTTCTGCAGTGTTATCAATCTTACCGTTTATATGACTGTGCTTACCCGTTAATATAACAGCCCTGCTTGGCGCACATATTGAATTGGTAACAGAGGCGTTTTCAAAAAGCATACCACCCTCGGCCAGCCTGTCAATATTGGGGGTAACGTCAAGAACAGAGCCATATGCACTTATTGCCTGCCTGGTGTGATCGTCTGTCAAAATGAAGATTATATTCGGACGATCTTTGCCCTCTTTACATGATGTGATGATTATCAGAAGTATTGCTGCTGTTCTGAGTAAGTAATTACTTTTCATAATTTAAATGGTAGTTTATATTTTAAATATAGTAATTAAGGATAAAACCAGTAATGCATTCTTCAGTCATTTCATTAGAAAAATATGAAACTTTATTGTTTTATTTTGGGCATATGCCTATATTAACCAATAAATATCATAAGTATATGCCCAGAAAGAAAAGATGCAGAAGAATAGATATGTTTCCTGAGGTAACTTTTTATAAACCGGCCGGTATTCCAATTCTGCAGCTCGATATAACGGAGATCGGTCTGGATGAATTCGAAGCAATGCGACTTGCCGACATGGAAGGGTTATACCATAGCGAGGCTGCAAGCAGGATGAACATATCCCGACAGACCTTTGGCAGGATAATACATTCAGCCAGGTACAAGATTGCCTCCGCTTTTGTTGAGGGAAGGGGTTTGAGGTTCGGGGATAGGGAAAAATCAGTTATAACTCAATAAATTATCTTAATTCATCATGGGAAAAATCGCTATACCAACCAATGGGGAGTTAATTGATGATCATTTTGGTCATTGTCAATACCATACAATATACTGCGTTAACGATAAAAACGAAGTTGAGGATAAGGAAATATTGCCATCATCACCGGGATGTGGATGCAGGTCAAACATTGCAGGCAAATTATCTGGCATGGGAGCAGATACTTTGCTTGCCGGCAATATCGGTCAGGGAGCAGTAGAAAAACTTACATCTGCTGGTCTGAAGGTCTTTCCCGGTTACACCGGTAAAGTATCTGAGATACTTAACATATACCTTGGAGGTGATATGGGGAATGAAAAGGTATGTAAAAACCATCAGCACTATCACTGCGGGGGACATAGCCAATATAACTAAAATTAAATATTTTCGATTGACAGTATCTGCCGGAGATCATTTGGTTTGAGGTTTTCTTTGATCTTTCCGCTGTCAGCCAACGATATTCTGGATCTCTCTTCGGAAACAACAATTACCAGTGCATCGGTAAGTTCGGTCATTCCAATAGCGGCTCTGTGCCTCATACCAAAACGTGGAGGAAGGTTAGGCTTATCCGTTGCGGGCAAAGGGCAGCGGGCTGCGAGGATCCTGCTCCCCTCTATCAGAACAGCTCCATCATGAAGAGGTGTATTCCTGGTAAAAATGGTTTGCAATAGCTCTGAGCTTACTTTAGCATTCAGAATCTCACCACCTTCAGAAAAGAGATCAAGAGTGCTCTTCCTGGCAATCACTATTAAAGCTCCCGTACCCGACTCGGAGAGGTTCTCTGCCGCCCTCACAATCTCCTCTACAATCAGTTGTTTATCCCTCGAAGTAGTGGATCCTCCTGAGAAGATCTTTTCAAAGGAAAACCTTCCCTTTCCCAGGTAACGGCTTCCAATTATCAACAGGAATCTTCTTATCTCCTGCTGAAAAACAATTATCAGTGCGATCATACCTACACCTATTACCTGCCCCAGTATTGAGCTGATAAGTTCCATATTCAGGGCCTTGACAACCAGCCAGAAAAGATATACAAGGAAGATACCCAGGAATATACTCAGGGCTGCGGTTCCCCTGATAAGTCGATAAAGCTGGAAAAGAATAATGGCAACAAGGACAATGTCGATAATATCAAGAATTGAAATGGGTGGCATCGGTTAATTTTTTGTAAAAATCAAAAGTAGAGATTTATTTCTTAGCATTAATGCTGTTTAAACGTCCGACTAACTTCACGGCATGAACGGCTTCCTTTACATCATGAACGCGTAGAATAGAGGCACCATTAAGAAGTGCGAATGTATTTAACGCAATAGTCCCGGGCAGAGCCTCGTCGGGACTTATATCAAGCTCCTTCCATATCATCGATTTGCGTGATATACCAACCATTACCGGTAAATCAAAGATATTGAACGAACGAAGATTTGCCAGTATCTGGTAATTATGTTCTACTGTTTTCCCAAAACCAAAACCAGGATCGACAATGATATCCTTTACTCCTTTTTTGTACAAAGTATTGAGGCGACCCGAAAACCATGAAATAAGATCATGCACAACATTATCATAGGTGGGCGAAATCTGCATTGTTGCCGGAGTACCCTGCATGTGCATAATAATAAATGGCAGATTGGCTTTTGCAATAAAATCGACCATATCAGGATCCAGGATTCCTCCTGAAATATCGTTAATCATGTCGGCACCCCAGTCTTCGACTGCCATACGTGCTACTTCTGCCCTGAAGGTATCTACTGAAATAATTATGTCATTATTCAGATCTCGAATAATCTCAAGTGCTCCTGAGATCCTCTTCTTTTCTTCACTTACCGAAATATCTTCTGCATCAGGTCTTGACGAAAATCCCCCTATATCGATTATTTCAGCCCCTTCATCTATCATTTTTGTAATCCTCTCCCTGATAGCCTTACCTGATGACGTACGGCTTCCCTTAAAAAATGAATCAGGGGTTATATTCATAATCCCCATTACCCTGGGTATACTCAGATCAAATAATTTACCCCGGATATTCAGAGAACTTTTCATATTCATAATCAAAGCTTATGCAATAAGCAAACTTATGGAAAATTTCTGAGCTTTGTATATTATCCGCATTTGAGCAGGTAAGGTTGGTTAACTATTTTCAGGCAATTGTTAGTTCTTTTACAGTATGGTTCCGACTTCATTCGGGCATACTTACTATATTTGTAACTATATTTTTAACCGGACAGTTCATAAATATGAACCTTATTGTAATTGAAGGGCTTGATGGAGCCGGAAAATCCACACAAATTAAATTATTACAGGAATATTTCGAAAAAAGCAATATTCCTTCAAGATACTTGCATTTTCCCAGAACTGACTCACCATATTTTGGAGAGCTTATATCGAGATTTTTGAAAGGTGATTTCGGAAGACTTGAAGATGTAAATCCCTACCTGGTAGCGATGATATATGCCGGTGACAGAAAAGATGCTTCTGTTGAGATAAGAAGATGGTTGAGCAGTGGGATGACGGTCATTCTCGACAGGTATGTATATTCAAATATTGCTTACCAGTGTGCCAAGATAGATAACAAGGATGAAAGGGTAAGGTTAAAAAAGTGGATCTTCGATCTGGAGTTCAATCATTTTGGGATACCGCGACCCGATCTCAATATCTTCCTTGATGTCACGTTTGAATTTACAGCCTCAAAACTGATGAACGACAGAAAAGGAACTGACCGTAATTATCTTGATGGGAACAGTGATATTCATGAGAACAGCCTTAAATTCCAAAGGTCGGTCAGGGATGTCTACCTTGATGCATCAAAAAGCGATGAAACACTTCAGATTGTCAATTGTTCAGATACTGAAGGCAGGATGTTAGCTCCGGAAGGTATTTCTGTCAAAATAATCCAGTTACTGGTACGGAAGGGTCTGGCAAGATGAATATATTGAGATCAGTAAGCAAATATATTGCCGGTTTTGTCTTTATTTTCACCGGTATTACCAAAGGGATTGATCCGATAGGGTCAATGTACAAGTTTGCAGATTATTTTGCTGCTCTTGGAGTAAATGGATCCGGAAACCTGGCCCTCCTGCTTGGTGTAATACTCTGTTTGACTGAATTTATTATCGGTTTTTCATTACTGGCCGGAATAAGGACAAAGCTTGCTGCATGGGGCTTGCTTATATTCATGGTGTTTTTTACACCTTTAACATTTATCCTGGCAATATATAATCCGGTTACCGACTGTGGTTGTTTCGGTGATGCGCTGCATATGACTAACTGGCAAACCTTTTTTAAAAACCTTGGTTTATCTGCTTTCGTGATCGTGGTTTTCGTTGAGCGCGACAATTACAAGAATAGCGGATCTTCTATTACACAATGGATTGCAGCAGTAACAGTAACATTCATTTTCTTCCTTTTTGTGGATCATAACTATAATCATTTGCCTGTTGTTGACTTCAGACCATACAGTAAAGGGACAAATATACCTGAAGATATGAAGGTTCCTGAGGGTGCACCCGTTGATGAGTATGAGACCACTCTTATTTACGAGAAGGAGGGATTAAGGGAAGAATTTTCACTCGATAATTATCCTTCAAATGATACCACATGGGTTTTCATCGATCAGAAATCACGACTGATCAGGAGGGGATATACCCCACCTGTTCACGACATAAACCTATCGGATCTTGAGGGGTTCGATCTTACTGATTCTATCCTTACAGATCCCGGGTTATCCTTGATTATGATAACTAAAAGATTGTCAGCAGCTGATCAGGATGCACTGCTTAATGGATTTGAAGCAGGCTTTGAGGTGATTACCAATGGTATTAGTTTCTATGTTATCACCTCCTCGCCAACAGAAGAGGTTCTTGAATATTCGAACGGATTGAACTTCCTGTTTGCTGATGAAACTACACTCAAAACCATCATCAGGTCAGATCCAGGGTATGTAGTACTGAAAGAGGGAACCATAACTGAAAAATGGGCATCAGTGGATCTTCCGGGATCAGGTGAGATTATCGGGGCCATAAATAACAGCTACCCTGTTAAAGTGATTAACGAATATGTGAAACTTTCTATTATTATATTATTAACGATCTTATTAGCACTTGCATTCAGCTACACAGCAAGAAAAGTCACTAAATAGAGAATCATGAAAAAAAAGATCATAGCAGGAAACTGGAAAATGAATAAAACCCTGGAAGAGGGTATTGAACTTGCAGAGTCTATAGTCGAATATCTGAAATCAAACCCTGGAGGTGATACAGATGTTATTCTTTGTGCACCATTCATACACCTCTCGTCCCTATCGGAAATAGTCAGGCAGGGAAAGGTAGAGACAGGAGCTCAAAATTGTTCCTCGGAGGAATCTGGTGCTTTTACGGGTGAGATATCAGCCTCAATGATCAGGTCAACAGGCGCAACCTGGGTTATTATAGGACATAGTGAAAGAAGATCTTACTTTAAGGAAGATAATCCTGTGCTGAACAAAAAAGTAAACACAGCTCTGAATAATGGTTTGAAAGTAATATTCTGCTGTGGTGAGATCCTTTCTGAGAGAGAGGGTAATAATCATTTTAACGTTGTCAGGCAACAGCTTGAAGAGGGATTGTTCAGTTTAAAAGAGGACCAGTTGAAGAACATAGTAATAGCATATGAACCTGTCTGGGCAATTGGAACAGGTGTAACTGCAACCCCTGCTCAGGCACAGGAAATGCATGCTTATATCCGTAAGCTTGTGGCAAAGAGATATGGTATGAATATTGGGGAAAATACAACAATACTTTATGGAGGAAGCTGTAACCCGGGGAATGCCGGTGAACTGTTCGCAAATAATGATGTGGATGGAGGACTTATTGGTGGAGCATCACTGAAGAGGGATGATTTCTGCGCCATAATCGAATCAGTATGAACCTTTCCAAATGGATTATTTTGAGGTAAGACATAATATTCCCGTGGAGATGGAATCAGCCAGGGAAACTGGTATTGCTGAGCTCTCCTTTAACAATTTTGAGAGTTTTCTCGAAAATGAAGAAGGGATTGCAGCATATTTACCTGAAGATCTATTTGACAGGAATATGCCTGAATCATTTGAATTTCTGAATCGGTCCGATCTAAAAAATACAACCTGCTCATATAAGAGGATCAAACTGCAGAACCGGAATAATGAGTGGGAGAAGAACTTTAATCCCACTGAGGCAGATAAGTTCTGCTATGTCAGGGCAAAATTCCATAGACCATGTAGCGGATTCTATCATCATGATCTTGATGATATAATGAAAATTACTGATAGTAAATCATTCAAATTTTTTTACTTTAAAGAAAAAAACAAATGGGCTGCAGCCCTTTTCGAAAAGATAAGGATATTAGCATGAGGCCAATTAGAAATATACTTCTGGTTTTACTGATTATCTTCACATTATGTGAATCTGTCAGCTCCCAGGCAAGGGTCGCATTCTCAGGCGATATTCAGAAATTCAGTGAAGAGCTGACAGCCTTTATGGGTACTAACCTTGATGAAGAACAGCGATCCCTTCTTAACAGCTTTCTGGTAGCATGGGACAGTACAATGCTCGATCAGCATCATAAAGAGCAGATAATTTCCATCTCCCGGTTACTGGTAGCAAAGCGGATGAGGCCGGTACCCCATTTTATATCCTACCTGGAAACACTTATGTCGTTTATTAATTATGATGTCGATAAAGAAATGTTCATGACCTGGCTGGAGGCACTGTCGCAATTATCCGGAGATCCTGGCAATCCATTGAGCGAGGTTAACAAATTCACAGAAACAGGGGGTCTTCTGGTCCGGGAGGGAATACTGTACCGGTCAAGCAGTTCAATATGGAAAACAACCAACAGAAGGTATTCATTTATAAATGATAGCATCTTCAGGATCATTATACCACCTGCTGCCCTCATATGCTATTCACAATATGACAGTACAATAATTGAAAATACCCGGGGAATATATGTCCCTGCTAAAAACAGATGGTATGGTAATGGCGGAACGGTAACATGGCAGAAGGCCGGGATTAGCCCGGAAGAGGTATATGCATCGCTTGGAAGATATGAAGTCGATGTAACAAGAGCGCTCTTTGAAGCCGACTCTGTAAAATTCAGGCATCACATTTATTTCACCGAACCTGTATACGGGAAGCTTAGTGACAGGGCTGTAAAGATCACCAATCCTGAAAGTGCCACTTACCCCCGGTTTGAAACCTATCAGAAAAAGTTCTTTATTAAAGATATTTATAAAAATGTTGACTTCGAAGGAGGACTTTCTTTTGAAGGATCCTCTGTAAGAGGGACAGGTGATAATTTTCAGCCCTCTATAATTACAATGTACCGAAACGATACTTTATATGTCAAGGTAAAATCTACCAGTTTTATTTTTAATCAGCAAGCACTCAATAGTCAGAGCACTAGCTTTACCTTATACCTGGAAAACGATTCTATTTATCATTCCGACATAGCCTTTACCTACAACGTGAAAAACAGAGAAGTTAATACTTTCCGCTCACGTTTCCCTACCTCAAGAAGCCCCTATTTCAGTTCATATCATATGATGGATATGTATTTTGAATACCTTTCGTGGAAACTTGAGGAATCAAAAATTACACTTTCAAGAGCAAGAGGCGCATCTATGGGGCAGGCATTTTTCGAATCTGTATCATACTTTGACCTGAATGAGTTCCACCGCCTTATGGCCCTTGATGAGTATCATCCCCTCTACAGGGTAAGTAAATTTGCTGAATACTGGTATTCTGAAACATTCCCGGTCGATGAGTTCGCAAGATGGATAAACATACCACAAGAGAATGCCACGGCTCTGTGTGTTGACCTTGCAAATCACGGATTCCTTTTCTATGACCGGGCAAACGATGAAGTTACGATAAAACAGAAACTGTATGACTACATTAACTCAAATGCCAGGCAACAGGATTATGATGTAATGAGCTTCACAAGCGAAACCAGCGGAACCCTGGATAATGCTGTGCTTGACATGCGTAATTATAAGATGACAGTAAATGGTGTCCCAAGGATTTTCCTCAGTGATTCACAGCGTGTGGCAATATTCCCATACAATCAGAGAATAGTCCTTGAAAGGAACAGAAGTTTTGAGTTTGATGGAATTGTCCAGGCTGGGATGCTAACTATCTTCGGCCACGACTTTAAATTCAGCTATGACACCTTTAAGATTAACCTGGTTAATGTCGATTCGATGATGCTCGCCGTTGAAACCGATGAGAGAGATGAATTCGGCGGACTTCTGGCCAGGAGGATAGAAGATCTTATACAAATGACTGCAGGTGAGCTCCTGATTGATGACCCAAACAATAAATCCGGACTGCAGAGCCTTAGACAGTATCCGATTTTCAGCTCTTTGGAAGATTCATATATCTTCTATGACAAAATACCAGATCTTGAAGGCGTTTATCCAAAGTCAGAATTTTATTTCAAACTCGATCCGTTTACTTTTGAAAACACTGACAGGCTTACTGAAGCCGATCTTAATCTTACCGGTGACTTCTCTGCCGGAAATATCCTTCCAAAACTTCCTCAGAGACTGAGTCTTCAGAATGATAAATCTCTTGGCTTCTATTACGAGATACCCGAAGAGGGCCTTGACCTGTATGAGGGTAAAGGAAGGTTATTCAACAGTGTTACTATGAGCAACTCAGGATTGAAGGGACACGGAAGGGTGGATCACTTAGCTGCCTCGGCCATGTCGGAGGAGTTTAACCTGTTTCCGGATTCCATGCTGACAATCGCCGACCAATTCATTATTTCAGCTACTACAATCTATCCTGAGGTATATACTGAAAATGCAGTTATTAAATGGTATCCCGCACAGGATAAATGGTATGCTGAGCAGGCAGGAGGTGATGAATTCAGAATGTTCGATAACGGAACCCTGCTCGACGGTAACCTCCTGCTTACAAGCGAGTCATTAAAAGGGAGCGGTGTGATAAATCTGACGGATTCGCAGATTGATTCTGAAAGTTTTAACTTCGGAGGGCTTACCATTCAGGCCGATACTTCCGAATATAATCTTAAATCTGTATCCGGTGATGGATATGCATTCATTGCCGAAGATGCCAATACCCTTATTGATTTTGAGAACCACCTTTCAAGGTTCAGACTAAATACAGACTCTTCATTGGTAAAATTTCCGGAAGTAGATTATATCTGTACCATGACAGATTTTGAATATAACATGAATTCAAAAATACTCTCCATGAGCCAGAGAGGAAGGGAAGAGTCTACTCTTATGTCGCCAGAAGAATTGCTGAAGCAGGATATCAGCAATACTGAAAAACCAACCTTCTTCAGTACCCACATGATGAACGATACAATTACATTTGCTGCTACAACAGGTCATTATTTGCTTCAGGATGAAATGGTGATTGCAGAAAATGTAAACTATATTAAAATAGCTGACGCACTTATTCAACCTGATAGCGGTATATTGAGAATTAACAAGGGAGCAAGAATGGACGCCATTACGGATGCAATTATTGCGATCAATAAAAACCATATTATCCACAGTGCAAGTGTCAACATCATAGGGAGCACCAGGTACACTGCGAGTGGCATCTATGATTGGGTGGATGAAAATAATGAGATTCAAATTATTAAATTCGACGAGATAGTTACTGACTCGCTCAGGTCGAAAGGGACAGGCCGTATTACACAGGTACAAAACTTCAAACTGAGTCCCTACTTTACATTTATTGGGGATGTTCACCTCAGATCAGAGAAAAAACAGCTTAGCTTTCTCGGGTCATCAGGGATAGTACATGAATGTGATGCAATAGGAAGTGCACCGATGAGATTCAACGCGGACATCGATCCGCTGAATGTAATGATACCAATATCCGATAAACCAAGGGATGTGAACGGTAACCTGATCACTTTGGGAACTTACATTACAATTGATTCTACTCATATCTACTCGGCCTTTTTATCTCCCGCAAAATCGTGGAGCGATATACCCCTTGTTACGGCAAGGGGCTGGATAATCTACGACAAGATTGCCGGTAAATACAAGGTGGCTGAAAAGGAAAAACTGGCAAACAGTACCATTGGAGGCAGTATGATAACTTTCGATAGAAATTACTGCATTGTATACAGCGAAGGTCCCGAGAACCTCGGTCTCGATTATGGTCTGGTCAAAATGACCGGAGCAGGGAATGTTACACACATAACTGATTCGGCAGCTATTAATATCAATTCAATCCTGGCGCTGGATTTCCATTTCTCCCAGCCTGCCCTCACAGTAATGGCTGATGAAATACGATTCATGGCTACGCTCAGACCCGTTGATCTTTCAACCGGCAGATATGATAAGGGCATGCAGGATCTGATAGGTGCTCAGGCTGCAGCAACGCTTAAAGAGGAGATGGACCTGTTTGGAATGACCACAACCTTTCCGCGAGGTTTTGCCCCTGAACTGATTCTGAATGATCTCAATCTCACCTGGAATGATGAATTCAGATCATACAGGTCGGTCGGCAAGATTGGTATCGGTTTTATCGGACAACAAGCAGTTAACCTTTACGTTGATGGTTTTGTGGAACTCCAGAAACGCCGGTCAGGCGATATACTTGATATCTATCTCAAAGCTGATGATCAAACCTGGTTCTGGTTCAGTTACACGAGGGGCGTGTTAATGGCGCTAGCAGGAAATAATAGTTTCAATACTATTATTCAGGGCGAGAAGCTAAATGACCGCAAACATCCCGATAACAGCATCAGGACACCATACACATATATGGTTGGCGTTCAGGACAGGCTCGACAACTTTCTGAGAAGAATGACCAGAGCAGAGGAACCGGATGAATTCGTCGAAGACTTTTTACCGTAGCCGTCACGGATACTTGGCCCTTTTTCCAAGCTCAATGATCTCGAGTTCTGATACCTTGCCCTTCATTATGGAGAATCGGGCAATTGTCATGACCCTGTGAAATCCGTTATACCCTGCAGCTCCAGGATTAATAGATAAAAGGTTAAGTTTCTTATCGAATATCACTTTAACAATATGGCTGTGCCCGCATATAAAAAGATCGGGAGGATAATGAGTGATCTCATCTTTAATGTTTCTGTCGTACCTTCCCGGATAACCTCCAATATGAGTGATCCAGACATCTGCCTCTTCCACTGAAAACCTCAGGTGCCCTGGAAAACGTGATCTGACATCATTCCCATCAATATTACCATATACTGCCTTTAATGGTTTTATTGCTTCCAGTGCCATAACCGTTTCAATGTTCCCGATATCACCAGCATGCCATATTTCATCACAACCTTTGAAATATCCTGCAATTGAAGGGTGCAACCAGCCATGACTATCTGAAAGGAGTCCGATCTTCATTGCCATTAATAATTTGAATTGGTAAATATATTCACATTCTTCTATTTTTGTATAAAAGAATATCTGCATGCATATTTTCTATTCAACCGAATTATCAGAAGGCATTTTTACTTTTAGTGACCGGGAATCAATCCATCTATCCCGTGTATTGCGTCTGAATGTGGGCTCCACCATAAGAGTGATCAATGACAGCGGCACCTTATACGAATGCTCTGTGACCGAATCAACCCCAAAGTGTTCACGGGCCAGGATAGAGAAGGAATTCCCCGGGTTTGGCAAAAGGGATTATCATCTGCATATTGCCATTGCACCAACGAAGAATAATGAACGCTTCGAGTGGTTCACAGAAAAATGTGTTGAATTTGGGATTGATGAAATCACACCTCTTATGTGCGAATTTTCGGAGCGCAGCAGGGTGAATCACGAACGACTGGAAAGAATTACAGTTGCAGCTATGAAACAGTCGATCAAGGCCTGTCCCACCAAAATAAACAGGGTAACCGAATTCGATCAGTTTATAAAGAACGATCACAGAGGTCACCGATTTATCGCCTTCTGTGACGATTCATTCCAGAAAGAGAGTCTCAAACAGTTATACAGAGCCGGCCATGACGCTACAATCCTTATTGGTCCCGAAGGAGATTTCAGTGAGAAAGAGGTGAAAAAAGCAGTTGAAAAGGGATTCAGAACTGTGCACCTGGGCCCCAGCAGGCTCAGAACAGAAACAGCAGGCATTGCTGCCTGCTGCACAATCTATCTGCTTAACCAGTAGCTGGTTGCAAGCATGACTCCTGCATTACTCAGTTAATTATCCTATATCCCGGATCGCTAACAAGGTCCATTGATAAAATTATATAGTTTAATATAGAGTTTAATATATATTAAACTCTAAGATCTCTTAAGCCTGCCTGCTTTCCGGAGTGCCTGGTCGAGAATCCACTCTATCTGGCCATTTGTACTTCTGAACTCATCAGTTGCCCATTTTTCAAGGGCACTCAGCTTATCGGGATCTATCCTTAAAACGAATGCCTTCTTCTTTGCCATCCTACTGGTGTAAAGTACCTGTATTTACTACCGGGCTCACATCTTTATCGCCGCAGAGCACTACCATAAGATTACTTACCATTGCAGCCTTTTTCTCCTCATCAAACTCCACGATATCCTTCTGGCTTAGTTGATCAAGTGCCATCTGGACCATAGAAACTGCTCCTTCAACAATCTTGAACCGTGCTGCCACAACTGCTGTTGCCTGTTGCCTTCTCAACATTGCACCAGCTATTTCCTCGGCATATGCAATATAATTTATACGTGCTTCAATTACGCTGATCCCTGCCATATCAAGACGCTCCCGAATCTCCTTTTCGAGCTCCTCATTTACCTCTTCCCCTCCACCTCTGAGAGTAATCACAGCATCGTGCTCCTCAAAATTGTCATAAGGATACAGGCCTGCAAGCTTCCTGAGAGCAGCGTCACTCTGTACATGTACAAAATGCTCATATTCATCAACTTCAAATGCAGCCTTATAGGTATTCTCAACCTTCCATACCAGTACACAGCCAATCTTTACCGGGTTACCGATCTTATCGTTAACCTTTATTGTTTCACTGTCGAAGTTCCTTGCCCTGAGCGATATCTTCTTCCTGACGAAGAAAGGATTAACCCAGAAGAAGCCATTTTCTTTTACCGTACCCTTGTAGGCCCCGAACAGAACCATCACACATGATTCATTGGGATTAACTATTGTAAATCCGATTGAGATAAACATAAATAGTGCAGTAAGAATAACTCCCGGCCAGACCAGCATGCTCAAATATGCAAAAATGGTTCCTACCAGAAGAAATAACTCCAGTAGCAGTATCAGGTAGCCTGAGACTGGTTTGAATGATCTTTCCTGTTTCATGATTGAATAAATTATGGTTAATATCATATTGATATCACAAATATATCATTTTAAATATTAATATGCAAAAAAACACGGAAATTATATCAAAATTTCCGTGTTTTCATCTACCATAAATCACAAAACTGCGATTATTCTCGAAACCAGTCCATCGTCAGGTTCAAAAAAGTCTGTCGGGATATTCCCAAATATCTCATCAATCTGTCTTTCAAAATCCCAGGCATCTGAAAAGAGATCAATATCACTTACAAAAATATCCTCAAATGATAAAAACGGTGTAGAAATTCTATCCATAGGCACAATAATTTACTTTTTGATACTGGTGAATCAGTTAATAGACTTAAAAACCGATGCTACCAGAATTATAAACGACCAGGCATAGAATTTATTATATCTGTTATCAGGTAATTGTTAACGAAATATTTTTTTGTTCCATTAACTTTCGCATGTTGATAAGTGCGTACCTCATCCTTCCCAGAGCAGTATTGATACTGACATTGGTCTGATCTGCTATCTCTTTGAAGCTCAGTCCTGCATAGTGCCTCAACATGACAACTTCTCTCTGGTCGTCAGGAAGTTCATGCAGGAGCTGACGAACATCGTTTATAATCTGATCATATACCAGATATTCCTCAATGTTGCCTTCAGCCAGCTCTTTTGAGTTGAAAATATCAGTATCATAAGCATCATTTGACAGGATATTTGCCTGCTTCTCCTTCCTGAAATGGTCAATTATCAGATTATGAGAGATTCTCATTACCCAGGAAAGGAATTTACCATTGTCCTTGTATTTCCCTGCCCTGAGTGAATTTATAACTTTCAGGAATGTTTCCTGAAAGATATCTTCTGCAAGGCTTTTATCCTTCATATACATGCATATATAGCTAAAAACCTTCTTTTTATGTCTGTGGATTAATTTCTCGATGCCGGATGCATCGCCGGCGACAAACTGCCTGACCAACTCCTGGTCAGTTATCATCTGGTTCATTCTAACTCTGTTTTGGTTCAAGAGTAGAATTTTACTATAGGCAGTCCTCCGTTTTAAATAATTTAAGAAATACTGATGCAATTAAAGAAAAAAAAATTAAAATTAAAAATATTACTTTTGGCCAGTGATTTTTTTCTCCTCAATTTTATCAGCAAAACAGGCAGTATGAGTGGCTTTATGGACAAAATTCAAATAAGGGGTGCAAGGGTCCATAACCTGAAAAATATCGATGTTGACATCCCCCAGAACTCACTGGTGGTCATCACAGGTGTTTCAGGATCAGGCAAATCATCGCTGGCTTTTGATACTGTGTATGCTGAGGGACAGAGGAGGTACGTCGAGAGCCTATCATCATATGCGAGACAATTTCTTGGCAGAATGAACAAACCGGAGGTTGATTTCATAAGTGGTATACCCCCTGCCATTGCAATCGAACAGAAGGTTAATACAAGAAATCCCAGGTCAACAGTTGGAACATCATCTGAAATTTATGATTACCTGCGGCTACTTTATGCACGCATCGGCCGCACCTATTCACCCGTGTCTGGAAAAGAGGTCAGGCATCATACCACTGATGATGTGGTGAGGTATATTCAGGGGCTTAAAGGTGAAAGTAAGGTTCTTATTCATACTCATTCTCAAATCCCGGATACCATCGAGCCTGCAGATTATTTCTCATTCCTTGTAAAGCAAGGCTATTCAAGGATCAGAACAGATGATGGTATAGTAAGAATAGATGATGAAAAGGAGGTATCAAAAATCTCAAGGGAGAGTGATTTCTATATTGTGGTTGACCGTCTGGTAACTGATAATAGCGACGAAACGGCGAGCAGGATTGCAGACTCTGTTGAAACAGCTTTTACCACTGGTAAAGGTCATTGCATAATTGAGGTGGTGAGCGCTAATTCCTCCCACCTTGAACGCTTTTCAAACAGATTTGAAGCTGATGGGATCGATTTTGAGGAGCCGACCGAGCATCTTTTTAGCTTTAATAACCCCGTCGGTGCATGTCCTGTATGCGAAGGATACAGTAAAATTATTGGGATTGATGAGGATCTGGTGATTCCCGACCCGAATTTATCGGTATATGAAGATGCTATCGCTTGCTGGAAAGGTGAAAAGATGAAAAAATGGAAAGAAAGGCTGGTAATAAATTCCGGCAAGTTTGATTTTCCAATTCACAAACCATGGTTCCAGCTAACAGACCAGCAGAAGGAGCTTGTGTGGACGGGTAATCGCTATTTTTACGGCCTGCACAGGTTCTTTAACTTTCTTGAAGATAAAAAATATAAGATCCAGTACAGGGTGATGCTCAGCAGGTACAGGGGCAAAACCAACTGTCCTGAGTGTCGGGGATCAAGACTTAAGAAAGAGGCGGGATATGTAAAGGTTGCCGGGAAACCAATAGATGAACTTACAGCGATGCCGGTGACAAAACTCCTGAATTTCTTCAAGACCATCAGGATCACCTCCGGTGAGAAAGAGATTGCCGGCCGGATACTTCAGGAGATTGTTTCGAGGCTTCAGTTTTTAAATGATGTCGGGCTCTCTTATCTAACTCTGGGAAGGCTTTCTTCGAGCCTGTCAGGTGGCGAATCACAGCGGATTAACCTTGCAACCTCCCTTGGAAGCAGTCTTGTAGGATCACTCTATATCCTTGATGAGCCAAGCATTGGTCTGCACCCCAGGGATACAAGGCTACTTGTAAACGTATTGAATCATTTGCGGGATATTGGAAACACTGTTCTGGTAGTTGAGCACGAGGAAGAGATAATACTTGCAGCCGACAATATAATTGATGTCGGTCCCGAAGCGGGTCGGTTTGGCGGTGAGATTGTCTTTCAGGGCTCCCCGGCCGGAATTAAAAGATCAGGTGCACTCACAGGCAATTATCTCTCCGGTAAAATGAAAATACCGCTCCCGGTGGTTAGAAGGAAATGGAATAGCTTTATTGAGTTGACAGGTGCAAGGGAGAATAACCTCAAGGAAATAGATGTGAGATTCCCGTTAAACACTATTACAGTAGTAACCGGTGTGAGTGGCTCGGGCAAATCAACCCTTGTATCTGATATACTTTTCCCTGCAATCAGGAACCGAATAGCCGGATATGGCCAGAAACCAGGAAAATTCAGAGACATAAGAGGTGATATAGACTCACTTACCGGAATCGAGCTTGTCGACCAGAATCCTATTGGTAAAAGCAGCCGTTCCAATCCGGTTACCTACCTTAAGGCATTTGATGAGATCAGAAAATTGTTTGCCGGGCTACAGGCATCCGTACAAGCTGGCTTTAAGGCATCACACTTCTCATTTAATATTGAAGGGGGCAGATGCGATGAATGCCAGGGTGAGGGAAGTATCAAGGTAGAGATGCAGTTCATGGCAGATGTTGAACTGGAATGTGAGACATGCAAGGGAAAAAGGTACAAAAAAGAGATACTTGAGGTTAAGTATGAATACAAAAATATTTTTGATGTGCTGGAAATGACCATCTCCCAGGCAATAGAATTCTTTGCAGGCAGCAGCGGAAAGACAGAGCAGAAGATAGTAAGGAAGCTGACTCCGCTGCTTGATGTCGGATTGGGTTACGTCAGGCTGGGACAGTCATCAAGCACACTATCGGGAGGTGAGAGCCAGAGGGTTAAACTGGCTTACTTTTTGAGCCAGGAAAAGAGTGGCGAACACATCCTTTTTATATTTGACGAACCAACCACCGGTCTCCACTTCCATGATATTAACAAGCTGCTGATGTCGATAAATGCTCTGGTCGAAAAGGGTCATTCGGTAATACTGATTGAACACAATGTTGAGATGATCAAGAGTTCAGACTGGGTAATAGATCTAGGACCTGATGGTGGTGAAAAGGGCGGATATCTGATATTCGAGGGAACTCCTGAAGATATTTCTGGTTGTAAAAACTCTCACACAGGTCGGTTTCTGAAGAAAAAAGTTAAAAGAGAAAGGAGCAGTTAACTACTGCCCCTTCATTTTCATTATAGTATTATATATCTTGTTTCTAATTGACCTTAAACCCGAACATTATTGCAACACAACCATTTGCAGGTTCATCACCGGCCTGCTCAAAGGTAGTGACCTTAACTATCAGCTTCAGTTGCTGACTCGATTCAAGTTTGAAATCCCAGGTTTTGCCATATTTGCTGTCTTTGTTCGAGTAAATAACATTTTTATTGGCATCCATAACCTTGAATTCAATTGGAGGAAGGTTTTCAGTGCCGCATATGGCAACCCTGTACTCCTGGTCTGAATAAAAGGTTTTATACATTTCAGCCTCCTCTCCTTCTGTCAGGATAGCAGCATGGTAGTTACCATCATGGGTATAAGAGCCCAATTCTACTTTGCAAATCTGTTTTGCAAAACCCTTGCATTGTGCATTTGTCTGAAATGTGGCAAATCCAAATAAGAGGGCTGATATTAGCAGGGTGATTCTTATTGATTTTTTCATGATTTCTCAGTTTACATAAGATGATCTGATTTCTGATACTTTTTCAGCCAGCTCTATAAACACCTCGGGGGTCATATTTGAAGTGACTTCAGATCTAAGTACCGTAACATTTGTCGTCTCATCTATCTCAGCCTTGATCCTGGATGTTTTGAGTATTATCTTGTCGAATACAGTCTTAAGCTCCCTCATCTGACCAATGATTTCATTCACCGCCGGGTGCTCATTATTATCCTCAAGCAATTTCAGCATAATATCAACCGACAGTTTCTGATCAATTATCCGGCCAACAAGCTTATCAGAATCGAATTCTTCCATATCAACCAGTTGTGTGGCAATATACAGACCCTCAACCCATCCACCAACAAGTACGATTGAAGCAATGGCAGGTTGCTCATTATCTTCGAGGTAGGAATTGGAGTTAAGGAACGTTTCTGATACAATATCCATTATAACTTCACGGTTGTTAACGTTCTCTTCCAGTCTGTTGATGGTTTCCTCATTTATGGCATCCAGAATACCCAGACCATCTGCCATTTTCTTCGCAGCCGACATATATTCTATTACGAGCTGAGTTTGATCATAGAGGCTTGAAAAACTCAGGTCGCAGGTAAATATCCCAAGGTTTAAAGCCATAGCCCGGTTGGTTGAATATTTTGAGGTTGACTCAGTTGGATTTAGCAGATCTTCATTAAACCTGGCCCCTGCCGATTTGATCAGCATTGCGGATTCGAGTGGTGAAGGGAGAGAATAGAAGATCCTTTCCGCCTCCTTTACATCCTGAATAACAGATTCGTCTACCTGAGTTATATCCAGAACCGGGACAGTGGGATCCTTGGATCCCCCTGATCCACAACCGGACATAAAAAGGGTTAAAAATAAAACAGTTGTAATTCCAAGAACTGTTCTAGGAAACAAGTTATTTTTCATGATCGTTAGTTTTTACTGGTCTAATTTTGGACTAATTTAGTATATAATTTCTATTTTTCAAAAAGGAAAGAGCGCATGATCTTTAGTACCTTTGCATAAAAGAGAGGATTTATGCCCGAACCTATGAGGAGGTTGGAACAGCTTGGAGCCTTGTTCAAAACAGGGAATGATCAGCAAATAATTGCCAGGATTGCTGCTCTCAGGGAGGAAGAGGTGTTCAGCGGAGTTATTAAGCTGATAGCTAAATTGCATGAGGAAACAGGATCCGATGGTATTAAATCCATTATATCTGAATTTTTAAATGATATCAAGGATAACACACTTGCAGGAGAGGTTATTGAAGCGATTGATACGACCGGATCGGAAGAAACCAGACGGGTATTGATTTCATCATGCTGGCAATCGGGAATTGATTACAGTAATCTTATTGCAAGTTTTATCGAATACAGTATAAAGGGTAATTATATGATCGCACTTGAGTGCTATAGTGTGATTGAACAGGAAGCGTACAAAGTTGAAGATAATATAAGGATAATATGTCTTGAGAAGATCAGATCCTCCATGAAATCGCAACCTGCAGAAAAGATAAAGCTTCTGGAGTGTACAATCAGGACACTTTCCTATCCTGCCGATTTTAAGGAATCAATTCATTATTCGTAGGCAGAGAAGTATCTCATGAATTGAGCTCTTTCGTATTTCCCGGGCTCAGCAATGCTACCGTAATTCAGCTTTCCCCTGAAGCTCTCAATGTTTTCAAAGCCTTTCTGATCCATCCATTTCGAGATCGATTTGTTCATCTTCTTTAGATACTCAATTCCATTCTTATACAGAACTGAGCAAACCTGAACTACATCAGCTCCTGAAAGCAGGTATTTAACAGCATCCTCACCAGAGTGGACACCCGTTGAAGCAGCAATATCTATCTTTTCAATCATGGCGTCGATCATTGCCACCCATCTAATTACATACCTTTTGTCTTCAGGAGTACTGAATACCGATGCAGGGGAAATATTCATGGTATTGATATCTATATCCGGCTCAAAGAACCTGTTGAACAGGACCACCCCATTGACTCCCCTTTTATAGATCTGGTCGACAAGGTTCAGCAGATTGGAAAATCTTTGTCCCAGTTTCACGGCGATCGGTATTTTAATAATTTTTCTTACCTTCTGTATCAGATCAAAATATAGTTTTTCAGCTGTAGCCGGTGTAACGTTCTTATCAACAGGTAAATAGAATACATTTATCTCAAGAGCATCAGCCCCTGCCTCTTCAATTCTGGCTGCAAAACTTATCCAGTCCTCCTGTGTAATACAATTTATACTGGGGATAACGGGGATATTCAGAGATTCTTTTGCTGATACGATAAGCTTCAGATAGTTATCAAGCGAATGACTTTTAGTATAATAGGATACATAGTCTGAGGCCTCAGGATAGTCTGTGGACTCAGCCAGAAGAGATGCCTGATGATTAATTTGTTCTTCAAATAATGATTTTAGCACAACTGCACCGGCACCAGAGTCTTCAGCTAACCTGAGTTTATCCAGGTTGTCAGTCAGGCCGCTGCTACTGATTATTAATGGACTGTTGAGTTCAAGACCCAGATACTTCGTAGTCAAACTTGCCATAATTATTACATTTTTATCCCGATTGATAGTTTCGTTCGCCAAATATAGAATTTCCTACTCTAATTATTGTACTTCCCTCTTCTATTGCTACCTGATAATCCCCTGACATACCCATGGATATCTCCCGGAAAGAGTTATCAGTCAAGAAAAAGCTGGTCTTCAGCTTATCAAAAATATCTTTCAATTGCCTGAATTCACTCCTGACCAGGTCTAGATCTTCAGTGAAAGTAGCCATACCCATTACACCCGAAAGTTCGATATTGCTCAGTTCATCCAGGGCACCTCCTTCAATGAAGGTTGCTACCTCATCATAGCTGAACCCGAATTTGGTATCCTCTTTTGCTATATGGAACTGCAAAAGGCATTTAATTTTCCTTCCAGCTTTTGCTGCCTCTTTATCTATAGCTCCCAGAAGCTTAAGGCTGTCAACGGAGTGTATCATTTCAACAAAACCTGCAATATATTTCACCTTGTTGGTTTGCAAGTGACCGATCATATGCCATTTTATATCCCGAGGCATTATTGGTTGCTTATCCACCAGCTCCTGAACCCTGTTCTCACCAAAGATCCTGTGTCCGGCATCATATGCAACCATGATCTCCTCCACAGGTTTGGTCTTTGAAACTGCAACTACAACCACACCTGACGGCAATTCTGAGCATAACTTCCTTACGTTGCCAGCTATGTCAATCATGATTTGGAGGGTACATAATTTAGTGGGTAAAAGTAAAAAAGCCCTGGTTATTAACCAAGGGCTTCTTTTAATCACCCAGATTTTTTTTAGTCGAGCAAATGTATGGCAAGTCCGCTCCTGAGCTTTGGTTCAAACCATGTGGTTTTCGGAGGCATAATATTTCCTGAGTCAGCAATATCGATAAGCTGCTTCATTGATACAGGGAACAGTGCTAACGCAACCTTCATCTCTCCGTTATCTACCCTTCTTTTAATCTCACCCAGTCCCCGGATACCTCCCACAAAATCTATTCTTTTAGATCTCCTCAGGTCTTGAATATCAAGGATAGGTGAAAGTATGGAGTTTGTCAGGATTGTAACGTCAAGTACCCCGATCGGATCATTGTCGTCATAGGTGCCCTCACGGGCAGTAAGACTGTACCATTTGCCTTCCAGGTATATGGAGAAATTATGAAGTACATCAGGCCTGTATATTTCGGCTCCCTTCAGTTCAATAATAAAGTTTACCTTCAGCTTATCAATGAATTGTCCAGGGCTGTTACCATTCAGATCTTTCACCACCCTGTTGTAATCAATGATCTTCAACTGGTTGTCGGGGAAATGAACTGCCAGAAAATAGTTAAACTCCTCGTTTCCGGTATATCCGGGATTAGCCTTTCGCCTCTCCGCACCCACTAGTGCAGCTGCAGCCGTGCGGTGATGACCATCTGCCACATATGTTGAAGGTACTTTCTCAACAAACAGCTGTTCCAATTCTTCATTGATCTCCCTGTCGCGTATTACCCAGAAATGATGTCCAAATCCATCTTCAGCAACGAAATCATATTCAGGTTCTTCAGTACCGGTTATCCTGGATACTATCTCATCAATCTCTGGTACAGCCGGATAGGTAAAGAAAACCGGTTCAATGTTGGCATTATTAATCCTTATATGGATCATCCTGTCTTCCTCCTTTTCGGGTCGGGTCAACTCATGTTTTTTGATCACACCATTAAGGTAATCGTCGACAGAAGCAGATCCCACAATGCCATACTGGGTCCTCTCTCCCATTGTCTGAGCATAAATGTAATACATCGGCTCCTCATCCTGAACAAGCCATCCGTTTGATTGCCACTTCCGGAAGTTACTGACCGACTTTTCATATACCTCCTCACTATGCACATCGGTACCTTCGGGAAGATCTATTTCTGATCGTGTAATATATAAAAGCGATCTTTCTTTTCCTTCAACCATCTTTATGGCCTCTTCCGAATTCATAACATCATAGGGAAGGCAGGCAACTTCCTTAGCTATTTCCCTGGGTGGTCGCAATGCCCTGAATGGTCTTATTATTGCCATATACCAATATTTGCTCGTTAACTGCTCAGTTTACTTTAAATGTATCAACTCCATCCTTGATGAATGCTACTATCTGTTCTGCAGCTGCAACCCCGGCATTAATGTTCGCTTCGGAGGTTTGGGCTCCCATTTTTTTAGGAGTAAAGAAGAAACGACCCGGATGCTTTTCGGCAAATTCACTGGCACAATCAGGAGCGATATCCGATAGATATGAAAAATCGGGCCTGGTGGCCATTACTTTCAATAACTCTTCCTCGTTTATCACCTCTTTTCGTGCGGTATTTACAAGTACTGCATTATGAGGCATCTTTGTGAGAAGGTTAAAACCAATTGATCCTTTTGTCTCATTGTTTGCAGGCAAATGCAAAGAGACATACTGGCATGTCGAATAGAGATCATCTGCAGAATTGAGTGGTTTCACATTGTCACTACTTATCACATCTGCAGACACAAACGGATCATATGCATAAATGTCCATACCAAATCCTCTGGCAATTCCAGCTACATATTTACCAACATTGCCATACGCATGTATACCCAGTTTCTTTCCGCGCAGCTCAGTTCCGGGGTTTCCATCGAAACCTCCCCTGGCATTATATACCATCATTCCAAAGGCAAGTTCAGCAACTGCATTTGAGTTCTGCCCAGGTGTATTCATAGCAACAACGCCATGACGGGTACAGGCTTCCAGGTCAAGGTTATCATATCCTGCACCGGCCCTTACGACTATCTTTAAATTATGAGCTGCAGCAAGTACTTCAGCAGTGACTTTATCGCTTCTTACAATAAGTGCATTGGCATCGGCGACAGCATCAAGAAACTGCTGGGTATCCGTGTATTTTTCAAGCAGAGAAAGCTTGTAACCTGCCTTCTCCACTACCGTCCTTATTCCTTCCACTGCAATTGGAGCAAAAGGTTTATCGGTTGCAACAAGAACTTTCATAACTAATTTATTTATTAATGATTTGACTCAAATTCCTTCATTACCTCAATAAGGGCTTTTACGCTATCAACAGGCATAGCATTATAGACAGAAGCCCTGAAGCCACCGACCGACCGGTGTCCTTTGATCCCAACCATGCCTTTTGATGATGCAAATTCATTGAATTCAGCTTCCAGTTCCTTGTATTCATCGGCCATTATGAAACAAATGTTCATTATCGACCTGTCCTCCTGAGCAGGCACAGTTGGCACGAACAATTTATTTCTGTCTATCTCATCATAAAGCATTCCTGCTTTTTCCAGGTTGGTTTTATAGATTGCGCTCACCCCACCGAGGTTTTTCAGCCAGGTGAGAGTTTGCAGGGCGGCAAAAACAGGAAGGCACGGAGGTGTATTGAACATCGACACCTTCTCAATATGTGTCCTGTAATCAAGCATGGTAGGTATAGGTCTGTCTACC
Organism: Bacteroidales bacterium; assembly: GCA_035527935.1. GTDB lineage: Bacteria > Bacteroidota > Bacteroidia > Bacteroidales > VadinHA17 > DATKZO01. The sequence goes on from DATKZO010000048.1 coordinate 151,159, forward strand.
TTACCAAGTATGTCTTGCTTAACAATAGCAACGGTTACCCCGGCTGGTGCAAGGTTTTTCTGGGCCCCTCCATATATTATGGCATACTTGGATACATCAACAGGCCTGCTGAATATATCCGAGGACATATCAGCAACCAGAGATACAGGAGAATCAATGTCTTTTTTTATTTCGGTACCGTAAATGGTATTGTTTGTTGTAATATGGAAATAATCAGCATCAGCTGGTATCACATAGTTCTTTGGTATGTAATTAAAGTTGGCGTCTTTTGAGGAAGCCACCTCAACGGCTTCACCATAGATCCTGGCTTCGTTATATGCCTTCGTGGCCCATGATCCTGTTACGAGATAGGCAGCCTTCTTCACGAAAAGGTTCATTGGAACCATAGCAAACTGAGTACTGGCCCCTCCACCTACAAAAATTACCTCGTAACCTTCAGGTACTGATAGTAATTCTTTAACCAGGGCAATAGCTTCGTTCATAACCGCAATAAACTCCTTGCTCCTGTGAGATACCTCCATAATGGAAAGTCCCGTTCCTGCAAAATCTTTCACAGCATCACCTACCTTTTCAATAGTGAATTGTGGTAAGATTGATGGTCCGGCGTAAAAATTATGCTTCTTCATTTTTCAACTAGTTTTATAATTAATAAATTCAATCTTCAAATAACAATTTTGTATTTTGATATGATATGTCATGACTATCGGTCTAATTAATCTGATCCAGTTTTACCAGGCTGCCATTTGACAGGATAGGAATTACATCCGTACTATCCGGCGTGTGACAAAACGGAATACAATCATCCAGACCTTTATCCCGCAGCCTGCTCCTCTGGGCAGCCTTTTCAATATAACCAAGCAGGTTATCACCCGCCTTCTCCCACATATCCAGTACTATTTTTACAGAATCACATTTGGTTTCATATCTGCCACTATCCAGAAGTCTTTTCGCCAGGGCACCGGCAAACAGAGAATCTTCAATATTGATCCTGTTCCTCCACCCGGCGCACAACAGGATCACATTCCTGTCACTCTTAACAAGCCATCTTTCGATAGCAGAAATATTCAGAAACGAACCGATCACTACATGATAACATTTTGAAGCAAGATTTATACATCTTGTCCCGTTTGTTGTTGAATATACGATCGTTTTCCCCTCAACCAGTTGCGCTGTAAAATTGAATGGGGAGTTCCCGAAGTCTGCAAAATCGAGAACCAGACCATCCCTTTCAGCAGCTACCATATAGCCACTTTTCTTGAATTTGCTCGCCTCCTCCACCGTTGCTACCGGAATAAGTTTTTCAGCTCCATTATGCAATGCCCAGCAGATAGCTGATGAAGCCCTTAACGTATCAATTATCACAATAATGGCTTCCCCATCTTCATATTCACTGAATATAGCAGGTGTCAGGCATGCTTCAAGGTTATTCATCAGGCTTAATTACTTTTGCTGGCTGGCCCATCCAGACCGGGACTCTGCTATCCTTTATAAATAGGCATCTTTACAACCTGCGCTTTTAATGATTTGTTTCTTATCTCAATAAAAATTTCTGTACCGTCTTTCCAGTATCCATCGTGCAGGTAAGCCATCCCGATCCCCTTCTTCATCATTGGCGACATTGTGCCTGAGGTCACCACACCAATCTGTTCGCCATCAGCATTTAATATTCGGTAATCATGTCTTGGGATACCCCGGTCGATCATTTCAAAAGCTTTCAGTCTCCTGGTTACTCCTTCCTCTTTTTGTTTTAAAAGTATCTGTTTGTCAATAAAATCCTTATTGTCGGTGAACTTGGTAATCCATCCCAGTCCGGCCTCTATAGGTGAAGTATTATCAGTTATATCATTCCCGTAAAGGCAGTATCCCATTTCAAGTCTGAGGGTGTCACGTGCGGCCAGACCGATTGGCTGGATTCCGAACTCCTCCCCTGCTTCAAAAACAGCTTTCCATAACTTATCACCGTCTTTGTTATCCACATATACCTCACATCCTCCTGCACCTGTATATCCTGTAGTTGCAAACAGGGCATTGTCAATTCCTGCAAAAGTGATTTCCTTAAATGTGTAATACTCCATATCCATTACATTTGATGAAGTAAGCTTCTGCATTGCCTTGAGTGCAAGAGGGCCCTGAATTGCCAGCTGGGCAGTGTCATCTGATCTGTTTATAATGCCTTTCCCTGGTAAAATTCCGAATCTTTCAGCCTGCATCACGCACCAGTTCCAGTCCTTCTCTATGTTTGCCGCATTTACTACAAGAAGGTATTTCGTATCATTAAACCTGTATACAAGAAGGTCATCGACTATCCCTCCTTTCCCGTTTGGAAAACATGAATACTGTACCTTGCCATCAACGAGTGCTGATACATCGTTGGAAGTTGTATGCTGCAGGAATTCCAGCGCGCGCGGACCTGTAACCCAGAATTCGCCCATATGCGAAACATCAAAGACACCAACCTTTTCCCTGACAGCAATATGTTCATCGTTAATACCGGTGTACTCAATTGGCATATCATATCCTGCAAACGGGACCATCCTGGCTCCCAATTCTTTATGAAACTTGGTAAATGCTGTATTTTTCATTAACTTATCTTTTATGATTAATAGTATATATCAAATGTAAGAAAAATAGTACTAAAAATGGACTATGGAAACCTGTTGTAGGTCATATAATTCAACGATAGTAATTAACTGAATCAGGTTTGTGTACCAGCACCGAATCAGGCAATGAAATAAACGTTTCCGGAGGATAAGGTCCGACCGAATCCCGCGGATTCCAATTTGCCTCGTAGATATCAAACCCTCCAAACCCATCGGGGCGGTCAGATGCCAGATAGAATATCATGTTATCATAACCGGACGGACGGTAGAACAGGTCATTCCACTGTGAATTTACAGGTGTCCCGAGGTGTTTCACTCCGGACCACGAGCCATATTCGTCCCTGATGGCCATATATATATCATAGCCTCCCATCCCATCCCTTCCGTTTGAACTGAACCATAAGGTATCACCTGTTGCAGAGACCCATACTGACTCCTCGTTCCCCGGACTGTTTATATCCGGCCCGAGGTTAAAGGGCTTTGTCCATTTGTTCTTTCTTATCCTGCTAATATAATATATGTCTCTGCCACCTATTCCTTTCTTACTGTCACTGGTAAAATAAATCTCATCCATTGATCCCGAAATCGCATAGGAGGTTTCTCTTGACGTGCTATTAATGCCTGTTTCGGTTTGATAAGGTTCGTTCCACTGGCCCTTTTTGAATTCAGATAAATAGATATCGCCGTTCCCGGCCCAACCTGCATAAATGTACATTACCCCATTATTCTCATCCATCATAAGTACTCCTTCATTGTTTTCGGTAGTCAGAAATTTACCGGCAGAACCTGCCATATTCCAACCCCCTTCACCCTTAGTAGACACGAATATGTTTTCATCCCATTTCATATCTGATCTTTGCCGCTCCTTCGATTCCCTGAAATTTCTTCTGGATGTAAAGTAAATCAATCTACCATTGTCAGCGACAACAGGAGAATAGTCATCTTCAGCCGAGTTGATATTTTCCCCGAGGTTGGTTAACCTCACCTCTGTTGTATTCTGCATAATCTCAATTGCGGTGTTGCACTCCCTGATTAATTTGTTTACACCAACATCAAAATCATCAGACCTTATCATCTTGTCTGAGTACATGTTAAAACAATCAAGGGCCTTCCCGAAATCACCATTAAGATGATAGGCCTTTCCTGTCAACAGAATGATATCAACAGAAATGTCCGGGTCTAATTCCCGTGCCTGCAGGAAACATTCAATAGCTTTGACCGGAAATTTACTCATAAGATAGCTAACTCCCAGTTTATAATTAAGAGGAGCATCCCCTGGATTGTATTTCAAAGCCTCTATATAGTGATTTACAGCTTCGGGGAAAAGACCCCCTCCCAGCTCAAAATATCTGTCACCCTCCTTCACATGGTTCCATGCTTGGTTGAATCCGTCTTTATCCAGTTTAAATTCTGACTTCTTAATTTTTATTTCCTGTTGTGCATTAACAATAAGTGGAATGCACAGGAGAAATGCGATAAGGGAAAACCTGCTGTAAAACATAGTTGTTATTAGTTTTTGGATATAAATTTAATATAAAAAATCAATTAAGTCCGGACACATTCCCTCAATTTTAGAAGGGCAAATAATCGGTAGCTCACAATTTTTTATATTTTTGTTACAATAATTCAACTAATTAACCTGCATTATGGACATCAAGTATATTAATGTCTCTTATATGGAGGAGGTCTGTGGGGGAGATAATGAACTGATAACCGAGATGATCAATATATTCCGGCAGCAGGTAGTTGAATTCAGTGAGGAGTTCAACCGGCTTTATAACAATCAGGATTATTTCAATCTTGGGCTTTTGGCACACAAGGCAAAATCGTCAATCGCCATTATGGGTATGGAGGAGTTGGCCATGGACCTAAAGGAGTTGGAACTTAAGGCAAGTACCGGTGAAGATACTGAATTGTACAGCAAGTATCTGTCAGAGTTCGAGCTTCAAACAACTTTTGCACTTGAGGAGCTCGACTGGTATTTGAAGAATCTTGAATAAATAGCATATGGTCACAGTCGTTAAACTGGAAAATAATATTGATCAGGTAACTTTTGCCGGAATTGAAAAATTCAATGCCCTGGTTGCAGATGATGCAAGAGAGGTACTGGAAAGGTTGTTTGATGCACCAAATGCCAGGGTAGTAATTGACCTGTCGGGCATTAGTTATATCGACAGTTCAGGATTCGGGTGCTTTCTTAATACAATGAAGACGTCAAGAAATAATTACGGAACGCTTAAGATCTGTTGCATTAAATCTGATGTCAGGGCTCTTTTCACCAGTCTCCAGCTACATACCATTTTCGAACTACACGAAAGCCTGGAGGATTGCATTGCCAGCTTCAGATAGTTCTCAGATTCACATTTGTGCTGTTGTCACATTAACCGAAACAATATTTTTTTTATAAATCCAGGTATCCCTTTTTACGTAAACAGGGATCTTATAAACATTCATATGAAAAAAAAGATACTGAAACCGGACACGATGATCTACCCGCTGCCAGCAGTAATGGTCAGTTGTGGGTCCAACCCCTCCGAGTATAATATTATTACTATCGCCTGGACAGGAACTCTCTGTACTGACCCGCCAATGTGCTATATCTCTGTAAGGCCCGGACGTCACTCCTACGAAATCATAAAACGAAATGGTGATTTTGTAATTAACCTGACGACCAAAGAATTGGTCCGTCATACCGATTGGTGCGGGGTCAGATCGGGCAGGGATTACAAAAAGTTCGAAGAGACAGGATTAACGCCCTCCAGAGCCAGCCGTGTTAAGGCTCCTGTTATAATGGAATCGCCGGTAAACATTGAATGCGTGGTAAAGGAAATAAAAGAACTGGGAGTTCATCACATGTTCATATCAGAGGTTGTGGCAATAAATGCGGACAGCATGTGCTTTAGTGATGAAACAGGATCAATAGACATGAACAGGGTAAATCCAATTTGCTATACAAAGGGCAGCTATTACGAAACAGGTACATTTATAGGCAGGCACGGATTCTCAGTAAAAAAAGGTAAAAGAGAAGGTCGATTGTAAAATGACCAATTAGGAAAATAATGGATTATTTACTACTTTTCATCTCATTTTTAACCAAAAACTTACCTGTACTAGATGAGTGAAAAGATATTAAAGGCCCTGATGCAGTTGTTTGCTATCATTGCCCGTCCCCAGAGCAGCGACAGCGACAGGAGATCCGTAGTGGAAGCATTCCTCCGGAGACAACTGAACGAAGAACTGGTAAAGGAATACCTGAACATTTTTGATGAGTTCTACCTGGATGCACAGGAGAAGCAAAAGAAGAGCCTTCAGAAAAAAAGACATTCTGCCGTTTCTGTACGGATTCTGAAAATCACAACTCAGATAAACGATCAGCTTACCCAGGATCAGAAAATAATTGTGCTGGTACAATTGCTCGAATTCAGTAAATCTGACGAGGATGAAGTAACCGAGGACGAACTCGAGTTTATCAGGGCAGTAGCAGAAACATTTAATGTTGAAGCCGAAGAGTTTGACCTGATGATCAAATTTGCTCTTAACGATTTTACCAACCTTCCTGAATCTTCCCATCTTCTTCTGATCAACAACGACTCATCCAGGAGCTATGGTGAAACAAGACACATGATCAACGAATCTGTTACGGGACAGATGTGGATACTCGAAATTACTTCAGCGGGGCTTTATTTTGTTAGATTTATAGAGGTGGGTGAGATATATATGAACGGACAATTGCTGCAGGAGGATAAAATCTATGCTTTTAACCCGGGATCATCACTACGTGACCCAAAGTCAATTCCGATATACTATAGTGATGTTATAACCTATTTCCGCAGGGAAGAGCTTCAGGCCTCCAGGGTCGTTTACGAGGTAAAAGATGTGGAATACAGGTTTAAGACCGGGCATACCGGATTGCACAGGATGTCTTTTGAAGAAGAATCGGGCAGGCTGGTAGGTATTATGGGTGCTTCCGGGGCTGGAAAGTCTACCCTGTTGAATGTCCTGAACGGGACTAACAGTCCGTATAAGGGTGAAATACTTGTAAATGGAGTAAGTATTCACACCGAAACTGCCAAAATTGAGGGTCTCATAGGTTACGTTTCACAGGATGATCTCCTGATCGAAGAACTTACTGTTTACCAGAATCTCTATTACAATGCAAAACTTTGTTTTGATAACCTGACCGAGGAGGAGATACATGAGAGGGTATCGACCACCCTGCAGAATCTGGGACTCTATGAGATAATGGATATGAAAGTTGGCAGCCCGCTTAACAAGAAGATCAGCGGGGGGCAGCGAAAAAGATTAAATATTTCACTGGAACTCATCCGTGAGCCTGCCATTATGTTCCTTGATGAGCCTACCTCTGGTCTTTCATCAAGAGATTCAGAGAATATCCTTGACCTGTTAAAGGAGCTTGCTCTTAAAGGTAAATTGCTGTTCGTTGTAATCCACCAGCCCTCCTCAGATATATTCAAGATGTTCGACCGTCTTGTTATTCTTGATACCGGAGGCTTCCTTATTTACAACGGCGATCCAATTGAATCAATAATTTACTTCAAGGAAAAGACACATCAGGCTAACTGGAACGAAAGTGAATGTCATGCATGTGGTAACGTGAATCCGGAACAGGTTTTCAATATTGTTGAAGCGAAAGTACTCGACGAATATGGGAAAGCCACCAAATTAAGAAAGGTAGCACCCAGGGAATGGAATAAGTATTATAAAACCGATACCGGGAAAATGGAGAAAAAACTTGAACCAGGTAAAGGGATTCCCGAAATAACATTTAAGACACCCAACAGGCTTAAACAGTTCCTGGTATTTACCAGGAGGGATGTGCTCTCCAAACTGGCTGACAGACAATATCTTCTCATAACAGTCCTGGAGGCACCCCTGCTTGCCTTTTTTCTTGCATTCCTGATCAGGTATTTTGATGAGAGTGACATAGACGCCAGCTATACTCTGCTAAATAACAGTAATCTCCCGGTATACCTGTTTATGTCGGTTATTGTAGCCATATTTATGGGTCTAACTGTAAGTGCCGAGGAGATCATCAAGGACAGGAAGATTCTTAAAAGGGAGGCATTCCTGAACCTCAGCTGGAATAGTTACCTTTTCTCCAAAGTGATTGTACAGCTGGTTATTTCAGCTGTTCAGGCATTTACGTTCGTTATAGTAGGCAACCTGATAACCGGGGTAAGAGGTATGATGCTCGAATACTGGCTTGTTCTGTTTTCCTGCTGGGCTGCATCTAACCTGTTGGGACTGGTCATTTCTGACAGTTTCAAGGCAGTTGTTACCATCTATATACTTATTCCGTTCCTGGTAATCCCTCAGATCATTCTGAGTGGTATAATAGTAAAATTTGAAAAGCTGAACCCGAACATGTCATCCCCTTCCAAGATACCTTTTTATGGTGAAGTAATAGTGGCACGGTGGGGATATGAAGCACTTGCCGTCAAGCAGTTCAAGGATAATGAATTCGAAAAAGATTACTATGACTATGAGAAGACAATGAGTATTGCTAACTTCAAGAAGATCTATTGGTACAGTTCTATGAAGGCTAAGATCGATAATCTTGAAAATGATCTTCTGAGAGATACAAGGGATGAAGGGTTCATCTCGGATCTTACCCTGGTTAGAAATGAGATCCAGCGTGAAATGGCTATTGTACCAAATCTTGAGTTTAAGTTTCTTGATCAGCTTAATGAGAAATCTGTCACTCTGGATGCTATAAATGCTGCTGCCAGTTATATCGAGAATTTGAATACTCTTTACAAACGACTCTACAACAAGGCTAATGCAGAAAAAGATGCTCTTGTAACTGAAGCGGAGAGAAAAGACAAGGAAGCATCTCTTAAATTGAAAGATCAACATTATAATACCAGTCTGGAAGAGTTTGTCAAAAATTCCAAGGAGACTGACCGTACGGTTGAATTCAAAGGGAGAATAATCCAGAAGATTGATCCCATATTCATGGACCCGGAATCCAGGTTTCTGAAAGCCCACTTCTATGCCCCCCAGAAAAAGATCTTTGGCAGATACTTTGATACATTCTGGGTCAATATTGCAGTTATCTGGGCAATGACTATTCTTTCATATCTGGTCCTTTATTTCAGGTTATTGAAACGGTTCCTTGATTCGACTGAGGAGTATTCAGAAAGCAGAAAAGCTAAAAAAGAATGAAATAAATAAGGGGTACACAAAACATACCCCTTCAAAATAAAATAAAATAAACCGATCCGGAAATGAAAGGAATAGATTATTCGACTATTTCTATCATCTGAAATGGAACCCTTATAATGGATTCATAATCCTCACCGGCTTCAAGCATGTCCTCATCATCCTCTTCATAAAACCACTTTATCTCCACTTCATTCTTTGCTTTGTGAATGACCTCCAACTTTTTGAAGACATCGAGAATGCATTTTGATGAACTGGTATTGAAATACTCCAGTTTAACCTCAACGGTCGTCTTGGGTAGTGGACTATCCTTATATCCCTCTAGCCAATCAACCAGAGGTTTATAGAATTCTACGGAGTTCTCAGGTATTGACCTTCCTTCAAGCTTAAATACACCCTCGCTCGCATCAAAGCGTACTGTCGGGGTTTTGGGTGTTCCTTCAATAATGATCGGTTCCATGATTTATTCTTTTATATGGTTACTACTCTATTGGTGTTTTATCAATCTTTATCCGGATAATGAAAAATGAATATTTATTATTGTATTCAGAAAAACTATACTCCAGTTTATTTCCGGTTTTTCTGGCTATATCCACCAGACCAAGGCCCCCTCCACCCTTGTCTGATATCTTCTGGTGATGAAGTATGTACTTATATAACTCTTTGATCTCCTCAGCTGTGGAATTATTGATCTTCAGGATCTTGACTTTAAGATCATTCACTTTCCTTGTTGAAATGAAATTACCGGCAGTTATATAATATCCTGCTTCATTACGGTTAATAACAATAAGCCCGAAGCGGTTAGCGCTCTGATCCTCAAAATCCTCAGGTACTGTATCAACGTGGTGGTAAAGATTCTGGAGACTTTCAACAAGGACATTGTATACCTTCTTCCGTATCTTCGACGGATCGTTTATCTCAACAGTCTTTTTTTCGACAGAATCGAGGATATGGTTTATAACATCGGAGCTGATATCACCTTTATATGAGAAGATAACGTCTTCAGACTGCAACCCCTGGAAAAAGTTCTCAACGCTAAAGCTCATCGGCTTCTTTTTGACTTAGGCTTTATGTTTCAGATAACAAATATAAAAAAATTCTCAAGTCCAAAAAAAATTAGGCCAATCCAAATATAATTTATCTGAGGTATTGGCCTTTCATGCTGCCAGTGTACAAATCATATTTCACTAATCGACACTCAAGAGCACCATTATAAAGAGTCTGTTTCTCCGATGGCCTAAGACCTAAATTTTTCAGGGCATCAAAGTTCGATGTCAGGATCCATGCTTCAGAAGAGGGATATCCATGCTTCAACCTCTCACCTATCTTACCATATAATTCCATTATATCTCTATCTTTTATTCTCTCGCCATATGGTGGATTCATGATTATGGTAAACTTCTTTCCTCCAGAGTCAGATGAAAAGAAATCCTTTACTGAAGGTTTGATCAAATCATCCATTCCTGAGTTGGCAATATTCATTTTTGCCATTCTGACTGCTCCCGGGGAACTATCCGAGCATTTAATTATCGGGCCGGTAAAACCTGTACTAATTACCTGCTCAGCAGCAATCTTATTATAGAGGTTTTCATTATAGTCGAACCAGTTCATAAATCCGAAGAATTTCCTGAACGAACCAGGAGCAATCCCTTTGGATATCATTGCTGCCTCAATTGGTATTGTAGCTGAGCCACACATCGGATCTAACAGTACTGATTCGCCCTTCCATCCTGTAAGCATTATTATGCCTGCTGCCAGTGCCTCATTCAGTGGGGCCATACCGGAATTTTTCCTGTAACCACGCTTAAATAGCGGTATTACAGATGAATCAACTGAAATTGTTACCTCCTTCTCCCTCACATGAAGGTTAAAGAGTATATCCGGATCCTCAGTATTGACAGAAGGACGTCGTCCATATTTGCTCCTGAACCGGTCAGCTACCGCATCCTTGAGTACAAGGGCTGCATAACCGGTATGGTTGAACAGGGATGAGTTAACAGTTGGTACAATTGCGAAGGTTTGTTTCAGACCAAGATGATCTTCCCATGGCATCTCTGTTGCAACTCTTCTGAGGTCATCAACCTCAGATATCCTGAATCGAAATATAACTTTAAGTACTGAAAGTGCAGTTCTCAGATGCCAGTTTGCCCTGTACAGCATGCTGAGGTCTCCTTCGAAGGCCACTGCTCTTTTAAGGGGGCGAATATTCCTCGCGTTCAGGTGGTTTAGTTCCGATTCCAGGACCCCTTCAAGTCCGTATAAGGTTTTAGCAATGAATTCCATTTGTTTTGGATCAGTTACCCTTCTCAAGAAGATGGGAATATGTTTCAGGATTGCTGATAATTTTCAAAGCTTCATTAACCACCCTGTCATCTGCATATACAATCTGGTAATATTCAGACATATCCCATAAATCTCTGGCTACTAATCCCTTGAGGATTGTCAAAATCTGTTTCTCCGATATTATGAACTGCTTTTCGTTAAATTTCACTCCTAACTTTTCAGCTCTTTCAATAAACGTATCAATATCTGCTTCTGTAAAGCTGAATTTCCGGTTGAAATCATCAAATGATCTGTATTTGTCAAGGAATTCAGATCTGTGTCTGTCTGTGAAATCAAGAGAATATTCAGTTATTACGTTCTTCCTTACCAGATCGCCATAATAGGTTGAAAACCAGGAAGTGTCGGCCGGGATAAACAGATCAGGCATGATTCCGCCGCCTCCGTACACTGTCCGTCCGTTCAGCAGGGTCTTGTATTTCAGTGAGTCCGGGAACTGGATACTGTCGGCCGAGAATACCTCACCGTTGGTATACCTTGAAAAGAAATCGGTAAAATATTTTTCAATACCGTCATCGTAGGGTCTCTGTATCAATCTTCCTGTCGGAGTATAATAACGCGCTACGGTAAGACGCATTATCGAACCATCACTGAAGTTAAAACCATTCTGAACAAGACCTTTGCCGAAGGTTCTTCGGCCCGCAATTACCCCTCTGTCCCAGTCCTGTAAAGCTCCGGATAATATTTCGCTGGCTGATGCCGAACCTTCGTCAACCAGTACTACGATCCTCGAATCAGCCAGTGTGCCTATCGTTCTGCTAAAGAAATCCTGCCTCGGGGTTTTAAGTCCTTCAAGGTACACGATCAGTTTCCTCTCATTGAAGAACTGATCGGTAAGTCTGATAGCAGCTTCAAGATAACCACCTGTATTGTTTCGCAGGTCAATTATGAGATGCTTCATTTTCTGCCTCTTCAGCCTTTCAACAGCATTGTTAAATTCATCTTCGGAGGTTGCCGAAAACCTGTTCAGTTTCACGAAACCCACATCATCACTAAGCATGTAAGCAGCATCGAGACTGTTAACCGGAATCTTATCCCTGGTAATAGTAAAGTCATTAATCCCTTTTACTCCTCTTCTGTAAACACCTACATTAACCTTGGTCCCTTTCTCACCAAGCAATCTCTTGCGCACACCACCGGTCGTAATTCCAACTCCTGCGACATTTTCACTCCCAATTGTCACGATCCTGTCTCCGGCTCTCATTCCGACAGCTTCGGACGGACCTCCAGGGACCGGTGAAATGACGATTATCGAATCGAAAAGTATATTGAACTGGATACCTATCCCTTCAAAATTTCCCTGAAGTTCCTCATTCATCTCATCTGCCTCCTCCTTGCTTATATAAACTGAATGAGGATCCAGATATCGCAACATTTCAACAATAGCTTTCTCAGTAAGAGCTTCTGTATCAGTGCTGTCGACATAGAAGGCCTCTATCAGTGCCAGGGCTCTGCCAAACTTAAAGGTCTGGTCAGTAAACATCTGCTGACCGTGAGCTTTGCCTGCTGTAAGGCTAAGCAGTACTGTCAGCAATATGTACTGGAAATATCTGTAACCTATCATATCATTCTTCTTTAGTATTACCAAAACCGGGACTACTCCCACTCTATTGTAGCAGGGGGTTTGGAACTTATATCATATACCACCCTGTTTATTCCTTTTACCTTATTTATTATTTCGTTCGAAACCAATCCCAGGAAGTCGTAAGGCAGGTGCGACCAGTCTGCTGTCATACCGTCAGTAGAGCCCACTGCCCTGAGCACAACAGTATTTTCATAGGTCCGTTCATCACCCATTACACCCACCGACTGAACCGGTAATAGTATTACCGCTGCCTGCCACACTTCATCATAGAGATTATGCTTCTTTAATCCCTCTATATATATATCATCAGCATCCTTTAGTATTCTGAGTTTCTCTCTGGTTATATCTCCTAGTATACGTATTGCCAGGCCTGGTCCGGGGAAGGGATGACGTTTAATGATCGCATCTGGCATATCCATAGCCCTGCCTACCCTGCGAACCTCATCCTTAAACAATAGTTTCAGTGGTTCAACCACTTTCAGATTCATTTTTTCCGGTAATCCGCCAACATTATGATGCGATTTTATAGTAGCCGATGGACCATTAACTGATGCAGATTCAATAACATCAGGATAAATTGTTCCCTGTGCAAGCCATCTGACATCTTTTACCTTCTTCGCCTCCTCCTCAAAAACCTCAATAAAAACACGTCCGATTATCTTCCTTTTGGTTTCCGGTTCACTTTCACCTTCCAGCTGATCCAGAAATCTGTTTATTGCATCAACTCCTACAACGTTCAATCCCAAGCCCTTATATGAATCGAGCACCTTTTCAAACTCATTCTTCCTGAGAAGTCCGTTGTCCACGAAGATACAGGTCAGGTTGGGCCCAATAGCCTTATTCAGGATGAAGGCAGCCACGGATGAATCAACACCACCCGACAGGCCGAGAACCACTTTATCATTACCAAGCTGATCCTTCAGCCCACTTACCGCTGCATCCACAAATGAATCGGGTGTCCACGATTGTGAGCATCCACAAATATCCACAACAAAGTTGCTCAGTATCTTCATCCCTTCAACAGTATGGTAAACCTCAGGATGAAATTGAATACCCCATGTAGATTCCCCTTCAATCTGGAAAGCGCCAACCTTTACATCTGAAGTTGATCCGATTATCCGGTAATGCCCGGGTAGTCTGGCAATTGTATCGCCATGCGACATCCAGACCTGTGTACCCGTATTAACACCCGTGAATAATGGATTTTCAGTATCAACATAGATCATGTTAGCCCGTCCATATTCCCTGGTATTTGAGGGTAGTACCTTTCCACCAAAGTTATGTGAAAGGTATTGGGCACCGTAACAAACACCAAGCAATGGTTTTTTCCCCTTAATGCTGTCCAGAACAGGATGCGGAGCCTCTTTGTCCCGGACAGAAAATGGACTTCCCGATAAAATAACCCCCTTTACATTCTCATCAGGTTCAGGATAATGATTAAAGGGATAGATTTCGCAGTATACATTAAGCTCACGTATCCTGCGGGCTATTAACTGGGTATATTGGGAACCAAAGTCCAGAATCAGAATTTTCTCCTGCAAAGTACCTTCAATTTTCATTATTAATCAGGTGCAAAGATAACTATTCTTTTATTATCGCTTTTCAAATTTATATGCTGATTGTAAGCCCATCCTCGGCGGCAATTGTATTATTAAATACTGACTTTGCCTCCTTCAGGAGTTGTGATGCTTCCCTGTACCGGGCTGAGAAATGGCCTATTATCAGTTGCCCTGCCCCGGCATCATTAGCTACGGTTGCCGCATCCACGGCGGTGCTGTGTCCTGAGATTGCAGCCAGCTTTGAATTGTCAGATGCAAATGTCGATTCATGATAAAGCAGATCTACCCCTTTTACCATACTGGACAGTCGCTTGAAATATGAAGTGTCGCTGCAGTAAGCATATGATCGGGTTTTAGGTGGCTCAATCGTCAGGTCACTGTTTGGTATCAGCGTCCCCTCCCCTGTAATGAAGTCCTCCCCCCGCTTAATTGCCGGAATACTGGCAACCGGTATATTATACAATGGTATGGTCTCCTTTCTTATGTTCCTAACCTTTTTTTTTTCCCTGAATAGAAAGCCATATGCCGGGATCCGGTGAACCAGAGGAATCGTTGTAACTGTGATATTCTTATCTTCATAGATCTTCCTCGGATCTTTTCCATTAAGAGGTATGAATTCCAGCTCATATCCAAGCATAATATCAAAATCGTCCAGGTGGGAATAAAGCATGTCCCCGAATGCTTCCGGAGCATAGAGTCTGAGCAGATTTTCCCTGCCCATCAGATTAAAGGTCGACAACAATCCGTATAGCCCAAAGATATGATCACCATGAAGGTGGCTTATGAAAATATCATTGATCCTGCTGATCTTTATACGATTTTTTCTCAGCTGCATCTGCGTTCCCTCACCACAATCAATTAAAAAAAATCGCTCATGTGCCTTAAGCATATGAGCGGATGGATATCTCGTTGATGTTGGTAAAGCGGAACTGCTACCAAGTATGGTAATCTTAAATTCCACTTTTTGTTGCAAAATCTATGATATCATACCAACAGCATTATCCACAGTATCGGTGATATTCAAAACTGTGTCAAGCTGCGATATGGTGATCAGCCTTTCAACAGCATCATTCAGTCCACACAGCACAAAAGTACCACCAGCATTTTTACATAAACGGTTGGCAACTAATATTGCACTAAGTCCGGATGAATCACAGTACTGACACTTCGCCAGATCAAGTATGATATTCTTTTCCCCTTTGCCGGATACGAGCACTAATTCCGACTTAAGTGCCGGAGCTATGTGTGTATCAAGCTTTTCGGTCTGAACCTGGATCAAAGTGCTATTGTTTCTGTTTTCAATATTAAAATCCATGACGTTGACTTTATAATTTGGTAGCACCAATTTAATTATTTTTTCTCAGATTTGGAAGATTTGTTTTCTTTTTCTTCCATTTCTTCTTTTAATGCTGCTAAATCACTGATATCGCCAAGTGTGGTCTTTTCAATGTTTGTTTTAACCTTTCTGGTTGTTTTCCTTGTTGTGGCAGGGCTGCTTTTCTTGTCGCCGGCCTTGCCGGCCCGTTTCTCATCCTCGAAAACCCGGCTATGCGAAAGAATTATTTTCTTGGCTGATTTATTGAATTCAATAACCTTGAATTGAAGTTTCTCATCAACCTTTCCGGATGTACCATCCTCCTTAACGAGATGTTTTGGCGTAACAAAGCCTTCAACACCATATTGCAGGGTAACCACAGCACCTTTGTCGAACACATCAATTATGGTACCTTCATGGATCGAGTCAACTGCGAAAACATCTTCAAATACATCCCATGGATTCTCCTCAAGTTGCTTGTGACCAAGGCTTAATCTCCTGTTCTCTTTATCAATCTCAAGAACCACTACCTCTATTTCAGAATCAATTGAAGTAAACTCAGCAGGGTGCTTGATCTTCTTTGTCCATGACAGGTCCGAAATATGGATCAGGCCATCCACACCCTCTTCGATCTCAACAAATACACCAAAATTTGTAAAATTGCGAACCCTGGCAGTGTGCTTTGAGCTAACCGAATATTTCTTTTCAATCTTTTCCCACGGGTCAGTTTTCAGTTGTTTAATACCCAGTGACATTTTTCTTTGCTCACGATCGAGTGTCAGTATGGTTGCTTCAACCTCGTCACCAACATTCATGAATTCCTGAGCACTTCTAAGATGTTGCGACCATGACATTTCAGAGACATGAATCAAACCTTCAACCCCGGGTGCGATCTCAACGAAGGCACCATAGTCGGCCATAACAACCACTTTACCTTTAACCTTGTCGCCAACTTTCAGATTCTCATCCAGTGAATCCCATGGATGTTCAGTAAGCTGCTTCAGGCCAAGAGCGATCCTTTTTTTGTCATCATCAAAATCAAGGATCACAACATTAAGTTTCTGGTCTAGCTGTACGATCTCTTCCGGATGGTTCACCCTGCCCCACGAAAGGTCAGTAATATGGATAAGCCCGTCAACACCACCCAGGTCAATAAATACTCCGTATGAGGTAATATTCTTAACGGTCCCTTCAAGAACCTGTCCTTTTTCCAGTTTTGCAATGATCTCTTTCTTTTGTGATTCAAGTTCAGCTTCGATCAGTGCTTTATGTGATACAACTACATTCTTGAATTCATGGTTTATTTTTACAACCTTGAACTCCATGGTCTTACCAACAAATACATCGTAATCACGGATAGGCTTGACATCAATCTGTGATCCCGGCAGGAATGCTTCAATACCAAATACATCTACGATCATCCCTCCCTTTGTACGGCATTTGATATAACCTTTTATGATCTCATCCTGATCCAGTGCATCATTAACCCTGTCCCAACTCTTTAGTGCCCGGGCTCTTTTGTGAGATAGTACAAGTTGTCCTCTTTTGTCTTCCTGGCTTTCAACATATACCTCAACTGTATCACCGGGTTTTAAATCAGGATTATACCTGAATTCATTCAGGCTTACCAACCCTTCTGACTTATAGCCAATATTTATTACAACCTCACGCTTATTCATTGAGATTACGGTACCATCAACCACCTCATCAACTGCAATTGTTGAGAGCGTCTCATCGTACATCTTCTCATACTCTTTCATACGTGGCGATTGCTTTGACTCCTTAACTTCAAATGATTCCCAGTCAAATTCCTCCGGGAAAGTACCTGTAACCTCTTCTATAGCTTCAGCCACCTTTCCTACGGTCCTGTCCGCTGGCTTATCCTCGGGAGCTTCTGCGATTACAGGAGCTTCTGCCTCTGCAACCTCAGCAGTCTTTTTAACCATTTCGATTTCATCAACCTTCCCGACCTCATCAACCTTCTCAACCTCATCAACCTTCTCAACCTTCTCAACCTCATCAACCTTCCCGACCTCATCAGACCCAGCGGCCTTCGTTGCAGGCTTTTTCTTTTCAGTTTCCTCATTCTTCTTGTCTGCCGGCTTGTCCTCTGGTTTGCCCGCCGGAGCTTCAGCGGAAACGGAAGCTTCTATCTCTGCAGTCACTTCAACCTTACCGCCTTTTACACTCTTTTCCTCTGATTTTGTTTCTTCACCAGTTTTTGTTTTCACAGGCTTTTCATCCCTGACATTTTTCTCAACTTTTTCTTCACTGGTTGTTTTCTCAGTTTTTTGCGCCATGATTTAATTAAATAATCTAATAATTAATAAGTTAGACATTATGTTGTTTTGAATTTGGATGCAAAATTACTCATTATTGCTCTAATTACCTAAATATTTACCTGAATTTTAACATGGTTCAATATCTGCCGAAGATATGCCCGGTTTTCTAAATATTTCTGTTTTGTTATCTTTGCTTCTGCTATCAGCATAACAGCTTATGAAACGCATCTTAGTTACAGGAGGCGCCGGCTTTATAGGTTCTCATCTTTGCGAAGAGCTGCTAAGGAGGGACGATGAGATTATATGCATGGATAATCTTTTCACGGGATCAAAAAAAAATATAAGCCATCTTATTGGAAAACCCAATTTTGAATTGGTTCATCATGATATTACAATGCCCTATTATACTGAGGTGGATGAGATTTACAATCTTGCCTGTCCCGCTTCTCCCATCCATTACCAGCATAACCCGATAAAGACAATAAAAACATCTGTCCTGGGATCAATAAACATGCTTGGACTGGCCAAAAAGACAGGTGCAAAAATACTTCAGGCCTCGACCAGTGAGGTATATGGTGACCCCGAAATACATCCCCAGCCCGAAACCTATTTTGGAAATGTAAACCCCCTGGGGCCCAGGTCATGCTATGACGAAGGGAAAAGATGCGCAGAATCCCTGTTTATGAATTACCATCTTCAAAACAGGGTAAGGATCAAGATAGCAAGGATATTTAACACATATGGTCCGAAAATGATGATGAACGATGGGAGGGTAATATCAAACTTTATCGTCCAGGCACTGCTTGACAAGGATATTACGATATTTGGCGATGGTACCCAAACTCGTAGTTTTCAGTATATTGATGACCTGATAAAGGGGCTGATCCTTTTCATGGAGTATCCTGATGGATTCACCGGACCGCTTAATCTTGGAAATCCTGAAGAGTTTTCAATAAATGAAATAGCAGAAAAAATAATTGCTATGACCGGATCAGGGTCAAAACTTGTCTATCTGCCACTTCCTGAAGATGACCCCATGCAGAGAAGGCCGGATATATCATTGGCTATAAAGAAACTCAGGTGGCAACCCTCCACTGAACTTGAAAGGGGTTTGGAAATGGCAATTGACTATTTTCGAAATGAAATGAACCTGAAGAGATAAAACAATAAGAAACAGACTACTATGAAAGGAATCATACTTGCCGGTGGAGCCGGAACCAGATTGCACCCGGTCACTCACTCAATCTCTAAACAGATCTTGCCGGTTTATGACAAACCAATGATCTATTATCCCCTTTCAGTCTTAATGCTTGCCGGAATTCGTGAGATACTGATCATCTCAACCCCAAGGGATACTCAGATTTTCAGGGATCTTTTGGGTGATGGTTCATTCCTTGGACTCAAATTCAGCTATGAAGTTCAACCTGAACCTGAAGGATTGGCTCAGGCATTTATTATTGGTGAGAAATTTATTGATGATGATCCGGTATGTATGATTCTTGGTGACAACATTTTCTACGGACATGGTTTGGGTGACCTACTGCTTGAAACGGCAAAACTGGAGAAAGGAGCATGCGTTTTTGGATACTATGTAACCGATCCCCAGAGATATGGAGTTGTTGAATTTGACAACAAAAGTGATGTTATCAGTATTGAAGAAAAACCCCAGTTACCAAAATCACATTATGCTGTTACCGGACTCTACTTTTATGACAATGATGTAGTTGAAAAGGCGAAATCACTGAAACCATCTGCAAGGGGCGAACTTGAAATAACCGACCTGAATAAACTCTATCTTGCAGAAAAGAATCTTAAGGTAAAGCTTCTTGGCCGGGGAATGGCATGGCTCGATACAGGAACCCATGAAAGTCTGCTGCAGGCAGCTAACTTTATAGCTACACTGGAACAAAGACAGGGTTTAAAGGCTTCATGTATCGAAGAGATCGCATATAAGAGGGGATTTATCTCCAGGGACCAGCTTCTCAGTCTTGCAAAAAACCTTGGGAAAAGCCAGTATGGCAACTATCTTGAAAGAATAGCCATGGAGGAGATCAGAGTGTTCGGCAGGAGCGAAGAATAATATTAATACCGATGAAAATAGTTACAACAGATTTCCCTGGACTGGTAATAATCGAGCCTTCAGTATTCAAGGACAGCAGGGGCTATTTTTTTGAAAGCTATAACTTGAAGGACTTTCTTGGGAACAACATCGTTTTTAATCCTGTCCAGGACAATGAATCTTCTTCCCAGAAAGGTGTAATCAGGGGGCTTCATTACCAGTTAAATCCAATGGCACAGGCAAAGCTGATCAGGGTAATCCGTGGCAGTATCCTGGATGTTGCAGTTGATCTGAGGAAAGGATCACCTACTTACGGACTATGGAAATCAGTGGAACTGAATTCCGAGGAAAAACGACAGCTCTTTATACCAAGAGGTTTCGCTCATGGTTTTTCTGTTATAAGCGATGATGCGATAATTCTCTATAAATGTGATAATCTCTATTCCCCGGGGCATGAGCGCGGGATCCTCTATAATGACCCTGACCTTGGTATTGATTGGGAAGTAGATCATGCAGGGTCGGTGATAAGTGATAAGGACAGGCATAATCCTCTTTTTAAAGATGCTCAAATGAATTTCCGGTTTGATCCATGACTAGTATCTTAGTAACAGGGGGTGACGGACAGCTTGGAAGTGAGCTTAAAAATCTGGCAGACAGATTTCCTGCCCTGAAACTCACATTTACAGATCTGAACAGTCTGGATATCACTGATTTCAAATCAGTCGAAAGTTTTCTTGATCGTGAGCGACCATCATATGTTATCAATGCGGCAGGGTATACTGCAGTTGACATGGCTGAAAAGGAAACAGAGAAGGCATTTGAAGTAAATTTTGGCGGAACAGCCAATCTGGTTTCCGCTTTAAGCATTTATGGTGGAAAACTTATTCAGATATCAACTGACTATATCTTCGATGGGGAATCTTCAGAGCCATACCCTGAAGATTACCAGCCTGTCCCTCTTTCAATATATGGGAAATCAAAATTAGCAGGAGAAGAGATAGCGCTCGCCTGTGAAAAGTCGATGGTTATCAGAACATCATGGCTCTATTCAAGCTTCGGCAGCAACTTTGTCAAGACAGTTATCAGAGTAGCCAAAGAAAAAGGAACTCTCAGGATCGTTGACGACCAGACCGGCTCTCCAACATATGCTGCTGACC
The DNA here is from genome assembly GCA_035527935.1 of Bacteroidales bacterium. Classification (GTDB taxonomy): domain Bacteria; phylum Bacteroidota; class Bacteroidia; order Bacteroidales; family VadinHA17; genus DATKZO01. The sequence goes on from DATKZO010000048.1 coordinate 172,239, forward strand.
TTGCTGAGGTTATAGTTAACGTTATCACTGCAGATATTGAAGCCAATGTCCTTTTTGAAGGAGGGATCTATAACTTTTCCAATGAGGGTGAGTGCAGCTGGTATCAGTTTGCCCTGGCAATTAAGGATTACCTTGATCTGGATGTGTCAATTGTTCCTGTCAGTACCGGGGAATATCCTTTACCTGCAAGGAGACCGAAGTATTCAGTTCTCAACACCTATAAGATCAAAAACAAATATTCAGTGGTGATCCCGCGGTGGGAGGAAAGTCTTGCAAAGTGTCTCAAAATATTAAAAAATACAAAACAATGAGCGAAGAATTGCTGGAAATGGTAATTGCAAAGGCAAAGATGTGGCTTACAGCCGATTATGACATGGAGACCAGGGATAAGGTCAGATATTTGCTCGAAAATGATGAAGAGGGTCTTGTTGATGCCTTTTACCAGGACCTGGAATTCGGTACCGGCGGACTGCGTGGTATTATGGGTGCTGGAACAAACAGGATGAACAAATATACCCTTGGAATGGCAAGCCAGGGACTGGCCAACTATCTGAAGAAGCAATTTGGCCAATCAGAAGTGATAAAGGTTGCCATTGGGCATGACTGCCGGAATAACAGCAGGTATTTTGCAGAAACAGCTGCCGGTATTTTTGCTGCCAATGGTTTTGAGGTCTATCTCTTCGAATCACTCAGGCCAACGCCTGAACTTTCATTTACTATCAGGCACCTGGGGTGCAAGAGCGGTGTAATAATTACGGCTTCGCACAATCCGCCGGAATATAATGGTTATAAGGCATATTGGGATGATGGTGGTCAGGTAACTGCACCGCATGATGAGAACATAATAACGGAAGCAAAAAAGATCAACTCTGTTTCAGAGATCCTTTTTGGAGGACCCCCTGAGAAGATCCATATTATCGGAAAGGAAATTGATGAACTGTTTATCGAAGCGATTTTGCAGGTTAGCCTCGACAGGGAAAGTATAAATAAGCATCACGATCTGGGTATTGTCTATACACCAATCCATGGAACAGGAGTGAAAATTGTGCCTCAGACATTAAAAAGGTTTGGATTCACCAATATAATCAATGTTGAAGAACAGGATGTAATTGATGGTAACTTCCCGACAGTAAGATCTCCCAACCCTGAAGAGGCCGATGCTCTTAAAATGGCAATTGAGAAGGCGGAAAAGACAAATGCAGAGCTGGTAATGGCGACTGACCCTGATGCAGACCGTATTGGTATAGCTGTCAAAAACAGAAGTGGCCAGTTTGTGCTTCTTAATGGAAACCAGACCGGTGTAATTCTCACCTGGTACATTATTCACCAGTATATAAAAAAGGGTCTTCTTAAGGGGAATGAGTATATAATTAAAACAATAGTCACATCCGATCTTTTTGAAAGGATCGCCGAAAAGAATGGAATAAAATGTTTTAATGTACTTACTGGTTTCAAGTATTTTGCCAGTCTTATCAAGAAGCTTGAAGGTTCGATGAAGTACATCTGTGGGGGTGAAGAAAGTTACGGCTACCTTCCCGGTGATTACGTAAGGGATAAGGATGCCGTGGCTTCCTGCGCCATGGTAGCTGAAACAGCTGCCTATGCGGCTGCTATGGGCAAGACTTTATTTGAATTACTTATTTCTGTCTATGCTGAGTATGGCTTCTATAAGGAAAAGCTGTTTAATATTGTCAGGAAAGGTAAAGATGGTGCTGAGGAGATAAACAACATGATGATCAGGTTCAGAAAGTCACCCCCGAAAAAAATAAACAGATCAAAAGTGGTCAGGATAAACGATTATAAATCACTTATATCCAGGAATATAATTACAGGAGAACGTCAAAATCTTGAAATAGAATCCTCTAATGTATTGCAGTTTTTTCTGGAGGATGGCTCCAAAATATCAGTCAGGCCTTCAGGCACCGAACCAAAAATCAAGTTTTATTTCAGCGTTAACAAAAAGCTTGATAGTATTAATGGATTCGAATCAACAGAAGCTGAGCTTGACAGTCGTATTGATGCCATAATTAAAGATATGAATCTGGTTTAGGCAGAGGGCAGAGAGCAGAGAGCAGAGGGCAGAGAGGAAATTTTCAACCTTGCGCCTTGAACCTTGAACCTATAATCTATGAAATCCTACAAGAAAGAACTCTGGTTTGAAACCGATTGCCGCAGGCAACTGGTTAATATTACGCGTGAGATCGAAAATTGCCTTTATGATAGTGGCATAAAGGAGGGGCTCTGCCTGGTGAATGCCATGCACATTACCTCAAGTGTTTTCATAAACGATGATGAGTCGGGTCTTCATCATGATTATGAGGTATGGCTTGAGAAGCTTGCTCCGGAAAAACCTTATTCCCAGTACCGCCATAATGGCTTTGAAGATAATGCCGATGCTCATCTGAAGAGAACCATAATGGGCCGGGAAGTTGTAGTAGCCGTTACTGAAGGCAAGCTTGATTTCGGACCCTGGGAGCAGATCTTCTATGGCGAATTCGACGGTAAAAGAAGAAAAAGAGTGCTGGTCAAGATAATCGGTGATTAGGCGCCCAGAAAAAAATCATCAGCAAAATTTACCAGGTATAATCTGTCAGTCGCACGTGTGACTGCTGTATATAACCAGCGCAGGTAGTCAATGCTGGGCTCATGATTGTTGAACATTCCCTGGTCAACAAAGACCCTTTCCCACTGACCACCCTGAGCCTTGTGACATGTTACTGCATATGCAAACTTGATCTGCATGGCGTTGAAGCAGGGATCATTCCTGACAGCCTCATACTGCTTTTTTCTTGTAGACAGATGTGCCTGTTCAGCAAGTACTTTTTCAAATAGCTCCCTGTTTTTCTCCGTACTTAATGAGGGTGTTTCGGACCAAAGTGTATCGAGCATTACTTTGGCCTCGATCTCAAGACCATAATCCTGGAATTCCAGTATCATCTCTGCAAACCGGAACCCGTACAATTCCTCATTTCTGCTTATCTTTTTTATTCTTGCCACATCACCGTTGGCAATGAAATCAACGCTCTCATCATTTTCGGTCCAGTAATAATTATTCTTTACAACCATTACCAGGTCACCGGAACTTATCTCTTCATCCCTGCAGAGTACACGGTTTCTGATACCCTGGTTGTACCTGTTGGCCAGTTTATTAGAGTTTACTACTATTATTGTTCCATCAACTCCTGAAAAGGAATATGATGTCTCAAGTTCCTCCAGCAGCTGGTCTCCCGTAATCCTGATTATATCTTCATAAGGATCCAATGTGAATAGTGGTCGTTCAGGGAAATCAGATTCAATATTCCTTCTTACCATGGTTGCATTCATAAGTATTCCGGATGATTCACTCTGCCGGACTACCTGACTTAGGTTGGCCGATACTATGCCAAATCCATACATTGCAAGGACCTGAGGATTTAACCCCGGGCTGAATTCAGTTCCTACAGGAGGTAGCTGGGCAGTATCCCCAACAATGATCATTTTGCAATTAATCCCTGAATAAACGAATTCTATCAAATCATCCAGGAGCCTGCCACTTCCGAAAATAGAGAATTCAGATCGTTCATTTGAGATCATTGATGCTTCGTCAACAATAAAAAATGCATCTTTAAGCCTGTTCCTGTCAAGGTCGAATCTACCCATCCCATCCTTTGAACCTCGCTGCCTGTAAATCCTCTTATGTATCGTAAATGCCTGTTTCCCGGTATATGATGTCAAAACCTTTGCTGCCCTGCCAGTCGGTGCCATCAGAACCGACTGAAACCTGAATCTGTCGAGAGTATGCACAAGTGCACTGATAAGACTGGTTTTTCCGGTTCCGGCATAGCCGGTAATTACAAGAATTGTATCATTATTATTCTCTGCAACATAAGAGGCGATCTTTTCAATTGCCGTTTTCTGATCATCAGTAGGTGTATGTCCCAGATTATCACTGAGAATCGATTGTAAATGGGTTTCTAACATTTATCTGAAAAAGGATTGTATAGATTTGGTATTAAATTAATTTTTATAATTTTGCATGCATACATAAATATACTTAATAAACAATTAAAAAGAAATGAATACCGTTGTAAGAATTCTGCTGGTTGCAGTTATCCTGCTCCTGGCCTACCTTCTGATTGATAGTATTATGAACCCTATCAGGTTTAACAGGGAAAGAGATGTCAGGGAAACTGCTATCAAGGAGAGGTTAATTGATGTAAGGACTGCTGAGGTTGCCTTCAAATCAAAGTATGGAAGGTATACCGGCAGCTTCGATACGTTGATTAATTTCGTTAAAACCGATTCATTCCCCCTTATCTTTAAGGAAGGCAGTCTTACTGATGATATGATCGAAGAGGGTATTACATCCGAAAGGGAGGCTCTTCGCAGAGGGCTGATCATCAGGGATACCTCATATACATCAGTGATCGACTCAATTTTTGATCCCGGTTTTAACGTTGACTCAATCAGGTATGTCCCTTTCTGTCCAGGTGACCAGTTCTTTCTGGCTGCAGCAACCATTCTGACTGGATCAAAGGTTATGGTTGAGGTTTTTGAAGCCAATGTGCTTAATAATATATTCTTACACGGACTTGATAATCAGCTTATTATAAATTATAATGCCCTGCGTGAAAAGCTTACCGGTTTTCCAGGTATGAGGGTAGGTAATATAATTGAACCCAATAATAATGCAGGTAACTGGGAAAATTAACATCACCAATTCAAATGCATGAAAGAGAGCTGTTTGACGAAACTCTGGATATAAATTCAACCAACAATTATGAGATATCCATTCAGGTCAGCCTGAATGGATTTTCTTTTTCTCTTCTCGATACCTTTAGGAAAAGATTCGTTATGCTCAGGGAATATAAGTTGAACGGAAGGGAAGCCGAGTTAAGCACCCAGTTGTCTGATATTGCAGGTAAGGATGATTTTCTTGGAAAATCATACAGGAAATACCGCGTTATTTTTTCCTTTGAAAAGAGCACCCTGATACCTTCTTCACTATACGATCCGGCCCTAAAGGATGAATATTTCACGCTTAACCACAGCCTGTCCGCTGAATCGGTTGTGTCGAACAATAAGCTGACTGAACCCGATGCCTATCTGTTGTTTGACCTGCGACAGGATCTTCTCGATACTACCTGCCGGCTATTTCCTGAGGCTACGCTATCACACCAGGCCAGACCCTTACTTTTCGATTCCTTTATTGGTGCGAGGAAACTATCGTCCCGATATATCAGGGTAAATATAGAGGACACCTATTTCAATATTACCATAATTAAAGAGAGGAACCTGGAATTTTTCAATACATTCAGATACCGCAATTCCTCCGACATTTTATATTACCTGCTTAACACACTTGAGCACCTGGGGGTCAATAAGCAGGAGCCAGTTTATCTGAGCGGGAATATTATGAAATTTGATGAGTTGTATAACAATATGCTGAAATATATTATGACCCTAAAGTTTGCAAGTCCTGTCGGCGACTTTTCAGTTAGCTATATATTTGATGAAATTGGAGTCCATCGCTACTCAAATCTATTTAACATAGTAAGTTGCGCATAATCAGTGGGAAATACAGGGGTCGCAGGATCAACCCTCCTACCGGCTTCAAGGCAAGGCCCACCACCGATTTTGCACGTGAGAGCCTTTTCAATATCCTCTCTGTGCGCTATACTTTTGAAGAGCTGTCTGTTCTTGATCTCTTTTCCGGAACAGGATGCGTGGGTATAGAGTTTGCCTCAAGAGGATGCCCCCGTGTTGATATGGTTGAGAATAATTTCCGCCATTTCAGTTTTATCAGGAAAACCCTGTCAACACTTGATCTTCCCGGTTCGAGAGTATTTCACAGCAACGTAAAATCATTTATAAAGGGTGCAGACATAACCTACGACATTGTATTTGCGGATCCGCCCTACGACCTGGAATGGCTGGGTGATATCCCTGCACTTATCCTTGAAAGCGGCATACTGAATGATAGCGCTGTTTTCATACTTGAGCATCCTAAGAATCTGCACTTCGGCAACCATCCCAATTTTTCCGAACATCGTAAATATGGTAATGTGAATTTCACTTTTTTCACTCTTTCATACTGAGGAGGCATAACATTCAGAGATTCGCTGTACCTCTGCCCCGGGCTCTGTCAGATTTCCCAGCTTCTCCATGTAATGATTCTCCAAAGATTTTGTAATTTAGCAGATCAGTTTCTGAACTTATTTCATAATTAACCTGGTAATAATCACTAATCAACGACCGCCATGAAAACAAAACTCCCCGCAGTTTCTATAGTGATCCTTTCTGTTTGTCTTATTTCAGGCTGTACCGGGCAGAAAAGCAAAGACAAAGGATCAGCTGAATTCAAGATTGAGTACGAAAAATTCACCCTCGATAATGGTTTGAATGTGTTATTCCATACCGACAGGTCAGATCCCGTTGTTGCAGTGAGTTTGACATGCCACGTCGGGTCAGCACGTGAGCTTCCCGGTAAGACCGGTTTTGCACACCTGTTTGAACATCTTTTATTTAACGAATCTGAAAATCTTGGCAGAGGGGGGCTTGACAATCTGAGTGCAAGGGTAGGTGGTAATGGTGCCAACGGATCTACAAGCAGGGATCGGACCAACTATTTCCAGACAGTTCCCAATGATGCTCTTGAAAAAATGCTCTGGGCAGAGGCAGATAAGCTTGGATGGTTTATTAATACTGTAACCGAGCCTGTGCTTGCAAAGGAGAAGCAGGTGGTGAAGAATGAGAAAAGGCAGGGTGTTGATAACATGCCCTACGGACATACCTCCTATGTGCTGAGTAAAAACCTCTATCCCGAAGGTCATCCATATAACTGGGATGTGATCGGATCCCTTGAAGATCTTACCAGTGCATCTCTTCAGGATGTCAAGGATTTCTACAATAAGTGGTATGTTCCCAATAACGTAACACTGGTTGTAGCTGGTGATTTTGATTCTGATCAGGCTCGGATATGGGTAGAAAAATACTTTGGCGAGATCAAAAGAGGCGAGGAGATCCCCGACCTTAAAAGAGAGCACTCAGTCCTTGCCGGGACAAAGAAGCTATATTATGAGGATAATTTTGCACGGCTGCCTGAACTTAATATTGTCTGGCCAACTGTACATGAGTATCACCCTGATTCATACGCTCTTGAAATATTGGGAAGATATCTTTCACAGGGGAAAAGAGCTCCCCTCTACAAAGTTCTGGTTGAGGATAAGAAGCTTACTTCAAATGTCAGGGTCAGTAATAACAATGGAGAGGTTGCAGGTGAAATGTATCTTGTCGTGAGAGCATTCAGAGATGTTGATCTCAACGATGTCAGGGATGGCATAGATGAAGCATTTGCGGAATTTGAGAAGAATGGGATACCTGAAAAGGATCTCAACCGGATCAAGGCCGGACAGGAATCAGCCTTTTACAGCGGACTTTCGAGCGTTCTGGGTAAATCCAATCAGTTGGCCCATTACAATATTTTTGCCGGTGATCCCGGATTTGTAACCCGGGATGTGAATAATATCCTGAATGTAACCCGCGAAGATGTTGCCCGTGTTTATGATCAGTATATTAAAGAGACCAATTTCGTAGCGACAAGCTTTGTCCCAGAGGGTCAGTCGGATCTAATCCTGGAGGGCTCACAACCGGCAGACATTGTGGAAGAAAATATTAAGCTTGATGTTGGAGAGGGATTTGATGTAAATGAAATAGTCCCGTATGAAAGAACACCATCAAACTTTGACAGAACCATAGAACCACCCTATGGTGAGAGCCCTGAAGTAACCGTTCCTGAAATATGGACAGGCTTGATGGATAACGGGTTAAAAGTCTTTGGGATCGAAGACTATGAAGTACCACTTGTCCAATTCAATTTTAATATCAAAGGAGGTCTGTTACTGGATGATCCTGACATGGTGGGTGTTGCCAATATGACTGCGAGCCTGATGAACAGGGGTACCATGAACAGGACTCCTGAGGAGCTTGAAGAAGCTATTGAGGAACTTGGAGCAAGGATCAGTTTCAGGGCCTCTGCCGAAGATGTTGTCATCTCCGGTAGTACCTTATCCAGGAATTATGAACAGACAATGGCACTCGTCAGGGAGATGTTACTCGAGCCAAGGTGGGATGAAGCAGAGTTTGAACTTATCAGGCAAAGTATTATTAGCAATTTGCAACAGCAGAAGGCCAGCCCAAACAGTGTTGCATCAAATGAATACCGGAAGCTTATCTACGGAGAACATATCATGTCCAACAATCTTTTAGGGACAGAGGAATCGGTTGCATCAATTAGTATAACTGACCTGAAGGAATATTATGATTCATATCTCTCACCCTCAGTCACTAATTTGCACGTGGTTGGAGCCATATCAAGAAAGGCTGTTTTGTCATCTTTGGAAGACCTTGATGTGAAATGGGAGAGCAAAACCATTGAATTCCCGGAATACGAAGTACCATCAGCCCCGGATAAATCGACAATTTATTTCTATAATATCCCGGGGGCAAAGCAATCAGTATTTTATATTGGTTACCCCTGTATGTCGGTTGATGATCCGGACTTTTATCCGGCCACTGTCATGAATTATATTCTGGGCGGCGGAGGATTTGCCTCACGGCTCACACAGCAGCTCAGGCAGGAAAAGGGCTACACCTATGGTATTCGTTCCTCCTTTACAGGATCAACGATACCAGGGCCGTTCACCATTTCAAGCAGCGTCAAAACGAGTATCACCTATGAGGCTACCAGTCTGGTAAAGGAGATATTGGAGAATTATCCTGAAGATTACAGTGATGAGGATCTCCAGGTGACAAAGGGGTTCCTTATAAAAAGTAATGCCCGTGCTTTTGAGACCATGGGGGCAAAACTAAATATGCTCCGGAATATCAGTGAATATGGATGGAGCTACGACTATGTGAAGCAAAGGGAAGAAATTGTCAGAAATATGACCCTTGACAATATAAAATCCCTTGCAAAACAGTATGCTGATCCAGGGAGAATGATCTATCTGATTGTGGGCGATGCCGACACCCAGTTGGGCCGCCTGATGCAACTTGGATATGGAGAGCCTGTTTTAATCAATGACTGAGGAGATTGGCTGCCGGCCAGGCAGACTTCACTTTGTGGATCGCCTTAAAAAAGATTAAAAACCCGGCAAAGCAGTTTCGGGATTGTACTGACTATCGCTTCTCTCAGTCAGCGCCGATCCTTCATTTAGTTGATAATCTGGCAAACATCAAACGGCAAAGAGATTGGCCAAACACCCATACTTCATCAAAATGAGAGCTGTGAAGTAATTCTCTATCTCCTTGCATCATTTAGGTTATTCAATTAGATAAGCTTCCACTGCCTAAAGTCAACATTCATTATTTAGACAGATTATAAATAGGGATGATGGTACTCAAATTATAGTGTTATAAGTGTCATATACCCTGTTTATAGACATTCCCCCTCAAAGGTATCAGACTCTTTCCAGATAAAATAATGCCTCTAATCCTTAGTGGTTTTGAAATTTGGGATAAGTTTTTAACTCTGCTGAGCTCCATGCATTTTTATTAATTTCACACAAATAAGGTGAGGCGGTTCTATTAACCTCTTTTCAGAAAATTGAGATTGTTCGGATAAGTAGGTTTTATAGGTTGCCTGGAGGGCATTCGGAAAACCTTCAGAATTGAAGCTCTTCGCTGCAAGCAGCGGGGAAACGGGTTTTCGGGCTCGGCGACTTCGTCGGACGTAGCCCCGATGAATCGGGGCGAAGTTCGAAGCCAATGCGCTCGCCGGGATTCAATTTGATCTTGATTATCAGATTGTTTACATATATATAACCAAACTAACTGACCTTATGCCTGATAAATCCAATAAACCATTCCATTTCTGGCAAGAGTTAAATCGCAGGAAGGTTATACGTATTATAAAGGTTAATGCTGCTATATCTGAAATTATTGACCTTATGCATGTCCCTTACTTGAGAGTGAAACCAATTTGCGGGATTATGTAAGTTTATGTGAATGATCTTATTCGGGCACCCGGAATTAAATCATGTAAAGTTTCTATTTCATCAGCTTTCGTATCAAAAAACCTGCCGTTGCCTCATTAACAATCAACTGGTTCCTGAAAAGCATGAAGTGGTGAGTATCATCAACAATTGAAAGAGTTTCAAAAGGTGCATTCAGTTTTGTAAGTCTCTGTACCAGGTCGGTTGATTGGTTGTAATCCACGTTCCTGTCATCATCAGCATGAATTATCAGCCCAGGCGATTTCCATCCGTCAATGGCTGAAACAGGGGAGGATTCCCATGCCAGCCTGAGTGCATCTTCAGCATCGGGTGTTTGTTCATATCTGTTTCGCTCGTTTAATGGTGACCTGCCCCTGGATGTCCAGTCATGTACCCCTGAAATATCAACACCGGCAGCAAAAAGATCAGAGTTACGTGCAAGTGCCATGGCAGTAAGATACCCGCCGTATGACCCTCCATATATTCCTATCCTTGACGGATCAACAATATCCAGGGTGGTGAGCCATTCATGTGCAGCCAGAACATCCTGGTATTCAGAAGCTCCCCTTGCTCCCCCATCTTCAGGTCGGTGGAAATCATAACCGTAGCCTATGCCGAGTCTATAATTAACTGATACGACGACAAATCCGATTGAGGCCAGGTACTGATTTACTGCATATGCATTTGAGTAATATGAAGAATAATGCCAGCCCAGAAGCATCTGTCTGGGAGGTCCCCCATGTACGAATATCACTGCCGGTTTTTTTCCATTAATCCCGTCATCATTAAAGACCTGTCCATGAATACTGGTACCGTCCGGGGCCCTGAAAATTACCTGGTAGGGTACTACCAGGCTCGTCAGGGGAAAATCTGCGGGGATCAGGTTGCGGCCTGCCTCCTTTATGATTCCCGTGTTCAATTCCTTTACCTTTACCACAGGAGGCATTCTGGGTTCAGCCCCGATAAATGCAATGTATTTTCCATCTCCCGTAATAAAGGGAGTCCACTCATTACCTGTTCCGGAAGTAATTACTCTCATCTCCTGGTTCACAGTTGATGCCATAACGATGTGTCTCCTGTCGATATCATTTTTATCAGGTCCGGTGTTACCCGAGAAAAGCAATGATTTTCCATCCGGAGACAGGGAAATATACTCCGCCATGAAATCTCCGGGAGTAAGGAGCAGGAGTTCTCCACCCTCCGGGCCGATTGAGAACAGGTGCGGCCAACCGTCATGATACGAAAGGAATGTTACCCTGCCGGAACCCCAGTTAAGGTTAATCCCCCCTTGCGTTGGAGGAACTGATCCCATCAATGTGGCAGGGGATTCATAAATGAGATTACAATCTCCTGATTCTATGTCATATACCATTATTTTCCAGAGTCTTATATTTGATTTGAGAGCTGATGCCGGTTCTCCGCCGCTTCCGGGTTGCCGAATAAATGCTATTCGCTTTCCGTCGCGTGACCAAACCGGGGAACCATCCCTGCTAAACCCGGGATCAACCCATTTTATTGGTTTGTCTGCTCCGGAATATATGCCAATGAATGAATGATCCCCCCTTGACGAAGTGAATGCCATACATTGTCCGTCTGGCGACCACGCTGCATCTGCGTTATTACCCCGCAGGGTAAATAGTTTTAAAGGTTTTTCTGATCCATCGATCGGGGCACTCCATATCTGACCACCGTCCGTGAAGACAACTCTCTCACCCCCCGGAGTAATTAAAGGGTTAAGCCCTTCTCCAAGCATTACAGGTTCGCCTCCCTCAAAGGGAATGCTCCATATCCCGACTTTTGGCGGCTGGGTTGATGAAATAGCATTTACAGGTAATTCATCACTCCAATTTGACCCGAAATCTCCGCCTCTGATATAGACAACCCGGCTGCCGTCAGGTGATAATGATATTGCTGAAAGTGATTGCCCGTTATCCGCGTTGTAATTCGTGATTTGTCTCGCCTCAAATTCGGGCCCTTCTGCAACAAACAGGTTTCTTTTTCCTTTCAGATTGACTTCCCATGCAATCCTGGATCCTGTAGCAGATGCAGTCAACCCACCGGGGAAAGGATAGGACATAATACTTTCCAGGGTGAAACGGCTTTGCTGGCCCGGTAAGATTAATGTTGATATGAGAATGAGGACTACCAGGAACAGCCTGCTTTTTAATGTTCTATTCATTTTATCTGTTTTAAAAGAGGTTATGGTAACAAAATATGATATGAGAATAATATCAAAAATATGAAAAAATGGTAAACCATGTTGCCGGACATAATAACTGGCTCTTCCAAACCATGAAGGTAGGCATAAGGGTAATAGGTCTGGTATGGTATTTGCGAATGACGGGAGCGACAGTTTCAGGCTGAATTAGCGGGTCAGTTTATGCGGTATTTGCAGATTAATTACTAAATGGAAAAACCCGGTAAAATCTTACTCGAGCTAAAGTTACCTTTTATCAAATTCCGAAACATTTAGAGTTACAAACTACCGTATTGCTAAGTCAGTAGGATCAGATCACAGGACAGTGAAAAAAGCATTAAAGAAATTCCATGATATGAAATTGATAATCTCGGTAACGAACAGAACAATCACTATTAATGTCGGTGAGATTATAAAATTGTCAGAAGTAAATAGAGGAAAAGATAATGATAATGGTAATTCACCTAATAGTACAATTCCCGATAATAGTACAATTACTAATAAGAATTCGACCGCAAATATAGTAGGTGAATTACCATCAAGTAATAGTAATTCGACCTCTATAATACCGGTTGAAGTACCTAATAACAATACTAACCAACAAGAAATAAAAGAAGAAAGACAAAAAGAGGCTTCTTCTTCTACTGTTGACATTCAAAATGAGGTTAGTGATTATTTAAAAACACCTTCCAAGTTTTTTTATGGTAACAACCAAATTACCTGTTCAAGATTTTATGAGAAGTATCGTGTAAAAGATACCAAAATGACATCAATACAGTGGTTCGAAGTGGTGTTTTATTATCACATGTTGAAAATGACAAATACCAAGGATATTCAAGAATTAAATCAAAGACTTTCCAAAGGTGGTTTATCGATAAGTCTTAATGATATCTACAAGACTGTTCAACGGATCGTAACTGAGAAGGAAGTTAAAGACGATTGCCAGTTAGAAATAAATGCAGTTATCGGTACTTCCAATAATAACCAAAATGAAAATAAGTAAGACTTTACTTTGGCTTTAAATTTTTGCCTTCAAGTTAAATGGGAAATTCTCAAAAAAATTCCTTTATGAAGGTTGACAGGTCATATTCAAAATAACTGATAATTTTTAATAGGCTCATTAAATTATAATTTCTGTCACCATGTTCAATCGCCTGGATGGTATTGAAATGGACGCCACACCTTTCTGATAATTCTTTTTGAGTCAATAATTCAAAATTGAATCTTAGTTCCCGGATCACAAATCCAATTTTCTGTAATTCCGTAAGATCTTCGCATGACATTAGAGTTTGGCCAGAAATTACTTTTCTTTTTTTCAAGGTCTGAATTGATATTATTTGAACATAAATACAGGCACAATAAAATATTGATCATATCGTTCCAAAATGCCCGATATGTTGACTAAAAGACAGAATATAGGGTTCTTATGAGTACAACAATTCTAAACAATTACATGGAAACATGATGCATTAAACGCTGGACATTGTGGATTTACCTAACACTCACATCAAAATGTACCCCCAACACAGAGATTTTCTATAACCATTTGTGAAATTCTGAAATTCAATATGTTTTAGATCATTTGTAACCTGGGCAAAATTTAAAAGACTATACAATGTTTTAAAGTCCTTTGAAAAAATCTTCAAGTGAGTTGATTTTAAGTTTTTCAAGCACCTTTAAAAATAGTTTAGTTGATACACTATCCCCTCGCTCAATTCGATTCAATGTGACTTTGTTGATGTTATTCTCACTTGCGAAATCTTCATAGTTTGGACTCTTTGCTTTTCTAAGCTGTCTTACCCTTTCACCGATTAACGATAATTTCTGATTGACTCCTTTATATGATTCCGGCACCTTCTTCGGTTTCATTTTTCTTAATTTTTAAATAAAATTAAGAAAAAACATAACAATATATGTAATTATTATGTATTACATATATTTATATGTATTTTTATAATATGGAAAACAGGCCTACATTCATTCAATTGTCTTTTAGTACTGAAGACTCATGCCATTCGAGGTATATGATAATAGTAGAAGAGATCGACGCGGAAGTACCAAAGATATACCTTATTCCTGTTCCCTCCTGGCTGGTCTTTTATTCAGAGAAATATAGATTTTATTGCATCAACTTAAACTAACATGGTAAGCAGAACCAAAAGTATTGTATCAATATTAGAGTATACTTCAAATTGACACACTTTAAACAGTAAAAACGACACAAAAATGGCCGGAATGAATTAAATATAGGGTAACATTAAAAATGATACACATGGAAGCAATAATCTACTCAAGGGTAAGCAGCCTGTCCAAGGATTATGAACGGCAGCTAATAAATCTCAAAACTGTCGCCCAGGAAAAGGGATGGCATGTCAGAAGAACCTTCCAGGAGAAAATTTCCGGAACCATTAAATCCGGATCCAGAACTGAGTTCAAATCGTTGATGGATTATATTGATAAAACTCCTGTCCAAGTTATCATGGTATCGGAAATCAGCCGCCTGGGCAGGAGAGTGGTCGATGTACTGAACTTTGTGGAATTATTACATGAAGAGTGTATTGCTTTATATATTCAACAATTCAATATGCTAACCATGGAGAACGGCAAGGAGAATCCTGTTGCTAAAATGTTGCTGCAGATGTTGAGTATCGGTGCAGAAATGGAGAACAATCAGCGAAAAATTCGCCAGCTTGAGGGGATACAGCTTGCCAAGATTAAAGGGGTCTATAACGGACTCATAAAAGGTGCAAAGACTTCACCATCCACCATAATGAACAAATACCGGAATGTATCAGACCTACTGGATAAAAGTGATTTATCAGTCAGGGGCATTGCCCGAATAACGGGACATTCCATTAATACTGTTCGGAAAATCAAAGAGTTAAAAGAGATTTGAGTTTAGTAGATATTTCACCACATTATCACTTAATGATAATTTTGTGAAATTTCTACTTTCGATCAATAAATGTATTCCATTGAATTCTTCATTCAGGAATGATATACCCTCGAGACTCGTTCTTTTATAAGGCCGTGAAATGAACTTTTCATGCCATCTGGGAGAAAACTTATATCTATGAATTCATGCCATTGTTCTTCTGTATTCTTGAATTTGTCGAACATGTTTTCAATTGCCTTAGCATCAATATCGAATCTATTTATCGCTTCAAGAAAATCCTTTTTCCTTAGTTTTTTCTTTTTGCCATTTAATGTCAAAGCCAGATCTTCTTCATCTCCTTCCACGACAAGACTTGATGCAACCATATCATAAGCCGGACTTAACACATAACCCAATCCCGGTCTATCATATAGTGAGAAATTCTTTAAATGCATATCTGCATTTCCCGTCAGGAACGAGAAAAGAACTTGTTCGAAGAAATTAATAATATCTAATCCAGGATTTGTTGAGTATTTGATAATGGCTTTACCGATTTGTTCATGTGAACCATTATATTTTTGTTCAGTTAGTCTTTCTGTTAGCTGACACATATCTTCCATGTGGATCTTGGTTTCACTTATCCTGTCAATCCGTCTGGTTATGTATGAAAGTATACCTGATTTCAACCTGATCAGCGAATGAGGTACTACATCTATCCCTGAAATTTCGGCAAGATTCATAGTAAGATCCTCGATTTCAGGAAGGAATTTATATTGTTTTGTTGGCGGTTTTAAAATGTACCCGCCCCAGAGTCCCACTATTGTAAATCGTTGGGGTTCGTCTTTCTTTGCCAGTTTCTCAAGATGCAATGATAATTTTGGTTGAACACCTGTTACAGTAGTCTGAGATTTAACCACCTTTTCAGCAAGCTGTAACATTTGATCTTCTGAATATGGAAGTTCAGGGGGATTGGGTGTCCCGAATATTTTTCTGGAGCAAGTAGTATGAAATTCCGATTTCTCTTCTCCCAACGGTTCATAACAATATAAACATCTTCTCATATCCTGCAATTATGAGTTATCTTCTTCGATACTGACAGCGCCAATACAATTCTTGCAACAGGCAAGCAGCAACCCCATACGGTCACGGGCGCTCAATTTCCAGTTCTTCTCAGCAATTTCCAATAACCATCCCTCCGGGATCAAGCCATCAAAAAAAGGAAACATTGTCCTGCTTACATGAGGCTTGTCCTGTAAAGGTAGAGTGAGACTTACTGGCTTAGCCATCGATCCGGTCAAATATTTTGTATCATATACAAATGAATAACCTTCTTCTGATTCCGTTAGAAAACCAGCCAGCTCATTGTACATATAGACTTTTGCTTTTCTCATTCATTTAAGAGTTTTTCACGGTTTATAGGTTGTGGTCCCAATTCCTGGCCAAACAGTTTTAATACCTGGTTTACCTTGTCCATTCTTAGCGTAGTTTTTCCCTGCTCAAGATCACGGATAAACCGCAATCCTACACCAGCTTTTTCAGCCAATTGCTGTTGAGTCAGATTAAATTGCTTTCTTTTGTTTTTAAGAAAGTCGGACAATGTCATTGGCATCTGTTCCATCGTGTTATACCTTATCGGGTATAAAGATAATAATATTTATAAATAATATACCTTTTCGGGTATAAAAAGTTGTGGAAGATAATAAATATACCCGAAAGGGTATATATTTTATGTAAAACCACCTAATTATACCCGATAAGGACCATCTCCCAAAAGGTAAATATTTTCCAATAAAAGCCATAATCTTTCCCGGATTAACAAATATATTCCAGAGAGAGAAATTTTATTGCCTGGATATATTAAGCATTACTGCCATTCCTTTAAAAACTCTTTAAACAGATGGGTTTTATGATGATCATTTAATAGTGGATCAGGACCGTTGACCAAAGGATCATACCATGACACTTTCTGTTCTACCCAGGCAAGTCTTGAGAGTGGTTCCGCCCATACTAAATCATATAGTTCTTTGCGAGTTAATGTTACTTGTTCCATATCGTTTCATTAAAAATGTTTCAAAAAAGGTAGTATTACTACCAATATCGGAACATTTTTAATGAAATGTAGTTTTGTACCTGTAGATAAAAATCAGAAATCAAATTCCAGAAGTCCCTCATCCCTGGTTACTTCATACCATAAATTCCTGGACATTAGTTCATCGTATTCTTCTTTGTCCATCAGCCTCCAAAGTACATAAGTGCCTTTCTGCATGGTATGCCGAACAGTAATTAACTTATTCTTCGAGGTGAAAAACAAGCTGCAGTATAAGTAACCTCGCTCGATATGGACATTTGTTAACCGTACAATATCGACAAAACCATTTTCCTGGTATGCGTATAAGCTATTTAATTTTAGCACTTTGCCAGTTGTATAAATGTTTTCACTTTCGATAAAATACCATGATGAAAAGAAATTACATCCAAGCCGAAGGAACCAGGATTTTAATTGTTTTCTCATGCAATGTAAGAAAAATTGTACTTTAATGTATAATGTACTCATATTCAGCTATTTTGATGTATCCCGGGGATCCCTCCCCCTGGTCCTCCCCCCTGGATTAATCATGAGGGTGCTACAGAAAGAAATTCAACAGAGACTTTCGGATCTTAATTTTAATATAAATACCTGACTGATCTGGATCCGTCTACAAAATCAGGAATAAAAAAATTCCTGGAAAAGAAAAGAATTTGGTTAAAAATTGACTTTCGAAAATATTTTATAAAAATTTATAAAATCTTCCAGTTAAGAGGTTGAAAAACAGCCTATATATAGGTCATTTTTTATAAATTGCGGGGATAAGCCTTTTGAGTTAAAACAGGGAAATATTTTGTGGCGGATTTTGTGGCGGATTTTGTGGCAGAAAAAACAAAACCCCTTGAAAATCAAGAGGTTTTGAGGGTGTAGGGGCGGTGCGGCACGGACTAAAACTAAGAAAACACCAACAGGACATGGAAATTTTAACAGCAATTTTGATAATGATAGTAATATTTTTTGGAATGTATTTTATAATAAAATCAAAAGGAAATGATAAAAACTGACGTACTACAAAAGACTATTGATTATGCATTAAGGGCTAAGATTGTTCAGCTTAAAAAAAAGGTGGACTTGCTCTATCAGAAAATAGGTCGAATGATTGAAACTGTATAAAACAATAATTACAATGTTAAAAAAAGATTACGAAATATTGAGAAACACGGTGGGCCGGAAGGCAGCAGGGAGTCATGCCTTGAGATATAGAATTATCCGGCTTAAAATAAGAGAGAACCTGACTATCGAACAGGCAATTGAACAGGTAATGAAAGAGACTGAAAACGACAATTAAAACTTTTTGTAAAATTCAAAATATCAAAAAATGGGATTACCGAAGGGACGCACAAATAATGCAAAGGGCAAACCGAAAGGAGCCTTGAATAAACTGCCAAAGGATTTAAAGCAGACTATAAATGATTTTTTAATATCTCAGTGGCCTGAAGTAGTAAAAGAGTTTACAGTCCTCAAGGGAAGGGATAAGGTTAATTTTTATAGAGACCTTCTGCAATTTGTTATCCCAAAAATGAAGGACGTTTCAATGGATATTGATGTAACATTGGATCGACTTTCTGAAGCCGATTTGGATATAATAATAAATCGCTTACTGACTGATCAAAAAAAATAAATAGTTATGAAAAAAGAAAAAATGACTGATAGTGAAATGGAATTTCTGCTAGGATTCAAACCGAACCGGGCAATGAAAATAGAGATACTGAAAACAGCCAGAGAGACCGGCAAGACAGTCCGGGAAGTAGTTTTAGCTCACAGTATGCCGCCTATAATTCTTGTAAAAGATGGTGAGGCAATGCCTGAACCGGACGGCAGGCGGAAAGTGATATTAACAAGCGGGGGAAAAACAACTGAACCATGAGACCGATTGAACCAACACGACCAGTCAGAATCCCGGTTCCTGGCGGGCCCCGGCGAACCAAACCGGAAAAAACACAACTAAAAAATTATTGATATGATAACAGCAGAATTAAAAACACTGAGCCCCCACACCTTCGCAACCGAACTGGTTAGAAAGTGCACAACAGGAATTGAAGACCATGACAAGTTTTTCAGGATATCATTCTATTTGCGCTTTATTATCCTGGGTGGGTTTCTGAAAATGAATAATGAATATTTCCGATCGGGTGAAACACAAGACAGCCTTGCATTGACAAATTATAAACTTGTTGCATTTGTCAATAGGTTGTTTACAAGATTTGGGCCGTCAGATATGATACCAGGTGATTTTCATTTTATCCGCACTTTATGGAATAGGCGACATACAGCAACGGAACAATTATTTCTGGATCAATTGACTGCCTGTTTGCCGGATGCCGGGCCCGATACGTTGCTGGAAGCCCAACTCCTTACACTTGGTTTCATTGAACAAGCCCGGATGCAGTATTATGATCTTTATGAACACCGGGACCGTGATAGTGAAACTGCCAGATCAATAAAGTGGGCTAATTACTTCTTACAAAAGATAACAGGACAAGAGATATTTTTCACTATTGAAAATGTCGAACCAATTTTTAAATTTAAAAAATAGAAAAAATGTTAAGATTTAAAATGAATGAAAAGGTCGAGCCGGTTGCATTACCGGCCGGCAAATATGGATGCATGTCACATCCAGGATATGAACCTTTCGAGAGGATTCGATCAGTAGGCAAAAGCTGGCAAATTGTGGAAGTGTGCGACAATGATAATGTCAGTTTTTATGCTGAACACCTTCACACTGGTTTTAAAACGGCTGCTATATCCGGGAAGGGAATAGAATCATATCACAAAGCAGTTGATATGTTTAAATATTGCGAAAGTTTACCGGCAGGACAAATGCCAGGGATTCAGGGATCATCACAGCAATCGATCAAACCTGAAAAATTAGAGAAAACAGCCGATGAAATCAGGAAAGAGGAACTTGAAAAACAACGTATTGCCCTGGAAAAATCCTTTGCAGATATTCAGGACAAACTTAAAAAAGGCCGTGCGGAAGTTGATGCGGAGATGATGCGTAGGCAATTATCAGAGGCAAAACAAAATATGATGGAACTTGAAAAGCAGTTTTTGAAAATGAATCCGGTAGTTGATGGAGACAATGACTAAGAATAAAAAACTAAAACTGCCGGCCGGGCTGCTGGATGGAATTATTTACGAGTGCCTGACTGAACCGCAAAAGTTCATTTTCCTTCTTTTATTATATCAGGCTGCACAGTCAACAACTCCCGGCTGCCTTTTGCTTCCTTTCAATGCCTTTGACCGATTTACTCAATATGATATTGACCAGGAGATTCTATACCGGACATTGTACGCATTGCAAACCCATGAACTAGTTAATGTATCAACGTATGAGAGGCTGCATTTATTTTTTGTTGAAATAGTTAATTGGCAAGATTATGAAATACAGTGAAGGAGTTGTTTACAAAGTAAGCCGATCAACGGAAATGCAATTTCGTGTTATCAAAAGATCAGGTAATGCGGTTATGGCTTTTTGTCCTGAGCTGTTGTTATATGAAATATTTAAAACTTATCCTACTGTAAGCAGATATTTGACCAGTGGTGAAATTTTAGTGGAACATGAACATTTCCCTGGTCAAGGTAAACGCAATGTTTTCACAGATAGGGAAGAGGCCGAAAGGGAATTTATGCTGTTGTAATTACTATACTCAGGAAGGGCAGTATTTCCGCAATGCTGCTCTTTTTTTTATTGTTTACCGCCCCATAAAAAAAAAAGTGAAATACTGACAATATGGGTTTGAGTCCATTTCGTACCGCAATTTATAAACGTAATTCATATATAAATCAATAAGTTGATGTTTTTTTATTGCCTTATTCCTACAATATTTCTACAACTCATAAACAATTGGTCATTGATTACCAGTAAAACCGTATAGATTGAAATTTCCGGTAGATCTATCGGATTGTTAGAACAATCTAACATTTTAATAGTGATCATAAATTTATGACTTCAAATAAAGCGATTTAAGGCATTATCTCCACCTGGCTAATACCTGGGTATGCCTGAATAGTCTGGAACGATTCTAAATAGTTAAAACAGGTATTGACTGCAATTTTATTGTTATATCTTTGATTCACACTTGCGACAAAAAGATAAAAGCCCCTCTGTTGTTTTCTGGTTTTAACTGTCGCAGGTGTACCGGGATTCAATATGAGGGGTTCTTATTAACTAACACCTGCGACAATGGAACATCAAAACAATCAACTCGATCAAGCGTTACGATCCGTAATTTTCCGGCAAAAGCTCCGGGATGCTGAGCTGAGACAACGGCAAAAGGAAGCCAAAATATTCTTGTTTTTTGAGATAATAATATCAATCCTTTTGCTCCCTTTTTTATTACCTGTAATCATTCCATGTATTATATATTGTGCTGGCAGATGGTTGTACCGTAAAACCTTTGGCCATGAGAATTGAAACTATCATGAAAGTCCGGACTAAGTATTTGAGATCATGTAAGCGGCTGAGGTGCAAAACTACTGCAAGAAAATATCCTGATACGGAATTTTGGCTGGTCATAATATTGCTGCTAATGTTTTATGGTGCAATAATCTGGTCTTTGGTAAACTATCAATTGTAGCCTTACACAATTTAAATGGTGAGAACTCATCATTTAATTCGTTGTACCTACCTTTCAAATTGTATGCTTACACAATTGTTTAGTGGGCGAATCCTCTCCCACTATAGTTGTGTTTACCTTTCAAATTGTATGCTTACACAATTTTTGTGCAGTTATTACCGTATCGGTTGCAGTTGTGTTTACCTTTCAAATTGTATGCTTACACAATTGAACTGGGTATTTCTACCCAGTTATCTTTGTTGTACCTACCTTTCAAATTGTGGTCTTGTTTAGAATGATTACAAATAGGATGAGTTTCTTGAATTGTTGTAGATTTATTGTAGAAATGCAGCAATGAAAAAACCGTAACTTATTGTATATTATATGAATTACGGTTTAAAATGGCGGTGCGGACGGGACTCGAACCCGCGACCCTCGGCGTGACAGGCCGATATTCTAACCAAACTGAACTACCGCACCGTTGCTTTGAGCGCTGCAAAAATAATTGAAATTTTGATACTGCAAAAGCTATTTTGAAAAAATATTATTCATTGATTTACGTTCAAAATATCCGAAATTTCTACTATTATATCAAAACAACCTGGTCTATTAGTGACTATATCCTGCAGAAGACATAGACCCTGGCTGTGGCCAATCCCGGAGGTGGTAAAAATTTTGAAGGTATCTTAGATTCATAAATCAGAAGAGCCAGAAACCAGTACCCAGTACCTGGAAGAAGGCTCCCCACCTGCGTCCGACGACTATCGTGCTTCGGCGGGCAAGGCGCGGGTCAAGGGACACGGAACTCGGAAAGTGCGCGGTACAGGGGCATAGGTCCGTCCAAACCGGGCAAAGCAAGCGCCGGAACAATCCGGTCAATTTCCAACATCTCCATTCTGCATCTCATGTAATCCGTTAATCACTTATACATCACAAGAGATTACTTTTTATTACTTTTATTACTTTTATTACATTAAATACAACCATCATGAAACGCTTCACCATTTTTACCCTATCGATTTTGATTATTCTGTTGTGTCGTTGTAACACCACCAAAACAGCAGATGAGATCCACCAGGCACTGCTGACCGTGGATACCCACGCCGATACACCTATGCTGCTCACAAGCTCAGACTATGACCTTTCCGAAAGACATGACCCGAACACCAGGGTTGGAAAAATTGACCTCCCGAGGATGAAGGAGGGTGGACTTGATGGTGTCTTCTTTGCCTTATATGCGGAACAGGGTGAAAGAACACCCGAAGGCAACCAGGAAGCCAGGGAGGAGGCTCTTTCAATATTTGATACCATACACCATGTTATTGACCGTAATCCGGATCTTGCCCGCCTGGCTCTTACTTCAGCCGATCTGGAAAAAATTAACAGTGAGGATAAACTGGCCATCTTTATCGGTATGGAAAATGGCTATCCGGTTGGGAATGATATCTCTCTGGTGGAGCAATATTACGATCTTGGAGCAAGATATATAACACTCTGTCATTCAGGTAACAATGATATATGTGAAAGCTCAATGGACGCTGATGATCCGGCAATGGATGGCCTCAGTGAGTTTGGAGAAGAGGTGGTTAAGGAGATGAACCGGCTGGGTATGATCATTGATGTTTCCCATATGTCGGACGAATCTTTCTATGATGTACTTGCAACAACCAAGGCTCCCGTCATGGCATCCCATTCATGTGCAAGGGCAGTCTGGGATAATCCCCGCAACCTGAGTGATACCATGCTGACAGCGCTTGCTGATAATGGTGGTGTTATCCAGGTATGCTTCGTAACCATGTTCGTTAAGGACCAACCCTACCCTGCCAGGGATTCTGCACGAAATGAGGTCTTTGAAAAACATGGCAATTATTATGAGATACCACCCGATAAAAAGGCTGAATTTCTTAAAGACTGGTACCGCGTAGATTCCCTATATCCGCCAAGGAATGCCACCGTGTCCGACTTTGTCGATCATATCGATCACATTGTTAACCTGATCGGGATAGATTACGTTGGTATAGGTACCGATTTCGATGGTGGCGGAGAGCTTGAGGATTGCTTCGATGTTTCACAACTGCCGAATATTACTGAAGAACTTATAAACAGGGGATATTCAGAAGAGGATCTGAAAAAGATCTGGAGCGGCAATTTCCTCCGTGTCTTCAGCGAAGTGGAGAGAACGGCAGGTAAAGAGAATGCCCGTTAAGCAAAAAACATTCACTGCTCAAACTGCTTAAACCGCACTGCGTTTAACACAATCTGGTCTCACCCGGGCTGGTTGTAATGCCGGGTAATTTTCTCAGAACTCATACTCATCCCCCCGATCAGGTATATGTATATTACTGAATCCCCTGCTATCAAGGTATTTTTTATAATGAGCCTGAGGTCCGATCTCGCCGTGAACCAGGAATGTCTGTTTGATCTGTTCAGGGTCCTGACATGAGAGGAAGCCGGCCATCTCCCTGTAATCACCATGTCCGCTGTATGAATCGATACGTTTGATACCGGCTTTTACTTCATACCTGTTTCCGTGGATAGAAACCTCCTTGTCGCCCCTCAGCAGCCTTGCTCCAAGGGTATTAGGAGCACAATAACCCACGGCCAGCACTGTATTTCCGGGATCCGATATACTGTTTGCAAGATGGTGTTTGACCCGTCCAGCTTCCATCATCCCTGACGCAGAAATTATCACTACCGGTTTTTTGATTTTGTTCAGTTTCTTTGAATCCTCTACCTGTTTGATGTAATAGAGGCTGTTGAATCCGAACGGATCGGGATCACTCTCCATAACTTCAATGATCTCTTCATTAAAACATTCGGGGTGAAGCCTGAATATATCGGTGGCATTTACCGAAAGCGGACTGTCAACATAGATATCTATCCGCGGCAGACGGCCTTCGTTATAGAAATTATTCAGGGTATATACAATATCCTGGGTACGGCCCACACTGAATGATGGTATTATAAGTTTGCCACCCTTTTCGACACATGTATCATGAATAACACCAAGCAGTTCTTTCTCGGCATTAATATTGTCGTGGTGCAGGCGGTCGCCATATGTGGCTTCAGTTATCAGGAAATCTGCCTGGGGAAAGGGTTTGGGTGGTGTCAGTATCTGGCTTACCGGTCTGCCAATATCGCCTGTATAGGCTATCCTGTGTATTCTTTCACCCTCCCTTATCTCAATATTGGCAACAGCACTCCCCAGCATATGGCCTGTATGAGTAAACCTTACCCCTATGTTTTCATCTATCCTGAACTTGCGGTTATAGGACACTCCTATAAAGAGGTTCATGCATTCAATCGCATCCCTTCTGGTGTATATGGGTTCAACGGGTGGCAGACCATGCCTGCCCCTTTTCTTATTAAAGGTTACTGTATCATGCTCCTGAATCGATCCCGAGTCAGCCAGCATTATGGAGCAAAGGTCACGGGTTGCACTGGTACTTATTATCGATCCCCGGAATCCCAACCTGTAGATATAGGGTATCAGCCCTGAATGATCGATATGTGCATGCGAAAGAATAATATGGTCGATCCCGGCAGGGTTAAACCCAAGCTGACGGTTCAGTTCATCTGTCTCGAGTCCTTTGCCCTGGTACATCCCGCAATCCAGGACTATCCTTTTTCCGTTTCGTGTGATTATCTGGTGTTTGCTGCCGGTCACCTCACGTGCAGCACCAAGGAATTTTATTTTCATGAGTTAGCGTTTCCACCAAAGGTATTGATAATAGTTGTTTTTGTAGTTTTATTATCTGGTATTGTAGTTTTGTTTCCTCTTCCGCTTGCAGTGGGGTATATCATGCAAAATATAGATGGTTTGCAGGGCCCGGTTTTGTTTCATGCAGGAATGGATATCCCGATTCTGCCCGGGATTCTATCGAACCTTTCAGTTTGGTATTAACTTGCAGTGTACATCGCGTAACATGTAACATGTAACACGCAACGCGTAACACGCAACACGCAACGATGCCCTTAGTCAGAAGGACATCAAATACTCATGCATCGACGTGGCAGCTTTTCTCCCGGCTCCCATAGCCAGGATTACCGTAGCGGCCCCTGTCACGATGTCACCACCGGCCCATACCCTGTCTATGGAGGTCTTACTGGTCTCTTCATCAACTACGATGGTACCCCATTTTGATACTTCCAGGTCAGGCGTGGTCTGGGGAATTATTGGATTGGGGCTGTTCCCTATTGCGATTATACAGGCATCCATCTCCATAATGAACTCCGATCCGTCTATCCTGACGGGTCTTCTGCGGCCCGACTGGTCGGGTTCTCCAAGTTCCATCCTGGAACATTCGATCTCCTTAAGCCATCCGTTCTCATCACCGATCAGCTTTTCAGGCAGGGTAAGGAAGTTGAAGATAACACCTTCCTCACCGGCATTCTCATATTCCTCAAAGCGGGCAGGCAATTCAGCCTCTGACCGGCGGTAAACAATAGCCGCCTTCTCAGCACCCAGGCGCAGGGCCGTGCGTGCGCAATCCATGGCAACATTGCCTCCGCCCACAACAGCCACCTTCCTGTGCCGTACTACGGGAGTGTAGGTCTTTGGATATTGAAATCCGCGCATCAGGTTGACACGTGTCAGGTATTCGTTGGCCGAATATACGCCGTTAAGATTCTCTCCCGGTATCATCATGAACCAGGGCAATCCGGCGCCAGTGCCCACAAATACGGCATTGTATTCATCAAGCAGCTGTTGAAGAGATCTGGTCTTACCCACAACAAAATTACAGATGAGTTTCACTCCGAGCTTCTGCAGGTAATCGATCTCCCGGTTGACAACCCTGCCGGGCAGCCTGAATTCAGGTATACCGTAGGTTAGCACACCTCCCGGTTCATGAAGGGCTTCAAACATTGTTACCTCGTGTCCCAGCAATATCAGGTCGCCGGCCACAGTTATGCCTGCAGGACCTGAGCCGATTACCGCTACTTTCTTACCTGTTTTCTTCTTTATCGGTGGCAATTCAATAATATCCTGTTCTGCCTCCCACCCGGCAGCGAACCGTTCAAGGCGTCCAATAGCTACCGGTGCACCTTTTTTGCTCAGTATGCATTTGATCTCACATTGTTCTTCCTGGGGACAAACCCGCCCGCACACAGCCGGAAGGCAATTCCTTTCCTTCAATGTTTTGATCGCTCCAGAAAAATCCCTGTCAGCAATTGCTTTGACAAAACCGGGAATATCGATCCCGACCGGACAGCCCTCTACACAGAGCGGTTTTTTGCAGTTAAGGCACCTGCCGGCCTCTTCAACGGCCATTTCAGGAGTATATCCGAGGGCAACTTCTTTAAAATTCCTCTTGCGGATGAAATCTGCCTGTTTGGGCATATCCACCCTGTTAATGTTGAGTTTTTTCTTTTCTGCCATATTAAATTCCTCCGCAACCTGAATGGTGAACAAGAAATGCTTCTTCTGATATATACTGTTTTCGCCTGTTAGACAGTTCTTCCCAGTCGACGAACCTGCCATCAAAACTAGGACCGTCAACACATGCGAATTTCATTTCGCCATTTACGGTACATCGGCAAACACCGCACATACCGGTTCCGTCGATCATAATTGTATTCAGGGTCACTATGACCGGTACCTCATAATGTGCATAATCCCTCGTTGCCAGATAGGAAAGTGTGGTACAACCATTTGCAATGACCCGGTCGGGCGTGATACCAGTCTCCCTGAGTATCTCGCTACCCTTCTTCACATGACCTTTAAAACCATAGCTGCCATCCCTTGTAAGCCTTATCACCTTGTCGCTATACATGGATAACTTATCCTCCCAATACAATAAATTCTTACTCCTCCCTTCAAGCATTGTAACCACCTCATTCCCCTTCTCCTTAAGAGCCCTGACCACAGGATAGATTGATCCCATACCGAAGCAACCGCCAATACAAACTACGGTTCCGAATTTTTCTATCTCCATGGGAACTCCAAGGGGACCAACAACTGTTGGTAAAATATCGCCCGGTTTCATTTCAGCCAGTTTTCCCGTAGAGGTACCCACCTCCATAAAAACGATAGATAATGTTCCTTCCTCCCTGTCCCAATCGGCTGCTGTGAGCGGTATCCTTTCAGAACCTTCACCTGCGTGAATGATCACAAACTGACCGGGCTGGATCGTGGCCACCACTTCCGGTGCGTGAACCACCAGCAGGTGGAGGTTTGGAACGATCATTTTTCTTTCAACTATCTTAAACATGGGCCCTCCTTATATTTACATAACATGGATTGGTTTTGAAATCACTGTTGCCGTTCAAGGTTGTCAGATATACTACTCCTTTTGGGATATTCTTCCTTATTGTTACGGGGTACTCCTTTTCCCCTTCACAGGAGGAGATCTGCAAGGTATCACCATTCTCAGCGCCAATGGTCTTTGCATCAGATGGATTTATCACTGCATGACCGGTCTTTATCAGATCGCTTAAACCGCCGACAGCCCTGCTTAGATCCACACCCTGATATCTATGCGGAGACCGTTCCTGTACCAGTATATAGGGCAGTTTATTACCTGGCGATGGATTCTTTGTCTTCCCGTTGACCGAGGCAGCTACAGCTGGTAACTGCGGTTTAAGTTTGGATTTAGCAGTACCTGGCAGAATTTTTACTCCTTTTACTCCGGAGGCAGATGACAGCCGTGATAACACCTCAATATGGGACAGTGCATAATCATGTGGAGGTGCAGCCGCGTCAACCTTCAGAGGCGAACCATTAGCACCCGGCCATGTGCCACCATTCTCACCCCAGAGTGAAGCAGACAGTATCAGATCGGGATTTAATCCTTCAGGAGCAGGAAATGCATTCTGGTAAATAAGATATTTTACCTGCGGTCTTTCAGAATAGGGTATATCACCAATAAAATACAGAAGGTCAATGTCGCCCTTTCCTATCTTTTGTTTCACTGACTCCACCGGCTTCATCGGCAGCACTGAGAGCATGCCTTTCAGGTTACCATGTGGGTCGGGCATAAATAGCTTTGCCCTGGTTCCTTCAATTATTTTTTCAATCTTTTCCAGTATCGGTATGCAGTTGCTCAGTGAAAGGATCCCGGGTCCGCAGATGATCATCCCTTTGGCAGGGTCCTTCAGCCGGGATGTTATATCCCCGATTACCGGATCCTTGCTCTTACCACTACTGATGCATCCGATTATCTGATCCAGTATCTTCAGTTCATCACCCGGGTCAGGAACAAGTCTGTGTGTGGCATACCTTGAGGTAGTATCTTTTACCCACCCGATCTGGTAATATGGAATGTCATTTGAGGCAGCCGCTTTTACGGCCATGGTAAGAGGAGCATAGTTATAATTCCCATTAAGGAACAGCGAGACAATCACTCCTGCATTTCTTATCTCATCAACAGATGCGGAACTGCTTGCCAGGCTTGTGTATGAAATGAGGTTAGTGTCAAGGCACGAAGATGTTATATCGTTGGTCTTCAATATCTTATCTGCAAATATTTTGGCAGCCATATACTCTTCAAGCGAAAGATCAGGTGAAATAAATATAGCTGAACGGCCCGGCTCCACAGATCTTAGTATTTCGCCTCCTTTACCGGAAGCCTCATCCCATGAAACTATCCCGTAACCTTCAGAATACAGGTACTGCGGTTCAAGTACTCTTTTTGTACGGTTAACAAGCTCACTGAGGCAAAAACGACCTTTTACGCAGAGTTCTCCGGCAGTTTCGTGTGGAATACCCCTGGGAATTGTTCCTACAATCTTATTCTTCAGAGTAAGGGTCTGGATCTCACAATTCATGCTGCACAGGGGACAAACTGACGGTTTGAAGGCATCTGGTATACCCCACCATTTCCTGCTTTTTTCCGACATTGCACCTGTTGGACATACCGATACACAAGCACCACAATATTCGCAATCAGCATCTGTATGGTTCATATCGAAGGCCGGTCCTATAGTGGTGTGTTTACCTCTCTGCCTTAGAGAGAGGACAGAACTTCTCCGGTATTCATTGCAGATACGTACACAACGCCCGCAATAGATGCACAGGTTGTAGTCCCTGTCAAAAAACGGATCATATTTCTCGACCGGAAGATCACGGTATAATCCTGGCAGGGTAAGTTCATTGATACCGAACGACTCAACGATCCTCTGAAGTTCACAATCCATATCTTTCGGGCACCAGCGGCAACCGGTCGTAATACCCACCTTACGGATAGTCTGCTGGAATTCCGAACAGCCCTCGATATCCCCGCATAGCAGGCAGGCAGAAGGGTGCTCGCTCAATATGAGCTGTACCAGATCCTTTCTCATTTCCTGCAGTGTGTTTGTGTCGGTACGAACGATCATTCCTTCCACAGCCTGAGTTGTACAGGATGTTGGGTATCCTTTTACCCCCTCGATCTCTATAATGCAAAGCCGGCATCCGCCATAAGGAATAAGTTCAGGATGTGCACACATCTTAGGGATAAATATCCCATTCTGCTCAGCAGCCTCAAGCACGGTAAGCTGGCTGCTGATCTCTATGGTCCTGTTATCGATGGTTAGCTTCATTCTTCCTTTCTTGATGTTATTACAATAGCATTACCGGCAATGGCATCAAACCGGCACACTTCATAACATGCACGGCACTTGATACATTTGGAAGCATCCAGGTTATGCGGTTCTGACCGGGGACCGGTGATGGCCCCTGTGGGACAAACAGAAACACATCGCTGACATCCGGTACACTTCTCCCTGACAACTGTATATTCTATCAACTTCCTGCATACCAGTGCAGGGCAATAGTACTCATTAACATGTTCCACATATTCCGGACGGAAATATCTTAGTGTTGTGAGGACAGGGTTAGGAGCAGTCTGTCCGAGACCGCATAAAGAGGTTGACTGAACAAGTTTAGCTATGGATTCGAGTTTATCGAGCAGGTTAGCAGTGGCTTCACCCTCACAGATCTTTTCGAGTATTTCAACCATATGCCTGGTTCCTACCCGGCAAGGAGTGCATTTCCCACAGGATTCCTTCTGGATGAAGTCAAGGAAGTATCGGGCCACATCAACAACGCAGGTATCGTCGTCCATGACGATTAGTCCACCGGAGCCCATAATGGATCCGATGGCAGCCAGGGTTTCATAGGTAACAGGGGTATCAAGCAATTCCTTTGGTATGCATCCTCCGGAAGGACCACCGGTCTGTACTGCTTTAAATGGTTTCTGGGACCCTCCCCCTATGTCGAAGATGATCTTACGGAGCGGAGTACCCAGTGGTATCTCGATCAATCCCGACCGTCTTACTTTTCCTACCAGTGAAAATGTCTTGGTGCCGTAATTTCCCTCCACCCCAAATTGACGGTACCAGGTTGCCCCGTTCCTCAATATATGAGGAACCGTACCAAGTGTTTCAACATTATTTATGACTGTTGGTTTCTGGTGTAATCCTGACACAGCCGGAAATGGTGGTCGGGTCCTTGGCATCCCTCTTTTACCCTCGATTGAATGGATCAGTGATGTTTCCTCCCCGCAGACAAAAGCGCCTGCACCCTCTTTTATCTTTATCTCGAATGAGAATGATGATCCAAGTATCTTCTTACCCAGCAGTCCGGCAATACGCATTTGTGCCAGTGCATTTTTCAGCCTGACGATAGCAAGCGGATATTCGGCACGTATGTAGATATATCCCAGCGCAGCACCAATCGCATATGCAGCTATCAGCATCCCTTCCAGGAGAGCATGCGGATCGCTCTCAATAAGCAGGCGGTTCATAAATGCACCGGGGTCGCCCTCATCTGCATTACAGATCAGGTACTTTTCACCGGAGGAAGTATCATGGCATGTTCTCCATTTTCGTCCGGTAAGGAATCCGGCACCTCCCCTGCCCCTCAGACCTGCATGAGTGACCTCCTCTATCACTTCATCCGGACTCATTTTCAGGGCATTTGATAGTCCAATGTACCCCTCATTGGCAAGGTAATGATGAATATTTTCAGGATCTATAAGTCCGCAGTTTTTTGTAACAATCCTGACCTGGGACTTCAGCATTGGCTGCTCAAACAGGGAAGGAATTCCGTCGAAAGACTCTTTACCCAGATAGCCCAGCGGTTTGGTTTTGGATATATCCCTTTCTACAAGATGTTTACGGATGATATATTCAGCCCTTTTTTCATCAACATTTCCGTAGGATATCCGTGGTTGCCCGAATGCACTTATATCAACAATAGGTTCCAGGTAACATGTCCCGATGCATCCAACTTCAACCAGACGGGCCTTGATATCATGATGCTTGAGTGTATCCTTAATGATCCGTTTAGCCTTATCAGCACCGGCTGCCTTTCCACAGGAAGCCATTCCCAGGTATATGACAGGTTCTTCCGTCTGTTGAAGTGCCGACCACTCGGCGGCACTTTTCTTTTGCAGTGCAGCCAGGCTAGTCATATTGCCTCCACATATCTTTAAGGCTAATGACATTTACCTTGCTATAAATATCGTTATCGATCTTCACAACGGGAGCCAGAGCACAGCAGCCGAGGCAGGCCACGCGGTTAAGATCATATTTGCCGTCGGAAGTACATTCTCCCGGCCTGACATCCAGCTCTCTCTCGATGGTATCCAGTAGTGTTCCGCCACCATTTACATGACAGGCCGTACCCAGACAAACACTAATGCAGTGTTCACCTGGTTGGGTAAAACGAAACTGGGAATAGAATGAAGCCACACCATATACATGGCTCTCTGTCATCCTCAGGTACCCGGCAATCTCTTCCACAGACTCCGGTGAAATATAGCCATCCTGCTCCTGTACCTGTTGCAGAAGCGGGATCAGGCTCCCCTCTTCAACAGGCCAGTTTTCAAGGATCTCATTAAACATTAACTCTTTTTGTTCCATACTTTTCTCCTTTCAGTGGGAACTTAGTTTTATAAATATGCAGTCGGTAAGGTCAGCCTCGCCCCATGCACAATCCTGCGCAAAGGTTTCACACGTCGGAGCTCCACAAATACCACAATCTTTATTTGGTAGTTTTCGTAAGATACGCTCTTTCTGGTTCATTCGCTTGATTGATGTTGCTATGTCAATTTCCATCGATCGTATCGGTCTGGGAATGACCGGCTCAATCATATTATAATAATTTTGTTTCAGTTTTTTGTTGATCCTTTTCTTATCAAGATCGGGTGGTTGGCCATGCCTCTTTTCGAGTATAATTGCTGTATGTCTTGATATATAAGGATTTTCAACGCAATAAGCGCCACCGATACACCCCTGCGGACAGGTAAAGGCTTCAATATAATTCACATTCTTTAGCCTGGAGTCCTCAATATCGTCCAGGATCATTTTAATATTATCGATACCTGCTACAGATATAGTGTGCTCCGGGTCATGGTGTCGAAGAATAAAACCCAATTCACCCCAGCTCTTTCCATAATAAAAGAATTCTTTCTTCTCATCACTGTTCATGTTCTCCTGTACCCTGATTATCTCAGGCAGCATTCTGTTATAGATATCCCTGATTGCAATTGCACCGTCGATCCATGATTTTTCCTTCTCTGCAGGTTGTTTTATGGATACCACCATTGCCGGGCAGGGGCTGATAAATATTACACCAATTTTTTGCTGAGGAATGCCAAGCTTTTCAGCATATTTCTTCTTCGACTCCTTTGCCGTGATCTCGCGTGATACATCGAATGGAGAGATCAATTCAATCAGGTTGGGATAATTAACCTGAATAAGCCTTAACAGTGATGGGCAGAAGTTGCTTATGACCGGGGTTATTCTCCGGTTTGCTTTCAGGCTCTCAGAGACTACATAGCTTATTTCGTAAGCGTTCTGTGATATGTCAGCTACTGCATCAAATCCTATATTTAAAAGTGACTGCTGAATTATATTTGGGTGGACGTTAAGGCCGAACTGGGTATAGAGGATATGAGAGGGTATCACTATCTTGTATTCGAACTTTTCGAAGTCGGTGATCTCATCAATTACCGGTACATATACTTTTTCAGGACAAACACTGATGCATGCTCCGCAATCAACACACAGATCATCATTGAAGGTAATGGTGTTGTTCCTTACACGTAACGCCTGTGTAGGGCATGCCTTAATGCACCTCATCCTGCTTTTGCACTTCTCCTGTATAATTACATGTGAATGATAATATTTCATTTCACGAAAAATATGGTTTCAATCCTTGTTCCCTGGTTTACTACGCTATTTATAATCAGTTCATCAGCATTCCTTTTTATGTTAGGAAGACCCATGCCGGCGCCGAAGCCCAGTGCTCTCTGTTCTTCAGTGGCAGTTGAATATCCCTCCTTCATTGCAAGATCAATATTCTCTATTCCCTTTCCTTCATCCATTATGATAATATAGATCTCCTTTTCGCTGGCAGTAAGTGTAACGTCAGCCTTCCTGGCATGCATGACGACGTTCATTTCGCCTTCGTAAGCTGCAATTGCCACTCTCCTGATCAACTGCGGATCATAACCAATAGATTTAAGTATGGTTTTTATCTGAGTGGATACCAGGCCGGCACTGGCAAAATCCTGTCCATCAATTTTAAAAGAATGAATTGTTATATTTTTTGCCTTCTCCTCAGGCCCTTTTTCAGCATCGATGGCCGGAGCCTCACCCTTAATATTGGCAATTCTCACGCAGGCCTCGTACATATCGGTCTCGGTTGAAAGGATCATCATTCCTTTCTCCCTGGCGAACTTCAACGTCTCACTTCCCGGAATCTTATTCCTGATAAATACAATCCCTTTAAATTCAGCCATATAAGCCGATATGGCTGCCTGGACAGAATTCAAACCGGTTAAAAGAAGAGAGCCTGACTTTCCATAGGCCAATACGTCACTCATCAGGTCAGAGGCATAGATACCTGTAACATATTTTCCCGAGGTAATATCCCCTACCCAGAGCTTTGCCTGGAGTGACTCCTGGATACGCCCTACATCAATGATATTCTTTTGTGCCTCCTGCATGGGCAAGAATATCATTATTTAATCCCGGCCTGAAAGAGTTTACCAACCACATCGAAGGTTGATTCGTCACAACCCAGCAAGACAACATTAAAACGGTTGGCCAGGTCAATAGTATCCTTGGGAACTTCTGTTCCCTGAGATATTATCACTGCCGATATATCTATAAGGTTGGCGGCAGCAATTACATTTTTATGGGTCTGAACAGTGATCCACAGGTTCCCTGCCTGGGCTTTGCTCATCACGTCGGATAGCATATCGGAGACGTAAACACCCGTTACATCCTTGTCTTCCATGCTTGTAAGCACCCTGAGTGATAGTTTGTCTATAATCTCTTTAAGCTTCATTGTTATATTCTTAGTTGTAATAATATTTGAAAATTATTTGGTCTCCGGTGGTGTAAGCGCTAACATTCCCCTGTCCCAGATGAACTCGCCCGTACAGGAATCAAGGTCATCAATCATTTTGAATGATACGATCCTGATCCTGGAAGTGGAAGAATTCCTTCGGTGGTCATAATAGTCCTCCAGAACTTTTATCTGGTCGATGCTTAGAGCAGCTTTCTCTTTGAAAGGCTTAAACCCGAAAGCAACATATATTGAGGTCTGATAGCCTGTATCTTTGCGCATGAGTTTGCCTACTTCGCATTTATCGTCACAACCTGTACAAAGCATAAGGGACGAGAGTTCCCTGAAAGAAACGAGGGTATTACAAATTTTGCATTGCAGATCAAAACTTATGGATTGTGCGCTGGTCATCACATTCCAGAAATGATCCCCATCCCTGTATTCTTCAAGGGGAGGATTGTCTTCCAATGAAAAATAGGTAGATACCAGATCACATTTATGGCATGTCTCCGTAACGATAAAGCCAGGTCTGATATTGACCATCTCCCAGTGATGATCGCATGATTCATTATGCATATTGCCTCCTTTTATTGTGGTTGGTTGTGCTTGCTTGAAAAATTAATTCCTGCACAAAATTGTCTTAATTATTGCTTACTGTTATATCAATCAGAATCTTATAAGCAATGCAAAACCAGTACCGGTAACAAAAATTACCAATAAATATATAAAATAAATCAAGAAATGCAAGAAGCAGAGGTAATTGGATAATTCCTAAAGGCTAATTTGTTTCTAATCCAATTAACTCCCTGAAATATTATTATAAACAGGCTATTTACTGATCCTGTTATAGAGCCATGCAAAAATAGCCCCGATTACCAATCCATCGACGAAAGCCCATGCCAGACCGATAAGGCTTCCCAGAGGACTAATGTTATAACCAAGGTAGACAGTGCCAATCACAGTTTTTACACCAGATGAACCATCCAACAGGATAATCCACCATGTGATCAGGAATAATGAAGCTCCAGCCAATATACCGGCTGTAAGTGCAAATGCCTTTACATTTAATTTCATATCAGTTCTCTCCTATTAATTTATGTACGGTTATTAAAGATCAGAACAATTCTCTTTTCAATTTACGAAAAAAAACTTACCAGAGTAATTCCGGTTGACTTTCCGTGATAGTTTCGCCCTTCAATAGAGTTTTTTTTCTTTCATCAGTTGTACTGCCCCATCCTGCTTCATCAATGTTTCTATCTCCTTTATCTCCCTTGGCAACCCGGCAGAAAGATTTTCATATCCCTCTTCGGTGATCACGACAGTATCCTCCACCCTGACACCCATATTTTCATCTGCAAATACACCCAGGACATCTATTGCAAGTACCATCCCGGCCTTGAGTTCCTCCCTGGCAGATCCTCCGATATCATGAATTGCCAGTCCGACATAGTGACTGACTGCTCCTCTTCTCAAATATCGTGAAAGTGTATCCCAGTACTTCTTTGAGAGATCGAAACCTTTCTCTTTTTCAAGATAGTCACGTGCCATCTCTCCAACCTGCTCAGGCGTTCTTCCTGCTTTCATGAACCTTAAACAGGCCTTCTCTATCTCATTGCACGCGTTATAGAACTCTGCCTGGTTTGGTGTAAACTTACCGTTAGCCGGGTATGATATTGTTATATCAATATCATAATACTCAACATCAGGGCCCACATCCATAACCAGAAAATCACCATCCTTCAATAACCTGTCATGCTTATAATAGTGCAGGTAGGGATGGTTCTTATCGGAGCTTATAATAGTGTTATAGGCAATGTCGCGCACCCCCTCCTTCTGGCACATATACTCATACAGGGCTGCCACTTCATATTCATACATTCCCGCCCTGGTTGATCTCATTGTCTCAATCATAGCCTTTACGCCTATCTGTCCCGCCTTACGGATAATGTCGATCTCAGCGGGCGACTTTATAATCCTGAGCTCTTCTATAGCCTTCGAACAGTTCCTGACAGTTACCTGTGGGTATCTGTCATTAAGCATCTTTACGAACTGTTGCTCCCTTGTAGGTCTGCCATCCCACTCATTCATTACCATGTCGCTTCTGAGAACGTTCAATTTCTCAGTGGCAGCCTCCCTGCCTATCTCCTGAGGCAGAAACGGGGTGTAAAAAATAATCTCGCTGAAACTGAGACGATCCAGGGCTGAGGTGAATTGCTCATACTGCATATGACGTTCAATCCCGGTAATACCCACCGGATCACGTACCAGTTCGGGGCTGATGCCCTCTCCTTCTGCTTCCCGTTCGGTGGATGTAAAAAATATGGTGCTCTGTTTCCTGATACCATCAACTATGAGGATAGAATTTGGTATCTCAACCCCGGTAAAGTAGATGAAATCGTTGCTCTGCGCATAGAGGTCATAACCTGTAGTGTGCGTGGCACCAAAGATAATTGCAATTCCATCCGAAGTTTTTTCCATCAGTTTAGCCCGTCTTGCAGCATATTCTTCCTTGCCAAAAGTAAGCCCCTGGCCTGCAAGGTTTATGCAGATAAATGATAGAACAACTGCAAGCGAAGCCTGGGTGATAAATTTCTTTTTCATGAAGGGTAGATAAGTTTATGATTACTGAAGTAAATTATTTTAATCATGACCAAGTTATTCAAAAATTTTATTCAACACCTGAAGATTTCTATTTTCTTCAACATCTGCCTGATTCCCCTCACTCCGCAAGAGTAGTCCAGAGTTATCACTGAAAGAATTATACATTTGAAGATTTTAAACAATATTGTATTTTGGAAGGTAGTATCCTAAAAAATGTGTCAGAATAGAAATTTAAGTATAAATTAAAATCTTTTATGCATGGAAAGGAAAAAGAAGAAAGCTGATAATAAGAATGAAGGGTCTTTAATATGGCCTGCCCCGGAACACAGTTGATGTGGCCTCCGGAATCCATGCAATTATTTACGCTGAAGAATATGAAATGCCAAAATTATAGGAACCCCCCCGTCGCAATGTATCCGTACCTTGTGCAAAGGGAAGAGGTTCATTTATGTTGACCAGGATGGAGAGGTGTACCCATGCCCATTGCATTGAAACTGCCTATACCTCTTAAGCAAGAATGATTGTCTTTAACACTTCGTTAACCTCCAGATATCCTATCATTTGTACTTTTAAGGTGGACTAAATAATATTGCCATGAAGAGTAGAGGACAGATCTTTAATTATTTATCAATTTTCGGTATTATCTTGCTGGTTGGACAAACCTTATCCTGCCAGTCTTATCGAGATAATCAGGTAGAACCTGACAGGTTACTGAATATCCTGGGAGTAGAAAAAGGAATGAAAATAGGCGAAGCCGGTGCAGGATCAGGTTATCTTACCATCTACCTTGCTGAGAAGGTGGGTGGCACTGGACATATCTATGCAAATGATATTGATGATTCACCGCTTCAAACACTTAAGACCAAAGCAGCCGGAAGGGATCTTACAAACATCACTACAGTTGCTGGAGAGCAGGATGATCCGTTGTTTCCGGTTAATGATCTTGACATGGTAGTAATGCTCCAGGCCTTTCACGAGTTTGAGAATAAGGTTGACTGGCTGAAAAATGCAAAGAAGTACCTCAAACCGGATGGTAGCCTGGTCATCCTTGATGCCTGGTTTGATGACGGACGCACCATGACAAAAGAGTTTATCGAAGAGACCGCAGATAAAGCAGGCTACCAGTTTGATTCTTATGATCCCTATCTAAGGAATGTGCATATATTCGTACTCAAGACCAAATAACGGACTTATTTCTTCTCAAACAGCGATTTAGGTATATGCATTGTAACAAGCATGTTCTGGTCAACCACTTCGGCGATCTTCAGGTCGGCGGCCAGTGAGGTAAGCATATATGCTTCGTTACGCTCCATCCCTTGGACCTCTTCAAGCCAATCAATCATATATGAATTGGCTTTCCTGGCAGCTTCATCAAGAGTAACTCCAATAGCAGTCACGGCATACGTGTCCTGTGTCTCATACTGAGGTTCAAGGATCTTTCTTCCCTCTTTAATAACATTGACCTCATACACTACCCTCCCGGGCATTTCAATTGCAGTGCCACAGACCTCACCGGCACCCTGTGCTGCGTGAAGGTCTCCTATAGAGAAGAGAGCACCTTTAACAAATACCGGGAAATAGACCTTTGATCCTTCAACAATATCGGGGTCATCCATGTTACCTCCATTTGCCCCGGGTGGGATTGTAGAGAGCATTTCACCGGTATCAGGAGCAACGCCCATTACCCCTGCAAAGGGTTCGATCGGGACTGTTATTCCGTCAGAGAATTGTATTTCTTTAATATCGTTCGAAAGAGTATAGGTCTTTAGCATTGGTTCGAATCGCTCATCCTGGAGAAAGCCTCCCAATCCGACAGTAGTCCAGCCCCAGCTGCCACATTCAATCTTATGAAGTATAACCTCGAGAACATCTCCGGGTTCGGCACCCTCGATGTATACCGGGCCGGTCAGAGCATGAACAAGGTCGGGATTGTATTCAAGGTTATTGAAATCATCCGTTGTCATACCCGGAAGGATTTGCTCATCAAGGGCATCTTCGGTA
Organism: Bacteroidales bacterium; assembly: GCA_035527935.1. Classification (GTDB taxonomy): domain Bacteria; phylum Bacteroidota; class Bacteroidia; order Bacteroidales; family VadinHA17; genus DATKZO01. The sequence continues at coordinate 211,811 of DATKZO010000048.1, forward strand.
TAGGCATCGATAACGGCCCCTGACTCCACTGTCAGTACAGGTGGTATCAACCTGCTGAATTTATTATGGGTCTGGTCCTTGCTCAATGTGTATTGTGCTTCGGGCATAACCTTCTCCGGCTGGCTTTCCGTATCAGTACCACGGATGCATCCAAAAAAAGCAATAGCGGCTACAAAAAAAACAAATGGATAGATCTTCATAATGAGAATATTTTTAGATAAATAATTTGTTTTCAGTTATAAATATCTGAAAAAGAAATGAGAAATTTGAAAAGATTGTACTGGTTATTGTAAAATTTCAGGTACTGCAGTTATGAAAACCTCTAATTCCTGGTTAGATTATTAGGAGTTTAAACTACATTTGGTATTGTAAGCCGTACATGAAAGAGATTGAAATCATTAATCCCAAAATATATTCAAATGAAAAAAGCAGTTTATTTTGTATTGGCCCTGATGTTATTGGTATCATGCAGCGGGCCGGTCAAACAGACAATTGAATACCCTGATACAAAAAAGGGTGATGTTGTTGATACATACTTTGGCACGGAAGTTCCTGATCCTTTCCGTTGGCTTGAAGATGACATGTCTGATGAGACAGCGGCCTGGGTAAAGGAGCAAAACAAAGTTACTTTTGGTTACCTTGAAAATATTCCATACAGGGATGAGATCAAGGAACGACTTGAAAAGATCTGGAACTATGAAAAGTACTCTGCTCCCTTTATGGAAGGTGGATATACCTACTTCTACAAGAATGACGGATTGCAGAACCAGTTTGTTCTCTACAGGCAAAAAGATGAAGGTGAGCCTGAAATGTTCCTTGATCCGAATACTTTCTCAGAGGATGGAACTACCTCCCTGGGTGGAGTTGAGTTTTCAAAAGATGGGACCAGAGTTGCCTATGCAATCTCTGAGGGTGGATCGGATTGGCGTAAAATAATAGCAATGGATGCCAACACAAGAGATATTATCGGGGACACAATAGTTGATGTCAAATTCAGTGGAATATCGTGGCATGGGAATGACGGATTCTATTATTCAAGTTATGATAAACCTGAAGGAAGCGAATTATCAGCCCTTACTGACCATCATAAGCTCTATTTCCATAAGCTTGGCACTCCCCAGGCCCAGGATGTCCTTATTTTTGGGAAGGACCATAAAAGAAGGTATGTAAGCGGCAATGTGACTGAAGATGGAAGGTTTCTGGTGATCACGGCTGCAATCTCCACCTCCGGGAACGAGCTATATTTCTACGACTTCGAAAAGCCTGAAAGCGAGCTCGTTACTGTGGTCGATAATTTCGACAAAAATCATTATATAATTGATAATGATGGTGATAAGCTATTTATTTATACAAACCTTGATGCTCCGAACGGGAAGATAGTTGCAGTGGATGGTGCAAATCCAACTGTCGGGAACTGGGAAGAGCTGATACCTGAAACAGAAAATGTTCTTAGTCCATCTGCCGGTGGCGGATATATCTTCGCTAATTATCTGATAGATGCTATATCAAAGGTCAATCAGTATGATCATAATGGTGAACTGGTCAGGGAAATTGCTCTTCCCGGCATAGGAAGCGCTTCCGGTTTTGATGGTAAAAAAGAGGAGAAAGAGCTCTACTTTTCGTTCACAAACTATATAACACCATCAACAATATATAAGCTTGATCCTGAGTCAGGAGAATCAGAAGTATACAAAAAGCCCGAGGTTGATTTCAACGGAGATGATTATGAATCGGTACAGATTTTCTATAATTCAAAGGATGGCACAAAAGTACCCATGATCATCACCTATAAGAAAGGTACGGTAATGAATGGTAAGAATCCCACTATACTGTATGGATATGGTGGATTCAATATCAGCGAAACACCCTATTTCAGTGTGGCTAATGCCTTATGGCTTGAACTGGGAGGAATCTATGCTGTTGCAAACCTCAGGGGAGGTGGTGAATATGGCGAGGAGTGGCACCTTGCAGGAACAAAGATGAATAAACAGAATGTTTTTGATGATTTTATCGCGGCAGGTGAATACCTGATCGGGAATAACTACACTTCCAGTGATTATCTCGCAATACGTGGAGCTTCAAATGGTGGTCTGCTCGTAGGAGCCGTAATGACCCAGAGACCCGATCTGATGAAAGTTGCCCTTCCGGCCGTAGGAGTACTCGATATGCTCAGATACCATACATTCACAGCAGGTGCAGGATGGGCTTACGACTATGGAACGTCCGGGGAGAGCGAGGAGATGTTCAGGTACCTAATGGGATATTCCCCTGTTCATAATGTAAAAGAGGGAACCGAGTACCCAGCCACACTGGTAACCACCAGCGACCATGACGACAGGGTTGTCCCGGCACACTCGTTTAAGTTTGCCTCACAGCTTCAGGCCAAACAGGCTGGAGAAAATCCCGTTGTGATAAGGATTGAGACAATGGCAGGACATGGTGCAGGAACTCCTGTCAGCAAGATTGTCGAGCAGAATGCCGACATTTTTGGGTTTACCCTATATAATATGGGTGTGAAAAAACTGAAAAACTAGAGAGATCTCAGATCAATATATCAGGCCGGGCTTTCCTGAATGAAAGCCCGGTTTCTTTTTGCAGGGATTATCCGATCCCAATGTAACTATGAAACAAAAGCATGTAGCCTGAAAATTATTATCATTATAATTACTATATTTCTTGCGAAACGTCAGTTTCGCGGGCTGCAGGTCGTAATTGTCGTAAATGTGTCACAGAACCGGCGCAATACATGACGCTGACGCCAGCTACCTTTGAGCCATAACCAAAACAATTAAAGTCATGAAAGATTTAGGCTCACGTTTAACAGAATTCAGAAAGGCAAAAGGACTGTCACAGGAGACACTTGCTGAAGATGCAGGGATAAGCCTCCTGACCTTGCAAAGAATAGAAAAAGAGGGGACCAATCCGCATGGTGATACCCTTAAGAGACTTGCTGAATCACTTGATGTCAGTATGGATGAATTGCTTGATCATTCCCTTGAGATTAATTATAATTATATCCGTGGAATGCATTACTCAGCTCTTACATTTATCATCCTTCCGCTTGGGAATATAATTCTTCCGATGATCCTCTGGGTGCTAAAGAAGGACAAGATCAAGGAGCTGTCTGTCTATGCAAGGAATCTGCTTAACTGGCAGGTAACATGGACTATCCTGGTTTTCATCACAATGATGCTGATTATGCCAAAGATGCTCTCTATGCGTATCGGGTCAGACAATTTTATTTCCCTAGACTCTCTGTTATTGTATCCCTTTGTAATGACAGTGATCAATTTCATCTATACACTTGTTGCAGGGATATTTGTATCTGAAAGGTACAGGAATTTGTTTCCGCTGGCGATACGGTTTCTTAAGTAATGGTGCCGGGTGCCGGGTACTGGGTACTGGGTACTGGGTACTGGGTACCGGGTACTGGGTACTGGGTGCTTGGTACTGGGTACTGGGTACTGGGTACTGGGTGCCGGGTGCCGGGTGCCGGGTACTTGTACTAAAAAAAATACCCCATTGAAATATTTGCAGTTCTGGTTGGAGAGGTAAGCAATATCAACCCGGACATACCATTCCCGAATGAGCATCTGAATTCGATGAAGAGTTTTCCTGAAAATGTCCCGGCTCCAATGAATACTTCCTGTTCGTATTTCCTGACTGATTTTAAAGCCATCTCATCTCTGGTAGTAATAGTTGAGTAAAAGTGTTCTTCTATGGTTTTTTCATTAATATGTGACAGTAGCAGGTTGTTGGTAATGCCTGCATGTATAAATGGCCGTATCAATTTGCCGGGTAAGGTGAATTTGAAGCTATTCGATAGTCTTATATAGCTGGCAGATAAATTTATGTCAATATTGGTATAATCCTGGTCGTTCGTAGATTCTGTAAAACTGGCATTTCCATCATAGCTTTTGTAGGATAACTCATTATAGAAGGAGAGGCTTCCCCTTCTTTCGGGCAGGACAAGTGATAACGCGATCCCGGGCGATGAGCTGATGTCGCTGCTGAATTCCGCAACGCTCATATCAGGAGAACCTGAGCCATAAAAGTCGATGGATGTAAAGTTTACCCCTATAACCAGTCCGAATTGGAGTGTGGCCCTTTCAATTGGTGCAACATATCCGGATCCGCTGCCTGTACAATCATTATAATTGATAAACAGCTCCATCAGATCCCTCTGGGTATAGTCAAGAAGGTTAATAATCGGGTAAAACTGGTCACAACCGGTCATATATTCCGTAAGCTGGGTGCGGTATTTTGGTACAACCGTAATGCTTTTAGTTCCACCCAGCTGATGAGTGTTCTCAATCTCCCTGTAATAAACCGGTCGCTCAAGCTCAAAAGTTCCGGTATTGGCCCTTTCAATGAAAAAGTGATTTTTGCCTGAATCTTCGACATACAAATAGAGGTTAAGATTTCCCCTGACAAGTACCAGGAGAAAAACATTCTCGTTTACCACTATCCTCGAATTATCCCTGGTCAGTTTATTCGGGTCATCCGAGGTAATGTCAATAGTGACCTCCCTGCTTATGAATACTTTATCAATTGTTGAAAAAGAACCTATATCACCCGGATAGAGTGTCTCGATTTCATCAGGCATACCCGGTCGTTTTACCTTTATAAATTCAGGAGTCTTCTTTGTCTCCCTGCAATTTATCAGCATCGGTTCTGTAATACCATTTTTATAGGTTACGATACCCTCCCTGAAGATACCTTGTGCCCTCAAACCGGCACAAATCATGAAGTATATCAAGAGAGCGACGCATAACGAAAGTCTGCAAGTCATCAGATTGTCTTTTATGCCTTGGGTGATTAAGAAAGGTTCAGAAATTAACCCTTAACTCCCAGGCTCCTTTTTCGAGGATCCTGTACCTTAATTCACAGCGGATAATGGCTGAATGGAAAGCATTGGGAGCAGTAAAAATGGCCTTACCCTTAAAGGGAAATACAACCTGCTCAAATCCGGTGAACATCCTGCTGATATTCTCAGATCCCGAACTTCCCTGAAGTAAAAGGTCGTAGAGTGCTGTAAATTCACCACCTCCCCTCATGAATTTTATCCTCACATAGTTACCCTTATCGTTCAGTTTTATGAAAGATACCCGGCCAACATTGCTCCGGTATTCCACAACATAAGGATTATCCGTGTCACCACCAACATACTCGTCCTTTTCCCATTTCCCGGTAAGTACAGAATCCTTGCCATTATATCTGTAAGTGAATTTTCCGTATCCATGGCGTAAGCCATCTTTCCATTCACCTTCATAGACCTCACCGGACACCCATTTGCATGTTCCCTGTCCATGAGGCAGTCCCTTTTTAAAATATCCAATATAATAATCTTCGCCTGTCGCCTCACCGTAACCATGTGCCAGGTTATTATGACACTCACCGCGGTATGTGCCTTTCAATCCTGATTTAAGGACCTCACAGTTATCCTGTGCCAACCCGGCTGTCGTAAACAGGAGTACTGTCAATACTGTAAATGATCTGATTAAAGATTTCATATGCTCTGGTTTTTGAGAGTTCCTAATCACTTTTATTCAGGTATAAAACAAGTTTCACCAGGTCGAATCTGTTACCCGGTTTTATTCCTTCACTATCGATGTAGTCCCGGATATTATCCTTTTCTCCGGGTAATAGCTTCAGAAGGTTCCTCATTCCTTTGACCCGTAAAGCAGGATTTTCCCCTATCTTTATGTAATAAATGTCAATTTTATCAACAAATTTGGCTGGTTTAGCAGACTGGTATGGTTTTAAACCCACAGGATCATTTAAAACTTTACCCTTCTTCAAGTACAGTGAGTAATATCCATCTTCCAGTGTGATAAAATATCCATGTGCAGGAACTCCATTTTGCTCGTACCCGACATACTTTATACTCATATCACCTATCAATACATATGACAATTTTTCCGGAAAAGCAATACAATAAATCTTCTCACCCCCTATAAACTGGATCTGGTCAGCATATATATCATACCTGAATTCACCGGTGTATGATTCACCCGATTTCATATATACAATTCCTTTAATAAACTCCTCAGTAAAAAATGGTGTTCCCTCAATATTTTCATATAGTAGTTCATTATAGTCGTTAAGGAGCCTTTCACGTCTCATGTATTCAAGATGCTGAAAGATTGGATTTTCGTATACCTGAGAAAAAGCATCTCCGGGCATTAATAAAATCAAACCGAGCAAGAGCATTGGTAAATGTTTCATGGTCAAAGGAAATTTATCTTTAATCGTCGTGTAAGGTATTAGAAAACCTGGCTCACTCTATCCAGGGCAACTGCACAAAACCCTGATAAGAAAAAGAAGAGTCCCGGAGGACTCTTCTATATCATGTTTCATGCAAACCCAGTTACTTGGCGGGTACATCTGTCTCAGTCGGTATAGGATTCTTCCTGGTATGCCACCACATCTGGCTTATTATACCGTTGGTGCTGAACATACTTTCGTTCGACAGTTCAACGTTCTGGTTTAATTTGGCAGTTGCCAGGTTTTCACCATTATAGGTTTCCTCAGAAAGTGAATATGTCAGACGAATTGGTAATCCCATATTCGGATAATATGCATCTTCAAGTTCATATTCGAAGATTCTTTCCGGGAATCCGGTCCTCCTGATCTCATGGTAAGCCTGTACACCCTGTCCAAAGATAGCTGCCCATCTCTGTTCACAGATCAGCTGGAACTTATGTGCATCATCAGCAGCAGCATCCCAGCTAACAAGCGGATCTGCAAGGTAGGTTGTATAATCAACCGGATAACTGAATTGTGTAAGCACTTCAAAAGCAAGACCCAGCTTACGGGAAGGGCTTACCGTTCCACCGTCGGCGCAACCCCAGCGATCCAAACTGGCTTTAACACCCGTTTCATAAGCTGTCTTTGCTGCTGCATCATTAGCTGCCCTGAGGTAATACTCAGCTATATTTAGTTGAACCTCATCGTATGTCATTACATAAAGAGGTGCAACCTCGTCATAAGCCACAGGAGTTCCAAGGAGTGAAATCTCAGGGAAGAAGGCGGAAAGTTTGTCACGGCCATTCTGCCATCCATTGTATATGACCTTATCTTTTGCAAGACTGTCCGGTCTTGGCTGGGCATACTTATGTATCCTGGGGTCGTTCCTGTCAAGCAGCCAATTTACCATGGTCTGTGATATAGCCTGGTCAGTTCTTGGTAAAAGTGTGTTGTAGATCGGGTTCCTGTAGGGAAGTCCGGGGTACACAAGCATAGCATTATCGTCATTTGATGTCATGACAGGATATTGAGCCGGGCTAGCCAGTATGGCAGCAATTGCCGCATCTGCTCCTGAATAGGCAGCAGCACCGGCTGTTGTTGTCACATCGGATTGTGCACCGACCATATCATATGTAAATGACCATGGCGTACCTGCACAACGATTGAGATACCTGAGCTTGAGTGAGTTAGCAAGTTTTCTCCATTTTACAGGATCGCCACCAAATATCAGATCACCACTACCAAAGTTTAAAGTGGTTCCTGCAAGTAATTGGTTAGCTTCTTCGAGGCTCGCCAACAATGCCATGTATATATCCTCCTGTCTATCATATACAGGTTTCAAAGTACCGTCAGCACTGAAACCCTGCAGTGCCTCTGAGTATGGTATATCACCAAACATGTCAGTAACGTGCATAAAAATCCATGCCCTGAGGGTAAGTGCAGCTGCAAGCAGCCTGTCTTCACCATCCTCCGTTGTTTTATCAATCACGATCTTAAGGTTCTTAAGTTCGTTCTGGTATGGACCGTCATAATCACCAGACATATCGCGAGGCATATACTTGTCCTCATCGATGTACTGTACCTTTGTCCACTGCTGCGACCAGCACCCAAGGTAAGTGTGCTGTATCCAGCCACCCCCCTGGCGTGCTACTGCATCACGTGTTGCATTGGTAAAGATATTCATTGCAGGGACATCATCCGGGCTGTTCGGATTCTTGTTCATCTCCTCGAAATTCTTGGTACATGACCCGATTCCAAGTATTAACAGAACAGCCAGCAATATACTTTTTAATTTTATTATATATCTCATTTGATTGAATTTTAAAAGTTATACTACTAGAAATTCACCCTGAGGTTGAATCCAATTGTTCTTGTGGTAGGAATCGCATTTGTTTCCATACCAACAGAATTACCCGCACCCATACCGGTTTCAGGATCTATATCAGGGGTATTCTTGTGGATAATCCATAGGTTCCGGCCCACAAGCGCTAGATTCATTCCTCTTATTCCAACCTTCTGAAGTGCAGCAATATTCCTGAAGTCATATCCGAGAGAAACTTCACGAAGTTTTACAAAGCTTGCATCGAATGTCGATAGTTCGTTCTTTCCCCAGTAGTCCTTAAAGTAGTCCTGTGCTGCAGTGTATGTAGTGCTTTCAACAGGTGTGGTTACCACATTGCCGAGAGCATCGAGGAATTCAATTGTTCCGTCAGATGCGACTCTTCCATATACACCTTTAACAAGTACACCACCACCGTCTAAAACGGGTTCTCTCACGTTATGGCCCTTGTCGTTGATGGCAGCTGTTTGCTCAAGTACCCCTGCCTGCACACCAAACCAGTCAGTGATTGAATAGATAACACCACCTTTGCGGAAGTCAACAAGGAAACTGAGAGTCAGATCCTTGTATGAAAGTACATTATTGACACCTCCGAACCAGTCAGGATAAACATTTCCGAGGTTAGTCCTTGAATTTGACCTGATAAAATACCCTGTTGCAGGATTTACCAGCCGACGGCCTTCATATATCACATGCGACAACTGAGTCTCAGCATCATCATAATAAACAGGAGTAGCTTTCTCCTTTACTAAAGCATAGCCCCAGAGTATACCGTACTCCTCACCGGGACGTGCATGTACATAAGCACTCCATGAGGCGGCATAGAGGTTAAGGTAGTTCATCTGCTCTACACCCGATTCATCAACGTACAATTCGATAACTTTATTCTCATTAGTTGCCCAGTTTGCATTAATGTCCCAGGAGAAGTCTCCAGTCCGGACAGGGGTCAGGTTCATCTGTATTTCGAGACCCATGTTCTGAAGGTTACCTGCATTAATTGTCTTGCTGGAGAATCCTGTCGTCCTTGCAATCGCTATATTCAGGATCTGGTTGATGGTATTCTCCTTGTACCAGGTTACGTCAAAACCTATACGGTTGTTAAAGAATTTAAGTTCACCTCCGAATTCCATCGAATTTTTCTTCTGAGGTTTCAGACCCAGAGCCGGAATTGTGTTTGTATAACCAAGGCTCGGGTTTCCGTTAAAAGGATTATCTGCACTATATGTACCCGTGAGCTGGTACCTGCCAGCAGTACCTCCAACCTGAGCATAACTACCCCTAACCTTTGCATAGGAGAGTATGTTGGATTGGATGTTGAATGCTTCGGTAATGACGCTGGTGAGTGATACCGATGGATAGAAATATGAGTTATTATCTATTGGCAGGGTTGATGACCAGTCATTCCTTGCCGTTGCATCCAGGAACAGGTAATTCCTGAAAGACAGGTTAAAAGTACCAAATACACTCTGGAGTTCAGAATGACTCTCACTAAGTCCTGTTGTTGCTGCAACTGCTGAGTTACTTACTGAGAACAAACCAGGAATGATCAGGTCTGCAACTCCTGTTGAATGATTCTGGCTATCGTAATGGTTGTATTCCGCGCCTATGTTTGCCAAAAGGTTTATGTCCGGAGTAATATCCTTGTTGACCTGAAACATTGCGTTTGCATTAACTTCCCTTCTTCTGCTAGAACTGGCACTGAATCCACCAAGCCTGTCACCATTAGTCCCGTGATCAGACCTTTCCATCCTGTCTTCAGTATACATATCAGCTCCTGCCAATGCCTTAAAGCTAAGCCAGTTGGTAATATCCAGTTCAACTGTAAAATTACCAATCAGCCTGTCCCTGTTCCTGGAGTTGGTATTGTGTTCCATGCTCCAGTATGGGTTGTCATGGTAACTGTGGTTCCAGTTCATCGGGTAGCCGGTTATAGGATCGATCTCATCCTTAAGGTCGTACAGTGATTGGATGTTGACCTGACGACCGAACCACTGTCCAAGTGACTGCATCGGGTTACCTCCGCTGTAACCACCTTCAACAATATTATCACTCTTGTTACTAATATAGTTTGCACTACCTGCAACTCTCAGCCTGTCGGTTACATCAAGACCTGCATTAAGTGATACGGAGTTCTTTCTCAAATCAGAATTATGAATAATACCTTTGATATCCTGGTTCGAAATTGAAAGACGGAAATTGGAATTGTCAGTTGCTCCCTGCAATGCAAGGCTGGTTGTTCTCTTAAGTCCGGTATCAAAGTAATCTTTCACGTTATCAGGATGTGATATCCATGGTGTTGGTGTACGAACACCTGTTTCCGGATCATACGGACTGTCGAACTGAGGTATCATGAGGCCAATGTCCATTTGTGGACCCCAGCTTTCGTCAACACCGTCATTCGTACCTCCATAGGAACCGTCAACATATTCGAATTCGCCTTCACCACCCTGACCATATACATTCTGGTATTTTGGAAGGACAAGGACATTATCCCACATCCAGTTAGTCTCCAGTGTAACGCCAAGGCCTTGCCTGCCTGCCCTCTCCCTACCTGTCTTTGTAGTAATGAGTATTACACCGTTTATAGCACGTGATCCGTAAAGAGCTGCGGCATTAGCTCCTTTAAGAACGCTCAGGCTCTCAACGTCGGATGGGTTGATATCCATAGCAGCGTTACCATAGTCGAGGCCACCATAAGATCCGATGTTTGAATAGGAGTTACTTATAGGAATACCATCCACAACAAAGAGAGGCTGGTTATCACCTGTGAGGGTGCTCATACCACGCAGGATGATTCTTGATCCTGATGCTACACCACCATCGCCACCGGAGATCTGGACACCGGCAGCCTTCCCCTGGAGGGAGTTTACGATGTTAGGTTCCCTGGCTTTGGTGATTTCATCACCTGATATATCCTGCACAGCATAACCCAGTCCTTTTTTCTCGCGGGTTATACCCAGACCCGTCACAATAACCTCCTGAATACCAAGAACGTCCGGTTGCATAACAATATCAATTGTTGACCGTCCGTCAATCGGTTCTTCAACAGGTACCATGCCGATAAACTGAAAAATGAGTGTGGCTGCTCCTGTCGGTACGGTAATTGAATAAGTTCCATCCGCGTGGGTCGTGGTACCAATAGTTGTTCCTTTCACAACTATCGCCACTCCCGGAATGGAGCCTTCTCCTTCTACCGAAGAAGTCACCGTACCCGTAATAACCACTGCTTGCGCCCATAGCAATGCCATGCCACTGAGCACAAACACTGCGATCATCAGTGTTAGTTTCTTCATAAGATTTTAGTTTTAGGTTTGTAATACATAACAAATATATAATAATAATTCAATAAAAACCAACCCAAGTCAGTATTTAACAATGAGGATATGAACATTTTATCAGAATCTGTCCTTAATAAAATACGTATAAATACTTATATGTAACAATGTGCTGATAATTGTAAATATGAAAGTAGTCACCAACAATTTTTCTATCTTTAGTGCTCTCTGTGTTCTTTTGACCATACCGGATATGAAAAAACTAATGTTAACACTAACAGTACTGATGCTGCTCATTAGCTGCCAGCAAGAAAAGACAAATCAGTATTACTCAGTAAATCCCAAACCTCTTGTAAAAAAGGCCTATATAAAGCTGCCCCTGGGTTCGGTCAAACCGGAAGGATGGCTTAAAGACCAGCTAATGATCCAGGCAAAAGGATTGACAGGCCACCTTGACGAATTCTGGGAAGACCTGATAAATTCCGGATGGCGCGGCGGAGATGGTGAATCATGGGAAAGAGGTCCCTATTATCTTGATGGCCTGGTACCTCTGGCATATATTCTTGACGATGAACGCCTTAAGGAGAAGGTCAGCAGATGGATGTCATTTATTCTTGAAAGCCAGAAAGAGAACGGCTGGTTTGGTCCTGAAAAAACAAGCGACAGATGGCCGCTGGCTGTAGCCTCCAAGGTACTGATGGAGTACTATGACGCTACAGGCGATCCGGGAGCACTGGAGGTTGTTGCAGGATATTTCAGATACCTTCATGAGAATGAACCCGACTGGCCGGATAAAGACTGGCGGGGTGTAAGGGCAATGGAACATGCGGTTACCGGTTACTGGTTGTATCGTCAGACCGGTGAGGAATGGATCCTTGAAACGATAGAGTCGATACAAAATAATTGCTTCGACTGGACAACATATTTTTTTGAATTCCCATGGGACTCAACAGCGGTGGCAGACAGCCTGGTCCCCTATGACTGGAAAGCAGCGGGATTGACCGCCCATGTGGTAAATAATGCCATGGCCATAAAGTACCCCGGATTGTGGTACCAGCAATCGGGTAACGAGCTTTTCAAGCAGGCAGTCTTTACCGGGTTGATGAATTATGACATAAACCATAGCCAGGCAGGAGGCAGGTTCTCAGGTGATGAGCACCTGTCAGGGAAAAGTCCTGTTCAGGGCTCAGAGATGTGTTCGGTGGTGGAATTGATGTTCTCCATGGAAAAACTGTTTGAGATATTTGGTTCGAATGTCCTTGCCGACAGGCTTGAAAATCTTGCCTACAATGCATTGCCTGCAACCACCACTCCTGATGGATGGGCCCATCAGTACGACCAGCAATCAAACCAGGTGCTGGTATCATTATCGAAACGTAACTGGTCATCCAACGGTCCCGAATCAAATATCTACGGTTTAATGCCGGATTATCCCTGCTGCCTGGCAAATATGCATCAGGGATGGCCCAAATTCGTTGAACACATGTGGATGGCTACCCACGACAATGGCCTCGCAGCAGTTGCTTACGGGCCATCCTCGGTAACAGCAAAAGTTGGAAACGGGACCGAAGTGAAAATATCTGAAGAAACAGAATATCCATTTAATGGCAATATAAGGTTTACAATAGAAACTGCGGATAAGGTTACCTTTCCTTTGTACTTAAGAGTACCTGAATGGGCAGAATCAGCAGCAATCAGCTACAATGACAAGACGATCAACGCCGGATCAGGTGAGTTGGTAAAGATTGTATCAAAATGGTCGGACGGTGATAAAATTGAGCTGGACATACCATTTAAGGTAAGGACCGAAAGAAGATATAACAATTCTGTGTCAGTTTTACGGGGCCCACTTTACTTTGCATTGCGCATTGGCAAAGAGTTCACTGATATTCCGATGAAGTATAGGAAATATAATTACATGGGTTCAGTCGACTGGCAGATAGTACCTACTACTGACTGGAACTGGGGGCTCATTATTGATGAGGCAGATAAGGGCATTCAGTCTGAGGAAGAGATCAATCCTGTTACCGAATATCCCTTTGCTGATACAGGCGACATGATCTGGTCAGAGGAGGTTGGGGATCATATCAGATGGGAATTGGCCGCACCCGTTGTCTTAAGAGTTACCGGGGCAATGATACCTGAATGGGAACTGGTGAACGGATCTGCCGCCAATCCTCCTCCTGGCCCCGTGACAACAGATAGCGAACCTGCAGAGCTGGAGCTGGTTCCCTATGGAAGCACAAGGTTGAGGATAACAGAATTTCCACTGGTTAAAGAGCTGAAATGATATTGCCAAATCCGCAGTGGGAAGGGATTTAGTACATGAGATATGGGCAACTGAATTGTCCATGCCTGCAATGCCCCGTGCGGTTAAACCTGCCTGCCGGGCAGGGGATGACAGGTTATTCCTGAAGCCAGTGATTAATGGTAGAGAGGACCATGTCACCCGTTTCTTCGGGGAGATTGCCGATACGTGTTCCGTGATTACCACCTTTCTTCAGTATCTTTATCGAGTTGCTTTTGCCCGATAGCTGCACCCCTGTAGCCGACCAGGTATCCTGTCCACCGTATATGAATATGAAATTATCTGCCTCCTGCAGGTAATCGTTTACCTTCTGCATTAAATCGTAATTATAAACAAGATCAACACCCTCAGGCGCGGAGAAGGTATATTCCGGGAGTTCACTATCCATGGCATACCGGAGCAGTCCCTCAAACCTGTCGAACCGGTATCCGTAATAGCCTATCTCAGTAAGTGCCTGGTAAAAGAAGGGTTCAAAACTGGCAATACCCTGATCAGAAAAATAGAAGAAATTTGCCACTCTGAAGAATTGTCCTGCAATTTCTTCAGGGGATCCCTCAAGTATGATCGCATCACAATCGAGTCCGCTATTTTGCCAGAACGCAAAATCATATTCCAAAACGGTTAACTCAAAAGCAATTTCAGCCCCTCCTACCCTTTCGAATGTCATACCCCTGTTGTTTGCCATTTCAAGCATGGCCGGGAAGTAGGTATCCCTGTTCTCAAGTATTAATCGCTGGACTTTGTAAATTTTTTCACGGCATTCATCCGAACCAACCGTATCGAGGAAAGTATAGATACGCGGATCCTCCGGTCCGAAGTTTAGAGGAGCGACATAGGGAACCCTGATATCAGCATCATCAGGATAATAGTAGCTGTGATACATAACAGTCTGTCCCCCTTTGCTTGACCCTGTAGTGATCCATTTATTGGTAAAGAGCTCACTGAACAGTTCAATAATCCTGTGATGATCAGATGCTGCCTGGAAAGTATTCATGTATTGCCAGTCAACCTCTTCCGGGACTGATTCGCCGAAATACCGGTGCTCAACAATTATCTGGTTACAATTGAGGTACCGTGTGAGCTCATGCAGACTGTTTCTGCCGGAGCTGTATCCAGCAGTAACCATTACCACTGGCAGATCGGCTCCGGCATAAGAAAGGAATAGCCTCTGTGAGAATTTCGGTCCTTCAGGATTGTTATGGTCAACAGGCTGCATAAGGTGGATCTCATATGCGTGTGAGAACATAGAATCTGCACGGATAGAGTCTATCCTTTCAGCGTCCAGAGTTGCCAATCGTTCTTCAAGGGTCATCGGGGTCTGGCATGATGCCGCAACCAGACTGATCAGAATTAATAAGAATAAGTTTGTTTTCATAAGTTATTGATTTATTTTAAAGGTCTGATGTCTCTCTTTCGGTCCCCGGCGGCCAAAGTCTCCGGCTACTGCCTTGAGTCAGGGAATTTGTTTTCTCTTTCAGCCATTTTTTCTCATCACTGTTCAGGTGCGGACTGATAAGGCGATACACGTTGTGATGGTAGTCGTTAAGCCATTTCAGCTCAATTGCATTCAATAGTCCGCTTTCCACAAGTTTTATATCGATATAGCAGAGAGTTACCGTTTCAAATTTCAGAAACTGCCCGAATTCAGTCTTTTCATCCTCAGCACAAAGTATAAGGTTCTCGGTCCTGAATCCATACTCTCCCTCCCTGTAGATTGCCGGCTCATCGGCTGTGAGCATACCTGGCTCAAAAAAGGTATTCAGGTCTGCGGTAGCACCCGTCCCGATTGTCTGAGGCCCCTCATGTACATTCAGAAAGAAACCGACTCCATGACCTGTTCCATGACCATAATTCAGGCCATTATCCCATAGGGCCTTACGGGCAAGTATCTCAATCTGGTATCCTCTGGTTCCAAGCGGGAACCTAACCATCGCCAGGTTTATTGTACCCTTAAGAGCAAGAGTAAAATCACGCTTCTGCCTCGAAGTTGGCTCACCCAGCGCTACTGTGCGTGTTACATCGGTAGTGCCGTCAAGATACTGGCCTCCACTGTCGACAAGAAAGATCCCTTCAGGCCTGAGTTCAACATCTGATTCAGGTGTTGAGCAGTAGTGAGGCAGGGCGCCATGCTCATTGTATCCGGCTATGGTAGCGAAACTGGCCCCTGTACAATTCTCCATCTCCATTCTGAAAGAGAGGAGTTTTTCTGCTGCGGAAATCTCGGTTATCTTCTCTTTTCCGACTGATTTCTCAAGCCAGTAAAAAAACCTGGTAAGAGCAATACCATCTTTGACCATTACTCTCCTGATATGTTCTATTTCAGTTAAATTCTTAACTGCTTTCAGCCTTGCAGGGATACTTACATCTTCGATCACAGCCATGCCTTCAGGAATTGCATTGTAAAGTTCAACTGAAGTAGTTCCCGGGGTTAACAGCAATGAGCAGTCTGCAGGCAGATTTGAAAGCATAAATGCTGTTTCGCTGTAGGGAAGCAGGTTGATATTATCCTTCTCAAGCACAGAGAAGAGGCTATCAGGGATTTTCAACCTGTCGGCAAAAAGAAGCAACTCATCTATCCCGATAATAGCAAAAGCTGTAAAGAGCGGACTGTACTCTATATCATTTCCCCTGATATTCAAAAGCCATGCTATGTCGTCAAGGGAGGTAAGAAGATGGTAATCAGCTCCTGCCTCCTTCATCTTTGCACCTGCTTCGGAGAGCTTCTGCACCCTTGTTTTGCCGGCAAACTTAACATCATGTTCAAATGCCATCTTAACCGGCATTGGAGGCCTTTCTTCCCAGAGAGTATATACGAACTCAGCTGAAGTATTAACATTAATTCTTTTTCTTTCAAATGTTTTTTCCATTTTCCGGAATATCTCTACCGGCATTACCCTTCCGTCAAAGGAGACGGTACTTCCGGAGGGTAGATTTTTTTCAAGCCATTCGATATATTCAGGAGTATGTGGGATCTTAAGTTTTACAAGCTCAAAACCTGTATCTTTTAACTGGTTTTCGGCCTGGATGAAATATCGGGAATCTGTCCACAATCCTGCAAAATCAGCTGTTATCACAACATTGCCCGCCGACCCGGTGAACCCTGTGAGCCATTTAATAACACGCCAGTGTTCCGGCACATATTCACCAAGATGTGGATCGGTTACCGGAATAACCAATGCATCAATATTGGCCTCCACCATAAGTTTGCGGACTCTCCCGATCAGGCTTTTTCTATCTGTCATATCTTAATAATATTGCAAAAATTCATTTGGGATATTTTAATTCTTACCTTTTTGACAGCCTGAATCTGGAGATACGTCCCTTGGAACCGGCAGCATACCCCTCAAGTTTCCCATCTATTCCCCTTACTGTATAATATCCCTCACTGGAAAGGAAATTCCATGTTCTTCCACCGTCCAGGGAATAATCAAATCCTGTCTTACCCGCTGCCAGAGCAATCCGTTTTTCTTCCGTTTCGAGCCAGATCACGGAGGACCTGTATTCAGCAGGCATCTTTTCTGACAGATTCCATGTTCGTCCCCCATCGGCTGACCATGCTGCGATATCAATGTTCAGTTCCGGATTATCGTATGTACCACCAACTATTATCCCGAGGGAGTCATCGATAAAATTTACTGAGAAAATACCTGAAGCAGGAGTTTCGTGTGCAATCCCGGTTTCAAATACCTCCCATGTATCACCATGATTTTCTGATCTGAACAGGCGAGCACCTCCCCCGCCTGATATGAACCATACCATACCGGATGGGTGATAGTCGATACAGGAATTTGATGCTGCGAAATTGAATTCCCCATTATTTAATTTTGGAAGGTTATCAAGTGGCTCCCAGTTAATCCCCCCATCACCGGTCCGGATCAGGAATGAAGTTGAATCCAGGGGATCGCTGAGTGCGATACCTCTGCTAATATCTGCGAAATTCAGAGAATTGAAAAATATACCCTCAGAGCTGTTCTCATACACCATTTCCCAGTATTCACCGGCGGTTGTGGTCAGGTACCCCCTTCCCGGATTCTTAACACCGAAAAGTATTGCCTTGTCTGCACTCCAGGCATGAATACACCTGAATTCATCCTCCCCGGCACCAGGCACCGTTCCGCTCTTCCAGGTTGAACCACCATCCGTTGTCAGCAAAAATGTACTCTCAGACCCTCCTGCCCAGACTACCCTGTCATTAACAACATGCAATGCCCGTATACTTGCATCTGACCTGGTATTCAGGGTATCCATTTTAATCGAGTAAACCGGTTCGTGGTTTTTGCATGAAAATGTCATTATACCAAGAAAAGTTATCGGTACAATTAGATATAGTAAGTTTTTCTGAAAGGATCCTGTCTGCATTCCATTCATAGGGATAGGTTCTGTAAGTTGTTTGAATCCCGGCGAGCGCATTGACTTCGAACCCGTAAACTCGGTTCCGCGTATATTGCCGCGAGGAGCTTCAATCATGTAAAGTTACTCAGTAGCTGTTGATTTCACAATTATGTTGCTGATTATTTTCGGCGGGCAGCAAAATAAACAGGAAAGGAATTCCCGGGATAACAGTGTTGCATAATTGACATTAACATAACATTAACTTAACACATAATAACTTGTTATTCAATTATATAAATCACTTTACTAATAGTAGTCAAGTATATTTACTATAATTATAGTAGCAATCTGGTAATTTTTCTACTATATTTGTAGTAGCCATGAAATTCAATTAAAACCTTTAAATTATGGATAAGGATAAGAAGCTCAAAAGGCTAACCAAGGCTGAGGAGCAGATAATGCAGAAGCTGTGGGAAATGGATGAGGCTGTTGTGAAGGATATTGTTGACAGGTTTGATGATCCTAAGCCTGCCTACACGACGGTAGCCACCGTGATGAAGGTGCTTGAGAAGAAGGGATTCGTGTCGCACAGAAATGAAGGGAACACTCATCTGTTCAAGCCGGAGATATCCAGGATTGAATATACCAAATACCAGTTATCAAATCTGCTCCTGAATTACTTCAATGGCTCATTCCCGAAAATGGCAACCTTTTTTGCCAGGGAGAATGATCTGTCAATCAAAGAGCTGGAAGATATTATAAAACAGACAGAAGAAGAATTGAGACACGAAAAACCTGATGAAAAATGACTCCACTTAACCTCCTCCTGATAAAGGCATCACTGAGCATGATGATGCTTTATGTTCTCTACTGGTTTTTCTTCAGAAGTGAGACCCTCTTCCGTATTAGCAGGTACTATCTGCTCTTTTCCCTGATTATTTCCATATTACTTCCCCTGATCAGCATCAGATATACCGTCGAATTATCGTCAGATATCAGCAGCGGCTCTCCTAATCTTTCAATTTTTACCAGGGATAATGGCAGGGAAGATTTATACGGGATGTTTGGCGCAACCGGAGTCATTGCATTAGTATTATATTTCTCGGGAGCCGCAGCATTTCTTTTCAGACTTTTATGGCAACTTACAATTCTGTTCTCGTTGATAATCATTAATGGGAACCGTGTATCGGATGGATTGTTTATAGTCGAGAACAACAGATACAGCGTACCCTTTTCATTTCTTAATTATGTGTTTATAAATCCTCAACATATAAGTACTGATGAGTTGGACAATATCATCGCCCATGAAAAAGTGCACATTCGTGAGCGTCACTGGTTAGACCTGCTCATTGTGGAATTTCTAACTATCATATTATGGTTTAATCCATTTGTCTGGTTGTTCGAGAGATCGATCAAACAGAACCATGAATACCTGGCCGATGAAGGGGTCATTGCGCAGGGCTACAGCGTCGGCCGGTATCATTCTGTATTAATTAACCAGTTGATGGGGATGGAGGTTATTGGATTAACAAATAATCTGAATTATTCTCTCAACGCAAAACGATTAAAAATGATGAAAAAAGAAAAGACCCCTAAGCAGCGAGCCTATAAATTAATCTGGGCTCTGCCGGTTATTACGATCCTGCTGGCAGCATTTTCAGAGCCTCAATACACTTATGCGGAGCCAACAAAGAAAGATGTAACATCTGAATTTGCTTCATTCGCAAAGGATATTACGGTAGCTGTAAAGTTACAGGATAAGAACGGAGATGCGATCCCAGGTGCCAATGTAACTGTAAAAGGCACCAAAAAGGGAGCAGTCACTGATAAGAATGGATATGCTGAACTGACAATAAATGAATCTGACGTTGTTTTGATCTCCTCTGTCGGATTTCAGGATATCGTGCTTGAATCCAAGGTGATAACTGCAAAAGGTACCGAGAAAGATGGTGTTTTCAACCTGGCTATCACTATGATGGCTAAAACGGAATCAAACGGAGAGGTCACCGAACTTGAGGAGATGGAAAAAGACTTTAAGTTAAAAAGTCAAACCCTGCAGGAGGAGATTACTGTTTTGAAGTCTAAATATGCAGAGCTTGAAGCAGCAGTAAAAGAGGGCAAAATTTCTGAAGACGAGATGAATAATAAGAGGAAGTCTCTTGATGCAAAAAAGAAGGAGCTTTCTGCCAAACAACTTGAGGTCGATAATACGCTTAAGAAGATAGCCATCAAGAAGGCAGCTGAGAAAGCGGGGGAAAAGGAGAAAAAGTAACCGCTTCAGGAAAAATTCCTGTTTTTCATGTAAATGTTGGTGCGGATCAAGAAGAATCCGCACCCTTTTTATTTTTATGCAACAATATGCATGGGAGTGGATTTATTTTGTGGCTTATTCCTCACCAAAGAACCACTTCAGCCAATATTTATTGATATTTGTACGGTTGTGCACCGATTTGGCTCCACCCCAGCCATGTCGTCCTCCGGGATAGATCATCATATCAAACATTTTTCCTTCATCCTGAAGTTTTGATATAAGGTATACTGAATTCTGCATGTGGACATTATCATCTTCCATGCCGTGGATGATCAATAATTTACCCTTGAAATTCTCTGTATAGGTGAGTACGGATCCGACTTTATAACCTTCAGGATTATCCTGAGGCCTGTCCATGAACCTTTCGGTATAGACGTTATCATATAACCTCCAGTCAGTGACCGAAGAGCTAGCCACCCCGTGGGTCCAGTAGTCAGCACCATTGGTCAGGGCCATAGCTGTTGTATATCCACCATATGATGATCCGGTTATCCCCATCCGTTCAGGATCGACAAACGGTTTTCCCCTGAGCCATTTTACCGCTTCTATATAGTCGAGCATCTCCCATTTACCAAGGTTCCTGTGCATATAATCCAGACCTTTCTTTCCAAAATGGCCCGAAGCCCTGTGGTCAACCGATATGGTAATAATGTTATTCTCTGCATACCAGCCTGTACGATTCCCCATATAACTATTCCTTACATTGCCTGCATCAGGTCCGCCATAGATGGTAAAAACCACCGGATATTTCTTGTTTTCATCGAAATTGAGAGGATAGGTTATAATGGCAGGAAGCATAAATCCGTCAGTTGCCGGTATCCTGACCAGCTCGGATCTTGCGTTCTTTGTGGGATCAAACTCAATGGCTGCCGGTTCCTCTATCACTCTGACTGAATTGCCGGTGGCATCAAGTGCCACCATTGTTGTTGGTGTATTAATATTTGACCAGGTGTCAATTACATACTTCCCGTTAGGTGAAACGTTACAGCTGTGTGATCCGGGTTCTTTTGTAAACTTTACCAGACCGGTGCCATCCAGACCTACCTTAAAAAAATGGTTATCAGTTGATTCACCGCCCGTTCCGCTGAAGTATACTACACGGTTGTTTTCGTCAACCCTGCTGATCGAGGATATGCGCCAGTCAAAATCTGTCAGCTGCCTGACCAGTCCACCTTCCCAGTTATAGTAGTAGAGATTATTCCAGTCGCTCCTGCTGCTTCTCAGTACAAAGCCTGACCCGTCTTTCATTATGTGTACATCTGTAAAGAAATCAATCCATGAATCACGGGTTTCACTGTAAACCTCCTTAAAGTCACCGTTGTTTACATCGGCCAGAATGAACTTCATGTCATTCTGATCCCGGTTCAGTACCTGTATCATCAGCTTCTTACTATCAGGTGTCCAGCTCGGCCATGCTATATACTGGTCAATATTATCATCTGTTTTAACCCACACTGTTTCAGTGCTGTTAACATCCACTATACCCATTTTTACATTTGGGTTCGGATCTCCGGGCTTGGGATAGGGAACAACCTCCTGCAGACCGTGCAATCCATCCTGCTCATCGATCCTGTTAATAATAAACAGAGGTACCGGATTATCATCAGTATGCAGGTAGGCGATCTTTTCACCATCGGGCGACCACCAGAAAGCAGAATACCTGCTGCCCCGCCCAAGGATCTCTTCAAAATAGACCCAGGAGGCCCAACCGTTATATATCCTGTCGGTAGCATCAAATGTCAGCCTGGTTTCCTTTCCTGATTCAATATCGATAACGTAGAGCTCTTTGTTTCTGGTAAAAGCGACCTTATTGCCTTCAGGGGAGATCATGGGATTATCCTCAGTATCAGGATTCTGAGTCAATCTTTTGACCTCTTCATCACCAAGTTTAAAATACCATAGATCATTATCTTTCTGCAGTACCACCGACTTCTGATCATCATTCACAGTGCTGCCAAATCCCATCGAGAATTCTGATGGTAAAGCATCAGATAGTTCACTCTGTGAGTCGCGGTATTCGTCATATACTTTCTTTTTACCGGTCTTGACGTTAACGCTCATTACAACCTGATTTCCCTCATCATCCTTGTCGAACATCAGATAGTTATTATCATCGGCCCATCCAAGGATCCGGCTTTGCCTCATAAACCGTTGTGCTGATACATTGCTGACTGTCAGAACAGAAAGCATAAGCACAAGAATTGATAGTAAAATACGATTTGTGTTCTTCATCTTATTATATTGTTTTAGGTTCATCCGGGTAACAACTGTATAAAGTTATTCAATTAGTCATTAAACGAGTATATTATTGTTATATAACACAGTAAAATTTTCTTAAATTTGACCTGTACACCATCAGGGCTATTGATATTGAATGGTTTGCAATAGCTGCCGTATCGCTGGTGCTTCTATCTTGGATACTTCCGTTTGTTCATTACAGGTATAAAAAGGGAAATGATCCCACCAGTTATTTTCATAATTTGGACTTCAAAAGGCGATAGGTAAAAGGCGCAGGGCATACGTCTAAGCATTGGGTATTGGGCAAATCAATTCACTATTTTTCAATTCCTTCAACACAAAGTACAAATGGCAGGATAATACATAAACTAGATAATATTGAGGCGTTATTATTCTTCAGTTTTTATTTATTTTGTATTTACAAGCATATATTTATTTCTACAATATGCGTTGAATTCCATGAAAGCAAATATGAAACAGCCTGAATATTTCTATGATATAAATATTGACATGTTTGAAGATTATTTTCAGCAGAACGGTGTCTAAAATGAAAGTAGAGAATTTCAACATAAGATGGCAACTATTTAGAATCCGGGCCTGTTAAGATCTCGGGGAAATAAAACTATTTTTCTTGCGAGAGTTTTTAATCATTCTTTACGACAATAAAACCAATAAATAAATTTCACTTATGAACAGGTTAATAAAGGTAGCATTTATCACGGTAATTGCATCCTTATATTCCTTTGAGATCGTGGCTCAGCAGAAGCAGATAAATGATACGGTGAAAGAGAAAGTGGGTCCAATCATTGTCAACGGAGAAACACAGATTGTTGCCGGATTTAATGAACCTGATACATGGATTCGTCATGACCTATGGGTCGAGACAGAATTTGACTCCGATGGAGATGGTAAGCTCGATCGTATGCATGTGGACGTTACACGTCCTCAGCAAACCGATACTGAAGGGCTCAGGCTTCCGGTAATTTACGCCTCGAGCCCCTACTACGCCGGAACCGGGACTGCAGCAAGGGAATATTTATGGGATGTAAAACACGAATTACAGACCACTCCTCCGGAACGCAAGCATGTTCCAACGATCATATTACGCGGAGAGCGACCTGTCATCTCTAATTCAGAGGTAAATGACTGGGTCCCTCGCGGCTTTATAGTCGTACACTCGTCGTCCCCTGGGACAGGGCTTTCGCAGGGTTGCCCTACTGTCGGCGGAGATAATGAATCCATGGCTCCTAAAGCTGTTATTGACTGGCTCAATGGTCGTGCCACAGGATACACAACCCCTGATGGTTATGAAACGGTTACTGCATACTGGTCAACAGGAAAAGTAGGAATGACGGGCACCTCTTACAACGGAACACTGCCATTGGCTGCGGCTACTACCGGTGTCGACGGACTTGAAGCTATCATCCCCATAGCGCCAAACACCTCCTATTATCACTACTATCGTTCTAACGGTTTGATAAGGCACCCTGGCGGCTGGTTAGGTGAGGACATTGATTACCTTTATGACTGGATCCATAGCGGTAATTCTGAATACCGCGAATATTGCGATTGCAATATCCGGGATAAAGAGATGGCCGAAGGTTTCGATCGGGTTACCGGGGACTATAATGAATTCTGGGCCGGACGGGACTACCTGAACGATCTTGCTCCCTTGAAAGCTGCAGTGTTGATGGCACATGCTTTCAACGATTGGAATGTTGTGCCCGAACACAGCAACCGTATTTCCCAGGCACTGAAAGCCAAAGGTGTGCCCGTCCAGATGTACTACCATCAGGGGGGCCATGGCGGACGGCCACCATTCGAGATGATGAACAGGTGGTTCACACGCTATCTTTACGGGATCGGGAACAATGTTGAAAAAGATCCCAAAGCCTGGATCGTCCGGGAGGATGACGAAAGGACCAATCCTACTCCCTACGATGATTATCCGAATCCCGCGGCATCTCCTGTTACTTTGTATCTCATCGCGGGTGCCCCGAAAACAGGAAAGCTAGCAACAGGTAAGGTTACCGGGCAGGGCACAGAGACACTGGTTGATAATGTTTCGTTCAGTGGTTCCGCACTGGCAGAGGCCGAATGGACTAACCACCGGCTGATGTATGTAACACCGACGCTGACCGGGGCCGTTCATATTTCAGGCACCGCAAGCATTACTATCAGGTTGTCCTGCAGCAAACCAGCCGCTAACCTATCAGTCTGGCTCGTGTCACTGCCCTGGTCTAACAACAGGGACTCAAAAATTACAGACAATATCATTACGAGAGGCTGGGCAGATCCACAGAACTACCGCTCACTAACGGAGAGTGAACCGCTGGTGCCGGACCGGTTTTACGAAATGACCTTCTGCCTTCAACCCGATGACCAGATCATTCCCGAGGGGCAGCAGATTGGTTTAATGATCTTTTCAAGCGATCGCGACTTCACTCTCTGGCCAGACCCGGGAACCGAATTGACAATCGATCTGGATGCAACATCTATCAAGTTACCGGTGGTG
>DATKZO010000049.1:0-4416 GCA_035527935.1 Bacteroidales bacterium
TGAAAAGATCTCCCGGGGTTTATTTTGTTTTATCAGTTTGCGCATTCTTAACACTTCCGCTTCAGGCGCAGTTTATGCCTCCGTCATATAAGGATTTTACGCGGCAGGACACTCTGCGGGGTTCAATAACACCTGAGAGAGACTGGTGGGACTTAACTTATTACCATCTCAATATTGCAGTTAAGCCTTCGGATAGTACAATATACGGTACCAACACTGTGACTTACCAGGTAATAAAGAGTGCTGATGTGATGCAGATCGATCTCCAGGAACCTCTCAGGCTGACAAAAGCAGAACAGAACGGCAAAGCTCTTAAGATCGTTAAGGAAGGTAACGCCCATTGGATCCATCTTGCAGAGAAACAGGAACCCGGGAAGATCTATTCAGTGATCCTGAGCTACGGAGGAAAGCCAAAAGTATCTGCACGACCTCCATGGGACGGGGGTATCACCTGGAAGAAGGATAAGAATAATCTGCCTTTTATAGCCTCTTCATGCCAGGGCGACGGAGCAAGTCTCTGGTGGCCATGCAAAGACCATATGTACGACGAGCCCGACAGCATGCTTATAAGCGTTAATGTTCCTTCAAACCTGATGAATGTTTCCAACGGCCGGTTAAGGAGCTCAGTAAAACATAAGAATAATACCACCACTTATAACTGGTTTGTATCAAATCCGATAAATAACTATGGCGTCAATATCAATATTGGTGATTATGTTCACTTTTCAGAGGTGTTCCGTGGAGAGAAAGGAGCACTTGATTGTGACTATTATGTACTCCGTGAAAACCTTGAAAAGGCTAAGGTTCATTTTAAGCAGGTGCCTATGATGCTTGCCGCTTTTGAATACTGGTTCGGACCTTATCCATTCTACGAAGACAGCTACAAGCTTGTTGATGCACCCTACCTGGGTATGGAACACCAGAGTTCAATAACTTATGGGAACGGGTATCAGAATGGCTACCTTGGTGTTGACCAGAGCGGTTCGGGATGGGGAGACAAATTTGACTTCATTATAATTCATGAATCAGGTCATGAATGGTTTGCAAACAGTATCACATATGAAGATATTGCAGATATGTGGATCCACGAGAGCTTTATAAATTATTCGGAAAATCTGTACGTGGAGTATTTTTATGGCAAGGAGGCCGGCACTGAATACGCACTGGGCACGCGCAGAAGCATAAGAAATGACCGTCCTGTTACAGGAATATATAATGTCAATTTTACAGGGTCAGGTGATATGTATCCCAAGGGTGGTAATATGCTCCATACCCTCCGGCAAATAGTTGATAACGATGAAAAATGGAGAGGTATTCTAAGGGGATTAAACAGGGATTTTTATCATCAGGTTGTAAAAGGCTCACAGATAGAGAATTACATAAGTGAGAAAACAGGTATGAACCTGAAGCCCTTTTTCGACCAGTATCTCAGAGATGTGAGAATTCCGGTTTTCGAATATTATGTTAAAGGCGATCAGCTTACTTTCAGATGGAACAACTGCGTGCAGGGATTCAATATGCCGCTGAAAATTTATGTATCAGGAAAGGGGACAAAACTGACACCTGCCACCAGGTTTGCTTCTGTTAAAATTGATGTGAAAAATGCTGATATAAAGGTAGATCCCGGGTACTATGTGGCGGCACTCAATATGTTGGGGAAATAAACAATGGCGCAAGACGCAAGACTCAGGGCGCAGGACGCAGGGCTCAGGGCTAAGAACGAAGAGGAGAGTGGGAGATTGAGGAACCAAGTGACGAAATTCCGATTCGCGGAAGGGGGAGATTTTTTTATGTAAATTACACGATATTTCCTAAAACATTTTGAAAATGAGAAAAAAATTCGTATCTTTCATATTATGTGCCATTGCCACAGTTTCTCTGGCCCAGGGAAAGATTTTCTTAACATCATTTACAATTTTCTCGAAGATCCTGCGGTTTTTGAATTGAACCAGGAAGAGGGTCATGTGCCTCTTGTACCTTATGTGAACCTTTCCGATGCTCTGTCGTTTAATCCGGCTAAATCGGTTAATTACATTTCTCTGAACGGGAAATGGAAATTTCACTATTCGGATATACCTGAAGGGGCTCCGAAGGATTTTTATAAGGAGAATTTCAACGACAGGAAGTGGGACACCATTACAGTTCCTTCAAACTGGGAAATGAAAGGTTACGGCGATCCTCTCTTCAGGAATGTAAGAACTCCTTTTCCTCCCAATCCGCCTTATGTGCCAAAAGAGTATAATCCTACCGGATCCTACCGAAGGACGTTCAATATCCCTTCCTCCTGGAAAGGGAAAGAGATATTCCTGAGAATGGAGAAAACAGCCTCCGCTTCGTTTGTCTGGATAAACGGGATGGAGGTTGGCTACAATGAGGGAGCCCAGGAACCGGCGGAGTATAATATCACAAAATACATTAAGACAGGCAGGAATACCATAGCAATAATAGTATTTAAATATTCTGACGGGTATTATCTCGAAGATCAGGATTACTGGAGGCTTGCAGGTATCTTCGATAATGTATGGCTCTTTGCCACACCCCGGATGCACATCTTTGACTGGGTGGCAACAACTGACCTTGATGAGAGTTACACGGATGCAAAACTCGATATTTCATTGGATGTCAGGAATTATGCTGAAGGAGCGATGAATAACTACAGTCTGAAAACCACACTGTATGACCATAGCAGGAGTATAATCAGGACATTTGTATCTGATAATTTATCTGTTCTTCCAAAGCAAAAACAGCTTGTTAAAGTAACGGAGGTTATTAAAAACCCAAAGAAATGGTCAGCCGAATACCCGAACCTTCATTTCCTGACTTTTGAGCTTATTAATTCCGCGGGAAAAGTCGAGGAAGTGATATCCGGGAGGATAGGCTTTAAAGAAACGGAAATAAGGAACCAGGTGTTTTACCTTAACGGGGTTCCTGTCAAACTGAACGGCATCAATAGCCATATGCAGCATCCAACCTTGGGCCATACGATGGATGAAGCTACAATCAGGAAAGATCTGAGCATTTTCAAACAGTTTAATATCAATTGTGTACGCACTTCACATTATCCCCCTGTAATCAGATACCTCGAGCTGGCCGACGAATACGGGATATATGTTGTTGATGAAACAGGCGATGAGGCTCATGCCACAGAATATCTTTCCGGGAGAAAGGAGTGGGAAGAAATGTACAGGGAAAGAGCGAGGAAAATGGTACTACGCGACCGGAACCATCCAAGTGTTCTTTTCTGGAGTGCAGGAAACGAAAGCGGGGAGGGTGATAACATCTGTGCGGTGATTGATGAAGGGAAAAAATATGACAAAACCCGCTTCTGGATGTACGGAGGTAATGCTTTCGTCCATCCCTGCGAGGATATAATTGGCCCGAGATATCCACAGATACATGACCTGCTTTCCCGGGTATATCTTGTTCCTGACTCTGTCGATCCGCGTCCCTCATTCCTTGATGAATACCTTGCAGTTACCGGTAATGGAGGTGGCGGACTCGATGATTACTGGGATGCATTCTATGCTCATCCCCGAAGCATGGGAGGTGCAATATGGGACTATGTAAGCACAGGCATCACTGAAAAAATAAGGACCCTGAAGGATGCCTCAGAAAATAATATTCAGGTTAACACAATGGGCCGTGCAAAACTTGTAAAAGGAATTGAAGGGAAAGGTATCGACCTTAATGGTCACGACCAGTGGGTTGAGGTTTACAGGGATGAGGCGCTTGAGATAAGCGGCGACCAGCTAACCCTTACTTTGTGGGTTTACCCGAGGGCTCTGAGCAGTTCGGCCGGGACACTGATAACAAAAGGGAATTACCAGTTCGGAATACATCAGATAGGGAAAGATTCACTTGAGTTCTATCTGACTACCCGGCAAAAGCAGAATGTAAGGATAGCTCTTCCCGGAAACTGGGAATATAACTGGCACCATGTTACTGCACATTACGACGGTAAGGCGATCTACTTAACGATTGACGGGAGGGAGAGTGAAAGTAAACCAGTTTCGGGAAACTTAAGGAATACACCATTCCCTGTTAATATCGGCAGGAATGTTGAAATACACGGACAGGAGACATATGTTTATATATGTGATGCCATCATAGATCAGGCAGGTATCTTTTCAAAACAAGTGCCGGTCAGCATGCTGAAGTCACCCACGGAAGATATAAGAAAGCAGGCAGCATTATGGCTCGATTTTGAAGAGATAACTGAGGGAGGTGAGTTTTTCAGCTATGGTATCGGGGCACGGACTTACGGCTCAATCTGGCCCGACAGACTTCCCCAGCCTGAAATGTGGCAGATAAAAAAATCGGGACAACCAGTAAAAGCTGATTTGGTCTCACCTGAAAGTGGTGAGGTTGAAATAACATACCGCTACCTGTTTACAAATCTGATCGATCTTGATGCCG
>DATKZO010000050.1:0-106714 GCA_035527935.1 Bacteroidales bacterium
CGAAATTCTACAGATTTTGAGTATAAACATATTTGATAAAGAGCCTCTATATGAGCTGTTTAGCAAACCTAATCTACAACACTTCAAAGAACAAAACTATAACCAATTGAAATTGTTTGACTTATAACGAAACGCTAATGAAACCACACCTTAAATTTATTGATTTACTGGTAAACATTTGGCTGACGATTTACAAATAACAACATATTGCAACTATTTGTATATCTGCAATATAAGAAAATAGAGTGAAATAGGAGGGTTAAATCAAGCTGCCAAATGAAAAACCTTAGACCAAGAAGGAATTTTTAGTATAATTTAAAACTAGAAGGAGTAATCTGCTACCAATTCTAGCAAAATCAAGATTTTAGGTACAATTATTGAGTGGTATTTCCGTTAACCATTTGAAAGTCAAAACCAACCCTTTAAATTATGAAGAACCTGACCATTTCCCTATTTGTCATCCTATTTTCGTTAACGGTTTTTGCACAGGAAAAAACTACCAACTCAGCTGATACTCTAAGAAAAGATGCACTTAATGTTTATATGTCTGCATCAAATTACCTGAAAACAGAGATCCCTTTTATTAACTATGTACGCGACAGGAAAGTTGCCGACCTGATAATAATTGATACGTACCAGAGTACCGGTTCGGGGGGTGCTGAATATACCTACTTTATAGAAGGGCAGTTTAATTATGCCGGAATGATGGATACTCTTAAATTTACATCCTCCCCGGATGATACACAGGATCAGATCAGATCAAAAGAGGTAAAAACCCTTAAGATGGGACTGATGAGATATATGATTAAATCGCCGCTGGCCGAATATATAAGCATACGGTTCACAGAGCCCATTTCCGAAGAGGTCTCTTCTGACAAATGGAACAGCTGGGTATTCAGAACCAGGATCAGCACTTATCTTAACGGACAGGAAACATATAA
Organism: Bacteroidales bacterium; assembly: GCA_035527935.1. GTDB lineage: Bacteria > Bacteroidota > Bacteroidia > Bacteroidales > VadinHA17 > DATKZO01. The sequence continues at coordinate 942 of DATKZO010000050.1, forward strand.
GTCTCATTCTGTAAGCTCAAGCTTTACAGCCTCAAAAGTAACAAGTGAATGGAAGATAAATTTTGGTTTGAGCTACAGCAACTATCTCAACAAATACGACTACATGGATATTAAGACAAGCTACAGGAGAAAGTCGAGCAGTAGTAGTCTGCTTATGGTAAAGAGCATTAACGACCATTGGTCAGCCGGAGGGACTGTCAGGATATTCAATTCAATCTACTCTAACTACGACATTGGGGCCAGTATCCAACCAGGAATTGAGTATGACATTTTCCCATATTCGGAATCCACACGCAGGCAACTCAGGATACTTTATACTGCAGGGATGAGCTACAATAACTATTCCGACACAACACAGTTCTTCAAGATCGTAGAGACATTGTGGTCGCATGACATACAGGCAACATTTTCAGCTGTTCAGAAGTGGGGCTCTATGGATCTCTCCGTAACATGGAGTAATTATTTTCATGATTTTTCTCTCAATAACCTTTCCCTTGACGCTTATCTCAATCTGAAGATAGCCAAGGGATTAAGCCTGAGTCTCTTTGGAAGTTATTCGTTTATACACGACCAGATCTCACTCAGGAAAGGAACTGCATCGATTGAAGATGTACTGCTTCAGCGCCAGGAGTTATCAACCACATATTCATACTACATCAGCATAGGTCTTACCTATACATTCGGGTCAATCTTCAATAATGCAGTTAATCCAAGGTTCACCAGCTCAGGGGGTGGTATGATTATAATGTATTGATCCCTGCTAATCGTGTCTAACAATTTGAATAACAAGAACCCAATCATGTAAGCGTATTAAAACTCTGTTTTAAACGTTTTAAGGGCCTTTTGTTGATTTTGAAGTATACCATTACTTATAAAGGGAAAGTGATTTAGAATGGCTGTAAATTGCTTTAAATCAAATGCATAGATAATTGTAGATCTTTCTTTTAAGAAAAAGAAGGACGAGAAGTCAATCCGCCGGAGCTATAAGCATAGGTGGAATTCCTTCCTGCCTTGTCCGCCATAATGAAATGAATGCGGGCTTTGTCCGCTGAAGTTTCAGCGTTAGTGGAGGGAGCGAATTTACCTCAGAAATATCCTCAGCCTGTTTATCTTACTGATTAACTCCCAGTTTTTTAAGAACAAGGGGTTGTATGTTCTGACTGCTCTCTGAAGTAAAAAGTACCGCACCGCTGCCGATATCCAGTATGTAGGTGAATTTCCCCTCAACCGATACCTCGTCAATTGCTTTTTGTATCCTGTCGTATATAGGCTGGAACAGCTCTGCATTCCTCCTTTGAAGCTGGTCATTGGCACTCTGGTTGAATCTCTGGATCCTGCTCTGCTTATCAATAATCTCAGATTGTTTTGTATCCCTTACCAGCTGAGACCAGCTCGCTGAGTTGTCCTGGAATGCCTTAAGGGTATTATTGTAATCTGTTTGCATATTCTGAAGCTCTATCTGGAGCTCGTCTGCTTCATTCTGTAATACTGTATTTACACTATCTGTTACAGGAAGCATTTCTAATACTTCCGCAGCGTTGACATGTCCGATCTTAAGTGACCCCTGTGCAATAACGGCCGGTGCTGCCAGCAAAAACAGGATCGGGAAAATGACTGAATAAACTCTTCTCATAAATTTATGATTTAGGGTTGGATTCCAAAGATAAACCTCTTTAAGTTAATGTAACCTTTAGAATTAGTTAAATATTGGTTAAACAATAATTACCTGCAATTTATTGATAAAATCGATATATCTTAATATATAATTAATCTGATCCGGTAATTGAATCATACTCCGCTGCCTTGACTACACTATAGGTTTTATCTACAATAAGATCAGCCTTGGGTTTAAGCGAGAGGACTGCCTGATGCTCCTTGTCAAGAATTTTTATCCTGAAGTCGCTCAGTGCCTCTTTCATTCTTATGATCTGATTGATCTTGGTCTCCTGGTAGGTAAGATCAATATATACCCTCATATCAATATCAGGAGTATTAATGGCATACAATCCGTCAATAATAAGAAAATCGACCTTACTGAAATCGGTAATGAGCTTGTCAACCTGTTCGGGGATAAGGTCAATACATGGGATAACACATTCCTGCTCCTCCCTGTAATCCCTGATGGTCTTATGTATCTTAACCCAGTCGTATTCATCAAGTCCTATCTTATCAAACCCCTTATTGCGGCGCCATTCTTCCCTCAACAGAGGTTGTATCTTATAGTAATTATCAGTATGTATGACCTTTACCCGTATATGATCTGCCTTAAGAAGCAATCCCAGGGAATGAGCCAGCTCCGACTTTCCGGAGCCCGATTCCCCTGAGATACCGACAATATAACGGTATCGGCGGCGTTTGGTCTTCCTGTCCTCTTTCACATACTTATAAATTGAGGCTGCTGCCTCCTTGTGCATATCATTTATCAATAAAATGTCTCCCAGCATAGGATCAGAATTTTTAGTAATTTATTGTGTGCCGTTCGCCAGCAGCAAGCAAATAACTGTTGCCACAAATATTGATCTTTATTTTTTCTTTTCCATCTCCTTCAATGCTTAATTCAATCTTGTCAGCATACACAGCAGTTTTATAATTTGCTCCCCTGAAATCAAAGTTAAAGCTAACCTTCTGCCAGCGGGCAGGAAGGATAGGAGACAGATGTGCATGATCCTCTGAAAGGTCTAATCCGCAGAAAACTGATAATACAGCATAAACTGTTCCGGCCATCACTCCGCAGTGAATCCCCTCACCTGTTGTCCCTCCCTGTATGTCGACAAGGTCACTCTTGAGTGCCTCATGGTACATTTCCCAACCCGGCTCTGTATGGCCGTGCCTGTATGCCAGTGCGCTGTGCACCAGTCGACTCAGCGTTGATCCGTGTGACGTTCTTTCAATATAGTAGTTGAAATTCCTTAATAGCAGATCATCAGGAAGTGTGTGACCCATGGATCCAAGGATCGACCTGACCCTCTCCTCCCCAAGATTATAAAAACTCATGAGCAGGTCGGCCTGCTTCGATATCTTGTAATCATCCGGTGACTCTCCTTCAGCTTTAAGTATCCTGTCCATCCGGTGAATATCCTTATACTTATCAACAAATCTGCTCCAGTCGAGCTCCTTTAATTTGAAATACCCGTCGAATTGCTCAATGATACCGTCACTGTTAATATTGATAAAAAGTTTTCTTCTGATATCATCCCATGAATTCATCTCCTCTTTTGAGAGGTCCAGCTTTCTCATAACACAAATAAGTTCGGCATCTGATAGCTCCCCGGCTAGCTCAAGAGCCTTTGAGAACATCCAGCATACCATAATATTACTGTATGCATTATCTGTCAGGCCCCCCTCATTTGATCCAGGGAGTTTCTCATGGAACTCATCCGGACCCATCACCTTGTCGATGTGATATTTTCCGGATGCCTCATCGTATCGGCATTTACTGGCCCAGAATTTGCAAATGTCAAAAAATATTTCTGCTCCAAAATCCGCCATGAATTTTGTGTCGCAGGTAATCCAGTAATAGTTCCATGTACTGAAGGCTATTGCCAGCGAAACATGCCTCTGAAGCGAACTGTAATCTTCTCCCCATTCACCTGAAAGTGGATTCAGGTGAACTATCTGTGTCTCTTCCCTGCCATCACTACCACTCTGCCACGGGAACATTGCTCCCCTGTATCCATGTTTCCGGGCATTGTCCCTGGCTCTATCGAGACGCCTGTACCTGTACATCAGAACCGACCTGGTCACCTCCGGAAAATGTATGTTGAATATGGGTATAACATAGAGCTCGTCCCAAAAAATATGTCCCCTGTATGCTTCACCATGTAAGCCCCTTGGTGGAATACCTGCATCCAGGTTTTTATGGTGGGGAGATGTAGTAACTATAATGTGGTAGAGATGAAGGCGCAGAAGTTTCTGTGTTATTCTGTCTCCCCCAATTTTTATATCAATTCTTTTCCAGATATCACTCCATGATTCTGCAGACTTTTCCAGTTCCCTGGCATAATCCACCATCTCACCCAATGATCGTTTCACACCATCAATTGGAATTGTAACCCCCTTATCCTGCGACGTGTAAACCGACATCAGCTTCTCGAAAATCAGTTTTTCACCCTTCCTGGCTGCTACTCTAAAATCCTGGCAGGCTTTGCCCCTGCTGCAGGAACAGTCAATTATATCGTCAAGTTTCTCATTGCCATCTACAATATGCCTGGCACCCATTGCAATAGTTATATGTGAATGGCTGGTCTTTACCCTCAGGAAGCAGCAATTTGATTCAATTTCTTCGGATATATGGTGCAGGTGCCTTTGCTTTAACTGTCGGTATCTTTCAACTCCTGCGTTGCCATGATCGCCGCTTAGTTCTGACCGTATTGTTATATCAGCGGAGTAGTTAACAGGTTCAACACAGTACCTTATTGCCGCATTATGAGTATTATTCATGCTGGCAAATCGTGATGATATTAAGCGCGTTACCCTTCCCTCATTATCCTCAATCTCAAGTTCCCTTGTAAGTTCTCCCGTTCTGAAGTCAAGTTTTCTGCGTATATAATGCAATTTAAAGACAGGTTGCGGCTTAAATTCAAACCAGTCACCCTCCCCGATCCTGAATTTCAAAGGTAACCAGTTGGTAATATTTACAAGATCCTCATTCTCAATATCCCTTTTTGCCACCCTTGACACCAGTCTGTTATACAGCCCCGAAATATAGGTGCCCGGATAATTGACATCGTTGGCTTTGCTCTCTTCCATTGCACCACGGGTTCCGAAATAGCCGTTCCCGATGGTAAGCAGTGTTTCCCTCGATCTCTCTTTCTCCGTGTTATAATCATGATAATCAAGGCTCCAGTTATCATCATTCAACCCTTTCTCAAACCACTCCGATATAACATGAAGTGAAATTCTTTCAAGATCATCTACTACGATATCTCCTCCATTTACCTTTAGTTCAGGTATATTATTCTCCCTTGCAATCCCTATTACCAGTCCGAAATTCCCATTCCTGCCAGCCTGCACACCTGAGACAGCGTCCTCAATAACTACCGACCGGCTATATTTGACTCCAAGCCTGTCGCAGGCAGTTGTGAATATATCCGGTTCAGGTTTACCTCGAAGTTCTAACTCAGCAGAAACTACTCCGTCGATGCAGGTTTCAAACAAATCCAGGATACCCGCTTTTTCAAGCACCGGTTTACAATTCTTGCTTGAGGAGGCCACCCCCACCTTAATACCTGCGTTTCTTAATTCATGAATGAAATTCAGGGTCGAATCATAAACCTCAACACCCTTCTCCGCCAGAACCTCATTGAACAGGAGGTTCTTACGGTTGCCAAGTCCGCAAACCGTTTGCTTTTCAGGACTGTCCGAGGGATCTCCGAATGGGAGCGGCATACCACGTGAATCGAGGAATGAGGCAACCCCTTTATACCTTGGCTTACCATCCACATATAGCAGGTAGTCATCAGTATGAGTAAATTCCCTGAAGGGTTCCCCATATTTCTCTTCCCTCATCCTTAGGAAATCATCGAACATCCTTTTCCAGGCGGCTCCGTGTACAAGTGCTGTTTTTGTAACTACTCCGTCGAGATCAAAAATTACAGCATCAAAATTCATTCTTGTCAGACAATTTGAAGTAAAATTTGGTAAAACCATCAAGGTATCTTATTTTATAATGGATTTCAAATAATTGAGTATCTTATTATAAATTTTAAAAGCTTCCTTGCTCAATACAAAGTTATAAACATCGTTAAAATGAAACGATTAATTCTTGCATCAAATAAGATCCCGGTAAATATTGCTAACATAGATAGAGATTTTAATGTCTCAATTTCCGTTGACACGAAGTTTTCCGGGCTTCAGAATTTTTATAGTTTATATGATACTTACTGGGTCGGGCAAACCGGAGTAGATGATTACGATTTCAGTGAAAGAGAGATGAAGGAGCTGAACGACCAGCTTGGTAAATTGAGATGTGTGCCTGTTTTCCCGGGCATGGACGATTACCAGAGGTCATTACACGGATTTTCAGGAAATACCCTCTGGCCATTATTTCATTATTTTACTCAGAATGTAGTCTATCATGAAGAGGATTGGAATTCCTATGTACTGGTAAATCAGTTATACGCTGATAAGATCGTATCAATAATGGAAGATGATGATATTCTCTGGATACATGATTTTCATCTTCTTCTCCTTCCACAGATGGTCCGGATACTTAAACCGAATATATCAATTGGTTTATTCATACATGTCCCGTTCCCCTCTTTTGAGATCTTCAGGCTCCTGCCATGGCGCCAGGAGATAATCGAGGGTATGTTGGGGGCCGACCTGATCGGATTCCATATTTTTGATTATGTAAGGCACTTCATGAGCAGTGTCAGAAGATTGATGGGCTATGATACCGTTTTTAACCGGATCACGATTGAGGAACGCACCATGAAAGTTGATGTCTTTCCAAAAGGGATTCATTATGATTTGTTTCAATCAGAGGTAATAAGGTTACAAACACAAAATGACAAGAACATGACCCCTATGCAAAGGCAGATTGAAACACACCTTGCTAACGATAAGAACAAGAAAATTATAATTTCCATAGATCCCCTCGATTACACAAAAGGTATTCCAACACGCCTGAAAGCATTTGAACTCTTCCTTCAGACCAGTCCGGAATATCTTGAAAAGGTTAGCCTGCTGCTCATTGCCCTTCCATCAGTGGTGTCCGGCAAATCATATTATGAGATAAAACGGCAGGTGGATGAGCTGGTTGGGAGGATAAATGGTTATTACGGAACAATCACATGGGCCCCTATTATATATATGAATCAGGAGTTCACGATTGATGAACTGATAGGATTATATGCACATTCTGATATAGCTCTTATTCTGCCCCTCAGAGATGGATTGAATCTGGTCGCGAAGGAATATGTAGCCTCCAGGATTGATGGCAAGGGGGTTCTGATACTGAGTGAACTGGCTGGTTCAAGCAAAGAGCTGCATGAGGCAATTCTTGTTAACCCGAATAATCTTTCCAGTATTGCCTGTTCGATCAAGCAGGCCCTTGAAATGCCTGAAGAGGAGCAGATCAGGAGAAACAAGGTGATGAACGAAAGGCTAAAAAGGTATCCTATTGACAGATGGGCAATTGAATTTATCCAGAACCTCGAAGGGGTCAAGGAATTACAGAAAACTTCATTGACCCGCAAAATAAATGACGACCGTATTATAAGTATCATTTCCTCATTTAAGAAGTCAAAGAAAAGGATCCTCTTCCTGGATTATGACGGTACTTTATCCTGGTTCAAAAAAGATCCTGAAGAAGCTAAACCAGATAAGGAATTATACAGTATCCTTAAAGCTCTTTCTGAAAACCGCAGAAATACAGTTGTAATTATAAGTGGGCGCGACAAGGAAACCCTTGGACGATGGTTCCCGGAGGATTGGAACATCCATTTCATTGCCGAGCATGGTGTATGGTTGAGGGAACCCGGACTGGAATGGCACATGATGGAACAAATTGACAATGCCTGGAAGGACTCTGTTTATCACCTGCTCGAATACTATGTAGACCAGACGCCCAATACATTTATTGAAACGAAGAATTTCTCACTGGCCTGGCATTACCGAAAAGCAGATCCCGACCTGGGTATCCAGAGAGCATGGGAGCTTAAGGAGCAATTGCTTCTTCTTACAGGAAATCTGAACCTGGAAATAATGGATGGAGATAAAGTGTTGGAAATCAAATACTCCGGAATCAATAAAGGGAGGGCTGCCCTTAATAAGATGGGTATTAACCTGTATGATTTTATCCTGGCAATCGGAGATGACTGGACCGACGAATATACTTTTGAAGCAATGCCGTCTGAAGCCTATACGATAAAGGTTGGAACCAAGACCACCAAGGCATCATTCTATATAGACTCTGTAGAAAAGGTAAGGGAGCTACTTGCAGGTTTTCGCAAAAATCAATAAGGGATGACCCCATGACAACCTGAAATGCCTGGCACTAAGAACTTCTGATCTTTATTGAAGCTCCTCGCCGCAAGCAGCGGGGAACCGGGTTTACGAGCTCGGCGACTTCGTCGGACGTAGCCCCGATGAACCGGGGCGAAGTTCGAAGCCAATGCGCTCGCCGGGATTCAATTAAAGTAAAGCTGATTTAATTCTGTCCCTTAAGTGGTTTATTAGAGTTTTTTTTTCATTTTTATGCCTTTCTAAATATATGGATCTTCAAATCTAATTCCCAGCAGATATGAATTCATCAAAGGTTAAAGAAAATCTACTATACCAGGGAAACCTTATCCCCTTCATATTAATAACTTCATTGTTTCTTTTATGGGGACTGGCAAATAATATGACAGACACCCTGCTGGCAGCATTTAAAAGGATCATGAGTATGACCGACGCCCGTACATCATTGATCCAGATATCATGCTATGGTCTTGGTTATTTTATTTTTGCCCTCCCTGCTGCAATTTATATAAAAAGGTTTTCTTATAAATCCGGGATTCTTCTTGGCCTGGGTCTTTATCTTATCGGATGTTTTTTGTTCTTCCCGGCCAGGCTCACCGGAAACTATTTTCATTTTTTAGGAGCTTTGTGGATCCTTTTCGGCGGATTGTCGATCCTTGAAACTGCCGCCAATCCCTATATTATTGCTATGGGCAGGGAAGAGACAGGCACCAGACGCCTGAACCTTGCACAATCGTTTAATCCGCTAGGTTCAATTTCGGGTGTAGTGATCAGCCAGATGTTTATTCTTTCAGAGCTGAATATTGCATCAGCGGATGAACGGGCAGTAATGAATCCTGCAGACCTTCAGGCTATCCAGTCCGGAGAACTGAATGCGGTTACAATGACCTATGTAACAATTGGATTTATTCTTCTCCTGCTATGGCTGGTGATTCTTGTTACAAAGATGCCAAAAGCATCTGATGCCGGATCAGTAATAAATCTGAGACCCACCTTAAAAAGGCTAATAACAAACAGGAATTATGTTATGGGTGTAGTAGCCCAGTTCTTTTACGTTGGGGCCCAGATTGGAGTGTGGTCATTCACTATCAGGTATGCCATGGCTGCACTAAACCTTGAAACAATAGAATTACCCCTTGGCAAAACACCGGAACAGGTAGCAGCAACTTACTATGTCACTGCCCTTGTACTGTTTGTATTATCCAGGTTTCTGTTTACCTATCTTATGAAATTCTTTAATCCCTCAGTCCTGCTGACCTTCTCTGCCTTTATGGCTTTAGTAAGTACTCTGGTGGTAATATCCGTAAGCGGGATGATAGGTGTAATAGCCCTGGTATCAATTTCAGGCTTTATGTCGCTTATGTTCCCGACGATTTTCGGACAGTCGGTGAAAGGACTCGGTGATGACACAAAGATAGGGGGATCAGGCCAGATAATGGCAATTCTCGGCGGAGCTGTAGTAACATTCCTTCAGGGCCGGGTTTCAGACATGACCGGAAATATAAATCTTTCCTACATTGTCCCGATGGTCTGCTTCATCGTAATCGCCTATTACGGGATTTCAAGCAGCAGGCTGGAAAGAGCCGGTTAGAAGGGTGCAGTCTTATTTCTCTTTATAATAAATGACTATATTCGCCTGCTTTCTGATAAGATCTACTCTCTCAACCCTTATCTTTTTGATCTCAAGGTTAGTAAGTTCCTTTAACTTCATTATCAAATCTTTCTCATTCAGATAAACGTCGTCAAGGTTGTCATAAACGATTTCCTGCTTACTCATACTGTGCTTACTAAGGAAAATTTCAAGTATCCAGGTTGGAATAATAACCAGTGTATTCAGCAATAGTATCCCATTGACAGGATTTCCGAAATTAACAAGGGAATTTACCATCGCAATCCCAATTACTAGGAACATGTAGGTCATTTCCCTCACGGGTATGCTCTCGGTCCTGTACCTTAAAATACCGAATAATGCAAACAGACCCAGGGCAAATCCCAGCTCTACCTCAACCATGTCAAGAGCCGTGCAAATCAAAAAGACAATTATACCCAGAAGAATAAAAGAAAACAGATATTCAGGATTTCCCCCTTTCCGGTATTGAAAGTAAAGAACCCTGATCAGGATGATCAGAGTCGTCAGGTTAAGTCCGAATCTGATCAGAAATCCTGAAACAGCCTCCATATCCAGAGACAGTATTCCGGGAAGCATTAATAATTTTTCCATAATATTGATCATTTGGTTTTTTCACAATTTATATTAATTATATCTATAATTGCATCTTTCCTGTATAGCGAAAAGAATCTGTCAACATAAACTTTAACATCTCTTCGCTCACCATACTCAAGATATTTAAACTTCATTATCAGTTCTGATATTTCCTTCCTGTGGCTCAGGTATTCATCAAGTACAGGCCTGTACCCTTCATTGTCCCTGCATGGGCCAAAGTATGCCCTGTCCCTGATTGTTTCAAGGCTCAACTCTTCTCTTGGTATGGCATAATCTGTATTAACAAATCCGGAGTAATCGAAATCAAAAGGAACAGGTATTAACTTTGCACCTGGTTGGTCGTTCCTTCTGATAAGCCTAATATTATGAATTAGCGGAAGATACCAGTCAGAATTGGCAATCATGAACTCAAACATTGCCACCCTGTCAGCAAATCCATCCTCAAGCTCTTCGTAGGAGATCTCAACATCCTCTATCTCGGTTGAATTTATTCTTTCCAGAAGCATTTCAATCGGTTCTATAAGGAATGCGAAATTGGTGAATTCAATCACCTTTCCACCCGTATCAAGATACCTTATTTTCATTGGTCTGACCCTGAAACTGTAATCAGTTATTATGTTATAGATCCTGTAAACAAGATATTCTTTTAAAAGATAATTCGTATACTTCTCTTCTTGTTTGCAATGAGTTACAAGTTTCATGTTATCTATGGTTCTTATCAGTTCATCATTTATATCCGATTTTGTGAAATTAAACCTGATAGGTGGAAACGGACAGGTCCTGTACCGATAATTACCCCTGCATCTGAGCCTTACTTTTTTATTTACCGAATCATTCTTACTAAAATGATAGGTAAGCACTGCATCGAGATATTCATCCTGTGGTTTTTCTTCCATAAACCTTGTGATATCAAACCGTAATTCAACCTCAATCAGTTCGTTACTTTCGAATAATTCCGATGAAAATGGTATATCCTCTTCAATGGGATAAAAAAATGAATTGTTTTCAAGAGGTTGGCTCAATCCGTCATGTAGAAAAGTGACACTTAGCAGTACCGACAATAATACAATTCCAGCTAATCCGGGGCTTTTCCTTATATATTGATTACCTGACATTGATGTCAAATTTAATTTTTTTTAATAGGGTTTCGTCTTCAAGATCCTTGTAGAATGACTCGATATATCGCACCATATTGGTCTTATACCTTTGATCAAGATATTCAAATTGATTGATTGTAAGGATGAACGTATCCTTATATTTTCTGAACCTCTCAATAATATCATTTAATTGCTCATCGCTCCTCTCCGGCCCAAGGTACATTCTCTCCAAAACGGTTTCTATAGGCTGTTCTTCATGAGGAACTGCATAATATGTATTAATTATACCGGAATAGTCAAAATCATATGGTATTATCACCACATTTGACAATGAATAATTATTAATTCTAAAAACTTTAAGGTTATGAAGGTTGGGGATGTACCAGTCGGTGTTTCCAATCATATATTGAAACATACTGACAATGTCGAGGCATTGCTGATCAATATAATGTTCCCTTATCACTATATCTTCAATCTCCACGCCATCCAACCTGTTAGCTACCATCCTGGCCGGCTCGATCATGAATCCGTACCTGGTCTCGTTTTTTCCCCTTTTACCTGTATCCACATAATTTATCTGCATCAGCCTGACACGAAAACTTGTGTCTGTAACTATCCTGAAAAGCTTATAAACCAGATATTCCATAAAAAGATAATCCTCATAGATATCTGATGGGTTACAATGCGTAACAAGCTTGATATTCTTTACCTTTTCTATGTCATTATAGCCAAGGTCACTATCCTCAATATTAAGCCTGATCGGAGGGAACGAGCAAAGTTCATTGCGTCTCTCTCCCCTGGCCTGGAGGCGTATGTTCCTGTTTACCGAATCATTCTCATTGTAGTGGAATGTCAAAATAGCGTCAAGGTACTCCTCACTTGTCTTTTTTTTCTTAAAATAGGCTATATCAAATCGCAAGCTTATCTCAAGTATATCTTCGGAGTCGAATAATCCTGATGAACCGGGGATTATCTCTTTTACAGGGTAAAAGTCCGAATTCTCCGGGTCCTGGGGCAGGACAGGATGGCACAAAAGCCATATCAAAACTGTAAGCAGCAATGCAAATTCTCTTTTGATCCTGGTCATAATCAGTAAATGTTTCATACTACTTCAAGTTATTGAATATTAATTGTCTGTGTCAATCTTCTTCTATATTTTTCAGCACCTTGCTATCAATATCAGGTTCAGTAATATCATCATCGTACCACTCAGGTGCAGGTCTCTGGGGTCCTTCATGCCTGTACCAGAGCGCCAGTATTAATCCGGTTGCAGCTCCGAGCATATGTGATTCCCATGATACCTCCACATATATAAAAGGAAACATTCCCCATACCATTGAACCATAAAGGTACGCCACAAGCAGTGATAATGCCATCAGAGGGATATACCGTCTGATGATGCCGCTGACAAAAAGGAATGATGCCAGTCCGTATACCAGCCCGCTCGCCCCTATGTGCCAGGCTTCACGCCCCGCCAGCCATACCAGAATACCGGTAAGGAGCCATGTAAGGCCGATCACCCTGAAAGCTACCTGGGAATAGAAATAAAATATCGCCGTCCCGAGTACAAGAAGAGGAAGCGAATTATTCAGCAGATGATCAGCATCACTATGAATTAAGGGTGAAAATATGATCCCGGTGAGTCCTCTTGCTTCAAGAGGATAGATCCCCAATCCATAAAAAGAGATCTCAAACTGATTTTGAATGAATCTGATCAGCCACAGCACGGTTATGAAAAGTACCGGAACAATAATACTCAGGAGGATCTTCTTCCTGAACATTGCCGGTGACATATTTTCAAAATCCTGAGAAGAGATCATAATTCCTCCGTTTCAAGATCAACCAGGTACCCTCCAAACTTTCTTATATTCAGGACCGATCCGTTTGAAAAAATCAGATATTGTCCCTTAATACCTGCTAGTTTACCTGAAACAAACGGATCGGTATCCAGGTTCAATGTCGTTACCTTATCAGGGTATTCCAAAACCGGGTAGTTTAGTTCAATTATCTCGTCTTCGTCAATAAAGTAATCAATCATAGAGCCGGTCAGATATTTCTTGACTCTTTTCTTTTCCCAAATAAGATCTATTCCATCAATCCGTTTCCCGGCAAGCATTTGTCGCCAGTTGGTTTTGTCTGCAACATAATCCTTAAGATGCACCTCAACCATTCCTGCAGTATATCTGTTGGGAGTTCTCACTACCCTGATAGCTTTCCAGGCACCCTGGTCGATCCACCTGGTGGGTATCTGGGTATGTCGTGTTACACCAACCTTCAGTCCCGGAGTGAGAGCCAGGTAGACAAAATGATCCTCGAGGCAATTTTGTTCCGACCATACCATGTCCCTGCTAATACCATCATGAGCTCTGCATTTTTCAGGATGAAGAATACATTCATCGGTTTGCGGAAGACTGATAAAGCAAGGGTAACAATAACCCTGTGCAAAGGATTTTTTTGTCTCCCTTCCACAGTAAATACAATTAATTTTTCCTCCATATGTCAATGAAATATCCCTTCCCACCAGCTCATTCATGTATATTTGATCAGATCCGACAGGCATCCGGTATTCTACAACTCCCGAATTGGATTCCGGAGAAAATTCTGATCTCATTTTTCCAATATTACCCTGTATTTTCATATGGCTTCTTACCGATTAATCCCTGCCCGGATATTTGATACCTGCCTTTCCCCTTATTTTATCAAGCACTGTCATAAGATCAGAACTAAATTTAAGGGGTACTATATCGCTTTCAAGCTTGCCCTGATCAAGACACTTCATTACCTCTTCAGCTTCAAAATGATAACCCATCGACCCTGGTGAATATACTTTGCTTTCAGGGTCGGTCCCGTCAATTTCTATCAGTAAATGCTGGCTCCGGTCTTTTCCCCGGTTGAGACTGATTCTGCCATTCTCACAGTATATTTCAGTAGCTGTCCCTGAATTACTGGTTAGCGAGCTATAGAGCGAAGCTGTGCTGCCATCCCTGTAACCAAACAAAACATTAATTGTTTCATCAACTCCTGTTTTGCTGAATTCAGCACGGGCGAATATTTCATCGGGAACTCCCATGAAGGCAAGGGTATCCATAACGGGGTATATACCAATATCCAGCAGGGCACCGCCCCCAAGCTCCAGGTTATATAATCTTTTATCCGGTTCATAGGGAGCTTTGAATGCAAATTGTGATCTTATATGAATAACCTTCCCAATCCCGCCACTATCAATAATACTGTGAGCTTCATTATAGGAGGGCTGAAAAGGAGGCCAGAGTGCTTCCATCAGGAAGAGCTTCCTGTCCTTCGCAAAGCTGATCATCTTTTCTACCTCTTTACTGTTCAGTGCAAATGCCTTTTCACAGATTACGGCTTTACCATTTTCAAGGCACAGAAGGGTATGCTCCATGTGGTGGGAATGAGGTGTTGCTATATATACGACCTCCAACTCAGGGTCAGCAGCGAATTCTTCATAACTGCCGTAGGATCTTATATATCCATACTGCTTCGCAAAATCTCCTGCTCTTTCTTCACTTCTCGACCCTATAGAGTATAAATTAGCATTATCCAGGCATTTCAGTCCTTCAGTAAATTTATGTGCTATTTTCCCCGGTGCCAGTATTCCCCAGTTGTATTTCTTCCTCATAGCATATTTTTGTTCGCGAAATTTACAAATAAGAAGTGCTTAAAACAAGATGGCCGGTGAAAGGCCGGATTATGATTTAAACAGGACCGCAACGTTACCAGCAGATTTCAATACCCAGTCAGTTTTACATGGTTAATTGCTGCTTTGCAGACAAATTTTTACGGTTACAGGAAAGTTTTTTATTTTGTTTATTCCTGATTTTCAATAATTTAAAAAATAATATTAATTTTATTAGTACTATGTATTGCATGGTACCAATATTTTTATATATCTTTGCAAAGACAAGTTACATTGCATAAAAAGGTATTATAAAAATTAGAATAATATGAAAATCACAGTAAGCATTAATATTGGAGGTATCGCCTTTTATATTGATGAAGATGCCTATAGTGAGTTAAAAAGATACCTGCGAAGCCTGGAATTCCACTTTGCCAAGGAAGAAAGCTCAGCTGAAATAATGGCAGATATCGAGACCAGGATCGCAGAGCTCTTAAAAGCACGTATTGGTGATTATAAACAGGTTGTGACGATATCGGATGTACATGAGGTGATATCAATACTAGGCACACCTGAGGATATCAGCGATGAACAGAATGGTGGAGGTTATGAACGAATGGCTTCAACATCCTATCATCGTATATACAGGGACCCGGACGAAAGGATTATAGGAGGGGTCTGCTCCGGGATGGCAGCATACTGGCGGATAGATCCATGGATTGTGAGGGTAATATTCATTGTATTGTCGCTACCGGGCGGACTGGGAATTCTTATCTATGTAATATTATGGATCGTTCTTCCTGAAGCTCGCACAACAGCTCAGAAAATTGAGATGAAGGGCGACCCGGTGAATATCCATAACATTAAAGACTCCGTAAAGGAGGAATTTGAAAATGTTAAAAAGAATATGAAAATATAGCAACTGCACCGGAACCTGACTAACTATTGTGAAACAGAAAAACACTAAATATCATGAATGTTGAAAATACTAAAGCACAAATGCGGAAAGGAATTCTGGAGTACTGCATCCTGTCTGTTATATCAGGAAATTCCTGCTACGCCAGCGACATTATCAACAGGTTAAAGGAAGCCAGGGTAATTGTTGTGGAGGGCACTCTTTATCCTCTTCTGACCCGTCAGAAAAATGCCGGTTTGCTAAGTTACAGGTGGGAAGAGTCACAACAGGGTCCTCCCAGAAAATATTATGAACTGACCGATCAGGGCAGGGAATATCTGGCCGATCTTGATAAATCGTGGGATGAGTTAGTCGAATCAATTAAACTGATCCGAAAGAAGTAACATCTAAATTAAGACCACAAAAAATGGAAAAAACGATAAAAATAAATATTGCCGGGGTGGTATTCGAAATAAATGAAGATGCATTTGAGTTGCTCCGGATCTATTTGCAGTCAATCAATAACCGCTTGAAAAATACTCCCGGTGGTGCTGAAATGATTGAAGATATCGAAGCAAGGATAGCTGAAATATTCCAGGCAAGTCCTTCCTGGAAAACAGGTGTTATCTCTAAGGAAGAGGTTGAAGAGATGAAGGAGACAATGGGATCACCCGATGAAATTGCCGGTGATCTCGAAGGGGAACCTGTCTATGAAAGAGCCTCAAGGGGGAAACGTCTGTACCGGGATCCTGACCATGCAATTATAGGAGGCGTATGCTCAGGTTTGGGAGCATACCTCAGGATTGACCCTGTTTGGATAAGAATAATTTTTGTCCTCTTTTCAATTGTCTACCTTTCAGGCCTTTTTGTCTATATAATCCTCTGGATAGCACTCCCAGGCGCCTTTTCTCCATCCAGGAAAAAAGAACTTTACGCTGACCCTCCCGGGGCAGGGGATTATGCCCATAGGGTAAACCGGGAATTCAAAACAGTTCAACAAAATGTCCGGAGGACGATCAACGGCGAGAGTTACGGAAAGGTAGGAAACGCGTTCAACGAAGTGTTCAAGGCATTTGGCAAGTTCTTCATTATTCTCTTCAGGGTAATAATAGCAATTATTGGTGTGGCTTTCATAGTATCGGGCTTCTCTCTGATCTTCAGTTTCATGATAGTGGGTTTCTTCAATGGAACTGTTTTTGCCGAAAATGTTCTCGATACCGAAATATTCCACCTTCCGGATTTCCTCTCTTTTATTGTTGATCCGGCTCTTACTCCCTGGTTACTTGTCCTTTCAAGTATTGTTATTATTCTTCCGCTTCTTGGGATGATCTACTGGGGTATCAGGATGGTTTTCCAGTTTCGTGCCCGCGATCTCGCCCTTAACCTGTCCATGTTCATAATATGGGTGGTAAGCTGTACGGCACTTTCACTTCTGCTTTTCAGCGAAGGGATTAGTTTTGCCAATTCGGGCCGCGTAACCGAGAATAATCAATTGGCAGCAGCCGACACCCTCTTCCTGAGATTGGGTGTACCAATTATTTCGGTTGATTATGATAGCGAGGTTCACCTGCCATTCGAAGATTTCGCCCTTTACCTGGATAAAACCAACAGGTCAATCTACGGATTACCTGAGATCAATGTATTTTCGACCGATGGCAATGCTCACCTGGATATTGTAAAATATTCAAACGGACGAACAAAGTCCGATGCCAGGGAAAAGGCTGACAATCTTATATATGATTTCAATATCACAGATAATAGTATCTATCTGGATGAATATTTTACAATCCCGGAAGGGAACAGGTGGTCCGGGGCTTACATGAGGATACGGATCTACCTTCCTGAAGGAACCGTTCTGTTTGTTGAGGAAGATCTCGAAGATATATTCGACTCTTATCTCGGACATGGAGTATATTCCTATGAGTTAGGGAATAAATACTGGGAGGTTACTGAAGATGGACTGAAAAAGACTGATTAATTCCTGTTTATATACCTGACACGTTTCTCTGAGGAAGTCTGTGGGGCTAACGCCTGGCAGGCTTCCTTTTTGTTAACAGAAAGTTATTTTACTGTTAAACCCTTAACGTGAAATGAAAATTCATCAGCAATTGAATAGATTCGCTTATGGAAAATATATACCAGCAATTTTATTCTAAACCATGAAACGGACTATTTTTCTCATCCTGGTCGTACTGTTTCCTGTAATCACATTTTCGCAGGAAAATATAACGTCCGATCCGGATACACTGCGTAAAGACGCATTAAATGTATATATGAACGCAAGCGAATACCTGAAAAAGGAGATCCCCTATGTTAACTATGTTCGTGACAGGAAGGTTGCTGATGTGGTCATTATTTCAACCTCACAGAGAACAGGTTCCGGAGGTTATGAATACACCTATTTCCTTGAGGGACAGGGCAGGTTTAAAGGATCAAATGATACCATCAGCTACACGAGTTCACCCGATGATACCGAGGACCAGATAAGGGCTGCAGAGGTAAGGACAGTCAAACAGGGAATTATGAGGTACGTGTTAAAAACACCTCTTGCACAGTATATCGATATAAATTTCCGGGAATCAATTCAGGATGAAGTATCCACAGATAAATGGAAAAGCTGGGTGTTTCGCACAAGTTTTAATGGATTCACATTTGGTGAAGAATCGTCAAGTTTCCTTGATCTGTTTGGTGATTTTTCTGCAAGCAAGGTTACGAATGACTGGAAGATGCGTTTTAATTTGAATTATAGTCATAATAAACAGGAATTCGACCTTGGGGATGATTACCTAATTGCAAAAAGAATTAACAAATCGGCAGGGGCCTTGATTGTAAAGAGTATTAATGATCATTGGTCTGTAGGTGGATCTGCCAATATTCTTGCATCAATCCGAAACAACTATGATTTAAAAATTAGCCTTAAGCCTGGAATCGAGTACGACCTTTTTCCCTATTCAGAATCTACAAGAAGGCAATTCAGGATACTCTACTCCATCGGTTTTGTTTACAACGACTATATCGATACAACACAGTATAATAAGCTGGAAGAAAGATTATTGGCCCATAGCATTCAGGCTGCATTTGAAGTGGTACAGAAATGGGGCAGCATAGAACTCTCAATGTCATGGAACAATTATATCCCTGAGTGGGAAAAGAACCAGCTCTCGTTGGATGGTTATCTTAATTTTAGAATTGCCAAAGGACTTAGCATAAATATGGGAGGTAATTATTCATTCATAGCTGACCAGATCGCATTACGTAAGGAAGAGGTGACTGATGAAGACATACTAACCGGCGCAAAGGAGGTGGCTACATCCTACTCCTATTTCATAAGTTTCGGAATCTCATATACCTTCGGTTCAATTTATAACAATGTGGTAAATCCAAGATTCGGCAGCAGTGATGGCGGCCGAACAATCATTATAAACTAGATATGAAACCTGGCATAACCCGCCAGGTTTTTTAATATCCCATTTTAGGTTTTTTTAACACTCCGGATAATTTCGTTCGGGAATTGAAGGTTATCTTCGAACACTGTGAAATTTTTATGCATCCAAACCAAAATGAAAAACTTTATCATATCACTGATGCTTTTGCTCTTATCGTTTGCCCTGTTTTCGCAGGAAGGAACCCCCGGTCAACCTGACGACTTGCGCAAAGATGCACTTAATGTGTATATGGAAGCCTCCAGCTTTGTCAAAAAGGAAATACCGTACATAAACTACGTTCGTGACAGGAAAGTTGCTGATGTGGTCATTATTAATACACGACAGGGTACAGGGTCCGGTGGTCGTGAGTACACCCTCTTTCTTGAAGGCCAGGGCGAATTCAAAGGAATGAGCGATACAATAAGCTATATAACTAATCCCGATGATACTGAAGATCTGAGACGCGAAAAGGAGGTTAATACACTGAAAATGGGATTGATGAGGTATATTTTGAAAACACCCCTTAAAAAATTCATATATATAGGTTTTTCTGAACAAATAAAGGATGAGGTAGAATCCGACAAGTGGAACAACTGGGTCTTCAGGGCAAGCCTGTCGGGCAGGGCAAACGGTCAACAAGACCGAACAAGCTATTCGTTAACTTCTTCCTTTTCATCAACCAAGATTACCAGTGACTGGAAGATAGATCTTGATATTAATTATGATCTGGCGTTGGAAGAAATCAATTATGATGAATATATATTATCAAAAAGAAAATCATCAGAAGCTGAATTGATTATAGTAAAAAGCTTAACTGATCATTGGTCTGTGGGTGGTACCTCCAGGATCTATAGCTCAATATATTCAAACTATGATCTGCAGTTTGAATTTATGCCAGGCATTGAATATGATATTTTTCCCTATTCAGAATCGACCAGACGGCAACTCAGAATTCTCTATACGATTGGAGCAAGGTACAATAATTACCGTGATACAACCCGCTTCTTCAAGACCGAAGAGTTGCTCTGGGCCCATAAAATCCAGACCGCTTTCGAAACAGTCCAGAAGTGGGGGAGCATTGATATGGCTGCCACATGGAGTAATTATTTTCATGATTTCAACCTCAATAATCTGTCACTCTATGCAGGTATAAACCTGAGGGTGGCCAAGGGGCTAAATTTTAATGTCGGAGGCAACTATTCATTTATTCGCGACCAGGTTCATATTAGCAAAGAGGATGCATCTGTTGAAGACATCCTCCTCAGGCTCCAGGAAATTGCCACTAACTACAGGTTTAATATTAATATAGGATTATCCTATACCTTTGGTTCAATTTACAACAATGTAGTAAATCCCAGGTTTGGAGAAGCTGGAAGAGGCGGAAGTTTCAGGAGGTGATCCTGCTAAATATCTGAATGTCAGAATTATTCAAAACGAAACAAAAGTTGGGAAGCATCAGTGTTTCATCGACATGGAGTAACTACTTTCATGACCTTTCTCTTTACAGACTCTCTCTTTCAACATATGTCAGTTTAAAAGTAACAAAAGGATTAAGTTTAAGCTTTGGAGAAAGCTATGCATTCATTCATGATCAACCGGCACTACGGAAAGGAGATGCTTCCGCAGAGGATGTTCTGTTACGTAGGCAGGAACTTCCAACTACCTGTTCCTATTCCAGCAGCTTCGGGATCTCATATACCTTCGGGTCAATTTATAATAATGTTGTTAATCCAAGGTTTGGAGGAGAAGGCGGTGGCGGATATGTGATTATGTACTGACATACAACAAAATCCCCACTTTGTTTGAAAAAAAATCGCCAGAGGATCTTTTTCGACTAAAGACACTCCCCGGTTATGTCAGAGCAATCGCATCACTGATCTGCCGTACCGATAGGCAATCCCCGGTTCGACACGGTCACTGAAAGGATTGAAGGATTCAGGGAAAGCTTCAGTTCCTCCCCGGTTCGGGATATTTTCTTAACTATTTTGGAAAAATAGTTTTTCTTTCTCCGATCACACTGCTATTTTTAATGCATATAATTTCTATAGATTGCCAACTTATCGATTATGAAAAAAGTAATTCTTATCCTATGTCTGATTTGCGCTATATCACAGGCATGCGTTCAAAAGATAACCGAAACTGATATCGAAGCATACAAAGAGGAAATACTCAATGCTGAAGAGGCCTTTGCAGCTATGTCTGATGAAAAGGGTACCATGGAGGCATTTCTTCATTTTGCTGCCGATGATGCAGTCCTTTTAAGAGGAAATAGTATAGTCGGGGGTAAAGATCAGATAAAGGAATATTTCATGTGTCAGACACTCCGGGGCGTAAAACTGGACTGGAAACCCGATTTTATTGATGCCTCCACATCGGGCGACCTGGGGTATACTTATGGAAGATTTACCTTTTCAGCGGTTGATTCAACCGGTAATATCATTGAAAGCGCCGGGATCTTTCATACAGTGTGGAAAAGACAGGCTGATGGTAGCTGGAAGTATGTATGGGACTGATCTTTCGGCTGAGTTGACCTTTTCTGACAGAGTTGTTTCGTTCAACAGGCAATTGGCTTTTACCGGGAAATTGCCTGCTGGTATACGATTAATGAATCCCTTCAGGGAGTCTCCTGAAGCGCAGGAGCTGTCCTCTCTGTTCTACAGGAAATACTATTCCGACAATAACCTCAGAATGATTCTTCTGGGAATAAATCCAGGACGTCATGGTGCCGGACTCACCGGTATTCCTTTCACCGACACTAAAAGACTAACAGAGAAATGCGGTATTATGGTGAAAAACCTTTCATCTCATGAGACTTCTTCGGTATTTATTTACAGGATGATCGATGCATTTGGCGGTCCTGAAGAGTTTTACAATAAATATTATATTAACTCGGTGTGCCCCCTTGGTTTTGTAAAATCAAATGAAAAAGGGAGAGAGCTGAATTACAATTATTACGACAGCAGGGAGCTAACTGAGAATATCCATAACTTTATTCTTGATTCTATTAAAAAGCAACTCGGCCTGGGGATCGGCAGGGATAAAGCTTTTTGCCTTGGAACAGGAAAGAATTTCAGATTCCTAAACCAGCTGAACAAAGATCATGGATTCTTTGGTAGAATAATTCCTCTTGAACATCCAAGATACATTATGCAATATAAATCAAGGAATATCGACAAGTACATTGATTCTTATATTGAAGCACTTCATATATAGGCATTTGACGGCTTTATCTAAAGTAAAGCCGGTTAGATCTCTTTACTTCAGGTAATTATATGTTACTTACTGATTATCTTAGTATTAATCGTTATCTTAATTGAAATTAGATAAATTACTTATGGGTTTATATCCGTATACATAAATTTTGCAGCCGTCTGGAAGAAAAGAGTTCAAATGGTAATTTGTTTAGGTTTCAACCAACAACTATTTTCATCCTTTGAGAGATTTTACTACCTTGTATATTATTAATCCAAAACGCTATGAAAAAGATATTTTTTCTACTATCCCTCCTGGCAATTGCCCTGACAGCCTGTAATACTGGCAAACAGACGAGCAAATTAACCTTCTCACTTCATTATGCTGATTCTTTACTTCTTGATAGCCCTGACGGGCGGTTACTTTTATTTCTTGCAACTAATGAAAACCCCGAACCAAGATTCCAGACCGGTGCCGGGTACCATTCGCAGCAGGTTTTCGGTATTGAAGTTACCGGTTGGAAAGCTGGCGAAAACAAGGTAATTGGAAGTGAAGTGTTCGGTTACCCCGTATGCGACCTTGCAGACCTGCCTCCTGGTGAATACTGGGTCCAGGCATTACTGCATAAATATGAAACATTTAACCTCTCAACCGGGCATACTGTTAAATTACCTATGGACAGGGGTGAGGGACAGAACCTCATAACAGCTCCCGGGAATATATATAGCAAACCTTTCAAGATAAATATAGATCCATCGCAGAACAGGGTTATTGATGTGGAGCTAACCGAAATAAATCCGCCGATTCCTCAACCTGAGGACACCAAATACATCAAGCACATAAAGATGCAGAGCGACCTGCTTACTGAATTCTGGGGCAGGCCAATGTTTCTTGGGGCACATATACTTCTTCCAGAAGGATTTGAACAGCATCCTGAGGCCAGGTATCCGATATGCGTATTCCATGGCCATTTCCCAAGAGACTTTGGAGGGTTCCGCACCGAGCCTCCGGACGAGGATCTTGATCCTGATTACAGCGACCGCTTTGGTATATCAGGGTACAACCTTATCCAGCAGCAGGAAGCATACGACTTCTATAAAACATGGATCTCAGCTAAATATCCACGGATGATCATTATTGAAATTCAGCATGCCAATCCCTACTACGATGACTCCTATGCGGTTAATTCTGCCAGCATAGGACCCTACGGCGATGCAATTACTTATGAACTGATCCCCTATATTGAAGAGCAATTCAGAGGTATCGGAGAGGGGTGGGCACGGTTTTTATATGGAGGATCAACAGGTGGATGGGAAGCACTGGCGGCACAGCTCTTTTATCCTGATGAATATAATGGTTGCTTCGCGGCATGTCCCGATCCAATTGATTTCAGGGCCTATGAGCTGATAAATATTTACGAAGACAAGAATGCATACTATTACGAAGGGCCATTAAGCAAGCTGATACGACCCGCCCATCGTAACTACCTCGGACAAATAAGTACATCTGTTATGAGCGAGAATCACCTTGAACTTGTATTAGGGACAAATACAAGGTCTGGTGGACAATGGGATATCTGGGAAGCAGTATTTTCGCCAATGGGTGCTGATGGCTACCCGGATCCGATATGGGATAAGATGACAGGTGAAATAAACCCAGAAGTGGCCGAATACTGGAAAGAGAATTATGACCTCAGATATATCATGGATCGCGACTGGGAAACACTTGGCCCGAAGCTGGAAGGCAAGATCCATATTTATTGCGGTGATATGGACAACTACTACCTTAACAACGCAGTTTATCTGACGGAGGAATTTCTTGAAGGCACAACCGGTCCCTATTACAACGGTGAAGTTGATTACGGCGACAGGGCCGAACACTGCTGGAACGGTGACCAGACCAGGCCAAATTATCTCTCAAGACTAAGATACAATGTAATGTATGTCCCCAGGATCCTCAAACGGATAGAGGATGGATCACCTGAGGGGGCTGACCTTACATCCTGGAGATACTAAGGCAGCACGGATCCGGAGATCCGCACCAACATCTGTCATGGTATGCCTCTAAGGGGCAAGAAACAAATACCCTTGCCCCTTGAGGGTCTTTATCTGTATCGAAGGATCAGACCTGAAATACTGGCGAAGCTTCCTGATATACACATCAAGGTTCCTGGAGTTGAAGAAAGAGTCGTCGCCCCATACAATCATAAGAAGATCTTTCCGGTTAGTGATTCTGTTCCTGTTTGCAATCAGGATTTTAAGGATCTCCATATCGCGGCTTGATAGTCTGACCAGCCCCGCCGGGGAATTTAATTCGTACCTTGAAGGGATCAGCTTATACTTTCCGATTGTGATAACCTCACTGTCTGGTTCCCTGGCTGTAATGTCATTGTTGAGATTGATCTGGTTTTCAATCCTTGCAATGAGCTCTTCGATGCTGAATGGTTTCCTTATATAATCGGTTCCACCCGCTTCAAATCCTGTGACCAGATCAGCCGTTGTGGTCTTTGCTGTCAGGAATATTATCGGCAGCTTCGGATACATGCCACGAATCGTCCTGCAAAGACTGTATCCATCAATATTGGGAAGCATAATGTCGAGTACACAAACATCGGGATGAAGATCCTTAAAATGTCCCAGTACTTTTGCCCCATCCCTTTCCCATAAAACCTCGTAGCCCATCTTTTCCAGAGTCTCCTTGACGATCTTTCCAAGGAATAATTCATCTTCTATGTAAAATATTTTTCTACTCACTTTTTTCAATTGGAAACTTCAAGGTAAACAGGCATCCCTCCTTAAGGTTTTTCACATCAATATATCCTTTGTGCAGATTCATTACCAGCGACGAAAAACTAAGACCCAGGCCATACCCCTTTACATTATGTACATCATTGGCAGGTATCCTGAAAAATTTCTCGAAGATCTTTTTTTGATATTTTTCCGGGATTCCGGGACCATTGTCTTTAACCTCAATGCAAACAAACGTCCCTGATTTAAAAAGCCCGATCTCAATTTCCGGTGCTCTATCAGCATATTTCAGACTATTGTCAATCAGGTTGATGAGAACTCCCTGTATGTAAAGTTCATCCCCTTTAATATTGAAATCACCCTCCCCCGGGGCAAATGTGATACTCCCTGCTTCAGCCTCCAGACGTGGTTTCATTGAATCAAGTACGCCCTGGATAGACTCCTGCAGGTTTATTATTTTTAAATCAATCTGATGCCCGCTCTCCTCCATAAACGACTGGTCAAGCACCTTGTTAATAAGGTCTTCCAGTCTTTGTGTCTCGAGCGACGCAAGATTAAGGTACTCACTGCTTTTTGCCTTGTCCTTCTTTATGTCATATCTTCTGAGAGACTCAATTACCACCTTAACCGTTGATATAGGGGTTTTGAGTTCATGAGTGATGTTGCTTATGAAATCGTTCCTGATAGCATTCAACTGAGCCTGTCTTCTCAGACTTTGGTAGGCTATGACGAAGGCCGAGGCGGTCAGAAGGGTAAGAACTATTGCAAAAATGATCTGTGGAAATATCTTCCCCAGCAGGTATGCCTGGTAATGGGTCACTGACACTGCCGGCAGGCAATCTACTAATCCAGCCTGAATTAAGAGTTCCTTCCCTGAAAAGTTAATATGGGCATCAGGAGAGATTGACATCCAGTTAATATTGAAATCCATTCCCCCCTCATCAAGCCTGGCCTTGTAAGATCTTTTAAACCCTATAGTATCAATCATCGCCGCATTCTTGAACCAGAAATAACCATTCCTGTCAACTGCTGAATCATCTGACTGCTCTATGATAAGACGAATACTGCGGAGTAACATTTCTTCATTCAATCCGGACCTCCTCAAGTCAATCAATTCACTGTCTGCAGGTAATGAGTCCCTTTTTATATCAACCGTAATAAATGCTTTACCGATCCTTCCCGATGCTTCATGATAAGTATTGATATTTTTAAGGGCCGAATCGATATTCCCATAAACCGGTAAGTGTTCGTTTAACCTGAGGTAATGTATAGAACTATCTGCCAGTACAGGTTCGACATACTGGCTGATCAACAGCGAATCGATCATCTCTTCCTGTGAATCCAGATAAAGATGTTTCAGATCCACCTGAAGAGTCATCCTCTGCTTCATGTATTGTGATCGAAGCCATTGAAATACAAAGCCTGTAAGAAGGAGCTGGCTTATTATCATCAGGATCAATATCCTGCCATATGGTCTGGACCTCTTCATATAATTTCCTCTGTACAAATATAATATGACCATTATAACCAAACGTCATCATTAACCTTAATTAACCTTTTTTTGCTTCCCTTTAACTTTTTCAGAAATCTGCAATGATTATTTTTGGTGCAACGGATCAAAATCATATTTCGTTTTTTGAATTAATACAATAAATATTACACTCATGAAAAGTATACTGTTTTCAATTACCGGAATTATCCTGATGGGGCTGCTTACTGTCCAGGGGCAGACTCCTGCGTCAGGGACTGTTGTCTTCGAAGAGAAGGCAAAGATCGAGATAAAACTGGAAGGCGAGGCTGCTGCAATGTATGCCGATATGCTGCCAAAGGAAAGGACCAGTAAAGGGATCCTTGAATTCAGCCCTGAGGCTTCACTATATAAAAATGCCCCTCAACCCGTGGAAGATGAAATGGGAAGCAATTTTCATGCTGAAGGTGGAATGATGATAAAAATCGGTGATACTGAGAATAAAGTTTTTATTGACCTGAAAGAGGGTAAAATTATCGAACAGCGAGACTTTATGACTCGTCTGTTCCTTGTTGAAGGTGATTTCCCTGATACTGAGTGGAAAATAACAGGAAATCAGAAAATGATCCTCGACTATCCTTGTATGGAGGCAACCTCTTCGGACGAGAATGATGTTGTTACAAAGGTCTGGTTCACCCCATCCATACCGGTTCAAAGCGGTCCGGCAAAGTTTTGCAACCTGCCTGGCCTTGTCCTTGAAGCTGATGTTAAAAATGGCGACCGGATATTCACTGCTCTATCCATCGACCTGACACCTCCGGATGCTGAAAGTTTCAAGAAACCCAAGGATGGTAAAAAGGTTTCAGAAGAAGAATTCAGGGAGATCGTTGCCGAGAAAATGAAGGAAATGGGAGTTGAAGGGGAGCCTGGTACCGGCGGAACAAGAGTAATGGAAATAAGGATAAAAAAGTATTAATAAATGAGGACTGTAAAAGTAATTATCCTCATGATGCTTTCAGTAGCAGCCTACGCTCAGAACTATTCGCTGCACGGTGAGATCCTTGATGAAAAGGCAACACCCATGACCTCATCAACAGTTGTCCTGCTCCATCCGGACGATTCTACTCTGCAATACTTTGGCATAAGCAACCAGGGTGGCTATTTTGAGGTAAAGAATATAAGGGCTGGCAACTACCTGTTGCAGGTAGCTTTTATTGGTTATGAAACTATCTTCAAAAATATTTCCATCCCTTTCGATGATGGCGGTAACCTTGGATCTGTAATAATGATCCCGAAGCCGGTAAGTCTTGATGAGGTTACAGTTACCAGCGAGAGGATTCCCCTGCAAATAAAAAAGGACACGCTGGTGTATAATGCAAAGGCTTTTAAGATCAAAACAGATGCAGTTGTTGAGGACCTGCTTAAAAAATTGCCTGGAATTGAAGTCGACCGTGCCGGTAATATCAAGGCGCTGGGCGAAAATGTTAATAATGTTCTTGTGGATGGTAAGGAGTTTTTCGGGAACGATCCCAAGGTTGCTACCAAAAACCTGCCGGCAGATGCAGTCGACCAGGTGGAACTGTTTGACAAAAAGACTGAAGAGGAGGATTTTACCGGTATCGACGACGGCTTAAGAAATCAAACGCTCAACCTGGTGCTTGATGAAGAAAAGAAGAATGGTGTATTCGGTGAGCTGATGGCTGGTGGAGGTACCGGCAGTCATTACCAGGGCAGCGGGAAAGTATACCGCTTTTCCGAAAAATCACAGGTTGCCGCCCTGGGCATGATCAATAATGTCAATAAATTTGGTTTTTCAATAAGTGATTACCTGAGCTTTACCGGAGGAATAGTAAAAATTGCTCATGGTGACGGAGGATTAATGATTGGCGGAGGCGGTTTCCCCATTAACTTCGGAGAAATCGTACCCGGTTATGCCAGTTCAGGTGCTGTCGGTTTTAACTATTCCTATTCCAGATCAAAGAATCAGAGATTTTTTATCAGCTACCTTGGTAATGGTTCTAAGAGAGACCTTACTGAAAACACCGTTACCACAAACTTCAGGGCCGATGATGCCTTCCTTCAGACGGAGCTCACAAAACAGGTCCAACGTGATACTTCGCACAATCTTAATTTCGGTATAAGGTACCTATGGAACGAAACCAATAACCTTATCGTAAATGGCGGGATATCGTATAATGCCGGTTACATCCCACTTACATCCGATGTGAACAGCTATTTGAACGATATGCTGGTGAACAGTATGAACAGGACAAGCTATGACCTTTCTGACAGAATATCAGGGAATACATCGGGTTCATACCTCAAAAGGATCAACGAGGGAAAAACAATCCTGAAGATCTTTGCTGATGCCAACTACTCATCCAGTTCTTCTGAAACTGATTTTGAGACCAGTACCAGCTATTATAATCCAGATAATACGGTAATCACCAGCCAGTTCCAGGATAATTACATAAAAAACCTCAGCTACAGCGGGGGTATATCATTTACGCAGAGACTGTTCGGAAGGATCTATATGGATCTCCTGGTAAAAGCTGGTGATTCAAACGAGACCCTTGAGAGAAGACAGGGAGATTCAAACGGAACAGACCAGTTGATCGACACCCTCAGTCCGGATCTTAAAAAGAGAAATTTCTGGATAACCCCCGGTTTAAGCATACGAAGAAATTCCAAAAAAACACAGCTGACACTTGGAATGGATTATAACACCGGAAGGTATACAACCCTTCTGTGGGGAAGCGATGAGAATGAGGCCGGCTACAGCATGATCCAGCCAAGGTTTACATGGGAATACAGCTACAGGACCGGTCGCAGACTGATGCTTAACTACTCAACGCGGGTTAACACTCCATCAGCCAATCAGCTGTTGCCTGTAGTGAATAACTTTAACAGTCTTTCACTTTATTATGGTAATATCGATCTTAAGCCTGAATTTACACATTCCATTTCGGCCAGCTGGTGGATCTTCGACCAGTTCTCATTCACCACCCTCCTCACAAGCCTGAGGATGAGATACACAAAGGACAAGATAAATTACTCCAGGACTATTACCGACCAGTTAAGCCAGGTTGTAAGCCTTGTGAATGTTGAGTCGGACATGACAGTAAGTGGCAATATTGATTTTTCAACTCCGATCAGGCCACTTGGAATTCAGACCAACCTGAATATCGAAGAGAGTATCAATAAAGGGATAAATCTGGTCGATGGTCTTGAAAATGAAATAACCAATATCAGTCACAGGCTCTCCCTTACCTTTGAAAACAGGAAAAAGGAAAAATGGGATATTCTTACCGGCGCAGGATTGACCGTGACTGATGCCAGCTATTCAATCCAGGAATCACTGAATAATATCTATACTGACCTGTCATGGTTTGGAGAGATAAGATTCGCACCGAATGACAAGTTTGATATTAACCTGACAGCCGATATTACCAATTATACTGCCCGGAGCTTTGAAAAAGCTCAGGTCATCCCGCTGATAGGTGCCGAAATAAGTTATTTCTTCCTCCAGAACAACAGGGCAGCATTTACCATTTCCGGATTCGACTTGCTGAACAGGAATACCGGTATAGACAGGGTGAGTGAGCTGAATTACCTCATGGAACGCACCTCAAATATTATCGGAAGATATGTGATGTTCTCTTTCAAATACCGCCTTAATAAGCTCAGCAAAGGTGGAGATGCTATCAATATCAAGGTGAATAACCGCAGGAGGTAGATTAAAGGTAGGTTGACAGGATTTATAGAGATGGCAAAGTGGATAGAGTTTAACCGGGAATAATGATCCTTGTTAAACCTTTACACCCAATCAACCCTTCAGCCTTGTCAACCTTGCCTGACGTCCGGGAAGGCCTGTCAACTTTATACATCTTATCAACTCAACTAAATAATAAGAAATATTTCCTTAAATTGATGCATCGAAAATGCATTGATATGAGAAAATATTTGTTGCTGCTACTTTTGGTTATCTCTACCAATCTATATTCCCAGAAACCAACTGAAGCAAGTGTTGGCAGGATCGAAACCAGGATCCGGGAAATATCACAGTTCGGTGCAATTGCTTCAGGAGGTGTAAACCGTGTTGCATATAGTGACGCCGATATAAAAGCAAGGCTGTATGTTGTTGCACTTATGAAAAATGCAGGTCTTGAGGTGACAATCGACCAGGCAGCCAACATTATTGGCCGGAGAAAAGGCAAGGCAGGGGATCTGCCATATATCTCACTTGGTTCCCATATAGATTCAGTGCCCGGGGGAGGCAACTATGACGGAATAGCAGGAGTTCTTGCGGCTATCGAGTGTATTGAGCTGCTAAACGAGATTAAACTGGTTACAGATCACCCGCTTGAAGTAATTGTGTTTACTGATGAAGAGGGGGGTTTGATAGGAAGTATGGCCATGAATGGTACCATAACAGAAAAGGATCTTGATAGAATCAGCAACAGCGGGAAGAAGATAAGCAAGGGAATTGAGGATCTCGGAGGTAACATTGAAGAACTCGGGAAGGCTGTGAGAAAGCCCGGTGAGATTGCTGCCTTCCTGGAATTGCATATTGAGCAGGGAGCAATTCTGGATAGCGAGGGTACTGACATTGGTGTTGTAGAGGGTATTGTGGGTATCGAAACCTGGGAGGTCGCAATCGAGGGAAAAGCCAACCATGCCGGTACCACTCCGATGAATGTTCGTCAGGATGCGCTTATTGCCGCATCAAAACTTGTTATTGCCGTAAACGAATCTGTCAATAGCTTTGAGGGAAGTCAGGTAGGAACTGTCGGTAAAATTAAGGTTGAGCCTGGTGCATCAAATGTTGTTCCGGGGAAGGTAATCTTAACTATCGAACTACGCGACCTGTCCGGTGAGAAGATCATGATGGTCTTCGCCAGGATCACTGACGGGATGAAGGCAATTGAAAAAGAAACCGGGACAAAGATCTCGTTTCGCCCTGATCATTCGAATGTATCTGCACTTATGGACGGAAATATCATGGATTATCTGACTAAATCCTCTGTGGAACTTGGTTTCAGCTATAGGAGTATGCCCAGCGGTGCCGGTCATGATGCGCAGGACATGTCGAAGATCGCTCCGACAGGAATGGTATTTGTTCCATCCAGGAATGGCATCAGTCATTCTCCTTTAGAATACACTGCACCTGAACAGATCGCACATGGAGCATCTGTATTATTCCACACTGTCCTGAAAATTGACAGTAAAAGCCGGGGCTCTTTTGGGTATATTGCTGCCGAAGCCGACCTGGCCAGTGAGTCTGGCAGATCATATTCTGGAAAAAACTAATACCCCATAAATAATTGTGGGGCAGAAATGCTCCCTGTCAAGGAATAAAACATATCATCATGAAAAAACTACTGCTGCTATTATTTGCCTTCACTTATGCGGTATCAATACCCGCACAAGATACGGTAAACAGTGATGTAAGCACCTATTTCCTTATCCGCCATGCCGAGAAGGTGGTCTCGCGCGATACTGATCCTGCCCTGGATCAGTGGGGAGTGATAAGGGCTTCGCAGTGGGCAGCGATATTCAGTGATATACCATTCGATGCTATCTACTCAACAGATTATATCAGAACTATAAATACTGTTAAACCAACTGCCGATATACTGGGTCTGGAAATTACTTTATACGATCCCGGGGATATCAATTATATTGAGTTTCTTGAACAGACCAGGGGAAAAACAGTTTTGATAGTTGGTCACAGCAACACAATTCCTGGATTTGTTAACAGCCTGACAGGCAGAGAAAAGTATGAGCAGATCGAAGACAATAATAATGGGAACCTGTATATTGTAGAGATATCAGGAAACCACATATCCGATATTCTACTTCATATCAATTGAAAATAAATAAGCTATATATTTTAATAGATAAATAAAAACAGATATAATGAAAGTGAAACTTGATAGAATACTAAAACTTGGGGATCAGCGGTTATACGACAGATCGGAAGAGATATCTCCTGGCGAAATTGATGGTCTGAGAAAAGATATTGACCTTTTATTTGAGCTTATATTTGAGTTCAGAAGAGCTTATGGTGAAGGAAGGGGTATAGCAGCACCACAAATAGGTCTTATGAAAAGAATTTTTTGCCTCTATCTGGATGATAAACGACACGTAATAATTAATCCGGTCCTGAAGGATCTGAGTGAAGAATTGATGGAGGTCTGGGATTATTGCATGTGCTTCCCTGTATTGATGTTAAAAGTATTCAGGCATAGATCATGTCTGCTAACATACAGGGATGAAAACTGGGAGGAGCATACATGGGAACTGGAGGGTGATCTGTCGCAGCTGATCCAGCATGAGTACGACCATCTGGATGGTATCCTGGCGACTCAGAGGGTGATCGACAACAAATCAATTAAACTAAGATAATCAGGACTAACGGACTGAAAGGAATGAAAAGCATGTTGCTAAGTTTGAGAGTACATAAGGATCCCTATGCAGTTATCAGGTTCAAACCTGATGCTGAGGTACCAGACTGGCTCGGCGATTCTCCCTTTTTTTCTGTAACAAGAACTAAAAATGAATTATCGGTTGTATGCAGGCAGCCAGATTCGGACCTGATAGAATCTGCTATAAACAAAGATTGGAGGATCATCGAAGCAGAAGGACCACTGGATTTTTCATTAAGTGGAATAATTGCAGATATTTCAGGAATATTTAAGAAATTTCAGATCTCAACATTCACTGTTTCAACCTATGATACCGACTATTTCCTGGTGGGTAACAAGGATCTTGATAAATCCATCGAATGCTTGAGGGCTGCCGGGCATACGGTGACTTTCGAAAAATAAACTTGCATGGAAAGAGACAATATCTCATCAGGATCAGAGTATGAGAACCCAATTGGATTCTCAAGGGCCGTACGGATCGGTAATATGATATCAGTATCGGGTACGGCACCAATAGCTGAGGATGGATCAACAGCTTTCCCAAACGATCTGTATAATCAGACAAAATGGTGCATCAAGATCTTGAAAAAGGCTATAACTGATGCTGGTGGCAGTCTCGGAGATGTTATCAGGACCAGGGTCTATCTGAAGGAAACCATAAACTGGGAAGAAGCAGCCAGAGCCCATGGTGAGTACTTCTCAGATATAAGGCCGGCAAGTACATTTATCCAGGTTAAAGGATTTCTAAGGGAGGATTGGCTTGTCGAAATGGAGGCTGATTGTGTTTTATAAACGGAATCAGGTGTTATCGGGGTTCCTGAAATAATGCTGCTCAATGAAGTAGGAGAATAGCGCCTCTCCCTCCTGCTGATAATATAATTCGGTTTTTACACGACTTTTGGATTATATCTGCAATGCTTCATTATATTCCCGCAATTTTATCCCAGAATTTATGTTTCTTTACTGACGTAGTTTTCAACATAATATATAACAGGTCTGAAAACTATATGACAAAAAAAATAATACTTATCTTAGAAAGGTGATGATTTTTGCCAAGATCGCTGACTAAGTTTTACTTAAGCAGCCAGTGCGCCCTGGCTTTCTCATGAGCGAGGCAATCACCAAAAAAAAAATTTATATGACATACATCAAATATTTGGAGGATCAATACTATGAGCGACCAGGAAATCTTGAGAACATCTGATGAATATAAAAAGGCTCTGAAAGCAATGAAGCCTCACATCGTTAAGGATAAATATTTACCTGATCCATACGACGATGAAGATATTCAGAAGGGAATCAATGTTGTATCCGTCAGCTATGATTATGCAAGAGATGAGAAATACAAGGATTTTATGACAGTAAAATCCCCCGTAAATAATAAGATCATAAACAGATTCAATCATATTCCTCAGAGCAAAGATGATTTAAGGGCGAAGCAGAGAATGATATATACCCTTGCCAGAGACCTTTTCTGCGCACAAAGATGTGTTGGATCTGACGCATTACATGCATTGCATGTTGGCACCTATCGTGTCGATAAGGGTACAGGATTCAAAACCGAATATCATAAGCGATTCCTTAAGTACCTAAAGTACATACAAGACAATGATATTTCTCCTTCAGGTGCTATTACCGATGGTAAGGGAGACAGAAGCCTGTCTCCTTCAGAGCAGACTGAGAAGAACAGCTTTGTGCATATTGAAAAGGAAACAGATGAAGGGATTTGGGTCAGCGGGATAAAAACACCGATAACAATGAGTATTTATTCAGAAGAGATTATTGTTTTGCCCGGTCTTCAGTTTACCAGGGATGACAGTAATTGTGCTGTTTCTTTTGCCGTTCCAATCGATACCAAAGGAGTTGAAATTTTTGTCCTCGGACCCGAAATAAGAACTCTTAAAGGGGTTTATAGCCCAACTCATGGGAAAAAATATTTGAATAAAGAGGGGATGGTTGTCTTTAAGAATGTATTTGTTCCGAAGGAGCGAGTATTCCTCTGCGGCGAGCATAGTTATGCCGCTGTATATGCCAATTTGTTCGCTACTCTGCACAGATTTGCCTACAATGCGTGTAAACCGGCTGTTTATGAATCGATGACTGGTGCAGCAATGTTAATATCGGAATACAACGGGACAAAGGGTGAATATTTCTTAAGTAACAATTCTGAAAAAGCATTTGAAATATATAAAACAGCTATTACAGTAAGGGGATGTGCCAAGGCTGCTATTGAAGATGCAAAGGAAACAGAATGCGGATCCATATTACCCGATGCCGTGTTTGCCAACATGGGTAAATATGTTGCCAGCGAATCATTCCATAATGCGATCAGCCTTCTTCAGGACATGTCAGGTAACTTGCCTGCTAACCTCCCATATGAAGAATTGCTAGAAGATGAGAATTACAGGGAACAAATGAAGGATCTGTTGTCGCGTAAGAAAGGCGTTGCCATTGAAGACCAGTACGCCCTTAATGAATTGATCAGGGTTATGGTTGCATCAAATGAGGGAGGCCTGCTGCAGTTTGGTTCAAAGCATGGCGGAGGTAACCGGGAGGCTGAAAAGGTAGCTATCTACGGAAATAGTTTGAGAAATATGAATGCGTGCAGAAATCATATACAAAATATGGTCAAAGACTATAAATAGTTTTATGCTTGATTGCTCCTCCTTGAACCGGGAACTAACTACTGATTAACAACTGATGTATACTTAATTCAATGATAAGGAATATGCCGATTGAACTGAAGGAGGTGAAAAACCTCCGGAACCTGAAGAAATTTGTGAAATTTCCCTACAAGCATTACAAGAATAATAAATACTGGATCCCGCCACTTATCAGTGGCGAATTAAATACCCTCCGGCCTGAAAAGAATCCATCACTGGAACATTGTGACTGGAAGTACATGCTTGCCTATAAAGATGGTAAACTGGTTGGCAGAATCGGGGGGATTATAAATCACCGGTTCATTGAACAATGGGGGAAAAAATATGCCAGGTTCTGCTGGTTTGAATTCATTGATGATGATGAGGTTTCGGAACTATTGCTGCAGGACATCGAACAATGGGCATTATCAAAGGGTATGGAAGGTCTCCTGGGACCAATGGGATTTTCAACTTTCGAACGTCAGGGGATGCTTTATACCGGATTTGATGAGATTTCCACCTTTGCATCAACGTACAATTGGGAGTATTATCCCAAACATCTTGAGAGGCATGGTTACCGGAAGGAGATCGATTATGTGGAATATGAGGTAAAAGTACCTGAAGAGATACCTGAAAAAGCACTCAAGATCAGGGATCTGATTATGCAGCGGTATAAGCTAACATCGATTAAAGCAAAGTCCACGAAAGAATTGCTTCCCTATGCCAGACAGGTTTTTCATATCATTAATGAAGCCTATAAACCACTTTTCGGATTTGTTCAACTCACTGATAAACAGATCGACTACTTTGTTAAGAAATATTTTTCATTCATTGACCCGGCCTATGTTACGGCAGTTGTCGACGAGAACGATCGTTTGCTTGGATTTCAGATCTCAATACCCTCGCTCTCAAAGGCCTTCCAGAAGGCCAGGGGGAGTTTGTTCCCATTTGGATTTTATCACCTGATGCGGGCTATGAAAAATCCCAACCGGGTCGATATAATGCTTGTAGCAGTACATCCTGAATACCAGAACAAGGGAATTAACTCGATCTTTATGACCGACCTGACTGAGATCTGCATTAAAAAAGGCATTGAATGGGCTGAATCCAACGGAGAACTGGAAGAGAACATAAAAGTCCAGAATTTCTGGCGCTATTTTGATGCCCGTCAGCATAAGAGAACGAGGGTCTTTTTCAAATCATTAACCAGGGAGTAGTGATGATCAGCAAAGACTGATAAACCGTTCGCTCAATTATCGATAAAAGCTATTCGATGAATCAATAACTGCATTAAGAAGCTGAAGATTTTGCTGTAGGAGAGCAGTATCTCATCTCTTGCAGATCCTTTTAAGTGATCTGAAAGAAAGAAAAGTGTAATGACCCCTGAAGAGATAAACAGAATAATTGAAATCCCATCCTGGGACACTCACTCTGCAATAAAATCTGAGGAGGCAAAATTCATTTATGATTTTATCTCAGCCAACAAACTGAAAATAACCCTTGAAATCGGCTTCGCTTTTGCCATGTCTGCCTCGCACATCATTGCCGCAACAAACTCAAAGCACATTGTCTGTGATCCCTTTCAATCCGCCTACATGGATATTGGTATTAAGAACATTGAGAGACTGAACTTCAGTGACAAACTGGATTATTATGCTGATTATTCTCACAATCTGCTTCCTTCACTTCTGAATGCTAAGGAGAGATTTGAGTTCATCTTTATCGACGGCGACCATAAATTTGACGGGATAATGGTCGATTTTTACTATTCTGATCTTCTGCTTGCAGATAACGGATACATAATGTTCCATGATACCTGGATGCGAAGTACCAGGCTTGTAGAAAGTTTTATAAGAAAGAACCGGAATGATTACAGGTT
The DNA here is from genome assembly GCA_035527935.1 of Bacteroidales bacterium. Lineage (GTDB taxonomy): Bacteria > Bacteroidota > Bacteroidia > Bacteroidales > VadinHA17 > DATKZO01. The sequence continues at coordinate 38,541 of DATKZO010000050.1, forward strand.
AGTTAAGGTGCCTCACCGGAATCTTTTACTGTTCCGGAAAACAGGTATTGATAGCAGGGATGCAATGTTTTTCAAGGAGTTTTATAACTTTAAATCAATTCTGAAACACTCGCTGATCAGGTGGAGGTCAAACGGAAAAAAGAATATGATAGAAAAACTTCTCATAAAGATCAGGAATACAGTAAAATGAAATATATTTTCGACCATAACCGTGGCATCATCTGTGAGATCTGTAAATGAAGGATCACGCCTGATGAGCTGATAAAGCATGATATGAAAAAAATCAATACAATGAGATCACTACTAAAAACAACCATGTATGCAGCTATGCTGACCGGTCTGGTTGCCTGCAGCAACCAATCGTCGGAGATAAACCTGATAAATGGAGATGATCTTTCCGGATGGCATATTGATGTTCCCGCAATGGATCAGAACCCTGATACTCTGAACCCATTTATAATCCGGGACGGTATGCTGGTTAGCCTTGGGACACCGGGAGGACACCTTATTACCGACGATGTTTACCAGGATTACAGGTTGAATGTTGAATACCGCTTCAGTAACAATCCAGGGAACTGCGGAGTACTTGTACATGCTTCTACTCCCCGGGCCCTGTATGGCATGTTCCCAAAATCACTCGAAGTACAGATGGCCCATGAGAATGCCGGTGATTTCTGGTGTATTGTCGAGGATATAACTGTTGAGGGGATGGTCGAGCGTCGAGGCCCCGAAGAGGAATGGGGTATTACCGAAGGGAAGAGACGCAGGATCATGAACCTGACAGACGGATCAGAAAATCCTCCGGGTGAATGGAACAGAATGATCATTGAATGTGCCGGCAATGAGATCAAAGTGTGGGTAAATGACGACCTGGTGAATCATGGATTTGATTGCACAGCCGACAGGGGACAGATCGCTATTCAGGCTGAGGGATCAGAGGTCGAGTTCCGTAAACTTGCCCTTACATATCTGAAGTAAGATACTTTACATTATATTTTCTGCCACAGCTGTGCGCTGTGGTTATTTCTATTCAAGGTTCCTTCGAAATCCTAAACAAAGAGGAGGTTGATCGTCGGCTATGATTAATGTTCCCGGTTACATGGCATCCGGATTATTGATCATATCCTGCACAATCTCGGTAACGCTGCGGAAATCGGTCTTTCCTGTTCCCATCATTGGCAGGTTCTCAATAACAAGGAACTGTTTTGGAAGCGCAATATTTGGCAGCTCTTCTCCCATCTTCTTCAGTACCTCGGCACTGTTAATCTTTTTTGTTACAGCTGCAATGATCGAAGCTCCCTTGACCTCATCAGACACCTCAACCACACAGCAGGAAATTCCTTCGGGCAGGAATTGCTCAAGGGTGTTTTCAACCTTGACAAGCGAGACCATCTCTCCTCCTATCTTAACAAATCGCTTGAATCTGCCTGCATGCCAGAGGTATCCATCCTCATCGAAGTAACCCATATCCCCGGTATTATACCAGCCATCCACAATGCTTTCGGCAGTCAGCTCCGGATCGCCATAATAATCCTTCATAATAAGATCGCCCTTTACCATAATCTTACCTACTACTTTTGGTTCACAATCTTTACCTGTCTCAAAATTCTCAATCCTTACCTGCACGTTAGGAATTACTCTCCCAATGCTTCCCGGCCTATTGAATTCATGTGAATTTACCGATATGACAGGAGATGTTTCAGTTGCCCCGTATCCTTCCAGGAGGGTAACGCCATGCTTCTTCATATATCCCTCCCGAAGTGCATCCGGACACTTATCAGCCCCGGCTACCATTATTCTGAGCGTTTCGAAATCACCCGGTTCAGACTTCTGAAGATAACCCCAGAAAAAGCTTGGTGTTCCAACCATTATTGTAGGTTTTTCTTCCCGGGCAATATTGCAGATTGTCTGAAAATCAAGCGGATTGGCATAAGCAACCATGGTCATTCCGTAATAAAAAGGGACCCACAGGTTTACGGTTAATCCGAATACATGGAAGAATACCAGATTAGCAAGAAGTATATCAGACTCATAGAGGGTGACATAATCACCAAAGTTCTTGATATTCGATGCCACGTTACGATGAGTAAGCTGTACGGCTTTTGGATCTTTTTCGCTTCCACTCGTGAACAGGACTACTGCTGTGTCATCCTCATTCCCCTTATGAATGCTGTTAAGGATCATACCAACCGGGAGCTTTGTTTTCAGGGCAGCCTTTAGTTTATTACCGGTTGTTACGCTTTCCATAATATCTTCAATGCAGATCATACCATCAATTACCGGACATTCAATTTTCTCAAGGAGAGCTCTGGAAGTAATAATTGTTTTGAAGTTACACTTCTTCTGTGCATACTTTGCATTGGCTTCGGCTCCCGTTGAATAGTTGATCATTACAGGTATCCTGCCGCTCATGAGGGCACCCACAGTAGCAAGAGCACATCCGGCGGATGTAGGAATCATAATGCCTATGAATCCCTCATCATACTTTTTAAATTTTGAAGCAAGAATGAGGGCACCAATAAGAGCCCTGGAGTATGTCACATTTTTCCTGGTTGTCTTGTCAATTATTGCATGCTTCCTGGCATGCTTTTTTGCCATTCTTGCAAACTGTTGGTGAAGTAACATAATGGTTCGTTTTAGTTAGAATGAGGTGCGTTCCGGGGAAGCAATATAGTAAAATATAACAAACTACAATATCCCCCCTATAAAAATTACCATAAAGTACTACTTCATTATCTCTTCACAGAATGAATGCTTGGCAGAATCGGATCGCCATGGTATCTCATTGCTGTGGCTCCGGGGTTTGTTCACCGTTTTGCAGCATTTATAAAAAAAAAAGTTGTTATATTTGATATAATAATAAACAAAACAGCGAAATATCATGAAACGAGAAGTTCAGGGAAGTGCCCCTTCAAGCGCTATCTATGGCCTCGGATTTATTGGAGCGGCAGTTTACTTTATTTCACATGCCACCAGCTTCTGGATAGGAGTGCTCGGATTCTTAAAGGCGCTTGTATGGCCCGCATTCCTTGTATATGAAGCGCTTAAACAACTGGCGATGTAAATTGGAGGGGCAATTTGAAAGGTTTGATCCGGACTATCTCATCAATCTTGCATAATCATGCTACCCGGATGAGCTCCTTTTATCACGCTTCAATCTCTTCGTGGCTCGATATAGGAACTATTGAGCTTATGTTAAATATTGTCTGATCTGATTTACTCACTCAAGGAAAGTTGATATGAATCCTCCTGCTCCAGGGACCATTATCACGATAATACTATTCGCATTTATAATTCTTTCCGGTATCTGGCTAACCAAATCAGGAAGGCCTTTGAATACTGTGTTATTTTCCATTCATAAGATATTAGCGATTATCGCAATAATCCTAACCGTTATAACAATTTACCATCTTCAAAAGGGTATCGATCTGAGAAACCCTGAACTGATACTTATCCTGGCAACCGGGGTATTTTTCCTTTTAGAGCTTGTTTCCGGTGCCCTGCTGAGCTTTGACAGCTTGGTTAATGAAACGGTACTTACAATCCATAAAATAACACCATCACTTATAGTTATATCCACAGTCCTTACAATTTACTTCCTCATACAAGCAGTATAGGGATAAGTTTCAACATCTTCTGATTGCTTCGTTGCCTGGCTTATACAATTAATACATTCCGGACTCGACAGGCATAATCTCTCTTCCGTTTATAATTAATTCGTAACTTACACAGTCCATGTATTGCATATAAATTATTGTCTGTTGTTAAACAAAAACCTGACTGAGATGAAACATCTGGGAATTTCAGGTGGAGGAACCAAAATTGCCGGTCTGTTCGGAGCTTGTGAATCCATCATTACTCTAAAGAATTACAAACCTGATATAATTTCGGGGATATCAGCCGGAGCCATCCTGGCAGTTCCACTCGCACTTGGCAAAATGAATGAGATCAGGCAGCTTGTGCTTGACTTCAACCTTGAAACATTCTTTGACGTACCACCGGTTAAACCGGATGGAAAACTCAGGGCATGTAATGCCATCGGGAAAATAATTGGGAAGAAACACTATTTAGGCAGACAGAATAATCTTGAAAAAGTCCTGTCAGAAGTTGTTACAAAAGAAGAGTTTGAAAAATACAGGAATGATGTCTCTCTGGCAATTTGCATAGTTGGCTCAGTTGATTTTTATACTGGTAAGCGGTTCTATATAGACCTGAAAACCGTTTCTTATGATAATTTCCTGTTGTTCGTAAATGCTTCTGCATCAATACCGGTGTTTACCCCTGGAGTTTCCATGAATTCTGATATACAGGATTTTGAAGGTGAGAAAAATTTGTTCGATAAGGTACTGCTATTCGATGGGGGTGTAAGAGACCACAGCCCTTCGTATAAAATACTCCGGAGCAATAAATATAAGATAACTGAAACCTGCACGATATTTTCGAGGCCTGATAAAGTGACCGAAATAATAGACCCGGGAAAATTCAAACCTAAGAACCTGCTAAAAATACTTGAACAATATATTGATATAACAAATGCTGAGATCTCGAAAAATGATGAATTCCAGGAGAAGAAGGTGATCAAGGAGAAGAAGATCAGGGATCATGGGACTATTTATCTGCCAAAGATAATGCACGGTATCTATGATGTTGATAAGAACAGGCTCAGGGAGCTTTATGAATTATCAAAGAAGGCTGTGGACCAGTTGTGGATCCCATCCGGTCATTATGAAGGTAAGAGGAATTGAAAGAGCTATTCAACAGGCCATACCGTACCTGTTTTAGATAGTTCAGTATTGGAATTAACAGATTGCTTCGATTTTTGAGCTAATTCAGTAATTGCCAAAATGGGCACGGGCAATTTTCTGCTTCCCGGCTGCCGATCCTGTTCAAAAGGGCATGTTGTGAGTCATCCTGGATGTCACGGGAACATATGGCATACATGGCACTAAACAACAGAAGGCGGGTAACAGGTATCCTGGTCATGATTAAAAACTGTTTTGGATTAATGATCATAAAGTTATTAACTTCAGACCACATAATAAACCGTTCAGAAGTTTAATAAGCCCAGTTAGGGTAAAGGCACATGTTGCCTTGATACACCTGAATGATGAGACTAAAAACTAATGCAGGAGAGGATTTTTTCATTAATACCGCTTATAATAAGCTGCCGGACAATATTACTGTCAATACACTGAAAAACAGCAAATCACTTGATTTTCATCTAACATTGGCCAATTATAGCCCAACACCATTGATACGCCTTAAAGATCTGGGCAGAAGTTTGGGTATAAGAGATCTTTACATAAAAGACGAAGCCTCCAGATTTGGCTTAAATGCTTTCAAAGGCCTGGGTGCTTCTTACGCCATCCATCAAATTTTAATAAGCAAGCCACATATTAAAACTTTTTGTACAGCCACAGATGGTAATCACGGAAGGGCTGTTGCCTGGTCGGCAAAGCGGGAGGGAAAAGAATCCAGGATTTTTGTCCCGGTCTATACCAGTCAGTCCCAAATAAAGGCAATTGAGGAAGAAGGTGCCATTGTTACAAAAATTGATGCCAACTATGACGAAACATGTGAATATGCATTAAAAACAGGTCAGAGAAATGGTTGGGAGCCGGTACAGGATACTTTCTGGGAAGGTTACGAAGAAACATCTGCTCAAATAATGGCAGGCTATTTAACTCAATTTCAGGAACTGGAGAATACCATTCATACTTTACCAGTACCTGGTATTGACATAGTTTTCCTGCAGGCAGGTGTGGGGAGTTGGGCTGCTTCGGCTATATGGTATTATATAAACCGGTACGGAGAACAAAGGCCTCAAATCGTAATCGTAGAGCCATCAGAATCTGATGGGATACTGGAATCTTTTAAAAAAGGTTATAGAACTCAGCCTGTTGGCACTTTTAAGACCATTATGGAAGGGTTAAATTGTGGAATTCCATCAAAAAGCGCCTGGGGAATTATTAAGAACGGAACGGACGCAATTTTACGTATTGAGGATTCTCATACGCTGGAAGCTATGAAAATCCTGTTCGCGCCAGAAGGGAATGATACAAAAGTCATTGCAGGAGAGTCCGGAGCAGCAGGACTGGCAGGATTGGTGAGAATCCTCGAAGATCCTGAATTTGAATGTCTTAAAAGACACCTGGGCCTTACGGAACGATCAAAGGTTCTCCTTTTTAACACGGAAGGAAAAACAACTTGAATTATTTCAGATCTATCTTGTAATTTTATTGTTTATTAAATTCTTTCTAACCACATAGCTTATCATATGAAACATTCAATTGTCCTTCGTTCAGTTGCCATGTTATTGGCCTGCATCGTTCTGTTTTCAAGCTGTGCAAGTACAACCATGATCCGGTCCGATCCGACTGGGGCAAAACTGTATCTCGATGGAGAGCCTGCCGGTACTACACCCTATGCCCACACGGATTCAAAAATTGTCGGAAGTACCACAACTGTCCAGTTGACTATGGAGGGATATGAAGATTTCAACAATAGCTTTTCCAGAAATGAAGAAGTTGATGTTGGTGCAATAATTGGCGGAGTACTTTTTCTAATCCCATTCCTCTGGGTAATGAAGTATAAACCTTATCATACCTACGAGTTAAAGAAAAAGGAATAATAGTAACCTATAAGAAATAAAAGGGCGCCCCATTTATTACTTATGATACACTCCCTGGCAAGGTGCCAGACCAAGCAGTGGAAATAACTTCAATCTGCTGTCTGCTATAAGGAGATGCCGCTATTGCCTTGTTACGAAATCTGCAGGAATTAAAATAAACCTGGTCCCGTTTCCCCGACAAGGGATTTTGCGGATAGGAAATCAAAGAAGTTTATTAAATTAGGAGATGCTATAATTCGTCATGTTAAGCCCGTTAAACATGAGTATATAAAACAAGTTTTTTAGGGGCAAGGCAATAAGAAGCAGTAATATAAAGGATATGACAAATTATTATTCGAATCTGCTAAACTCAAATAAATTACAAAGATGCTACGAAATTGCACCTGTAAGAGTTAAGCAATTTCTGGAAACAGAAATAGCTTTTGTGTTGAATAAAATTAGTCAGAATGATATAGTATTAGATTTAGGATGTGGATATGGAAGGGTAGCTATAAGGCTATCAGAAAAAGCAAAAAAAGTAGTTGGAATTGATATTTCAAAAGACAACATTCAATTGGCAAAGAAAATTGCTGGAAACAATGTTGATTATGAGTTTTATACAATGGATGCAATAGACTTAAAATTTGATGATAATTTTTTTGACACGGTTATTTGCGTCCAAAATGGTATTTCTGCATTCAATGTTAATCCGCTAACATTGATAAAAGAATCAATTCGGGTTACCAGAAAGGGCGGTACTGTTCTTTTCTCGTCTTACTCAGAGAAATTTTGGGATGAAAGGCTTAAATGGTTTCAGATTCAAGCTGAACACAAGCTAATAGGTGAAATTGATTATAAACTAACTAAAAATGGAGTTATTTTTTGTAAAGATGGATTTAAAGCAATAACCTATTCCGGCCAGGAGTTTCTTGAATTAGCTTCCGGCTTTAATGTTCAAACACAAATTCATGAAATTGATAACTCAAGTATATTCTGTGAAATGGTTGTAAATTAAGATCCCCTGCCCTTTTCATGCTATATAAGGCATTTGGAGGGCTGGGATCTACTTCCCTGAACACCTCTCTAAGGATAACAGAGACAGAAAAGTACTTTCACAAGCCACCACTCCAGCTTCCCTCATCTATAACATGGTTGTTAAATAAGGGATTTTGGGAACGCACATCAAGATAAGTTATGTAACTTGTTAACTGCAATAGAGATATATACGAACATGTTCGGACACACATACGTTATGCCCAATTTCTATGAACAAGAAATACTAACGGTAGCGCTTAGCCGCACCGCCACAAATCATATTTCCAACATTTTCACAGCGCCAGCCGTGGCAGTGTCGGCTACAGCGCTGTGTTATACTATAAATGAAAAAGGGAATAAACGGATAAACAGCGACACCCGACGCAAGTCGACAGGTTCATACATGGTTTGACGGTAAATGTCCTCGAATTAATCTTCACTGTGGTGGACGTTCGCTTTTTTGCCCAAGATGATTCAGTACCGTCTCAAGCAACCCATCCAGTATGGGAAAACCATTATCGGTGTCGCTGTTATGCAGTACCACCATCGTCACGCCGTGGTCGGTGAAGTGTCCCACAAAAGCCCGGTATCCCGGAATACTGCCAAGGTGACCCAGGGTCCTCTGACCCCGCATGAGTTGCGGATTGATTTCCATAACGCTTAGCCCGTAATCGATAAACAGCGGGCCGTCTGTCTCTTCCGGTTTGGGATGCACGAAAGTCAACATTTCATTAAGGGAAGAAACTTGCAGCACCTTGCCGCCAAATAGCGCGTGCGTCCAAATTGCAAAGTCTTCTGCCCGGGTGTAGAACAGGATGCGGGACAGTGAGGCAATCCAGTTTCTGGACTTTGAGAATACATCTTCAGGTGTACCGTCGGAATCGGTATCAACCCAGGGGTGTGCAATCTCAAAGCGTCTGGGGATCGCTCTTGAGAAATCGAGCAGCATGCCGTCGATGCCGAGAGGGTCGAACAGACGTTTTTGTATCTCCACCGGTACCGTAGATTGGGTGACTTTCTCTACTATCAGTGTGGCTAACTGATGACCCGCCTGCGTGTAGTGAAAGCCCTCGCCTGGGGCAAAATACGGTTCACCTCCAAGTATAGTGAAGATCTCATCGATGGTCCACCATTTTTCGAAATCAATCGAATTGTAGGGTACCCGGAAGGGACCACCTGGATGTGGGACAATATCGTAGAGCCCGCTAGTATGATTGAGGAGTTGTCGGATCGTAATCGATCCATCGACGTTCGGGTAAGCAGGCAGGTATTTGCTCACCGGGTCATCCAACGATAACAAACCGTCTTCACACAGGTCGAGTACCAATGCAGCCAGAATGAGTTTACCAGCGCTACCCATGTCAAACAACATGTCAGGTGTGATGGGCTGAGCTGGATAAGATTCGCCGCTCACACTCAACCAGGGACTATAGCCAGGGATAATGATAGCAACCGAAACGCCCATCACGTTTGTCGATTGGCGAGTACGATCCAACACGTCCTGCAATTCCATAGCGTAGGGTAGCTCTGGTTCAACCTGCCTGCTACACCCGATTAGCAAAGATATTGTCAGCACAGAAAACAGAAGCTGCTTCAGTTTCATCTCTTTGTCTCCTTTTCTATTTTAGTATAACTACTAAATGGACTGCAATATTGCAGTATATCACTCGTTAGACTTTTGTTAAACTAATTAATATTCAATTAATTAGTAAAATATTGATTGCAAAAACCTGCAATAACAAATATTTTATAGTTTTATAACAAAAATAAAAATAAATAAATGACAAAACCAAAGTTGCTGGATCAGGTACGAGAATAAATAAGATTGAAACATTACAGTATCAGGACAGAAAAAACCTATCCTTATTGGATTAAACAATACATTTATTACCATAACAAAAGGCACCCTGTTGAAATGGGAAGCGATGAGATAAATAAATTATTATCTCATCTGGCAAATGATAAACATGTAACAACATCGACCCAAAACCAGGCATTGAATGCCATATTGTTTTTATAAAGAAATGTTTTGGATATGGAAATTGAAATCGGAGATAAATTTGTGCGGGCGAAAAAACCGAACAACTCGTTAGATTAGTTCTGATTAGAAAATAATAAAAGGATTGCTAAAACATTGTTTTTTAATTGTTCTATCATAAAACCTTTCTTAAATTTCGTAGTAATTGTTATAGATTATAAATCTAATAAGTAATGATATGAAAGACAAAAAGAAATTAACTACAGCTTCTGGCAAGCCCTATTTTGAAAATGAAGATAGCATGACTGCCGGACCAAGAGGACAAGTTCTTTTGCAGGATTTTTACTTACATGAAAAATTAGCACACTTCAATCGAGAGCGGATTCCTGAACGTATTGTTCATGCCAAAGGAACTGGCGCTTTTGGTAAATTTACTGTTACAGCCGATATAACAAAATACACCAAAGCGAAACTGTTTAGTAAAGTTGGCAATGCGTGTAAAGTATTAGTTCGTTTTTCAACAGTGGGTGGCGAAAAAGGAAGTGCCGATACCGAAAGAGACCCAAGAGGCTTTGCTGTGAAGTTTTATACAGAAGAAGGTAATTGGGATTTGGTCGGGAATAACACACCTGTTTTCTTTATTAAAGATGCTAAAAAATTCCCTGACTTTATTCACACACAAAAACGCGACCCAAAAACAAACCTGAAAAGTCCGACCATGATGTGGGATTATTGGAGTTTAAACCCCGAAAGTTTGCATCAGGTTATCATACTTATGAGTGACAGGGGTACACCAGATGGGCTAAGAAGAATGAATGGCTATGGGAGCCATACTTTTTCAATGATTAACGACAAAAGCGAACGTAATTGGGTAAAATTTCATTTTAAAACACTACAAGGCAACAAAACACTTACAGGAGCGGAAGCGGAAGTATTAAAAGGGAAAGACCCTGATTATTCACAGCGTGATTTAGTTAATGCCATCGCCAAAGGTGACTTCCCAAAATGGGCATTAAAGATTCAAGTGATGACCAATGAACGGGCCAAGAAATTCAAATGGAATCCATTTGATGTTACCAAAGTATGGCCTCATTCCGAATACCCGTTAATTGACGTTGGTATTATGGAGCTAAATGAAATTCCTGTTAACTATTTTGCCAATGTTGAACAGGCAGCATTTGCACCTTCAAATATTATTGATGGCATAAGCCTTTCGCCTGATAAAATGTTACAAGGAAGACTTCTTGCTTATCCTGATGCTCACCGATACAGATTAGGTGCTAATTATGAGCAAATTCCTGTGAACAGACCAATTAACGAAGTCCATCATCACCAGCGTGACGGGTTTATGGCTGTGGATGGAAACGGAGGTGATAGTCCAAATTATTTTCCAAACAGCTTCGACAACATTGAAGCCGATAAAAGCTATAAAGAACCTGGAATGAAATTGGATACAGATATTGCAGACACATACGACCGCAACGAAAACGATGACGACCATTATACTCAACCAGGAGATTTGTTCCGTAAAGTGATGACCGATGGTGAACGTAAAAACACTGTAAGCAATATTGTCGGAGCAATGAGTGGTATTTCAGGTGCAAAGCGAGATGAAATTATTCAAAGGCAGTTATCGCATTTCTATAAGGCTGATAAGGATTTAGCATTGAGCGTTGCCAAAGGATTGAATTTCAATTTTAGGACGTAATAAGTATCTTGGAAAACATTCAATCAAGGGAGGTTTATGAATCTCCTCCTTTGATTGAATGATAACATAAATGTAGCAGTTCCAGAACCAACAAACTTGAGAACAAAAATGCGAGATAAGCGATTTGTTGCAGTACATCGTGGTGGACTACTCACCAAAGACGCCCATAATAAATTAATTAGATGGGCAAGGGAGTGTTCAGAACATGTACTATCACTCATTGATAAGAATGTCGACAATCGGCTGGTACATGCTCTGCGGATTGCTAAAGAATGGGAAAACGATAATGTACCGACAGGTGACGCAATGAAAGCTTCATTAGGTGCGCATGCTGTAGCAAGAGAATCTTCAAATCCAATTTCAACAGCAGTCGCTCGTTCCATTGGGCAAGCTGTTGCTACTGCTCATATGGCTGACCATTCATTGGGGGCGGCATTGTATGCTTTGAAGGCCATGAAGCATGCAGGAAAAACATTAGATAAGGAAAGAGAATGGCAAAACAAACAATTACAACAATTGCCATCGGAAATTGTGGAGCTGGTTCTCAATACAATGATTGATAAAGAGAAAGGCTTAAAAATATAATGAAACTGATGGATAAGAAAAAACAACGAACCGCTAAAGTGCGGTATAATTAATTGGCTTCGAACTTCGCCCCGGTTCATCGGAGTTGAGTCAGCGAACAGAAAAGAATTCAGACTTTTGATAAATGACATGCTTGCCGAACTAAAAGATGTCCATGTTTATCACCGTAGGGTAATAGGGATCCAGAGATATCCATACAAGTCTCCCAGGCAAATAAAAGATAAGCATGCAATAAGCAATAAGGTAATAAGGAAATACTTTTATGAACGGTTAAAATCGTCAAAAAGTGTTATGTATGGAATAACATCCGAAAAAATAGGGTATATTTATTTCAAGAGTTTTCATGATAAAGGTTTAATAAATAAATTACCTGATGTTTTTAAGTATTTGAGTAATACAAAGGGGATGATAGTTGATAACCGATCTCCAAAAGGAGGAGACTACCTGTTCTTATGGCATTTGTAAACTATTTTATGACAACATCCCTGGAAAAACCAGAATTACACATATTAGAAGAAATAATGCCATCTCCCTTTCAACCCTCTGCAAGCGAATATACCTATACAAAACCAGTGGTTGTTCTTATCAATGGATTAACCATCAGTGCCGGAGAGTCAACAGCTGAGATATTAAAACAACTACCAAACGTGATTGCGGTTGGAGACACAACCAGTGGAGGGGGAGGATGTGCTTCAGACCATACCATACAAGCCATAGGTGAATTTAGACTACCACATCGCTTGATAATTTTTGTTCCTACAGGCTATTTTAAACGTTATGATGGTTCACATCTAGAATGGAATGGTGTATCACCTGATATTAGGGTTGAACAAACTGAGACCGACATTAAAAATGGCAAGGATAAGCAGTTGGAGTATGCAATTAGTTTTTTGAAATAATTATGAATTGGGCGTTGGTAAAGTCATGAAGTGTTACTACTGAAAATCTGAGTTTTGCCAGAAAAAATATTATGGATATTATTTCTTGATACAGATTAAAATAAACAAACGAGATGAAATATTAACAAATGTACATTGCCTAATAAATAGGGCTTCATAAGGTGCGTAGCGCCCGGTAATGAAGCCCCGGTTGAAGACAATAATAAATACAACAATAATATGAAGATTGAAAGAATACAAGTAATCCCTTTCGGGGTTCCAATAAGAAAATTTTCAGATGCTTACACAGGATTTTCTGTGTCGAATGCAGTTTTAGTAAAGATATACACCAACGATGGCTATATTGGTTATGGTGAGGCTTGCGCATGGGAACCTGAATTTTATGGTGAAACATTGGAATCTGTCAGTACGACGATTGAAAAATACATTGCTCCAAAAATAATTGGAGAGGATCCACGTAACATTAATAAAATATTATCAATTATCGATGCCAATATAGCAAGAATAACATGTGCAAAGGAAGGAGTAGATTTAGCACTTCATGATCTGCTGGGAAAGATTATGAATGTTCCTGTTTACACTCTATTAGGAGGCAAGTTTCGAGATATGATACCTGTAGCTTCGGAGATTGGGATAGACACCCCGGAGAATATGGTTAAAAATGCATTTGAAATATTGGACCTGGGAATTAAGGTAATTAAAATTAAAGGTTCAAGTAATCATGCTTTGGACATAGATAGAATAAAAGAAGTACGAAAAGCTGTCGGCATGGATATAGAATTAAGATTAGATCCAAATGCAGCATGGGATGTTAATAGTACAATTAAAACTATGAAACTTCTTGAAGACTGCAACCTTCAACTTTTAGAGCAGCCTGTTCCTGCATGGGATTTAAAAGGAATGGCATACATTAGAAATAATATAGGTATTCCTTTAATGGCTGACGAAAGTATTTGGACCCCACAAGATGCTATAAGAATATCGGAATATGGAGCAGCAGATCTATTGAATATCAAAATAGCGAAGTCTTGTGGGCTGCATTTAGGAAAAAAAATTGAAAATGTTGCCGAATCCTTAGGTCTGCCATGTATTGCTGGTACTGAAATTGAACCTGGTTTTTCAATGATTGCTAAACTTCATTTTGCAGCTTCGATGAAGATACATCCGTTGGCCAGCGAGTTCACAGAAATATCTCTACTTAAAAAGAACATACTAAAACATAATATTGAAATTGTTGATGGTTGCGTAAAAGTACCTGATAAACCAGGATTTGGTGTAGAACTAAATGAAAATATACTAAATGAATGTAAATATGATAACCTTTGAGTTAATATGGCATGAATTAACAGTCTTCAATAAATAGGGATTCATACTGTGCGTAGCGCCCGGTAATGAAGCCCCGGTTGAGCTAAATCCCAGGATTATTAAGTCTGTGGGGATTACAGATGTGATCACGCACACAATGGGCACAGTGATGCTTATGGCCTCCCAGGGCTGAACTCCGGCAAATAGATAAAGCCCCTAAAACACGGAGCTGATACGTAGTGGTTCGATGCTTATCGATGAACCGGTCGCCAAAACGTTCAATAATTTCTGATACTTCGTGCCTGGGGCGGGTCATAAGGCATCCTTATAAAGCGTATTCAGAGGACTGTTGGCCAGAGTGACAGCACAGCCGGCCACATGAAGGCAGATCATCGTGGTGCTAACTTCACAATGACCCGGAAGTTCTTTCAGTGTGATGATATTGATGCCCCTTTCGAGCAGGTGTGTCGCATAGCCGTGACGTAATTAATGCAGACTGACATCCTTTTTAATAGTGGCCCCCTTCAGGGATTCACGCACCACCCAACTCAGTCCTTATACCTGTAGTGTCCATCCGGTTCTTTGCCATTGAACAAATAGTCATGGGGATGTTCCACGGAAAGGTATTTTTTTTGTTCCAAAATCATTTAGCCCGACAGTGGAACAATAGGATTTTTTTATATCTACTCTGCCTGATATGGATGGTTTTGCGTTCAAAGTCAATGTCTGATAGCTTCCTGTCCGCGCAGCATGACCTGTTGTTGAAGAGTTTTGTAAACATTGTCAAAGCCTTTGACTGTCAGGATGGCTTTTTCAACGATAGTTGGTTCAGTCCTTTTTTTTCATGATGATAAAAGTTAAATGTTAAAGAGATACTCAAGTTACTCAAAATAGGTATGTTTGGTAATGAGCCAGCCAGCTTTAGCGGGATTTAATTCAACATGTTTTAGAATAGATTTGACAATAATTATACTTAAGTTTACTTTTCATAAGTATGTTCTTCAAAATTTATTACTTTTTTTCTGGTAGCAAAAAATCAACAAGATGGTAGCTCATAGACTAAATCGCAGGACTTTTATTATAAAGTCAGCAATTGGAGCCCTGGGATTTGGAATGCTTGACAATAAATTGTCGTCCCGCCCGGATCAGACCAATAAGTTCTCCCGTATAAAAGATTATCGCAGACTGGGAAGAACCGGGGCAATGGTTTCTGATATCGGCTCAGGAATTCCATATTCAGAATCTGTTCTGAAGGCAGTAATTGACTCAGGTGTAAATTTTATTGAAACAGCTGAGGCTTATAATAACGGGAACAATGAGATTTTAATAGGGAATGTCATCAGGGGAATGGAGAGAGAAAAACTCTTTATTACAACCAAAATAAACACCTCATTTGGTTTAAAAAACTCCTCTGATGATATTGCCAGAAAGGCTGAAGAAAGCCTTAAACGGATGAACACCCCATATATTGATCTTTATATGATGCACCAGGCTCAGAGCATTCTGAAAGTGGCAGACAGAAATTTTCACAAAGCCTGTGATATGCTCAAGAAAGAAGGAAAAATTAGATTCAGGGGACTGTCATGCCATGGGACTTTCTGGTGGCAGGAACCGGGAGGAACCTTAGAGGAAATCTTAATGGCTGCTATTGATGACGGAAGATATGATGTCCTTTTCTTTCCGTATAACTTCCTGGAACCCGGGATGGGAGAAAGAGTTTTACAGGCATGTAAATCAAAGAATATTGGTACAATGATAATGAAATCAAATCCTGTAAGTGTATTTGAAGGATACGAAGATATCTTAAAACGAGGGGATGAGCTCGGCATTCTTGAACAAAAAGACTATGACAAGAAGCGGTTACAGATGGAAAAAGCAAGGGATTTCTTCCGGAAATACCAGTTGACTGATATTGAAAAACTTGAGAAGGGCGCCTACCAGTTTATCCTTGCAAACAAGAATGTAAGTACAATATGCTGTCGCTTCCGTAACTTCTCCGATATAGAAAAGTATGTCGGGCTTTCAGGCAGTACTCTCGATAATCGGTCTGCCGAACTTCTTTCTGACTTCAGTGAAAGTCTGGGTTTTCTCAATTGCCGGATAGGATGCAATCAATGTGAGAAAAGTTGTCCCAGTCATCTGCCGATAAGTACAATAATGAGGTATTACTATTACTCACAGTCATTAAAGGAAAAAGAATCTGCGTCACGTTATTACAGGGATTTAGGAAGCCTTAAAGCAGATGCCTGCAAAAATTGCCCCGGAGCGTGTGAAAAATCCTGTCCGCATAATATCGCCATCAGGGAACTACTTGCCGATGCAAACAGTAATCTGTGTTAATTTACCTTTACTTCATTAATTATTTTCCTCAACCTTCAGAAACAATCCCTGGTGATTTCTGACTTGCCGACCGGTAAATGACGAGCTTTAAGCGACACCGTTACAATAAAGACTTTGAAAAAGATAACATCCGCTGACATATTGATAAAATAAATTTCAAACGAAATGCCTGCACGGGCAATAAAGGTAATTTGTTTGTCACGGTTTTTGCTTTCCTGCCTGCCGGTTCACCTGCCAGAGGCATGGCAGGCAGGTGCTCCTGCTACCAAGACAGATTTGTAACAGGTGATTAGCCCTGACCCCCGTTACTCGTCTAGCTCGTACGGGGCAGGCGCGCCAATCATATGGTTTACCAACTTCGCACCGGGACTGATAACCGGCTGGTATTCGCCGTGTGCCGCAACCTCCCTATACACGCTCCCGTTGTGCCACATTAAATGAAAGAAAACTAATACCATCCCTAAGTTCGCTTAGTACTCGGGTATTAATTTGGAGAAGGTGAAAAGTTGCATTACTAATGAATTAAACCTTAATAATTCTTGTTTTTAATGTTTAGGGAGGAGTGTTTTTCTGTTCTTTTATGGCGAAAATCTAACCAAACATTAAGAAAAATTATTTTTATTATTAGCTATATGTTTAAGAATTACTTTTAAGGTCAGAATTTTAATCCTCCTTCGCGTTCCGCTACGGCGGACGAGAAGTTATGGTTTAATTGGCTACACCGAGCTCCCCACCAGTCGGCGGGTCGGTTCCCCGGGGCTTGCCCTGGGGTTTAATACAATTTATCAAACATTATTTTTTTATTTTTTTAATGTTTGCTAAATAAAAATATCGTACTTTTGAAGTCAGAATTCAACTAAACATTAAAAATTGGATTAATTAATGCGCGAAATACTTTATCCAGTCAATCCTGACAGAAGCGTTCCCTGGAATGGTCTTCCCTCGTTACCCATCAGAAAGGAGCTCTATCAAACAATAGAAATATTTGAGAAGCTTGGAGATGCAAAAGCAGCTTTAGCAAGACTTCACGGGCGTAGTGCTATAATTCCAAATCAGGGGCTATTGATTAATACAATAAGCTTGCAGGAAGCAAAGATTTCCAGTGCGATTGAGAACATATTCACAACTGATGATGAGCTATATAAAGCATATAGTGATCAAAACACTGAAACAATCGGAGCATCTAAAGAGGTATTAAGATATCGGGAAGCGCTTTGGTCTGGCTACAACTATTTACACAAAACCGGACAATTTGATCAAGACTACTTTATACAGGTATTTCAGGAAATAAAGCAAACAACGGATGGGATTCGTCCTGATTTTCTAAATACGAATATTAAACAAGGAGGCAAAGGACCAAACGCCGGTCAGGTTATCTATACTCCTCCAGGAGGTTTTACCATAATTAAAGACAAGCTAGACAATCTTGTAAACTTCCTGAATGATGACAAGCAGTATAGAATTGATCATTTACTAAAAATGGCCATTGCTCATTTTCAGTTTGAGGCTATTCACCCATTCCGTGATGGAAACGGCAGGTCAGGACGTGTACTCAATATCCATTATTTGACGAACAAAGGACTACTGGATGTACCAATATTATTCCTCAGTCGATACATTTTAGATCATAAGGATGATTATTACTCCGGATTAATGGGAGTCTCTCAAAGAGGTAACTGGAAGGACTGGTTATTGTTTATGATGAGAGCTATCGAAAACACATCGAATATTACATTCCATAAGATCAATGAAATTGTGTCCCTAAAAGATTCAATTCTAGAATTCGTGAAGAAAGATGACCGCAAATTCCGTAATCCGGAAGGTCTTATAGAATACTTGTTTACTCAACCGTTTACCAAGGTAAAACATCTGGTTAATTCTGGAATTTATGCGGAAAATACAGCAAGAGACTATCTCAATAAGTTATGTGAAATGCAAGTATTGGAGAAAAAAGAAATTGAAGGTCATCACTATTACCTAAATCTTGAATTGTACCGAATACTTTCGGAGTAATTGAAGCTCCTCGCTGCTAGCAGCGGGGAACCGAGTTTACGGGTTCGGCGACTTCGCCGGACGTAGCCCCGATGAACCGGTGCGAAGTTCGAAGCCAATGCGCTCGCCGGGATTCAAAAAGTTAATGATGGTGATGCAAACCTATGGGGGCTCTTTCATCTTGATAATAATGTTTCTGAATGGGTTACCCCAAGTCGAGGCGAACCTGGTATTGTTAGAGGTGGGTCATGGAAATCAGAAAACAATATTTCTGAAAGACATTTGATTTATCCGGATTCAAAAGAAGCATCAGTAGGATTTAGAATTGTTCGTTCATACGATGCAGTAAAACAATAACACTCGTTAACAAGCGTGTGTAGGTAAGTTGCTTATCATACTTCTTGCAAACCCACTCCTCAACTTCCCACATCATATAGTAACAGAGTAATATGGAGAATTGGGAATTATAGTTGCAATATGTTTTGTAAATTAGCAGAACCAACAAATCGATTAACCTCCTGCAGTTACAATAAACAATTGATTGAAAATTAAGCCAGCCCAATGAAAAAGAAAATTCTTACACTGGAAAATGAGATTGAAGCCCTCAGAATAAAAGATATTCTTGACAGTGAAGGTATTCCACACATTATCAGGACCTATCATGATTCAGCCTATGATGGATTGTTCCAGGGTCAACATGGTTGGGGTGCGTTAGAAGCCGATGAGATCTATGAAGAAAGAATTCTTTCTCTTCTGAAATAAGATACTGACATGCTCCACAGCAGCTAAAATAAGGCAGTATATGTTGGCCCGATAATGAGATTTTCACCGCGAGTCCCGCGAGGTCTCGGGGGGAGAAGCAACCCCACACTCCATCACACCCTTACCCCCTCACAACAGAAAGAGCAACCGAAACCGGTCGCTCTTTTGTTGACCCACCAGGGCTCGAACCTGGACTCTTCGGAACCAAAATCCGACGTGTTGCCAATTACACCATGGGTCAATTGTACCTTATGAGGTGGTGCAAAAATATGATTTTTTACAAAATATTAAAAATGATTCATACAATAAAGATCTGTCATAATTATGTAACATACGATCCCCTCATGACCCGGATTTCATGTAAAAACCGTGAAGATAATTGCTCTGCCAGGTAATATTCTGCAATTCACAATAATCAGTAATATAAATTTTAATGCTAATGGACAACATTTAATCTTTTTTAAGACCCAAAGGTGTGCCTCGTAATTACAAATAAGTTAATTTTGATTTCTTCTTTAATTAAAGAGTTATAGTTATACCAGCATACCTTGGAACCCGAACCTACAAATCAATCCCGGAAGCTGAGCAGGATTTTCACGCTCCTTTTCATCGCTGTAATCACTGGTTCCACTATTGTCGTGGCCCAGGAGAATACAGCTGTATCTGAAAAAGCCAATGCATATTATGACAAGATCTATGGCGTTGACCAGAGGCTTGTAAGCGGAGAATTCAATTACGGACCGATGTATGGCTCCATAGCCGGCCACCCATACTTCATCGGAGAAGAGTGGAAAAAGGGATCTGCACTGCTGGATGGGATCCTGTTCACAAACCTCAGCCTCAGATATGATATATATCAGAATCAGATTGTGATGTACTTCATAGCAAGGGAAAATGCTCCTTACCATTTGTCGCTGAATAAAAACAGGATTGAGAGGTTCTGGATGGATAACAGGCTATTCGTCCCGTTCCCACGAAGCAGAGACAGCCTTAACAGGGTCTTTTGTGAGGTAATGGCGGAGGGCGATGCAGACTACCTGGTGCTGGTTGTCAAGGAGATGGTGCTGACTAACGGTTCAGGTATGACAGACTTTGAATACAAGGAGACTATTAAACAGTATCTCTACGTTGACGAAGTCCTGATTCCCTTTACCAGCAAGCGGGCCCTGTTCAGGCTAAACCCTGAAGAAAAAAGGAATCTGAAAGATTATATCAGGCAAAATCGTCTCACTATGAGGAGAAGTGACCTGGCCAACAGGGCAAAGCTTGTAAGCCACTATAATTTTATACTCAGCAACAGAGAATGAAAAGAACAGGCATCCTGATAGTGTTTATTTTGCTGGTATCGTTTGCCAGAGCCCAGGTATTGACCTCACCCGTAATATCAGGATCATATGCTAATATGACATTTGCCGAGTTTGAAACCGAGCTTTGGAAGAAGTCAGGGATTAAGATATTCTATTCACCCGAGTGGGTAGAAAACCTGCGTATCAATATCGAGGGTGACTCGATTGTAGTATTGGGGTTCCTTGAGTCACTGCTTGCCCCGGCCGGAGTAAATGTCTTTTATAAGGGAAATAACCAGTTCTTTATAACCGGTCAGACGAGGATCACGGATGATGCACTGCAGCTCCTTCAAAGCAAACAATCTGCCGACTCATCAACAATCCCTGATGCGGAGAACTACTTCGGTAATTTCTCCTATGAAAAGAAAATAAACAGGGCTGTGGTGGGATCAAGGAACGACCGCGATGCTTCCGGGAACTCTGTCCTTTCAGGCCGGATCAGATCTGCAGCTTCAGGTGAACCTGTGATAGGAGCTACTATAGTTGTCGAAAGTACCAGCAAAGGTGTGATATCCGATGGCGATGGTTATTATTCATTGCAGCTTGAAGCGGGCTCCACCTATAACCTTCAGATATCATGCCTGGGTATGGAGAAAGAATCGTACATAGTTGAGATGAACAGTTCAGGAATCCTGAATATCGAGATGAATGAACAGCTTATCACCCTTCAGGAGGTGGTAGTGCGTTCAGGCAAGAACGATAATGTCAGGGGAATGCAGATGGGATTCCAGAGGATAGATATCAAGGAGATCAAGTCAATCCCCGTGGTTATGGGTGAAAGGGATATCCTGAAAGTTGCCAGGATGATGCCAGGTGTACAATCGGTTGGTGAAGGGTCAGCAGGATTCAACGTACGGGGATCTTCATCGGACCAGAACCTCTTCCTTATAAATGAAGTACCGGTCCTGAATACCGGACACCTCTTTGGGTTTTTCTCTGCCTTCAATCCCGATATGGTCAGTGACTTCAATCTGTATAAGAGCACCTTTCCCGTTGAATATGGAGGCAGACTGGCATCGGTATTTGAGATATCGACCCGTAAAGGAAACAAGAAGAAATTCGGGGCACGGGGAGGATTGAGCCCGGTGACCGGATCACTGCTTTTTGAAACACCTGTTGTCCAGGACAAAATCTCTTTGATAGTCGGTGCCCGTTCAACCTATTCTGACTGGATATTGAAGAGGATAGAAGATCCGGATATTCAGAATAGTAATGCCTCATTCTATGACCTGATGGCCGGAGTCCACATCCTTCCTGACAACAGCAGCTCACTCCAGCTGTTCGGATACTATAGTAAAGACAAATTTACCCTGTCCTCTACGAATGACTACAGGTATGAAAATATAGGCTCCTCTATCCTGTACGACAGAAAAATGAATAACAGATGGAACATGAATGCTGCTGCTATATTCAGCAGCTATAGTAATTATCATTCGTTAAAGGAGGAAATCACCAGGGCATATGAGAACCTCTTTACCGTAAATCACAGTGAGCTGAAGATAAAGTTTACCGGATATCAGTTCCTGAATCATAAGACAGGGATAGGTGCTAGTCTCATCCTGCATGATCTCAACCAGGGAACATATAAGCCTGCAGGTGATGAATCGCTTATCCTTCCCGTGGAACTCGGGAGGGAGAAGGGTCTGGAATATTCAATACACCTTTATGATGAGTATTCCGTGACCGACAGACTCACATTATATGGTGGTATCAGATACAGTTTTTTTAATTTCCTTGGACCCTCAGATGTGTATGTCTATCCTGATAACCTTCCGCGGGAGATGGAGAATATTACCGATACTATCCGGTACAGCAGCGAAAATATCAAACATTACTCAGGCCCCGAATACAGGTTATCGTTTAATTATGAGATACTATCCGACTTCTCCTTGAAGGTCAGCTTCAACCGTATGAGACAATATCTGTATATGTTGTCGAATACCGTAGCCCTGTCGCCTACCGACCGGTGGAAATTAACCGATTCATATGTACGGCCCCCTGTTTCAGACCAGTTCAGTTTCGGGTTGTATAAGAATTTCAACAGGTTCGCACTGGAAACTTCAGCTGAAATATATTACAAAAAAACCAACGATATTGTTGAGTACAAGGATGGCGCAGAGCTGTCTCTCAGTTCAAATTTTGAGACCCTTATCCTGCAGGGGGAACAGGATTCATGGGGTGCTGAATTTCTTGTCAGGAGAAATGTCGGCCGGTTTACCGGTTGGATGAGCTATACCTGGTCGAGATCCTTTGTAACGGTCGATGGCGATAACTGGTGGGAAAGGATCAATGAGGGATTGACCTATCCATCAAACTATGACAAACCTCATTCTTTCAATTTTGTCGCAAACTTCAGGTTTTCACGCAGATTCAGCCTGGCATCAAACCTGGTTTATAGCACCGGGCGACCGATCACATATCCAACAGGTGTATTTACCGTAAACGGGATACAGGGTGTAAGCTACTCCACAAGGAATGAATTCAGGATACCTGATTATTTCCGTATCGATGCTTCGCTGAATATTGAAGGGAATCTTCTGAAACGTAAATTTGCACATGGATCGTGGATGATTGCAGTCTATAACCTGACCGGCAGGAAAAATGCCTATTCAGTCTATTTTAAGAATGAAGATGGTCAACTCCGCGGATATAAGCAGTCGATATACGGAGTACCGATCTTTACTGTGAGCTACAATTTTAAACTTGGTAATTATGCGGTGGAATAAACTTATTATCACTATAATATTTTTTATACTGGCGGCAGGGTCCTGTATTGAACCTTTTGTTCCTGAGACATCTGATTATGTGAACACTATGTTTATTGAGGCAATCGTTTCCGATCACGCTGACATTCCACATAAGGTAGTTATATCGCGAACAGTCCCCATACACACACAGGAGAATATAAATACAACCCCCGATACCCCATCTGATAATATTTCAGGAGCCAATGTAACAATACACTGCGACGATGGTACTTTTTATCAGTTTAATGAGACGGGTATCGGAAAATACTTTGACACCGGAGGGAATCTCACCCTGGAAGAAGGTAAACAATATAAAATTGTTATAGAGACCCTTGAGGGGAACCTGTATGAATCACCATTTGAAAAGTTTGTCCCGTCGCCTCCCATTGACAGTATAACACATAAGACCCTAAATGCAAAGCTGACAGAGACAAGTGATGCCTCCCTGGGCCTGGGATTCTATGCAAATACCCGGATGCAGGGCAGTGAACCGTTATATGTGAGATATCTCATGGAGGAGACATACCTATATGGCGTACCATTCTTTTCAGCCTATATCTGGGACGGATCGAAACTGGTTGAATTCCTGAATGATAGTATCGCTTATTGCTATAAAACCGGGAATGTGTCCGGGATATATGTATCCACCTCGGAAGGATTATCGGAAAACAGGGTAAGGAATGCACCACTTCATTTTGTGTCACAATATGGTGATAAATTGATGATAAAGTACAGTTTGTTTGCCTGCCAGATGTCGATCAATAAATCAGCTTACAGGTTCTGGGAGGAGCTCAGCAGGCTCCTCTTTGAAACAGGTGGCCTGTACGAAACACAACCATTCAGGATCAGCGGTAATATAACATGCACATCCAACCCCGGTATTAATGTAATGGGTGTCTTTGAGGTGGCCGGGGTGTCAACAACAAGGATCTTTGTGCCACATCCACGCGATTTCAGAGTTTACCCGGAATTCTGTTCAAGAGATACTGTAGGTGTTGAATCGTTCCCATGGGAAAATGTCGAGGTAGGGGCCTATATTACTGAAGATGATCCCGGAGTATTCATGACCGGTGATCCCAGATGTTTTGACTGCAGGGAAAGAGGTGGGGTCATTGAACGGCCGCCCTTCTGGCAAAAATAGGCTACTGACCAGAAAACAGAATGAAATGAAAAGAACCGGAATATATCAAACATTAGGTTGCTTCCTGCTTGCGGGGTTTATTTCAGCGGCAGAATTGGCGGCACAGGAACAGTCTCCCCTGACAAATCCTGAATACAGGGAAACTGTATGGATAAATTCTGACAGGCATCTCTATATCTCTGGTGAAGAGGTCAACTTTACTGCATACCTGCTTGAGGCTGATACATATCTACCCTCTGCGTTAAGTAAGATACTGAGAGTTGAATTGCTCGATTCAACCGGCAATAATATATCACGTCAGAAGTTTGAGATCATTGATGGGATGGTCACCCAGTCGATCTCATTACCTGCATCGCTAAGGTCAGGATGGTATTTCCTAAGGGGATATACCAACTGGATGAGAAATTTTCCTGAATCCAATAATTGCTTCCTCCCGGTAAAGGTGGTTAATCCCGGTTCAACAGAGGAGTTATATAACTACGGCTTCTTGCCTGAAGTGAGCGTTGAACTTATACCGGAGCAGGGCAGGCTGAAGGAGGGAATATCTGATAAAATAGTTATAAGGGCGACAGGTCGTCATGGTGGCGGATTAGCAGTTAACGGTGTTCTCCATACATCCGATTCTGATATGGTGATCCCCTTTAAAACAGACCGGACAGGCTGGACAATGTTCAAAACAACAAGGGGGAACCTGGATGATCTCACTGTCAGTGTGGAAGGCTTTAATGCGAGGTTGACCGATCTGGTGATACATGAATACAGCGCAACATCTCCTTTTATCCTGCTTGAAGAGTATTTCAATAATGTTTCAGTCAAGGTTCAGCTTCCTCCTGTCGGCGACACCGGTTCCTATAAATTACTTGTTCACTCAAGCGGAACAATTTACTGGTACGATATTGCCAAACCTGAAGCTAATGAGGTGGAATTTATTATCCCGGCAGGGAAACTGCCTGAGGGGATTACACAGTTCACAATTCTCGACGATCAGAACTCTATAGTAGCGAAAAAATTATGGATCGGTAGAAACGCTTTCGCTCCAGCTCCCGAGATTGGGATCACGGATGAAGATCTCTCACTCCGGGAAAAAAGAGATGTAAGGCTTATTGTCCCGTCTGGCAGATCCACCGTTGATCATGAATCACTCGTAGTATTGGTAAAAAAGGCAGAGCCTGAGGACCCGTTAAAGTATTATATCCCCGGGTTGCCAGGCTGGCCTGCCAGTTATGAGATACCTGCAGATCCTGAAGCAAGGAAAGCCTGGCTTGCAGGTTCATGCTATCCTGAAAACTTAGTTTATAGTTTTTTCAGGCCAGGTATTGCCGATCCTGTAAAGCACAATTACGACCAACGAAGCCTTACAGATATAATTGAAAAGGAGGCAAGATTTGTACCGGAGACCAGGGGGGTTACCCTGAACGGGGCAGTTGTCAATAACTCAACCGGCAAGGGGATTCAGAATATTTTCATCAGCACAACAATATTGAATGATAATACCTTTTATGCTGATAAAACCTACAGTTCAGGCAGGTTCCATTTTACTTTCCCGGCATCTGATGAACCCCTCGACATGATCGTTAGTTTTATTGAAAAACCTGATACCGGTACTATTATCCGGGTTGAATCTGACTTTGACAATATCAGACCGTCAATTAGAGCTCCGGATTTCGTCCTGACTGAAGCAGATATCAGATTCATACGTGAACTGAATGTTAACCAGCAGATAAAAGATGTTTATACCAGACCCGCACCTGTTCCTTATGGAAAAGTTAATGAGAAGAAAAGGAAAGGGGCCTTTTTCGGCAAACCGGACAAAACGGTCGTGGTTGATGATTTCATAAAACTGCCCAATATGAGGGAGGTCATTTTTGAAGTTGTTCCGAACGTGTTTGTGAGAAAAAACAATAATGAATACTATCTCAATGTAATAGGTGAGCAGCTTTTCTCCGGACTTTATAAGCCGGTTTTCCTCCTCGATGGAGTACCCCTGCTGAAATTCAACGAATTCCTTGACCTGCCTCCCGACAGGTTAAAGCTGATTGAAGTAAAGAATCAGCTTTATATCCACGGAAATGCTACCTTTGCAGGCGCTGTCAACTTTATCTCTGTAAATGGTGATCTTGCAGGCCTTGATCTGCCTGAAAAATCACAGCTCCTTTCTCTCGGGATGGCACAGAGATCAGAAGTGAGGGAAGCTGAAGTTGTTGCTGACTATCCCGCCAATCTCCCTTTGCTTTCAAATACCCTTTTATGGGATCTAAATTTCCAATCTTTGGGAAATAGTATCAACTTTACAACAAATGACAACTATGGCGATTACAACCTGACCATCTATGGATTCAACAAATCAGGTCAGTGGGTATATGGAGAAAAAGGGTTCACGGTGAGCCGGTATTCATCAAAACGACCATAGACAGAAAATTATGTTCAGATGATTGATATTGAGTACCATGAGAATATCATATCTATACTTTTGGAAGCCTCTTCCAGAATACTGGAAATATACAACAGTGATTCCCTTGATATCGAAGTAAAGGCAGACAGATCACCGGTTACCCAGGCAGACCTTGTTTCCGATAAGGTAATTATCGAAAGATTGCACCAGTTGACTCCCGGATTGCTCATTATCAGTGAGGAATCGGAGCCGGTCAAACAGGATGACAATTTCGCTCAGGATCGTTTCTGGCTGCTTGATCCGCTCGATGGTACAAAAGAGTTCATTGCCCGCAATGGCGAATTCTGCATTTCGCTTGCCCTGATTGAGAAGGGCTATCCGATCGAAGGTTATATCTATGCCCCTGTGCCGGGTGAATTCTGGTATGCAGTTAAGGATGAAGGTGCATTTAAATGGATAGATGGTCAGCCCGTAAAGCTTCCTTTAATACGGGTTTCAGGCGATTTTACTCTACTGAAGAGCAGGTCGCATCACGGTATCCCGGAAGACAGGTGGGTCAACAATGCCGAAAAACTAATAAAGCTTCAGTTCCTCACCCATGGAAGTGCAATCAAGTTTTGCCTGATAGCTGAAGGCAGGGCCGATCTTTACCTCAAAAAGAGAGCTGTCTATGGATGGGATATTGCAGCCGGGGCGATAATCCTTCAGGAGAGCGGAGGTGGAATTCTCGAATTTGATACAGGCAGAGCGATAAAATTTAATCCGGATAAAAGCCCGGTTTCCAATTTCCTGGCTTACGGTAACAGGATCATTGATCCGGCAAGCCTTCTTTTTTGAGTCACCCTTTAGTGGATCTTTACTCTTTTCTTCTTTTTCCGATAATTACCTGTTCCCCTCTGTGAAGAGATCTGGCTCCGATCCCTCCCACAGACTTGGGCTCTCCTCGTCGAACCTCTTCAGGATGGCTTTCATAATGGTCTCCCTGAGAAACCTTGACTTATTGCCAACCCTGTAACGGTGGCAATATACATTCAGCGCCCGCAGCTCCCTGTTATTCAACATCAGAGTAAGTCTGTTGCTGCGCTTCAGTCTTTCATCTTTGGTTTTTAATCGCCTCAATAACTATTAATTATAAACTTTGCATAAAATTAACAATTAGCCTCTTATGGCATTTTTTCATGCATGTTAATTTTCAACATTAAAATGACAGGTATGATGTAACAACCTGATCATCTGAAGTCTGCCCTATTTATAACTTCTGGAGTCTGTTGAGGGAATTGAGATCCTTGAAAGCCTCTTTCAACCTGCCTATGAAGCTTAATTCACCTTTACGCAGCCATATCCTGGGATCATAATACTTCTTATTCGGTTTATCCTCGCCATCAGGATTTCCGATCTGACTCTGCAGGTACTCTTGATTCTCTTCGGCGTATGACTTTACCCCGGCCCAAAATGCCCATTGCATGTCGGTATCAATGTTCATCTTTATGGCTCCATATTCAATTGCCTCGGTTATGAGATGTTTTTCAGAGCCTGAACCGCCGTGGAATACAAAATTTACCGGATTGGCCTTTGTTCCGTATTCCTTCTGAATATGCTCCTGCGAATTCTTAAGAATTATTGGTTTCAGCTCCACATTGCCGGGCTTGTAAACACCATGCACATTCCCGAATGAGGCCGCTATTGTGAAATTTTCGCTTATTTCCGAAAGCTCCCTGAAGGCATAAGCTACCTCCTCCGGCTGGGTATATAGCCTTGAACTGTCGACCCCGGCGTTATCAACACCATCTTCCTCTCCGCCTGTAACGCCCAGCTCAATTTCAAGGGTCATCCCAATTGCATCCATTCTTTTGAGGTATTCCCTGCATGTGGCAATATTTTCCTCAATAGGCTCCTCCGAGAGGTCGAGCATATGAGAGCTGAAAAGAGGTTTCCCGTTTTTTTCAAAGAACTCCTCACCGGCGTCCAGCAATCCATCGATCCATGGCAGAAGTTTCCTTGCCGCATGGTCGGTGTGGAGAATCACAGGTACACCATAGTACTCTGCAACATTGTGGACATGCAGGGCTCCGGAGATAGCGCCGGCTATCGCTCCTTCCTGGTCCTCCTTCGAAAGTCCCTGCCCTCCGAAAAAATGGGCGCCGCCATTCGAAAACTGAATAATAACCGGTGAGTTAACATCCCGTGCAGTCTCAAGGACAGCATTCACCGAACTTGTCCCGATAACATTTACAGCAGGGATGGCAAAATTATTCCTGTTGGCATAATCGAACAACTTCTTCACATCTTCACCAAACAATACGCCTGGTTCAAGTTTTAATTCATTCTTACTCATATTATGATCTTTTTATAGCTGATATCTATTCCCATGTAAATATACGACAAATGAACCTTAGTAATGATCACCGGCACCAATTAATCAGCGTATAATAATCGGGCAAGGTTAAATAACTTTATGTTAAATGGAAAATCAACCATAATAATTATCTTTGTTCCTTCTTGGAAAACCTATACCAGAAAGAATGAAAAAGATACTTCTTGTCGTGATCCTGGTTGTTTCAGGTGTTATAACTATTGCTCAGGAGAGGAGCTGGACCTTGGAAGAATGTATAAATCATGCTATAGACAATAACATCGTTATAAAGCAACAGGAACTTCAGACCTATTTTCAGGAAAATACATTAAAGCAATCGAAAATTGCTTTGTATCCCTCGGTTAACGGTACAGCAACCCAGAATTTCTCCTTCGGAAGGGCGCTGGATGAAACAACATATCAGTTCACTGATAACGAAAATGTTGTTTCCAGTTCATTTTATACCGGAGCCAATGTCACCCTTTTCAATGGCCTCCAGAATCTGAACACCATAAAGAGGAACAGGTATAATCTTGATGCCAGCATTCTCGATCTTCAGTCTATCAAGGATGATATAGCCCTCAATGTTGCTCTTGCCTACCTGCAAATACTTTTAAATAAGGAGCTGGTAGCGGTTACTGCCAACCAGCTGACTACAACCAGGGAGCAGATTGAGAAAACAAGGAAGATGGTAGATGCGGGGAGACTCCCCAGAGGTAACCTGCTCGAAATTGAAGCACAGGCTGCAAGGGAGGAACTTCAACTTATAGATATGCAGAATCAGCTTGACCTTTCATACCTGAATATTGTCCAGTTGCTTGAACTTGAAACGACTGAAGATTTTGAGATATTTGTTCCCGACATCTCGATTGACGGACAGATGATGATAACAGGCGATGTGTATGAGATATATGGTACTGCTGAATCGCTCCGTCCTGAGATCAGGAGCGCTGAACTGAGACTAAAGAGTGCTGAAACCGACCTGCTGATAGCCAGGGGAGGACGAAGTCCGAGACTTTCACTTGCAAGCACTTTCAGTACTGGTTATTCGGATATACGACAAAAAATTCTCGGTTCTGATCCTATAACCGGATTTCCCATATTAACTGATGATTACCCGTTTGCCGAGCAGCTGAATGACAATATCAACTACGGTGTTGGTTTTACCCTCAGTGTTCCCGTGTTCAATGGCTGGCAGGTTAATGCCAATATCAGTAATAACAGGATCAATATCGATAACTACAGATACACCCTTGAGGACTCACGCAAGAGATTGTTTAAAACCATCCAACAGGCCTTTGCAGATGCGGAGGCAAGCCTTAAATCATATAATGCCAGCGAAAAGGCGGTTGAATCAATGGAGGAATCGTTCAGGTACACAGAGCAGAAATTCAATGTTGGAATGGTTACTCCCGTGGAGTATAATGCGGCAAAGAGCCTGTTGCTGAATGCACAGTCGGAGCTGGCACAATCAAAGTATTCATATATTTTCAAAGCCAAAGTACTGGATTTTTACAGGGGTATTCCCCTATCCTTGGATGAATTGAATTAAAACTCAAAATCAACCCATCATGAAATCAAATAAACTTCTCAAATATCTTGTCCCGATTGTAGTTGTACTGCTGATACTGGCTGTTGTAGGTAAGAAACAGGGCTGGTTCGGCAAAGCGCTTACGATAAAGGTAGCTGTAGAAAAGGTTGAAAGAAGGTCAATAGTTGAAACCATTACTGCCAATGGCAAGATCCAGCCTGAAAAAGAGGTAAAGATAAGCCCGGACGTATCCGGCGAGATTGTAGAGTTAAATGTCAAAGAGGGGGAATTTGTCAATACAGGTGACCTTCTTTTCAAGATAAAACCTGACACCTATATTTCTATGCGCGACAGGACCCAGGCTTCACTGGAGTCGGCCAGGGCACGCCAGTCCCAGGCTGAGGCACAATACATCCAGGCCGAGCTGTCATTTAAAAGGGACAAGCAACTGTTTGAGGAGCAGACAATTCCATTGTCCGAATTCGAACAGGCAGAGGCATCCTTCAAGGTAGCACAGGCCGAGGTTGAAGCTGCCATGTTCTCCGTGAAGAGCTCCCAGGCATCACTAAATGAGGCTAATGAAAATCTCATCAAAACAACCGTATATGCACCGATGTCAGGTACAATTTCAACACTTCTGGTTGAGCAGGGCGAGCGTGTAGTCGGTACAGAGATGATGACTGGAACAGAGGTTCTCAGGATAGCCGACCTTACACGCATGGAAGCCTGGGTCGAGGTTAACGAAAATGATATTATTAAGGTAAAGAAAAACGATACTGCCCTTATAGAAGTTGATGCCTACATTGATCACAAGTTCAAAGGTGTCGTAACCGAGATTGCCAATTCAGCAAAAACCGCCGGTATATCTGCCGACCAGGTTACAACTTTTGATGTTAAGATCTTTATCCTCCCGGAAAGTTATAAAGAACTGATCACCGAGAATCGGAAGAACCCATTCCGTCCGGGGATGTCGACAACCGTCGATATACAAACCGAGTTTAAAAAAGATATTCTGACTGTTCCGATCCAATCGGTCACAACAAGGGTCGATACTACCAGGGAGGCTTCCAGCCTGGCAGATGAGGAGATCAGAACCCTGGTATTCCTGTCGGATGGTACTTATGCCCTGGCAATAGATGTGAAAACCGGAATACAGGATAATAATTATATTGAAATAATACGCGGTATCAACGAAGGAGATGATGTAATTTCATCACCTTTCAGTGCGATCAGTAAAAAGCTATCCGACAGTACACTGATCGAGGTGGTTAATAAAGAAGACCTGTTCAAGACTGAAAAATAGAACCTGTCGTATGATCCTTTGTATTGAAACAGCAACAAACATTTGCTCCGTAGCATTGTGCAGTAATGAAAAGGTTGTTTCCGCAAGGGAGAGTGATGAAGATAAGTCACACGCCTCGCTTCTGACAATACTTATCGGGGAATTATTTAATGAATCCCATATTATGGCCGGACAGCTTGATGCTATTGCCATAAGCAAAGGTCCGGGTTCTTTCACAGGTTTGAGGATCGGGGTATCAGTGGCAAAGGGGATATCTTATGCTTCTGATGTACCGCTTGTCGCAATAAACACCCTCAAATCTATGTATCATGGTATCAGTGAAATAAGACAAAATATTAAAGGCACTGATGAGCAGATTCTCTTCTGTCCGATGATAGATGCGCGAAGAATGGATGTCTATTACTCGGTTTTTGACACCGGCGGCAAGGAGCTGGTTGAAACCAGAGCAGATACAATCGATAAGAATTCCTTCCAAAAGTTGCTAAGTGATCATAAGATCCTTTTTTTTGGCAACGGGTCAACTAAATGCAGGGATATCCTAAGAAATAAAAATGCTCTCTTCCATGAAGGATTCAATCTCTCGGCAAAATATTTGTGCATACCGGCCACAACCGCAGTTAGCAATCGTATGTTTGAGGATGTGGCCTATTTTGAACCATATTACTTGAAAGACTTTTTAGCTACAATCCCCAGAAAAAATGTTTTTGGATCATAGTGTCAATGGCACATGCTTTGATCTGTATCAGATATGAGAATCAAGACTTCATATATAATCCTGCATATTGCTTTTGTACTTCTGATTGCCAGATCATATGCCCAGCCATATCAGGCGGGAGAAAAACTGAAATATTATATTCATTACGGACTTGTCAATGGAGGTACCGCTTCACTACAGATCATCGAGGATACGATCTTCGGAAAAGAGGTTCTGTATGCAGTTATGGAAGGAAGGACTACAGGTATTGCGGATGTTCTCTACAAGATTCGCGATTACTACCACAGTTACTTCGATCCTGAAACCAACCTGCCTTTGAAAGCAATCCGTGATATTAAGGAGGGACGCTACACCCGGTATAATGAGCTGTTGTTTGACCATTACTCAAGGGAAGACTCAGCGATAATCCAAAGTAAGCTTACAGGTGAACATGTCACGACAAAAGAGATATATGATATTCTTTCCTGTTTCTATCTCTTCAGGGAGGAATACCTGGCCGGAGATGTGGAGATGGAAGAGGAGCAGATTACAACAATCCTTACCTGGTTTACTGATGAGTTCTACCCTATTCGCCTCAGGTTTAAAGGGTACGAGACAATAAAAACGAAGGTCGGTAAGATCAATTGCCTTAAGTTTAACCCCGTTACAGAGGTGGGCAGGGTATTCAAAACTGAAGATGATATGTCGATATGGTTCTCAAACGATGAGAATTTTTTACCTGTTAAGATTCGATTTGATATATTTGTAGGCAGTATTACTATTGATATGACCGATTATGAAGGACTGGTAGCTCCTCTCAATATTATTAAATAAGATAAAGTGTAATTCGGAGTTTTAAAACCTAATCAGTTTATGGCAACAACCGCAGATTTCAGGAACGGGATGGTTATTGAGTATAGTAATGACTTGTACACTATCGTTCAATTTCAACATGTAAAGCCTGGCAAAGGGGCAGCATTTGTGCGAACGAAACTCAAAAGTGTTACAACAGGCAGGGTGATTGAGAATACCTTTAATGCAGGTGTCAAAGTTAATGCTGCGAGGGTTGAGAGGCGCCCGTACCAGTATCTCTACAAAGATGATATGGGTTATATAATGATGCATCGGGAAACCTACGATCAGATCACCATTAACGAAAGTATGATCGAAAATGCGGAATTCCTGAAGGAGGGACAGGAAATTGAGGTTGTGGTGCATGCCGATACTGAAAACATCCTGAGCGTCGAACTTCCCCAGTTCGTTGTTATGGAGGTTACCTATGCCGAGCCCGGACTGCGCGGCGACACAGCCACAAACACACTCAAACCAGCAACAATTGAGACCGGGTCAACAATTATGGTCCCTCTCTTCATTGATGCAGGCGAAAAGATAAAAATTGATACCCGTGACAGATCATATGTTGAAAGGGTCAAGGGTTAGCTATTCATATGGATAACAAGGCATCCAGAAACAGACTACAGATGTCCAGGTTTAAACTGGACTCGCTTCTGGATATAACAATGTCAATTAACGCCAACCTCTCTATTGAAGAGCTCCTTGCGAAATATGAAAGGATACTAAGGGAAGAGCTCAATATCGGGAAGATCCTGATATATATGTTTTCCGAAGAGTGGAAGTGTCTTCTTAATGCGGGGTTTTCAGGGGAGTTTGCTGCAGGAATTGACCCTGAGGCTGCCCTGACACAATTTGAGGAGAGGACAATAGTAACACAGGAGGAGAAATCAGTATTCCCGGATGTGGATATCATACTACCGGTTTTCAACAATAATGTCCCCCTGGCCTATGTCCTTATAGGTGATATTGATGAGGAGGGCGAAGGGATGAGCCCAGTATTAAAACATATCCGGTTTATTCAGACAATATCAAGCATTATTATTGTTGCCATTGAAAATATCAGGCTATTTGATGAATCACTGCGACAGGAAGCACTAAAGAAAGAGCTTGAACTTGCCGCAAGGATGCAGACAATGCTTATTCCGGATAACATCTCACTCCATCAGACAAAACACATTAAAGTCACCGGTTATTATCATCCCCACTATGATGTGGGTGGCGACTACTATGATTGTATCTCACTTGGTGAGAATATTACCGGTCTCTGTATAGCCGATGTCTCCGGTAAAGGTATTTCTGCAGCACTGCTGATGTCCAACTTCCAGGCCAGTTTCCGTGCCCTTTTCAGTGCAGACATCGGACTGGGGGTTCTGATCCATAAACTAAACGATATAGTAGTACAGAATGCCTCCGGTGAAAAGTTCATTACCTTCTTTGTTGCACGATACAACCATGATAGTCGTGAACTTGAATATATCAATGCAGCCCATAATCCTCCGGTCCTCTTTGACATTGTAACCGGTGAGATAAATTATCTGGAAGCCTCTTCTGTTGGTATTGGTATGCTCGATGTTATCCCGACTATTAATACGTCTATAGTGAAAATCGTAAATCCTACCAAGCTGGTATGCTATACTGACGGATTATCGGAATTGAAGGGTGAAGATGGAAAGGATATCGGAACCGCTCCCATCATTAAACACATATCGAACATGAAGCCTATCGATCAGAATATAAAAGCACTGATCCGTGACCTCGGGATCCCGGATAACAATCCGCATTTATTCGACGATGTATCAATTATTGCTGCTGTCCTGTCCTGACTTATCCGGATCGTTTCTTTTTGATAATTGAAGATCCATTACTACCATTATCGCTATGAAGATCCAGAATGGAGCTGAGATCTTATCCGTATCCAGGAAATTATTCAGGAAAGCATGAAAAAGATAGGTTATTAACCCGGCCTGTACCGCAAGCACCAGGCCTCTGTCGTACCTGCTGTCAGATCTCCTCCAAACCCTGTACCCGGTTGCCAAAGCTGCTGCGGCAATCATTATAAATAATATCCCTCCCGGAATACCTGAATCTACCGCCGAACCCAGATACTCACTGTGGGCATTACCGCGATCACCAAAATTGGTGCTGATAATAGTGCGTTCATGCGAAAACTGGTAGGGAGCATATTTGAACTGGTATGTCCCTGGTCCCCAGCCAGTAACAGGTTTCTCAGATATCATCCTCAATGCAGATTTCCACCTGTTTATACGTTCCATATTCGAGACATCAGAGGTAATGTTACTGATCGACATAATATGTTCTGCAATATTGCCGGAGGCTGATTGCCTGTTACCGCCCAGGGTGGTAATTATTGAGGTCCAGGATGCAATAACGATTATAATAATCAACAGGCTGATGGAAATGACAAGTTTCAATTGGATCCTGGCAATCAGGGCCAGTGTAAATAAAATTGCCACTACAAGACTGATCCATGCTGCCCGGCTGTATGAAAAAATGAAACCTGCCAGAAAAAGCAGGAGCAGACCTGCGAAAAACACCTTTGAAAAGAGAGCAATGCCTCTTCCTTCCCGTCCAAAACCCAACCAGACAAGAACAGGAATTATGAATGCCAGGGCAGCTCCAAATGATGTATGATCATTGAAGAAAGGCCACATGGTGATATGTGCTGCCTCCTGGTTGAAGAGACCTGCTTTCAATAATCCCACCAGGTGATAGGCCACAACCGGTACCAATCCTGCAACAAGCGCCGTAAGCGACCTCTTTATGAAATCCCTTTCCTTGAATAGTTCAATAGCCAGTAAATAAAATGCACCGACAAACCATAACCTGGCCAGGAAATATTTCAGGGACACTACGATCATTGTACCGGTGAGTGTAGTGATCACCATCCATAACAGCATTATCCCGGTGATAATAGTAACCGGATGACCCATTGCACTGCGATCATACTCCTTTGAATTGAATATTTTGAAGATCATTATAACCAATATCAGAAATAACATTATTTCTGTTGGCAGGAAAATATCTGCCGGAGGGTCATTAACCAGGAACCTGAGCTGAACAGAAAGAGGAGTTAAGAACAGTAGTAACAGAAAAAAAATATCAATCCTTACAAATGCTACTATTAGCAGCAAAAGCATTGGTGGAACAAGCCACACAAGGTACAATTGAAATTTAACTGCCAAAAGGCACAGTAGCAGGAATGAGAGACCTGATAAAATGGCAATTACAGGTTTCCAATGAGCACTGATCCGGAAATATGTTATCCTTTCAGAAAAAGCTGGCATTATTATTCCTCCCTTTTTTCAGGGAAAACCAGACCTTCAACGAATATCAGAACAAACATAACAAACAGGAGGGTAGCCGCAGTGGAAGCAATGGTAATGATTGATCTTTTGGGAAATGCCTTCTTCTCAGACACGCGGGCTTCGTTTACAACAAGGGTATAGGGGAAATCCTGCTCAGCTGCCATACTGGCCTCGGTATACTTCTGGCGAATTGCTGCCAGGTCCTCGATAGCATTTTCATGGTTTGCACTAAACCTGATAAGGTCAGGTGATTGAAGAGAATATCGTTGTATACGGGTTTCGCGTCCTGGAGTCAGCCCTGAGCTGATAATTCCTGAAGGAAGTGCATCTGACGAGGTGATTATCATCAAAGAATCTTCGTAAGATCTGATTACCCTGAGCTGCTTGTTATACTGGTTGCCAAGTGCCTCTAGCTGCTTGTACCCTGCCTCACTTATCAATTTATTGAATGTGGAATCGATCAGGGTGGCAA
Organism: Bacteroidales bacterium; assembly: GCA_035527935.1. GTDB lineage: Bacteria > Bacteroidota > Bacteroidia > Bacteroidales > VadinHA17 > DATKZO01. The sequence goes on from DATKZO010000050.1 coordinate 75,915, forward strand.
TATCATTTGCCATTGATGCCGCAATTACCGGATCTTCATCCATTACGCTTAGTTGTACCGACATATACCGGGTCTTGCTGAACGAAATATATTTATTCATTTTTGAAACAAGCATGGTATACCTGTACTTTGCTTCCGGGTCAATATCATAGTGGTTAAGCAGGTCATACTTCTCTATCAGATAATCAACTATCTTATCCGATTGTAAGATCTGAAGTATCTTTTCTGTACCCTCTTCGTCACCGAACGTCAGATTGTTCGACCCCGGAGTGAATAGCATTGAACCCGGATGCGTAATGCTTGAAGCAGGGTATAGTGTGACTGTCGACCTGAACAATGGCTTCATCGTAAGCGATACTGAGGCTGATATTATAAATGCAGCGATAGCGGTCCATAGAAAAATTTTCCAATATCTGAAAAGGAAGTTTACCAGGTTAAAGGAGTCTAACCTGAATTCAGGATAATTGTTTTTCTTCATCAGAGTGGTTTTAGGTGCAATATACTAACGATCGCCGATTTACTAAATTTATACTGCGAATGGCAAAAGACAAAAGGCCAAAGGAGAACGGGGTACGGAGGCCTAAACCAATATCATATACTCCCATGCTGGCGCGGGTTTGCAGCCCGTTCCCCAGTCCATACATAGTTCTCCCGATGCTCCATGCCAGTATTATACCACCCTTATAATAAAGTAGTTCTTCTTTCCTTTCTGAACCAGCAAATATTTGTTGTTCAGGAGATTTCCCTTTTCAACAGAGTAATTTTCGTCTGTTAGCTTAATCTTATTGATACTGATACCACCTCCCTTTATTAGCCTTCTCATTTCCCCTTTGGATGTAAAAATGGGGGCATGCCCGGCACAAAGGTCAATCACATTAACTCCCTTTTCGATTATCCCCTGCTGAATATCAAAAGTAGGTACTCCTTCAAACAGGGAAAGGAATGTATTCTCCTTCATCCTGATGAGTGATTCTGTTGTACCTTTTCCAAAAAGTATCTCCGAAGCCTCAACCGATGCTTCAAATTCGCCGCGTGAATGTACCATTACCGTAATTTCTTCTGCAAGCCGTTTTTGCAGCAACCGGGTATGCGGTGCCACTGCATGCTCTTTCACAAGTGCATCCACCTCGCCTTTTGACAGCATCGTAAAGATCTTAATATATTTGGCTGCATCTTCATCAGATACATTTAGCCAGAACTGATAAAAATTGTATGGTGAGGTTCTGTCAGGATCGAGCCACACATTATCCAACTCGGTCTTACCGAATTTCGTGCCATCCGATTTTGTTATCAGGGGACAGGTGAGTGCATATGCCTCTCCTCCATCCTTTCTCCTGATCAGCTCAGTCCCGGTAACAATATTTCCCCACTGATCCGATCCTCCCATCTGAAGCTTGCAGTTATACTCCCTGTAGAGGTTAAGAAAGTCATACCCCTGTACAAGCTGGTAAGAAAATTCGGTGAATGACATTCCATGCTTCGATTCGGAGCCAAGGCGCTTCTTAACAGAATCCTTGGCTATCATATAGTTTACAGTAATATGTTTACCTATATCACGGATAAAACCAAGAAATGAATATTCCTTCATCCAGTCATAATTGTTGACCAGAAGTGCTCTGTTAGGCATATCAGATTCAAAATCCAGAAATTTTGCCAACTGCTTTTTTATACTTTCCTGGTTGTGGCGCAGGTCCTCCTCAGTTAGCAGATTCCTCTCCTGTAACCTGCCTGACGGATCTCCTATCATCCCGGTTGCTCCTCCCACAAGTGCAATTGGCTGGTGTCCTGCATTCTGAAAGTGCTTAAGCATCATTACCCCAACCAGGTGCCCTATATGCAGAGAATAGGCTGTGGGATCAAAACCAACATATGCAGAGGCCATTTCTCCCTTCAGGCATTCCTCAGTTCCTGGCATAATATTGTGGATCATACCTCTCCATCTCAGTTCTTCGACGAAATTCATTGTAATTGATGTTTTCTGAAAATGCAAATATAATTTAAATTGTTGATTTCCTGCCTGCCGCAGGCAGGGTTGATTGGTTGATTTGGAGAATTCCTGAGACCGGGTACATTATTTAAAGATCTATATATTAATCTATTCGGCCACCACTTGCTTCTCACCACTTACCCGAAAACGGGAATAAGAACCTCCCGGCTATATTGTTACCTCAATATCCTCTTTTAGCTTTATATCCTTTTTTCTCTCCCGCAGCCTGTCAAAGCTCTTCCTGAGGTCACCACCCTCGATAATGGGGAACAGCATAGGTGCAAAATCGGCAACAGGCCTGTAGAATCTTGATTCATTGATCTTTTCCTGTGGTAGAAAACGGGCCTTCTGATCAATGGTATTAAGAATAACAAGTATTATACTTAGTATCAAAACAGTTTTGAGGACTGCAAATATCATCCCCAGGATCCTGACGGCAAATCCCAGAGCTACAGCTTTCATTAATTTATCAAGAGCATTGGCAAGAAAATGGATCAGTATGACGATCACTACAAAGGTCAGTGCAAAAGCAATCAGACCGAGGTATTCGGTCCTGAGATCAAACCATTCAATCAGCTTATCAGCGGTATAGCCAGAAAAACGTATCGCTCCCCATATACCCAGGACCAATGCCGCTATAGATGCCATCTCTATAAAGAGGCCGTTCCTGAATCCCCTGAAGAGGCTCCAGACCAGGACTGCCAGGATAATTATATCAATGTAATTCATATTCCGGTAACTTGTTTTTGCCGCTTTAGCTTCTGCTACAGCAGTTGAATATTTAACGGTTTAAATAATCAGTTATTATTCCTTCGGTTATCCAGTTGGCCAGAGCCTGCCGGTTATCATATAAAACAAATCTGAGCTGGTCCCTGGTATTTGATATATTTCCAAGTTCAATGAAGACTGTTGGCGGATCTGTATTTCTTACCACATATAATCCACTTCTTGTGGTAACTGTTCCCCTGTACGATCTGTTTGGCTGGAACCTCCTGTATTTTTCCCTGAAGGTGTCATGAATATTATCTGCAAGACGCTTGCCTGGCCTGCTGTTACTATGGTGGTAAAAGAATACATCAATGTTCTCGCCTTTGCTGCGGCTATCGAGGTGCAGCACAATAAGTCTCTGGTAATTTCCTTTATGTTGTGCATACAGCCTGTTAACTGCATTGGTTCTCTGCCTCAACCTGGCAGTCTGGCTAACAGGGATGGGTGCAGAGGGATAGCACTTTTCATCACTGTCGACCGGCAGTATACTCCTGTCACGGATCCCGTCATTATTATCACGGGTTATCAGATAAACAAGCGCTCCATGCTGTATGAGGTTCCTTGCAATCCTCAGAGTAACATCATAGGCATACTCATCTTCGGTGAGTGTAAAGGTCCCATATTTCCCGTTTGCGCCCGGATCCGGCCCGCCATGTCCTGACATCAGGTAATATATTGTACCCGACAGGTCGTTATCCGTGATCTCAACGCGTGAATAATCTTCTCCGAAAATTGCATATTCACGAACAGGATACTTCGTTGAACCGGTAGTGCCACCACTGCCAGAAGGTTGTGCAACAGTCTCAGGGATAAGATATTTCCGCCCGACGAACAGGGAATTATTCCTGCCTATATTATCATTATTCAGCTCAATGAATTTTTCTGTATACCCTGCCGGATCAAGGCCATGATCCTTCAGAAGCTTATGTATCCCATCCCCGTTTCGGGCTATTACCTCTTTACCGGCAGGTTGCCCGTGAATACCGGCTGTGTTCAGAGCCAGGAGGAGCATTATAAGATATCTTGATAGCCTGGTCGCTTTCATTTTTGTTAATAACTACCCTTTTCGATTCGAATTTCCGTTTTTTACCTATTCAAATCAAACCGATCCGGACAACATTATTAACAACAATAAATAGTTATAAACTATATATTAATGAGGTATATGAACTATTTACTCCTGTTTTTTCATCAACTCATATCCATCTATCTTGCCCTTCTCCTCCTGCGAAATTCCATTCGCCATCCAGTAAGGCATTGGGGCACCCATAAGATAATGATCGAAGAATTGCATTTTTCTTACTGAAAGGTCCTCTCTGTTTGGTCTTTTCGTAAGATTATGATCCTCATTATTGTATGAAAGCAACCATGCCGGTTTGCCTAGACGCCTGAGGGCCACAAAGAATTCAATGCCCTGGTACCAGGGAACTGCACCATCTTCGTCATTATGCATTATCAGTACCGGGGTATTTATTTTTGGGACAAAGAAGATCGGTGAATTCTCAATATAATGCAATGGCCTCTCCCAGAGGGTTGCCCCTATCCGGCTCTGTGTCTCCTCGTACTGGAACATCCTGCTCATCCCTGATCCCCATCTTATGCCCCCATATGCACTGGTCATATTGCTAACAGGTGCTCCTGCAAATGCACAGGTAAAAAGGTCTGTTTGTGTTATCAGGTAAGCGATCTGGTATCCTCCCCAACTCTGTCCGTCAAGACCAAGCCTGTCAGGATCAATAAAATCAAACTGATCAAGCATCGAGTAGGTACCACTTACCACGGCATTATAGCAACTCTGTCCGGGATAGCCCTCAACATAAGGAATATCCGGAACAAAGACAAGATATCCGTTGCTTACAGCATATGTCCTGTTAACTGTTGATGCGCTGGGTGATGGAGCTGCATAGCTGTGAAGTCCCTGCGAGCTCCTTTCATAGAAATAGGCGATCATAGGATACTTTTTCGAAGGATCAAAGTCTTCCGGCTTGTATAGAAGCCCTTGCAACTTCTGTCCGTCAAACGACATCCATTCCACCAGTTCAACGGTACCCCAGTTATAATCAGCCTGCTGTGGGTTCGTATTCGATATCTTAACAGCATTGGCCAGGTTCATATCGCTTACATAAAGCTCAGGGTAGTTGACATAATCACCTCTCTGGAAGATCAGCTTATTCACATCCTTTGCCTTAACTACCGACCTGTATGAATAGTCTCCCAGGTCAATTTTCACCGGATCTGCCGGCCTGTTCACCCTGACGGTATATAATCCTGATTGTTTTGTCTGATTGTGAAAAGCATTCAGGTAGATCGTCTCTGTTTCTTCAAGGTAGAATTTGTCGCGGTCTCTTGCACCTCCACCGCCAAATCCACGGCCACGGACCCCTCCGCCACCGCCTTCAAGTGAATTGTACCTGAACTGCATATCGTTTTTCCTGCCAAATCCATTGGTGAGATTCACAGGTTTCTCAGCTCCTGTCACATCCATCTTCCAGATATCATAACTGTCATATATCAGCAGATACCTTTCACCTTCGATCCATTCGGAAACACCTTCGGGACGAGGTTCACTGGGAGTATCATGCAGCAGATCATAAAATGGTACATCCAGACCCTTTGTGAGATTAATTGCCTCACCACCTGCAGTTGGCTGTACCAGCCAGCTCTTTGTCTCTATGCACCAGTAGAGCATCCACTTCCCTGATGGGGAAAAACTTACCGTTGATGGAGCAGCCTCAAGCAACAGTTTGCGCCCGCCATTCTTTACATTCACCAGATAGTGATCGGTGTAGCGGTTTGCATCCCAGGAGGTCATCATCCGATACTTCAGACTTGAGGAACCATGCGCAAGATCACTATTCCTGTTCATGAATACCGTTACATCCGGCAATTCCTCGTCGGCCAGTTGGATCATCTTCTTCTCTGCGATATGATATACTGCCAGATAGGATTTCCGTCTATCTCTTGAAAGATCTATTTTTTGCTGAGGCTGCAGGATAGGATCATGCCAGCTCCAGATATCAAGGCTGTACTTCTCATCGGCAAGGAGTGTGTCTTCGGGTTCTTCAGCAGGCTTCTCATTGGTGCCGAAGAAGATGCGGTTTCCCGATTCAGAAAACTGCAGGCTGCCATTCTCACTCACCGACCAACCCTCGGGCATTCCTGCCGTTTCAGTGCCTATTATTTTATTAGCCATAGCTCCATCAGAGTAGAGAAGGTCATAAACTTTCACCTTGGATGTGTCACTGGTATAAAGAAATGCCAGTTTGCTGCCATCTTCATAAAGAGTAAGGTTTTTAAGTGCTCCGTCACCATTGAAGATCTCATTTGTTGCCTCCGTACCGGCATTAAATAAAGTTACCTTATAATGATTGATCTTAGTTGAATCTGTTGTTACCTGAACGAAGCCAAATGCAGATCCATCATCAGAAACCACATAATCAGTTACATCTTTGAATGTATGGGATAAGTTCTCTACAGGATTCCTTATCACCAGATCAGTTCCTTCAACATCCTGGCCATTTCCGCCCGCGGCACCTCCTCCGGCTCTTCCTCCGGCAGGAGGTCTCATTCCTCCTCCCCTTCCTCCCTGCCCGGGTGTTGCCTCTTCATTATTGCTTCCTTCTTCCTTCTTCTCGGGAAGAGGTTTTTCCATGAGATAAGCTATCCATGATCCGCCATCTGCACCGACCCTGAACGATTTTACCCGTTCAACAATATCTGCCTGGTCGCTGCCCGGTACCTTTATACCAAGATTATTCTTTGGCATCTCATCAGGCTTCTTTTTATCTTTTTTTGCCTGCCTGGTTTCAGCAAAGGTGGGTTTGATCAGATAGGCAAAAAAATCCGTATTCCCCGAAAATGAGGAGCCAAAGCCTCTCTCGAACGACTCAAGACCGGCACCCTTTACATCATAGAGATATAGATTTCCATCACCTTCCTGCGGGTTTATCTCATAATTGATCCATCTGCCATCATCTGTAATTGATGAACTGCTAAGATTCTTCCATCCGTCATAATCGGCATGGGTAAGAGGTTTTTTTTGTCCCGACAGGATAAATGGCATAAATGCCAGTAACAACACTAAAGCTCTTTTAGTATTCATTATTTCAGTTTTAGGTAATAATTCAGGTAAACTTATTAAAAGATATCCTAACACAGATACTCCTGCAGTATGTTTTTAATCAATCTGAATGTTAAAAGAATTTAAAAATCCCATCTCTCCCATTCAAGTATCATCTTTTCGACCTCAGATTTCTGACTAAAAAAGCTATCTTCGGATTTGATATCGATTTGCAGATAAACTCCACAGGTATGAAAAAAATTTATTTGACAGGAGCAATATTCCTGATATTATTTCCCCCGGCCTGTGCACAGGATGCGGCGCAGTTAAAATCCCTGAGTACCGGCATGACAATTGAAGGCATCACTGAGCTGGTATCATTTCTCAGTCTGCCGAACGATGCACTTGTCAGGGAGGACATAAAAAAGAATGTCGAATGGCTCACCGCCGCTTTCAGGAAGCGAAGATTCACCACTGAGATACTTGAAACATACAATACTCCGCTTTTCCTGGCCGAACGTAAATTCGAAGGAGCTGAAAGAACCGTTCTGTTCTACATGCATTTTGACGGACAGGGAGTCGATCCGTCAAAATGGTATCAGGATGATCCCTATAAGCCTGTGTTGAAAGAGATACAGAATGATGAATGGATTACAATTCCATGGGATAATATGAACAGGGGGTTTGACCCGGAGTGGAGAATATTCGGACGATCCTCCTCAGATGACAAGGGACCGATAATAATGTTCCTGAATGCAGTGGATATAATCGACAGCGAATTTGGAGGCAAATCACAGATCAACCTGAAGGTGATCCTTGATGGTGAGGAGGAAAAAGGCTCGCAGCAACTGCCGCCCGCAGTTGAGAAATACCGCGATAAGCTCCTTGCCCACTTCATGATAATAAATGATGGTCCGATACATGTTACCGGCAGACCAACAATTGTATTTGGCGGCCGTGGACTTGTTGGAATAAACCTTACCGTATATGGCCCCAGAACAGCACAGCACAGTGGCCACTACGGGAACTATGCCCCAAACCCGGCATTTATGATGTCGCATATCCTTGCCAGTATGAAAGACAGGGAGGGAAGGGTTGTTATTCCCGGCTTTTATGACGGCATCAACATAGATGATGAGACGCTGGCAATTCTGCGTGGGGTGCCTGATGATCCGGTAACCATTAATGAGGTGATAGGCATATCGGAGCCGGAAAAGGTTGGCAGGTTCTATCAGGAATCACTTCAGTACCCATCGCTCAATGTCAGGGGACTCCAGTCAGCCTGGATTGGAAGTCAGGTCCGTACCATTGTGCCCGACATAGCTGTTGCCGCAATTGACATCAGGCTTGTACCCGAGGTCGATCCTGACAGGCTGGTCAGGCTGGTCAGGGAGCACATCGGGGCCCAGGGATGTTATGTGATCGACAGGGAACCTACAGAGGAGGAGAGGCTTACCAGATCATGGATAGTCAGGTTTGAATCGGCCGGTAGTGCAAGGCTCCCTTTCCGCACCGAGATAAATTCAGAAATTGGAAACTGGCTTACCACTGCAATAAGTACCGGAACCGGAGAGGAACCTGTTGTTGTACGGATTATGGGTGGTACTGTCCCGATAGCCCCTTTCATCAGTGCCCTTGATATACCGGCGGTACTGGTACCACTGGTTAATCCCGATAATAACCAGCATGGACCAAATGAGAATCTGAGGATCTGGAATTTCACTAATGGTGTTCAGACATTCCTGTCCATCATGCTATTCTGACAGGGACCTCTGTCAGGAAATAACCACTGCCCGACAGCAGTCAGGAAATCAACGAATCAACCCTGCCTGCGGCAGGCAGGAAATCAACGAATCAACGAATCAACGAATCAACATTTAAACTCCTATCAAACTATGAAACTGAAACTTACATTACTAATTACTATTGCCCTGCTTATTAGCAGCCTTTCTGATTCCTGCGGACAGGATCAATTCAAGGTTGGGGAAATAGTAACCTCGCGTGGCGAAAAAAGATCAGGCTATATCATTGTTCCTGCCGGCAGCGACTGTGAAGAGGTCAGGATACCGGTAACGGTTATCAACGGATATGAAGAGGGACCGGTTCTTGCACTTTTTGCCGGAGTTCATGGGTATGAATATCCTCCGATACTGGCTATGACTCGCCTGTCACTGCAGCTCGATCCTTCGATGGTTACAGGGAAAGTAATAATTGTGCATGTGGCTAATATTCCCTCTTTTCTGAAAAGAACGGTCTATTATAACCCTTTCGACTGGGAGAATTTCAATCGCGTATTCCCCGGTAAAATTGATGGCACCAGTTCAGAAAGGATGGCATATCACCTGACCAGGGAGGTGATTGACCAGTGCGACTACCTTATAGATAATCACTGTGGCGACGGAAACGAAGACCTGATGAGATACCTCTATTGCACCGAAACAGGTAATGAAGAATTAGATCTTAAGACGCGGGGGCTGGCGGTCAGTTTTAACCTTAAGGTGATAGTTCATGAGACCGGAAGGACAAAAGACATTGAAAATTCAATGTATGTCAGTAATACCGCACTGCTCAGGGGTAAACCGGCCATATCCACTGAAATTGGTAAACTTGGTGGCTCTGATGAAGAAGATGTACTTGAAGTAATGAGAGGCAACTACAACATTATGAAGCACCTGGGAATATTAGACGGAGAACCCGATATCCTGTTTGAGTCTGTATGGGTAGAGGAGTACCAGATCATCCGTTCGGAACATGAACAGGGACTGTTTTACCCACTGTTGTCACGAGGCGACCATGTACAGGAAGGAGAATTAGTGGGCTATCTGACCGATTATTTCGGGAACATGCTCCAGGAGGTGAAATCACCATACGATGGTATTATCCTCTATATAATTGCCACTCCTCCGATGAGCGAGGGGGAACCGATGGTGTCGGTGGGGAAGTATTAAGATCGGTGCATGCCGGCCTGCCATGACTCCTCCCGGACTGCCTGTAAGCAGACAGGTAAACCGGCAGGCAGTGCTTATGGGCTAATTACGTATAACAAGAAAACCATCAATGATTTAATCTGTTATTACCATCCATTTAATTGCTTCAACTAGAATATCGCCGGGGACATAATGGCCACTCTCAAATGACCTGAATTTCGTATTATACCCGTATTTCTTTAATGTGCGGAACGAATTGCGGGCTTCGGATATATTTATGGCCATGTCACTTGTGCCATGAGCGATAAATACTTTCAGATCATTATTCTCTTCAAGCTCCCTGGATGAAAGCAACCAGGGATAATCCTCAACTGACGGTATCCGGCCCCCAAAACATATCAATCCGTCAAAGTTATCATTATATCTTATCCCGGTAGCATATGCATAGGCAGCTCCCTGCGAAAAGCCAAGGATAATTGTGCTGCTGATCTTATAATCTGATTTCATTCCGGATGCAATATCAGATATATATCCGGTAATTAATGTATCAGCAATTTCCCAGAGTTTTTCATCCCTCTCCGGAATACCCCAGGTATATTGCTGAGTTAATGCCCCCCCGTTTGTTGAATAATTGTAAGGACTCTCAGGTACAGCATAAATGACATTCAGATCTTTTATCTCGCTCCATAACCTTGAAAATTCGAGCGCGTTGCCACCATTGCCATGCAACCCTATAACCAATGGATACTCTTTATCCGGATCATATTCATCGGGAAAGAACAACCTGCATTTTTCGAACTTTGTAACCTTAAAATAGGCCGACCGGCCAAAATTGAATCCATATTGTTCCACCTCGCTTAATTGAGCCCTTACTGCCGGATCTTTCTCCAATAATTCAAATGCCTTCTCCGTTTTGATTTTCTCAAAATTATTATAACCGGCATTAATTGCCATTATAAGAAAATTGATAGCCTGTGTTGCCATATCCATGTTTCCGTAGCAACAGGCAATTTTATAATAACTCTCACAATCGTCACTGTTCTTATTAACGATATATAGATAGATCCGGGCAGCCTCAAGATAGTTCTTTTGCGAATATGCCACATCTGCAACCATCTTAAGGGGCTGAAAATCTTCCGAATTAAAATCGTTAATCTGAATATTGAGTGGATCGATGCTTGAGGGATCATCGAATCGATTCAGGATCTTGGCTGTGGTTTGTGCCTTGAGAACCGAAAAAAGAGAAAAGATCAATACAGAGAGGAATACAAGATATGACCTTAAGCTAATCCTTAAATGTTTATCCATTATAGTATAATTGGTATTACTAGTTAATCATGGTCCCAATATTAAAGACCGCCAACGGAGCCTGATCCCTTATTAAATGGTATTAAACCCCAGGGCAAGCCCTGGACCCTTTTTTCCGGGGCAAGCCCCGGTGAACCGACCTGCCGACTGGTGGGGAGCTCGGCGTAGCCAATTAAACCATAACTTCTCGTCCGCCGTAGCGGAACGCGAAGGAGGATTAAATAAACTCAAATTATCCTACTTTTACTAATAAATAGAGGACCTATCTGTAAAATATTATGAAACGAACATGAAAATTTGAAGCATTATATTTTCACAAACAAGAATGATTGAAATTTTCTTGTGAGAACGACTGAAAGGAGTGGTTCCTGAATGTGTGAAAATTTTTGTTGGATTTTTTCATGGCAAAAATTTTAAACAGATGAAACAAAGGAAGTTAAGAGAACTGGATGTGTCCGCGATAGGACTGGGCTGCTGGGGAATGTCGGGAGCATATGGTAAAGGAGACAGGAAGGAGTCAATTGCAACCATTCATGAATCAATTGAGCTTGGTATAAACTTTATCGACACAGCCGATGTGTATGGTAAGGGGCACAACGAGAAACTGGTTGCTGAAGCTCTTTCCGGCAAACGAAAGGAGGTCATACTGGCAAGCAAGTTCGGATATTTATACGGACCTGATAGTAAGATGAATGTGAGGTGCGACCCGGCCTATGTCAGGGAGGCATGTCATAAAAGTCTGAAAAGGCTGAAAACAGATTATATCGATCTCTACTATATGCACCGCCTCGATAAAAATGTCCCGATAGAAGATACTGTCGGAGCAATGTCTGATCTGGTAAGTGAAGGGAAGGTTAGATTTACCGGCCTGTCCGAAGTATCTGCCAGAACACTGGCCAGGGCAAACGCCGTTCATCAGATCACGGCTCTCCAATCTGAATATTCACTGTTTACCCGTGATGTGGAGCCGGATATTATAGGTGCCTGCAGGGAACTGGGTATTGGTTTTGTGGCTTTCAGCCCTCTCTCAAGGGGATTGCTCACCGGACGGATCAGGAATATGGATACTATCTCTGATGATGATTTCAGAAAGAATCAACCACGGTTCACGGGTAAAAACTTTGAAATGAACCTGAAACTTGTAGGCAAGGTGGAGCAGATTGCATGTTCACGCAATATTCAGCCATCACAACTTGTTCTTGCCTGGCTTCTTCATCAGGGAAATGATATTGTACCAATCCCCGGTATGAAAAGCCGTAAATACCTGAATGAAAATATTGGGTCGGTCGAAATTGAACTTTCAGATGATGAGATTCAGCAACTGAATGAAATAGCGCAACACATATCAGGCAACAGATACAGCGAGTCAGCTGAAAGGTTTGTTGATAAATAGGTCACCGCATAAATATCATATCCTACAGAAGAGAGATAAGGTCCAAGTTTAGTATATTGTGAATGCATTATAAATGCCCGAAAGTATGCCTGAGACCTTCCTGGGTATTGACACAGGTTCTGTAGCAATTTCAATGGTTCAGCTGGACCATGACGGTTCAGTGATCAACTCAGGCTACAGGTTTCATAAGGGCAGGATAACAGAGACACTTCTTGAGATGGAAACCGGCTTCGATCTCTCATCGGTCAGAGCGGTTGCCCATGTTTCCGGTAACAGGATCTTCAGCAAAAAGGTTCCCTACCATGATTCGCTGACTTCAATAATTGAAGCAGCACAACATTTCTATGAGTTACCCGGCGCTTTGCTATATATTGGTGCAGCCAGGTTCCACCTCATAAATTTTGACAGAGAGGGTAACTATATGAATACGGTTACCAATACCTCATGTGCTGCCGGAACCGGCAGCTTCCTTGATCAACAGTCAGGCAGACTCAAGCTTATGGGTATTGAGCAGCTTTGTGAAATAGCCAACCGCAACAGGGAGGAGATCCCGGGCATAGCATCACGGTGTGCAGTATTTGCCAAAACCGATCTGATACATGCACAACAGGCAGGATACAGCCTTGAGGCAATTTGCGACAGCCTGTGCCAGGGGCTTGCCAGGAATATTGCAGACACCCTCTTCAGTGACGCCAGTATCCGTGAACCAATTGTATTTGCAGGAGGAGTTTCATTGAATCCGGTTGTGAGAAGACATCTTGAGGATCTGCTGCAAACAACTTTTGAAGTACATCCCCATTCAAATTTTTTCGGAGCTATTGGGGCAGCTCTTCAGGCAATAAGGGATAAGGTGAATTCATCCCCTGCAGGATTAGGATCGCTGTCGGATATCATCGAATGCGATCTGAAGAAGAAGGAGTACTTTCATTCCCCTCTCCAGCTCAGTTTAAGTTATTATCCGGACTTCAATTCCGGCGACAGTGAAATATTCACTTCTGTATATGTCAGTCACCACTCCGATGTACAGGTTGACATATATGAACCGGTTGAACCGGGGAAAAGTATTTCCGGATATCTGGGAACCGATATAGGCTCAACAAGTACAAAGGCTATGCTAATGAGCCAATCGAAGCAGCCGATCGCTGGCTTTTATACCTATACCAACGGGCAGCCTGTTAAAGCAATGCAGGCCATTTTTGAGGCTATCGACAATTTTCTGTCCAGGAGGACAATCAATTTTCAAGTCCTTGGAATGGGAACTACAGGTTCGGGCCGGAAGTTTATTGGAAAAATAACTGGTGCGGATATTATCCTTGATGAAATCACTTCCCATGCCAGGGCTGCATATGAGCTTAACCCTGAGACCGATACAATTATCGAGATTGGCGGGCAGGATTCCAAGTTCACCCTCATGCGCGACGGGAATGTTATATTCAGCGAGATGAATTCTGTTTGTGCTGCAGGAACCGGAAGTTTTATAGAGGAGCTATCAGCGAAACTGAGTGTGTCGCTCGAAGAATATTCAGGCAGGTCTGAAAATTCACCTGCACCACTGTCGAGCGACCGGTGTACAGTATTTATGGAAAGAGACATCAACAACTACCTGAGTTCCGGTTTTTCAGTTGACGAATGCCTTGCCAGTATTCTACATTCGGTTCGGGAGAATTACCTTAGGAAAGTTGCAACCGAAGGGGCCATTGGTGAAAATGTCTGTTTCCAGGGGGCCACTGCAAAGAATAAAGCTCTGGTAGCGGCTTTCGAGGCCAGGCTTGAGAAGGAAATATTCGTTTCCAGATATTGCCACCTCACGGGTGCATTTGGTGTTGCCCTTCACCTCGCCGATGAGAAAGTCATGAACTCAACTTTCAGGGGTTTCGGGCTCTATAGTGAGGAGATACCGGTGGAGACAGAAATTTGTACACTCTGCAATAACAGATGTAAGATCCGGTTGACCACACTATCCGGAGAAAAGATAGCATATGGATTTTTGTGCGGTCGCGATTATGATACAAGGGCTTATGTTGAACGTAATAGTTCCGGATTCGATCTGATCAAAGAGCGCAGGAAGCTGTTTGCCGAAATCCCTGGCCAGGGAAAGGGTGATTCACCAATTATCGGGATACCCGCTGCCCTTCACCTGATTGAAGAGGTTACACTGTGGAGATCATTCTTTCACAGGCTGGGATTCAGGACAGTGACAAGCGAGGGAATAAAGAATGCCGTCAGAAAAGGTAAGAGGCTTGCCGGCGCTGAATTCTGTGCCCCCGTTGATGCAATGTATGGTCATGTTGAATGGCTGGCCGACAGATGCGATCATATTTTTTTACCGGTATACCTGGAGTCGAACGAAAAAGATGATAACAAGGACCGGTTGTACTGTTATTATACCCAGTATATCTCTTCCGTGGCTTCACTGATGCGCGAAAAGGAGATATACAGAAAATCTATTGTGCCACTGCTGAATAACGGGAAATCCCACGACAGCCAGGCAAAGGAACTTCACAAATATCTGCGAAGGATTTCACCCGAACCATTATCCCTCGCCCTCGTTAATGCAGCCTGGCAGGAATCAATGAGCGAGTACAGGACTAAAAAACTAAGGTTGAAGGAGGCCTTTGCCAGGGAGACAGATGGCTCACCCGATATTTCAATTGTATTGTTGGGGCGGCCATATCTCATTCTTGATCCCAGTATGAATAAAGGAATACCTGATATATTCCAGGGAATGGGATATAAAACCTTTTACCAGGATATGGTTCCGATAAGTGCAGGAGGAGTTGAAGAAATCGATTACCTGTTAAGGGTATTCCCCTGGTACTTCGCAGTAAGGATCCTTGAAGCGGCAGGAGCAACAGCGGGTATCAAAAATGTGTACCCGGTTTTCATAACGGCTTTTAAATGTGCTCCGGATTCCTTTGTAATTGAATATTTTAAAAAGATCCTTGAAAAACATCATAAACCATACCTTATTCTGCAGACCGACGACCACGACTCAAGTGTGGGTTATGAAACAAGGATTGAAGCAGCGATCAGGTCGTTTAAGAATCATTCTGCCCTGGATCAGCCTCCCATTCCTCTTCAGACGGCAATAATAACCCCTCCGCTTAAATCACTCGACAACAGCAAGACACTGCTTTTCCCCAACTGGGATCCTCTTACCTCACCCCTGCTTGTGGCCAATCTTCAGCGCGCCGGAATAAATGCAAAACTGCTTGAATCATCCGATCTGACAATAAGGAAAAGCATGGCCCACAATACAGGACAGTGTCTTCCGCTTAACATAATTACCCAGGATTACATCGACTATATTGAGAAATATGACCTTGATCCCGGCAAGACAATGCTGTGGATTACCGAAACGAGGCTATCATGCAATATCAGGCTTTATCCATATTATATAAAGACCATACTTGACAGTTATGGTAAAGGGTTTGAGAATTCAGCTATTTATTCCGGGGAGCTATCTCACCTTGAGATCTCGGTTAATACCACCTATCATGCCTATTTTGCCTATATGTTCGGTGGTATGCTTCGCCGGCTGGGTTGCAATGTACGTCCTTATGAGGTTGAAAAAGGTAGAACAGACTCGGTTACAGAAAAAAGCCTGCAAATACTGATCAGGGCTTTCAAAGGAAACTACGCGCTGGAAAAAGCAGGTGTTGAAATAAATGAATTGTTTGATGCAATTGAAATTGTGCCGGGTAACAGACCCAAAGTAGCCATCTTCGGCGACTTCTATGTCCGCGATAATGACGTGATGAACCAGGGTCTCATAACCACCATCGAAGATGCAGGGGGTGAAGTAATTAATACCCCATATAATGACTATACAAAACTCGCTGCTGAAAATGCTATACGCAGAAGAATAGCCAGGGGTCACAACCTTGAAGCACTGGGTTTCAGAGCATTCCTGTCAGGACTGATGATGCTTGAAAAAAGATATTACAAACCTTTTGAGAAACGGCTTGGTAAGATACATGAGTTCAGCGTAAGAAAGATTGAAAAAAACCTTTCAAAATTCAACATAAAACCCTTTCATTCCGGCGAATCATACGATAACCTTTTAAAAATATTCTACCTGCTGGAAAAATATCCTGACGTTTCACTGTTTGTTCAGACCAATCCCGGATTTTGCTGTCCGTCACTTATCACTGAAGCGATAAAATCTGATATTCAAAGAATTACCAAAGTGCCTATAGTAACTATAACATACGACGGAACATCTGAATCAAAAAATGGCCTGGTTATACCCTACATTAAGTTGCTTAAGCGTAAGGAACCGGTACCTGAAGAATTAACCCCTTACCAGGGTAATTGATCCATCCAACCCGGAAGAAATTTACTCCGGAACTTTCAACTTATTTCTAATAACTTCGTCTGTAAATTAAAGGAATGACCGAAAAGGATATAAATATCAACGAACGGCTCATTGATAAATGCCTTGAGGGGGACATTAAGGCCCAGTTCCTGCTCTATAAACAATACTCTAAAGCAATGTATAATATTGCTGTCAGGTTCCTCGCCAATAAAATGGATGCTGAAGATATTCTTCAGGAATCGTTCGTATCAGCATTTGAAAGGCTTGAAGAGCTCATCAATAGAAAGGCATTTGGGAGCTGGCTTAAGACTATCGTGATAAATAATTGCATTTCATTCCTGAGGAAGCAAAAGGTGCAATTTGAGGATATAAGGGAATTTAACCTTGAAGAAGAGGAAAAGCAGGAATTGGATCTTACACTTGATCCGACAATCGTTCACAGTGCCATTAAGGATCTCCCTGAGGGAAGCAGAACCGTCCTGGTATTACATGCACTCGAAGGGTACAGGCACAGGGAGATAGCAGATATGCTGAATATCTCCGAATCGACAAGTAAAACACAGTACAGGAGAGCATTGGGACTCTTAAATAAGAAATTAAAACACAAGGTATATGTTAACTGATCTCGAAAAATATCTGAATGACAAGCGCTGTCATCTTGATGTTGAATCACCCGACGATACGGTAATATGGGAAGGTATCCGGACCGATCTCCTACATTCACAAGGAAGAAGGATGGGATCACCGGGAAGGATAATACTAAGAAAGGTACGAAATGCTGCAGCAATAGCGATCATCCTTTTATCCCTTGGCTATATCGCAAATGATCTGTTCCGGGATTACCGGTTCAGCAGGACAGTTAACCTCACAGCTATTGACATTGATCTTGGCAAACGCGAACAGGAATACAAAACCCTCGTGGACTATAAGCAGAAAGAGATCAGATCAATCCAGGTGCCCGAAAACAGTATTATAAAGGAATTGTTTGAGGAGATCAAAAACCTTGATAAGGTATATTCCCAGGCATTGAAAGACCTGGGAGAGCTTGGAAATAATGAGCAGGTAATTAATACCATATTTGACATCTACGAAAAAAAGATCCACCTGCTTGAACTTGTAATTTTAGAAACCAATAAAATCAGAAATAATGAAGCCAATGATGAAATTATTATGTAACTCCCTCCTCCTACTGGTTTTTGCTGCGATATGTAATTCAACGGTTGCACAGGGAAAGGATATCCAGAAAAGCTTTAAGTGGCAATACAATGTGAATAACGATGCGAATGTAGTCTTTGAGAATTATGATTGCGACCTGGTGATCCATACCTGGGACAAGGGAGAGGTTGAATATATTATGACCGTGGATATAAGCATGAAATCAGCGGAAGATGCCAGCTATCTTAGTAACTATATTGAAGATCTTGAATTCACCAGTTCAGAAGGATCTGTCACTATCATGAACCGGTTCTGGAGAAGCAGGGTGAATATTATGGGTATTAAAACAATAGACCTTATAGCCGGCAAAAAGTTAAGGTATAATGATTTCAATATGAAAGGGGAATTGTGGGTCCCTGCAGATTGTAACCTGCAATTGAGATCAAAGTATTCAAGGATTGATCTTGAGGGGATTAAGGGACCTCTTGATCTTGATCTGTATAATGATAAGATATATGGCGTGGAGTGTGGCGATAAAGTCAGGATTGCCGCAAAATACAGTACTGTCGAGCTTAAGGATCTGCATGAGGTTACAGTCAATCTTTACAATACTGACCTTTATGCCGGGAATTTAGGAAATCTAAGTGGTGAGTCAAAGTATTCAAAGATATATGGCAACGATGCGGGCAGGATTGAGATCAATTCCTATAATGACAAATATACTTTCGAATCTACCACAGATGTTAAGTTTGAAGCGAAGTATTCCGATTTCATATCAGGGAAGTCATCTGATATTGATATGGACTGTTATGAATGCACAGTGACTATTGATGATGTAGAGGATATTGAAATTGCTTCAAAATATACCAAGTACCAGTTCGGTAAGGCAGGGAATTGCACAATTTCATCATCCTACAATGACAAAATCAATACATCCCTGCTGAATACTCTTAATGTTGCCCAATCGAAATATGGCAACTATACCATTGATGAACTTATTAGTTCATTACGGGTTGATGATGGTTACGAAGATAAATTTACAGTGGTCCGGTCAGGATCATATTTCAAAGGAGTAAAGGTGAACGGTAAATACATTGATGTCGTCCTTGGCCTTCCTGAAGAATTAGACTTCAGGTTCAAGGCAAATATTAAATATGCTGATCTCGATATTAATGAAGAGGCACTCACAACCAGGATCAAGGTAGTGGAAGGGTCGCAGCTTGAATATGATGCAGTGAAGGGAACTGAAAAAGAGGGGATGCCACTGATTGAAATAACAGGCTACGAAATGTCACTTAAAATTACCGCGCTGCAAGAATTGCCGAAACTTTGATGTAGTATTATAACTACAAATTAAACTCTCATTAATCCTCATCATCACTCACTGACTCAGGAAGAGCTGGCCAGTATCTCAGAAAGGTTAAATAAGAACAGGGTAAAATCAGAGCATTATAATTCTTCTATAGTCGTCAGTGAACATGCAAAACTGATCGATGCGACCTCTCCGGATATTAGCGTCGAATTTCAAGTTGCCCAAGAAAGAGTTTCAGCAGGTAAGTAAATTATGTAAGGTTCCTGGCATGATTGACAATGAAATTCTTTGTATATTGCTAATGAAACTCCCCGCCTCAAGCAGCAGGGAAACGGGTTTACGAGCTCGGCGACTTCGTCGGACGTAGCCCCGATGAACCGGGGCGAAGTTCGAAACCAATGCACTCGCCGGGATTCAACTACTTATTTATCATAAAGCTAAGCAAATGGCAACTTTCAGACTTTCACGGATGGTAATACCATTAATTCTTATCCTTTTCATCTCCTCCTGCGGAAATAATATTGGCACTATAGAATTCACCCTGTCGATGGACCAGCCAGGCACACACTATTTCAATGTAAAAATGGAATGTAAGGATGTCAATGATGAGTACCTTGAAGTGAAATTACCCGTCTGGACCCCGGGATATTACTGGATCATGAATTACCCAAAAAATGTGGTAAATTTTGCCTCAGCGGATTCAGAAGGGAATCAGCTTGAGTGGGAAAAAACCACGAAGAACAGCTGGAAGATCAGGACTGATGACAACTCTAACGTGGTTATAACCTACGACATTTATGCTCATAATGTTTCTGTCGCCGATCCATTCCTTGACTATGGGCGGGCATTTATATGTCCAACCGCTGTATTCATGCATATTAAGGGAATGCTGGATCATCCTGTATCTGTAAATATTGATCCTTACAAGGGGTGGAGCCAGATATCAACAGGGCTTGATCCTGTGACCGGAGAAACAAATAGATTTTCAGCACCCGATTTTGATGTCCTTTATGACTGCCCGATCCTGGTTGGTAATCAGGAGGTACTTTATTTTGAGGTGAAAGGTATCCCTCATTATGTCGCAATGGAAAATCCGGGTAATACCAACAGGGAAAAGTTCGTGACCGATCTAAAGAAGATAGTCGAAAAGTCTGCAGAACTAATCGGTGACATTCCCTATAAACATTACACATTTATCATTATGGACCAGGGTATGGGTGGCCTCGAGCATGCAAACTCGATGGCGGTCTACTCCCGGGGGGATATTTACAACACCAATAGTCCGCGCAGCAACACAGGATGGTTGAATTTTATTACCCATGAGTTTTTTCACCTTTATAATGTCAAATCGATACGACCTGTTGCACTTGGTCCCTTTGATTATGACAGGGAGAACTATACCAATATGCTCTGGGTATCTGAAGGGCTTACAGTCTATTATGAGTACCTTATTATGAATCGTGCAGGACTGCTATCCAGGCAGGAGGTACTCGATTACCTTAGCCGTACAATAAGGAGCTACGAGAATATCCCCGGATCGAAATTTCAATCGGCAACCAGCTCAAGCTTTGATACCTGGATAAATTTCTTCAACAGGAGTAGTAACTCTTCAAATACAACAATATCCTATTATGACAAGGGATGCGCACTGGGTTTGCTCCTCGACCTTGCCATCAGGCATGAATCCGGTAATAAAAAGTCTCTTGATGATGTAATGAGGGCATTATATTTCGATTACTACAAATACAAGGAACGGGGGTTCACAGATGAAGAATTCCGCATTGAATGTGAACGGGCAGCAGGTAGTTCATTGGATGAGATATTTGAGGTATACTCCAGTACAACAGGGAAGATCGATTATGCCAGGTATCTTGAGTATTCCGGCCTGACTATTGACCCGGAACCTGAAGAGCTTCCCGGGGCATTTCTTGGGGCAAGCGCCAGGAATGTAAATGGTGACCTGGCGATTAATGGTATTGAATGGGGTTCACCTGCCTGGCGAGCAGGATTGAGCGACCGAGATCAGATATTATTTATTGATGGAGAACCACCAGGATCTGGAACACTGGAAGAAATCCTGAATTCAAAAAAGCCAGGAGACAGTTTAGTATTCAGGATAAAACAACGCTATTTTGAAAGAGAGGTTGAAGTTGTACTTGGTACCAGGAATGCCGTGAGCTACTCCATTACTTCACTGGCTGAGCCTGACAAATTACAGGAAACCATACTTAACAGCTGGATAAAAGAATGAACCATACGGATATTCCGTTACCGGAATAGCTTTCCACGGCCACCACAGCTTAAGCGAATGTAAAAGTGCAGGTGAAGTGGCTCGGCAGCCAAACATAAAAATCATTCCTCTATAAGATAGTAATCCTCTCTTGAGAGCAGATGATCAAGGTTGGCCACGCCCAGCACCACTATGGCTGTTAACACCGCTGTGTGCTCCTGGTACTCGGGTATACTCATGTTATAAAGGTCCCTCTCAGTATGCCAGATCTCACCATAATTGAAATCATAGCCTTTGGTATCAGCCGTTCCAAAGGTCATGGTTGGTACACCAACTACTGCAAATGATCCGCTATCGGTTCCTCCGGAGCGTGGTGGGCGTGGTGGTCCCTCTCTTTTATTCAATTTAAATGGAAAATCAGGATTGATATCATTAAGCGGCTCACATATCTTTGCCATGTCATCATACATGGCTTCGGTAGCAGTCAGACTGTTTGCCACTGTAGGGCCTCCGTCGCGGTTAAACATGTTTGAGATCTTATCCAGCTTGTCATGGTTTCTCTCTACCCAGCTCTTTGAACCCAGCAGACCGAACTCTTCAGCCGCCCACAGGCAAACCAGTATTGTACGTTTTGGCTTGGCTTCTGCTTTCATTATCAGGCGGGCTGCCTCCATTGCAGGAGTTAGCCCCGATCCATCATCCACACCACCGGTTGCCACATCAAAGGCATCAAGATGACCACCCATAATAACATATTCGTCAGGATATTTTGTCCCGGGGATAATACCGATCACATTATGATATTTCACCGGTCCCATCCTGAAGTGATTCCGGATATCAAATTCAAGTTCAAAATACTGACGTTCCTTTGCCATCTGCTCAATTATCCTGTATTGATGCTCATCCAGCTTGATGTCCGGTATGGTTGGTAGGTTGTCAAATGTCAGGGTTTTATTATTAATATTCTTCCTGTCGTAAAGTGCCCTGATAGGCACCGGTGCCGACTGGATGATCCCCAGGATACCGGCATCTGCCATCTGCCTGTAAAACAGGGCCGGCTCCTCCTTGTAGGGAAGAAGTTCCTGCTGCTCACCCGCCTCACGATTCATCCGGTTTTGCATCTGTATCTCCCTGTTCTTTTCTTCAATTTCATTATTTTCAGTAATGATCCTGGTCCTTGTTGAATCGCCCGCTTCAGAGTAGTCAATAGGCCAGCCTGTGTTGGTCCCGCATATCAAAACCCATGCACCCTTCAACTTGCCCTTCATCCGGTCGAATTCAGTCTGGTTTTTTGGTTCGAGGACAACATGGCCTCTCTGTATCCCTTTTGTGCCTGATGTATATGATGGTGTGGCAAAATGCAAAACCATACCCCCGTTACCAAGCATCCTTCCGAACCAGGGTCCACGGTTAAATCCGACCGGTACCTCGCCCGTTTCATCCAGCTCAACCTGCATCCCCCACTCCCTGAATTTTGAAGCACACCATTCGGCTGCATTTTCATATGCATCAGATCCTGCTAACCGTCCTCCGAACCGGTTTGAAAGTATATCAAGATGGTTCATTGTCTGGTTGTCAGCAGTCCCGTTCCCGATGATCTTCTTTATCACTTTACTGTCCTGCGAGTGAACGGCAGGAATTGACAGGATCAGGCCTATTACGGCAAATAACAGAAGAAATCTTTTCATGATTACATGGTATTATTAGGTTTGTTTCTTTTACAGCAGCCAAGGTAACCAAAAGTTGGTTAACTGTAACTTCTGACAATATGTTTAAGAGAAGTTTACAGACAGGAACTGGCCCCCTTTGCCCACCGTCCGACTGCCGCAGTGTTCCCGTGCCGAAGCATTCGCGAAGATGCAAACTTTGGCTGAAACACCATCCGGGGCGCAGGCAGGATTAATAATATGTTTTATTTGACCACAGAGTTACAGGGAATCACGCCCGTTTACTCTGTGAAACTCAGGGGGTGTGTCAAAAGTCATATGATAATTGTTTTTGCATTACACTTCAATCTATAAATAGCTATTTATTAAGTCGAGATTTTGTGATTGATTTTTAAAACATAAAAATCAGTCAATTTTTATGTTCTGATACACCCCCTTTACTTTTGCTGCATGAGCAGGGCCTCGATCTGGCTAAGCCTCTCCTGCAGGGATTGAATTTCTGATTGCAGCCGGCCGATCTCCCGGTTATCCGATTCGATGATCTTCTGCTGCTCCTTGACTGCCTGAAGCAGAACAACAGTCATCTTGCTATAATCCAGAGATTTATAACCATTTTTATCGGTCTTTACAATCTCCGGGAAGAATGGTTCAACCTCCTGGGCGAGGAAGCCAATTTGTCTGCCTGTACTAAATCTTTTGTCGGGGAATTCATCAGCATCCCAGTCAAAATAGACACTGTTTATATTACTCAAAGCCTGAATTGAACCCTTTAATTCACTGATATTTGTCTTGTACCTTTCGTCAGATTTAGAATAAGCTCCGGCTACATCAAGATCCCCCGTAATATCCATATCCCCGGTAAGTAACAGGTATTCATTATCAAACTCCCCGTACAAAAGAGTAGTTGTGGAATTGTTTGCAATATAAAGCTTATTCGAACCGTTCTTGTCATACCCTGCACGGTATCCAATACATACATTACCGTCAGTAAGTTTATTGGCGCCACCCGCACCGGCACTTGATCCGACGAATACGTTGTATTCACCAGTTCCTGCACTTCCCCACTTCGATCCTGCTGAGTATCCGAGTAATGTATTATAGCTTCCGGCGACATTCCTGCCTGCATCAATCCCTAAAATTACCATTCCAAAACATTCATTTTCTGCCATGTACATATTGTACCCCGCAGCGTCACCAATCGCAATATTGTCATCACCTATCAGGTTGAATCCGGCCATATTTCCGATAAACGTTGTATTGGTGGTAGAAGAAGAATTCTCACCTGCCTGACTACCGATAAATATATTGTTATACCCTGTGTTATAATAGCCACTCCTGCTACCAATGAGTACATTATTGTATCCGTTTGCATTGTTGTATCCACTCTCGGTGCCAATAAATGCATTATTTATCCCGGCCGAATTATTATATCCTGCGTGATAACCTATGAAATAATTATCCCGTGTAAGATTCAGAAAACTCTCCGTAATTCCTTTTGTTCCATCGAAACCTCCGATTGCAAATCCGCCCTTGGGTCCCTTCGCAGGATTGGTTACATATACCCTGGTGCTGTCG
Organism: Bacteroidales bacterium; assembly: GCA_035527935.1. Lineage (GTDB taxonomy): Bacteria > Bacteroidota > Bacteroidia > Bacteroidales > VadinHA17 > DATKZO01. The sequence continues at coordinate 100,615 of DATKZO010000050.1, forward strand.
CGGGTAACCCTGAGGTATTCTTCTCCAGGTGCTTTGGCAGCACCAAAGCCACCGATGGCAAAACCCCCTTTCGGGCCTTTCCCTGCAGGGTTGGTGTCAATATATACCCTGATGCTGTCATTGTTAACCACAAAATAATCCTGTACAACTCCTTTGACTGCATCAAAGCCACCGATAGCAAATCCCCCCTTGGGTCCTTTGGCAAGAGGATCGGTCGGGACATTTACCCTCACCCCCTGGTTATATACTGCAAAAACCACTTCGCCATCGATTCTCCTTACTTCAAAAAGTGCATCCTCCGAGAGAGGGTCATCTCCAACAACAGCCAGTTTGGCCTTCCCCGGGCTGTCTGTGCCTACTGCCACGTTATTAAGGAAATAGACTGTGTCGCCGTTCATCATCAATGGATTGCCGGCAACACTTAAAGCCTGCTCAGCTACCATTGAATAAGGTACTGATACCAGCTGGCTTGGGTCCATGTCAAACCATGTACTCTGGTAATAGATCCGTGTCTTGATATAGATTGGATTTATTAACCAGTTTATTTCACCAAAATTTTTAACTGACCCGGCTACTGGTTTTGCAGCAGGGTCTCCGACCGTCAATGACATCAACCCGAAATCATTAGTAGTTACCGAATGTTCCTCTTCCCATATTATTATCTCAGGAGTGATGCCTGACAGGATAGCAATCCTGACAAACAAATCTGTCCTGGTAATTTCATCTCCTGAAGCATCTCTTGCAACAGCCTGATAATTAAATCCCTGAGGGATCTGGGACAATAAGCCAAGCGATAACAATAACATCATCATACTTAAAATACATCTACGTCTCATAGCAATAAGTATTATTATGTTTAACAACATATATTTCTGTGAAGTTATGATAAATCAGGCATGTTTGCCAGTTTAAAACAGCTATTTTGATGAAACGCTCACATTTGAGGGTATGAAAAGCAAATCTGAAGTGTATAAGATATTACAGGTAAATACCCATGAATATCCCAATAATTCTTCAAACCTATCACCTGGAAATAAGATTTGATATCCTGTTGTCATGTTAACATTCTGAAGAGCCCAACCGCTCAGCACTTCCCATATATCTTGAGAAAGCATTACCAGGAATGAGGCCGGTGTATGAAGGTACGGATTCGAAACCTGTCACTGCCGGTAAGATCATTAGAGGGATATTAAATTCCGGTTTATGAAAAAGAACCGGAAAGGGAGGAATTGAATGATCGACAAATATTCAGTAACTTATACTTCTCATCACAGGTAATAGGATCTATGAAAAAGTACTTTAGTACATTCCGGGTATTATTCACAGCTGTTCTCTGCCTGATCTTCGCAGTGCTGCTCTTCCCTCTTGTTCTTGAAAAATACGGATTGATTACAGCTTTGCTTCCTGCAATTTTTTGCATCCTTTTTATCCGGGGAATATATTTTATCCCCGCATAATATTCACCGGAATGGATAAGGAGAATAGGAAACAGAGTAGCCAAATGAAAAAGTTTATACCCTTTTGTTTAATATTGATGGGGCTGTTGCCGGGTTGAACCTTAACTGCACAAAAGATATACTCCGTTGCTGCTTATTACAAAGCAGATGTTACGGTTTTTGTGGTTGATCAGGAGTATAGGCCGATCTGAAGATCTTCTTTGCAGATGCCGGGTATAAGGCAAAATGGGGAAAACCGGAGAAGAAGCACCTTCTATATTGATCCGAACTTATGAAACGCTGCCAAGAACCTCTCTTATTACTTTATATCCAGGGCTGCTTCTATTTTATTAAGTCTGTCTATTAGAGAATCAATTATCCTTTCCTGAGATTCTATTATCAGATTTTGTTCCTTTATTGCCTCTACGAGTAAAGCAGTTATAGGCGCATATTCCATCGTAATATATTTTCCTCTGTTATTTACAACTTCAGGGATGACCTCAAAGGCTTCCTGACCGATAAATCCCATCTGTGTACCTTCTGGGAATCTTTCATCATTCCACTCGAAATTCACACCTCTCAGTTTATTTACCTTTTCCAGAGCGTTCCCTATTGTTATAATATTTCCCTTTAAACGCCTGTCGCTGGCTGCATCCCAAGCAATAGTACCTCCCGCACTGCCAACAACAAAGAAGTTATCATCCCCCAGATTGGAAACGGAGTCTCCATTGATTACCAGTTTGTGGCCTGAAACAGTGAAGTCACCATACATCATCGGGTTGCTTCCAACCCCGTTTGCTATATAGAATTTATTGGATCCATCCTCATCCATTCCGGAGCGGTAGCCTACAAACACATTACCGGAACCTTTGTAATTATTTGCTCCTGCGCTGTTACCGACCATAGTGTTGTTGTTTCCGTTGGTTTTAAATTCTGCAGCTTTTGCTCCCAGAAAGGTATTGAAATTGCCATCAAGGTTCTGAGCACCCGTATTCTGTCCCAGAAATGTATTATATCTTCCTGTTGTATTTCTGAATCCTGCCTGTTTGCCAACAAATACATTACTCTGTCCTTCAGTATTATAATACCCTGTCAGGTAGCCAATGAAGACATTGTAATCTCCTATAAAACTGCCCACTCCTGTGTTTGTATAACCGGTCTGATTTCCAATAAATACATTATTCTGGCCCTCGGTATTATTTATACCGCTTTGATAGCCGAGGAATATATTGCCCTTACCTGTTACATTTGATGTTCCACTTTGATATCCTATGAAAGAGTTATATTTACCATCATCACTGACCGCTGCCGGGATTGTGTTTATGCCTGCCTGATGACCAATAAAATAGTTTTCGGGGGTCAGGTTTATGAAGCTTTCAGAGGTGTTGACATTTTCAACCGAGAAGTCACCATCATCCTCTACAAGAACTTTGGTATTCTTCGTTGTTACCTCGAGATAATTATCTCCTGTACCTTTTGTTTTGTCGAATCCCCCGATTGCAAACCCACCTTTAGGTCCTTTAACCGGACTATCACTGATATACAACCTTACACTGTCGTCACTAACAACAAAATAGTCCTGTGGAACACCTTTATTTTTTTCAAAGCCTCCGATAGCAAATCCACCTTTCGGTCCCTTGACTGTTGGCAGGTCATTAATATATAACCTGGCGCTATCATAATCAATAAAAAGATAGTCCTGTGTTATACCCTTGGTCTGGTCGAAACCGCCGATAGCAAAACCTCCCTTTGGAGCTTTTGCTTCTGGATCATAAGGCATATTTATCCTCACACCCTGGTTATAAACCGCAAATACGGTATATCCATCCTGCCGCTTTACCTCAAACAGTGCATCCTCCGAGAGAGGGTCATCTCCAACAACAGCCAGTTTGGCCTTCCCCGGGCTGTCTGTGCCTACTGCCACGTTATTAAGGAAATAGACTGTGTCGCCGTTCATCATCAATGGATTGCCTGTAAGAGAATGAGCCCTGTCGGATACCATGGCATAAGGGACTGACCATAGCTTTGCCGAACCAAGGTCCTTCCACTCATTCTCGTAAAATATCCTTGTTTTGACAAAGAGAGGTTGGACAAGCCAGTCGATATCCGTAAAAAGAAGAGCAGATCCGTCAATCCTCGTTGCTAAGGGGTTCCCGACGATCAGGTTGATCAGTCCGAAATCATTAGTTGTTGCATTATGCTCCTCTTCCCATACCACAATATCCGGTCCCGTTGCAGAGAGGATAGCAATCCGGACGGGAAGTATTACATTCGCTAATTCAGTACCGTCACCATCTCTGGCAATTGCCTGGTAATTTAATCCCAGAGGTACCTGGCCCATAGAAAGACTAAAGGCAAAAGACAAGAGACAAAAGGTTAATACAAACTTCGTTTTCATGACATCATCATTTTACATGTTTTTCAATAATTTTTTCGACAAAAAGTTAAAACAAATATTTCCCCAAATCAATATTTTTTGACTAACAGTCTGTTTAATGATACGTACGAAACGGGAATGCTGGATCCGTCCCATGAAAATTTGCCGGCTGAGTTCAATTTTGAAAAGACAAATATCAGGGCTGCAATACTAAGGCAAATGGTGGACAAAGTCGTAGTAAATGACAGACTTCACCCTGACACGATGAGTATGAGATGATAATATATGCAACAAATTTATAAATTGACTTAAATAAAAGTCTCGGTTTGTCGCATCTGTGAAAAGATAGCCATTTTATGCCAACAATGTTGAACCATTTAAAAATAAATTGTTGAAAATCAGCGTTATATGATTTTGAATCCCGGCGAGCGCATTCCCCGCTGCTTGCGGCGGGGTTAGCGAGCAAATAAAACAAGTTTTATCGGGATCGAAGATTCCTCGCCGCAAGCAGCGGTGAACCATATTTACGAGCTCGGCGACTTCGTCGGACGTAGCCCCGATGAACCGGGGCGAAGTTCGAAGCCAATGCGCTCGCCTGGATTCAATTACCAAATGTTAACTGTTTTGCTATGAATAAACTTCTCATTAATTTTACTACTGACACTGTATAAAGAGGTTTTTCCGAATCCATGAAGAAAACTGGGGACCGGCCGGGCTCAGGACAGGATACCTCCTCCAGACCTCAGTGTAAGTGATAATTTGACTAAAGTTATTTTATGGAACTCAAACCAAGTAACCATCAGTTGTTTACCAGTTATATTGCTTGGAACACGTATTGCCCGAAAGCTGCATATGCCAATAGTATCCCCTGGTTGAATAAGAAGATAATCCCAACCGGAAATTAACTAACCTTTATTATATGTTAGAACTGATAAATAATACCTACAACGCAATAAAACAAGAAATTATCTGCACACCACTGCTGTTATGCAACACTATCCCCGGCCTGGAACAGCTTGATTTATATTTGAAGCTGGAAAACAGCCAGGAGACAGGCTCCTTTAAATACAGGGGAGCGCTAAGTAAACTGTATCAAATGAGCAAAGAAGGGATTGACACTAAAGGTCTTGTTCTTTCCTCAACCGGCAACCATGCGGCTGCTGTGATCCATGCTTTAAGCCGGAACAGGTGCAATATTGTCCTGTTTGTTCCAGAAACAATATCAGAGTCAAAACTGGAGCACTTAAGAACATTTGATGCTATTCTGAAAATAGAGGGTGAGAATAGTGCAGAAACAGAGGCCCTGGCACAGCAATATGCTTATGAAAATTCCTTGCCGTTTATTCATCCGTATAACGATAAATACATTATTGCAGGACAGGGAACTATTGGAATTGAGCTTATAAAACAGCTTCCCGGTCTTGATGCTGTGTTCATTCCGGTTGGTGGTGGTGGATTAATTTCAGGAATTGCCTCTTATCTGAAGCAAATTAATTCTTCAATCAACATAATTGGTTGTCAGCCGGAACTGGCACCTGAAATGGCATTATCCGTTAAACGGGGAGAAATTATTCCCCCGTTCAACAGGGCCACCCTGGCAGATGGTGTAGCCGGTGGGCTTGATCCAAATACCATTACATTACCTATATGTAAATCTCTGGTTGATGAATTTGTTCTACTATCAGAAGAAGAGATAAAGCATGCTGTTTATTTAGTCTATCACCATATGCAAATGATTGTAGAACCTGCTGCTGTTCTATCCGTCGCGGCGGTTATCAAAAAGAAAGATTTTTTCAACGGGAAAAAACTGGTTGCAATTATCAGTGGGAAAAGAATATCCGAATCTTTATTTAAACAAATAGTTAAGGATCATGAGTCTGATAATCAATAAAGATGAGATCGTCCGTTTGCTTCAGGGGATTGATATTGTATCTGAGATAGCTGAAGGATTTATTAATTATTCCAAAGGAAACGTAACCGTGCCTCCGGTTGGGGAATTGGTTTTTGATAATCCTCCCGGTGAAATGCATATTAAATATGGCTACATCAAAGATGATGAGTACTTTGTAATAAAAATCGCTTCAGGATTCTATGAAAATCCTAAGATCGGTTTGTCATCTTCACAGGGCCTGATGTTGGTAATGAGCGCCCGGACAGGAGTTACTGAAGCAGTTCTTCTTGACGAAGGGCTCCTGACTAACATAAGAACTGCTGCAGCCGGAGCATGTGTTGCAAAAGTAATGGCCCCTTCAGTTATTAAGGCTATCGGTATATTTGGAACTGGAAT
>DATKZO010000051.1:0-88043 GCA_035527935.1 Bacteroidales bacterium
GCACCAACAGCAGGCAATCAACAACCCTGGAAATTCCTGGTAATACAGGACCGCGATAAAATACTACAACTGAAAGAAAGACAAATTGTCTCAGCCTTGCAAAATAGATCAAAAAATGAAAATATTGATTCCGTGCGATATGCGTTGAACTCTCTATATGCTGGATACCTGTCTGCACCATTATTTATTGTAGTCCTTACTGATAAAGAATCAAAGTACCCAGGCTATAATATCAAGGATGGAGCACTTGCAGCCGGGTATCTGATAGTTGCTGCCAGGGCACTTGGGTATGGAAGCGTTTTTACAACAGATTCATTTTCTGAAAATATTATTAAGGAACTTTTTAATATTCCTGATAACTTTAAGCAAATCTGTTTTATCCCGGTGGGCGTTCCGGAAGAATGGCCGGCCCCACCGGAGAAAAAACCACTTGATGACCTTATTGTATTTGGACAATTTTCTAATTCGGGGAGTGACCAGGTTGACTACCCACTTAAAGTCATTATCCTTAAACCTGATGTCATTAAAATGTACACCGGAAAATATAGTTTTAAAGAAGAACTGATGATAGAAATATTTCAGAAAGATAATCGATTATATATGCAATCCAAAGGATCTGAGCCAATTGAGATATTTGCTACTAAAGAAGATGAGTTCTCGCTTAAGGATGCTAATGCCAGTATTACCTTTTTCAGGAACCCGGATGGGCAAGTTGCCGGTTTTACAGCTGACTTCGAAGGCATAACTTACCGGACAATAAAAATTGAATGACCAAATCAATGAAGTATTTATGGTTATAACCGTTTATGGATTTTCATAATACATTCATGAATAAAAATAAAATCAAATCAAAAGTAATTCCATATGCTTGATATTTGTGATCCTGAAATGAATTATACGTTTCCCTTTTCAGAATATTTCATTAGCAATAAATAACAATCGGCATGAACATAAATAATGCAAAAACCTATCCGGGTGCTGTAATGGTATTAACTGTCTGCTATGTCCCTCAAGTTGCTGAAAAAATCATGCACCTTGGGAAGCGACCGCATGTTAATCTCGGGAAAGAATAGTTACTGACAAAAGGGATTTTATTCGTGATAATAACCTGGGATATTACATACGATGACGAAATGCAAGGGATTAGTAATATAAGATTCACAAAAAGGAAATATTTTACAGTATTTATCTTTCTTCTCTGCTCTGTTATTACATTTTCCCAACCATATGTTTTTAAGAAATACATCATCGATAAAGAAATAGATGGCTGTTCAGGGTTAATATCTGAAGATATCGATGGAGATGGGAATATAGACATTGTTGGTACGTCAATGAATGAAGGTCATGTAATTCTCTGGAAAAATAATGGGTGCGGATCCATTAACTGGGAAAAAATCTTTATAGACACAACCTTTAAAGCAGCTATGTATCCTTATACAGCTGATATCGACAACGACGGGACTACAGATGTTATTGCCGGTTCCGGAGCAGGGATAGTTGCATGGTGGGAAAAGGATGCAAGCAATCATTGCTCCTGGACACGACATGTTATTGATAGTGCATACCCTGGGGCTCATGGAATATACGCGTGTTACATGAATAATGATTCTTATGTTGATATAGTTGCATCATCAGCTGATTTGAACTCGATTGCATGGTGGGAGAACAATGGATTATCTCCGGTATCATGGATGAAACATAGTATTACGCATGACTTTCATACCACACAATCCTGCATGGCAATTGATATTGATAATGATATGGATCTGGACATATTAGGTGCCTCATCTGAAGATGATGAAATAGCCGTGTGGTACAACACGGATGGCTCAGGCAACTCCTGGGAAAAGCAATTGGTCAGCGATTCATTTGACCTGGCGCACTGGATATATTCTTGTGACCTTGATAATGACGGAGATCAGGATATACTTGGAGCAGCTTGTATAAGTGGGGAAATAGCATGGTGGGAAAATGACGGGAATCAACCTCCTGGCTGGAAGAAACACATTATAGCTACAGAATTTGCCTGTGCAGTAACTGTTATTGCCGGTGATTTTGACAATGATGATGATCTGGATATATGTGGTACTTCATGGTACGGAGATGAAATTGCCATCTGGGAAAATCCTGGAATACCAGATTCGGATTGGATAAAACATAGTATTGAAACTAATTTTAACGGGGCCTGGCCAATCCATGCAAATGATCTTGATAATGATGGGGATATCGATCTTGTTGCCGGAGGTGATGTGTTGAATGGGAATGGAGAAAATCCCCCTGTTAGCTGGTGGGAGAATCAGGTAATCAAATCTGCCAAATGATATCGGGATTGAATATTTCTAATTGTTTCATGAATTGCAGTTAATATGCTTTTATGAGTTTACTTGAGAGATTAAGAGAGAATAAAGGAACTGTATCATCAGCTCCGGGAAAAGAGCTTGCCAAGCTAGTAATTAGGGGTGATTCAGGGATATTTTACGAAGTTTTATCTCTTATTCATTCTGACGATAAAAATGTCGGGAGTGGTGCTGCCAAAATCATTGAGAAAGTTGCCGAAGAAAACCTGTCGCTTGTGTCTCCACATCTGCCTGATTTACTTGAATGCATGGATTATTGTGAATCTCAGACGCGATGGATGGTTTTACATATAGCAGGTCTATGTGCGAATTTACAGCCAAAACTGTCAGGGACCTTTTTCAATTCAGCTGTAATGTTTCTTGAAAAAGAGCATGGTACTGTTTTGAATGATAGAGCCATTACATATTTTGGATACATGGGCGCTGTCTCAAACGAAGATTGTAATAGATGCTTCCCATATTTAATCAGGGCTTTTGAACTCCATCCAAAACGAACTACAAGAGTATTCGAAAGTTTATTGAGAATGAAAGACCTGATGGACGATTTACAGAAGCAGACATTACTAAAGTATGCGGCACAATACTCAAATTCTGAAAGATCGGGTATTAAAAAATGGACCAAAACGGTTTACAAAGAGTTCATCAAATAGAATGTTATTTCTGGTCGTCTTGTAAAGATGGAGGGGAAATTATTTATAAAACGATTTGGTTGTTTATATAACCGCGATCCTGTTTCACTATGAATTCCATCCACACATCTCAACATCTGTATCATCGATGAGATAAACTGAATGCCTGATAGTTTTAATAGAGATATCTATAGACAAAATTCTTTACTATCTTTCATTGTTAGTCTATGATTTTTCTCTGTTTATCTATTATCTTTTTCTATTAGGAAACATTATAATAATTTTAAGCATGAGTTGTTTTATTTATTGGTGATGAAAAAATGAATTTGAAATGTAAGTTGAAATTTTCAGGTGGCTCTCTAAAATCTGCTCGGAGAATAAGGCGGAAATCCGGATAGAGTATCTATTATAAGCATAGCGTTGAATAAAATATTACATGAATAATAGAAGGATTAACCATAAGGTGTTAAAGCATTATCTTAAAGCTATAATACTAACTGAAATTCCGGGCAGGTACCTCCCCGGGGCTGTATATGATATAATATGAATTTGGGCAATTACAGAAAATATAAAAAGTCCCATCTGTGAAAAATGATAAATAACGCAAACTTATTTCTTTGAATATACAAACTCTTTCCGGAGCTTTGACATCATATCATCATAGCAAAAAACAAGTTTACCTGAAGTGGTAAGATAAAAGTATGAAAGAGAATTTTTCCTCGCCGGATGGGTCTTTAAAACCTGGTTAAAAATTTATAAAGAGTCTCAAAATGTACAATATAACTTAAGAATCATGAAAACGTTTGATCTGATTTTGATGCTTGTTCTGTTTATTTATTTAGCAGGACTGCCTGTCAAAAGAGAAAAATGCCCAGTTTGGTATCATTTCCTTCCCATCACTTCAATTTTCCTGGTTGCTTTTTATACTATTTTTGAAGGATTTAAGTGGCAAAGTATATTAGTGTATATGCTGGCAACTATCCTTTTCTTTTCCTCGGTTCATAACGTTATGGCAATTCTAAGAAAAGTTGAATACAGATCGATTGGTAAAAGATGGGTAAGGATAACCGGAATGATAGCAGGGATTCTGTTATGCTTTTTGAGTATACGTGTGATGCAGGCTTTCCCTCAGTTTTCTTTTCCAAAACCAACCGGAACCTACGCAATAGGTACAAAATACTTACTTTTTGAGAATGAAAATAAAAAAATAAACGAACAAGGTGAAGGAGACAAATACAATAGGATTTCTGTTAAATTATGGTACCCTGCGATCAAGAATGACCACGGCAGATATCAGTATTACCACACAAGGGAATCGGCCAGAAGCATGGCTTCAATATTCAATACGCCGGGTTTTATTTTCAATTATTTGGCCCGGATAAAAACTAATACCTATCAGGATGCTCAACCAGTTTTGTCAGATCATCCGTTTCCATTAGTATTGTATGCTCCTTCAAGTGGTATAAACCAAACATCCTCCATTAATGAAGAATTAGCCAGCCAAGGATTTGTAGTTTTATCTATCGGGCATGAAGCGACTGAACCATATATTTATGACCCCGATGGTAATATTATTCAATTAGATTTCAATAGTTATTACAATATTAGGCTTAGGGACGAATTATACTCATTGGAGGTAGAGCAAATCAAAAATCAAATTATCAACTGTGAAAAACCAGAAAATAAATTTGAATTGCAAAAACAACTTAATGATGCTCAACCTTTCAACCTTAAAGACATTAAAGACAGGGCATCTGACATTGATTTTATTATTGATATGATTCCTGAGATTAACGAAATGCTCTCAGGTATAGTTGATACCTGCAGAATTGGTATTTACGGTTTTTCAAAAGGTGGAGCCACAACAGGAGAAGTGTGTGTTAACAACAATAATATTAAAGCCGGAATAAATCTCGATGGCTTTATGTATGGGGATATCGTATACAAACCATTGAATATCCCATTCATGTTCGTACATAGCGTATCGTCCAATCCGGATGCATTTATCAATGATTGGTTTTACGAAGGAGCCCTTAGCGACGCCTATATGATCAAAATAAACGGTACTACCCATTCCAATTTCGGTGATCTCTCCCTGTTCGGAGGAATTTTTAAAAAGCGCAGGATACTCGGGCCTATTAATGGTATAAGATCTGTTGAAATACAAAGAGCATTTATTCTGGCCTTCTTTAAAAAGTACTTGTATCGCGAAAACATGGCAATATTAGATGAAGACTTCTCGAAGTATCCTGAGGTTGAGTTTTATAAAAAAAATTGAAATAGAGTCCTGTCCCGTACACCTGATTTATAAATCCCCAGGCAATTTTTGATCGGTTCAACATCGTTACCTTAAATTGGCTATCTTTTCACAGATCAAAAGAACCTGTTTCTATATTAGTAATCTCTCTCCTTGGTCTAATTCCCGGCTTCGAAAAAATACTATTCACATGTGATTTCACCGTTCGGGTATCGAGTTTTCAAAATTTTTTATCGAATTTCACTATGAACACCCTTTGGACTATTTCATTAAAGAAGATTTTTCAACGGGTGGCACATCTCTAATATAGACAATTACCACTACGTATCACAAGTTGTATTTACTGTGGAATACCGGTTTAATTAAGGCATGTATCCAAAAGATTAAAGGGGCAGTTCCAAACAAAGATTTTGTCCTACAGAGTTACTTTATGTTAGACTTGGAATATCCACACTTATTGTAATATCATTTTCTGTAATATCCATAATTTTTCAGTTATTTTATTAAGTAAAGTTGATAAAATTATTAGTTCAAAATACATTAATGTGTATTTCATTGGTACTATTTCACTATTTATCTTAAGCCTATTAGCAACTATTTTATTAGTAATATATGCATTGTTTGCGAAAACTATTTATGAGGATCTTGATAAGAGAGATAAAGTTATAGCAGCCAATAAAAACGTGAAACAATAAAGAAATTCCTTTGCTGATACATAGAATGCCAAAATTTTATATTTCAGGATAAAAATATTCAAAGAGAGGGGAATTAAAGCACCTTCCCCGGACTCAACGAGGCCAGTGCCCGGCTACATTACCCAAAGTCACCCCAGTCAGAGATATCCCCAATACTGTCAGTTTTCATACTTGTGGTGCAAAAGGGGGGAATAATATAAAATTTAATAACGCAACTATCTGAATATATGATAATTGCGTTATGAATTGGTCGGGGTGATCCGACTCGAACGGACGACCACTTGCACCCCATGCAAAAAACACCCCTTTTCATACATTTTCATACCTTATCAAAAACTTATTAACAACTAATAATCAATGGATTGTTGATAAATGTATCTTTCATTATATTTCATTTATTTGTACTTAATTTACTACCTTTGTATGCAAATTCTATGTACAATATAATTGCACATACATGAACAAAAAAGATTTTGAAATATTCACAGAGGTTAGTAAGGTACTTGAGAACTATTCACTGTTTGAGGTAACTGCCGCAATCTATTATGATATGAGACGGCCAAAGAAAAATGGCAGTTTCCCGGTCAAGTATAGAGTGACTTGTATGAGCAAACAGGTCTATTATTCGTCAGGTATTGATTTGTCAATTTCTGAATGGGATAGGCTCCCCACAGCTAAAGGGTTGAAACTCAGGAAGGATAGGGAGTTGATTAAGGAAGGTTTTGAAAAGATCAAAGAACATATAGAGGACCTGTATAAAAGTGAGCAAGGGTTTACACTTGAACAATTAAACCTGAGACTTTCAAGAGGGATGAAAAATAGTGTTTTAGCTGCGTTTGATTATAAAGTTGAATCATTAAAGAGGAAAAATAAGATTGGAACTTCTGAATGGTATTACTACACTGCAAAAAGCATAAAAGAATATTTAAACCCTGGCAAGGACAAATCAGAGGTCATTGTTAAGGATCTGAAATTTTCTCAAGTCACTGTCAGTTGGTTGAAGGATTATGAAGATTATCTTCTGGAACAGGGTAAATCATATACAACAATTTCAATGTATATGCGAGCTTTGCAGGCCGTTATTAATGAGGGCCGGAAATATGGAATAATATCACAATCCCAGCACCCATTTGGTGCGGATAAATACGAAATCCCAGGGGCCGAAGGTCGACGAATGGCGCTGACTCTTTCACAAATAAGCCAAATTATTAATTATCCGCTTGTCAGTGATACAGAACTCCGCTGCCGGGATCTTTGGTTTTTTCTGTATCTCAGTAGCGGTATGAACATTGTTGATCTATTGAGCTTGAGATACAAAGATATTGAGAATGGCAATATCAGTTATTTCAGAAGAAAAACAGTCTCCAGGAGCAAAAACAAAAAGAAAATTTATGTTTCACTTCTTCCAGAGATGCAAGAAATAATTGATAAGTGGGGCAATCCTGACAAAAGCCCTGACTATTATATTTTTCCTATCTTAAATGATGACATGAGCCCGGAATCAGAAAGGCGAACTGTCAAGAGTATGACCGCAATTATTAACAAGAAAATGACGGTAATAGGGAAATCATTGGGATTTGGAGCTATAAGCACCTATACCGCCCGTCACAGTTTTGCAACTGTCTCCAAGAGGCTTGGTGTGAATACGGCATATATTTCAGAGGCTCTTGGTCATTCAGACGAAAAGACAACACAAAACTATCTTGACTCCTTTGAGGATGAAACGAGGTTAAAAAATGCACAAATGTTAATACCAAAATAAATGAAAACAAAGGCAGATAAATTCGACACTGGGCAAACTTCAATTTACTGGAATCCTGTCCCTGCTACAATAGGAAAGAAAATTGTAGATCGTACCGAAGATGCTCGAAGGTTAAAACCTGAGTTTGATAAGCTATCATACATTGAAAAGCTGAAATTTATGGATGAACATTTTCCTGGGGTTTCTGGAATTGAAGATGATGAAGGAGATATCATATCTACATCACCAGACCCTAATAATAAAGAACAGGTAAGAATCCACAATGAATATTTCATTAAAATGTTTGAGATAATAGAACGAGAGTATGCAATTGAGTTCTTTTTTGATCGGTTAAGGCAAAGATTTGAAGATGAAATTTTAATGATCAAGGCTGGCAATCCGCATCCTGAAAAGTTGATTGAAGATTATATTCAGAAACAAATCGAGAATTTCAGCTTACGAATTCAGAATGAAGATATACAACGAACAATTGATTTTTATAAGGGTGACTGGGATCTCTCTATAAAACTGATAGACACAAACTTTTTGAGAGCCAGGGCCTGGATTAACTATATAGGATTCCTGCAAGAGATGCAAAACCAGATAGAAGTAAGCAGCACCCTAAATATGATCAAAAGGAATAAGCCCTGCGAGTCATTTACCAGAGCAAGGGCATTCTGTATTGAAGAAATATTGAAACGTCCGAAATTCAATGAAATCAGATCCAGCAAAAGGGATATTATTAAGCTTGTAGAAACGGAGTTTCCGGGGCAATCAGGGAAAACAGTCTATGAGGAGCGTATAAGAATAACCAATATGAAAGATGCCATAAACAGGTACAGACCAGACTATGAGTATGGCATGGAGCTTTATAGGGATAAATACCCTGATTCTTAACATATTATAAAATAGTCACCATTTTAGTCAGGGGTGCCCAATGGGTGCCCCTTTTTTTTATTCTGAAATTTGAAGCTGTAAAGTAATATTATTTGTTATGAATGATTATAATAACATCCTGCTAACTCCGATTTCAGTGGCCGAACTGGTTGAGAAAATCGCCAGCGAAGTCACTGCTCGACTCCAGAAAGCTGAGAAAATAGATCCCCTCCCTGATCGTATCACTCTCAAGGAAGCCAAACAGATTACAACGCTTCAAGAATCAGCAATCTACAAGTTAACCTCAACAGGAAAAATTCCGCATGCAAAAATCGGGAAAAGATTGATTTTCTCTAGGGTTGAGCTTGATGCATGGATGAAGGAAAGGACTGTCCGCAAAGGATCATCTGAAAAACAAGCATCTGATAACCTGGCAAAATCAGCAAGAAAAAAGGGTAATTATGCTGTATAAGCAAGCAATAATATTTTTTAATAGACAAAATATCAGATAATTAGATGAATGGATAAAGTAAATGAACATACAAATAACATACTGTTGCGGCCAATGGGTACTACTAGGGTCTCAATTAGACTCTTGGAAAAGGCCGTTCAGGAAAGATGGATCAGACAATTGGCTTTTTATTACATGGTAAAGAGTCACTATGTAAATTCATGTATTTTCAACTACAAGAACCGGATGAATGAGTTGGCAGATAAATTCAATCTTTCTGCAAAATCAGTTTATAATTACTTGAAAGAACTAAGAAAATATGGTCTATTATATGATCATGAAAACAACCTGATATTTAAATCAACAGCAAGAATTAAACACCTGAATAAGGAAAGGTATATTAAATGTATTATCACCATAAAGTCGGATCACACAATAAAAGATGTTGAATGTTTATTATTCGCTAAGATTTTGGAGCAGCAAGCTAAGAAGTCCGCATTTGCGGAATCATTGCGAAGGTTTCGAAGGGGCGACCGACTTAAAGACGAATTGCGTGCAAGCCCCTTCAAACCTTCCTTTTCTATTAGGACGGTAGCAAAGTTACTAAACATTTCTGAAAATAAGGCCATTAGCGTTATTAAGAGACTAAATGAGTTGGAGGTTATAAGGAGCATCAAACAAAGACCAAAACTATTATTTGATAATACAGGGAGGGCAAATTTAACCTACCTGGAAGACATGCCTGGTTATCGTTTTGTTTCAAAAAACAGACTTTATGAAATGTTCGGATGCCTTCATGAATTTCTGCAATTTCCACCCAAATTGAAAAATATCACAATTAGACAACTTAAAATATTGAATAACAAATAGATGTAAAAATTAATACAACCTTAAAGACGGATAGTAAAAATTTGAACGGGAAATAAGAATGAATTAATGAAGAATATATATAGGATCTGCAGATTGAAAAAAGCAAGGGATTAACAATCGAACAAGCAATTCAGCAGATAATGGAAAAAACTGATAAACAGTCGTAAAACAGTCGTAAAATGGCAGGTGGTAAAGGAAAAATCGAAGGAAAAAAAGACGGGGTGCCTTTTAAGAAAGGAGATCCACGCATAAATCGGGAAGGCAGACCATTAAAGTTACCGGGACTGGATCAGCTGTTGGAAGAAACCTTAGGCAAAGAAACAAACAACGTTTCTGCCATGCAGTTGATAATCGAAGCACTGATTAAAAAAGCGCTAAAAGGAGATGTTAGAGCAATAGAACTGATTATGAATCGTGCATACGGTATGTTAAAAAGAACAATGGACATGGACGTATCTATTGATAATTTAAATAAACATGATCTAAGCAAAATTTGCGAATTTTTATTAAAGCATGAATAATATGAAAGATGAAATGTCAAACGACCAGATGAGTGAAATCCTAGGATTTGAACCGAATGAAGCGGCAATACGGTTATACTTGAAAATGGCTAAAGATCAAAAGAAAACCTTGAGAGAGATTTTGTTAAAATGTGGTCTGCCTTCGATAACTCTTGTAAAAGATGGTGAGGCAATGCCTCCGGAAGACGGCAGGCGAAGGATAATATTAACAGTCAGGAAAAAACAACTGAACCATGAGACCTATCGAGCCGATTAGACCAGTTAAGGTTCCGGTTCCAGGCGGGCCCCGAAGGCGAACCAAACCGGAAAAAACAGAACTAAAAAACTATTGATATGATAACAGAAGAATTAAAAACACTGAGCCCCCACACCTTCGCAACCGAACTGGTTAGAAAGTGCACAACAGGAATTGAAGACCATGACAAGTTTTTCAGGATATCATTCTATTTGCGATTCATTATTTTGGGTGGATTTCTCAAAATGAATAATGAGTATTTCCGACCAGGTGAAACACAAGACACCCTTGCACTGACAAATTATAAACTTACTGCATTTGTCAATAGATTGTTTACGAGATTTGGGCCGTCAGATATGATACCAGGTGATTTTCATTTTATCCGCACTTTATGGCAAAGGAGACATACAGCAACGGAACAATCATTTCTGGATCAGTTGTCTGCCTGTTTGCCGGATGCCGGGCCTGATACGTTACTGGAAGGTGAACTTTTGGTATTAGGTGCAATAGAACAAGCCCGGATGCAGTATTATGATCTTTATAACCACCGTGGACGTGATAGTGAAACTGCCAGATCAATCCAGTGGGCTAATTACTTCTTACAAAAGATAACAGGACAAGAGATATTTTTCACTATTGAAAATGTCGAACCAATTTTTAAATTTTTTAAAAAATAGAAAAAATGTTAAGATTCAAATTACATCAAAAGGTCGAGCCGGTTGCATTACCGGCCGGCAAATATGGATGCATGTCACACCCCGGATTTGAACCATACGAGCAGATACGATCAGTAGGCAAAAGCTGGCAAATTGTGGAAGTGTGCGACAATGATAATATCAGCTTTTACGCTGAACACTTGCACACTGGTTTTAAAACGGCTGCTATATCCGGGAAGGGAATAGAATCATATCACAAAGCAGTTGAGCAGTGGAAATATTATGAGTCACTGCCGGCCGGACAAATGCCAAATATTCAGAGTCAGGAATCCTCACAAAAACCAGACTTTTCGTTTTTTTCGCTTGCTGATAATGAAGCATTAAGAATAAAAGCAGCAAATGAAAAAGCTGAAAAAGCTTTGGAAGCAATGAAAATTGAAACGGCAAAAAAACAATCAGCCAGAGACAGGGAAATATTAGGTTATAAAATAGATGATATGAAGGAGGCACTGGCACAAGCTGAATATCAATTTAAAAGAATGGCTCCAAAACCTGAGCCGGATCCGGATAAAAGCAAAGTTGATGGAGACAATGACTAAAGGTAAAAAGTTAAAACTGCCTGCCGGAATCCTTGACGGCACACTTTACGGATGCATGAACGAGATACAGCAATTTGTTTTCCTGATGCTGCTCAATAAAGCAGTGGTATCAAGTACAACTCCATCCTTTTTGATCGGTTATAATTATTTTGATAAGTTCACAGCTTATAACATAACCCCGGAAGATTTGAGCAAAACACTAAGAGCGATGGAATGTCACAATCTTATCTCAATTCTGGAACTCGAATCTTTACGGCTGTTTCTTGTTTCAATTAAAAACTGGCAGGATTATGAAATACAGTGAAGGAGTTATTTACAAAGTAAGCAGATCAACTGTATTGCAATTTCGTATTATCAAAAGATCAGGTAATGCGGTTATGTCCTTTTGTCCTGAAATGGAACTATACGAAGTATGGCGAACCTATGCCACCATGACCAGGCATTTGACCGGCAGTTCTATTGTGCACCATGAACATTTTCCCGGTCAAGGTAAGCGCAATATCTATACAAATTTGGAAGAGGCTGAAAAAGCATTTTTGCTGTTGTGAATACTCAAAGGAAGGGCAGTATTCAGAAATATTGCCCTTTTTCAATTTGCTGGCTTATTCTAAGCGTTTCTAAGCAATTAACTCAAGTCAGTTAATACCTGGTATAGGCCAATTGTATGGAATCTGTCTAAACAGCAGGGTTTTGAGACTCCCGGATCGGGAGGTTTTTTAATGACATATTGACCAACCGATTGAGCATTTTTATAACAGCTTGATAATCAGTGTAAATATTTGCCTATAATACTTATTATGTTAAACGTAACGCTGTAACTCATTGAATCCCAGTAAAATTACAAAATACAAAATATGGACCGAAGCTCCTTTATAAAACCTGGTATTGACTAATTGAATAGATTTATGTAAATTGTAATTGCAATTTTATTACTGTACGTTTGATAATTCAAGTGTTACTATTTTTACTACAGAATCACAGTTCATTTTTACCTGAATTTGAAGTCTTTTTCAAAGTTTAAAAGCAAACAAATGAGTGGAGAAAAAGCCAGAATTGGCGAAGGCATTTATACTGCTGCTGATATTTCGAGAATATTTAAGATTCCCTATCCAAAAGCAAAATACTGGTTTAAGTATTATGTGAAGAATAGACTATTTGATACAATAGGCTATAGATACTTTTTCCCAGTTAAAGATACTTTTGCAATTAATTTTTTAAGTCTAATAGAAATGTATGTGTTCTATAAATTCAAAGAAAGAAAGATCAAAACGCATAGGATTATTGAGGCCCATACTAATCTGTCTAAATATTTATGTACTCCATACCCTTTTGCATCAGAAGAGTTATATACTTATGGAGATAAGATATTTTTTGGTCAATCTGATTCCTTAAAAGAAGCGTCTGATATCAACCAAACTTTAATACCTGAATATATATCTCCATTTGTTAAAAAGATTCATTATGATGATAAAAGGCTTGCAAGTAAATTCTATCCATTAGGTAAAGATAGATCAGTGGTTATTAACCCGGAAAATCAATTTGGCCAACCTATCATAGACGGTACGAATATTTTGACTGCAACTCTGTATGATTATTATTTGGGGAATGATAGCATTGAGACTATAGCCAAATTATTTGATCTACGTATAGAAAATGTTCTTGATGCAATTGAATTCCATAAGGCTGCTTAATGAATTTTTATTTTGATGAGAATCTTCCAAGGGCCATTGCCCGAGCTTTGAACGAGTTGGAAAAGAACAGAACAGATACAATTGTCCTAAGTACGGAGGATGTTTGGGGCAAAGGAATAAAGGATTCTCCATTAATAGAAAAACTCCATGAAGCGGGTGGTATTATGGTTACAAATGATTTAAAAATGAAACATAATTATTATGAGCTATTGAAAAAAAATGGAGTAAGTGCGTTTTTTATTGCCTTCCCTAGTGGAGTAAATTTTGAATATAGATATCAGCATGTTTTTAAAATTTGGGAAGATATTAAGAAGATTGCAAGAAAAGAGAAACACCCTTTCATCTGCAAAATCCCAAATAGGGGTAAACCCAAAGTTGAATATTTTAAATAAAGGCAGCGGATCCCTGGAAGAAATACCGGGTTTTTTTAATTTGGGTATTGACTGATTGAAATAATATTTTGTAAATTGTGATAGCAGACAGGGGATCCACCCCCGAAACGTGCAGCGAGCAACCCCTGGTTTAGGCCGGGTGGGGGTTTTTATTCGGTTTTAGTTGAGGAATATTTTTTACCTTTAAAACCTAACCACTAATTGAGCAAGTGGTATATTATTAAAATTGACAAGGATGAAATACTTTACATTACTCTTTTTTATTGCTATAGGCGCATTTTCTTATGGGCAACAGTTAATTGTAACTCCAGACGGATTGAGAGATGCAGAAGACATTGAAAAAACTTATGTGGTAATAAACGCTGAAGGGAAGACAGCAAATCAACTTTATGACAACGCTTTGAAGTTTATCAATAAAAATTACAAAAGTCCTGACGATGTAATTAAAGGTAATATTCAAGGGGAGTATTTAAAGTTTATAACTCATGTACCTGATTTCCTTGTTGTTAATAATTCTGGAGCAAAAATCTTAATTGATGCAGATTATACAATTGAATTAAACTTTAAAGATGGTAAAGCTAAATACGAAATAATTTTTCTTGATATGTATTGGCAAAATGGCCCGTATAAAGTTCTTTTCACCGGCGGAGCATTGGAAGGATATATTATTTATAATAAAAAGGGTGAATTGAAAAGGCCTGAAACTAAAACTGATATCGAGAATTTCTTCAATGCCCAAATAGAATCAATAACTGAATTTCTATCTGGTAAAAGTGAAAAGGACGAATGGATTTGAAATTTGGAATTCTCCAAAGATATTTAGATCGTTAATAAACCATTTCAATACTAACTTACCCCGGCTCCGGTCGGGGATTTTCTTTTGACAAATACAGAAATTTGTGTGAAATTGCATAGTCTAAACAAATCTCAAGAATAATGACTGACCAACAAAGGATCGACAAAGTATTATCAAAATTAGCATCAAGCGCTAGTGGAAGGCTAAATGTTCAAAAGATTCTAATGGAAGATTTAGAGGATGATGATCAAGTCTCATATATGAGAATAATAACAACTATGGTCGATATGAAATATGTACAGAGGTTATCTGGTGCGGGCATGTCAAATATTGTTTACATACTTACTGCTGGTCAAGATATTGTTAAGAATGGAGGTTATTTAAAATATCTCGAAAATTCAGAAGAGGAAAAAAGGAAAGATAGAATCCGGCGAGAAGAAGAGGCCGAAAACACATCTTATACTTTAATATTAAATAAATTTTATTGGAAGTATAGGTGGCTTCCTTTCGTATTGTCTATTCTAGCGGTTTTAATATCTATATTTGCTTTGGTTTGCTCAAGATAGGAGTCTTTATCTATTATTGCCGTTTTTTGATGTCTTGTTTCGAAGGTTGGCACCCTGAACTTTTCAGCAAATTGCATAATTCTTGAATAAAGCCATTTTTAATTTATGCCCTCCGGATCTTCCAGCCGGGGGGTTTTTATTAACAATCAGTTTTGTACTATCGCATCTAATGGAGTTGTATGCAAATTCTATGCACAGACTAAAAAAACAGAGAGCTAGAAATGCTCCAACTCTCTGATTATCAGCGTCGGGGTGATCCGACTCGAACGGACGACCACTTGCACCCCATGCAAGTACGCTAGCCAACTGCGCCACACCCCGTTATATTACATTTCCAGTACTTATTGGATGGTACGCTAGTCCCGAAAAACAAGAATCTCCGATTCTTAAGTTTTTCGAGGATCCACGGAAAATAGGCAAATTAAAAACTTGCGATTTTCCGGGACCAACTGCGCCACACCCCGTTTTATCCGTCATATTCACCAATGAAGGCTGTATTGTTTTCTGCGCAAAAATAGCAATCTATAATGAGTTATCAAAGGGATTGAAAAAGGTTGAATAGCCTGCCTGCCGCAGACAGGGTTAAATAGGTTTAAATGTTGGTGGTTGCTGTTGCTTCTGTTGGTGGCGAAGGTATCCAATAGGCAGGCACCTGAAGAATTCCCTTTTCTAAATGAGAAAAATATCCCTGAGGCTCAGTAACTGACGGAGAGAACCTTTGCCGGCGAATCATTGTTCGGCTATATGAATGGTGGGGCAGAGCTCTATCTGGAATATGGATTTGACAGAATGGTGGTTACAGAGTTGACCTTTGAAGAGTTCAATTTTAAGATCGGGATTTATCATATGGGTGGTGTCAAAGCTGCTTTTGGCATTTATTCAGTTTCGGTTTTCAGGTGCAGGAAGAGGAACTCCTTCAGTGATTATTCATGTCAGACAGCATACCAGCTTCAGATATGCGGGGGAGAATATTACATCAACATTATTAATAACACAGGCAGTACTGACGAGGTCAATATTTCAGAAATGTTTGCGGGCAGGATCCTCCGGCAGATTGAAGGAGGATCATTTGATATAACTGACTACCTGCAAGGTATTGAGCCATCTGGTATACCTGAAAGATATGTTCTCTTCAAGGGCGATCTGGGATTATACAACGGTGCTTTCGGCTGGTATGATTTTTTGAAAGAGGTTACCGTATATACTGATCTGCTTACTGAAAGTGAAGATGTAGCAATTTTATGTTTGAGATTTGAATCCCGGCGAGCGCATTGGCTTCGAACTTCGCCCCGATTTCTCAGAGCTACGTCAGACGAAGTCGCCGAGCTCGTAAACTCGGTTCCCCGCTGCTTGCAGCGAGGAGCTTCAATCACCGGGAGACCAGGCAAAGTTCCTTTATAATAAAGGAGTGTTTTCTCAACCACTGGTCAATGAGGAGCATGAGATTGACAAAAATATCTTCCTTTCAGTGGGCCATAAAAATATAGTTGTTATCCGTTGGAGATTTTGACCAGCTATTAAACAGGGCTGGAACACTAAAATTCCTCTAAAGTCACTCAGGAAAAATCTATTTTACCTATTTTTGCAGCATAACGAAAAAGTGCTATGGAATTGTTTAAACCAATGGACATCAATCAGGAGCCGAAAGGTGAAGGCTCTGAGAATGCAGGAAAAATTAAATGCCTGATCCTTGGCTCAGGGCCTGCCGGATACACGGCTGCAATATATGCCGCAAGGGCAAACCTCAAACCGGTTATGTATACCGGTCTCCAAATGGGAGGGCAGCTGACAACCACAACTGAAGTTGACAATTACCCGGGTTATCCCGAAGGAGTAACGGGACCCGATATGATGGAGGACTTTAAGAAACAGGCCGAAAGGTTTGGGACTGAGGTAAGATTCGGGATAGCTACAGCGGTTGATTTCTCCAAACGACCTTTCAAGGTTGTGATAGACGATAAATACAGGATAGAAGCAGAGACTGTGATAATCTCTACAGGGGCTACCGCCAAATATCTTGGGCTTGAGGCAGAAAAGAAATATGCAGGGATGGGTGTTTCCGCCTGTGCAACCTGTGATGGTTTCTTTTACAGAGGAAAGGTCGTGGCTGTTGTTGGCGGAGGTGATACAGCCTGTGAAGAGGCCAGCTATCTTGCCGGACTTGCGGGCAAGGTATATATGATAGTACGGCGTGATATCCTGCGGGCATCCAAGGCGATGCAAAAAAGGATTTTCAATACAGAAAATATTGAGGTCCTCTGGAAACACCAGGCAATAGATCTGAAGGGTGAAGGTGGTGTGGAAAGTGTTGTACTTGTGAAAGAAAAGGGAACCCCTAAGGAGGAAATAAAAGAGCTTAAGATTGACGGATTCTTTCTCGCAATCGGCCATGCCCCGAACTCTGAAATATTCAAATCATACCTTGATACCGACGAGGTGGGATATATTAAAACCATTCCCGGTACTTCAAAAACGAAAATTCCGGGAGTCTTTGCTGCCGGTGATGTCCAGGATCCTACTTACAGGCAGGCAGTTACTGCAGCCGGAACGGGTTGTATAGCTGCAATTGATGCAGAGAGATTTCTTGCAGAGCAGGGATAGAATAATGAATAATGAATATCGACTATCGATTAAGGAATTACGATTTAAGAAATTTCATTTCAAAAGCAGAGTTCAATTCATGGCAAATCAAAAACCGGTAACCGAGAAATCCGGGTTTGCTGAAAGCGGGCGAGGATTGCGGGTTCGCCGAAGGCAATCATTATTCTTAAATCTTAACGTTTTTTTCTTAACAGGTTCTCTAATACTTCAAGTTCATCCCTGAAGCGGGCAGCTTCAATAAAGTCAAGCTGGGAAGCAGCCTTCTCCATGGATTTACGGGTTTTCCTGATTGCTTTTTCCAGAGCTTCAGGGCTCATAAACCGGACAACAGGATCAGCAGCGATATCTGGCTTGTCGGGTTCAACATAGGCATATGTTTCAACTCCCTTGCTGGTCAGGCCTTTCAGTATTGAGCTGGCCGGTTTGATAATTTGTTGAGGAGTAATGCCCATCTTTTCATTATAATGTAACTGCTTCTCTCTCCTCCGGTTTGTTTCGTCGATCGTCTCCTGCATGCTGCGTGTGGTAGTACCTGCATACATAATGACCATCCCGTTGAGGTTTCTGGCTGCTCTTCCCGCTGTCTGGGTTAGAGCCCTTGCAGACCTCAGGAATCCCTCCTTGTCGGCATCAAGAATTGCAACAAGGGATACTTCAGGCAGATCAAGCCCCTCACGGAGGAGATTAACTCCGATAAGCACGTCAAAGACACCATTTCTCAATCCATCCATGATCTCTATACGTTCGAGAGTATCTATATCTGAGTGAATATACCTGCATTTAAAATCAAACCTGAGCAGATAGGAGGCAAGCTCTTCAGCCATTCTTTTAGTAAGAGTAGTAACAAGTGTTCTTTCACCCTGCTCACTCCTCGCCCTGATCTCATCCATAAGATCATCAATCTGGTTCAGCGTAGGACGAACAACAACTGGTGGGTCCAGTAGTCCGGTCGGCCTTATCACCTGGTCAACAAACAGGCCTTCACTTTTTTCCAGTTCATAATCAGCCGGTGTTGCGCTTACAAATATTGTCTGGCCGGCCAGCGACTCAAACTCCTCAAGTTGAAGAGGTCTGTTATCCAATGCTGCAGGAAGCCTGAAACCAAAATCCACAAGCGTTTGTTTCCTGGAATGATCACCGCCGTACATAGCCCTTATCTGTGGCATACTTACATGACTCTCATCAATTATCGTAATAAAATCATCAGGGAAATAATCAATAAGACAGAAGGGTCTGGTCCCCGGATTTCTCCCATCAAAATAACGGGAATAATTCTCAATACCACTGCAATACCCAAGTTCCTTAATCATTTCAAGATCATATAAGACCCTCTGTTCAAGCCGTTGCGCTTCAGGCTTTTTACCGATCTCATTAAAATAGGTTACCTGGCGAACCATATCATCCTGTATCTGATTAATGGCCAGGTTAATTCTCTCCCTGGTTGTCACGAAGATATTTGCCGGGTATATTACATACTGATCAGGTCTCTCAATCACAACATTATTAACCGGATCGTATAGTTCGATCTCTTCAATATCATCACCAAAAAAGATGATCCGTAATGCTATGTCTGCATATGCAGGAAAGAGATCCACGGTATCGCCCCTCACCCTGAATGTCCCTCGCTTGAGTTCCATTTCATTTCTTGCGTAAAGACTCTCTACCAGTTTCCGCAGGAACAGATTACGACTGATAGTCTGACCACGACTGATATGGACTGTATTACTGTGGAAGTCGTCAGGATTACCAATGCCATAGAGACATGAAACTGAAGATACAACTATAACGTCACGTCTTCCGGAAAGCAGTGAGGAGGTAGCACTGAGACGTAATTTCTCTATTTCATCATTAATTGACAGATCCTTCTCAATATAGGTGTCAGTGACAGGTAGATATGCCTCAGGCTGGTAATAATCATAATATGATACAAAATACTCAACCGCATTTTCAGGGAAAAAATTCCTGAACTCACCGTAAAGTTGGGCAGCGAGAGTTTTATTATGACTTAGCACTAATACAGGTCTGTTAACCTGTTCAATCACATTTGCTATTGTGAAGGTTTTACCTGATCCGGTTACACCAAGCAGTGTCTGGAATGGCACTCCTGATCTCAATCCCTTCATCAGCTGTTCAATAGCTTCGGGCTGGTCGCCGGTAGGTTTATATTCCGAAACTAATTTAAAATCCATTATTGCCCGGTGCTGCGTTTTAATACGATATATACCGGCAGATGATCGCTTACTCCGCCCAGATACTCATCTCCTCTGTAGGTAGGGCCGAACATTGGGGCTTTAATATCTGCAATATGGGCATCCCGGTAGCTCAGGAAATAACCATCCCTGCTTCTGAGCAGTGAGGGTGATACAATAATGAAATCATACATTTGCCATATACCATTTATTATGACTGTACCTTTATCCTCTTCATTATGCATATCGTAGAAAAGATTATACAGATCGCGGTCTCCAAGATTCTTCTTTTTATTGGTGGCATTAAGCATCATCATTATGCTTCTGCCGGTAGGTTCATCATTAAATGTGCCGAGGATTATTATCCTGGCATCCCTCTCAAAGTTGAGTACCTTATCGATCTCTCTCCTGACAGACGCAGCTAAACCCATCCTTTCGGATTCTGATAAACCGGTTCCACCTGTCCTCGCGGTCCAGCTATTTATGAACAGATGGTATTTCTGACCATCATTCAGCCGGCATTTTATGTAAATAACAGAAGAATTGGCGGATGAATCAGAGGGTAGGAGAGAGTTTGTAATTTCCCTTACCCCGATATCACTGATAATGCCTTCCTTTGACAGGAGAGCCAAACCTGGTAAATCCTCATTGAAAAGAATATCATACCTACTCTTTCTGATTTTACGATGACCGCCAATATCATTCAGTATATCCATGTTCTCGACCTCCGAAAATACTAAAAGTTCAGGCAGATCACCGTCAATCCCACCGGCCAGTATCTCTACAATATTTTCTATCTTATTTTCATATCTCTCTTCAGTCCAGTTTTTTCTGCCAATCGCCGTGTAATCATCATCAAGGACCGTTTGGTCATCCTTTGTATCAAACAGGTTATCAAGGTTAAAGTATGCCAATATCAGCTCATCTCTATTCTCTTTCTGAGCTGACATGGGAACTATCTGGCTGATCAACACCAGAATGATCAGTATTTTTATCATATTCGGGTAAATTATCTATGACACCATACAAACCTACTCATTCTTTTGTTCTATTGCTAACCGGCATATAATAAAAACTCTTTCAAAAAATCCATTACTTTTACTGTCATGAAACGAACATGAAAATTTGAAGCATTAAATTTTCTTGTGAGAACGACTGAAAGGAGCGGTTCCTGAATGTGTGAAAATTTTTGACAAATTATTTAATGACAAAAATTTTAAACGGATGAAAACATTTAAAAAGACTTTTATAATAAACACAGAGATAACAGATGTTTACTCGGCGCTCACCAACCCTGTTACAATAGAGTTGTGGTCAGGGCACCCGGCGGTAATGGAACCAAGACCTGACTCACTGTTTTCATTATGGGACGGAGATATAACCGGAAGAATCATTGAGGTTGAGGAAAACAGGAAAATAATGCAGGAGTGGTTCTTCGGTGATCGGGAGGAGATGTCGGTAGTAACAATATACCTGATGCGGGACTTTGGCTCCACGCAGGTTACTGTTGAGCATACCAATATCCCGGACGATGATTATGCAAATATTTCCGTGGGATGGTGTGAATATATCATGGGAGCTATTGAAAGGTTTTTTAATCCTAATTTCTAGGAAGGTATTTCACGGATTGATACGAATGAAACTGATCAGTGGAGTATACGCAGGTGAAGAGATTTCACTGATTATGACTGATTTCACCGTTGGGAGATTGAGCAGATTTCGAAGGATGCCACGGATTAAGTAATGGTCAGGAGGTCTTCAATGCTTCCCACAACCAGATATCCAATACCTTTATATAAATTGCTCGTGGCGTTTTTCTGCAGGTCACGATTCCACTGTGGCACCCATTTGATCAAGTGATCACTGATAAACTTCCTGAGATCTTTGGTAAGTTCAACCCTGCAAATACTGTCATCGAGCTTATGCAGTTTGTCCAGAAGCAAAATGAGAAACTGAAGCTCAATACCGATATGGTCATCCGGAACAGTTCCGTTATAGGTCGACTTCCAACCATAGGTTTCATATATGTGTCGCACCTGCAATGTCTGTTCCTGGTAAAGAAGATGTTCGGCCGACCTGTAAACCGATTCATAAGGTGGGGCCTTTGATTCTCCTGAGCCGCCAAACAGGTCCAGATGGTCCTTTTGTATTTGAGTATAATCTACTCTTTTATCACTGTTAATATTATTCAGGAATGATGACGCAAGAATAAATGAGGGATTATCACTTTTGACCGGCAGGTTCCTGAAAATATTACTTCCGGCCAGATCGTTGATACAGATCTGTTGAGGCTGGTTCAGAATAAAACTACCGGAAAAGGATAACAGCATACTGTAACCTTTCAGTATGTCATTATTTTGGTCATCAAATTCGATCATAAACTTGGATAAGTATTTGTAAACAATAAGTATCTGTTCAGAAATTCACAAAAGAACACCAGGCCTAAGGATATAACACCCGGAGGAGTAAAATTGTTTCTGAAACGGCGATAAATTGATATCAATACTGCAATCATGGCAAGGGGATATAAAATAACGAGAGCAACGTTTATCTTACCTATACCATAATCCTTTATTCCGAAAACCAGTAGATTAATGTACGAAAAGAATGTAAAAACAACTATACCAATGAGCAATCTCGATCCAAGATCCCTGTTTTGCCTGTCGATAATGCAGAATACCAACGATGGGCCAAGTATGAATGAAGTGGCGATAAATGCAACAGGCGTATATGGTGTACTGGTATGAGGCATGGATGGCAACATATAAACCTTTATCATGAACAATATGAGGATCGATCCCGAAATCATTACCAGAGCCTCGGTTATTCTATGAACAAAACTACCAACTGATCTCAGGGTGGTGAGATAATAAACAAAAAGTAAGGGAATATATATGATTGCAGCAAGAATTTCCCTGCTCATCGGGCTTGAACCTATATTATTCAGCGCATACAGGGCATTGAGCGGATAACCCAGATGCAGAAATGACAAAGCAAGTCCGCTCAAGGCAAAACAGAGTGAAACAAGTATTATTTTCCCTGATACAGATCTGTGCTGAAGTGTTGCAGGAATAAACAGTAAGGAAAGCCAGTTTATTGCTACCATACCTACTGACGCCTGAATGAAGAGAGTAAAAAGAATAAGTGATAGCGAAATGTTTCCCATCTCAGATCTCCTCCCGGTTTGAAATTTTTACTTTGCAACTTTCTGCCTTCACACTGTCCTTGTGAGGCTTAATAATTATAGCAGGATTTGTGATCTTGCGGTCGGGAAGCGGATATATATCTTCACCCGAACCATACTTTTCTTTCAGCTCATCCAGATTGGCAAATTCCAGAGCCCTCATCGGACATGATTCGACACATACCGGTTTTTTCCCCGAGATAATTCTGTCGTGACAAAAGTCGCACTTTGACATTTTATTCAGGGTTTTATCAATCTTTGGTGCATCATACGGACATGCCCAGGTGCAGTATTCACATCCCATACATTTTTCATGATCGACCAGGACGATCCCATGCTCTTCGATATGCATTGCTTTTGTAGGGCATACTTCAACACAAACTGGTGATTCACAATGGTTACATGACAATGATACATAATAGCCAAAAGGTAATTCCACCCATGAATCTCCGTTGCTTTTCCAGTTGCCTCCTTCAATTTCAATCACCTTTCTCCAAAGCAATCCACCTTCAAGGTCATTTTTATCCTTGCATGCTACCTGGCAGGTTTTGCATCCGGAACAGGCTGAAGTGTCAATATAGAACCCGTAACGCATAATCATCTTGTTTTTTCAATCTGCACCATAATTGTATGCTGAGCATTACCCTTAGCAAGAGGGGTCCATTTTTCTGAGGTAAGAACATTAATATTTCCACCCAGATCGTTTCCGAACCTGTCAGGTTTATACCATGCTCCCTGTGGAATATCAATAACACCGGGCATTATTTTGTCTGTTATCCTGCATTTAAGGATTATCCTCCCCCTGTCATTGAAAATCCTGACCATGTCGCCATTTCTGATCTTCCTTGTTACTGCATCAACAGGATTCATGAATACTCTCTGGGGGAATGCTTCCATCGACCAGGCGTTGTTATCATGTGTGGAATGAACCCTGGGCATATAATGATGTCCCATTGCCTGGAGAGGGTATTTTTCTGCATCTGTACCGAATGGGCTCTCCCATTCCTCAATATATTTTGGAATCGCGGGGATCCCTTCAGGTAAATCCATATCATAAAGTGCAGGAGAGAAGATCTCTATCTTCCCGGATGGTGTATCAAGAGGATTTTTTTCCGGATTATCCCTGAAATCCCTGAATGCTACCTTCGGGTCAGTAACAGGCTTGGAATAGACACCGGCATTGCTCTTTTCAAATTTCCTGAATACCGGCATTTCAGGGAATCTTGTTTTTCTGTAAGTCTCATCAATTAGCCATGCCACCCAGTCCTTTTCATCCCTTCCTCCTTCGGTAAATCTGTCATATACTCCAAATCTGTCAGCAAGGTCAGCACAGATACGGTAGTCACTCTTTGTCTCAAACGGAGGTTCAACTATTTTAGGTGTCAGAAAAACCTCTTCTCCATATTTCCATCCATCCTCCAGACCCCAGGTTTCAAATTGTGTACAGGCGGGTAAAACGAGGTCAGCGTATTTAGCAGAAGGGGTCATAAAATTATCCTGAACTATAATGTAATCCAGCAGGGTCTCATCTTTCAGGATCTTGATGGTCCTGTTCACATTAGCATGCTGGTTAACAAGGATATTACTTGCTACCGACCATATCAGTTTAATATTATTGTCAAGCTTTTCTGTTCCCCTGACACCATGTCCGGCTCCCATCTCCTTACCCTTTAGTACGGCCTCAGTCCATAAAAAACAGGGAATTGATGCCTTGACAGGGTTGTTTCCTGAAGGGAAGATATTCCAGAATGGCCCTCCTCCGGCCTGGTTTGCGAGTCCGCTTGCCCAGCCTCCTTTTATACCTATGTTTCCGGTTATTGCTGCCAGGGTTGCGCCTGCCCTCACCACCTGTTCGCCATAGGCCCGGCGTTGCATTCCGTAACCCTGGTATAGCACAGCTGGTTTTGTCATTGAATATTCCCTGGCAATACGGCTTATGGTACCTGCTGGTACGGCGGTTATCTTTTCAGCCCATTCGGGTGATTTTGGGATACCGTCACCTGTCCCCAGAATATATTCCTTATATGATTCTGCATTCTCATACCCTTCAGGCATACTTTCGGGGTCAAATCCCATGGTACAGCGATCGATAAAATCGTTATCTGTCAGGTTCTCACTTATTATTGTGTAGGCCATGGCATTCATGAAAGCAACATCTGTGCCTGGCCTGACAGGGATCCATTCATCTGCCAGTGCAACTGCACTCTGGCTTAATCTTGGA
This sequence comes from Bacteroidales bacterium, assembly GCA_035527935.1. Classification (GTDB taxonomy): domain Bacteria; phylum Bacteroidota; class Bacteroidia; order Bacteroidales; family VadinHA17; genus DATKZO01. The sequence goes on from DATKZO010000051.1 coordinate 25,528, forward strand.
TCGATGCAAATGATCCTGGATCCATTCTCCCTGGCTTTCTTGATGAAAAAATCACTATTGGTTCCATCCTTCATCTCAGCAGGATTCCATCCCCACATAATGATATATTTAGAATTCAGCCAATCCTGCCTCTGGTTCCCGGATGCCAGTGTCCCGAACATATATGGTGTTGCGATGTTAATGCATGCCCAGCTATAGCTGTTATAGAATCCCAGGCTCCCGCCGAGGAGGTTTAAAAGCCTGGCGGCGGGCCATCGTCCATTGGTATTTGTATACGATCCGGTCCCGTAGGGGCAATGTATGGCGGAATTACCGTAGGTTTCAATTACACGCGAGATCTCACGATACATGATATCATATGCCTCGTCCCAGCTAATTCTCCTGAATTCCCCGGCACCTCTATTCCCGGTACGCAGCAATGGATACTTTAGCCTGTCAGGGTGGTATTGTCTTTTGCGGTAAGCACGGCCTCTGATGCAGGCACGTAGCTGTGGATCGGAAATATCGTCAGACTGGCGGTCGTCTGTCTCGATCCTTGTTATTACTCCCTCTCTGACATAAACTTTAAGAAGGCACCTGCCTCCACAGTTGTGCGAGGGACAACCCGTGCGGAAGAAAGTCTCTTCTTTAATGGCCTCGGCAGCGGAGATATTATCTGTCCGGACACATGAGGTCAGGATGGGAGATGCGATCAAACCGCCACTCACCAGAGAGGACCATTTAATAAATCCTCTTCTGTCAGTCTTTAAGTCAAATGCCGCTTTTTTCTCCCCTCTCATTGTTTAGCGTCTCACAGTTTTGTAAGGCCTAAATATAGATAATTGAATTATAATGCGTGAAATTATTTATGGAATTGTTTGAGCCTTGATGAGTTAAGCAGCATACCTGACAGAGCAGGGTCGACGGGTAAGCCTGCCTGATTGAGGCATGGAACTCGGCGATCGTATCTTTTAATGGATTTGCCGGATTCTTCGTTGTGCTCAGAATGACTTCATTCTATTCTGTGAAATCAGGTATATGTTTCGGATATGCACCTGTCTCCAGCTTATGCAGTATTTCCTTGAAAGCATTGACAGTATAGTTCACATCCTCGAGGCTATGCATTGCAGTTGGTATCAACCTGAGCATTATCACACCCTTTGGAACAACGGGATAGATAACGATCGAGCAGAATATGTTATAGTTTTTACGAAGATCATGCGTCACCTGTGCTGCTTCAGTTACTCCACCCTTCAGGAAAACCGGAGTTACCGGAGACTCAGTATTACCAAGGTTCAATCCGGCTTCTCTCAGCCCCGATTGTAATGCATTTACAATTGTCCACAGTTTTTCTTTCAGCTCCGGCATAGACTTGAGCATATCCAATCTCTTTATCGCTCCAAGGGTCATAGCCATCGGGAGTGACTTAGCATAGATCTGCGACCTCAGGTTATACCTGAGGAAATTAACAACATCACGGTTACTGGCTACAAATCCGCCGATTCCTGCCATTGATTTGGCAAAGGTTGCAAAATAGACATCAATCTCGTCCTGAACACCATAATGTTCACCTGTTCCAGCCCCTGTTTTACCCATAGTACCAAAACCATGTGCATCGTCAACCAGTAACCTGAACTTATATTTGTCCTTGAGTCCGCATATCTTATCAAGGCGCCCCAGATCACCGGCCATTCCAAATACTCCCTCGGTAATTACCAGAATTCCGCCACCGGTTTGTTCTGACAGGCGAGTAGCCCGCTGCAGCTGTTTTTCAAAGCTTTCAATGTCGTTATGTGGATATACAAATCGTTTGCCCATATGGAGGCGTACACCATCCATGATACAGGCATGAGACTCTGAGTCATAAACGATTATATCACGCCTGTCGACCAGGGCATCAATTATTGAGACCATTCCCTGATACCCGTAATTAAGCAGATAAGCATCCTCCTTGCCAACAAATTCAGCTGCCATCCTCTCGAACTCCTCATGTGTGTCGGTCTGCCCTGACATCATTCGTGCACCCATCGGGTATGCAAGACCATAGTTACTTGCAGCTTCTGCATCAACTTTCTTAACATCAGGATGATTAGCCAATCCAAGGTAATTATTCAGGCTCCATGTCAGAACTTCCCTGCCCATAAATTTCATCCTTGGTCCTATCTCCCCAACAAGTTTGGGAAACATAAAATATCCGTGAGCTTCTTCCTGATATTGCCCGAGAGCACCCCTGTTGCTCTTTATCTTTTCAAAAATATCCACGTTTGTACTGGGTTTTGGTTCAATTTGGCACAAAATTAGATATATCACTCTGGTATTATATACCTATTTATACCCATTTGTAACTATTCAGGAACATATAGTATAAGCACATGATAAAGAAGAGGAAAATATTTATTCAAATTATCCGTTTTTTCAGTCGCGGATTAAAAATAAATAACTAATTTTGCCGAACATTTTTTAATATGAGTATCAGAGTATTTATTATACTGATTATTGCGCTGTTAGCATCATCATGCGGAGAGTATGAAAAACTTCTTAAAAGTACGGATTACGAACTGAAGAGGACTAAGGCTCTTGAATTTTTTGATGAGGGGAAATATGTCAGGACCTCCGAGCTGCTGGCACAGATATTGCCAAGATTCCGGGGAACGGATGAAGCAGAGAATATGACCTGGATCAGTGCAAACTGTTACTTTAACATGCGTGATTACATAACGGCGAGTGCAGCATTCAGGAATTTTGCTGAAACATACCCATACAATGAGCATACTGAAGAGGCTACCTTTATGGCGGCATATTGTGATTATATGATGGCGCCCAGACCAAATCTTGATCAGACATTCACAAATCTTGCGATAGAGGGATTCACATATTTTCAGAGATTGTTTCCTGACAGTGAAAAGATAGAGGAGAGTCAGAATCTGATTGATGAACTTGAGGACAAGTTAGTTGAAAAGTCCTATCTCAGTGCGAAGATGTATTATGAACAAAAGAAATACAAGGCAGCCATCGTTGCTCTGAGTAACAGCCTTAAAAAATACCCTGAGACCAGGCACAGGGAAGAGTTACTGTTCCTGAAGCTCGAGTCGGCTTACCTTTATGCTGCCAACAGTGTCAGTGACAAGCAGCAGGAGCGATACCAGGATACTCTGGATGAATATTATTCTTTTATAGAGGAATTTCCCGATACAGGCTATTCCAGAGACCTGGAGAGAATATACAGTGATACAGCTTTATTCCTGAGATTAGACGACAGCGTAGAAATGATAAATAAATAATATACATGGATTACAGGAAGACCAATGCACCTGTCACCACAATAACCCGCAATGCTATTGAATTTCAGAAAGAGGTGGGTAATATTTATGAAGTGGTGATCATATGTGCAAAAAGAGCAAACCAGATTAGTGTTGAAATCAAGCAGGAACTTAACCAGAAGCTAGAGGAGTTTGCATCTTACACTGATAACCTGGAGGAGGTTTTTGAGAACAGGGAACAGATAGAGATCTCCAGGTTTTATGAGAGACTCCCGAAATCAACCCTTATCGCTCTACAGGAATTCGAGGAGAATAAGATTTACTACCGAAAACCGGAAATTGAACAGGCCGGCAATAGTGAATAGCATTCATGCTTAAGGGAAAGAATATACTTCTTGGCGTAACCGGAGGGATAGCTGCCTATAAAGCGGCAAGTGTCATCCGGTTACTTGTTAAAGAAGGGGCAGATGTCAGGGTAATTATGACTCCTCGTGCTAAGGAGTTTATTACTCCCCTCACTCTTGCAACTCTTTCCAAAAATCCCATCCTGGTTGATTTCTTTGATCCCGAAGATGGCAGATGGAATAGTCATATCGACCTGGGTTTGTGGGCTGACCTGTACCTTATTGCCCCTGCCACTGCAAACAGCATTGCCAGGATGGCAGGTGGGATTGCCGACAATCTCCTTCTGACAACCTATCTGTCAGCTCGCTGTCCGGTGTTTGTAGCTCCTGCAATGGATCTGGATATGTTTAACCATCCGGCAACTGTTGAAAATATTGATATGCTGCGATCAAGGGGTGTCAATATTATTGATGCTGAGACTGGTGAGCTAGCCAGTGGCCTTGAAGGTAAAGGGAGGATGGCAGAACCCGAAAATATTTTAAATATTCTCAGGATATTTTTTTCAAAAAAAAAAAGACTGACCCTTCTTAAAAGGAAATTGGTTGTTAATGCAGGACCTACTTTTGAGAGAATTGATCCTGTCAGATATATAGGGAATTTTTCAACAGGGAAAATGGGCATTGCTTTAGCTGAGGCAGCCTCGGCCAGAGGTGCAGAGGTAACACTTATCCTTGGTCCGACACATCTCAGGCCGACAGGCAGTAGCATTAAAGTGATAAGCGTAGAGTCTTCAAGTGAGATGGCATCAGAGTGCGAGCTTTATTTCAGGAATGCAGATATTACAATTTTATCAGCAGCAGTCGCGGATTTCAGACCTGTAAAAACCTCAAAAGTTAAAATCAAAAGAGGAGGCGCGAACCTGCAGCTTGATCTGGAGCCAACCGTTGATATTGCCGGATCGCTTGGATCAGTGAAGCGTGATGACCAGATACTCGTTGGATTTGCGCTTGAGACGGATAATGAAGAGATAAATGCCAGAGACAAGTTAATCAGAAAGAATTTTGACCTGATAATTCTTAATTCACTGGCTGACAAGGAAGCCGGATTCGGGCATGAAACAAACAGGATTACACTAATTGACAGAAGCAATAATATTGATAAATTTGAGTTAAAATCAAAGGGTGAAGTAGCCGGAGATATACTCGATAAAATTGAGTCCCTGCTACATTGATAAGCTATTTATGCATCGTACTGTAAAACATATTGTCCTAATTCTGCTATGTGCCATTACAGGTATGCCTTTTTCACAATCCCAGGAATTGAACTGCAGCGTCCAGGTATCAGCACAACGTATCCAGGGCTCTAACAGACAGGTATTCCTGACAATGCAAAAGGCCTTGTACGAGTTCATGAACAATACCGTCTGGACCAACCATGTTTACAGTTACAGCGAACGGATCGACTGTAACATACTTATTAATCTTACCGAGCAGCTTTCTGCCGATGAATTCAGGGGAACCATACAGATACAGTCCCGCCGACCCGCCTATAACACGACCTATAATACAACAATGCTGAACTTTGTCGATAATAACTTCCAGTTCAGATATGTTGAATTTGAACCACTTGAATTTGATCCTACAACCTACCGATCGAGCCTGACATCTGTTCTGGCTTATTATACATACATAATTCTGGGATTCGACTATGACTCCTTCTCTCCGCTGGGTGGAACTGAGTATTTTGAAATGGCAGAAAGAATAGTTTCCAATGCGCAGAATGCCCCTGTACCAGGATGGAAACCATATGATGGGTCACGGAATCGTAACAGATACTGGCTGGTAAACAATATTCTTAACAGCGAATATGCCAGTGTCAGGCAATTTATTTACGATTACCATATAAATGGTCTTGATATGCTGGAATCAAGAATTACTGAAGCAAGGACGGGAATGGTTGAAACGATGAGGTTGTTGCAGGAGGTCTATCGCAACCGACCTGATCCCTTTATGTATTACCTTTCAATTGTTCTGGATTCAAAATCAGAGGAAATTATTAATATCTTTTCCGAGGCGTTCCCTGAAGAAAAGAGCCGCGTGGTGGAGATCCTTACTGAAATTGATCCTGCCAACAAATCAAAGTATGAAAAAATCCAGCAGAATAATTAGACCTTATGCTGACCAGGTTATACGTTAAGAATTATGCACTCATTAAGGAACTGGTGCTGAATTTTGACCAGGGACTCACTATTATAACAGGTGAGACCGGTGCCGGTAAATCTATAATCATGGGTGCCCTGGGACTGATCCTCGGCAACCGGGCCGACTCAACAACCCTGCTGGATAAATCTCAGAAATGTATTGTTGAAGGCGCTTTCAGAATAAATGATGCAGTCAGGCAATCACTGAGTATGAATGATGTTGATATTGAAGATGTGACAATTTTCAGGAGGGAAATTGTACCTGAGGGAAGATCAAGATCATTTATCAATGACACCCCCGTGACCCTGGAGCAGATGAAGGAGATTGGCTCCCGCCTGATCGATATACATTCTCAGCACCAGGCACTAATGCTCGGGGATAATTCATTTCAGCTGGGTATTATTGATTCATTTGCCAGTCATACCGGGCTCCTTACAGAATATAGAAACAGTTATGACAGATACCGCGATCTGCTCAGGGAATACAATGAGCTTGAGGAGAATGCTGAAAAGAATAAATCTGATTATGAATATTTTAGCTATCAGTTGAAGCAGCTTGAAGAAGCGCGGTTATATCCGGACGAAGAAAACGAACTAAAGGTGGAGCAGGAATTATTATCTCATGCCGGAGAGATCCACGATTCGCTAGCCGGATCATCTGAAATCCTGTCAGGAGATGAAATGTCGGTTGTAAGTAACCTGAATGAGGTGAGACGCATTCTTGAGCGCATCCGAACATTCTACCCGGATGTGGAAGAAATACTTAAAAGGCTTGAGGGTTCTGCAATTGAGCTTAATGATCTTGCCAATGAGACCGGAAACAAGGCAGGAAAGATTGAAGCAGATCCTTCCCGCCTTGAAAAGGTAGATGAACGACTTGACCAGCTCTATTCACTGATGCAGAAGCATAGGGTTGAAAGCAGTAGTGAACTGATCCGTCTGAAAGATGAAATCGGTTCGAAAGTTGAGAGTCTTGTGACATCTGACGAGCGACTGGAAGAAATAAAAGAGATGCTTGATAAAAATGTTTCAATGCTGAGCGAAATGGCTTCTGAAATTAGTGAAAACAGAAATTCAGCCATGAATGAGGTTGAAGATGAAATGAGCAGGTTACTCAAGCAGCTTGGCATGCCAAACGGTAGGTTCGGTGTCAGATTAACCACAACTCCTACCTTTACGGCAACCGGTAAGGATTATGCAGAATTCATGTTCACTGCCAATAAGCAGACGCTACCTGAAAATATAGCCAAAGTAGCTTCAGGCGGAGAGTTGTCACGCGTTATGCTGAGCCTGAAATCATTATTCACTGACAACAGGAATCTGCCAACAATTTTCTTTGATGAGATTGATGCCGGGGTATCGGGTGAGGTAGCTACACGGGTGGGAGAGATACTTGCCTTGATGGGAACCCGCATGCAGGTGATAAACATAACCCATCTTCCCCAGGTTGCAGCGCTCGGGCATACCCACTATTATGTATATAAAGAAGATGATGAGGCATCAACCATTACCCGTATAAAATTGTTAAACAAAAAGGAAAGACTTCATGAGGTAGCCCGGCTCCTGAGTGGGAATGAGGTTACAGCAGCTTCAATTGCGAATGCGAAGGAGCTGATAAAAGGAGGTCCGGAGAAATGATTGTTTGACCGGATTAGCTTTTTTTTAATATTTCCAAATACTGATTAAAATGGCAAAAGATCTGCTAAAAGGGAAAAAGGGAATAATTTTTGGAGCCCTGAATGATTTATCAATAGCCTGGAAGGTGGCTGAAAAGGCACGGGAGCAGGGTGCTGAATTCACCTTATCAAATACTGCAGTATCAATTAGGATGGGAACTATTAACGAATTGGCAGAGAAAACGGGGAGTATTGTAATAGCTGCTGATGCCACAAATCCTGACGATCTTACAAATCTCTTTAACGAGACATTGGAGATTTTTGGTGGAAAGGTTGATTTCATACTTCATTCGATCGGAATGTCTCCGAATGTGAGAAAAGGGATACCCTACACCGATATTAATTATCCTAACTTCAGCAAGACACTGGATATATCTGCACTTAGCTTCCACAGGATACTGCAGACTGCATATCATCTTGATGCCATAAATAAATGGGGCTCTGTGGTTGCCCTTACCTACGTGGCGGCACAGAGGACTCTGTCCGGCTACAATGATATGGGTGACGCCAAGGCATTACTTGAATCAATTGCCCGAAGCTTCGGTTACGTATATGGAAGAGATAAGAAGGTACGGGTGAATACTGTTTCACAATCACCTACTCCAACCACTGCAGGAAGCGGCGTTAAGGGTTTTGGCTCACTTATTGACTTTTCAGATCGCATGTCACCACTGGGAAATGCAACAGCAGAGGAGGCAGCTGAATATATTGTCCTTTTATTTTCTGACTTTACCAGGAAAGTAACTATGCAAAACCTGTTTAACGACGGAGGATTCTCCAGCATGGGTATGAGCGACAGGGCAATTGAACAATATAATAAGAGCTTTGAAGAATGTGATTAAGATTTTTGCCTGATCACATCTCACAACTGATCCAGTTGTCCTAAAACAGATAGTTCAGGCCGATGTAAAAACCGGAGTCACCATCCTGTTCATTAAATGCCTTCCCCCAATCCACCGCAATAATAAAGTTTTCGTTCATTACGATCCTTAGACCTGCCCCGGCACTGAGATGGATATTCTCCTGACCCGGATTGAAATAATCAGTTGCTGACTCACCTGCAAGTGCTGCATCATCCGGGATATCAAATTCATGATTCTTTGTGACCATTCCGACATCGCTGAAACCGACCAATCCCGTATAAAAATTCTGGTTTATAAAACTGAAGCGAATAGCTTTCCAGCGCAGTTCGAGATTTCCATAGAGAAGACCATCACCAACTATCCTGTTTCGTAAAATCCCTCTTATAGTCTTCTCACCCCCCAATCCCTCTGATACGGTTCCTGTAAGAACGGATGTAATTATCTGGTTCTGAAAGTAAAAAGGCACCTCACCGGCAAAAGTGGTCTGATATCCCAGCCTGTAGGCAAACGAAAGATTTCGCGGAATAAGAGTGAAGTATTGCCTGTGAACGGCGTAAAACCTGGCAAAGCCATTTTCGCTGATAAACGAGGGTGAAACTTCCACTCCTGTCTCGAACCATATACCCTTCATGGCATTTGCCTTGAAATCCCTGCTGTCGTATGAAACTCCGGCTTTGACTGTTGCAATCAGACCTCCATCTGCCTCATCCTGATCAATGATCCCCCAATTAACATATTTGTCATACAAACCGTCGACTGGTGGCAGCAGGTCTTCATCCTTTCCTTTATTCAGCTTATCAATATCAACGGATCTGACATTAAAACTTTTTATGGTCAGTCCTGCGTTCCAGAAGAAATGATCACCGGCAAGCCTACCCTTAAGGTCATTCTTGAACCTGAATAATGTTCTTTTGTGCTTATAGAACATCCTGGTGCTATCCTCTGAAAATGACTGGTTATAAACAGACTCATATCCATTAAAGCCATAGAAATCAAAAGCTTCATCTGTAAGGAAACTGATATCCGTAGTCAGGCTTATACCGGGAATAAGAACATCGGAATCATACATAAACCTGTAAATGCTGCTCCCTTTTGTATATCTTGAAATTTCAAGATAGAGTGAATGATTGTAGGCCGGATAGTTACTGCCATCACCATAATGGTAGAGGTTTATTAATCCGCCATACTGAAATCCGAGTTCAGTATTGAACGAGATAGCCGGAAGAACACCAATATTCCAGCCGGACTTGATTTTGTCCTCCTGAGAAAACAGCGATAGGGAAACGGAAGCTACCAGTAAAACGGCAGGGATTCTTTTCATTGTTGAAGGTCATAAGTTAGCAAATGCCCAAAAATAAGAAAAAATAATTATTACCTTAGATACTCCAAAAAATGTATCTGAATGGGTTTGATAATTAAGAATATAAAGGGTCTTGTGCAGGCTGAATTGAATCCCCGGAAATATGCAGCGGGTAAAGGCATGTCATTCCTTCCGGTAGTTGAAAATTCCTGGCTTTTTTTAAATGGTATCCACATAGACTCATTCGGGAAGATGGATGAATATTCACTTGATGAGTCTAATCATGAAACCATAGATGCCAAAGACCGGTTTGTATTCCCTTCATACTGCGACTCTCATACTCATCTTGTTTATGCCGGAAGCAGGGAAATTGAATACACTGATAAGATAAGGGGCCTCTCCTATGAGGAGATAGCCGGAAGGGGTGGGGGCATTCTCAATTCTGCGAAGTTATTGGGTGCGACTTCAGAGGATGACCTGTTCGAACAATCGATGGTCAGGGTAAATGAAATAATTGGAATGGGTACCGGAGCCGTTGAGATAAAAAGCGGCTATGGACTTACAGTTGAATCGGAAATCAAGATGCTGAGGGTGATAAGGAGGATAGGGGAGAGTTCACCTCTTGAAGTGAAGTCAACATTTCTGGGTGCACATTCACTTCCTGAAGAATTTCGCGATAACCGCGGAAAATATATCGATCTTGTTATCAACGAAATGATACCTGCCATTACTTCCGAGGGTCTGGCTGAATATATAGATGTTTTCTGTGATAAAGGATTTTTTACAGTTGAAGAGACTGAGCGGATACTGGTGGCAGGTCTCAAACATGGACTAACTCCAAAGATACATGCCAATGAACTTGATTTCTCAGGGGGGATTCAGGTAGGAGTAAATTATGGTGCACTTTCTGTCGATCACCTGGAATTTACCGGGAATGAAGAAATTAACAGACTCCTGGAGTCTGAAACTATGGCTACACTGCTTCCCGGTGCAGCTTTATTCCTGGGATTGATCGATCCTCCTGCCCGTATGATGATAGATGCGGGCCTTCCAATTGCCCTGGCTTCGGATTACAATCCGGGTTCATCGCCGTCAGGGAATATGAAGTTGATTATGTCGCTCGGGTGCATTAAACTGAAGATGCTTCCTGAGGAGGTTATCAATGCTGTTACAATAAATGGTGCATATGCTATGGGACTGGCTGATACACATGGGAGTATTGCAAGGGGTAAAACTGCCAATCTTTTTATTACAGATAAAATACCGTCATTCGAATTTATGCCATATGCCTATGGCAGCGATCTTGTTGATATGGTCATACTTAATGGGAAGGTAATTGAAAGGCCAAAGGCGAAAGGCTAAAGACAAAATACGGGAGACAAAAGACGAAAGGCGAAAAATGAATGAACTGAATATTATAATAATATAACCACATGCTCCAGACCTGGATGTTCGGTATAAAACAAAATGGAATCGAAAATTTAACGCAAGAAACATAATGAAGAGACGAATAATAGAGTGTGTTCCCAATTTCAGCGAAGGAAGGGATATGAATATCATTAAACAGATAACCGATGCAATAGAAACAGTTGAGGGAGTAAGCCTTCTGAATGTCGATCCCGGAAAGGCTACCAACAGGACTGTCGTTACATTTGTCGGTGAACCTGACCAGGTGATTGAGGCTGCTTTCCGGTCTGTGAAAAGGGCTTCAGAACTTATCGATATGTCAAAGCATCATGGAGAGCACCCCAGAATGGGAGCTACCGATGTATGTCCTCTTGTACCAGTTTCGGGTGTAACCATGGACGAGACTGCTGACTTTACCAGGATGCTTGCAAAAAGGATCGGTGAGGAGTTGCATATACCGGTATACTGTTATGAGAATGCAGCATTTGAGGATAAGCGCAGGAACCTCGCCAATATACGGTCGGGTGAATATGAAGGGCTGAAGGATAAACTGAAAGATTCTGCATGGAAGCCTGATTTTGGCCCTGCAACATTCAACCCAAAAACAGGGGCAACTGCGGTGGGTGCACGCGATTTTCTTGTCGCATACAATATTAACCTTAACACTACATCCACGAGGAGAGCTAATGCAATTGCATTTGACATTCGTGAAAGGGGCAGGCCCAAAAGGGAAGGTAATCCTTTAACTGGCAAGATCATCCGGGATTCGTCCGGTGAACCGGTCATGATCCCCGGCAGTTTAAAGTCTGTTAAGGCAATAGGATGGTTTATTGAGGAATATGGAGTGGCACAGATATCCATTAACCTGACTAATCTGTCTGTCACACCGATCCACATTGCTTTTGAGGAGGCAGGTAAAAGAGCAGATGCCCGGGGCGTCAGGGTTACAGGTTCGGAGTTGGTGGGTCTCATACCACTAAAAGCGATGCTGGATGCTGGCAAATACTTCCTTGCGAAACAGAAACGCTCACTGGGGGTTCCGGACAGTGAACTTATCAGGATCGCAGTAAGATCCATGGGGCTGGATGAGATTGGTGGGTTCCGGCCTGAAGAAAAGATCATTGAGTATCTTATTGCTGAAAAGTATGGCAAGGTCCTGACAGGTATGAGTTTGCAGAAATTCATGGAAGAGACTGCTTCAGAGTCGCCCGCTCCCGGCGGGGGATCGGTATCTGCCTATATAGGTTCACTGGGTGTGGCTCTTGGCTCTATGGTTGCTAATCTGTCATCCCATAAACGTGGCTGGGATGACAGGTGGCAGGAATTTTCAGATTGGGCTGAAAAGGGTAAAGAGATACAGAATGAGTTACTAAGTCTTGTTGATGAAGACACCGAGGCGTTCAACAAGGTAATGCAGGCATTCAAACTTCCAAAAGGAAGCGGGGGGGAAATAGCTGACAGAAAAGCTGCCATTGAAGAGGCTACAAGGCATGCCACACTGGTTCCTTACAGGACAATGGAGACAGCTTTGAGGGGTTTTGAGATCGTCAGAGCGATGGCAGAACAGGGCAATCCAGGCTCCGTATCGGATGCCGGCGTAGGTGCTGTGGCACTCCGATCATGCATTAAGGGAGCATCACTGAATGTAAAAATTAACTCAATATCACTGGCCGACAGGTCATTTGCCAAAGAAATGGTCAAAAATGCTGAGATGGTTGAGAAAAAGGCTGATAGGGCTGAAAAAGAGATACTTGAGATAGTAACAGGTAAATTATAAAGCATTATTTTCTCCAGCCGAATTTTCTATTTTTCATCCTTCCCTTTGCTCGTATATTCATCGTTCTCATAGCAAGATAAATAGCGGCAAGGACTACTGTCACGATAATTATCGGTAATAATTCCTCTTTCATTTCTATTGCTTGATAATTCGTTTGATAACCCTCAGCCGGTGGGAATATTTTTTCAGATCATCACGGTAGATGCCCTGGTGGTCAATTACATCAATCCTCACTCTACCGGAACAATGCAGTATTTTGCCCTCATCATAATAGATCCCAACATGGCATATTTTTCCTGAATCGTCGTCAAAAAAGATTAAATCACCTGGCAAGGCATCTGAAAGGAAGTCAATTGTTACTCCCCGTTCAGCTTGTTCATAGCTGTCACGAGGGATCCTTATCTTATGTAATTTGTAAACAATCTGGGTCAGCCCTGAGCAATCTATGCCTGCAGGGGTTCTTCCTCCCCAGAGATAGGGTGCATTGAGAAACTTCAATGCTGTGGCACTGATTGATTCCCCCGATAAGGCAACCTCAATTGGTTCATCCGAATCATATTTTTCATTCCCTGCAAAAAATGATTTCCGATCCTCAGAAAGTGAATAGACTTCAGATCCCGGCTCGATGGTCATGTAGGTTCCATCACTCTTCCTGACTACAACCCTTTTTGATATAATGTCTGAATCTCCCTTGTCGGAGGCTGGAATGAAATCTACCTGGCTTTTATCGACCCACCCTGTGTAATTATACCAGTTAATCCTGATCTTTCTCCAGTCACCTGCCTTTTCAATAATGTAAAATTTTTCCCCAAACAGGATCTGGGTTCCCATTTCCGTTTTATGTGAGGGTCCTTTTCTAAGGGGTATGGAGACATTGATACAAATAAATTCATTCATTTTTTGAGGGGGTGAAATGTTTTATTACTGATAAAGGTAATTAATTCAATTAATTAACAATTATATCCGATTCTTGAAAATAAAACTATTTTTGTAACCAATGTATGAACAGATGCAATTAAGACTGCATACTCTTCAGCATACTTAATCGGCAAGAGGCATCATGGCAACATCAAAAAAGTGGTTATCAACCAAGAGTATTATACTGCTGGCAGTGATGTTTTTCGTTAGCATAGCGTTGATAGTCTATATTTATCCGCATGAGGGTAAATTCAGGTATGAATACCAGAAAGGCAAACCCTGGATGCATGAGAGACTTATTGCCCCATGGGACTTTCCGATCTATAAAACAGAGATTGAACTTGTAAAGGAAAGGGACAGTATACTAACTACCATCAGACCCTTTTTTGACTATGATACCTCTGTCTATGTCCGTGAGATAAGCTCTTTCGGCAGTTATTTCAATGAGGTCAGGATCAGCAGGTCCGGAACGGAGCAGGAGTTATCCCTGAAGTACTATGAGCTAGTCAGGACCGGATTGACAGATATTCTTACAAATGCTTACCGTACCGGCATATTCGAACTGAATGAGGATACAGAGGAGCTTCTTCGGGGAGATGAGGAAATTGTACTCGTAAAAGGCAATGTTGCGCAGGTCATAAACATAAGTAATTTATTCACACATAAATCAGCATATGAATATGTTAAGGAGCAAAGGGATATTGTATTGATGGGTATATCAGGTAATATTGACCTTCGCCTCTTTGAATTTGCCAATTCTTTAAGCCTTTATGATTTTATAAAGCCGAACATAATATATAATCTAACCACATCAGAATCTGAAAGGAATCAGATGCTTTCAGATATTAGCCTGACCAGGGGACTGGTTCAGCAGGGAGAGCTTATTATTTCAGAGGGGGAACTGGTCAACGATTGGAGATTCAGGATTCTTGAATCGTTAAGGTACGAGTATGGTGCAAAGGTCGGAATTTACAATACCTGGTTGCTGATACTGGGTCAGTTCCTTATCGTTAGTGCCTGTTATCTGATACTTTTCCTCTTTTTGTATCATTTCAGGAGAGAAATTCTTGAATCGTTTAAGAGAACCCTTTTCATCCTGTTCCTCATTCTTGCCTTTATTGTTATTACCAGAGTTGTAATAATGGTTCCTGACCTGAGTGTTTACCTGATTCCCTTTGCCATAATTCCTGTTGTGACAAGGACCTTCTATGATCCGCGACTTGCACTGTTTATTCTCCTGGTGACAATGATGATTACAGGCTTCATTGTACCCAACTCATTTGAATTTGTTTTCCTAAATATACTTGGAGGAGTAGTAGTAATATTCACCCTTACCAATACATACAGGCGGGGCAAGCTCTTTTTTTCGGCCTCAATGGTATTCCTTATACTTTCCACGGTATACTTTGCTATAGCAATACTGCAGGAAGGAGATATGAAACAAATTGAGTGGTTTAACTTCGCCTGGTTTGCCGGTAATTCAATCCTTATATTAATTAGTTATCCGTTAATTTTTATCTTCGAAAAGACCTTTGGATTCCTGTCGGATGCAACTCTTTTCGAACTCTCAGATACTAACCAGCCGTTATTAAGACGGCTTGCTGAAAAAGCTCCGGGATCATTCCAGCATTCAATGCAGGTAGCGATACTTGCCGAGGATGCTTCCCGGGTTATCAATGCGAATACTTTACTTTTAAGAGCTGGAGCACTATATCACGATATCGGAAAGGTAACCCTTTCCGAATATTTTACTGAAAACCAATCTGACGGATTTAATCCACACGACAAAATTGATCCTGAAGACAGCGCCAGACTCATCATATCTCACATTGAAAGAGGACTTGAACTGGCCCGTAAAACAGGTTTGCCTGAACAGATCATTGATTTCATAAGGACTCACCAGGGAACAACCAAAGCATATTATTTTTACAGGAAATTTAAGGACAGGTATCCTGGCACGGAAGCTGATCCGGATACATTCGCCTACCCGGGACCGAAACCCTTTTCAAAAGAGACTGCTTTACTTATGATGGCTGACTCGGTTGAAGCTGCTTCCCGTAGCCTGAAGGAGTATAGTGATGAAAGTATCCGAAATCTTGTCGAGGGAATAATCGACCACCAGATGCAGGAGGATCAGTTTACCGAGGCGCCAATTACTTTCAGGGACATATCCAGCATTAAGGACTCATTTGTGCGCCGTTTAACAACAATCTATCACGCGAGGATCTCATATCCTAATAAGGAGGTAAAAGAAGAAGAGAAGCAGAATGGAAACAACCAGAGCTAAAGACCCTGTTACCTCATATCAATAATATCAACATTAGGGTATTTATTTCGGTCGAATAAGAAGAAGGCGTTATCATACCTGGATCTCAGATCGTAATTATTAATCTTTACAAACACAATGTACCCATCTTTACTTTTGTATTCAGCTTCAAGGAGATCATAGGATCCATTGATCAAAAGTCTTATTCGGATAAAGTCAGCATCGATCTCATCAGGGTAGAGGTCAATTACACTCCCTCTGCCGGTTTCTTCAAGAAGCCTCTGTTTGTACCCATTCCTGTAAAGTTTAAAGAGCTGGTCAGGGCTGCTGATAAAGGAGGTATTGGTTGTATCCGGTTCATTTATTGTGACCTCCTCAACCTCTGGTGCCAGTGTCCATACAGCCGAGCCGTCAAACCATATTATGTTATCGGGGAGTTCGAGTTTATACATATTGTCCTTTATGACCAGCTTACCGTCAGATGAAGTGCTGCTTTTTTCAACTTCATCAACTATATTTAGTTCAAACTCCATAGTTACTGCCGGAGCTGAAAGGGCTTTTTGAGAGAATTTATCCAGTATGTTGGTAGCGACAGGATCTACCTGACCATTAACCACCTGTGCGGTACACAGGGTGAGCAACATTATATGGATAGTCAGTTTCATATCTCTTTTATTCCAGGCTTCGCAAAATCTGTTGCAAACGGTTCATATCAGTGATCAGTACCTCTCTAGCCTTGCTGCCTTCGAATGGACCAAGTATCCCTGCGGCTTCAAGCTGATCAACTATCCTGCCAGCTCTGTTGTAGCCCAGAGAAAGCTTCCTCTGTATAAGTGAGGTCGATCCCTGCTGGAACTGCACTACCAGCTTTGCGGCTTCATCAAATTTACTATCGCGTTTCTTCAGGTCGACTTCCTGTATACCGTAATCGGTATCACCCTCATATTCAGGTAGTATCAGAGCATCTGAGTAACCCTGTTGTGAGCCAATAAATTCTGTTATCCTGTTTATCTCAGGAGCATCTATGAACGCACACTGGGCCCTTATCATATTATTACCGTTGTAGTATAACATATCACCTCTACCTACAAGCTTCTCGGCACCCATCTGATCAAGAATGGTCCGTGAATCAATTGAGGATGAAACTCTGAAAGCAAGTCTTGCCGGGAAGTTTGTTTTTATAATACCGGTTATTATGTTTGTTGAAGGACGCTGGGTGGCAATTATCAGGTGAATACCTATAGCCCTGGCGAGCTGTGCAAGTCTTTGAATGGGTCCTTCAATCTCCTTACCTGCTGTCATTATCAAATCGGCAAATTCATCGATAATAAGTACAATATAGGGAAGAAACCGATGCCCGCTTTCCGGACTCAGCTTACGGGCAGTAAACTTATCATTGTATTCCTTAATATTCCTTACCTCTGCTTTACGAAAAAGTTCATACCTGTTTTCCATCTCAATGCAGAGTGAATTTAAAGTATAGACAACTTTTTGCGTATCAGTAATGATAGCATCATCTGCATCCGGTAATTTAGCCAGGTAATGCCGTTCAATCCTTGAATACATTGTAAGCTCAACCATTTTCGGATCGACCATCACAAACTTGAGTTCTGCAGGATGCTTTTTATATAGAAGAGAAGTTATTATAACATTCAGTCCAACTGATTTCCCCTGGCCTGTAGCTCCTGCTACGAGCAGGTGAGGCATCTTACTCAGATCCATCAAAAGAGGCTCGTTTGTAATTGTCCTTCCCAGAGCAATAGGGAGCTCATAATTACTCTCCTGGTATGCCTTGGAGGAGATCAACGATCGCATTGATACTGTCTCGGGTTTGCTGTTAGGCACTTCAATCCCGACAGTACCTCTGCCGGGGATAGGCGCAATAATCCTAATACCGAATGCTGAAAGACTAAGAGCAATGTCATTATCAAGTGACTTGATCTTTGCAAGTCGTACCCCTCGTTCAGGAACCACCTCGTAAAGCGTAACGGTAGGACCGATGGTTGCCGAAATATGCTGAGTACTAATATTATAATCGGAAAGTGTTTTTACGATAGTTTCCTTGTTTTGAATTATCTCTTTATCATCAAGACTTCCGGTTGACTTATACTCTTCCAGCAAACTTACATGAGGCATCTGGAACCTGGAAAGGTCAAGTTTCGGATCGTACTCCTCCTGAATTCTTTTCAATTCTTCATCTGTCAGAAGATCGCCGGCTTCAGCCCTGGTAATAGAAATGGTTACCTCTTTCCCGTCACCGGTGCTACTCTCTTTCCTGCTGTCATCCAGATTTTTAATAATGCTATCGCCGGTGTCAGAAGAAACATGAGTATCACGGTTTCTCTCACGATCTTCATCAAGATTCTTTACTATGTTAAAGTCTTTGTACTCCTCTGATGATAAGATATCTGAATGTGCTGAAGGATCTGCTGATCCTGTATCTGAGTCCATCATGGATAAGGTAAAATCAGTACTGCTATCTTCCGCGGACAAACCGGTATTCTCTCTCTTCCCTGGTCGGAGGGATGAGAGTATTATGCTGAAAAATGCCGGAGTAAGCTTAAAAGCAATCATCAGGTATGAGATCAGTATTACCAGTAACAGAATGCCAGTGCCCAGCTTTCCCATGAATGCGTTAAGCCATCTGCTGACAAAATAACCGTGTGCGCCACCGGGTCCACTCCCAAGTACTCCATCCGCATGACCGAAAATATAACCCAG
This sequence comes from Bacteroidales bacterium, assembly GCA_035527935.1. Classification (GTDB taxonomy): domain Bacteria; phylum Bacteroidota; class Bacteroidia; order Bacteroidales; family VadinHA17; genus DATKZO01. Next base: position 44,240 of record DATKZO010000051.1, read on the forward strand.
GATCACTGATATTATAATAGTCCCAAGGATCATATTGCGGGCTATTGGTAATAATTTGATTTTTCGGAGGTTCAACAATTTAAGACCTGTTGCTGCAAACAGTACCGGAAGGAAAAAAGCTGCGAGACCGAATCCGCGGTTTATCAGCATTTCAGCAAACCATGCCCCGCTCTTTCCCGACCAGTTCCTGACTTCTATTTCGGTACCTGTAAGGACCTGAGAGGTGTCAAAACTCTGGTCAGCTTTCCACCAGACGAGATATGCAATGAAGGCAAAGAGAAGATATACTGCAAATCCGGTTATAGCCAGTCCAGTAATGAATTTCAGGCGTTCACTATTCAAGTTTGATGTGCCCTGCTGACCTCTGGGAGTCGGTTTGATTCTTCTGCTTTTTCCGTTACTTTTCCTTTTCTCTTTATTCATTCCCTGTTACAAACTAGATGTCGCTGTCCGGTTAATACTGGTAAGGTATCCCTGTATTATAAATCCAGTGGATAAAGTTAATAAATTATAGCATGCAAAAAATGGTAAAAATAGGTCAGAGGCTCATCATTGTTGAAATAATCGAGTCCATGTCATCCCTGGAGATCTGCCGGAACTTATCAGTCATATGGAAATCCCTGTCATCAATTGGTCTCATATATACTCCGTCCGCTTCAAACTCGACTATCATCTCACCCATCCTGTAAAAAAAACTGATCAACACACCATCAATCTCCCTGAATGGAGTGGAGTAGTTAGGATCATCAATGGCTATTTCGTCTGTATACCAAAGATCAAATCTGAAGTCTGATCCCGGAAGTTCAGCAATAGCATGCTTGCATTCCAGACCAAGTATCTCTGCTGTCCGGTCAGTTTTATTCAGAATCATATCCGGCATCGGATCTATCCCGGGAGGTACTTCATCTATCGACCCTGTATAGAGATACTTCATTCCAAGCATCCTTATATAGGTTTCAACTGTCTTCTCATGAGGGTCTATTATGTTAGATATACCATTATTACCAATAGGGGATGTTAGTTCAAAAATAGTCTTACTGTCTTTGAACTTGACTACCATACTTCCGGGCATTAGCTCTATCGGAATTGATCCTACCCTTCCATTATAAATTATATTATAATGAATTTCACCCTCACTGATATCTTTTACTGATGACTTTTTGCATGTCGTCAAGCAGGTAAGAATAATAACAGAAGTGAGAAATACTGTCTTGCTCTTCACTAAATAGTGATAATAGGTTTTTTAATGCCTGTAAATGTAAGAAATATTTTTGCAAGATACTACCAATTGAAATTCATAATTAAAATTATATTTTTGTTGCTTACTGGCTTCAGGAGATATACTACGGATAAATTATCAAAAGGGGAATCAGGTATAACTTTATAGCTCCTGTCAAACCGGGAAAGCGATATTAAATTGGTCTAAACATGAAAGAATGAAAAAACTGGCCGTATTGGCACTTGGAGGCAATGCATTACTCAGGGGTGATCAGTTAGGAACGATTGAGGAGCAGGAGCAGAATACAATCGAAACTCTTGAGAACCTGATATTCCTTATCGATCAAGGATATGAACTGGTAATTACCCATGGCAATGGCCCTCAGGTTGGGAATGTACTTATGAGAAATGATGCAGGAGAGCAGATGTATGGTATTGCCCAGATGCCAGTTGATATCTGTGTTGCTGACACCCAGGGAGGGATTGGGTATATGATCGAAAGAGTATTTCTGAACGTTTTGAGGAGGCATGGTATCAAAAAGAATGTTGTATGCTTTGTCACACAGGTTGTAGTTGATAAGAATGATCCGGCTTTCAGTGATCCCCAGAAGAGAATTGGTAAGATCTACGATGCCGGACAGGCGAAGGAGCTGGCCGGCAAGAAGGGTTGGATCTTCAAGGAGGAGGTAAAATCAGAAGGAGGATTCAGGAGGGTTGTTCCGTCGCCCAGACCTGTCGATGTAATGAATAAGACAATCATTAAGGACCTGGTGATGGATGGTAATATTGTTATTGCTGCGGGTGGAGGTGGAGTCCCGGTATTTATAGACCATAACGGGGATATTCGCCCGGCTGAAGCCGTTATAGATAAGGATATGGCCTCTTCACTTCTTGCCTCTGAAATTGGGGCTGATGAATTCTATGTCCTTACTGATGTACCATATGTTTATATTAATTATAAGAAGCCCGGCCAGCAGGTGAAGGAGTTCCTTAATTTCGCAGACACAAAGAAATATCTTGCAGAGGGCCATTTCAGCAAAGGCAGTATGGCTCCCAAAATTGAAGCATGCCTCAGTTTCATTGAGAAGGGTGGCCGCAAAAGTGTCATTACTGAGGCTTTTAAACTCCAGGACAAGAAATATGGTACCAAAATCACTATGGAATATGAGGACTAAGGGTGATAAAAACGAATAAACGAATAAACGAATAAAATGATGGCTTACAACCTGAAAAACAGAAGTTTTGTAAAACTACTTGACTTTACACCCACTGAGATTAGATATTTGCTCAACCTGTCGATCGATCTGAAAAAGGCAAAATACACAGGAACTGAACAGCAAATGCTGAAAGGGAAGAATATTGCTCTGATCTTCGAAAAGGCTTCTACAAGAACAAGATGCGCTTTTGAAGTAGCTGCTCTGGACCAGGGAGCACATGTTAGCTACATCGGACCAAGCGGGTCGCAGATAGGACATAAGGAATCAATGAAAGATACCGCACGCGTTCTTGGAAGGATGTATGACGGAATTGAATACAGGGGCTGGGGCCAGGATATTGTTGAGGACCTGGCAAAATATTCAGGTGTTCCGGTATGGAACGGACTGACCAATGAGTTTCATCCAACCCAGATACTTGCTGATTTCATGACCATGATCGAGCATTCTGACAAGCCGATTGAGAAAATCAGCTTCTGTTATCTTGGTGATGCAAGAAACAACATGGGGAATTCTCTTCTTGTTGGTGCTGCAAAACTGGGGATGGACTTCAGGGCGGCTGCCCCGAAGGAGTGTCAACCCTCTGATGAACTTGTAAAGCAGTGTATGGAAATTGCCAGGACGACGGGCTCTGCCATCACTATTACTGATGATGTTGACAGGGCTGTTAAGGGAGTCGATTTCCTCTATACCGATGTATGGGTCTCGATGGGTGAACCGGAGTCAGTCTGGGAGGAAAGGATAAAACTTCTTAAACCATACCAGGTAAACAGCAGGGTGATCATGAAAACAGGCAACCCAGAGGTGAAATTCCTGCATTGCCTCCCTTCATTCCATAACCGTGAAACAACGGTCGGAGAGGAGATCTTCCGAAAATTTGGTCTTGACGGAATGGAAGTTACCGAGGATGTATTTGAATCGGAGCACTCAATTGTATTCGACGAAGCCGAGAACAGGATGCATACAATTAAAGCCGTAATGGTTGCAACCCTGGGAGCGTAGGCGGGATTGGATGTGAAAGATTAGATGCTACAGATGAAATTCGAAATATTTCATCATTCATCATTCTAAACGAGTGCCCTGATAAAGTAAAAAGTTATGACGAACGATGCGGCAAGCTTGAGCCCGATCCCGGTCATAAAACCAAGTAAGCTGCCAAAACCTGCTTTAAGTGCATACTTAAAATCATCTTTGAAAATAAGCTCTCCGACAACTGCCCCGATGAATGGTCCGAAAATGATTCCCGGAGGTCCGAAAAACAGGCCAATAATAAGGCCTACAGCTGCTCCTCTTACTCCATATTTTGATCCTCCGAATTTTTTAGTACCCCAGATTGGTACTATATAATCAAGAAGCGTGACCACCACGGCAACAACACCCAATATTATCAGTAGATTTTGGCTGAGATCGGCAAATCTGGTAAGATGCAGGACAATTAATCCTGCGAAACTGAGTGGAGGCCCGGGTAGTACCGGAACAAGACAACCAATTATTCCTATTAAGATCAGGATTATTGATAACGACAAAAGAAGATAATCCACCATTAGGTTACTTAATGAAAAAGAAATGACTGCGGGCAGGTAATGATAAAATTTTGATATATAATCTTTTATTTGTCACCCAGGTCTTCAAATTCAACGTTGATAAATTCGTCGGTGGAAGTTGATTTTTCTTCATCAACAGGTTCTTTCTTCGAAGGTGTAACACCCTCTTCAAAACTACCATTGTTCACAAAACCTATTGCATCATCAAGGCCATTGACAAATTTCTCAAAATCCTCCTTGTAGAGGAATATCTTATGTTTCTCAAAAAAGAATTTACCCTCCTTATTAAATCTTTTCTTGCTCTCCGTAATGGTCAGGTAGAGATCATTCTTCCGGGTGGCTTTAATGTCAAAGAAATAGGTTCTGTTTCCTGCCCGAACAATTTTTGTGTAAACCTCTTCTCTATCGGTATTGGCACTTTCATCCTTTTGAGTCATCTCACTTTTTGTGCCCTCGTTTTCCTCCTTCATAAAGCTCTTTTTAATTTTAGGAATTGTATTACATGGTCAAATGTAACAAATATTTTTTCAAATCAAAATATGAGCACTCTTTTATGGATTATCCGACTAAAGTTTTGTGTAATAGATAAAAAAAGTAATTTTGCACAAAATTATTGAGGTTCTTTATTAGATGATCAGCAGACGACTACTACGGATAAAAGCCTTGCTTATCTTTTATGCTTTCAACAGGAAGAGGGGGGATAATCTTGAAGCGGCAGAGAAGGAGCTTATTTACAGCATTGAAAAGACGTACGACCTTTATCATTACATGATATTATTGATTCTTGAGATAGCTGATATAGCATCAGAAAAGATCGAAATTGGCAGGAATAAGAAGATTCCGACTTTCAAGGATATTAATCCCAACACAAAGTTTACAGATAACCGGCTAATAGCACAGCTCCGTGAGAATCTTGATCTCAGAAGGCACATTAAATCCAGAAGATTGAGCTGGATCAGTTACCCCGAGATAGCCAGAAAAATATATTCTCAGATGATTGAATGGGCGGAGTATGAAAAATACATGATTGCTGAAAAAGTGACGTACAATGCAGATAAGAAGTTCGTGTCATCACTGCTAACCGAGATAATATACCCTTCGGAAGATATTGAAAATGTTATCGAGGAGATCAGCATCTACTGGAATGATGACCTGGAATTTGTGATAGCTATGATCGAAAAGACCATACGCCGCTTCAGGGAAAATTCAGGTCCAAATCATTCATTGATGCCGATGTACAAAAATGAGGATGATAAAAGATTCGTAAAGATTCTTCTTCGGAAAGCCATACTGAATACAGAGCCCAACAGCAGTCTGATTGAAAACAGTACAACAAATTGGGAAATAGAACGCATTGCGCTGATGGATAAACTTGTGATGCAACTGGCAATAACAGAGATCTTAGAGTTTCCTGAGATACCTGTTAAGGTGACCTTAAACGAATATATTGAAATTGCAAAGTACTACTGTACTGCTAAAAGTGGTACATTTGTAAATGGGATACTGGATAAGATAGTGCGTGAGTTGAGAGCCGGCTCCATGTTTAAAAAAAGTGGACGGGGATTGATAGGAGAACCTGGTTTTGAAGAGATTAAATAATTCTGACTTCCTTATGAAATCAATGGCGGTGATTTTTTTATTTCTCCTGCTGATATCAGGTGGATGTAAAACATATTCAGAACGTGGTGACGAAGCTGATTCGGTTGAAAAAGGACAGGCATCAATTTATTTCCCTGAGCTAAACCACGATTTCGGAAAAATAAAAGAGGGGGAGAAGGTGGCCTGTTTATTTAAATTTGAGAACAGGGGAGAAGCCAATCTGCTGATTAACTCAGTTACAACCAGTTGTGGTTGCACTATACCCAGGTTTAGTGAAGAGCCTGTTCCTCCTGAAGGGTCAGGTACTATTGAAGTAATTTTTGACAGCACCAGCCGGGAGGGGCGTCAGACCAAAACTGTACAGGTACGGTCCAACGCTGACACACCGGTAACGATTCTCAGGATAACAGCTGAAATAATAACCAATTAATAATTGATATAATAATGAACAATTTTGCTTTTTTGTATTTGATGGGCCCGGCACCTGAAGGACAGAGTCCTCTTGTAACTTTTCTGCCACTGATCCTTGTATTTGTTGTTTTTTACTTTTTCATGATCAGACCTCAGGTCAGGAAACAGAAGGATCTGACAAATTACAGGGGTAATCTGAATAAAGGTGATAAGATAGTGACTACTGGTGGTGTATACGGGAAGATAACTGATGTGAAGGAAACTACTGTTACTGTTGATGTTGGCGACAATGTGCTTCTGAAAATTGACAAGAGTGCGGTATTGAAAGATTCGTCTGATCTGGAAAAACAGAGATAATAATTATATCAAAGTCAGGATATAATGAGCCAGGAAGACAAATTCAACATATCGGAAACATGGTTTGCCAATCTGAGGAGCCGGATCATAAACCGTAATGTGGGAATATTTACTTTTTTCCTCTTGCTCGCTTTCGTTTTCTGGTTTTTGAATGCTTTAAGCAAGGATATGACCGGGCGGATAAAATATCCTGTCAGATATACAGATTTCCCGAAAGAGATGGCCTTGCTCAATGAACTACCTCAGGAACTGGATCTTACGCTCGAAGGACCCGGTTATTCCATTCTTAAGACCCGCCTCAGTGGAAATAAGCCACCGGTAATAATTGACGTGTCAGACATGAATTATACTATGGTTGAAGATGGCAGCCGCTTCAGGCTTTTTGTTCTTACCTATGGGCTCAGGGATATGATAAAAAGACAAATGAGGGCGGAATTTGATATTACAGAGATCAACCCTGATACCATAACGTTCGAATTTGACAAACTCACCAGGAAAAAAGTACCTGTTGTTGCAAACGTTGATGTCAGTACCCAGCGGCAATTTATGGTTAATGGTGATATTACATGTATGCCAGACTCTGTTTTGATTTCAGGACCTGAGTCGATCATTGATACAATTGATTTATTACTGACCAGGCATGAAAAGTTTGTGCAGCTAAACCAGACGCATACAGCGACCCTGATAGTTGAATCCATTCCTAAGATCAGTATTTCACAGAAAAAGGTAGAGGTTACAATACCTGTGGAGCAATATACTGAAGCTGTTTTTACACTCCTGATAAAACTGATCAATGTTCCTGATACAGCCAGGATAAGACTATTCCCTGACAGAATAAATATCCAGTGCATAGTGCCGCTCAGCGATTATAATAAGTTAGCAGATGCACCTCTCGAGGCTGTTATTGATTTTGCAGGTATCGTTGTACGATCAACCAGCAGGTTGAAGGTTGAGGTGCGGAATATCCCTGATTATATCGGATCTTTTAAGTATAATCCCGAACAGGTTGAGTATCTAATTGAAAAGCTATAATGTTCGTACTTGGAGTAACGGGTGGTATAGGTAGTGGTAAATCTACTGTTTGTAAGGTATTTAGTGTATTTGGAATACCGGTATTCTATTCTGATGTCGTTGCAAGAAATATTATGAATACTGATGATGAACTGAAAGATCAGGTGAATCAGATCACCGGTACCAATATGTACATAAATGGGGAACTCGACAGACCACGGATGGCAGCCCTGATATTTAAAGATGATGAAATACTGCAGAAGGTAAACCAACTGGTCCATCCTCTTGTTTTTGATTTTTTCAGGAAATGGTCATTGACACAAGACAGTAAATATGTTATACTTGAAGCAGCAATTCTTTTTGAAGGCGGAGCAGATATTCTGACCGATAAAATAGTTGCTGTCACGGCACCCTTTGAAGAGCGAATAATGAGGGTCATGAACAGGAATAAGCTTGCCAGGGAGCAGGTGATTGAAAGAATCAAAAGTCAGATATCAGAGAATGAGATGGTCAGACGTTCTGATTTTTTAATTAATAATGCTGAGAACACAATTATAATTCCAAGGATTCTAGAGATACATAATGAAATAATGAACATGATAAATGAAAAGGAGTAATGGGTAAATATGCAAAGTGGATAGGAGGAGGGCTGGGTTGGTTCCTTGGCGGACCGCTGGGGGCTCTTTTCGGCTATTTTGTTGGCTCCATGTTCGATACACCCGGTCAAAGTTCAACCAGGACATATCACAGAGGGAAATATTATAATACAACTGCCGGTGATTTTGCTATGAGCCTCCTGGTACTTATTGCAGCGGTCATGAAGGCTGATGGGAGGGTGGTAAAAGCTGAACTTGATTATGTAAAGAGCTTTTTTGTCCGGCAATTCGGGGAGGAAACAGCAGGAGAGGCAATCCTGATGCTCAGGGATATGCTCAAGAAACCTATTCCTGTTGCTGACGTGTGCAGACAAATAGCAAGAAATATGGAGTATGCCTCCCGGTTACAGCTTCTTCATATGCTATACGGAGTGTCTGCGTCAGATGGACACTATGATAAATCTGAAACCAGGATGATCGATTCGATTGCCGATTGGCTCAATATTTCTTCGAAGGACAAAGCATCTATAAGGAATATGTTCATGCCATCCACCGACGGTGCATACAAGATACTCGAAATTGAATCTAATGTATCTGACGATGAGCTAAAGAAAGCATACCGAAGGATGGCAAGGAAATATCACCCGGATGCCGTAAGCCATCTTGGCGAGGATTTCAGATTGGCTGCTGAGGAGAAATTTAAGAAAGTGAACGGCGCGTACGAGAAAATAAAAAATGAACGAAATCTTAATTAGCCTAAAAAATATAATATTATAATGAATTTAAAGGACATTATAGCGATCTCAGGTGAAGGAGGTCTTTTTAAGTTTGTGGCGCAGGGAAAGAATGCAATGATAGTTGAGCACCTTGAAACTGCTAAACGCACAGCTGCTCACGGTACTGCGAAGGTAAACTCACTTGAAGATATCGCAATATTTACCAAAACGGAGGAGGTACCTCTCGGCAGGATTTTTGATAAAATTTTTGAGAAAGAAAACGGGGGGCAGGCGATCGATCCTAAATCATCTTCAGCCGGCCTGAACGAATATTTTGAGGAGATACTGCCTGATTTTGACCACCAAAAAGTATATACTTCTGATATTAAGAAGATAGTCACCTGGTATAATTTTCTCCAGCGACTGAACCTGCTGGTTAAGGATGAACCGGAAGACGAAAAACCTGATAAAAAGGGGCCCGTAAAAGAGAAGGATACATCTAAATCGGGTGAGGATGATAATGAAAAGTCCTGATTTCAGCGGTATCTCTTCTGTCGCAGTAATCATTTAATCAGGATGATTTTTCAGATCTAAGCTACAGAAATGTCGGTCCCTCAAGAGGAGGAAGAGTAACTGCTGTTGCCGGAATAGAATCTGAGCCCTCAATATTCTATATGGGCGCTTCTGGCTCGGGTGTATGGAAGACCGAGGATTGGGGTGCAAGCCCGGAGAGAAGCAAAACTGATGAATGAATTACAGGCTGTTCTGGGTATGGTCGAAACAGCTGACGACCGGTATCCGCAACCTATGTTGGCCGACCAGGCAAATTACCTCTATTCCATGATCAATTCTGCTGATCAGAAACCGGGCAAGGATGCCTATATAGGGCTTGATGAGCTACAGACAATCTTTAAAAGTCAGCAGGAAAGCTGATTTTTTTAAAGAAATGAATTTTTTAAAATATTTTATTTTATTTTTAGAATATTGATATATATTTGCGTTCCTTTTACTGGATTAGTAACCTTTTATAGTATTTATGGAAATTGTAAATGAAAAGCTTGTTTTTGAGTGACTATCATCCAGGGTCTTCGATAGAGGGTCTGGATTTGTCCCCAAATGGATTTATGTTGGGAAACAGGATCCCAAAAGATTACTTTATCACAACAGGGATCGGCGAAAGTGACATAGCTGTCCATGCCGGATCATTACACCTGGCACTGAAGAGTGCAGGCATCGAAAAATCAAATATAATAACCTACTCCTCAATTATTCCGGGAATAGCTACAGAGATTGACAAACCAGACACCACCATGCATGGTGAGGTGATGGAATGCATTATGGCTATGGCAAACGGGGAAAAGGGAGAGAGGGTATCTGCCGGCATCTCTTACGGATGGCTGATCGACCGTAAAAGCGGCCAGAAATACGGAGGTCTGGTCTGTGAACATAATGGAAACTATCCTGAAGATGAGCTGGAGAAAAAACTTGATGCCAGCATCCATGAGCTTTATAATAATGGCTTTGAACAGGATTTTGACCTGATTGACATTCAAACGATCAAGCAAACATTTGTTCCGCGAAAAATGTATGGCACTGCACTGGTGGCTATCTGCTTTACCAGTTATTTCTATCCGATTAAAGTTTAGTACTTCAGATGAACTTTGGTGGTTATGAGTGCCAGTCAGGGTATGATGATTCTGAGATAATTATAGTACCTGTTCCATTTGATACTACAAGCAGCTGGATAAAAGGCTCTGATAAGGGCGTCTCAGCAATAATGGAGGCTTCCCCAAACCTTGAATTCTATGATATTGAAACAGGTTCAGACATAAGAAGCAAAGGTATCTTCACTCTTCCGGAAATTATTGTACCGTCTGCTGACCTTCTTGTTGATCAGGTAAGGTCTACTGTATCAGGATTATTTGATGCTCATAAATTCCCTGTCGTTATAGGAGGAAACCATACCGCTACCATAGGATCAGCCCGGGCAGCTGCTGAAAAATTTGAGAATCTTACGGTGTTGCAGCTTGATGCGCACACTGACTTGCGGGATGCCTACGAGAACTCTGGCTACAATCACGCCTGCGTAATGGCCAGGGTACGAGAAATGGCAAATATAGTCCAGGTAGGTATCAGGAGCATGGCAGAGGAGGAACTGAAATATTGTGATCCGGAAAGAGTATATTTTGCGCATCAGTTATACTATGACAAAGGATTATACGATAAAGCGATCGATCAATTAACAGATGTTATCTATATAACCATTGACCTCGATGTGCTGGATCCCGGAATAATGCCTTCGACAGGAACTCCGGAGCCGGGTGGACTTCAGTATTACGAGTTGACACATTTCCTGAAGAAAGTAATAGCAAAAAGAAATGTTGTGGCATTTGATGTGGTTGAACTGTGCCCGATATCAGATAACAAGGCTCCGGATTTTCTCGCGGCGAAACTTATTTACCAGATCCTCTCATACCGCTTCGGAACCAGACGTCATTCATGAATCAGCGTTTTTTTACGGGGAATAGTTGTATAACCATCCGTAAAATAATATTAATCCTAATCATTTTTTCCTAAATTTGTTAGCTGGTAGTTCCTGTAAAAAACGACAAATCTAAAATCTATCCACACCTATGACTCTTTACTTAAACTTAAAATGCGTAAGGTTATCCCTTATATTCCTGATCATTATCGCTGCAATTTCAGGATGTAAGAATCACCCCCCTTATGTGACCCATAACTGGGATTCTGATACCATTATTGTTGATCATGGTAAAGTGGTTAATATCGACCTCAGGTTTATAGACGACAGGAAGGAACTTAAATCAGTGAGGGTCGGCTTTAATGGCGCAGAAAAATATAGTGGAGCTGATACCTCATATATGCTCGAAGTAATGACCGGCGAAATGGCAGCAGGAAGATATATGATAGATGTTACTGCTTCTGATGAAGATGACCTCCTGACCGAGTCGCTGATTGTTCTCCAGATAAATGCCGTTAAGCCTGTAATCGGAAACCTTTCGATTTCTAATGTCAGGGCTACCGGGGCCAGAATAGATTTCAGCATTAACAGCAACGGAGGCTTGTCACTTGAGGAGAAGGGGCTTTTATTCTCTCCGGAAGGTGAACCGGGGATGTCAAGTGAAAAAATAGTGGTGGAAGGTGATGATCTGTCTGTCAGTGGAGTTATTGATGGGTTTCCCAGGAACAGGAACCTGATGGTAAAGGCCTATGCAACAAATGGAAAAGGAACAACTCTCAGCAATACTGTTGGGATAAAAACTATGACGGGTATCCCTGCTATAGTAACAGGTGGGATTAATGATATACACTCAAAAGCTGTGATGGCATCAGGAAATCTTACAACAGACGGCGGAGCTAATATTATCATGTACGGTATATGCTTTTCAGAAAATCCTGAGCCAACAATTAAAGAGAGGATTGCCAGAGCAAGGTCAGGAAGATCCTACAATATCCAGCTGGATGGACTTACACAGTTCACAAAGTATTATTACAGGGCTTTTGCTGTAAACAGGTTTGTCACAGTGTATGGTGAGGTCAAGGAATTTGAGACAACAGGTCCGCCAACAACTGTTACGGGAGACCCGGGACGGATAATGGTAGCTTCATTATTTATGAATATGGAAGTTACCGATAACGGTGGGCACAACGTTACTGAAGCTGGCATTACCTATAGCATGTTACACAATCCGACAATTGATAGTAATACTTTTGTTCTGGGTAATGGTACTGGAAAATTTTCAGGTAACGTTGAGAATCTTGACGCTGGAACTCAATACTATCTTAGAGCTTATGCTGTAAATAGTGAAGGAGTCGGATATGGCGACGAAATAGTCCTGCTTACCAAGAAAGGTATCCCTGAGGTACATACAGCTGGTATCCGGGATCTTGATTATTCTGCTGTAACCGTTGTTGGTGATATACCTGATGATGGTGGACTTGATATTATAGAACGTGGGGTGGTCTGGGATACAGTCACTAACCCTACCAAAATAAATAATTATGCGGAAGTGCCGGGTACTGATGGTACTTTCTCATTTACCATAAACGGACTTAAGTCTGGTATTACCTATTACACAAGGGCTTATGCAAGAAATGAAAGGGGATATGTATATGCTGATCCGGTTCGTTTCGTTCCATATCTGAAAACAGACATGGCTCAGGTGGACGGGTCAACCTTCCGGATGGGAAGCGAAAAAGGAGATAAGACCGAAAAACTCGTACATGAAGTTACCCTGAGCACTTATCAGATTGGCAAATTTGAAGTAACCAATGAGGAGTTCGCCAAGTTCCTAAACTATTTCAAAGATGAAATAAAGATACAGGGAAACGGCGACATTGTAAGCCTGAACGGTTATCCTGTATATAACCTGAAGGTTTATGGTGAGGACTATGAGAAAACAGGATTCAAAGTTCATATATCATATACTGATGGTGAATTCAGAGTAAATGAGGAGTGTGCCAAGTTCCCGGCAATCCTGATCACCTGGAAAGGTGCCCGGATGTTCTGTGAATGGGCAGGGGGGAGGTTACCGACAGAAGCAGAATGGGAATTTGCTGCCAGGGGAGGAAGGAATAGTACCAATGATTACTCCGGAGGTGACAACATTGATCCGCTTGGATGGTATTTCAGGAATTGCAGGGATGCCCTGTGTCCTTTGATGCCTGATGGCAGAGGGTTGAATTACACCGGTCTCAAGAGACCTAATAATCTTGACATCTATGATATGACCGGAAATGTTAGCGAATGGTGTAATGATATCTACAGCGATAATTACTATGAGGAGTCGGCAGATGAGAATCCCATTGGGCCGGCAAAAGGATTATACAGGGTTATCAGGGGTGGAAGCTGGGCCGATCGTGAGGATAACTGCACTGTTTACAGAAGGATAAAAAGCTTTGATATTGACCGGGGTTATGATAATATAGGCTTCAGGCTTGTACGACCGGTTGAAATGTTACCTGATTTGTAGTCAGTGAATATCAGGAATAGAGGAGGCAATTGATCATTCATGATCCTTGGCCTCTTCCCATATCTTATCCATTTCAGCTAGGCTCATATTATGCAATGAATTTCCTTCCATGATCGTTTTGCTTTCAAGGAAATTGAATCTTCTAATGAACTTCCTGTTTGTTCTTTCAAGAGCCGACTCAGGATCAATACCATACAACCTTGCAGCGTTGATCAGCGAAAAGAAAACATCACCAAACTCAGATTCAATATGCTCAATGTCCCCATTCATAATCTCTTCCCTCAATTCCCTGACCTCTTCCCGCACCTTATCCCACACCTGATCCTTATTCTCCCAGTCGAAACCAACACCGCGTACTTTTTCCTGTATCCTGTTTGCCTTAACGAGGGCAGGAAGGGAGTTGGGTACTCCTGATAAAACAGGTTTGTAGCCCTCAGATTCATCCATTTTCAGCTGTTCCCAGTTATCTTCGACCTCTGTAGCACTACTAACCTCCACATCACCAAAGACATGAGGATGCCTGTATACCAGCTTCTCATTTATCCCGCTGAGAACATCATAGATATTAAAAGCCCCTTTTTCCGATCCGATCTTTGCATAGAAGACTAAATGAAGCATCAGGTCCCCAAGTTCATTACATATTCCCTGATCATCCTTCTCAAGGATTGAATCAGCAAGTTCGTATGTCTCTTCGATCGTCAGCTTCCTTAATGATTCATTGGTTTGTTTCTTATCCCACGGACATGAAACCCTAAGCCTATCCATAATATCAAGAAGTTGTTTGAATTCATCAAGTGTTTTATCAGTTTCCATCACCTCTCTGTTATTTCAAATTAAAATAGTGAACCGGGTTTACTCTTGACATCCTGAAGAGCTACCCTTACTGCATCACCAATCTTCAGGCTCATCAGCTCGGCAGCATTTATACCATTGATCCCGATCTCAAGCAGATCCAATGAATTAAACAGAGAAATGAGGTCACTAATCGGTTCACTTTTGTATGACTCACTAATATGGTAAATCATGTTTTTGTTTGATCTTATTGTTATATAAAATTTTTTATTTGCGATAATACGATTGAAAAGATCCCGGGTGATATTTGATATGGCGTTTCCATATGAATCTATGAAAATAATGCTTCCGGTTATTGCACTATCCTCTATTGTGGCTCTCAGCGGGACTTTCTCGTGAAGTTTTGGGATGGTTTTTCCGGCATCGGATATGTCACCGCCATTGATTATGGTAGATGCAGCCTTTGCAAAGATATCCAGCTCGTCACATAATACCGGACTGGCAGGCTTTTCCAGGAGTGCAATGCTTTCAGGTTCTGTATTAAGGATCAGGTAAAAAATTCCATTATCGGCACTGATGAAGTAATGTCCCTGAGATTTTACTATCAGGTGAGGCTGATCATCGTGGTATTCTGAATTTACACATATTATATGTACAGAGCCCTCGGGATAATGCCTGAACGTATTTCTCACAACGAAGGCAGTATGTTGAATATTGAATGGAGGAATTGAGGTTGCATTATCGATAATTGTGGCTCCGGGACAAAGCGTGGCAAGCTTGCCTTTAAGCACGCCATTAAAATAATCATATCCTTGCCATTCTGTAGTAAGCGTAATTACCGGCATTACAAAAAACTTAAGAAAAGAATATATTCTTGTGAAAAAATAGGTTTACTTTGTAACTCTCAAACCTAATGATTTTTTTCGAAAAAACACAGGTAATTCTCCTTAAATTCAGGCTCCTGAAATGATTGAAAAAATAATTATTCTTGAAGAGATTGATCCGAAAACCTTTTTTGGGACTAACAATTACCTGGTGGATAGCATCAGGTCATACTTCCCAAAACTAAAGATCATTGCACGCGGAGATGAGATTAAATGTATAGGGGAAGAAGAAGAGGTAGATCGTTTCTCCCGTAGCTTCGAAGAGCTGATTGAATACTTTAACAGGCATAATTCAATGAGTGAGGATGAATTGAACAGGTTACTAACCGATCCCGACCACCGCAAGGCAGCCTCAAATGGTGACTTTGATGAAGCACTTGTGTTTAATGTAGCCGGAAAACCTGTTAGGGCAAGAACAGTCAACCAGTTCCGCTTTGTTGAGGAATACAAGACCAATGATCTTGTAATTGTTTTTGGGCCTGCAGGAACAGGTAAGACATATACTGCTATTGCGCTAGCAGTTAGGGCATTAAAGAACAAGGAAGTCAGGAGGATAGTTCTGACCAGGCCTGCAGTGGAAGCCGGGGAGCGACTGGGATTCCTGCCAGGTGATATGAAAGATAAACTTGATCCCTATCTTCAACCCCTTTATGATGCACTCAGGGATATGATACACTTCAAGAAGCTTGAAGCATGGCTTGAGGATGGTACGATACAGATTGCTCCTCTGGCATTTATGAGAGGCCGTACACTTGAACACTCATTTGTGATCCTTGACGAGGCTCAGAATGCAACAATAAATCAGCTGAAAATGTTCCTGACGAGAATGGGATCTAATTCAAAATTTATAATGACCGGCGATATTACCCAGGTTGACCTTCCGAACAGGGCAAAATCGGGCATGATTCAGGCCATAAAAATCCTTCAGGGAATAGAGGGCATTTCAATAATTGAATTCGACGAACGGGATATAGTCAGACATAAACTGGTAAAGGATATTGTAAGGGCCTATGACAGGGAATTCAGGGAAACCAATGCCTCATCAGGGCAACAGGACCCATTGCCTGAAGATTCAGGACTGACCAACAGGGAAACCGGGGATTGACACGAAGAAATTAATGCAACCGAGTTGAATATGTCTCAAACAATTGTACAAACGAATTTCAGTTTTCCGGGACAAAAAGATGTGTACCACGGAAAGGTTAGGGATGTTTATAACGTTGATGATAATTATCTTCTGATGGTTGTATCTGACAGGATCTCGGCTTTTGATGTGGTCCTTCCCAGGGGTATACCCTATAAGGGGCAGGTGCTTAACCAGATAGCAGCTAAATTCATTGAGGCAACGCGTGATCTGGTGCCTAACTGGATGATCTCTGCACCCGATCCTAATGTGTCATTTGGCCATAAGTGCGAACCTTACCCGGTCGAAATGATCGTAAGGGCTTACCTCACCGGTAGTTCGTGGCGTACATATAAATCAGGAGCAAGGCAGATTTGCGGTGTCCCTGTCCCTGATGGAATGTCGGAGCACCAGAGGTTTGAAGAACCTGTAATTACTCCAACCACAAAAGCACAACAGGGATTGCACGATGAAGATATTTCAAGGGAGAATATCCTGAGTACGGGATTAGTCCCGGAAGATGAATATTTCCTTCTTGAGAAATATAGTTTGGATCTGTTTAACCGCGGTGCTGAGATAGCTGCCGGGCATGGCCTTATACTTGTTGATACAAAATATGAATTTGGTAAGAAGGATAGCCAGATCTATCTGATAGATGAAATACACACGCCCGATTCGTCGAGATATTTTTACGCCGATGAATACCAGGAGAGATTTGACAGGGGGCTTGCACAGAAACAGCTCTCAAAGGAATTTGTGAGGGAGTGGCTCATGTCGCAGGGATTTCAGGGACAGGAAGGGAAGGCGGTACCTGAGATGCCCGATTCATTTGTCAGTGAGGTATCTGAACGATATATTGAATTGTTTGAGAATATAACAGGTGAAAAGTTTGTTAAGGCTGATATATCTGACGTGACCAACCGGATTGAAACTAACGTTAAAGATTATCTGAACAGGTTCAGGGAACAAGTCTAGTGTATTGCCAGGGTGCATGATACCGTGTACCAGGGTGCCTGGAAGATGGCACTGGTCAAACCTATTGTACCTCTTCAATATTTAATCCCCTTACACCCTCAATGATATCAGATCTATATATATAAAATATTTATGGTAATAAGACATAGCCCTGTTGGTATCACTGAAGGGGAGAGGGCACAGCTTGTATCAGAAGGTTGTCTTCAATGAAACAGTTTGTCTGTTTGCCTTGGATAAAACTTTACCGGACGCAAATTTCAATCTGCAATAGAACATTCGGAAACCTATCGGGAAAAAGGCCTAAAAAATGACTTTTATAATTGTAATCAAGAAAATTTTTGCAAATATTGAGTGCTCTTATAAAAATTGGAAAGTCTGACCCTGGAAATAGGAGGCAAGATTATAACCCGTCAGATATAAAGCACAGGAAAACAGAATTATAAATACGTTTCTTTAGAAAATAATTGGCCATATGAATAAAATTACTGAAAAGGAGATCCTTAACAGTAGTGTAGTGAAACTGGTAGTTGAAGCTCCGCGGATCGCAAAAAAAAGAAAGGCCGGACATTTTGTTATAGTGAAGATTGATGAAAAGGGAGAAAGAATTCCGCTTACTATAGCTGATGCAGATCCTGATAAGGGCACAATTACCCTGATAATTCAAAGGGTAGGAGTAACATCTCATAAATTATTCCGGATGGATAGGGGTGATATTATTATGGATGTTGTCGGGCCGTTGGGACATGCTACTGAAATAGAAAAAGTTGGTACGGTCCTTTGTGCTGGCGGAGGGGTTGGTATTGCTCCACTTCTTCCCATAGCCAGGGCATTCAAAGAAGAGGGTAACAGGGTAATTACTGTGCTTGCTGCCCGTAATAAGGATTTATTGATCCTTGAAGATGAGATACGTAACTGTTCAGATGAGGTTATTATCATGACAGATGACGGTTCATACGGGAATAAAGGGCTTGTAACCCATGGTATGGGAAAGGTACTGGAGCGTGAAAAAGTTAATCTTGCAGTAACAATCGGCCCTGCAATAATGATGAAGTTTGCAGCCCTTACTTCCCAAAAGTACAACGTCCCTACTATCGCCAGCCTGAATTCAATAATGGTCGATGGTACAGGGATGTGCGGTGCTTGCAGGGTAACAGTAGATGGGAAGACAAAGTTTGTTTGTGTTGACGGACCGGAATTTGATGCGCACCTGATCGATTTTGATGAAATGATCATGCGACTGGGAGGTTACGAGGTGGAAGAAAGAAAGGCGTATGAGCGTTTCCTTAAAACAGTTTAATTAAAATTGCCAGATTGCCAAATACTCGGATCTAAGGGATTATTACATATTAAGCAGAAATCATAATTCAAAATAATAGCTCATTATTCACACATGGAACAACTGCAGGAAATACTTAAAGAGGAACGTCAACAGGCATGGAGGGAGGAACTCCGGAAAAGTATGAAGGCTAAGGAGCGTACTGATATGCCCCGTGTCAAAATGCTTGAACAGGACCCTGTTGAGCGTGCCGCTAACCACCTTGAAGTTAACCTTGGACTCATGGAAAAGATGGCTGTCAGTGAGGCACGCAGGTGCCTTGATTGCGCTAACCCTACATGTATCAGCGGTTGCCCGGTTGGTATTAATATACCGAAATTCATAAAGCGTATTGAAAAAGGGGAGTTCCTGGAATCTGCCAGGGTACTGAAAGAGACCAATACCCTTCCGGCAGTTTGCGGCCGTGTATGCCCCCAGGAGGTGCAGTGCGAATCAGAATGCTTCTACAAGATAAAATTGAATAAGGAACCGGTAGCAATCGGATACCTGGAACGCTTTGCTGCAGATTATGAGCGTAACAGTGGTAATATATCAGTACCTGAAGTGTCAGAGCATAACGGTATTAAAGTTGCTGTCATAGGATCAGGTCCGGCCGGACTGGCAGTTGCCGGCGACCTTGTGAAATGGGGTTATGATGTTACTGTATTTGAAGCGTTGCATGAGATAGGAGGAGTGCTGAAATATGGGATACCGGAATTCAGACTTCCAAATGAGATAGTTGATGTAGAGATTGAGAACCTCAGGAAGATGGGTGTAAAGTTTGTGACCAACTTCATAGTAGGTAAAACCTCCTCGGTAGAGGATCTGAAGGAAGAGGGATTTGAAGCATTCTTTGTCGGCAGCGGTGCAGGATTACCTAATTTTATGAATATCCCGGGAGAGAATTTTAGCGGGATCTTTTCCTCAAACGAATACCTTACCAGGATCAACCTGATGAATGCTGCCAGTGATGAATATGACACACCGGTGGTTAGTGGGAAGAACGTTGCTGTTATCGGCGGAGGAAATACCGCAATGGATTCGGTAAGGACCTCCAAACGTCTTGGTGCAGACAGGTCAATGATCATTTACCGCAGATCGATAGAAGAGATGCCTGCCAGGGTTGAAGAGGTCAAACATGCCCAGGAGGAGGGAGTTGAGTTTATGAACCTGAATAACCCGCTTGAATATTATGCCGATGACAGGGGTCGCGTTAATAAAATGAGGGTACAGAAGATGGAGCTCGGGGAACCCGATAGCTCAGGCAGAAGAAGACCGATCCCCATTGAAGGATCTGACTATTTTGTTGATGTTGATACCGTGATCGTCGCAATAGGTGTATCCCCGAATCCGTTGATCCCCGCCAGCATGCCCGACCTGGAGGTATCTGACTGGGGTACTATAAAAGTGAATAAGGAAACAATGGAATCTTCCATTCCCGGAGTTTTTGCAGGAGGAGATATTGTCCGCGGCGGTGCAACGGTTATTCTTGCTATGGGTGATGGCAGGAAAGCAGCTGCCGGGATGCATGAGTATCTTAAGGTAAAAGCAAGGAACAAATAAAATAAACCGACATTATAAAGCAATCTTTAAAAATACCGATATGGCAGATTTAACAACCAGATACCTTGGATTATCTCTTAAGAATCCCATAATAGTTGGTAGTTCTGGTCTAACTGATTCAGTTGATAATATAGTTGAACTGGAAAAAGCTGGCGCCGGAGCAATTGTTATAAAATCCATTTTCGAGGAACAGATACTGCTCGAAGCGGAGTCAAGCCTTCGTAAAGCCTATGAGGATGATATGATCTATTCGGCAAAAGCTGAAGCACTGGATTATCTCGACCTTCATATAAAGGAGGATACCCTCAGCAACTTTATCAAAATGGTAAGGGAGGCAAAAAGCGAAACTGTAATTCCAATAATTGCAAGTATTAACTGTGTATCACCTGTGGAGTGGACATCTTTTGCAGGCAGGGTTGAGCAGGCTGGTGCAGATGCACTTGAACTGAATATTGCATTGTTGCCATCCGATACCAGGATGGGAACAGGGGAGATTGAACAGATCTATTTCAATATTATCGATAAAGTCCTGTCACAGGTGAAAATTCCCGTATCAATAAAGATAAGCCCCTATTTTTCCAACCTGGCTCAGATGATCAGTAAACTCTCCGCCACAGGAATTAAAGGGATGGTCCTTTTCAACAGGTTCTATTCTCCTGACTTTGATATTTATAACCTGACTGAGAAATCAGCAAACACATTAAGTACACCTGCTGAGATGAGTAACGTTCTAAGATGGATTGCAATCATGTCTGGCAGGGTTGAGTGCGATCTTGCTGCCACAACCGGAATTCATGATGGGAAGTCTGTGATTAAACAAATACTTGCAGGAGCTGATGCAGTACAAATTGTGTCTGCACTATATATGAAAGGACTGGACCAATTACAATTAATGCTTGGCGAGCTCGAATCATGGATGGATGAGAAAGGCTTCAACTATATTCAGCAGTTTAAAGGCAATATGAGTCAAAAACAGGGCACCAATCCCGCTGCCTATGAAAGGATCCAGTTCATGAAATATTTCAGTGAGATCAGGTGATCTGATTATTGACTGAATTGCCGGCATAATTTTTACCCCGCTGCTACAGGTTAATACTGGAATAGTTTTTACCTTTGAGCTGCCAATAACCTTTTTCGGATATGAATAGAAAATTATTGATTGCTTTATGTGGGATATTCATTCTCCTGCTCCGGACAGAGCAATCTGCAATGCCACAGATCGTTGTAAAGAGGAGTGAAACAAAGGTTTCAATTGGCGGCATTCCATATTATGTACATATAGTTGGCACGACTGAAACACTCTATTCAATTGCCAGGGCATACAATGTATCCACTGAGACCATTACCAGGGAAAACCAGGAAGCTTTATATGGACTTCAGGTGGGTCAGGCGCTTAAAATACCGGTTATTGAAGATAATCAAGAAGTTGAAAGGGAGAGGGATACTGAAAAATTTATATATCATATTCTTCAGCGGGGTGAGACTATATATTCTCTGTCAAGGAAATATGATGTTCCTGAAGATCGGATCAATGAAAGCAATCCCGGGATCGGCATATATGATCTTCCGCTTGGTGCCGAGATTGCCATACCAAAAAAGCCTTTCATGGAACAGCCAACCTATTTCCGGAACGACCAGGAAGGTTTCATATTGCACAGGGTAAAGAGGGGCGAGACGCTCTCATCTATTGCCCGCCAGTATGATGTAAGCATAAGAGAATTAAGGAATGCTAACCGGAGACTTGTTTTTCCCAGGGTGAATGAGTATATAAGGATACCGGGACAGGGCAGAGAAGTTGAGAATCAGATTGATGAAGCATTCTACGAGGAAGAATTGAATCTGGATGACCCATCCCTGACAGACGATGAGAAAATAACCTATCTTTTTGACGGGACACCGGTTGATTATACACCGGTAGAAGATCTGTCAGGATCAGTAAAAGTTGCCCTCCTTCTCCCTTTATATATTGAAGAGAACAGCCAGAGAACCTATATTGACTCATCAGAATACCGGAGCGGGAAGAGAATATACAAAACAGTAAAGAGGGCTGAGGAGTGGATATATCCAAGGAGCGAACTGTTCATTGAATTCTATGAAGGTGTATTGCTTGCGGTGGATATGCTTAGGGAGAAGAGCCTTGATATTGATATTTCGGTGTTTGACACGGCTGCCGATTCAGCTGTTGTTAACCGGCTGATATCAACAGGCAGGCTAAGAGGTATGGACCTTATAATAGGACCGGTTTACTCATATAATGTCGAACAGGTTGCCAGGTATGCAAGAAACTACAGGATACCTGTTGTATCACCCCTTGCCACTCGAGACCCCAATATCCTGTCAACAAATCCATATCTTTTTAAGGTGCAGCCCTCCCAGGAGGTTGTCCAGGAAGCTATAGCATCAAAGGTCAGCGATTATTATGATCATAATATCATCCTCGTTAATTCTGACACTGTCTGGAACAAAGATCTTTCATCCGGCTTTAAGAATAAGATATTCAGGGAGATGAGATATACTATCCCTATAGACGAGATTAATTTCAAACAGGTTTTCTTCACCAGCCGGTCTGCCTATAATGATACCATCAATGTTCTAGGCCATGCAATGAGCAATGTTATGCCTAACCTTGTGATCATTGATTCAGATGATCTGGCTGTAATGAGCGAGGTACTGGTAAACGTTCATACCCTCTTGAGGTATTACGATATAAAAGTGATCGGATACCCTGAGATACAATGGCTCGACAACCTTGATCCTATCTACTTCTATGAGCTGGAATTAATGTTGTTGACACCTAATTGGATTGACTATAACCAACAGGATGTCAAAAATTTCATTTCAAGGTATCGTGAAAAGTTTAAAATGGAACCACCGGTTCGAAGCTATGCATGGCAGAGTTTCGATATTGCCTACTATTTTATATCCGGTATTGCATTGAATGGCAATGACTTTAAATACAGGCCCGATAATCATAATCCTGATCTGCTTCAGGTCGCATACAGGTTTAAACGGACAAGCATATTTGGGGGATTTGAGAACCGGAAACTGTACCTTATCAGATTTACCCCTGACTTCAATGTAGAGTTTATCAGGTAATTATATCTCCTGCCCGGGAATAAACCGATTATATTTGTTGTCATAATAATGAATGGTGATGCGCGACTATATTCACTCGGATGATATGTCACTGGTAAACGAGACCCTAAAAGGTGATAACAATGCCTTTGCCGAGCTTGTCAGACGTAATGAAAAAATGGTTGCAATGACTGTTAAAAGTATGGTTGGAGATATTCAGCAGGCTGAAGATGTAGGTCAGGAAACCTTTGTACGCCTTTACTACTCTTTAAAAGATTTCAGGGGTGATGCTAAGATCAGTACCTATATCCAGAGAATAGCAATCAACCTGTCGTTAAATGAATTAAAGAAAAAAAGCAGGTTTTTATCGCTATTCTACCAGAGTGATAAAAATGATAATTATTCTGAAGTTGAGGTTCCCACTTTTGATACTGAAAACTCCACGGATATTAAAGAAGCTGTTAATGTGGCTCTTTCAAAGCTTGATACCGAATTCAGGTCTGTGGTTATGCTCAGACTGATTCATGGCTACAGTACCAAAGAGACAGCTGAGATTCTGGGCCTGCCTCTGGGAACGGTATTGTCAAGATTATCGAGGGCGAAAGATCAGCTCAGGGCTATTTTTGAGAAACTAATTTAGAGAAATATGAAACCTGAAAAGCTAAAAGAATTGGTGCTTAGCGCGCTTACTGAAGAATTAGGAGATAAGGATCGAAATGTGATTGTAAAGGAGGTTCTGCCTGACTACAATTTCAGTCCTGATTTCAGAACTGTTCTGATGAGCCGCATTAGCAAGGCAGGTAAGTCATTAATTGCAGGGAGAGAGTTTATCCGAACCTTTGATTTTATCTTTACCCGAATCGCCATTTCGGGTATCGCAGCAATTCTTATCCTTGCAATCAGCCTTTTACTTAATGAAGGATCATTGTCCTATGACACATTACTCGGTATCGACAGCCAGGTAGATGATAGTCTGATAAGCTTATTAGTAGAATAAATTTTTTCGGTATGAAAGCACGTCCGCTTATATTAATGATTTTAATCCTCCTGATCGGGTTTACAATTGGAGTATTAACGTCGGCACAACTGAGACACAAAAGAATGGCTCCTGTCCGGATCTATTTCTCTGAAAAGCAATTCAGGGATGGTCTGTCAAGAGCGATCCAGCCTACTGAGGAACAAATGGAAAAGCTTGACCCTCTGATTAAAAAGTATGGTCGTGAGAGCAAGGACCTTCAAAGGGAATTCAGAAAGAATTTTGATTTGATAATGGATCGTTACTGGGAGGAGCTAAAACCTTTGCTTACACAGGAACAGCTTGACAAGCTTGAGGGGATGGAAAAGAGAGGAAAAATGGCGACTCGACGATTCCGGCCAGACTCATTGAGGGTAGAAGGTGATTCCGGATCACGCGACAGGGATACACATCGTGGCCGGAGGAACGGCAGATCCGGTGGTAGTTACTCACCCGACTCACGCGAAGCACCAGGGATGAGGGATTCATCCCGTTTCAGGGGGGATACCCTGATAATCAGGGATTCTGTAAGGCGTTATCATCAATAACCAAGGTCGAAGAGAAGATAATCGGTGATTATAGGCAGGTCATCAGGATCTACCCCGTGACCTCTTAAGATATCAATGTCGTCATCCAGAACCTCTATAAATGACTCCTTGCTAAACTGACCTTCCATTATAGCCCGGCGGTAATTATCAATAGCTTTTGCCCTCTCTCCGATGCAAAGATATAGATGCCCGATATTTATGAGATCGTGGGCGGTCATATTATCGTCCGAAAGTTTATCATAATACTTCCTTGAAAGATCAAATTTGCCCATTACAAAATAGCACCATGCTATCGGGCGGTGGATTTTCCTGTTATCAGGGTCGTTATATTCAACCTTAAAATAATACTTGAGGGCCTGCTCGTATTCCTGAAGATCAAGATAACAATGTCCTATCATTGCAATGGTATGCATGTTCTCCGGATCGAGTGATTCGGAATCAAGATAGCTTTCAAGTGCCTGATCATGTTTTCCGAGCCTTCTCAGGCAGAACCCTATCTTTTTAAGAGTCCATATCTTATGGTCAAGCAGGTCGGCATTTTTGTACATTACAAGAGCCTCTTCATAATCCCCTTTCTGCTGCAGACAATATCCTGATTTCTCAAAAAGTTGAGGATCATCAGGTGTCGAGCCGGTAAGCTTGTTATACAGCTCAAGGGCTTCGTCATAGAAATCCTTACCGAAATAATAATCTGCCAGGGTCAGAATATCCTCCTGACCGGATATCAGGTTGAAGAAATAGGAATTATGAATATCCAGCTTGCCACTGAAAATATCATCAAACTCCTTTTTATAGGGCGATAGCTTAAAAAACCGGTAGAAGTCCTGCAGATACTGTGTCACATTTGTTTTAAACGTAACCTCCGGATTAAGATCAAATTCCCGGTCGCGTATCTGTTCAAGACCTTCAAGCTCCATTTTAAAAACTTTCAGCATCATTGTCTTCTGGTTCGATGGCAGGTTCTTGAGATTAAGGACAAGGGAATATTTGTCCGAATTACATATAAACGGAGTTTTGTACAACGCTTCGGCAAGCTCATCAGTTCCCCCACTTAAGACCTCATCCCTGAATACCTCATTCAGAACCTCATGGTCAGGATGGAAAGGAAGGAACCAGTTGCTGAAAATGTTAAAGAAATCGAAATGCTTTAGATTGGCAAATGCCGACATATAGACATCAGCTCCCTCCATCTGGAGTTTTGAAAACTCTTCCATGGTTTTATAAATATCCTCTGACTCCTCGAACATATCCGACCAGTCAGGGTTCTTACCTTCAAACAGGTCTTCAGGCAACAGATTCTCAAGGTCAAGTTTCTCTTCTATCTTAGGTCTCAGACTCGATACCTTTGGCAGGATCTCATCATGAAGTTTTCTGCTGATACGCTCCGTCTCCCTTGACCTGATCGTTTGCATAACAGTGATCTTGAAGGATTTTCTGAAGGCTTCATCATTACCAAGATCCTCTAAATGAGAAATGAGATCCGGATACAGCTTCAGCCGGTCTTCATAGTAATGCAGGATCAGTATCAAGCCGGCCAGGGCCCTCTCCTTAACCTGGTTAACTCCCTTCTGATAGACCGATGTAAGATAAAATATTTTCCCTGGTTCCCAAACCCTTAGTGCACTGAGAGTTATTGCGCTGATAAAAATACTTTGCTCATACCAGGTAAATTTCTTGCTGTTTCCAATAATGCGTACAAGCTCATTTTCTGCATCACCATACCTGTCGGTTAGCCAAAGGTGATTGAATATCTGTACAATTAGTTTCTGATGCCTGTGGAAGATCTCCGACTGGGGGTCAGAGAGGGTAGTTCCGCTTATCTTCAGCCACTCATCAAGCTCCTCTTTGAAGATCAGGTCATCAACCGATTCGATAATCGATCCTCCGGTAAGTTTTTGCTCGCGGTCAGTATTCGATTTAAGCCAGTAGGTATGCCATCCTGAATAATGGGCCAGGATATCCTGTTTGACATCATCAGCCAGTGAGATAATTGACATGAGAAGCCTGTAATATACCTTATTCCTTTGAGGGTCGTTAATTCCCTCAGCGGTATACTTTATCATATTGCGATAGGTCGACTCAAGATTTTCAAGTTGTACCCTGTGATCTCCATTATGGCTCACTTCAATAAGTTCCCTCAGCTGGTCCAGGCTCTGTTTAACTTTTTTTGTTACCACAGATCTGCAGATTACCTTGTGCTTTTTTATAACCTTAACTGCTTCCATACTGCTCCTGTAACTATTATTTACCGGTCGGGATCAAATTACAATATTAAAAAATCAACATAACACCTCCATCAATAATCTTGCCGTATGACTGATTGGCATATTATTGGCTTAAAAACCTAAGTTTTATTGAAAAATTGAGCTATTTTCGGCCAGGAGTGAGAAAAAATGACATGCATAAGTTTCTACCGGTCAGTATCCGGGAAGCAAGTGAACGGGGATGGGACGATTTTGATGTAATCCTGTTTACCGGCGACGCCTATGTTGACCATCCGGCATTTGGTGCTGCTGTTATTGGCAGGGTAATTGAAGACGAGGGTCTGAAAATCGGGATTGTCCCGCAACCCAACTGGAGGGATGATCTGCGTGACTTCAAAAAGCTTGGCAAACCCAACCTCTTTTTTGGTGTCACAGCGGGAAATATGGATTCAATGGTGAACCATTACACCGCCATGAAGAGAAGGAGGTCAGATGATGCCTATTCCCCCGGCGGAAGGGCTGGCTTCAGACCCGATTATCCAACAATAGTCTATGCCAGGATACTGAAAAAGATATATCCTGATACACCGGTAGTAATTGGTGGAATTGAAGCTTCGATGCGCAGAATTGCACATTATGATTACTGGAGCAACAGGGTGGAACCATCCATACTTATCTCAAGTGGAGCTGATATGCTATTGTATGGTATGGCCGGTCAAACAGTGCGCACACTGGCAGGATTGCTCACAAAAGGTGTACCCTTCGCTTCCCTGGATAACCTGCCACAGACAGTTATTAAAAAGCAGAAAGAGAAGGAACTGCCGCAGAGCAGGAAATGGGGTACGATCAATCTTCCCTCTTTTCTTGAAGTAGGCTCTGATCAAAGAAAATTCTCAGAGGCATTTGTAATATTTGAGAGGGAATCAAATAAAATTATCTCCTCCAGACTGGTACAGCAGTATCCAGACTCCTGCATTATCGTAAATCCACAGCTTCCTCCAGTTTCTACTGAGGAGTTGGACAGGGAATTTGGATTGCCATTCAACAGGTTACCACATCCGAAATACTTCAGGAAGCCACCGATCCCGGCCTACGAAATGATAAAATTCTCCGTGAATTTGCACCGTGGTTGCTTTGGAGGCTGTAGTTTTTGTGCTATATCGATGCACCAGGGAAAACATGTCATTAGCAGATCGGAAAGATCTGTAATGGAAGAAATTGAACATATAAGTAAACTGCCGGATTTTAAAGGAGTTATCTCCGATCTTGGAGGCCCGTCTGCCAATATGTACAGGATGAAAGGGATTAATGTTGAACTGTGTAATAACTGTACAAAGCCTTCATGCGCCTGGCCTTCGGTATGTAAGAACCTTGACACCGATCATGGCAGTATTGTAAGTATCCTCCAAAAGGTAAAAGATCTTCCCTATATTAAGAAAGCCTTTGTAACCAGTGGTATAAGGTATGACCTGTGTCTGAAATCATATAATAGGAAAGCTGGTGCGGCAGAAAAGGAATACCTTCAGAATGTGATCACATATCATACTTCGGGTAGATTAAAGGTTGCCCCGGAGCACACTCAGGACCGGGTACTGAATGTTATGAGAAAACCTTCATTCAATCTGTTCAGAGAGCTCACGGAAATTTTTAAAAGCACGATCAGTAAAAAAGAGCTTAATTACGAAATTATACCATATTTTATTTCGAGCCATCCGGGGACTACATATTCCGATATGGCTGAACTGGCTGCTGTTACCAGGGAAATGGGACTAAAGCTGGAGCAGGTACAGGATTTTACACCCACCCCCGGGACTCTCTCATCCGCAATTTACCATACTGGCAAAGATCCTTACACGGGGCGTAAAATAAATGTTGTCTCAACGGAGATGGAGAAAAGAAATCAGAATATTTTCTTTTTCTGGTATAAGAAGGAAAACAGGAAAAGAATTGAAAACCTACTGAAGTCAATTAACCGGCAAGATCTTATTAAAAAACTATTTGACAGGAGATACCCGTGATCAGGTTACCTCTTGAATCCCGGTGAGTGCATTGGCTTCGAACTTCGCCCCGATTTCTCGGGGCTATGTCCGACGAAGTCGCCGGGCTCGTAAACTCGGTTCCCCGCAGCTTGCTGCGGGGAGCTTCAATGTATCACGGAAATCTCTATTCTTTTATTCTTAACGATTTAAACTCCGATCCTTCTTTCCACCGGGGAAAGTATTCGGACATAGCAAGCTTATATCCTATCTCAAAAGCAATCTGTGCATCTTCAACGATACCATCCATGTCCCATATACCTGGTTCATAATTATCAGAAGGGCGGTGGTATTTATTGTTAATGTAATCAGCTTCCATTTTAGCAGCCCATTCCTTACCGAATTCCCTGGAGTCGCAATTTCCTCTGACATACATTGAGGGGACGCCCTTTTTAGCAAAAGAGAAATGGTCTGACCTGAAATACATACCGGTGTGCGCGTTTGGGTCAGGAAAAATGTATCTGTCCTGTTTTTTTGCAGCCTCTTCAAGCAAGTTATCAAGATCAGACTGTCCCCAACCTGTAACCATTACATCTTTCATCTTTCCGATGGGAAGAACCAGATCATTATTAATGCATGCCACTGTTTTTTCGATACTGAATGAAGGGTTTTCAACATAATACATTGAACCCAGCAGGCCCTGTTCCTCTGCTGTTGGAAAGAAGAGCATGATCGACCTGTCAGCTGTTTCCTCAAGCCTGGCAAATGCTTCTCCAATTTCGAACATCATGGCCATTGTGGTACCATTATCTACAGCGCCGTTATAGATTGAATCACCATTTTCTTTTTCCCCAATACCAAAATGATCCCAGTGACCGGTATATACTATTACCTCGTCAGGTCTGATCTTACCGCGCAACACACCTGCAACATTCATTGATGAGTTATAACTCAGGCTGTTGTTGACCGACAGTTTTATGGAAGTTTCCATATTAAAACCTCTGAAATCAGCACGGCATGCATCCATCCTTAGTTCATCAATATCATATCCAAGTTCATCAAACAGGACTTTTGCCGATTCAGCAGTTAACCATCCGGTAAAAAGACAATGCTCTTCGTTGCCGTTATCCGTTGCCATGAATAAGTTTGGTGTAAGTGAACTTTTCCTTGGAATATCATAAGGGTATCCTGCTCCCTCGGTTTCGTGTACTATCAAGACCCCGGCAGCCCCTCGCCTGGCAGCTTCCTCAAACTTGTAGGTCCATCTCCCGTAATAGGTCATTTCCCTGCCTTTAAAGAGGTCCTTATCACCTGTATACAACCCCGGGTCGTTGACTAGAACAACGATAGTCTTGCCCTCAACTTCCAGATCAGCAAAATCATTCCATCCATACTCCGGTGCTTCTATTCCAAATCCCGCAAATACCATTTCTGATCCTTCTATATCGATATCTTCGGATATCCTCGGTGAAGTAATTGCTATTTCATCAGGAGTATTAAGCATTATCTCCTTGCTGCCTGTACTTATAATTACCGGATTATTTACTATTGATGTGATCTCCACCATAGGAACTTCCTGGAAATAGCTGCCATCAAAAACAGGATCAAAACCCAGATTCTGAAGTTCTCCGGCAAGATAATCCACCGTGATTTTCTCTCCGGGGGTAAATGGTGCACGGCCCATGAAATCATCTGAAGCCAGTGTTCTTACATATCGGGCCAGGTCATCATTATTAATACTGCTGTAAGATGCTTCAAAATCATTGTCCGTGGCACATGAACACAAAAATGCCAGTAGTGATCCAAAAATAAAGATTCTCATAATGCTATTTTTTCTGATATGTTTTAGGGATATTAATAATTATTTTTTTTATGGTTTCCACAGCACTTTCCATAGCATTTATAGAAATATACTCATACCTGCCATGGAAGTTATGGCCACCGGTAAATATATTTGGGCAGGGTAAACCCAAAAACGATAATCTGGCGCCGTCGGTCCCCCCCCTGATAGGCTTGATAATTGGTTTTACGCCCGCTTCTTTCATTGATGCTTCTGCAAGTTCAATTATATGATAATGAGGTTCTACTTTTTCGCGCATGTTTGAATACTGTTCCTTTATTTCAACATTAATCCTCTCAGTATCAAACCTGGAGTTTATTTCACTGGCGATAGACTCAATTATTTTCTTCTTGCTGATGAACTTGTCTTTATTGTGGTCCCTGATCAGGTATCTTAACACGGTTTTTTCAACGGTCCCTTCAATATCGACCAGATGGAAGAAGCCTTCATAACCTTCGGTATGCTCCGGTTTTTGATCTTCAGGTAATCTGGAATTGAACTCACATGCAAGATGCATTGAATTAACCATCTGGTTCTTGGCTGTACCCGGATGCACATTCCTGCCCTGTATGTTTATTGTAGCAAGGGCTGCATTAAAATTCTCAAATTCCAGCTCTCCGGGCTGACCACCATCAACTGTAAAAGCAAAATCAGCTCCAAAAGACTTTACATCAAATTTATCAGCGCCTCTTCCTATTTCTTCATCCGGTGTAAACCCGATACGGATCTCACCATGCTCTGCTTCAGGATTCTTGATAAAGAATTCAACTGCCGATAAGATCTCAGCTATTCCGGCCTTGTCGTCAGCACCCAGCAAAGTGGTACCGTCTGTAGTAATCAGGTCATGTCCCTTATAATTAAGTAATTCAGGGAAATCTGCAATAGGCAGAATAACATTATCCCTTTTATTCAGGATTATATTCTCTCCGTCGTAAATTTTAATGATCTGAGGATTTACTTTCGTGCCACTCATATCCGGACTGGTATCCATGTGTGCTATGAATCCAACTACAGGCAGTCTCTTGTCTGTGTTCTTAGGCAGACTCCCTGTCAGATATCCATTATTATCCAGATCCACATCAGTGATTCCCATCGTCTCCATCTCATTTCTCAATAGCCTGGCCAGATCTAATTGTTTGGCAGTACTCGGGCAAGACTCAGACCCCTCATCAGACTGGGTGTCTATTTTACAATATCTGATAAATCTTTCTGCAACCGGATTCATGATTACCTGAATATCAGATTTCCAAGTAAAACACGACCACTCTTCCAGTATGCTCTGTAATATGGGTCATCTGAAATGTACACAACTTCGCCCCCTCCCATTCTTTCAGATGCAATGACCATGGTATTCTTAACCTCCTCCTGGAATTTACTCCCGGCAAATCCTGATACAGGGTTGCTGTCAAGTATATACCCAATATTACTGCCGGATGAGAGGAATGGCCAATTTGCAGATCTCTTCATTATAAACCACTCTTTGCCCAGGCCAAAAGTGTAGGGATGACTATCGTCAAGGGCTACCTTGTAAATACTCCCTGCCGACCTCTCCTTCAGTCCCTCTCTTCTGCGATCCTCGAATCTTTTAAGCAGGGTGGAATCGCTGCTATTGGTTTTCTCCTTTTTCGCATCGACCTCTTTTTTGCGCTCTTCCACTGATTTAAACAGGTTGGTCGTTTTTTCATCGGCAAACATTGAGATTGCCCTTTCAAAAACGATAAGTCTTCCGCCTTCCTTGACATAATTGATTAGCTGCTCCTTGAATTTGGTGTATGTTCCGGATGGCAGCAGTACAACATCATATTTTGAAAGATCGACTGATGCAAGCCAATCTGTTCCAAGAACTGAAACCGGATAATCAATCTCATTTTCAAAGTAATACCAGAGTTGCCCAAATGATCCGGAAGAACTCCCTTCCCCGGCTATAAGAGCTATTTCAGGCTGCTTATTTACACTGGCATAGTTTGAACCAAGGTCTATCCCTTTTTCTGAGAGGCCCGAAGTAGCTATATCAAGTGTCACTCCGCATTTGTTGGCCGATTCTACCACCAGTTGCTCAAACTTATCACCGAGATGTCTGTTATCTGCTCTTGCTATAATAAGAGTTCCCCTGCTGTAGCTCTTCTTACCCGAAGTGAAGACCTTGGTAGCATACCTGATATTAAATTTTTTCTTATATAGTTCCGACATCAGTCTGACTTCGCTAAATCCCTTCCAGTCGGCCAGAAATGCATAGGTTGGTGATTCGGGTATACTATTACTCTCAAATGCAATTTTTGGCCTATTCTCATCACCCTTCAGTCTCTCCTTAACAGCATAGGATTTGAGATCATATACATATGGTAATGCCCAGGCAGTGAGATCATAACTTAGTGAGTCAGTGTATCTGGAGTCAGGTTCAAACATGACCTTTACCATGTTTGACTGAGGCTGGAAGGAGGAAATCAGTATATCACCCTTGTCAAGGGTGACTTCCCCATCCTCGTTTTCAAGGTAATCAAATCCTTTATACCTCTTGCCCGTTGGCACCACATTGGAATATTTGATCTGGTTCCTGTCAAGAAGTTCCAGCAGTCCTTTGATTGACGACTTTTCATTGCTGCCTTTTATGATAACACTTCCATATTCGAAAACAGGTTTTTCGAGCCCTGACCTGAAGAACTTGTTAAATTCCTTGATTAGCCTGTCACGGTTCATATACGACACCTTTATTGTTGCCATTGAAGCCATGAAATGACCATCAATCCTTTCTTTGAGTGTAAGGGTATCATTTGTCACACGCTTTACGGCTATCCCGGCCGAGCCTCCGCCACCCTGCTCATATGTGAAGCCCATAGCGCCGTTAAAGAGAGGCCAGGTATCTCCAAAACTGGGACAAAAAAGATCGAAGCTCTCCCTGGTAAAATAGAGTCTGAATTTTTCATTGAAGAGTTCAGCGTTTTCAATCCCGGTAAGATTATGAAACTCGTGCTGCCAGGGTGTTATAACTTCATGCCACGGGTCAGCGCCGGGAGCAAAAAAGAAGGTCGAACCCGAGCCCATCTCGTGGAAGTCTGCATGAACGTGAGGCATGTATTGATTGTAAAGCCTGAGTCTCTGGATTGTTTCGATCTGGGTCTGCCACATCCAGTCGCGGTTAAGATCGAACAGGTAGTGGTTGGACCTTGATCCGGGCCAGCCTTCATGATGTGACCAGTCGTCAGCATTTACGTTTCCATTTTTTGCCCTGTGCATACTGTATTGGGATGCATACCGATCGCGGCCATCCGGGTTCTGGCACGGATCGATAACAATTATGCATTCCTTAAGCCAGTTTTCGACTCCATCATATGATTTGGCTGCAAGCGTATAGAGTGTTCTGAGAGCTGCTTCCATCCCCACTGATTCATTCCCGTGGACATTATAACTCAGCCAGATAAAGGGGATCTGTTTCCCTGCTGCTTCACCGTCGAGCAAGCCAATATTTATAAGATTGTTTTTTCGGAGCTGTTCAAGATCCTGAATATTTTCCCGTGATGAGATAAATGCCACTATAAGCTCACGTCCCTCGTAGGTTTTCCCGTATGTTTCGTAGATTACCTGTTCAGAATTATCAGCAATATATTTAACATAGGACACTGCCTCATTGTGCATGGTAAATTGTGTTCCCAATTCATATCCCAGATAGTCGGCAGGTGATTTCAGATCCTGCGCTGAAGCCGAAGTCAGTATCAATGTTAATGCGAATATAAAGGCTTGCGTTTTCTTCATTTCTTCAAGATTTTGGTCGAATAAATATAATCTATTAAGCTCTATATCTTCCAGAACATGTTATGTTTTTTAATATATGGCGCACTGGAGTCTGGCGCCAGGTTCTTTTGGGCAGTTGGTTTAACGACATGGTAATATTAATCCCTTTCCCTCATCCCGGGATCAGTACCTGGCTAAAAGGGTACATTATCCATACATAATTATCAGGAGTGATTTCTAACAAAATAGTACATAATATGGACAATTTCTTAATTGATAAAAGAAGGAAGATGTAGTAATTTTATAAAATAATGCAGGTTATATTTAAGTCTGTCAGGTTTCCGGGTATATTATTTATTGATTGGTCATCTCTAAAAATATATCTGCTGGTATTATTCTTGTTAATAATTCATAATATAAATGGGTCTCCTCTTGACCCGGCTCCATTTAAAGTAATACAACCTGATGGTAATGAGTTAATTCTTCAGGCAATTGGTGATGAATGGTATAGCTATATCAGGACAATTGATGGTTATACCGTTATTAATTGCCCTGGTGAAGGATATTTCTATGCCCGAAAGGATGACAGCGGACATTTGGCTCGTAGCAGATTTTTAGCAAAGCATGCGGAAAAGAGGAACAGGAAAGAGATCAGGTATTTAAAAAGTACCGGAAAAAACCTTCAACCGGATCAGTCTATTATAGAAAGAGGTATAGTAAAAAATCCTTATAGCTTTCTGAATGTGCTGAAAACGAAGTCTTTATTGCAATCTATGGATTTGAAGAATGATGAGAAAACCGTTATTAATCTTTGCGTACTGCTTGTTGAGTTTGATAATGTCACAGGTAATACTGCCAGGGCAACTTTTGATAATATGTTCAACGGGGATATTCCAACAACAGTAAGAACATACTATAATGATGCTTCATACGGAGAGGTTGAGATTCAGGCAGATGTATTTGATTGGTGCAGAGACAATACAACTATAGCTGAACGGGATTATTCCAACCGTGTACAGCAAATGTTAAATAATGCCATAACAGGAACTGATTCTCAGATTGACTATTCTAAGTATGACAATGATAATGATGGTGCAGTTGATGCCATAATAATGATATATGCTGGTGAGTTTCAAAAGAATAATAGCTCTACTTACTATGATTTTGGAGCTTTTGCAGGCAGCCTGGGAGATACCTATAAATTAACTGTCGACGGAGTACAAATCAATAATATGTGCTGCAGTTCAGAACTTAATGCTGATGGGGAGAGGCAAGCTGTAGGGGTGGCAATACATGAGTTGGGGCATCATATTTTCGGTATACCGGATATTTATGATATTGCTGAAAATACTTCTGGTGTAGGCTACTGGTGCACCATGGGTATTCTCTGGCTTGATGGGGGATGGACCCCCCCCATGCTTTGTGCATTTTCAAAGGAAAAGGCAGGATTTGCATTACCAGTAACCATATTGGAGAATACAGATTCACTTTTTACTCTTGCAACTGCTTATGAAAACAGAGATGCAATATACAGGATCAATATGCCTGATAATCCCACCGAGTATTTCTTAATTGAGAACCGACAGAAGATTGCCAATGATTATTTTCTGCCAGGCGATGGTTTGCTGATCTGGCATATTGATATTAAGATGGGTGGGAATAACAGTACCGCAAGTGACCACCAGCGAGTCACTTTGGAACAGGCAGACGGTTTAAGCCATTTATTGAGTAATGTAAATAAGGGAGATGCCGGAGATCCATTTCCCGGAAGCCAGCTAAACAGAATATTTGACAAAGATTCAGACCCGAATAGTAATGACTGGTATGGAAATATTACTGATGTATCAATAACCAGTATAAGCGATTCCGGTCCGGAAATGACAGCAAATGTTTGCGTCCCCTCCGGATCTGCTTCAGATTCGCTTATTTATTATGAGATGATTCATAACGATTTTGAAGAGGGCTGGGGAAATTTTGCAGTCAAAGCCTATGCATACCTTTATACCGGTGAAGTAAATGCATTTCAGGGAACAAATGCATCTATGACTTCCGGTAATCCAGGTTGGGCCGGTGCAATCCAGGGACCCTGGACTGCAATTGATACAAGTTTTAAGGAAATAAAAATTGAATTTTACTTCAAAACAGAAAATTTCGGATATTCAGATAAGATTAATTTTTGGATCTGGGATGGAGAGAATGGGAGTAGCTGGATAAAAATATCCTTTACATACCCGACAGATTTTAGAAATGATCAATTCTATTATGCCACTTTGATTTTTCCGAAAGGGGATGACTATAAATTTGATCCCAATGTGAATTTTGCTATTATCCCTGAAGCCTCAGGCAACTCAGCTACCATTTATGTAGATAACATATCACTGTCGTGTGCATTTAAAACCAGCGTTGATACGTTTACCTATACGTTTGAAGAGGTGACAAAAAGTGTCACTGTCGAGCGTAATGAATTAGATGGCGGTATTTTCTCTCCTCTCTATCCTAATCCATTTGGTTACACGACAAACATAAGTTTTACCCTGGAGAAAAGGGCGACGGTGGATATATCAATCTATAATATCATGGGAAAGGGAGTCAATACTATTAAGGTTGGCGAACGACTACCACCCGGGCACTATACTTATTCCTGGGAAGGGACTGACTCCTCCGGGAGACTGTTACCTGATGGTTTGTATCTTGTCAGCCTTAAAGCAGGGAAGATTAGTTCAAATCAAAAAATAATATTGAAAAGATGAATTTCTCTCCTCTATATATAAATTATTTTATAGGACAGAGGTGTAGCTTAGTTTTTGTCGGATTATTTATTAACTGATTAATACATATTCAAAATGAAAAAATATCAGACTGTTCTTGTATGTTTAATGCTATTACCATTGTGTTTGGATTCTTGTCGGTCAAAGTCAGGGGATAATCGGCCTAATATCCTTATACTTATGGCCGATGACTGGAATTATCCGCAAATGACTGATATTGTGGACCCAAATATTTCAATGCCTACCTTCGATCGCTTAGCTGAGGAGGGTATGACCTTTGAAAATGCTTTTGTCTCATCTCCTTCGTGTACACCTTCCCGAGGGTCATTTCTGACAGGCATGCATCCCTGGCAACTGGAAACGGGTGTGAACCTTTGGGGAGCTCTGCCGGCCAGGTATAAGGTTTTTACCGATTACCTTGAAGAAGCAGGCTATTTCGTCGGATTCAGGGGGAAAGGCTGGGGGCCAGGCATATTGGAAGAATGTGGACGTGATTATAATCCTGCAGGGAAAATTAAAACCTCAACATTTGAAGAGTTTTATGAGATGAAACCGGACGATCAGCCGTTTTTGTTCTGGTTCAATACCGGCGATCCTCACCGGCCGTATGAGTGGGGAAGCGGACTGGCAAAAGGGAAAGATTTGAGCTCAGTGGTATTACCTCCGATATGGCCCGACACTGATTCCGTGCGAATGGATATACTGGATTATTTCTATGAGGTGGAAAGGTTTGATTCATTGTGCGGGTCAGTATTGGATTATTTGGATATTAAGGGAGAAATAGACAATACTGTTATTATTATGACTGGTGATAATGGAATGCCATTCCCACGCGCTAAAGCGTCACTTTATGATATAGGAACCCGTGCCCCCCTGGCAATTCGCTGGCCAGGTAAAGTAAAAGCCGGTAAAAAGGTTAGTGACTTTGTTACATTAGGTCATCTGGCTCCCACCTTCCTCGAAATTGCAGGGTTGGAACCGCCTGACGATATGCGGTTCCCCAGTATTCTCGATGTAGTCCTGACAAAAAGATCAGGGCAGATCAGACCTGGACTCGATGCAGTATACAGCTCTATCGAGACACATTGTGGACGATACCCGATGAGGGCTATTCAGACGGCTGAATATTTATATATCAGGAATTATGAAACTGAGAGGCCTATCAATCAATGCAAGAATTACTGGGAAACCCCTGATGGTTATTCCCCGACATGGGTGGAGATAACACGGTTGGATAAATCGGATCCGATCTATCAACGGGTAGATGGCAGGCGGCCTTACGAAGAATTGTATTATCTTCCGGATGATCACTATCAGTTAAATAACCTGGCCCTGGATCCAGCTTACAGGGAGGCTCTGAACGATCTCAGAGAACGACTCGAAACTGAACAGCGGGAGACGAACGACCCACGATTCCTTGGTACTTTTGAAGAGGTATTCTATCCTGTCACCAAGAACAGTGAATGAATTTTTGAGGTTGGTTACATTCAAATCGAGCCGCAGATAAGCTTAGTCAATTTATAACTGATTCATCCATCAACCTGATCTGGATATAGATTTGACAATTTGTCACCGGTATGATATTCGAGTATACTCTATTCGTTATTTCTCCTGCTTATCTGGGCAGGGTTTCTGAACTGGAGTAAATCCATAGTATATTCTGGATAAAAAAGTATATACAATAGTTAAAATCTTGATTGCCACAACAGCATTTAGTAAATACATTTATTGCAATAAATGAAATAGAATACTTTTTATCAAGGTGATATTAAACTATTCTCTATTGAATGATTATATTTTAACCTTAAATCATAAATAAATGCTATGAGAAAACTGATTCTTTATTTATTAATCTTTGTGTGCTCGGGCTTTCAAGCCCTTATAT
The DNA here is from genome assembly GCA_035527935.1 of Bacteroidales bacterium. Lineage (GTDB taxonomy): Bacteria > Bacteroidota > Bacteroidia > Bacteroidales > VadinHA17 > DATKZO01. The sequence continues at coordinate 83,592 of DATKZO010000051.1, forward strand.
CACAGACTGTTACAGGAACTGTGACGAGTGCACAGGATGGGACGACTCTGCCAGGTGTCACTGTAGCAGTAAAAGGGAAAACTATAGGTACTACCACCAACAGCAATGGTACCTATTCGATAACTGTTGAAACAGACGCTGACATACTGGTTTTTTCCTTCGTTGGGATGAAAGCCCTTGAAGTGCCGGTAGAAGGCAGATCTACCATTGATGTAGTAATGGAGCAATCTATACTGGGTATAGATGATGTTATCGTTGTTGCCTACGGTACGGCAACAAAGGCAACATACACCGGTTCAGCGGCTGTAGTCGGGACTGAGAAACTTGAGAAGCTTCAGGTAACCAGTATTGCCCAGGCTTTACAAGGTAACTCCACAGGTATTGAGGTGAAAAATACTAGCGGACAACCGGGTGAAAGCCCAGATGTGCGGATAAGGGGTATTAGTTCAATCAATGGATCGTCAAGCCCACTTTATGTCGTTGATGGAGCTCCATATGGTGGAAACATTGGAAGTATTGATCCAAACGATGTTGAATCAATTACTGTTCTAAAAGATGCTGTAGCAACTGCTCTATATGGATCAAGAGCCTCTGCAGGTGTTATAATGATCACTACAAAAAAGGGAAAGGGCAAGGCAAAGGTTGAATTTCAGACTTCGGTTGGAATGAATGATCTGGCAACACCAATTTACCCGCAAACATCAAACAGAGACTTCTATATACTTGCCTGGGAAGCGTTGCGAAACGGATATCTTGATGGGAATCCTGCCGGCACACAGGCAGATGCTATGCAATATGCAACAAATAATCTTTTAGTAAGGGCCAGATATAATGCCTTCGACAAATTTCCAATTTTGCCTGACGGCTCATTTGATGAGTCTGCCAACCCTCTCTGGGAAACGACCTGGGCTGATGTTATTTTCAAGCCTGGACCAAGGCAAGAGCATCATTTAAGTATGAGTGGCAGTACAGATGATGGGACAAGTTATTATTTAGCATTCGGATTTATGCAGGACAAGGGAACGATGACGAATGCTGATTATAAAAGATACTCAGGCCGGGCGAACATTTCCAAGCAGGTTACCAATTGGTTTGAAACAGGCTTGAACGTTTCTTTTAACCGGGGAGTTCAGGATTCGCCTGTTGGAGTGAGACAGTACAGATATTCATTGGATCTTTCAAATATTTATACCCCATGGGTATGGGATGATGCTTCGGGAGACTGGCTTCTTGATGAAGAAGGTAAAAGGATATTCGACATGGGAGCAGGACAGTATAACGGTTTAAGCAGAGCCACGTGGGTTAACACAAATCCGCTGGCTGAAGCCGAATATAGTCAGAACCTTCATGAATATGATAACTTAAATACAAGGGCTTTCGTGAATTTAACGATTTTGCCAGGCCTGGATTTGAGGAATTCTTTAGCTGTTGATTACAATTCAAGTGCTGATTATGTATTCTGGCATGGAGTCTGGAGCTGGGCAAATAATCAGGGAGGTACATCATCAAGAACCCGGGGAGCAGGACTTACATATACCCTTACAAACCTGATCTCATACAACAAGAACTTCAACAAGCATAATATTGATATTCTTGCAGGACATGAGGCCTATTCCTATAAATATAATAATACTTCAGCTTCAGGATCTACATTCCCCGTTAATTCGCTGGTAGAGGTGGGAGCAACCTCAGTGATGAATAGTGTAAATTCAAATGAAGATAATCATAGAATAGAAAGCTATCTTTCAAGTGTAAAGTACAATTATGATCAGAAATACTACTTCTCCGCGAGTTTTCGTCGGGATGGGACTTCCCGATTTCACCCCGACTCAAGATGGGGTAACTTCTGGTCGCTAGGTGCGTCTTGGAGACTTTCGGAAGAAACATTCTTAGATTCACAGAGTTGGATTGATAATCTTACCCTTAGGGCAAGCTATGGTAGTCAGGGAAATGAGAGAATTTCAAATTATTATGCTTACCTGGGATTATACAGCACTACCAAGGAGAATAGCACTCCTGCGTTCATCCTCTCTTCTCTGAGCAATCCCACTCTTAAATGGGAAAATAATAGGCAGGCCAATATTGGATTTGACCTTTCGATGATGGAGAGATTCAGGATTTCGGCTGAATTTTTTATCCGTGACTCGCAGGATCTGCTGTTCAATCGTGAAATGCCGCTTTCAACCGGTTTAGGATCAATTGCGGAGAATATAGGTGATATACGGAATACAGGATTTGAGGTACAACTATACTCCCTGAACATACTAACTTCAGGTTTCAGATGGGAAACTGAGCTGAATCTGACCTCTTACAAGAACGAAATAACGAGTCTGCCAAATGAGGAAATTTCGGCAGGGCTTCACCGTTATGTTGTTGGAAAATCAGTGTATGATTTTTACCTGAAAGATTTTGCTGGTGTCGAAAGCACCACAGGCAAAGCTCAATACTATAAAAATATTATCGAGCTGGATGGTCTGGGTAATCCTGTTCTTGATGAAAACGGTAAAGAGATTGTAACCGGAAAGGAGCTGACAACTAATTATAACGAAGCGTCATACTACTATTTGGGATCAGCGTTGCCAAAGTTATATGGAAACATAGTAAATGATTTCTATTACAAAGGGTTTGACCTGAGTTTTAACTTCTTATTTAGTATTGGAGGTAAAATATATGATAACGGTCTGATTAGAATGGCTCACTATGGTGTTAATGCGGGAAAAGCGTTCTATGCGGACATGGTAAACAGATGGACTCCGGAAAATACGGATACAGATATTCCAAGGGTAACCTCACATGGCCCAACCGGGAATATGTTCTCAGGTAGTTCATCACAATATCTAATTGATGGAACATACGCAAGGTTAAGGAACTTAACTCTTGGGTATACATTACCTGAACACGTTACAAGTTCTGTAGGTCTTTCAAGAGTAAGAGTCTATGTGAAAGCTGATAATTATCTTACTTTATATAAGTATCGTAAAAGAGGTACGGATCCTGAACTTGGGTTTAATGGCGCTATAGATGTAAACAGCGTTACAGTTCCCAGGATTATATCAGGAGGACTACAGGTTAGTTTCTAATTTATAAATCAATGATTATGAATAAAATATTTAAAATATTAGCCACTCGCGTCCTTGGCCTGTTAATCATACTTGTATGTATTGTCGGATGCGAAGAAAGTTTCCTGGACACCAAACCCGCAACTAGTGTGTCTGAGAAGGATATCTATACTGATGTTGAAACGGCAAAGGGGGTAATTAGTGGAATGTATGCTCAGTTTAAAAGCTGGGGGGTAAGATACAGTAGTGCCAGCATGTCAGGGCTTCATAGTGCGGCAATGGTAAGAGATTGCATGGGTCCGGATGTTTTGATAGTGAAGAGCTGGTATCGTGCGGAAGCAACATATGGTGCGTTCAACCCTTCTAATTCAAGGGTTGCATATCTGTGGTCGGAATTATATTTTGTTATAAATAATATAAATAATGTTCTGTCACAGATAGATAATCTTACTGGGTCAGATGAAGCGAAGAATCAGCTCAGGGGTGAAGCTCTTGCAATAAGAGGATGGGCATATTTTGAGCTTATCAGAACCCACCAGCATACCTATACTATCGCATCTTCGCAACCAGGGATACCTGTTTACACCGAACCGGCTACGGGCGATTCCAAGGGAAATCCACGAGGAACTGTAGACCAGGTCTATCAGCAGATATTATCAGACCTTACGACTGCACTTCCTATTATTGGATCGAGTCGTAGTACAAAGTTCTACTTTAACGATGACGTTGTAGAAGCCGTACTGGCGCAGGTATATCTTACAATGGGAAACTGGTCGCAGGCAATAGCTTATGCAAGTTCAGTTAAGGCAGATTATCCCTTGATGAGTGCATCTGAATGGCAATCCGGTTTCAATGGTTTCAATTCGGAATGGATCTGGGGACAGAATAATACATCTGATGAGAATCCTGACTGGGGATCTGCACACAATATGATGGACCCGATTAATGGAGGTTCAGAAGCTGGCTGGCGAGTTTCCGATGCCTTAACTTCACTCTATTCAGCTACTGATGTCCGGGGAGCAATGATCGTTGATGACGGACTTGGCTATAATGCAAATACAAAATGGCAGGATATTCCAAGTCCATTATTTAGTGCAGATTATCCTCTGATAAGAAGTGCGGAGATGTACCTGATTGAAGCTGAGGCTCGTGCCAAATCTAATCCTCCCGATTTTGCTGGCGCCCAGACTGCCCTATATGCCGTTCAGTTTCGTGCAGATCCAAATGCTGTTATATCTTCAGCGAGCGGACAAGCGTTAATTGATGAAATCATTGAAGAAAAAAGAAAGGAATTTTGGGGTGAAGGTATATATCTCAGGGATATGCTGCGAAACCAAATGCCTCTGGTAAGGGATGCAACCCATAATTATATATATAATTTACCGGCAAATTC
>DATKZO010000052.1:0-28210 GCA_035527935.1 Bacteroidales bacterium
ATATATGCGGGAATCCTTTTTAATCCTGCAATTCTTGCTGCCCTCAGTCTTCTTTCTCCAGCGATAAGCTGGTACTTTCCTCCCCCCAGATCCCTTACTGTCAGTGGCTGAACTATTCCCAACTCCCTGATGGAAGTGGCCAGCTCTTTAAGGGAGGTTTCGTCAAACCGTGTCCTTGGTTGAAATGGATTTTGTTCAATATCCTCAATATCGATCTCCAGATTGACTTCAACTTTTTTCTCAAGAGTCTCCTTTTCAACCCCTTCAATCAATGCCCCCAATCCCCTGCCAAGTGCGTTTTTCTGTGCCATAAACATCTAATTATTTGATATAACCGGACCAACTCCCTCACTGGTTACCTCTACCTTTTCGATCAGCTCTTTTGCGAGATTCAAATAGTTAACTGCTCCCCGTGATTCAGCATCATATAACAGGGCCGGTTGCCCGAAGCTCGGAGCCTCGCTAAGCTTAATATTTCTCTGGATTATTGTTTCGAACACCATTTGTTGGAAATGCCTTCTAACCTCATCTACAACCTGATTTGATAACCTCAGCCTTGAGTCGTACATAGTAAGAAGAAATCCCTCAATTATCAATTCCTTATTCAGATTACCCTGTATAATCTTGATAGTATTCAATAGCTTCCCCAGACCCTCCAATGCAAAATATTCGCATTGAACAGGAACAATAACAGAATCGCACGCTGTGAGGGCATTGACCGTTAACAGCCCAAGAGAAGGTGAACAATCGATTAAAATATAATCATAAGGGCCCGGGATTTTCTGCAGTACCCTCTTCAATACGCTTTCCCTTTGCTCCAGGTTAAGGATTTCAATCTCGGCTCCGACAAGATCAATATTCGATGGTATTATATCCAGGTTCTCTATTTCGCTGGGCCGGATTGCCTCATTGGGATCGACACCGTCAATAAGACAGTCATATATTGTATACTCAACTTTTCTTACATCAAGTCCCAGTCCTGAACCCGCGTTAGCCTGGGGATCAGCATCTACCAACAGTACCTTTTTATCAAGAGCTGCAAGGCTCGCAGCCAGGTTAATAGCTGTTGTGGTTTTCCCGACTCCTCCTTTCTGGTTAGCCAGTGCGATGATTCTTGCCATTAATATAGCTTTAGATTTGTTCTCAGTTCAAGAGTTTCAAATTTAATGTTTATGCCACTTACCCTTTTTTTATAGGTTGATCAATTGTAAACATTTCCAACTGGATTTTCAACATTTTATTAACATCTCACCCTATCGGTTTGTGTGTCATAATTTTTCAGTTATAATAAATATTCTGATATTTGATCCGGCAGGATTCAAAATATGTGTAAAACAGACGTCAACGACGATTGGCTAGTAATCGTCAATCCAAATGCTGGCCGACGCAAAGGTCAGAAGGACTGGAACAAGATCTCCAGCCTGCTCCGGAATAAAGACTTTGTTTTCAAAAGCTTGTTCACCAGGGAAAAACGTCACGCAATTGAACTTACGGCTAAGGGAATTGAAGAGGGTTACAGGAAGATTGTGGTTGTTGGTGGTGATGGAACTATGAATGAGGTAGTTAACGGAGTATTCAAACAGGAAATCTGTCCGTCAACGGAAATATTTCTCGGTATGATAACCGTTGGTACCGGTAATGACTGGGGAAGGATGTTCGGCATTCCACTCGAGTACGAAAGTGCAATCGAGGTACTGAAGGCATTCAACGTATATTTGCAGGATGCCGGGGTAGTTAAGTACTTTTCTGGATCAGTAAGGGAAAACAGATACTTTGTAAATATTGCCGGGCTGGGATTTGATGCACTGGTTGTGAGGCGGTCGAACAAACAGAAAGAGAAAGGCAGAAGAAGTAAAGCAGTATATTTCCTGACATTGTTGCGCAGCCTGTTGTCGTACAGTCACACAAAAACAGTTGTTGAGATTGATGGCCGTCAAATCCGGAATGAAACATTTACAATAAGCCTGGGTATTGGAAAATATTCAGGGGGTGGCATGATGCAGACACCATATGCCATACCCGATGATGGACTTTTCGATATTACAATAATAAAAAGAATGCGAAAGGGTGAGATAATCAGGAGCCTGAAGAAGCTGTATGATGGAACTATCCTGGAGCACCCTAAGATTGAGGGTTATACAGGAAAAAATATTAAAATTGACTCCGATCCGGTAATACACCTTGAAACCGATGGGGAATCGCTTGGCCATTCTCCTATCGAGTTCTCTATTTTACCAAAAAGCGTCAATATTATAGGAGCCAACCTCGCTACCGGCTAACCTCTATTTGAAATACTCTGGGCCAGTGCTTTCCTGTGACAAACAGCCTTGCTCCCTCCTCATCCCATGCAATGCCATTCAATACCTCATCACTGTTTCCCGGTTTCTCATTCTCTGACAGCAGTCCCCTGAGGTCGATATAGCCCTGTACCTTTCCTGACGACGGATCTATCCTTGCAATACGGTCGGTCATGTAGATATTTGCCCAGATCTCTCCGTTTATGTACTCAAGCTCGTTAAGTTGCCAGACGGCTTCCCTGTTATCGTACACTTCGAGTGACGAAAGTACTGTAAAATAGTCTGGTTCGAGGAAGTATAACTTATTGGTCCCGTCGCTCATTATTAACCGTTCACCATCTGTAGTAATGCCCCAACCCTGGGTATCGTAATGTATCCTTGATATCAGAGTAAAACTCTCTGCATCGTAAACGAATCCGACCATGGTTGTCCAGGTAAGCTGGAAGATCCTTCCTTTGAAGAGCACTATCCCCTCACCGAAAAACTTTGTCTCCAGATCATGCTTAAGCATTACCTCACCTGTAGCTATTTCAACCCTTCGCAGACTTGAGCGACCCTCCTGTCCGGTACTTTCTATAAAGTAACCATCATGATAGACCAGCCCCTGTGTGTATGCTCCCTTATCGTGAGGATAGGAATTCAGGACCTTATATCCGGATATTGCAGGGGTGATGTCTGAGTAGAGATTTATGAAGTGTGTCAGTACCTGAGGCCTGCTGCCATTTGAATATGCCATAATCTTGACAGGTATTCTGCCAAGTCTGGTTTCCGCAGTATTCAGCTCACAGGTCAGGGATCCTCCGCTAAGTGTGGTGTGCAATAACCCGTCAAAATATACCCTTACCGAATCAGGAATGCTGTCCCCTGTGAGTGATAGTCTTACCTCAATCAGATCATTCGAGTAGAATCTTGAGTTATCAGCAGGATGATCAATCCTGACAAGTTCGATAGCAGGAGAAAGTGAGTTTTCCACCCTGCTTACAGACCGGGCGGAAATATCCCTGCTACTCTTGCCGTTACAGGAAACTCCTGTGATGGCTACCAATAATATGGTGACGAACGTTAGTATGGTCCTTATATTCCCGGTTCTCATGATTCCTTCTTTTTTCTGGATAATAACCTGAATACCCTTGATAATAAAGGCTTTCCCCTTCTGAGTTGCCTCTCAACCTCCTTTTCCCGCTCCGAATAGAGACTCAAATGCTGCCATATATCACTCCATCCCTGGAATCCTCCCACATTTTTATCATCAATATATACATCTGCATTTATTTTCCGGCTTACCGATTCATCATAAACTTCCTCAGGATAGTTCCTGTTTATTGCATAGAACTCTATACCCTTTTTCCTGCAGTATTCGACAGCATCTTCCAGCTCTTCTCCTACCCTGAATGTCCACAGGATCAACAGGGCGCCCTGCTTCTGAAGCTCTTTCATGGTCTCTACAGCAAATAGTTTGTCCTTCCCTATTTTGGGATACTCATGCTCTACAATTGTACCATCGAAGTCAACAGCTATCTTCAGGTTTCTAAGGTGCTCCATGCTATATACATTGGTTTCAAATTTAACCAAATTGGCATTATTCCTGAAATTTATCTTAAATTTACATCTTGTTTGTAAATTCAGGGATTAAATGAAAAAACATATACCCAACCTATTTACCTTGCTCAACCTGGCCTCAGGATTCCTGGCAGTGATATTTATTCTTAACGACCAGCTTATTACAGGGGTTTGGATATTGATTGCTGCTCTGGTATTCGATTTTCTTGATGGACTATTTGCCAGGCTCCTGAATGCCTATTCAGACCTGGGTAAACAGCTCGACAGCCTTGCTGATATGGTAAGTTTCGGGGTAGCTCCCGGTATTATCATCTATTATCTGATCAGATTCGCCAGTGGATCCGAATTTTTAGGAGATAATGTTGCCTTCGTGGCAGTATTGGTACCTCTGCTGGCCGGCGTGCGACTGGCCAGGTTTAACCTGGATAAAGGTCAAACAGATCATTTTGAGGGATTGCCCACACCAGCGAATGCATTCTTTATATTCTCACTGGTACTTGCGATCGAGTATTCGGAAAGCGCTATTATTATCAATTTTACTACCAACCGCTGGCTGCTTTTACTTTTTACTGTTGGATTTTCAATCCTGATGGTAACAAGATTGCCAATGCTCTCATTGAAGTTCAGAAATTTCAGGTTTAAAGGAAATGAATTGAGATACCTTTTTTTAGTCTCATGCATTCTATTATTTGCAGGCGCCGGATTTGCCTCTCTTCCCCTGATAATATTTATTTATATAACGGTTTCAGTTATCTACGCTATCATCTCCTGAACACTTCCCTTTATTCCTGAGCTTGCCCATTACTTCGGTCTGACGGCGGATCGACTCCTCGTGCACCAACTTCAGGAAGTTTTCTGTAAAATTTGGGCCAACTTTCATTTTCCTGGCCTGGCTAATTCTTGTCTTAAGAATTTCCAACCAGCGTTCCATCTGTAAGACTGCCATATTGTTTTTACACTTATGCTCACCAATCAGGTCAGACAGCTCCATCCTTCTTGACAGCAACTCAATCAACTGATGATCGATCGAATCTACCTGATCCCTGAGCTCCTCAAGATAATCCATGATGACCGGATCATCCAATCTGGCCTTACGGATAATCAGGTTATTCATCAGATCGGAGTAGGCATCCGGCTTAAGCTGCTGTCTGCTATCACTCAGTGCTTCTGACGGATTATAGTGAACCTCTATCATGAGGCCGCTCATGTTCAGGTCCATAGCTCTCTGCGCAACCTCAGGTACCAGTGAAGCATCCCCGGAGATATGGCTCGGGTCACATATTACCGGCAGATCCCTGTATCTCCGGCGTAATTCGATCGGTATTTCCCACTTGGGCATGTTCCGGTAGACTGTTCTCTCAAAGGGAGAAAAACCCCTGTGTACTGCTGCTATCTTATTGATTCCTGCGCTGTAAATGCGCTCAATTGCTCCAATCCACAGGTCAATATCCGGAGTAAGAGGATTTTTCACCAGTACCGGAATGTCAACGCCTTTCAGGACTGCTGCTATCTCTTCAATAGAGTATGGATTTGAGGATGTACGGGCTCCTATCCAGATTATATCAACATCACCTTTAAGGCATTCCTCAATATGTTTTGGAATGGCGGCCTCAACAGCGATCCTGAATCCAAATTCCTCCTTAACCTTCCGCAGCCACCTCATCCCTTTGTGACCAATTCCATTAAATGATCCGGGGCGGGTCCGTGGTTTCCATAATCCTGACCTGAAGACAGCAGGCGGATATGTCGCCTTCAAAAGAGCTGCTGTCTCCATTACCTGCTCCTCAGATTCTGCGCTGCAAGGTCCGGCAATGATAAGCGGATCACTCTCAAAGTCCCCGAACCAGTTCTTTATTGGTATTATCTTCATAGTTAATCATCAATAGTTTATGCCATGTCAGGACAGATTCTAATAAACATGCCCCTGGTCACTCTCCATTTCCTCGCTGGTTATCTTTGACCTGTTTATCGACCTCCAGGCAAACCATATATAAACAATCACCACTGGAATGAAAAATGATACAATCATCATAGTGTTAAGCGTAAAATGACTTGATGAGGAATTGGTGATAGTAAGCGAACTCTGGAGGTCATATGCTGAAGGATAAAATGATGTGTTGTTATATCCGGCTATGCAAAAAAGAGACAGCACCACCATTACCGTTCCAATCCCTGAATACCATATCCCATTACCGGATTTCTTGATAACCGTCAGGTACAGGCTTAGCAGGATTAAAACTGTTCCTGCCAGAAACATTATGAGCACAGGTGGCATCTGAATGAGGTTAATCAGGTACTTAAACTTTTCCATAAAGACCTCAGAGGATCCGGGGTCTGTTGCAAATCCCTCTGCCAGAAGCAGGGTGATAACAAAATAAAGAAAAGCGATCAGAAAGGGAACCAGATTAACCAGGGTTTTTCTCCTTGCACGCTGAAGCAGTTCACTGTCATCGACCGTATTGATAATATACATCAAACCAAGTAGTCTGGCAAGAAAAAGGACTGTTATACCGAGAGAGAGATTTCTGAGGTTCAGTAATGCCTCCAGTCCATGCCAGGGATTTTCCCACTGTCCTATATTATACTGATCGATTGTGAAATTTGAACCGGTGAAGAATGTTCCGACCGCAGTGCCTATAAGCAACGGCCCTAATGCTCCGTTAATAAACAGGAATATCTCAAAGGTTTTCCTGCCCAGAATGTTAGATGGTTTAGTCCTGAATTCGAAGGACACAGCCTGTATCACGAAGCTGAACAGGATCGCTATCCACACCCAGTATGCACCACCGAAGCTGGTTGCATAAAAAAGTGGGAAGGAGGCAAAAAAGGCGCCACCGAATGTTACCAGGGTTGTGAATGTAAACTCCCATTTCCGTCCCATCGAGTTTATTATCATTGTTTTTTGCGACTCACCGGCAGCAAGGGTAAAAATGAATGACTGGCCTCCCTGGACAAACATAAGAAACACAAGCAAGCTGCCCAGAAGGGAGATCAGAAACCACCAGTACTCCTGTAGAAATGAATGAGAAATTGCCAGAATCATTTTTAGACCTCCTCTATTTTGGAACCATCCTTGATTTGCCTTACCATAATTGAAACCTCAGCGATCAGCAGAGCTGTGAACAGCAGTGCAAACAACACGAATGTTGTCTGAACAGCTGAAGCACTGATGTTTGAGACACCGGCTGTTACCGGCAGAAGATCCCGGATCAACCATGGCTGCCTTCCCATTTCAGTGACCAGCCAGCCCAGTTCGGAGGCCAGAAATGGTAGAGGGAAAATAAATAAGGCCGATCTCAGGAACCATCTTTTCTTATCAATTGTCTTTTTATATGAAAAATACCATGCCATGACAAGTACCAGGGTAAATAAAAAGCCAAGAAATACCATCAGGTGAAAACTATAGAATATGGCATGCACATTTGGTATTATATCAGCAGGCCTTTTCAGAAATGAATAACCAAAATATCTGAACCAGTTTTCCTGAAAGTCCCTGTCCTCAAATTTTAGTCTTAGCTCCGAAACCAGCAGTTCATCACCTGATTCAACAGCCTCCTTGTAACTTGCCAGCACCTCCCTGGCTCCCTTACCCCTTTCGATCTTTTCTGAAGCAGGCATAATGCCATATTCCTCATTACCGTACAGCAGGTCTTTAAGCCCAGGTACAAATGCATCCCTGTCGCCCGCGGTCATGACCGACAATAATCCGGGTATCTCAATTCTGGCAACAATATCCTTCTCCTTAAAGCCATCCCGCTCGCTACCATCTTTGAGAAAGCCCAGGAGGGTAAGTCCGGCCTGTCTGTCGCCTTCATAGAGAGCCTCCATGGCAGCAAATTTCACCGGTTCAACCTCTGCAATTGTCCGTACCGATATATCACCCGTAAAAATCAGCGCAACCGAGGAAAAGAAACCGAAAACTGATGCAATAGCAATACTTTTCAATGCCATCTCCTTTTCCCGGTTCTTCAGCAGGAACCATGAGCTTATGCTCAGAACAAACATTGAAGCCAGGACAAAACCTGATGTTATGGTATGGAAAAATTTCTCCATGGCTACCGGATTAAACAGTACCGCCCGGAAACTCTGCATCTCATTACGCGCTGTTTCAGGATTAAACAGCATCCCAACCGGATTCTCCATCCATGCATTTGCCACAAGGATCCACAGGGCCGAAAGATTGGCCCCGATAGCTACCAGCCAGGTAGAGGCAAGATGGAACTTTTTGCTCACCTTCCCCCAGCCAAAGAACATGACTGCAACAAAAGTCGACTCAAGGAAAAAGGCCATAATACCCTCCACGGCAAGCGGAGCCCCGAATATATCACCTGCAAACCATGAATATTTTGACCAGTTAGTTCCAAATTCAAACTCAAGGATAATACCCGTCGCAACCCCGATGGCAAAATTAATCCCAAACAGCTTCATCCAGAATTTGGTAATTTTCTTCCATACCTCCGATCCTGTCCGGTAATATTTTGTCTCCATTATTACCAGAATGAACGAAAGACCTAATGTAAGAGGTACAAATAACCAGTGATAGATTGCCGTTAGGGCAAATTGAGCCCTGGACCAGTTCACAAGTGACAGGTCGATATTCTCAATCATATTTTTCTGTTTTTGTAGTCAGCTGCTCAAGCATGTATTTGCTTCTCTCCGAATCGGAACCGAAATCCCTCTTCAGCAGATCAGGGAAGAAGAAAAGCTTCAGAATAAAGAACATAATAAATAATTTGAAAATTATAACGACCCAGACCTTAACTCCCCAGTCCGGCAGATTTCTGAAACCTTCCAGGTAAAAGTTAATTACTTTCCTTATCGGATTGTTAACCATCATTTATTCCCGGTCTCCTAAGTAAAATTAAGGTCTTAAATATAATAATTATCAAACCGTTTGTCATTCAATTATTGAAGATATTTCTACCACCTTACCCTTCAACTTCCTTCAAATCTCTGCTGTTATGGCTTACCAGCAGTACCCTGGCTGGTTCGGGTTTGTAATCCGTGCCTTCACGATTTTTCCTAAAATAATTCTGCCAAAGTGAACATGCACAAATAGACTAAAGTGCCATTTTGGCAGTGTTGATTGATTCCTAACTGCCATTTTGGCAGATATAGATAGATGGTATACAATTTGAAACCATCTTATCAGAGACTTAAAAATAATAATTAATTAAATAACAGGAGGACAAATTATGTTACCAATTATCAGAACAAGGAATTTCAGACCGGTATTTGAATCTGACTTTTTTAATGAAGGTTTTAATTCGCCAATCTTTGGGAACGGATTAAACAAGCCGGCAGTAAATATCAGGGAAGATGAGAAACAGTTTGGTATTGAGGTCGCACTTCCCGGATTGAGCAAGGACGATATCAAGATTGAGATTGAGAAGGACATGCTTATGATCTCATCTGAGCGTAAGGATGAAAAAGAGGAAAGCAGGGATGGTTATACCAGGAAGGAATTCGGGTACTGCTCATTCTGCAAGAATTTCAAGATCCCGGAAAATGTAGAAGCAGATAAGATCAGCGCTGTCTTTAAAAACGGGATACTGAATATTGAGCTTCCCAAAACCAAAGAGGAGACTAAATTAAGCCGTACTATCAAGATATCGTAAGATACTGATCTGCATTACAGCTAATAAAAGAGTATCCGGCCCTGTCGATAAAGCGGCAGGGCTTTTTGTATTATATCCTCAGCACTCATGCCTGATTGCATCTCACAACTTCATCGGCAAACCTGTTGCCAAATGATACCAGTTCAATAGTTTTAGTCTCATCTGGCATGAACTTAAATGAGGCATTCTCACCAAAATCTTTTAGCTTAAGATTCTTAAGGTTCTCAGAAATTATTGTCACTGCCTCTCCACTCCATCCATACGAACCAAAGGCTGCAGATAACTTACCACGGTCGCGCAGAGGATTTATTACAGCAAAGAGCCTGTAAACAGGAAGTAGTGTATTTTGATTTATGGTTGGAGAGCCTACAATAAGGGCATCGCATTTCACCACTTCAGCCTCCAGCTCACCAAGCTCTATCTTTTCAATATCCATTACCGTCGCTTTCATGTTGGGCCTGCTTAAAATCCCCTGCGCGATTGCTTCAGCCATTTCCTTTGTATAACCGTACGCTGATACATACGTAATGAGAACATTTTTCTCAGGCTTATTATCGGTCAATTTCAGGTATTCTATTGAATATTTTTCTGTGATATCAACTAATTTTTTCCAGTCAGACCGGAGTATAGGACCATGGCCGGTACAAATGGTATTTATCTCAAGTAACCTGATCTTTTCAATCGCCTTCAGCATGAACTTACTGAATGGTTTGAGGATGACATCAAAATAATATTTAAATGAATCATGGAAGTCGCCCACAAGGTCATCGAACATCTCTTCACGGCAATAATGGGAGCCGAAAGAGTCGCATGTAAATAGCAGTCTGTCCTCCTCAAGGTAGGTATATATTGAATCGGGCCAGTGAAGATTAGGGGCAGAGATAAAATGCAGTCTCCTATTGCCAAGATCAAGCGTATCACCATCTTTGACTACCATAGATTTAAATGGTCCGGGCACCATGTCGGACAGGTACCTGATAGCATTTCCGCTGCCAACTACAATTACTTCCCTGGCAATTTCAAGGAGGTGAATAAGCGATCCGGAGTGATCGGGTTCGGTATGATCCAGAATAACATATTCAATATCTGCCGGATCTGTAAGGGTTCTTAATTTACTAAGCCAAACCTCCGAAAAATTCTCCTTTACGGTCTCGATAACTGCTTTCTTCTCAGCATTTATGAAATAGGAATTGTATGTGGTGCCCTGCCGGGTTTCCATGACGATATCAAAGGTTAGGATATCATGATCAAGAACTCCAACCCAGCTAACATCTTTGCATATATCAAGAACCTTGCTATCGGAAGTTTTCATTTACATTCTATTAATATAATACAATGAATCAATTAACCCGGAAACCTTGCAAGGACACTTTTATTTGCCCTTACCTGCTGAAGTATTGGTATAACAATTTCAGAATTCCCGGGGAGAAACAGATCGACCCTGGAACCCAGCTTGATAAACCCTAGTTCATCACCCTGCTTAACCACCTCTCCCTCCTTTGAGTATGTTACGATTCTCCGGGCAATAGCGCCGGCAACCTGACGAACCAGTATCTCAATATTATTTTCTGTCTCGATCACCACGGTAGATCTCTCATTTAACTCTGATGACTTCGGGTGCCATGCAACCAGGTATTTCCCCGGATGATATTTTACATATTTGATCCTGCCTGAAACCGGATATCTGTTGCTGTGCATATTCACCGGCGACATAAAAATTGAAACCTGCATCCTCTCTTCCTTAAAATATTCACCTTCATAAGTGTTTTCAATTACCACAACTTTCCCGTCTGCCGGAGAGTATACCAGTTGATCATCCGGTTGCAGATATCGCCGGGGCAATCTGAAGAAAAAAAGAAGAAAAACGTATAATATCAGGGTTACAAATAAAATAATAAGCTTCCCCAGGGTGTTCCCGGGCAGGATAAACTGAGCAATGATATTTACAATAATAATTGTAATAAAACCAAACAGCAGAATTTTATATCCTTCCTTATGAATACTCATAGTGCGCAAAACTAATCAACAGATTGCAATCATCCAAACAGGCTGATGTAAAGAAAAAGCAAGGGGAAGGCTATCAGAACTCCATCGAACCTGTCGAGAAAACCTCCATGACCGGGCAGAAAGTGGCCGGAGTCCTTTACGCCTGACGTTCTCTTTAGAAGAGATTCCACAAGGTCACCAAGGGTTCCTCCAATACTTATGAGCAGGGCAAGTATTAACCAGTCAATTCTTCCAACCACGCCAAACCATCCGGAAAGGAACCAGGCAGCCACGATGTTAAGTACCAGTCCGCCAATAAATCCTTCCCATGTTTTTTTTGGAGAGATCCTCTCAAACAGTTTGGTCTTGCCAATAGTTATTCCTGTAAGGTAAGCGCCTGTATCATTTATCCAGAGCAGGAGAAAAAACCCCAGGATAATTGCAGGTGAATATTCTACTTCACCTGAGGAGATAAATGAATGCATGCCCCCTTCCCCAAATGCCATAAAAGGGAACAGGGAGAACGGTACTGAAGTATATATTACACCGGTAAATGTTTGAGCGATCGATTGAAATGGATTATTCTTTTTCGTGAAAAGTTCAAATATCAGGATATACATAGGAAAGAGCAGGAACAACAGATAGATCTTTGCTGAAACCATCTGCATTGCATGAGCCACGGATACCAGATATATAAAGCCCCCGGATATAAGTCCTGCAAGATGCTGCGATTTGATCCCCTGGAGCGAAACAAGCCTGTAGTATTCATGAAGTGATCCAAGGACCATAATCAGCCCCAGCAGGATAAAGGAGACCGGATGGATCAGGATTGAACCGAGGATGATCACCACGATCCAGAAGCCTGTAATAGTTCTCACCAGAAGATTATTCAATGCTAAAGATCCTTTATTATTTGTTTGGCCCTGATCACAAAATCCCTGAGTACATACAGCTCAAATTCTCCGAAACCGTATGCCCTGTCCTTTTTGTTCATTATAACAGATTCAATACCTCTCTCTTCAAGGATCTGACGGGCCAATTCCACCTTAATTTCATCCACTGATTCAAATATCCTTACCCAGTCTTTTTCCATATGAGGCAAATATCTGCTGGCACAGGTTATTGTTTGTCCTTTTCCTCTCCCTTCCGCGAATCTACCTTCTTTTTAGTTCTTGTCGAAGTTCTTCCGGCAGCAGGTTTTAATTCTTCTATCAGTGCTTTCTGCTTTTCGCCTTTCTTTTTACCAAATATCTTTTCAAGGTCCTCACTAAAGATCACCTCCTTTTCAAGGAGCTGACTGGCAAGCTTTTCAAGACCTGGCATATTCTTCTTAAGCACCTCTTTTGCCCTATCATAAGATTCTGTGACTATTCTCTTGGCTTCAGCATCAATAAGTTCTGCAGTCTTTTCACTATAGGGTTTAGTAAAACCATATTCATTCTGTCCCGAAGAATCATAAAAACTGATGTTGCCGACCTTTTCGCTCATTCCGAAGTAGGATACCATTGCATAGGCCTGCTTGGTAACCCTCTCAAGATCATTAAGGGCACCCGTGGATATCTTCCCGAATATCAATTCTTCTGCTGCCCTTCCCCCGAGGGCATATGCCAGTTCATCAAGTATCTGTTCGGTGGTGGTCAGTTGCCTCTCTTCCGGCAGGTACCAGGCAGCACCAAGCGCCCTTCCCCGTGGAATTATCGTAACTTTTACCAGCGGACTGGCATATTCAAGGAGCCAGCTCACTGTGGCGTGCCCCGCTTCATGATACGCTATGGTCTGCTTCTCCTGCACAGAGATGATCTTGGTTTTTCTTTCCATTCCTCCAACTATCCTGTCGACGGCATCAAGGAAATCCTGTCTCCCAATCGATTTCTTATTATTTCTCGCGGCAATCAGCGCTGATTCGTTACAAACATTAGCGATATCGGCCCCGGAAAATCCGGGTGTCTGTTTCGCCAGGAAATCTATATCAAAGTCTTTCGGGAGCCTGAGTGGCCTGAGGTGCACCTTGAAGATCTCCCTGCGTTCATTCAGATCAGGAAGCTCAACCTGTATCTGGCGATCAAATCGTCCTGCCCTCAGCAGGGCACGGTCGAGGATGTCAGCCCTGTTAGTGGCAGCCAGTATAATTACTCCCACGTTAGTACCGAAACCATCCATTTCGGTAAGCAACTGATTGAGGGTATTCTCCCGTTCATCATTTGCGCCGAAGTTCGGATTTCGTCCCCTGGCTCTTCCAACTGCATCAATTTCATCAATAAAAACAATGCATGGGGCCTTTTCCTTAGCCTGCTTGAACAGATCCCTGACCCTTGAGGCACCTACACCCACAAACATTTCAACAAAATCGGATCCGGAGATCGAGAAGAAAGGTACATTCGCCTCTCCGGCAACAGCCTTGGCAATAAGAGTCTTCCCTGTTCCGGGAGGCCCGACAAGCAGGGCTCCTTTGGGTATTTTACCCCCCAGCGAAGTATATTTCTTGGGATTCTTAAGAAAATCAACGATCTCCATTACCTCAGTTTTGGCTTCCTCCAAACCTGCCACATCATTGAAGTTTATTGTTACATTGGTATCCTTGTCAAATACCTGTGCTCTTGATTTGCCAACATTGAAGATGCTGCCGGCTCCGCCACCGGAGCCGCCTCCGGCCATTCGTCTGAATATGAAAAGCCAGATAAGAACAATGATCAGCATCGGGAGTATCCACCCAAGGATATCCCCAAAATAATTTTTATGTGTCTCATAGATAGGATGGAGCCATTCACTTACACTATAACCCGATGCTTCCAGAGCCTCCGAAAGTGCTGACTCAAAAAGTTCAACAGTTCCAAAACTATATATGTAGTTTGGCGAGGCGCCTGTCAGGCTAAATGCACCGGGAGGTGAAATGTCAGGATAACGCCCCGACTCCAGGGCTTCACTTTTAAGATATATTTCGGCATGTTCCTTGTTTACTACTACGATCTTTTGGATATCGTGATTCTGGATCATCAACTCAACATCCCTCCATTGCTCCGCTTTCTTGATATTCCTTCCGCCACCAAAAATAAGGTTCAATCCGATTAATCCAAAAGCAATAAATGCGAAAAGCCAGGTAGGATTAAATTTAGGTTTATTCTCTCTGCCTCCCGGAGTGTTAGCCTGTTTATTATTTTCTTTTTCAGCCATTTACTCAAAATTTACCTTGTCTTCAACCACTTCACTTACAGCATCTGCCCAGAGTGCTTCCAGATTATAAAAGTTTCTCTGTTCTTCCCTGAAAATATGAACCACCACATTGGTGTAATCGATCAATGCCCAGAGGCAATTATCAAGTCCCTCTTTATGATGGGCTATTTCGCCTGTCTTCTTTTTCACGGTAAAGGCAACAGATTCGGCAATAGAATCAACCTGTGTTCCCGAAGCTGCATGACAAATTATAAAATAATCACATACGGAGTTTTCAAGCTCCCTTAAATCCAGCTTGACAACATGCTCCCCCTTTTTTTCAAAGATCCCTTCCAGAATACTATTAACCAGTAATAAAGATTCGTCCTTGCTATCGTTCATTAAACTTATGTCCTGTAATTAGATCGCTCTATTGCCTGGCAAAATTACTAACAAAAATCGTACTTTTACCATAGTAGTTTAGATTTTACAATTACAGTGCCATTTTAATAACATAGGGGTCAATGTGACTACTGTTCCCGATTGTTAATCACCAACTCTCTGAAAGCTATGATCATAGGGGCGAAAATTATCCGACGTGAAAAAGTGTCATCTACAAATTCGGTTGCAGCGGCGCTTTTATCAACAGGGGTGGTGGTGGAAGGTACAGTAATAATTGCTGCCGAACAGTCTGAGGGGAAGGGCCAGAAAGGAAACAGATGGGAGTCGGAGCCCGGTAAGAACCTTACAATCAGCATAATACTTTACCCGACATTTCTCCGGCCCGATAAGCAGTTCTATCTGTCAAAGACCATCTCCCTGGCAATAATTGATACTTTAAGATCATTTTGCAGCGATTTATCCATTAAATGGCCTAATGATATCTATGTCAGGAATGACAAAATTGCAGGTATTTTAATTGAAAGTTCATTATCCGGCGACATTATCGAGAGCTGTGTGGCAGGAATAGGCCTGAATGTGAACCAGACGAGGTTTATCAGCAATGCTCCTAACCCGGTATCATTAAAATCAATTACGGGCCATGATCATGACCTTCAGGGCATACTGAAGATATTATGTTCCGAATGTGACAAATGGTATAACCGGCTGAGAGATGATGAACTGGAGCTTATCGAAAAAAGCTATATCCGGTACATGTACAAATTTGGGGAGCAACACCTGTTCGAGTCATCAGGAAATGTATTCAGCGGTACGATCAGGGGTGTTGATGAACAGGGAAAGCTGCTGATAGAGAATGCAGAGGGCAAGATCCTCTCCTTTGCCTTCAGGGAGGTTGACTTTACCCATTCAGAGTATCCCAGTCGCTGAAATTTTCAAGTCCGGATACCAGTTTCTCCAGAAAATCATCAATTGGTTTGGCTGCCATCACCCTGATCATCGGATTAATACCGGCCTTAATGGTGATCTTCACCCTGGTATCATTCTCCGCAACCTGTTTGAGTTGGATCCAAAGATATGATCTAGTATTATTCAATCCATCACCGGCAAATTTAACCGTTGAAAAAGGCTCCTTACCGATAATGCTAAGCTTCACTCCCCCCACCGGCGACAATTCAAAGCTGCAACTGTCAGTTGCAGCATTCCAGTTTTCTATTGTTCCACCGGGTATAAACCGCCCGAAATTCCTCATGTCGGTGATAAAGTTGTAAACAACCTTGTCAGAGGCACATATCTTACCTGTCCTGCTTTCAAATTTTGACAGCTCCATTATTCATCAGGTTTAAATGCCCCATTTTGATGGCTCTTCCCTCCAAACTTTAAGAGTTTCAAGCTCACCGCCGGAAATATAGCCTGTTTCCACAGCTCTGTTCACAAGTTCAGTATAACTGCTTAATGTATGAAGCCTGCACTCTTCATTTTTAAAAGCTTCTGTTGCCTTGTTGAACCCATAGGTAAAAATGGCCAGCATCCCAAGTACCTTGCAGCCTGCATCCCTGAGTGCACGCACCGCATTCAGGCTGCTGCCACCTGTTGAAACAAGGTCTTCGATCACGAGGACAGTCTGTCTTTCGTTATATGAGCCCTCAATCTGATTGCCCAGTCCATGCTCCTTGGCTCCCGACCTCACATAAATAAAAGGGAGATTGAGCCTGTCGGCAACAAGCATGCCATGTGCAATTGCTCCGGTGGCCACACCTGCTATCACTTCTGCTTCAGGATAAAGGCTTGTGGCTCTGTCAACAAAATAATCTCTGATATAGTTTCTGACCTCTGGAAATGACAGGGTCTTACGATTGTCGCAATAGATGGGTGACTTCAATCCGGAAGCCCAGGTAAAAGGATTTGATGGTTGCAGTTTTATTGCTTTAATTTGTAAGAGGTAATCAGCTATTTTTTTTGCACTGTATTCCATGAACTGATGTATAAGGTTTATTTTGAAAACAGATTTATGGTGCTGAGCAGTCAGCCCGACCGCATGCAAAAATACTGCTTATTCTATAAATTCCATGATCAAATGGAGCTTTATGACAAGATCTCGGAATTTATTAATAACCGTAACCTGAAGTGTGCAAATTTTTATTCCTATAAGGCAAACCATCTCTGGAAAGCTTTTGAGAGTTATTTTAACTGGGTGGAAGCAGCGGGCGGAGTGGTGATACATGATACTGACCAGATATTGTTCATTAAGAGGTATGGCAAATGGGACATCCCGAAGGGACATATTAAGAAAGATGAAAAACCTGATGAGTGTGCATTGCGGGAGATCGGTGAAGAGTGCGGGATAACCGGGAGTACAATCACCGGTCAGCTCAGACCAACATACCATATCTATCCATACGGGAATAAATATTATCTCAAAAAGACCTTCTGGTTCTTATTGGATTACAAGGGCCCGTATGAGACCAGTCCCCAGCTATCAGAAGGTATCACTGAGGCTACATGGCTTCCGTATGGTAAGCTTCCGGGTATTATGAATGAGACATGGGCTTCAGTTTCTGATGTTCTCAATGAGGTCTCGCTGAAGCTGTTCAAGAAGTAAATTACGCAGATTTTCAGAGGGGAATGGCGCCGGTGCCGAGATAATCCTTCCCTCCCTGTTTAAAAGGTAAAAGGATGGGAAGAACTTAACTTCATACAATCGTTGAAGCCCTTCCGACCTGCTTCCGTCAAGCAGAATCCATCTGAATCCTGCACTTTTCATTTTTGCCACACCACCCTGAAAATCCTTATCTGCCAGTATTGTAACGATATCCAGGTCATTCCCATACTGTACATGCCAGGATTTCAGCAGGCTGTATTCTGAAAGTGTTTGCCAGGAGGAAGATTCCCCGAAGGTCAGGATCACATGTTTCCCGGCAAGACTGTCAGGTGAAATCAGTTTGCCCTCCTCATCCGGAAGCGAAAATCCGGGAGGCTTGTTGCCCTGTCTGAGCCTGGCAATCTTACTGACGATACGCTGTGATATCTCCCTGACTGACCGATAGGTGGCATCCCTGCCAAGACTCTCCAGGAGCTTGTAAATCCCATCCTTGCTGAATGAGGATGAATAGTATTCATTATACAGATTGAACACGATAATGTACTCCAGAAGCTCATTGTTGGTTATCTTATATTCCCCGCCTACCAGCTCCTTAATACCCGGTATGGAGGATGCCATGTTGATATATCCCCTCAGTTCCCGGGAATTGCTGCCGGAAAGCATTTGTGACAATGACCCCCCGAAAAGTTCCTTAACAAGCCTGGCACATGCGATATTCCTGCTATCAAATTCCCTGTCAAGAAACTCGATCGCCGAGTCCCGCAAGCTGTTCTTTCGCATCGAAAGTACTTTAATCGAGAATATTTCGCTATTTGTATAAAGGTTATAATATTCATTATCCGTGATATGCCGGGCCCTGCTCAATTCACCGGTCAGTGAATCATAGTTCGCCTTCTGCAACCTGTAGAACATATCCCCGGTAATCAGGTCAACTACCTTATGGTAAACCGAGTCAAAATCCCGGATTTCGTTATTCAGGCTATGCCTTGCTCCGGCCCTGAGCTGATACCCGATATGCTCAAAATAGGGGTTATTCCTGTCAGCTACACTCATAGCGATAAAGGGAGGCAGTATAAGGTCGTAATTCTCATCCTGAACTGCATGAAAGAACAGATCATATACTCCATACCTTAAAAAAAGTACTTCCCTGTCTTCAATTGATACTTCAAAACTGAAATAACCATCCTTATCAGGGATGATATAACCCAGGGTTTCCTGTTCATCTGTGATCAGGTCAGAGTACTTGAATACTTCAATTGTTTCTCCTGCAGCACCAGGTGCCTCCCCGGACATAGTGACTGATCCTGCGGCACCAGGTGCCTCCCCGGACATAGTGACTGATCCTGCAGCCAGGTTGTAATGAATTAATATTAAAAAAACAGGGAGAAAAGTAACTCTTCTCAGCATTTTACATATACTTTTTTATATCGATCCCGGCAGGAAGGAATTTTGAGGCATCGCCACCATTTCGGATAATGTCACGAACTATTGTTGAATTTATTGGTGTATGCTCAGGAGCTGTCAGAAGCATTACGGACTCAATTTCAGGATACATTGTCTTGTTCATCTGAGCGATAGCCCTTTCATATTCAAAATCGGCAGCCGTCCTGATACCGCGCAACAGGAACCTGGCACCTGTTTTCCTGCAATAATCAACTGTTAAACCCTCGTAATGATCAACAGTAACTCTGTCATTACCGCTAAAAACATCTGAGATCATACGTTTTCTGTTCTCAAGAGTGAAGAATCTTTTCTTGATGGCATTAGCACCTATTGCGATAATGATTTCATCAAAAAGAGCTAAGCTACGACGAACAATTGATTCATGACCAATTGTAAACGGATCAAAAGAACCCGGGAATACTGCTATCTTTTTTTCTGACATATTAAAGGGGTTACATTTATTACTAGCTAATTTCCTTACTTTCGTTGGCATTTACAAATAATATATTTCCGAGATCATTGTAACCTCCGAAAAGATCAACACCCTGGCTTTCGAGATCCTGGCTTGTAAAGCCCAGTATTGTAAGGTCCGAATCTGTTGAATTCCGGCTTACCAGTTCGCATCTGCTTTTGTTTGCAGGCACAAACTGTACATTTGATGCTGAGATCGGTAATCTGCCAGACCTGATTAGCTCAAGCAGCTCCTCCCTCTTGCTCTCCAGTTCATGCTCTTCAAAAGCTGCAAAGATCTTTATTTCCCCTTTTTGCCAATCAGGATGACCCAGGATAATGTAGGCAAGCAGGATCATCAGGTTGGCATTCTCATAATCATGATGTGTGATCCATATATGTATCTGTCTCCGGTAGCCAAATCCTTTATAGGAAGTGTTCAGCACACAAATATCGAATCCTGTAGAGGAGATCAGTTCATAATTTTTCAGCGGTTCCCTCAGAGATTCAGGTTCAGTCCTGGAGAACTCAAATAATATCATATTGTTCCCCTTTCCGGAGATGCCCGATAATTGGATAACCTGGGCAATGGCAGTAGTATAGGAAGGGCTGATTATAGTATCCAGGTAAACCCTGCTCCTGCTACCCGACGAAAGATTAAGCAGCTTGTCAACCGCCTCTCTCGAGGCAGTGTTTGTGCTCTGGTTCAGATAACCTTTTATATAATGAATATATGTCCCGAATCCATAGCGGTATGAGATCCATCTGAGCAGGTCGAATGCTGTCCTTCGTTTGAATGAGTCGGCCGAAATACAGATTGCAAACGGCCTCCATGATGAATTCAGGTCTTCGGTGTCGGCACGCTGGGCAAAGACCTGTAACTGCCTGCTTAGCTGGAACAAAACCCCTCTGAATAATTTTTCAAGCCCCCTCTTCTCCTTCGAGGTGACACTGATCATATAATAGAAAAGGCTCATAAACATTATTGAAAGGATAGCATAGGGCATATTCATTTTGAACATTAGCCAGAGTGACATTATTGCTCCCAGCAATGAAATATACCATCGCGACCTGAAGGTAGGCCTGTATGACGGATCTGCAGCAAAGTGTTCAAGAAATGAGATAAGGCAGATCGCTCCATAGGTCACCATGAAGAACATGGAGATGATCTGAGCAACGAAGTTAATATCTCCGGCCACGATGAAGATGACAGCAATAATTATGGTGACTGCCGATGAATTTACCGGTTCATTGCTCTTTCGTTTTCCCCTGGCAAACCACCTGTTGATACTCTTTGATGGAAAAATCCTGTCTGATCCCAGTGCCTGCAAGGTCCTTGGGGCCACCATTACAGATCCCAGAGCGGAGGAGAGGGATGCGGCTGCCAGACCTATGGGTATTATTGGTCCCCAGAGAGCAATATTTCTCATAATCAGCTGATCGGCATCAAGTTGTTCAGGACTTGCAGATATTGTCAGTTTATAGGCTACTGCAATATATATAAAGAACCCGGCTACAGTTGCCAGGAGGGTGCCCCGCGGAATTGACTTCTGAGGCTCGCGAAGATCACCTGATAAACCCAGTCCTGCAGCCAGGCCGGTAAATGCCGGAAATACAATTGTAAAGACATAGAAAAAACTGTCAGGATTGGCAATCCTTGCGTTGAAGTTGATTGCTTCCGGTGGATTCCCAACTTTTCCTGCAAGAAAGAGTATAATTGCTGAAAATAAAAGGGCAACCACAAAGTAGAGGAATTTCATCCCGAGATTTGCACCCCTTGTCAGGAACAGGACAGAAAGAAGTGCCATTGCAGGAAGGCTGATCCACCTTTTGTCAATAATATGAATGTTGGAATTCTCCGATAACCAGTTGAGCACCGGGTCAAAAGCCTCTGCAAAGGCAATGATATAAAAGGCAACGCTGATAGCCTGCGACAGGTACAGTGCCATCCCAATAGCTGCCCCTATTTTCAAACCGAACGACCTGGATATTATATAATATGCACCTCCTCCCCTAACCCTCTGGTTAGTCGCGATCTCAGCCACTGCCATTGCAGTGGGCATAGTAACAAGGTGACCGATGATTATAATCCCCAGTACGCCAATGAAACCTGTGTGTGCAACTGCATATCCAAACCTGAGGAAAAGGATCGCTCCCAGGATCGTGGAAACGGCCGTCATAAAGACCGGCATGGTCCCAAAGTTGGCTTTCTGTTCACTAATCAGACGAGCCATATCAGACAGATTAAATTATCTTTTTGGGATTGTCAACCAGTTGTTTGAGGAGTGCCTGATCGAGCACATTCATTATGGTTGTTACATAGGTAAACTTCAATCCCTTCAGGTATATCTCCTTGATATCCTCAACATCTTTCCTGTTATCCTCAGAGAGGATAATTTCCTTCAGACCGGCCCGTCTGGCTGCCAGTATCTTCTCTTTGATCCCTCCAACCGGAAGTACAATACCTCTCAGGGTGATCTCACCGGTCATGGCTATAAACTTCTTTACCTTTCGCTGTGTGAAGGCTGAGGCTATTGATGCAGCCATTGTGATACCTGCCGAAGGACCATCCTTTGGGATCGCACCTTCAGGAACATGAACATGAATGTTCCACTTCTCAGCAAAATTATCAGGAAGGTTCAGCACATCTGTATTAGCTTTGAGATATTCAAGGGCAATAACAGCCGATTCTTTCATTACATCACCCAGGTTACCTGTTAGTGTGAGTTTTCCATCACCCTTACTGAGGCTGGTCTCAACAAAGAGTATCTCTCCACCTACCGCAGTCCATGCCAGTCCGGTAACCACACCTGCCTGCTCATTGCCGGAATACTGGTCGCGGTTATACTTCGGCGGGCCGAGTATTCCGGGTAACCGTTCCCTGGTCATGACAGGATCATATTCACCGTTTGATGCCAGATCCCTGGCCGATCTTCTTATAAGTTTAGCCAGTCGTTTATCCATTTCCCGTACTCCCGATTCCCTGGTATACTTATCAACAATCTCCTCCAGTACTTTTCTGCCTATCTTAAACTGCGATTTCTTAACTCCATGATTGGTAAGCTGTTTAGGCAGAAGATGACGTTTAGCTATTTCAATCTTTTCCTCCAGGAGATAACCGTTAATCTCTATCAGCTCCATCCGGTCCTTCAAAGCAGGACCGATCGTGGAGAGTGTGTTGCCGGTAGCAATGAACAGGACATTTGACAGGTCATATTCCAGTTCCAGAAAATTGTCGTGAAATGATCCGTTCTGTTCCGGATCAAGCACTTCGAGAAGAGCAGAAGAGGGATCACCCCTGAAATCCTTGCCGACCTTGTCAATTTCGTCCAGTATGAAAACAGGATTTGAAGAGCCTGCCTTCTTTATATTCTGTACTATCCTGCCCGGCATAGCCCCTATGTATGTTTTCCGGTGGCCCCTTATTTCAGCCTCATCATGCAGGCCCCCCAGCGACATTCTGACATATTTGCGACCCAGAGCCCTGGCAACCGACTTTCCAAGGGATGTCTTCCCGACACCTGGTGGGCCATACAAACAGATAATAGGCGACTTCAGATCGCCCTTGAGCTTTATGACCGCCAGGTGTTCAAGTATCCTTTCCTTTACCTCATCGAGCCCGAAATGATCATCGTCAAGCACTTTACGTGCATTTTCAAGATCGAGGTTATCATCTGTATATATTCCCCACGGCAGATCAAGGAGAGTCTGGATATAGTTAACCTGAACGGAGTATTCAGCTGCTGCAGGGTTAAGCCTCTGAAGCTTGTCAAGCTCCTTTTCGAAGGTCGCAGCTACTTCCTCATTCCATCTTTTCTCCTCGCCCCTTTGCCTGAACTCTGTGATCTCCTTTTCATGCGGATTATTACCCAGCTCATTCTGAATAGTCTTCATCTGCTGCAGGAGCAGGAATTCACGCTGCTGCTGATCGAGATCACTTTTAACCTTTGATTGAAGCTCATTCTTCAGTTCAAGTAGCTGCATCTCCTGAACAAGATGCTCAAGCAGCATTACACCCCTGTCCTTCAATCCGTTAGCCTCAAGCAGTTTTTGTTTGTCCCTTACCTTTATATCTGTATTGGAGCAAATGAAATTGATAAGGTAAGTCTTATTCTCAATATTCTTGATGGCAAACGAGGCCTCCTGAGTGATAGTAGGGTTCAGTTTTATGATCCTTATTGAAAGATCCTTCAGTGATCCCACTATCGCTTCAAATTCCCTGCTGTTATCAGGTGGCAGGGCATCGATAAGCGGTTTAAAATGTGTCACCAGATAAGGGTCCTCCGAAATGGGGTCGGTGAGTTTTATACGCTTTCTTCCCTGGATAATTGCGGTTGTCGAACCATCAGGCATTTCCAGCAATTTAATGATCTGACCAATTGATCCGATCTGATTCAGATCCTGGTATCTGGGATTTTCAATCTCAGGATCAATCTGGGCTACCGTACCCACCACCTTATTACCCTTGTAGGCATCCCGTATAAGCCTGATGGATTTTGGCCTGCCAATAGATATAGGCAGCACAACACCGGGAAACAGGACATTATTACGCAGGGGCAAAACAGGTAACGAATCAGGCATCTGACCATCATCCAGTTCAAAATCATTTGCATCGGCAATAATCGGGATAATTTCTCCTTCCTCGTCCACTATTTCAGGAAACAAGATCCTGCTTAAACTCCTATCCTGCTTATTATTCATAATTTTCCAGCTATGTCAAAATTACATATTGTTTTACAAAATACACCTTTTTTCAGCTCCTGCCCTATTAAATAATCATTATGCCACTATTATTTTGAAGGTGAAAAAAAAGCCCCTTTGAAGGTAAAGGGGCTGTACATATGTCATTATTTGAGACTACCTGGTCTTTTTATTCATATGATTCTTATACCTGTTCATGAATTTATCGACCCTGCCGGCTGTATCTACCAGCTTCATCTTACCGGTGAAAAAGGGGTGAGAAGTATTGGATATTTCGAGCTTTATCAGAGGATACTCATTGCCATCTTCCCATTTTATCGTCTCTTTTGATGGTGCTGCCGACCTGGTAATGAAAGCCGTATCGTTCGACATGTCCTTAAATACGACGAACCTGTAATTTTCAGGATGTATTCCCTTTTTCATCTCTCTCTGTTTTAATTAATTTTCTTTTCTCCCTCTGATCGGGCCTGCAAAATTAATGAACAATTATTAAATCACAAAATGATATCCATTTTATTTGACTGTTTCCTTCCCTCTCTTCCTGATACATAATAGTCCGCCCTTTTATCATGTGAGGTTGTGACTCCCCTGATTCTCACAGCCTGAAGGTCCACATTTCAAGCCGGTTCCCTGCTTCAGCGAAACCTTCACCACCGTCCTGTTTACGGACGGATTCATTTCCCCATGGAGTTTTATTGAATATCTATTATCCTGTGGTCGATGAGAATAAATGTGAGAGTAAGCAGGATGGAATATATGACATAGGTAATGATCGGAATATACTCTCCCGGCCTGATCTTCATTTTTATCCACAGGTATCCGGCCAGGAAAACTTTTTCAACGAAATAAACAGCAAAGGTGGCCACGGCTACACCCACGGCCCCGTAATCCTTTACGAGCCACAGGCTCAATGGAATATTCAGGCATATCTCAATTACCGCCCCCAGAAGCGCAATCCTTGTTCTCTTCCGCCCGATTATGATTGTCTGGGGGAAGATAAGACGTGGTATTACAAGGAGTATATAGACCATGAAAATATCAGCGCTCTGGACAAAATCGGGAGTGAACAGTCGGGGATAGAACCAGCGGGAAAATATCATTGTTATTATCGAGATCGGGAAAAGGTAGTGCATCAGCTTCTTCGATTTCGCCTTTATCATTTCCAGCGACTCCTTCATCATTGAGCGGGTACCGAATTTTGGCAGCATGGCATTACTCAGTCCGTTAGCCAGAAGCAGTACCAGTGGCAATTCCTTGGCCCCATACCTGAAAATTGCAAACATCCTGGGATCATCGAAGTAGGATGAGACTATGGTTCCGTCGATATACTGTGCCGACCCGCTGATGAGAGATGTCAGGATAAGTGGTAACCCAAGCTTGAAATGCTCCTTCATGAATTCGGGTGAGATCTTCCATTCGGCATATCTTTTCAGTAGTATGATAAGCCATATCCATCTTATCCCTGTAATTGCAAGCATCCCGTATACCGCCCAGATTATATCCTTTCCCGACAGTACCGGGATAAGTATAAAGGCCAGTTGTGCCACGAAGGTATATATTCCGTATTGTATGATCCTGTACGACCTGTCGCGCAGAAGATATATGTATTCTATAAGGCACACCGGACTGCTCAGCAGCAGGTAGAGCAGCAGCAGGTTGAGGTAAGGCACATTACCTGTTATACCATAAACCGAAAAATTATTCTTTATCAGGTGCCCTGTAATGAAAAATAAGAGGCTGAATACCGTCAGCAGCAGGAACGCGTTGAAGAGTTCGGGGGATTTCTTACTTACATTTTCCCCCAGTCTTCGGAACGAGCGGTTACGGTTGTAGAGGGGCAGGAGTGATTGTATTATTCCGGTAACCCAGAAGAATGTAAGAAGACTGGCTATGAACATGAACATTTCCCAGGTGCCTATCTCCTCAGGGGACAGGTGGCTTTTCGTAAAAACAACGCTGATAACAAGGAAGGCAGTAAACCTGAGTAGTTGGAATAATTGCAGTCCTGATATATTATTTATGAGCTTCTCTTTTGCCAAACCGTTGCCTTGTGATTATCCAATATCTTAATAACACCCAGCAATATAATCAATTGCATCATTCAGACATTTTTATTCCGGGTGGTGTAAAGATAACAATTGCCCGAATACCGTTATAAATGGGCTCAAATTATTTTGCATTATGGTTTTTTTGCGCTTATTTTGCATCCGCCAAATGGTGGATGTAGCTCAGTAGGTTAGAGCGCTGGATTGTGGTTCCAGAGGTCGCCGGTTCGACCCCGGTCTTCCACCCGGATTAAAGGGCTGCCACATTTGTGGCGGCCTTTATTTTTTAAGGACCGTCAAAAGTTTGTTTTGTTAAGGTCATTAATAAGTATGTATGTTAATTGTTTTCTGACCGGCCAAACGTGGTCAATAGGTCCGGCTTCTGCACAATACCTTATAACCATTATAAAATCGTTTCTGAGGGATAATAAAGAGGCCCCCGGTAGTGGATGTCGAATCAGGCAGGATATCCGAAATATCGTCCCGAAAGGAGGCGGGGGCATGGATCCAGGATATGAAAGAAAATTGACTTTGATATAAAAATGGCCTAATTTTGATTTACTGTCTAACAAAGTCCTTTCATTATGTCAAGCTTGAGAGATATTTATAAGTATTGGTTCAAGTTTGTTGAACATGAAACATAGCTATAGCTAATGCATATTTGGTGACTTATAAAATATTACATAATCATTGACAAAAAGATAAACATTAGTAAAACCCAATTTCTATCTTATTATGACCAAAAATTCAACAAATCTAATTGATAAAATCCCTGAGATGATTTCATAAGTCAAATGTATCTCTTAACTTTAACAATAAATCTGTCCAGAATTATTTGACGTTAAACAGTCCTGACCCAGTCATAGTAACCACCAGTATTTGAATCGTCAAGTATCTTGTCATTTACAGTTATCTTTGCGGTGTGTTCACCGCTGCTTAGCCCTAGGCTACTCAGGTCAATGAATAAAACAGAGAAGGCAACTTCATTCTCATCAACGAACCATTTTATATCAAACAGATCAGGATCAACAAGCGTAATAGATATCAATGGGATTGAAATGATCACTTAATCAACCGGCCGCACTTTCCTGTAGAAGACAAGTATTATCTTTTCCCTGCATAAAGCGCAGAAAGGATTAACATGCCGGTTCATCATACACTGTTCTGCAGACCGGTATATTTCATACTTGTTTCATCAGGATTGGCATACATCCATTTCCATATTTCAATATCAGTTAATGCCAGTCCTCCCATCTTAACCAGGTACCACAGTGTTGCAAGAGCTCGCAGTATTCTTTGCCCCTCCATATTTTTATATGCCAGCAGTCCTGCTATACCCTCTGTAATACCATTTGTTGGTACTCCGGCAAGAATAAAATTATCAACATCCCTTGTGCAGAAAACTGCGCTAGCCCTATGTCATATTAGGCCACGTACCAAACCTACCGGGGACCAGGAGGAAGGTGCATAAGCAGATACCGTGTCATTTGCATATACAAATGCAGCAATGTACCTTTGCCCTTATCGAGTCGGTGATCTTGGTTAGGATAGGTCATATAATCAAACTGCTTTCCCAACTCGATGAGTCGATCCACCAATCCCTCTGTGATCTCGAGATGGGTGTTAGTTTCTCCAGTGCCATGGATGATCAAGAGGTCTCCCTTGAGGCCTTCGGCAAAGTTGATAGGGGCGGATTGGTAGTATCCCTCGGGATTCTCCTCGACGGTCCTCATAAAAATCTCCTGGAATCCTGCATGGTATAGGTCCGGTTGCGGCTTGGGTGCAACGGCGATTCCTACTTGATAAACATCGGGTTTGCGGAACATGGCGTTTAGGGTGTTTGAACCACCGCCGCTCCAGCCCCAGATACCGACCCGTGACATGTCTACATATGGTCGGGTTCTACCAAGTTCCTGCAAACCTGCTGCCTGTTCCTCGGTGGAGAGTGGGCCAAGGCTG
>DATKZO010000053.1:0-61771 GCA_035527935.1 Bacteroidales bacterium
CTGTAATCGGGATTGATGAACTGACCACAAGAGGTCTGGGAGAGTCAAACGATACCACACCAATTGCTCCCCTGCTTATTGCCTGGTCATGAACCATCCTTGCACTGGAGGAGGTAACGACTATTTTACCTTCTACACCGGCCTTGTCAAGCTCATCAGCATTTCCTGTTCCCACCCAGACCAGATCGGCAGTAATGTCTGCATTCTTACTTCCCTGGGCAAGCATGGCAGTAAGATCATCATAATCAGCCAGTTTAGATAACCCCGGACTGACCTCCCACAATTCCCCTCTGATTCCGTCCCAGTAGCTGCCACCCGGATACCTGAATACCCTGGCCTCTTCAAGCCCATATTCTTTAAGCTTATTGAAAATATAGTCGGTCTCAAGGAAATTACCGGCATATTCTTCTGTGGGTCTGTTATGATTATAGGCCCCCATTTCTATGATGTGCGTCATTGCAGTTTCACCTGAAGCTTCTCCGATAATCTCATCCATGATCTTCTCAGGCAACAAGCTCCTATAGGTTGAATTCTGTCCTGACAGATTTATGCAGGCTATCATTCCTGCAACAAATAATAAAAAAAATACTTTTGTTTTCATAAGGGTGATCAAGTTTATTCAGTTAACTGAAATATCATCTGTTGTCTGATAAAGATAGACATCTTTGCATTATCCAAGGCCCGGATCAATTAGTTTTTAGAAAATTTAACATTTATTAATGTCGGTTTATTTTCATAAATTTGCAGCCTGAAAACCATGGCAGATGAGCAGAAATTCGAGATATAGCGAAAGGGGGGTCTCAGCCTCAAAAGAGGATGTTCACAATGCTTTGGTCAATGTCGATAAGGGGTTGTTCCCATTCTCATTTTGTAAAGTGATCCCTGATATTCTCGGAGGTGATTCCGATTACTGCAATATAATGCATGCCGATGGAGCCGGCACCAAGTCTTCGCTGGCCTATATCTACTGGCGCGAAACAGGAGATATGTCGGTCTGGAAGGGGATAGCACAGGATGCGGTTATAATGAATGTCGATGATCTCATATGTTCCGGCGTTACTGATAATATACTGCTGTCGTCAACAATCGGGAGGAACAGGAAGCTGGTTCCGGGAGAGGTAATAACTGCAATTATAAAAGGTACGGAGGAGGTGCTTCAGGAGCTCCGTAATCAGGGGATCGGTATCTTCCTTTCAGGCGGAGAAACCGCTGATGTCGGAGATCTGGTCCGGACAATCATAGTTGATTCGACTGTGACAGCAAGGCTTAAGAGGACTGAGATTATCTCAAATGACAGGATCACAGAAGGAGATCTTATCATAGGTTTATCATCCTATGGACAGACAAGCTATGAGACCGGTTATAATAGTGGGATGGGAAGTAATGGACTGACCTCTGCGCGCCATGATTTGTTCGCAAATTATCTGGCATCAAAGTACCCTGAAAGTTTTGACCAGCACGTAAGACCGGACCTGGTCTATTCCGGAACATACTCACTGACAGATGAAATTGAAGACCTGAACATGGATGCCGGTAAGATGGTGCTTTCACCCACAAGGACATATGCTCCGGTAATAAAAAAGGTGCTTGAAAAGTACAGGGATCAGCTTCATGGAATGGTGCATTGCTCGGGAGGTGCTCAGACAAAAGTGCTGAATTTTGTTAACGATCTTCATATTATTAAAGACAATCTTTTCCCCCTGCCTCCCCTCTTTAGGATTATACAAAACCGGTCAGGTACACCATGGCAGGAGATGTATAAGGTATTTAATATGGGGCATCGCTTTGAACTTTACGTTCCTCAGGAGATTGCATCCGGGATAATCGGGATTGCCGGCAGTTTCAATCTTGAAGCTAAAATTGTTGGACATTGTACATCATATAATGGAAAGAAACTAACAATCAGATCAGACCACGGAATATTTGAATATTAAAGCAAAGAAAACAGTAGAGGATGGCAAATAATATTATCCTTGAAAAACTTCAGGGTGTAAAAGAGAGATTTGAAGAAGTTGGGCGATTGATCACCGAGCAGGGTATTATGGCCGATATGAAACGGTATGTAAAACTCAATAAGGAGTATAGGGAGCTGGAACCGATTGTGGCGGCCTACAACGAATACAGGAATATAATCAGCAATATCCAGTCTGCCAGGGATATTCTTGGGAATGAAAGGGATGAGGAACTGCGCGAAATGGCAAAGCTTGAGCTTGAGGAACTGAATGAGAAGCTCCCGGGTATGGAGGAGGAGATCAAACTTCTTTTAATTCCTGCTGACCCTGAGGATGGAAAGAATGCCATCATGGAAATACGAGCAGGGACGGGCGGTGATGAAGCCAGTATTTTTGCGGGCGACCTCTTCAGGATGTATACAAAATACTGCGAAGTGAAAAGATGGAAAATCGAATTGAATAATGTTACCGAGGGCACTGTGGGAGGATATAAAGAGATTGTGTTCACCGTTTCGGGGCAGGGAGTATATGGTATATTGAAATATGAATCGGGAGTGCATCGTGTACAAAGAGTCCCTCAGACAGAAACGCAGGGCAGGGTTCATACTTCGGCTGCAACGGTGGCAGTCTTGCCCGAGGCTGACGAATTCGATATTGAGATAAAGCAGGAGGATATACGCAAGGACACCTATTGCTCGTCGGGACCTGGGGGACAATCTGTAAATACCACATATTCGGCCATAAGACTGACCCATATACCCTCAGGTATAGTGGTTACATGCCAGGATGAAAAGTCGCAGATAAAAAACCTTGATAAGGCGATGAAAGAACTGAGGACCAGGCTGTATAACCTGGAATACCAGAAGTATCTCGATAATATCTCATCCAAAAGGAAGACCATGGTTTCAACAGGCGACAGATCAGCGAAAATCCGGACCTACAATTATTCGCAAGGCAGGGTTACTGATCACAGGATCAACCTTACAATGTATAATCTTTCATCGGTACTTGATGGATATATCCAGGAAATGATCGATAAGCTACAGATGGCAGAAAACGCTGAAAGGCTGAAAGTAAGCTCATTATAAATGTATTTTTATGACTTCACAAGAGTTATTTGAGAACATCAGGAGAAAGAAGTCCTTCTTATGTGTGGGACTTGACTCAGATATTGGCCGTATTCCAGGTTTTTTACTCGATAAAGAGGATCCTGTTTTTGAGTTCAATAAAAGGATTGTGGATGCTACCGCCCCCTTCACGATTGCCTATAAACCCAATGTGGCCTTTTATGAAAGCAGGGGAACTACCGGATGGGCATCACTTGAAAAAACAGCAGAATATATCAGGAACAATTGGCCTGATATATTTCTTATTGCGGATGCCAAACGGGGCGACATCGGAAATACATCTATGATGTATGCAAAGGCCTTCTTTGAAGGCAGATCTTTTGATGCGGTAACAGTTGCTCCATATATGGGAGAGGATTCGGTCACCCCATTTTTATCATACGAAGGCAGGTGGGTTATTCTGCTTGCCCTGACATCCAATAAAGGGGCGGATGATTTTCAATATCTTGCTGACAGCGGCATAAAGCTATTTGAATCAGTTCTGCTGAAGTCAAGTAAATGGGGAAGCATTGAAAATATGATGTATGTTGTTGGTGCAACCAGAGCCGAAATGCTTGGTGATATCAGGAAAATAATCCCCGACCATTTTCTGCTAATCCCTGGAGTAGGGGCGCAGGGAGGAAGTCTAGAAGAGGTGGTTGAATATGGAATGAACAGCAGATGCGGACTACTTGTGAACTCATCAAGAGGTATAATCTTTGCAGATAGTACCACCAGGTTTGACCGGGTGGCGGCAGAAAAGGCTGAAGAATTACAACAACAAATGGAATCGCACCTGTACAACAGAGGATTGCTGCAATAGAAGGCTGGCATCTTTATTTCCTCAAAATTCTAGGTTTCTGTCCGGAGAATCATAAGAATTTATTAAATTTATGCTGCTCGCTGTAACAGTAAATTTAGTCTTATGAAAGAAGAATTTCTCCATTTTATATGGAAGAACCGTCTGTTTAATCACAATGACCTTAAAACAATTAATGGAATTGGGGTTGAGGTAATCGATCCGGGATCCTATAATACTGACTCGGGTCCTGATTTTTTCAATGCCCGTATAAAGATAGGGTCAACTGAATGGGCAGGCAATATAGAGATACATCTTAACTCTTCCAGCTGGAATTGTCATGGACACTATAAAGATCATACCTATGATAATGTAATACTGCATGTTGTGAAAGAATTTGACAGGGAGGTATTCACTACGGAAGGCCGGCCACTTGAGACCGCGGTGCTCAAATGGGAGGATCATGTATATGTCAATTATGAGGGATTCCTGCATAACCCCAATATTCTTGCATGCAGAGATTATCTGAAAAATATTGACTCATACCTTATAATACACGCTATTCACAATATAGCTGTTGAGAGGATCAAAAGAAAGTGTAATGATATTCGTCCCATGCTGTCGGATACGCTGAATGACTGGGAGGAAACTCTCTACAGACTGATAGCACGCTATTTTGGTATGAATGTAAATTCTGAGCCATTCCTGCGGCTGGCCACCATATTACCGCTTAAGATATTGCGGAAGCATCTTGATAACAGGACGCAGGTGGAAGCCCTGCTTTTCGGTCAGGCTGGCTTTCTGGATACACTTCTTTTCAAGGAAGCCTTGAATGATGAATATTTCAGGATTCTTGCAAGGGAATACAGGGTGTTAAAGGCCAAATACAGGCTTGTATCACTTGATGGCTGGCTCTGGAAGTATCACCGTATGAGGCCCGCAAATTTTCCAACAATAAGGATCTCCCAGCTTGCCAGCTTGCTTGTATCGTCAGATCCAATATTCGAGAAGATAAAAAATTCAGAAGGAATAGGCAGCCTTAAAAAACTTCTGAGCGCCGATACGTCAGAATACTGGAAAAACCACTATATTTTTGGGAAGGTCACAAAATCCTGGTCTGGAGCGACGGGTAATATCATCACCGGCATGCTTATTATCAATACAGTTATACCCTTATTGTTTCTGTACGGTATCATGCACAATCAATACCGATATTGTGATAAGGCGGTCGACCTTGCAGATTCTCTTGAGCCTGAGGATAATAAGATACTGCGTAAATGGTATGAAGCAGGCATCCTTCCTGCTTCCGCGTTTGAATCACAGGGGCTGATCGAACTGTATACAATGTTATGCAAAAATAGAAGATGTCTGAATTGTCTTATTGGAAGTAAATTGATAAGTTTGGGGAAAGAAATTAAACCGGGGAACAATCCACACCTTGGAGAACCTGTAAACTGATTGCTCCGATGGCACAGCCATATTTCCAGCATAAATCAGTGCCGATGATACGATCAGCAATAATAGGAGTAACATTACTCCTGCTAATTGTAATAACTGGTATGCTGGGTTACATGATTATCGAAGGGTACAGGCCAATTGATGCCATTTACATGACAATAATAACGATGGCCACAGTTGGTTTTCGTGAGGTTGCTGCTTTGAGTGACACCGGGAAACTATTTACTATCTTTTTGATTCTCGGTAGTTTCGGTATATTGGGATATGTCGTTACTATGGTTACCCGTTTTGTTGTGGACGGGGTTTTTACACATTTTTATAAAGATAATAAAGTGAAAAGAAGAATTGACAAA
Organism: Bacteroidales bacterium; assembly: GCA_035527935.1. GTDB lineage: Bacteria > Bacteroidota > Bacteroidia > Bacteroidales > VadinHA17 > DATKZO01. The sequence goes on from DATKZO010000053.1 coordinate 5,669, forward strand.
TTAAGGGATCACATAATTGTCTGTGGCTTTGGAAGAAATGGGAAACAGGCCGCTTCTGAGCTAAAAGATCACATTAAGGATTTTCTGGTAATTGAGAAAGATCCACAGGTCGTTGAATATCTCAGGGAGGCGACAGATTATCTTTATATTGAAGGTGACGCCACCAACGAGCATGTCATGGACATGGCAAATCTAGGCAGGGCAAAAGCACTTGTCACCACCCTGCCTGTTGATGCAGATAATCTTTTTGTAGTGCTTACTGCCAAACAATTGAGGCCTGACCTGTTAATTATAAGCAGGGCATCCGACGATAATTCTGATGTTAAGCTCAAAAGAGCTGGAGCCTCAAATGTAATAATGCCCGATAAGATAGGGGGAACCAGAATGGCCAGGCTGGTAGTCGATCCTGATGTTGTAGAGTTTCTTGATTATGTACTGATGCAGCCTCTCCGTTCCGGGGTGAAGATTGAGGAGATCTCATGCAAATCACTTTCATCCTGCTTTGCCGACAAATCGATCAGTGAGCTGGATATCCACAACCTGACCGGAGCAAATATCATCGGACTGAAGAACGGAATGAAAGAGTACGTCGTTAACCCACCATCAAAAACTGTCCTGACAGCCGATGATCAGCTTTTCGTCCTGGGTACTGCAGAAGAGATTGATGCCTTGAGGGAACTTATAAATGAAGGTTTCTAATAGAGAATCATTTTCTATAACCACCTGCTTTTGATAAAAGGCTGGATTTATTTGACGAACGTATTATAATAATATCCGGATTACGCAACCTTCTGCATGGTTTTTGCGTCTCTTTTACAAAGAAGGTTTTGGTATTGGTTCAGGCGATTTGATCCGCTGAAATAATATATACCCTTTTTGATTTAATGGTTTGAAAAATAGCAGTTTATATTTATTGGTAAAGGTGTGATTATTTTTTAATGTTATGTTTGAATATTTTGAGAAAAAAGCTTTATCTTTGCGAACCAAATTAAGGGAGGTAATTTTAAGAAGTAACAACTTTTTGTTAGCTGATATGTATTTAACAACCGATAAGAAACAAGAATTCTTTAAAACATACGGATCTTCCGAGCTGGATACCGGTAGTGCGGAAGGTCAGATAGCCCTATTCTCTTACAGGATAGCCCACCTTACTGAACACCTTAAGAGGAACAAGAAGGACTATAACACCCAGAGGTCATTGATTAAGCTCGTAGGGAAAAGACGCAGGCTCCTGGATTATCTGAAAGCAAAAGATATCGAGAGATATCGTGAGATCATCAAAGCACTGAAACTGCGTAAGTAAATGATAGAAAAAAGGCAATTCGAAATTGCCTTTTTTCATTATTAATTGCGTATTTTCGTGACCTCAATAATTTAAAAATCATGTATAAAGTAGTAGAAAAGACAATCGATCTCGGTGATGGAAGATCAATTACGTTAGAGACAGGAAAACTTGCGAAGCAGGCTGACGGCTCAGTAGTGTTGAAAATGGGAAGGACTATGCTGCTCGCAACAGTTGTTTCTGCAAAAGAAGCAAGAGAAGATGTGGATTTTATGCCATTGTCAGTTGATTACAAAGAGAAATATGCCTCACTGGGAAGATTTCCCGGTGGTTTTATGAAGCGTGAAGCCAGACCTTCAGATTATGAGATTCTGATAGCCAGGCTTGTTGACCGGGCACTTCGTCCCCTGTTCCCTGACGATTATCATGCTGAAACATTTGTAACAATAAACCTTATTTCAGCCGACAAGGATGTTATGCCTGATGCATTGGCCGGTTTAGCGGCATCAGCAGCGCTGGCCGTATCTGACATCCCGTTTAACGGACCTATATCGGAGGTACGTATTGTGAAGGTTGATGGGAGTTTTATAATTAATCCCACTAGCACACAGGCTAAGGAGGCCGATATTGATCTGATCGTTGGAGCAACTCATGATAATATTCTGATGGTGGAGGGAGAGATGGAAGAGGTATCTGAGGCAGAGATGCTTGAAGCCATGAAGCTGGCTCATGAAGAGATAAAGAAACATTGTAAGGCACAGATGGAGCTTGCTGAGATGGTAGGCTCAACTGAAAAACGAGAATATTCACATGAGGAAAATGATGAGGAGTTAAGGAAGAAAGTATGGGATGAAACCTACGACAAGTGTTATAAGGTAGCCAAATCGGTCATAGCCGATAAACTTAAAAGAAGCGAATCGTTCGAGGCTGTAAAGGAGGAATTCCTTGCCCAGTTCAGTGAGGAGGACGAGGTGAATGTGAACCATGTAAACAAATATTTTCATGATGTTCACAAAGAGGCAGCCAGACGCCTGGTTCTTGATGAGAAGGTAAGGCTTGATGGCAGGAAATCGGACGAGATAAGAGCTATCTGGTGCGAAGTGGATCCGTTGCCGGCTGCTCATGGTTCAGCAATCTTCACCAGAGGCGAGACGCAATCGCTCACTACTGTGACCCTGGGTACCAAACTCGATGAGAAGGTGATCGATGAGGTATTGACGCAGGGTAAAGAAAAATTTGTATTGCACTATAATTTCCCTCCCTTTTCCACTGGTGATGCACGCCCCTACAGAGGAGTAAGCAGAAGAGAGGTTGGACACGGGAATCTCGCTCACAGAGCTCTGAAAAAAATGTTGCCTCCCGAAGTGGATAATCCTTATGCAATCAGGGTTGTTTCGGATATTCTCGAATCGAACGGATCATCCTCGATGGCCACGGTTTGTGCCGGTACGCTTGCATTGATGGATGCTGGTGTCCAGATAAGGAAACCAGTATCAGGGATTGCCATGGGGCTTATTACCGATAAGGATTCTGACAAGTATGCTGTCCTCTCCGATATTCTTGGCGATGAAGACCATCTTGGCGATATGGATTTCAAGGTTACCGGTACCCGCGATGGCATAACAGCTGCCCAAATGGATATTAAAGTTGACGGATTGTCCTATGATGTACTGGCAATGGCTCTTGATCAGGCAAGGAAGGGGCGACTTCATATCCTGGATATTATGGAAGAAACTATTCCTGAACCACGCCCTGAACTCAAACCTCATGCTCCCAGAATAGAGAAGATCATAATAGCAAGAGATATGATCGGTGCGGTAATCGGGCCGGGGGGTAAAGTTATACAGGAAATTCAGGCGGTAACAGGAACCACCATTATTGTTGAGGAGGTCGACAATATGGGTATTGTTCATGTCTTTGGTGAAGATAAAGACAGTATTACCGAGGCCCTGGCATGGGTTAACAGGATAGTTGAAGTTCCCGAAATAGGAAAAGTTTACAAGGGGAAAATAAAATCCATTGTAGCATTTGGTGCCTTTGTTGAAATACTTCCTGGCAAGGAGGGCCTTCTTCACATATCAGAGATAGAATGGAGGAAGATTAAAACAGTTGATGAAGTACTTAAAGAGGGAGAAGAGATTGAGGTGAAAGTACTGGATGTTGATCCTAAAACATCCAAACTAAAACTCTCCAGAAAGGTACTGCTGCCAAGGCCTCCAAGAGAGGAGAGGCCTCCAAGATCAGACAGGCCGGATCATAGAAAACCCGGTGAAGTATAAAAAGTAATAAATTGCTGCTTTCATGGCAGCTTTTTTTACTCTTTTAAGGATATTGCCTATTTTTACTTGTTTCAGGTCAGAATGGATGATAAGCAGGTATAAATATATAGTTATCGAAGGTAATATAGGCGCCGGCAAGACCAGCCTTGCAACTATGATCTCTGAGCAATTCAATGCAAGGTTGCTGCTGGAACGATTTGCAGATAATCCATTCCTTCCAAAATTCTATGAGAACCCTGACAAATATTCATTCCCGCTCGAACTGTCATTTCTGGCCGACAGGTACCGCCAGTTAAAGGAAGAGCTCGGATCCCTTGATATATTCAGCCCTTTTACCATTGCCGACTATTATTTCATGAAGTCCCTTGTATTTGCTTCATCTACCCTTGATGTGGATGAATTCAGTCTCTACCGGCAAATTTTCTATATAATACATAACTCGCTGCCAAAACCGGATCTCTATGTTTACCTTCATGTTGACCCGGAAAAATTGCTTAGGAATATCGCCTCCCGGGGCCGCGATTATGAGGCTTCAATAACTGCTAAATACCTTTCAAGCATACAGGAGAGCTATTTTTCGTATTTCAGGCAAAATGCCGAAAATATTTATCTTGTAATTGATTCCAATAGTATTGACTTTGTAAATAATCCGGAGGACTATAGAAAAATAGTAAGTCAAATATTTGAAGGGGATCACCATAAGGGCATAAACAGGTTATTTTTAGAATAATTTTAACTGATTGTAAGAGAACATATTGTTTTTTTTTTTAGATTTGTAATATTACATTTATTGTCGCTAATCAAGAATTGAAATAATTAATATTTATTTACCATGAAAAAAATCAGAAGCTATTTTATTCTCGTTTTGGCTGCTGCCATTCTATCAGGTTGCAGCGGTCTCAATAAGATGAAGAAAAATGCCGGACTTGTTAACTACGATGTTGTTCCTGAAGTGCTTGAAACTCACGCTGGCATTGTCGAGGTAACTATCAAGGGTACCTTCCCTGATAAGTATTTCGACAAGAATACGGTTCTGGAAGCCACTCCTGTTCTGGTTTATGAGGCAGGAGAGACCGCTTTTGAATCAGTATCGGTACAGGGAGAAAGCGCACAGGCAAATAACGAAGTAATCAGGTATACAGGCGGTAACTTCACATACACCAGCACAGTCCCTTTCCAAAAGGAAATGAGTGTTTCTGACCTGATGCTGCGACTTAAGGCAACAAGGAAAGGTACCAGTCTGGATTTTGACCCTGTCAAGCTGGCCGATGGTGTAATTGCCACTTCCACACTGGTCGAAAGCCAGGCAAGGCCTATTTATATGAAGGATAACTTCCAGAGGATCATTCCTGAGGATAAAATGGCTGACATCCACTTCCTGATTAATATGGCCAATATCAGGAATACCGAGCTTAAGTCTGAAGATATAGAAGCTCTTAAAAATTATCTGGCAATGGTGAGCGAGGATGACAGGATGGAATTCAAGGGAACCTCTGTCAGCGCTTACGCTTCACCAGATGGCGAACTTGATTTCAATGATAAGCTGGCCAATAAGAGGGCAGAGACAGCCGTAAAATATATTATACAGGAATTTGAAAAGATCAAGATAGAAGATATAAATAAGGAAAACTTCCTGACAAGCAAATACACAGCTGAAGACTGGGAAGGATTCCAGACTGAGGTAACAAATTCTTCAATTGAGGACAAGGATCTTATCCTGAGAGTATTGTCAATGTATTCCGATCCTGTTGTCCGTGAGCGCGAAATTAAGAACATGGCGGCTGCTTTCGAAGTACTGAAAGAGGATATTCTTCCTAAACTGAGAAGATCGAAGCTGGTTATTAATGTTGACAAGGTTGGTCGTTCCGATGCAGAAATTCTTGAGACAATCAACTCCGATCCTACTGTTCTTGACATTGAGGAACTCCTGTATGCTGGTACTCTGACAGATGACTTCAATGAGAAGCTAAAGTACTATGAAATTGCTGCAACCCAGGTTCCCAAATGTATAAGGGCACATAATAACGTAGGTTATGCCAATGTAGCACTTGGAAATGTTGATGAAGCAAAGGCTGCATTCGAAAGGGCTCAGGCTATCCAGAATAATGATGTTGTGAAAAACAATCTTGGCTTTGTTGCATTGCTGCAGGGCGACAATGACAAGGCTGAGGAGTTTTTTACCTCAATGACAAGCTCAACAGCTGAATCCAGGTTTGGTCTTGGTACAATTGCAATAATGAGGGCCGAATATGATAAGGCAGTTAATTTCTTTGGGAATGACCCATCATTGAATAATGCTCTGGCACTTGTACTTAAAGATGACCTGAATAAAGCCAAGGTGATGCTTGACGGAATGGAGATGTGCAAGTGTGGCAGACCTTCATATCTAAAGGCAGTAGTTGGTGCAAGGATGGACAACAAAGATTATACGATGAACAGTCTGCGCGAAGCGGTTGAATTCAATGCAGATTGGAAAGCATATGCCGCAACTGATATTGAGTTTGCAAAATTTGCTGAAGATGATGCCTTCAAGGCCATCATTCAGTAGAGAGAATCAGATATTATATTAAAAAGGGCGCAACTGTCAGCGCCCTTTTTTTATTTGTAACAGATCTTTCTGAAAATCTCCCACATTACAATACCAGCACTTACAGAAATATTAAATGAGTGTTTTGTTCCAAATTGAGGTATTTCAATACAGAGGTCGCAATTATCAACTACTTCCTGGCTGACTCCCTTTACCTCATGTCCGAAAACCAGTGCATATTTTTTCCCGCTCTCGGGAGTGAAATCCTGAAGTGATAATGATTTATCAACCTGTTCGATCCCAATTACAATATATCCCTCTTCCTTTAATTGGTTTATTGCCTTAATACTCTCATCAAAATATTCCCAGTAAACTGATTCCGTAGCGCCAAGAGCCGTCTTGTGGATATCGCGATGAGGAGGTTTTGCTGTTATGCCGCACAGAATAATTCTTTCAGCAAGCAGACAATCAGCTGTTCTGAAGATGGATCCGATATTGTTCAGGCTTCTTACATTGTCGAGTAAAACTACAAATGGACTCTTTTCCGCAGCCTTAAATTCAGCAATGGTTTTCCTGCTGAGTTCGGAATTCTTAAGCTTGCGCATAACATTTCATTTGATTACTAAAATAGGGAAAAAAAATGTAATTTGCCTGCCGTTAAAAACGCGCTGATAACACACTTAAAATATTAAATCATTATCCTATGAACCTTCATGAGTACCAGGGTAAATCAATACTGAAGAACAATAATGTAAACATCCAGGAGGGTTTTGTTGCTGAAACAGCCGACCATGCTGTGATAATCGCTGAACAGCTGAGGGCCAAATTCGGATCCGATTTTTTTGTAATAAAAGCCCAGATTCATGCTGGCGGAAGAGGTAAGGGCGGAGGTGTTAAACTGGCCAGGTCGGTTCAGGAAGCGGGAGAGCTGGCAGGTAAGATCATTGGGATGCAATTGGTTACGCCACAAACAAGTGCTGAAGGGAAGCTGGTACGAAAAGTACTGGTGGCACAGGATGTATACTATCCGGGTGCCGGTGAGCCGGAGGAGTACTACATAAGTATGCTACTTGACCGTAATAAAGGAAGGTATGTGATTATGTATTCTCCCGAAGGAGGAATGGATATTGAAGAAGTTGCTGAAAAGACGCCACACCTTATCTTCAAGGAAGAGATAGATCCCGCTGTGGGGCTACAGCAATTCCAGGTACGTCAGGTCGCATTTAACCTTGGGCTTTCAGGCGGGGCCTTCAGGGAGATGCTCAAATTTCTGACAGGATTATACGACGCATTTACCTCAAGCGATGCCCAGCTTATTGAGATCAATCCGGTACTGAAAACAAGCGATGACAGGATACTGGCGGTCGACTGTAAGGTATCTATTGATGATAATGCCCTTTACAGGCATAAGGATATAGAAGCGATGAGGGATCTGTCCGAGGAAGATCCTTCAGAGATTGAAGCGGGGAAGCATAACCTGAATTTTATAAAACTGGATGGCAATGTAGGATGCATGGTTAATGGTGCTGGTCTGGCAATGGCAACAATGGACCTGATTAAACTGTCGGGAGGTGATCCTGCAAATTTTCTGGACGTTGGAGGTACGGCCAGCACCGAAACAGTTGAGGCAGGGTTTAGAATAATAATGAAAGATCCTGCTGTTAAAGCAATCCTGATAAACATATTTGGCGGTATCGTCAGGTGCGACAGGGTTGCCAATGGTGTAGTTGAGGCATGCCGGTCGATTGGAGAGCTATCTGTACCCGTTATTGCAAGGCTTCAGGGAACAAACGCCAAAGAGGCAAAGGAAATAATTGATAACTCCGGACTGGAGGTATTCTCTGCAATATCGTTTGCCGATGCAGCCCAAAAAGTAAAAGAGGTACTTACCTGATCATTTGTCAACATAGGGGCCATCCTTCATCGCCCTGATACTGGCCGCGGCAATAGTACCTATATCATCATTTATCAGCAGATTCCTGCGACTGTTCCTAACGTGATCTGGATGATCCTTTCCGACCTCCTGGTTCTTTCATCATCGTTATACTTCCAGATAAGGGTATCAACAGAACACTTGTCGGTTACTTCTAATATTTCACCGGTTGGAGCTCCATCCATCCTGCCCCAGGGTTTTATTTTTAACATGAATACTCCTGGGAGTTAATTGATACATGTGGATGCATCTGTGCATCAGGAATGCTACCGGTAAACGATTATATACCTAATTCTTATATTATCTTTCGCCGGGCTCCGGTGGATCTTTTTATGAATTTAACAATTATTAAGGTAATTGGTAGTTGGGATTGATAATTAATTTTTACTTTTAACTGTAGCCAGGAGTGGTAAGTTGCTGAAAAATACTAAATTTGTGTAAGTCAGTCTGTGTTATGCCAGGAAGTTGGCTCTTGAATAGAATTAATAGATTAATATTATTGTCGCTGGTAATAATGGCTAGCTCCAATGCACAGCTATTTGCTGCTCATGGAAGCTATATGCCCGAATCAACTGCCCTGCAGACACTTCCGGCACATATTACCTACCTGATCCTTACTATTTGCGTTGCTTCGGTTGTAGTTGTTTCAGTTTCAGTAATGTATGTGATAAAGCGAAGGGAAATGAATAAGATCCTTCAACTTAAAACGGGTGAAATTGAGGAGGCTAACAGGAATCTGGAAAAGCTGAACCATGAGCTCGAAAAGCAGAGGGACAGTATGGCAAGGAACCTGGCAAATTCAGAACGACTTTATGGCATGATGCTCTCGTCAGCTGAAGATGCTATAGCATTCTATAAGATGGATTGGTCAATCCAGTTCGCGAACAAGGCATTCTATAACCTTATCGGCCACTCTGAAGAGGATTATAAAAATCTTGATCCTGATGAAAGGGACATCACACTCCTTCATCCCGATGATATAGGTTATTCCGAGAAGAGATCCAGGGCCATTAGTGAAACAGGATTTTACGAGACTGAAATAAGGATAAGACACACTGATGGAAGATATGCTTTCCTTTCATCCAAATCAGTTCTTATTAAGGATGAAGAAGGCAACCCTCTTGGGATATTACTCATATCGCGAGACATAACATCAGAAAAAAAGGCTCGGCAAGAACTGGTTATTGCCAAGGAAAAGGCAGAGGAAAGCAGCAGGTTGAAATCAACCTTCCTGGCCAATATCTCACATGAGATCAGAACTCCCCTGAACAGCATTGTCGGTTTCGCAAATCTGCTTAACGACCCCGGCACAACTGATGAAGTAAGAGAGGAATATACTGGATACCTTAACCAGAATACTGACCGATTACTGCAAATTATCAGTGATATAATTGATCTTTCCAGACTTGAAAACGATGAAATAGAGATAAATTATAATCCATGCAGGATAAATTCAATTCTTGATGAGAAGGCACAATATGCTGAACAACTCATATCGAGGAGTGGCAAAAAGATAGAATTTACACTATCAAAGGAGATACAGGACGGGAAAGATGTCATTTATACTGATGCAGTCTGGCTAAAAAGAGTATTCCGACATCTCATCGACAATGCAGTTAAGTTCACGCGGGAGGGAAGTATCAGTTTTACCTCTGCAATAGCCGGAACCTCTCTGATGTTCACAATAAAGGATACCGGAATTGGTATCAGCAAAGATCATCTCAAATCAATCTTTGAACAGTTCAGACAGGAGGTGGCCGGCTATCATAGACCATTTGAGGGACTTGGTGTTGGATTAACCCTGGCAAAACATGTGATTAAACAAATGGATGGCTACCTGTGGGTTGAGTCGGAGAAAGGCGAAGGGTCAGAATTCTTTGTTACCATACCATATCGTCCGGTTGATGTGGGATCTGTAAGCAAGGTGGAACTACATACGGAGGAGGTGGAGCCGGCAGCTGAAAAAAAGCATGACTGGGGCGGGAAGAAAGTACTGATTACAGACGATAACAATGATATTCTCAGCTATCTGACCCGGATCCTGACCGATACCGGTGTTACCGTTATTCTTGCCAGGTCAGGAGAGGAGGCGTTAAAAATTGTGAAGGAGACGGATGATATTGACCTGGTACTTCTCGATATGCAGATGGCTGAAATGAATGGTCTGGAAGCGACCAGAGAGATAAGAAAATTGAAAGAAAATCTTCCAATTATTGCCCAGACCGCATTTATTTTTGAAGAAGAAAAGAATATGATCCTGAATGCAGGCTGCGATGCCTGTATTATAAAACCGGTAAGACAGGATCAACTCTACTCAGTTGTTTCAGGCTTCCTGGGCACCAACTAATCTTTACCATTACGATTGTCCATTCTTAAAAATGGTCGTATTATTTGACTATTTTAGCTTAAATATTTTCACCGATGCCCGACCATTTATACGCCGATATCATTATACCTTTAGCGCTCGACATGAGCTACACCTACCTGATAGGCGACACCCTAAAGGCATCTGTAAAAAGGGGTAGCAGGGTAATTGTTGAATTCGGAAAGGGGAGACTGTATACCGGGGTTGTTGAGAAGACCCATAATGAGAAGCCTTCCCACAGAGTGATCAAACAGATAATTGATACAACTGAATTCCTGCCCTTGATTAATGAAACCCAGCTTGATCTGTGGCTTTGGATAAGTCATTATTATATGTGTACGATGGGTGAAGTCCTTGATGCCGCCCTGCCTTCAGGATTGAAGGCCATCAAAGACCAGGATGGGTACTATTCAACAAGGAAGGATGATTTTATTTCACTTTCGCGACAATATACAGAGCAGGAATTAAACAACATCTTTGAAAGCATTATTCGATCTCCTGCCAGGACAAGACTATTATTAAAATATCTTGAACTGGCAGGTTATCCGGAAAAGGGGTCAGCCCCGAAACCTGTTGGAAGATCTTCATTAATCTCTGAAGCCTCCGTAAACCCTGGAGTCCTGACTGCTCTTGTCAAAGCAAATGTGCTCAGGCAGGTAAAGGTGGAATCTGCAAGACTCCCTGACAGGGAACTGGACAGGATTTCACCATATGAACTCAGTCCGGCTCAGGACACAGTAAGAAAGGAATTGGGAAAGCAGCTGGATGAGAAAGGGATAGCATTGCTGCAGGGTGTGACCTCAAGCGGTAAAACTGAAATTTATATTCATTTGATTGAGGAGCAGATAAGTTCCGGCAGGCAGGTATTGTATCTTCTGCCTGAAATAGCCCTTACAGCTCAAATAATAAACAGGCTGAGGCGACACTTTGGGAATTGGGTAGGGGTCTATCATTCAAAATTCAATGATTCTGAGCGGGTTGAGGTATGGCGGAGGGTTGCAGGTGAATTTAGAGAAAGGGAATATAAGATAATTCTGGGAGTAAGATCATCAATATTTCTTCCGTTCGGGAACCTCGGGTTGATAATTGTGGACGAGGAGCATGACAACTCATACAAACAAGTTGACCCTGCACCAAGATATAATGCGAGAGATGCATCAACTATGCTGGCAAGGTTGCACAACGCAAAAGTTTTGTTCGGCTCAGCCACACCTTCAATTGAAACGAGGTATAATGCTGAAACTGGAAAATATGGTTTCGTTGAACTTGCCGAACGGTTCGGGAAGGTACATATGCCCGGGATAATTCTTGCTGATACCAGCGAAGCTTACAGAAGGAAAATCATGGTGTCCCATTTCACTCACCAGCTTCTGAATGCAATCGATGAGGCATTAAACAATAATGAACAGGTCGTTCTTCTTCGGAACCGGAGGGGGTTTGCCCCGTTCATACAGTGCAGGGAATGTGGTTGGATACCACAATGTAACAGCTGTTCTGTTAGCATGACATATCATAAGAACATCAACAGGCTGGTATGCCATTATTGTGGAAGTTCCTCTGAAATACTGGCAAAATGTCCAAACTGTTCTTCCACTGACCTGGTCATGAAGGGCTTCGGAACTGAAAAACTTGAGGATGAGCTGAAGGCTCTTTATCCTGAGGCAAAGATTATCCGTATGGACATGGATACTACCAGACGGAAAGGAACATTCGACAGGATCATATCTGATCTCGAGAAGGGGAAAACAGATATACTTATCGGAACGCAGATGATCAGCAAAGGTCTTGATTTTGAGGGATTAACAGTGGTTGGGATCGTAAATGTTGATAATATGCTCCATTTCCCGGACTTCAGGTCACATGAAAAATGCTTCCAGTTGATCGAACAGGTAAGCGGAAGAGCCGGACGCAGGAGCAAAAGGGGAAAGGTAATCATCCAGACAGATGATCCAAACCATCCTGTTATGAATCAGGTGATGTCCCATGACTACATGAGGATGTATCTGTCTCAACGTGACGAACGCATGGAATTTGGTTATCCTCCTTTCTCGAGGCTTATCAGGATTTTCGTGAAGCACAAAGACAGGAAGGTGCTAAAGGAAACATCGCAGGCATTAGCTGGTCTGCTGAAGAAATCTCTGGGTAAGAGGGTCCTGGGTCCGGAATTTCCTTTGATATCAAGAATCCAGTCATATTATATAATGACCATTCTCCTGAAGATTGAAAAGGATAAACCAGTGGTAAGAGCAAAGGCGTTGATTGACATGGCTCTTAAAAAGACACGTGATCAATATAAAAGTCAGTCATTAAGAATCTATGCAGATGTTGATCCATTGTAACAGGTCAATAATTAATAGTAAATTTGAGATCTTTATGGTATTCATCACAGAAAACAATCTATGAAAATTGAAGTGTCAAATGGTGAAATAGTTGATAAGCTCACTATCATTCAAATCAAGCTTGAGAGAATTACCGATGAGAAAAAGCTTAATAATCTCAGGAAGGAACAGAGGGTTCTGGATGATGCAATTAGCAAGATCATGTCAAAAGATGACATCCTGTATAAAAAGCTCTATGAGGTTAATACCCGGCTCTGGGATATTGAAGACCGTATCAGGAAGATGGAAAAAGGTAAGGACTTCGGACAGGAATTCATAGATACCGCCAGATCGGTCTATTTTTCCAATGACGAAAGAGGCAGGCTGAAAAAGCAGATCAATCTGCAAACAGGCTCAGACCTGATCGAAGAGAAGTCCTATGAGGATTATTGCTGACAGGTAATGAAGCCACAGGTTATTCTCGTAATAAGGTTATCAGCTATGGGGGATGTTGCCCTTACCCTGCCGGTAATCAGGGCAGTTGCTTCTGTCGAAAATGAAATAGTAGTTATTACGAGACCAATATTTGCAGCTTTTTTTGACAACATCCACAATGTATCCTGTTTTCCTGTGGATACTGACGGGAAATACAGGGGATTGGCCGGTATCCATAAACTATACTGGGATCTGAAAAAGAATTACCAGATAAAATTTGTCATCGACCTTCATGCTGTTATACGATCCTTTATCCTGACTCTTTTATTCAGGACTGCCTCGATCAGAGTTTTCACGATCAAAAAGGGGAGAGCACAGAAAAGAGCACTCGTGAAGAAAAAGATCATGAAACAGCTACCTCACACAATCGAAAGATATTCCACGGTGTTAAAAAGGGCAGGACTGGCACCTGCCGATCCAGTGATCCCTGCCTTTTCGTTGTCGGATGATGAGAAAAAGATGGCAAACAAAATCCTCTCGGATATTGAGCATGAGAGAGAGCAGCAATTTATTGGGATTGCCCCTTTTTCAAAACATCAGACAAAATCATGGGGAGAGGATAAAATATACAGATTACTTGACCTGCTTTCAACCAAGGGTGATTTTGTCTTTTTATTATTCGGAGGCAGAGAGGATATTGAAGGATTAAAACGGATATCCTCAAGAATCGGGAGTACACATATCGTTGCAGGCAGTTACACCCTCAGGATTGAACTGGCCCTGATAAGCAAATTGAAGTTTATGATCAGTATGGACTCATCGAACATGCATCTTGCTTCGCTGGCAGGGGTAAAAACAGTTTCCATCTGGGGAGGGACTCACCCTTATGCCGGGTTCAATGCATATGGGCAGGATCCGGATCTTTCAATTGGAATTTCCCCTTCCGCAATTGATTGCCGTCCATGTACAGTCTACGGGAGGGGCGCATGCATTCGTGGCGACATAAAGTTCAAATGTCTGGAAGATGTTTCAGCAGATGAGGTCCTGAAGGTTATTATGAAAGCCGGATTGGTCAGATGAGTTCCATGGCCTGTGTTTCTATCTCAACTGCAAAATCATATAATGAGTTGAAAGACCAGTCATAGAGGGATATGTCCTCAACCGATTCACGACCGATCAAAACATTTAACATCCCTGCGTTTCGGCCAAATATCATGTCAGTAGCAGAATCACCTGCCATAACAGATCTTGAAAGGTTCACGCCCCGGTATAATGCTGCCGCCTTTTTTGCCATTCCTGTCCCGGGTTTTCTGTATTCATTTCGCTCCTCCTCAATACAGGGTGAAACAAAGATATCAGTAATATATTGTCGCTTCGGATCAATAAGAGACCTCATCATATCGTGGATAGCATCAACTTCAGACATAGTGATCAGTCCCCTGCCAACACATTGTTGGTTGGTTACGATGAATATATAGTTAAAATATCTGGATAATAGGGGCAAGGCGCTGCTTACACCCTCGATTATTTCAAGTTGTCCGGGATTGAGAACATATCCTCTTTCAATATGCCTGTTGATGACACCATCGCGATCGAGGAACAGCGACCATCCTTTCTCAGTAAGTATATTATTGAAGTTCACGGATTGCCTTTTCATAATCCCCTGGTGTTCCTATATCAATAAAATATTGGTCGGAGCGGTATCCGTAAATACGCAATTCCCTTAGATATGGCATAAAAAAATCCAACTCAATTGAGAACTGTTCGGGCTGGGCGTATGACAGCACCACATTTTTGTTAATAATATAGATACCACCGTTTATCTCTCCTCTTCCACCTGAAGTGTTCTTTTCATTAAAGGCAATTATCCTGTTGCTTTCATCAGTTACCACTGATCCGTATCTGGCTTTATCCTGAAGAGTTAAAAGTGCAATAGAAATATCAGCCCCGGATTTCCTGTGCAATTCTTCAAGAGCATTGATATTCGCCGTGAATAGTGTGTCACCGTTAACCACAAGTACTTCTTCGGTATTGCAGAGGTTTAATGCCCGTTTTATTGCTCCCCCTGTTCCAAGAGGCTTTTCTTCTCTCGAATAAGTCACTTTTGTATCCCTGTAGAGTGATCCAAAGTGATCTTCAATTATGTCTGACAGATGCCCGGTTGATAAAATAAAGTGGTTAATACCAAATCCAAGAAGGTGATCCATAATGTATTCCAGAAAGGGTCTGCCATTTACCGGCGCCATAGGCTTAGGCAGAGTCTCAATTCTTTTTTTGAGTCTGGCGCCAAAGCCACCGGCCAGTATTACCGCCTCGCTAGCCATGACCGAAAAGCTTCTCTTCAACCATCTGACAGATAATATGTCCCAGTGCAATATGCATTTCCTGGATCAAGGGAGTATCGCAGGAAGGGATTTTGATGATCAGATCTGATTCGTCTGCCAGACTGCCTCCTGAACTGCCTGTGAAACCGACAACCATCATTGCCATTTCCTTTGCTTTCCTGGCGGCATTTATAACATTCTGAGAGTTACCGGATGTCGACAGCAGGATCAGTATATCTCCGGGTACACCCTTCGCTTCAACCAGTCTGGAATAGACCGCATCAAAGGAGATATCGTTTGCCACTGCCGTGAGGTATGAGCTGTTAACATGAAGGGCTTCTGCGAATAATGGCTTTCTATCAAGATAGAATTTCCCTGATAATTCGGCAGCGAGATGCTGGGCATCTGCCGCACTGCCACCATTGCCACACAGCAATACCTTCCCGTTGTTGTTAAAGCATTTTACAATCGAGACAACAACATCATCTGTCCTCCGGATTATTTCATCGGATTCAGCCAGGTCTGCCATCAGTTTGCCTCTGCCTTCAAGGTATGATTTGATCAGTCTGCTATTGCCCATGTAGTTAAACCTTTTTCAGTGAAATCGAATGGTTCAATATAACCCTCTGCTCCCTTTAATGCAGCGGCAACCTTATATTTTTGATTCCCGGGACAGTAGAAAACTATATAACCGCCACCACCTGCACCTGAAATTTTACCTCCTGTTGCACCATTTGATTTAGCCTTGTCATAAATACTGTCGATCATATCATTGCTTATTCCACCGGCCATCTCTTTCTTGAATTTCCAGCCAAAATCAAGGATCTCACCGATCCTGTCAATCGAACCTGTAAGGATGGCCTCTTTCATCTGCCTGGCCTGGTCCTTGAGTTTATGCATGGCTTCTATCTGCTTATTGGCATTGGCCTCAACATTTCGTACCTGTTCGGCTATTATCTCTGATGAGAGCCGGCTTGTACCTGTATAAAACAGAAGCAGGTTATGTGCCAGTTCATTCATGTGGGCAGGGTTTATCCGGAGGGGGTTGACTATCACCTTGTTCGTGTTCGAGAATTCCATATAATTGAAACCGCCGAAAGTGGCAGCATACTGGTCCTGTTTACCGCCGGCCATCCCAAGATCGATCCGTTCGATTTCCCAGGCCAGACGTGCAATATCATATTCACCAAGAGGCAGTTTAAGCCACTCGGTAAATACACCAAGAACTGACACAAGAAGTGTACTCGATGTTCCTAATCCTGATCCGGGAGGAGCATCTACAAATACTGACATTTCAAAGGACATGGCATGGCCCGTATACATTTTCACCACACGGTTATATACGCCTGCCAGGATAGCTGTATCATTTTCAACAGGAAGTATTTTGGAGGATTTAAAAATCTTAACGGCGGAATTATTTAACAGATTAAAGGTAATCTTTCCGTTATTCTTAGGGACAAGAGAAGCATACGCATATAAATTAATTGTAGTATTCAATACAGCACCGCCAAACCTTTCTGAGTAGGGAGATACATCAGTCCCACCCCCGGCCAGCCCTAGTCTTAAAGGTGCTCTGCTTCTTATAATCATTGATTCTCAATTTGATCAATAAGCAAAGATATATTCTTTACCATTGTATCCCAGCCAAACCTGGTTTTTTCTTTTCTTATGCCTTCGGTAAAGGATTGTTCCCTGTTATTGTCAAAAAAGTCAAGTATTGCGTCTGCAATATCCTGAGGATGAGGTTGTACGACATATCCTCCCTTCATATGCGGAACTATTTCGGGAAGCCCCCCAACATCAGTTACAAGCATTGGCTTATCGAAATGATATCCAATCTGTGTTACCCCGCTTTGTGTGGCACTTTTATATGGTTGTACTATTATATCCGCAGCGCAGAACCAGTCTGCCACTTTTTTATCAGGGATAAATTCAGGATATACAATAATATCATCTTTCAGGTGATAAAGATCTATCAGGTCAAAGTATTTTTTACTGTTGGTATAGAATTCACCCGCAACAAGCAACTTAATCTTTCGATCCCTTAACCTTTTATCGGAAAATGCCTCAACCAGCAGATCAAGGCCCTTATAATCGCGGATAAACCCAAAGAATAACATATAACTGAATCCCGGATCAAGTTTCAGGTTCCGAATTGCCTCAACCTTGCTAACAGGCCTGCCAAAGTTCGTAAACAGGGGATGAGGGGAGTAAAGCCTGGGACTGGTCTTATCAAAATTTTCAAGATCTGAGAGAACAGATTTCGACATTGCAATAAAGCCATCAACAGGTTTTACAAAATAGCGGGTGAGAGCCAGATCACCAATCCTCTTTTCATGTGGAATGATATTATCGAGAATTGCAATAACTTGTGTACCGGATCTTGATTTGATCTGCCGTGCTATTGTTCCAAAACAGGGAGCCAGAAAGGGAAGCCAGTATTTAAAGATCACAAAATCGACATTCTCCGATGCAATACTTTTTCCAACCCTGATCCAGTTAAGCGGCGAAACTGAATTTACAGTCCTTTTTATTGAAATGTTCTCGGGTGCCGGCCAGTCAGCATACTGGGTCTTACCCGGGAAAAGAAAGCCGGGGTATTGCAATGTAAATGTTTCTATTTCAACCACAAATCCCTGGCTTTGAAGTTCAAAAGCCAGATGCTCATTGAAGGCTGCCAAACCTCCACGGTAAGGGTGACTGGTTCCTATTATCTTAACTTTCTTCATTCTTTTGTATTTCTGGCTGCAAAGTTACGGGAGGTGCAGGAAAATATCTTTTCAGGACCAGATTTGAAACAAAAATATAAAATCCGGACAAATCCGGATAATAATCATGCTACAGAGTAATGATGGGAATTAATAAACCGGGTTTTATTACAATAAGGATTCACGGCCTTCCTGAAAATAATTTATTTTTGAAGTTTGATATATGATCTGAATGCTGTAATGCTTTTCAACGGTTTCAAAATGAAAGTATCAGATACCAATGTACTGATAGACAGGGACATTCAATTTACTACAAAAACCCGTATAGAAGGATCATCTGAGCAACCTTATATCCAAATACCTGAAAAGTATTGCTTAAGACCGACCTAAACCTCTTTCAGTTCATATTCCAGCCTCCCAAGACCGCATTCTTCAGCATGCTTGAGGGCTGATCTCCAATCAGTATGGGGATGGAGCTGACTGAAATGATCTGCACCGTGGGATCCAACTTTATGATGATCAGTGATTGCCGTTCCTGGTAACAGAGGTGCTTTCAATACCATGTCTGCACAGGCTTTGTCCAATGCGACAGGATCAAATGATGCTGCTATACCAATATCTGCTACTATTGGCTTGTCATTATATCCCCAACAGTCGCAATCAGGTGAAATATCCATCATAAAGTTAATGTGGAAGCATGGTTTACCATTTGTTGCGGCATAAGCATATTCAGCAACCTTTTTGCTGGTAGTTTCAGATGCTGCATCCCATACTACCCTTGCTGCATCAAACTGGCAGACAGCAATGCACTGGCCGCATCCAACACATTTCACCTCGTTGATCCGGGCTATCTTATCACTGCCCATATTTATAGCTCCATGTGCACAATTAATTTCACATATCCGGCATCCGGTGCAATTATCCCTCATTATCAAGGGGGTTGAGGTTGAGTGCATCTCCAGTTTTCCGCCAACAGAGGCACAGCCCATTCCAAGATTCTTGATCGCTCCGCCAAAGCCCATCATATCATGTCCTTTAAAATGACTCATTGATATCAGAACTTCGGAATTGACTATAGCCGAGCCAATCTTTGCAACCGGGCAAAGCTTGAATCCTGTTTCAATCTCATGAAAATCGGTTCCCGTTAAGCCATCGGCAATGATAATATGACATCCTGTAGTCTGCGGATGAAAACCATTCTCATAGGCAGCTTCAATATGATCGGGTCCGTTAGATCTTCGGCCATGGTAGAGGGTACTGGTATCGGTTAGAAACGGAATAGCTCCCTCTTCTTTAAGGTACTTTACCAGGCGGCCCGCCCAGTTGGGTCTTATATACCCAAGATTACCCGGCTCGCCGAAATGAACCTTAACTGCTGTGAGCTTCCTGTTAAGATCTATGCTACCTATACCTGCAGATTTAATAAGTTCTTCCAGTTTATCGAGCAGACTTTTTCCCGGACCGGCCCTTAGATCGGTAAAAAATACGTGGGATCTTTCCATATGCATTTGATCAGATTGCCAGGATATCTGCAATCTCAAGCAGAGCCCTGTTGACATCCTTATGCAGTTTTACTGCTTTTCTGAAGGGAACCAGAACGATATCGTTGTTCTGAATACCTACCATAACACTTTTCTGGTCGTCGAGCAGAGCCTCTACTGCTGCAAAACCCAGTCTGCTTGCCGTTACCCGGTCAAAGGCAGAGGGTGAGCCTCCCCTCTGAAGGTGCCCAAGAACGGTTATTTTAATATCATAATTAGGAAAATGCGTTTTATATTTTGCTGCAAGCGCGTATGCTCCGCCCTCTTCTTCACCTTCGGCCACAATTACCAGAATACTGGCTTTTTGCCTGCGCCCGCTCTCCATGAGTGAGGTTAGTTTTGCACCTTCATCTTTTTCCGGAATTAAAATAGCTTCGGCTCCTGTGGCAATACCACTCCTGAGGGCAATAAATCCGGCTTCAGCGCCCATTACCTCCACAAAGAACATCCTGTTATGAGCACTTGCAGTATCACGGATCTTGTCGACAGCCTCAACGACCGTATTCAGGGCTGTATCGTAACCAATGGTGTAATCAGTACCATACAGATCATTATCTATTGTACCAGGTATACCAACAAATGGGATATCATATTCCTCGTTAAAGATCCGGGCTCCGGTAAAAGTACCGTCTCCTCCTATTACCACAACACCATCAATTCCAACCTCCCTAATATTATTATAAGCTTTTTCCCTTCCTTCTGCTGTCATAAATTCCATACACCTGGCTGTCTTGAGTATGGTTCCTCCCCGTTGAATAATATCGCTCACATCATGGCTCCATAGCGGCTCAAAGAGTTTCTCAATCATACCACGGTATCCCTCCCTTATTCCGATAACATCAAGGTTTTTATAAATGGCTGTTCTGGTCACTGCCCTGATCGCTGCATTCATCCCTGGTGCATCACCTCCTGAGGTAAGTACCCCTATCTTTTTGAATTTGGTCATTTTTTATGATTTTGTGGAGTCAACAAAATTAAAACTATTTTAATCAAAAGGGCGTTCTAATAATTTTTTAAATCAATTAGCTTAATTTTTTCAGATACTTCAGAGATCAGCCACCTTGGTGTAGAGGTTGCACCGCAGACACCAACAGATTCTTTATCGGTAAACCACTCTTCCATTATCTCACCAACATCAGAGATGAAGTATGAATTCTCATTTACTGATTTACAGACTGAATAGAGCATCTTGCCATTGGAACTCTCTTTACCGCTCACAAATATTATAATATCATGTTTAGCAGCGAACTCCCTTAATGATGGTTCCCTGTTTGCTACCTGGCCGCAAATTGTATTGTTTACCATAAGCATGGTATCAGGATCAAGGCCAGCCTCCCTGTACTTGTCCCTGATCAGGTCAACTACCTCAGAGTATTGATCCCTGCTACGGGTAGTCTGGGAATATATTATTGATGGTTTTGAAAAGTCAATTTTTGAAATGTCCCCGGTTGCACTTATCAGGATTGCATTGGTGTTGGTTTGCCCTATCAACCCTCTGATTTCAGCGTGACCCTTCTTCCCAAAAAGGACTATTTGCTCCCCGGACTCTTCTGAACTTGCATATGCGGCCTTAATTCTTTTCTGTAATTGTTTCACAATGGGACAGGTCGCTTCAATAATCACAATATTGTTTTTTCTGGCTATTTCATATGTCTCAGGTGGCTCACCATGCGCCCTGATAAGGAGCTTGCAATCATGCAGGGATTTCATCTCTTCATGGGTAATTGTTTCCAATCCCAGTTTTTCAAGCCTCTTAACTTCAAGGTCATTGTGGACAATAGGTCCCAGCGAGTATATCCTTGCTCCGGTTTTCAGTGCCTTCTCAGCCGTTGATATGGCGTTCTCCACACCAAAGCAAAAACCGGATTTTGACTCAATATCAATCTTCATTAATCCGGTTATTGATGATTTCCATGAACCAACCCATCTGCTCCTTAAGTGACATGTTACTGTTGTCGAGCAAAATAGCATCATCCGCTTTTCTTAACGGACTGATCTCCCTTCCGGAATCGATCCTGTCCCTTTCAATCACATTACGTTTTATCTCCTCAAAGCTTATCGAAACTCCTTTGGCGATGAGCTCATCATACCTTCTTTTTGCCCTGATTTCAGGAGTCGCGGTCATAAATATCTTTATATCAGCATCAGGGAATACCACCGTACCGATATCCCTTCCATCCATCACAATCCCCTTATACATTCCAATTTTCCGTTGCATCTCTACCATCGTGTTCCTGACCTCTTTTACTATACTTACCCTGCTGACATGTTTTGATACCTCAATGCTCCTGATCTCATTCTCAACATTTTCACCGTTAAGGTGGGTTTCATATTGGTCGCTATCAGGATTATAGATAAATTCTATCGTAATTCCTGGCAGCGAATTAACCAGATCATCCATCTTTATATCCTCACCGTCTATCAGTCCGTTGCGGAGGCAAAACAGAGTTACAGCCCTGTACATTGCGCCACTGTCAATAAATATATAATTCATCTCACTCGCAATTAGCTTGGCAAAGCTGCTTTTACCACATGAGGAGTAGCCGTCGATGGCAATTAATAACCTTTTATTCATTTAAAATAATTGAGAGGCCAAAGTTACAAATTTCCGCTCAGTTCCTTTTAATAAATGCTGAGGGTTTCACAATCAGTGAGAAACTATTGGCTGATCCAGCCAGGTGGTATTGCGACCGTCCATAAGTGAGTTCAAATGCAGTGAGCTTAATACCGAATCCAAGGGAGAATCCGACCGTGGAGGTTTTATTTTCCATTATTAACTCCTTCCTTCTCTGATAATTGAATCCTGCCGCAACGAAAAAATTCTCTGACGGGGTAAATTCTGTTCCTATTATGAGGTGCCTCATTATATTCTCGGTTACCCCACCTAATCCCATGTAGGTTTCCGGTGTTATGGGATCGTTTATATAATCATGGATCATATCATATTTTTCGAGATGACGCGCTGTAACAGAGAAGCGAAATGGTGCATGTGCAAGCTTCACTGACAGGCCTGATATTATTTCGAAAGGAAGTTTTTCCCTGGAACCAGTATAAGTAGTCAGCTGGAGTCCGGCATTCCTTAATGTTAACCCGGCACTGATCAGCCCATCCCGGCTGACATAGGAAGCCCCGATATCAAATGCCAGCCCCAGGGATGTATAGCTGTCAAGATGCGATATTACCGGCTTCAGATTAACTCCCACCCTGTAAACCGTATCAATGGAGTATGACCAGATGAGATTCAGAGCATACTCAGCTGCAGTGAACGATCCGGTAATGTTACCGGCAGGATCAGCTCTCATGAACTTACCATAATTAAGATATGTCAGTCCTGCCGACAGCTCGCCATATTTATCGTGACTGTATGAGTAGGATGCGTAACCATAGTTAATACCTGCAAAATAATTTACATAATTCAGGGCTATCCGGCCATGGGAAGATGAATCAAGCAATGCAGGATTATAATAGGCAAGGCTGGGATCACCTGTCCGGAGCGAAACATTAATTCCTCCTAATGCCGTAACAAGGGAACTGGTACTGAGATTTAGGAATTCATATGTATTATCTCCCCCTGTTTGCGACAGAAGAGAGGCAGGTAGAAATAATAAGACCAATATTTTACATATACATTTCATGATGAAATCTCAATCCTTAGCCTGAATAAAAAACGTTACTGCAATGTAAATATTATAGATAATAAAGTAGTTTACCCCGTTCTCCCTGCCAGAAATTCCCTGTCATGCCTCTTTTGTTTTTTATTTGCCTGCGAAAGGAACAGGCCTGCAATAACTACCAGCATCCCTGTTAATTTCTGGAATGTCAACACTTCGTTCAGGATAAAATATGCGAACAGGGCTGTAAAGACCGGGATGCAGTTTGAGAATACGCTTGATCTTGAAACCCCAAGTTTTCTGACTGCAAATCCGAATAAGATAAACGCACCGCTTGATGCGAAAATTGCAAGTTTGATAATGGCAGAAAATGACCTTGTATCAAATGTCCACTCATTAAGATGTTTTACTTCTGATATCATAATTACCGGAATAAATAGTATAAGGCCGATAATGTTCTGTACGTTGACTATATAGATCGGATTATACGATCCGGCAAGCTTGTTCAGGATTAGAGTATAACCTACAGCAGAGAAAACCGCGAGGAAAAGAAGCAACAGTCCCCGCAGGTCAAATGACAAGCTTCCATCCCTGTTCAGGATGAAGACCAGCACACCGGTAAAAGAGATAATAATACCAAGGTAATTTATGGTTTTTAGTCGCTCCCTGAAGAAAATCCAGCCTCCTATTGCAGCGAATATGGGAACTGTGGATATTATTACAGATCCCATTGTGGAGGTGACATATGTGAGGCCATGGCTTTCACCAATGAAGTAAACAAATGGTTGACAGAAGGCAAGAAGGAGAAAATATTTCCTGTCACTCCTCTTAATTTTTTCAAAGCGCCCTGTTATCCAGAGGAACAATGACAGGATCATTACAGAAAGAAACAGTCTGAGGTATACAATAGTCATTGGGCGGTAAACCTCATTGGCGATCTTAAACCAGATGAAAGAGAAGGACCAGATAACCATTGCCAGTATTATAGCGCCGTATGTTCTTGTGATTCTTTCCATATTAAAATGTTGCCAGCGAATTTACCTAATTATATTAAATTGCACTTGCCTTCCGGTTGCTAATCATAATAATAGAATAAAAACATATGAGAATAATTTTTCGAACACTGTTACCGGATGTAAACAGGAGTCTGATCAAATTGCTAATAACCAGAAAGATAGATAATTAATGGAATTCGACTATATCCCTTGCAGATATGAGTCTGCATTTGTTTGTAATTCAAATTTTTATATATTTGAACGCCTTTTCAGGGATTTATTGGGAATAGGTTCTGATCTAAAAGGTTAAATTACAGTTTTTTGTACGAAGTGGCAAATAACAGAACCTGGCATGGTTAACCTTGAACAGACCCTTTTGATTTCATTCTCCGGGAGGGTTGACAACTACCGGGGAATATTTATTAGAACAATAAAATATAACTTAATTATCGATGAAAATACTGGTTTGTATAAGTAATGTTCCTGACACTACCACCAAAGTAAAGTTTACGGAGAACAATACTCAGCTTGACACCACTGACATTCAGTGGGTAATTAATCCATGGGATGAATTGTCGCTTACAAGAGCACTTGAGTTGAAGGATGACACCTCAACGGGGGTTACTTCGGTAACTGTGGCACATGTTGGGCTGGCGGGATCTGAACCAACCATACGTAAAGCCCTGGCAATTGGTGCCGATGATGCCATCAGGATAAATGGAGAACCGGTGGAGGCATTTTATGTTGCAGCTCAGTTGGCTGAGGTAATTAAGAATGATCAATTTGATATAATAATGACAGGTATAGAGTCGAGTGATTACAACGGCTCAACAGTGGGGGGTATGCTTGCTGAATTCCTTGGAATTGCTTCAGTGTCTGCAGTATCTGACCTTAGCATTTCCAAAGGTAAACCGGTAATTACCCGGGAGATTGATGGTGGTAAGGAAGTCCTGTCGGTACCAACTCCGTTAGCGGTAACCGTTCAGAAAGGTATAGCCAAAGAACCAAGAATTGCTTCAATGAGGGGAATCATGATGGCCCGTTCCAAACCCATTAAGATCAGCGAGCCCGTAAATGTCGACCCCCTGACCAGATACGTACAGTTTGAGATGCCCCGGGCTCGTACGGAATGTAAATATATTGACCCTGAAGATCCGAAACAATTAATTGCACTTCTTCAGAATGAGGCAAAAGTCATTTAATTATTAATTTGATAAAAACAGGATAAAATGTCAGTGTTAGTATATACAGAAAACTGGGATGGAAAATTTAAAAAGATTTCACACGAACTGGTTTCATATGCAAGCAAGGTAGCGGAAATGGTTAACACTACTGCCACTGTTCTTTCAATCGGTGATGTGGAGGAGGATGAATTGAAAAGCCTTGGAGAGCGGGGGGCTTCAAAAATTATCAGTGTCAGGGATGAAAAGCTAAAAGTACTTGATAACCGGGTCTATGCCGGGGTGATCTCTGAAATCGCTCAAAGGGAGGGAGCTACAGTTATTGTAATTGCTAATAATAATAGTGGCAAGGCTCTGGCACCCAGGCTATCGGTAAAACTGAAAGCTGGAATTGGAGCCTGTGTAAACCGACTGCCATTAAACGTTGAACCATTTACAGTTTACAAGAAGGTTTTCTCCGGGAATGCCTTTGCCCATATTGTGCTTAAGTCAGAAATAAAGATCATTACACTTGCCCAGAACTCATTCGATCTGATTAAAACACCAAATAATGCAGTTATTGAAGAGGCAGGGTCTGTAGTCGAAAGCTCCTTCGTCACCACAGAAGTAAAGGATGTCCAGAAACAGACAAACCAGTTGCTGCTTACGGATGCTGAGATTGTAGTATCGGGTGGAAGGGGAATGAAATCTCCTGATAACTGGGGCCCGATTGAAGAGCTCGCACAACTTCTTGGTGCCGCTACTGCCTGTTCACGGCCGGTATCCGATGAAGGATGGAGACCACATGGTGAGCACACCGGTCAGACAGGTAAGATAATTGCACCAAATCTCTATATTGCTGTAGGTATCTCCGGTGCAATTCAGCATCTGGCAGGAGTAAGCTCATCCAAATGCATTGTTGCCATCAACACTGATAAGGATGCTCCCATTTTTGAGGCGGCCAACTATGGCATTGTAGGAGATGCATTTAAGGTTTTACCGCAATTAATTGAAGCAGTTAAGGAGATGAAATCCTGATTTTTTCTCTATTTTCAGGGAATTCTGATAATTCAATAATTTTTCATGATTGATAACCTGATTTTTATTCTTCTACTATTGCTCACTATTGGCATGTTCTGCTTCAAAGTCAGGGGAATATCAAATGTAATAAAGCTGGGAAAACCTCTTGAAATCAAGGATAACAGGTTAAAAAGATGGAAGTTGATGGCCAGAGTTGCTATTGGCCAGTCAAAAATGGTTTCACGCCCTGTAGCAGCTGTCATGCATATTTTCGTATATGCCGGGTTCATTATAGTAAATATTGAAATACTGGAGATCCTGACTGACGGCATTATTGGTACACACAGAGCTTTTTCTTTCACAGGAGCTGTCTATCCGATATTGATTTCATCATTTGAAGTCATCGGTATTGCAGTTATGCTGGGATGCATTGTCTTTTTATCGCGGAGGAATATTGTTCGTGTAAAACGGTTCTGGAACAGAGAGATGAAATTATGGCCAAGGTCCGATGCCAATACTATCCTGATAACAGAACTATTCCTGATGAGTGCCATACTGATCATGAATGCAACTGATGGAATTCTTCAGACACGTCATTATACACATTATGAGGCTGTTGGATCTTTCCTGATCAGTGATATGATTCAGCCTCTGTTTACCGGTTTGCATGACAGCTCACTTGCTTTCATTGAACGGTTCTGCTGGTGGTTCCATATTGCAGGTGTATTTGCCTTCCTGAATTATATTCCCTATTCGAAACATTTTCACCTGTTTCTGTCATTCCCAAATGTCTACTATTCAAAACTTGACCCTCAGGGTAAGATGGCACATATGCCTTTAATTACCAGGGAAATAAAAATGATGCTCTCGGGGAAGGTTGATTATAGTTCCGTGGGAGATGAGGAGGAGATTGGCCGGTTCGGTTCAAAGGATATCAGGGATTTCAGCTGGAAAACACTTATGGATGCCTATACCTGTACCGAGTGCGGACGATGCACCTCACGTTGCCCTGCCAGCATTACCGGGAAAAAGCTGTCGCCAAGGAAGATAGCTATGGATATGCGCGACAGGCTTGAATATGTCGGGAAGAACATCAGGAAGAACGGGAAAGAATTCAGGGATGATAAATCATTACTCGATCTGATCACAGCTGAAGAATTATGGGCCTGTACAACATGCAATGCCTGCGCGGCCGAATGCCCTGTAAACATCGATCCTGTGGCAATAATCGTCGAAATGCGTCGCTACCTGGTAATGGAAAAGGCTACTGCCCCTGCTGAGCTGAATGCAATTTTTTCAAATATCGAAAATAACGGTGCACCATGGCAGTTCTCAAATGAGGACAGACTTCTTTGGGCCGAGAACCTGGAATTGAAGAATAAGTAAAAGATAATCTGAAAGATCATTTATGAAAACCCATAAAATTGAAGTGCCGGTAATGGCTGAACTTTTTGCCAGAGGTGAAAAACCTGAATACCTTTTATGGGTAGGTTGTGCAGGCGCATTTGACAACAGGTATAAAAAGGCAGTCAGGGCATTTACCAAGATACTGACACACCTTAAAGTAAGTTTTGCAGTACTTGGGAAGGAGGAGTCATGCTCCGGAGATCCGGCCAGGAGAGCCGGGAACGAAATGCTTTATCAGATGCAGGCTCTTAAGAATATAGAGATCTTTGAGGCATATGAGGTAAAGAAGATTATTACTGTTTGCCCGCATTGTTATAATATTTTCAGGAATGAATATCCCGACCTTGATGGTAACTACGAAGTCATAAACTACCTTCAGCTTATAAAAAGATTTATCGATGAGGGCAAATTAAACCTGGACAGCTCCGTTCTTGGAGCGGAACTAATCACATATCATGATCCCTGTTATCTTGGCAGGGCAAATGATATCTACGATGAACCACGGGCCATTCTGGGCACACTGACCAACAATTTAAAAGAGATGGCCAGGAACCGGAGGTCGGCATTATGTTGCGGTGCAGGAGGCGCCCAGATGTTCAAGGAGGCTGAACCGGGTGATAAGGAGGTATTCATGGAGAGAACTGAAGATGCACTGAAGACAGGGGCAAATCTTATTGCAACAGCATGTCCCTTTTGTATGACGATGCTCACTGATGGATTAAAATACAAGAATAAAGAAAAGGAGATAAAAAATTTTGATATTGCCGAACTTATTGTGCAGGCCCTTGAAATCTAAGTATTCATAATTAATAACAATAGTAATGGAAAACAGAAAAGTCCTGAAGAGCGGAGAGTTCTTAGTCAATGAAATTGAACCTCAAGACATTTTTATTCCTGAAGAGTTCGATGAGGAGCAGAAAATGATTGCAGAGAGCTGTAAGGATTTTCTCGAAACTGAAGTCTACCCACGTCTTGATGATATCGATCAGGGAGACCGGAAACTGATGGAAGAGATCCTTAAGAAGTCAGGTGAGCTGGGATTGATGGGTATCTCAATCCCTGAACAGTACGGGGGATTCGGTCAGTCGTTTGTAACACAGATGCTGGCAGCCGAGACAATAGGTGCCGCCTATTCTTTTTCAGTTGCCTTCATGGCTCATTGCGGGATCGGGACTCTTCCGATAATGTATTTTGGAAATGAGGAACAGAGACGTAACTATGTTACTAAACTCGCAACTGGTGAACTGATAGGGTGCTATTGCCTCACTGAACCGGGAGCTGGCAGCGATGCTAATTCCGGAAAAACCAACGCAGTGCCTTCCGAAGATGGCTCTCATTACACACTAAATGGCCAGAAGATGTGGATTACCAATGCCGGATTTGCCAATATTCAGACTGTTTTCGCCAAAGTGGGAAAGGACCGTGTGCTGAGTGCATTTATAGTTGACAGAGACATGGAAGGTGTCGTAATTGGTCCTGATGAGCACAAGATGGGGATTAAGGGCTCTTCAACTGCACAGATATTCTACAATGATGTTAAAGTGCCTGCAGAGAACATGATCGGAAAACGTGGCGAAGGATTCAGGGTGGCTCTTTATATCCTGCACATGGGAAGGATCAAGCTGGGCGCTAATGTTCTTGGTGCATCCAAAAAAGCAATAAATGATTCGGTTGCATATGCTAATGAGCGTAAGCAATTTGGTTGCCTGATATCTGCATTCGGGTCGATCAAGTACAAGCTGGCAGAACAGGTGATAAGGACTTTTGCCTGCGAATCAGCTATCTACAGAGTGAGTCAGGATATAGATGACCTTATCAACAAATATAAAACCGAAGGTTGCGACTCCGGTCGTGCTGCGATAGATGGAATTGCTCATTATGCTGTTGAAGCTGCAATATTAAAGGTATATGGATCGGAGATGCTTGACTATGTTATTGATGAGGCAGTTCAGATCTACGGAGGGATGGGCTATTCGTCCGAAATGCCGATTGAAAGAGGTTACCGCGATTCGAGGATTAACAGGATATTTGAAGGAACAAATGAGATCAACAGGCTGCTCGTTGTCGACACTGCAATGAAACGGTCCATGAAGGGTGAATACAATCTGTTTAAGGAAGCCGAGAAGATATATGCGAACCTGGATAAGCTCACTGCAGCCCCGGCAAACGCTGAGGACAGCTTTCAGGGGAAAATGAATAATATAAGGAATTTCAAAAAGATAGCACTGCTGGCAATCTATGGTGCAACAAAAGCTTTTGACAAACAGCTTGTTCATGAGCAGGAGGTTCTGAATAATATCTCCGATATGATCATGGAAATATATGTTTCAGAGTCGCTCGCCCTCAGGGTCAGGAAGATCGGTATGATGAAAGGATCTGCTGGCATTTATGCTGATATTCTGAATGTTAACGTATATGATGCAGCTGACAGGATCAGGAAGTCTGCAAATGATGCCGTAAACTCATTTGCCACACATGAGGAGGCTGCCAGGCTGCTCTCCGTTGTCGATGCTCTAACCAGGGTTGCACCGGTCAATGTGAAGGAAGCAAGAAGAAAAATTGCCGACAAGCTGATTGAGGATAATGCGTATAAGTTCTAGAGAAGGGATATCACGGATCGGGACGGACTTCACGGAGAAGAGATTAATTGAGGTGTGGGTTGGGGGCCTGCACCTTTTTTAATCCTCCTTCGCGTTCCGCTACGGCGGACAAGAAGTTATGGTTTAATACCATTTATTAAATTATTCAATTTTTTTTTAGGTGGAGATACAGATAATATGAGAAATTAATTTTGGAATGATTTGGGATCGAACTAACTTTAATTGATATATATCAATTTTATATAGCAAAAATATCAATAATAACCCTGCTAATTAGCATATACCAAAGAAGACAGATTTCCAACAGATAAGGATATATTTACCAATTAATCTGCTGATAACATTTTCACAGTAAAATCCAATAAAAAACTATGAATAACAAAATAAAAATTCTGAAAAATATTGTAGTTACAGCTCTGATAGCTGCAATAATAGGATTCACATCCTGTGAGAAATACATCTGGGATCCGCCAAGGTACGAGCCACCTGATACAACCGGAGGTTTTGATACAATATTCTATAGTCTTGAATTAGCTCCGCTGTTTCCGCAATATAATTGTACAGCATGCCATCCCGGCGTGCATTCACCCGACCTGAGAGTCAACAACTCGTACGGGTCACTCACTACAGGCGGATATATTGACATGGATAATCCGCCTCAGAGCAAGGTTGTTGAGAAGATGGAAGACTCAGGCCATGGAGAGACATTTAGCGCAGCCCATGTAACACTATTTATCGACTGGATTTACCAGGGAGCATTAGACAATTAATCAGAAACTAACAATTTATTATTTATACGATGAAAAAGATATTATCACTTTTGATTTTAGCTCTTCTTTCAATATCACTTTTTGCACAGGAAGAGGAAGATTACCCGGTGGGTTATACTTTCGAGGCTGGCTTACTTATTGATAATCAGACAATCATGACACCATATAAGGGTGGGATTGAGTTTCAGATCCATCACAGGATGGGGTATCTTAAGGATGGATTGGGGAATCTGTATGGACTCTACTCCCCCTCAAATATCAGGCTGGGGCTGAACTACGGTATAACTGATAATATTATGGTAGGATTTGGAACGACCAAGGATACCAAGATGACCGATGTTCAGGTTAAGTATGCATTCCTGAAGCAGACCGAATCAGGAAAAGTGCCGGTATCCATTACCTATTACGGAAATGCTGCCATTGATGCAAGGGACCAGTCTACAGGAGTTTTCGGCCCTGATACAAGCTTCAGGTTTATCCACAGGATATCATATTTCAACCAGTTGATAATAGCCCGTAAATTTTCAGACGCTGTATCGCTACAGGTTGCACCTACGCTTATCTATTTTAACTCTGTTGAAAGAGGATATAAAAACCTGAATTATGGCATTCATGCGGGTGGTAAAGTGACATTTGCAATGAGCCATTCAATAATCTTCGAATTTGACCATACGTTCAGTCAGCCTGATACAGATCCTGACGGTGACGGGGAAGATAATTTCGGTAAGACCAAGCCACAGATCGCTATCGGATGGGAGAAAAGTACACCAACACATGGGTTCCAGCTATTTTTTGCCAATTACAAAGGAATACTCGGACAGCGAAATTTCGTATATAACCAGAATGATTTTGCAATGGGTCTGCATGGGTATATTGTTGGGTTCAATATAACTGTCAGATTTTAAGAATACTGATCCATGAAGGCTCTTTTGGTTTTTATTCCGATACTTGGTGCTATTATTTATTTAACAGACAATAACGGTCCTTTAATGCAGGACCCGGATGAGGTGGTTTTTGAAAAAGGGATGACGAACAATATATTCGCTGAAGATAATGAGCTTTGCCTGAGATGCCACTCTGAAAACATGTATGAACTTACAGACACAATACTAGGAGTAAAAGAAAAAAGACATATGTGCGAAGACTATTTCATTGAGAGGGATGATTATTATCAATCCAATCACTGGAGCTTTGCCTGTACGGATTGTCATTCCGATGAATTCAAGAAGTTTCCTCATCAGGTTTTTGAACGGCTCGAGGAACATTTTGCCTGTAATGACTGCCATGCATATGATGATGATTATGCCCAGTATCAGTTTGAGAATATCGAGGTTGAATACATTGAAAGTACTCATGTAAATGTAGAGGGTTTCTCATGCTGGAAGTGTCATAATCCACACAGTTATAAAATAACAAACAGAAATACCATTAACCTGGAGGAAACAATATTATACGATAATAATATTTGCCTGGCTTGTCATGGTAACTTTAAGAACTATGAACTCCTGACAGATCATGAAGAGGTAAATATAGTGAGGAATCATGAGTGGTTGCCAAACGAGGCTACCCACTTTAAGAATGTAAGGTGTATTGAATGTCATACTGAAATTAATGACAGTATCCTGGTTGCACATAAGCTTCTTCCTAAAGATCAGGCAGTTAAAAGATGTACCGAATGCCATTCTTCAGACTCAAGGCTCCTGACTACCCTGTATAAATTCCAAAGTGTGAAGCTCAGGAGAGATGCAGGCTTTGTAAACGGAGTAATCCTGAACCAATCATATGTTATTGGTGCAAACAGGAACAAGGTGTTGAATGCATTGAGTTTTATCATTTTCGGAGGGCTTCTCCTTGTTATACTATTTCATACAACAATTAGAATTGTCAAAAGGAAATAAAAATGTCAACACGATTATATTTATACCCGGTTTGGATAAGACTATGGCATATCATTAATGCTATAATGTTCCTGATTTTGATTTTTACCGGATTAAGCCTGCAGTTTGCCGGTAAAGGCAGTTTTTATTCCCTTATCCGGTTTGACAAGGCTGTAGCCTGGCATAATGTGGCTGCAGTTATTCTTACAGCCAGTTATGTAGTTTTTATTCTTGGGAATATTATTACCAATAATAAAAAACATTACAGGATCAGGAAGCAGAATTTCTTGTCTGACCTGCTGAAGCAGTTCAGGTATTATGCTTTCGGCATGTTCAGAAAGGAAGAGCATCCTTTCCCCGTAACTGCCGAATCCAAGTTCAATCCTTTGCAGAAAATTTCCTATGTACTGGCGATGTATGTAGGAATGCCAATACTGATTTTCTCCGGGATCGGGTTACTTTTCCCCGAACTGCTTGTACAGCAGTTCTTAGGAGTAAGCGGGTTGTTATTTGCCGATGTTTTACATATCACCGTCGGATTTATCCTGTCAGTATTTATGGCAACACATATTTATACATGTACTCTCGGAGATAAACCTGTAAGCCTGTTTAAAAGTATGATTAGCGGTTATCACGAAGAGCATGATTAAATTAATACTTTTCTAGTTGCCTATGAACAAAAACAAAAAACCTGAAAATTCAAGAAGGAAATTCCTCAGGAGTTTAGGTGCCGGAGTAGGGGTAGCTTCCATTGCCGGAGCGGGAATGCTGGCAGGTAGTAAGGCTATAGCCTCTTCCGGTGAAAAGGTAAAAGTGCTTACATCAGATGGCAAGCTGGTAGAAGTTGATAAAGAGGCCCTGTCTGATGTGAAGCCTGACACAAGAGAGAAGAGTGAGATTGCCCGCAGAGGATTACCGGGCCGTAAGTTTGTGATGGTTATTGATCTGGCAAAGTGCGCTAATGCCCGGAAATGTGTGGACGCCTGCCAGGAAGGGCATATGCTTTCGAAGGACCATGAATGGATAAAGCTCTTTTCCATGCAGGAATCCGAACATACATCACCTTATTGGTTGCCCCGTCCTTGCTTCCATTGCGATAACCCTCTCTGCGTGAGTGTTTGCCCTGTAGGTGCTACATACAAAAGGGACGATGGGATTGTACTGGTTGACAGCAAGAGATGTATTGGGTGCAAATTCTGTATGACCGGTTGTCCTTACTCTGCGAGGGTTTTTCACTGGAAAGATCCGGAAGTTGAAGTTCCTGGTGATCATGTGTATGATCCGGAGCTGAATACTCCACCGGTGGAGGGAACAGTTGGCAAATGTGTCTTTTGCGCTGACAAACTGCGGAAGGATGAACTGCCAAGATGTGTCATGGCATGCCCCATGGGCGCCCTCTATTTCGGGGATCTTGTTGAGGATGCAGTAACGAATGGTGTTGAAACTATCAGGTTTTCGAATGCAATGCAGGAGAAGCACGGATACCGGTTTATGGAAGAGCTGGGTACTCACCCAAGCGTCTATTATCTGCCCCCGACCAACAGGATGTTCCCCTACGAGAATGGGCTTAATGGTTTGGATGAGTCTGTTAAAGAGAGATATAGGAATGCAGGGCCAAGAGAAGCTAAGAAATAAGAGACTGGTATTATGATGCAGATAAAAGATGAAAGCCTGGTACGTGACCTTACTCCGGAGATAGAGCATACCTCAAAAAAATGGTATTTGCTCTTTACAGTCCTTGTTTTAATATTTGCCATTGGTATTTATGGCTTGGTACAGCAAATCGACAAAGGTCATATTGTGACAGGAATGCGTGATAACGTTGTTTGGGGAATATATATTGTGAACTTCATATTCTTCATGGGTCTTAGCTACGCCGGCGCTTTGATATCCGGTGTATTACATCTGTTCAGATCGCCATGGAGAGCACCTGTTATAAGGCTTGCTGAGTTGATTACCGTAATTTCACTTTGTATAGGTCCGTTTTTTATTTTCTTCTGTATTGGAAGGCTCGACAGATTACCTTTCCTTTTTACACATCCAAGGATACAGTCACCAATAACATGGGACGTAATTGCTATTATTACAGACCTTTTCGGGTGTTTCATTTTCCTTTACCTTTCATTTATTGAGGATTTCGCTATCCTTCGCGATATCCCGGACCTGAAAGTCAAACCATGGAAGAAAAAGTTATATCACTGGCTGGCCCTTGGCTACCAGGGAACAGAAAAGCAGTACATCATAATTAAAAGAGCAAAAGATATCATGGCCGCGATGATAATCGCAATAGCGATAATTGTATATTCCGTCCTGGCCTGGATCTTTGGAGTTACCTTGCAGCCAGGATGGCACAGTACTATTTTTGGGCCATATTTTGTTATTGCGGCTGTCTTCTCAGGAACAGGATTGCTTATTATCCTGATGCAGATTTTCAGAAAGATCTACAAGCTCGAAAAGTATATTACAAAAAAGCATTTTGTAAATGTCGGTGTACTTCTTATGATTATAGCTGCCTTCTACGGTTACTTCACTTTCAGCGATTACCTGACAAAATGGTATGGTTCGGTGAAAATGGATAAGATACTGATTGATAAACTCTTTCAGGATTATTATTTTCTTTTCATTTTTGCCAATTATATAGGTATTCTTTTGCCTTTGGTTATCGTGGGCTTGCCCAGGTTCAGGACAATAAGAAATATTGTAATAGCTGCTGTTATAGCACTACTGGGATTATGGGTTAACCGCTATATAATTGTTGTGCCTACTCTTGAGACACCCTTCTTACCGATCCAGGATGCAAGGATTGACTGGCTAAAGTATTCTCCTACCTGGATTGAATGGTCACTGACTGCTGCGGGAGTAGCAGTATTTGGAATATTCCTCATGCTTGTATCGAAAATTGCACCAATAATTTCGATATCCGAAATGGAGGAAACTCAAGATAACCAGATACTTTAAAAAAGGGATCAGCTTATGAAGATAAAATATCATTCAACATTACTGCTTTGCCTGCTGATGGTTTACTTTACCATACCGCAATCATTCGCCCGGGAAGAAACCGGGGACGAGCTGATAAGCCCCTATATTGAATTCAAATATCTGAAGAATAATGAAGACCAGAGGATACTCTCTGCCAGGATCTTCACCGCCGATGCCCTGGGAGAGATCCCTCTCCCCGGATTACATGTGAAATTTTATACTAACATGGAAGAGCCTGAACTCATGGGTGAAGCGATAACAGACGATAAGGGCATTGCCGGGTATATTATTCCTCAAAGTGCTGAACTGCCGGTAGATGAGGAAAATAACTGGTGGTTCTATGCTGAGTTCGAAGGAAACGACAAGGTTGAAATGGCTATGGAAGAACTCACTGTTATGGATGTGAACCTTACTATGGCTCTTAGTGAGAATGAAAAAGACGGGAAATCAGTAAAACTTGAGGCGTATACAACAGTTGATGGCGAAAATATCCCTGTTACAGATGAGGTTATTTATCTATTTGTTCCACGTATGTTCAGTTTATTACCTGTTGGTGAGGGATATTTTGAGTATGGTACTGCCCTGATTGAGTTTCCCGGAGATGTTCCCGGTGACGAAGAGGGTAATCTGACTGTTATAGCAAGGTTTCATGACCACTGGCAATTTGCCAATGTGGAGAAGAGAGCTGAAACAAGCTGGGGCGTTCCCTCAACACATGAGGTGGCGGAGACTCATAGAGAATTATGGACCCAGATAGCACCCTGGTGGATGATAATTACGCTTACCATTCTGCTTACCGGTGTGTGGGGACACTATATATTTGCTATAGTCAGCCTGTTCAGGATAAGTAGAGCAGGCAAAAAGATTAAAACAGCTGAAGCCAATTAGAAAAATTGCATGATAATTGTATTATATTAATTGAATTAAAATTTATCGCTATGAAAACTTTTAAGATTTTGACAGTAAGTTTGCTAACGCTGGTACTGGGATTCACCCTTGTATCAATGGTTCCGCAACAGCAGAAAAAAGCTGAACCATGGGAGGTGCCGGCCCAGTTTAAGAATATGAAGAATCCTGTGGCAACTGATGATGCAAGCGTCAAGAAAGGTATGGTTAACTACAACAAATTCTGTGCTTCATGCCATGGCAAGACCGGCCTTGGTGATGGTGTAAAGGCCAGAGCACTCAAGACCTTCCCTGGTGACTTCTCAGGCTCTGAATACCAGAATCAGACTGACGGTGAGCATTTCTACAAGACCAAGTTCGGAAGGGGTGAGATGCCAAAATATGAAGGTAAAGTTCCTGACAATGATATATGGGACATGGTTAACTATATGAGAACTTTCAAAAAATAAATAAGGTTTCGCGAATTGTTGCGAATTGATACGAATTTATACGAATGCCGCTCCGGATGGGGCGGTTTTTTTTCATTTAGCCTGGGTCAACTGGTTGGTATGGGTCTCTTACACACGTCCGGAATGGTTGCTATTCCGGGGTCTCCTTCGAAGGTGGCGTGGGATGTTATAGTTAAAGACAAAAAAAAGGCCATCCCTAATGATGGCCTCTGAATCTATAATGTAAAGAAATATATACTTTCTCAAGGAGTGAGGACTTCGATAGAGTTATTGAGAATTGCCCTGACATATGCCGGATTGTGCATCCCTAAACTCTTATCTTCTGTTATGATCTGCCAGTTGAGGTAAGCGCCTGCAATATCAGGCGAAAATGTTCCTGTCTTGTTACGACCATTAGCTGGATCGTAAATACCTGCTGTCTCAAGCAGTCCCCTCAAAGTTTCCAACTTGGTGGTAATTTCCGCTGTAAGTGCATCCATTGCAGTCATTCGAGTCGCTTCATCTGCGTGGCATGCTACACACCCATTATAGTTGAATGTCGGCGTTCCGTGGTAATCATAAAACATGTGCCATGTGTGGCCACCACCGGTAATTCCTTCGGATGGAGCCATGTGACAGGTTACGCATGCCTGAGCTGCATAGTGAACTGCAGAGCCTGTATAGGCGGTAGTTCCGACTATTTCATAAAGTCCTTTGGCAGATAAAATATTAGCATTGGGTGCGTGGTGTGCGCCCCACCTGTTGCTTGTGAGTATGACATCCGCACCAGCAACTACCGGCAACGGGGAGGGAAGCTTTGCCTGGTGACATTTAGCGCAAAGGTTGCCATCACCCTTGTCAAAGGTAGCATCACTCAGGAAAAGTTCGAACGAGTCATCATAAGTAAGTTCCCAGTCAGCAGTAGTATAGGTCGTATGTACCAGGTGACATGTGTAACAATTAGGTTGCTGAGGATTCAGGTAAGGAGCCCCTGTGATTGTACCGTTGGCCTGGTACTCCAGAAATCCCTGGCTGACATGGCACATTGCACAGTCGTTAGTTCCAGCAAATTCTCTGTTCCCGTATGACGATGTTTCCAGCATACCATGACCCGATTCTTCATACTGATGTTGTGCCGTCATAATTGCCGTTGAATTGTCGTGACACTGTATACAGGTCGTTGTGCCTGGATCACCAGTATCCCCCTTGTCACCCTTATCTCCCTGGAGACCCTGGAGGCCCTGAGGTCCTTCAGGTCCCATCGGCCCCTCACAGGCAGTAAAAACAAATGCAATTGCAGCCAGTATCAAAAGTAAATGAGATAATTTCTTCATAGTTATGCTGTTTTAAGTGTTAAATTATTAACGCTAAAATAGTGTTTTTTATTATGTTGAACGAATAATACAAATTGATGTTGTACCTTTGTATGGATGATAGTTTACCATATTAGAGTTGACAAATATCAATTAACAAGATGTTATTCAGCATAAATAATATTGAGATAATAGATATCAGAAGTAGTAATATTGACCTCTTAAGGAAAGGATTCTTATATGCTAAAAGAAAATATTTGTAGCTGCGAAGATTGTGAATCGCGCTGGCCCAATTTCAATGCCTTAACTAAAGAGGAATTGGATTTTGTCAGCTTGTCAAGGTTTGAGGCATCTTTTAAACCGGGAGAGGTGATTTTAAAGCAGGGTTCACCAGCCTCCAATGCAGTATTCCTTCTTTACGGGCTTGCGAAGGTATATATGGAAGGGCAGGGGGAGAGAAATTTTATACTTAATATTGCCAGACCGGGCAAGATGATCATAGGACCGGGTATTTATACCGATTCGCGGCATATATTCACGGCCTCGGCACTGAATGATGTGCGGGCATGTTTCATTGACAGTAATGTTATACGGAAGCTTGTAAAACAGAATAGCGATTTTGCCGAGGGAATGCTACGAGATGTAAGCTACAAGGCTGAGAACAACTTTTACAAACTGATGAGCATGACACAGAAGAAGATGCCGGGAAGGGTGGCGGAAGTGCTGCTTTACCTTTCTGAGAATATTTTTGAATCGGACGAATTTACGCTTCTGTTAACACGACAGGAACTTGCTGATATGTCCGGGATGGCCAAGGAGAGTGTGGTAAGGATATTGAAGGAATTCTCAAATGAAAAGATCATAGATTCCGGAAGCTCCGAATTCAGGATTCTTAACAAAGAGAGACTAAAAATGATTTCAATAAACGGATAATGAGGAAAGCATGAAATTTAATATGAAACTTTTGTTTTCGCCCATTTTTACGGGCGTTTTGTTTATAGTATTTGCCGCATCAATGGCAGTGGCCACATTTATAGAGAATGACTTTGGTGCGGCCTCAGCAAGGCAGCTGATCTATGAGTCAAAATGGTTCGAACTGATATTTGCCCTGATGGTGGTAAACCTGACCGGACAGATCTTTTCACTCAGGTTGTACCGGAAAAAGAAAATAACTGTTCTGCTGTTCCACCTTGCCTTTATTGTGATGATTGCAGGAGCTGCAATTACCCGTTATTCAGGCTTTGAGGGCACCATCCATATCAGGGAAGGGGAATCATCATCTACCGTCAGGTCCCTGGATAAGTATATGGGGATCAATATTTATAACAGTGAAGGGGATATTCTGTTCAACAGCAGCGAAAAGGTAGAGGTAACACCTACCTCACTTGGGAGGTTTTACAGGGATACAAAAGTAGGCGGAGAGAAGTATAGTGTAAGATATTCGAGATATATACCGAATGCTGCCGAAACGGTTGCAGATGTCCCGGGACAGGAGCCAATAATCTCCTTTCTGCTCACCTTTGGCAATATATTGAGAGAGGAAGTTGTTCTTCGTCCGGGGGAATTGAAGGAACTTCCATTTATGAGGATAGGATTCATGGAAGATGACTCACTGATCCTGCAGATTGCAATCAGGAATGACACATTCATGATCAATCCTTCAGGAGATATGACTGAGATGAGCATGATGACACGCGATGAGAACCCATTAACAGCCGGAGAATGGCATCCTTTCGCTCCGATGATGATTTACAAAATAAATGAATACCGTATAATACCTCAGAAACTAAGTCTTAGTGGTAAGGTGATACCGGTAATGGCAGAGGGAGAAAATGCAACCGGAAGGGATGCATTTGAACTCGAGGTAACCAGGCAGGGTGAGATGAAAAAGTTATATGTGTATGATATTTTGGATGGGACCAGGACAAATTCCGAAGTTACATTTGGTGACAAGAGGGTAGAGATATTTTATGGGTCTCAGGAGATCGAATTGGCGTTCGAGCTTAAACTGGAGGATTTTTTGCTGGAAAGATATCCCGGATCCTCAAGTCCCTCAGGATATAAGAGCAATGTAGTTTTGAAGGATCCCGGGAATAATATTGAGATGCCTTACTCAATATATATGAATAATATTCTGAAACACAGAGGCTACAGGTTCTACCAGTCTTCCTACGACAGGGATGAACTGGGAACAATCCTTTCGGTTAATCATGATATGGCCGGAATGCTTGTAACCTATGCCGGATACATGCTCCTGTTTGTCTTTATCCTGTTATCATTGGTAAACCCGGATTCACTCTTCAGAAAAACAAATCCTTCGTTCTGGGAAAATAGCAGCAAAAAGCTTCTGGTAACCCTTGCCCTCCTGATCATGATTCCATTAGCCTCTTTTGGAAATCCCGTGAAGATAGTCTATGACAAGAAAAAGGCTGATGAATTTGGAAAGGCGCTGGTACAGGATCAGAAGGGCAGGACCAAACCGCTCTATACTGTCAGCAATGATATCCTCAGGAAGATCAGCCGTAAGAACAGTTACGCCAACTACTCTCCGATGCAGGTTTTTCTTGGGTTTACCACCGATATTGAGAACTGGAAGGATGAACCCATAATAAAAATATCAAACAGGGATCTGAGAAATTTACTTGGGGTCACCGGGGAGTATGCGTCTATCAGTCAACTTGTTAACTTCGAGAATAACAGCTACGCTCTTTATGGCAATATTGAAGAGGTTTATGCAAAGCCAGAAGCAGGGAGGTCAAAACTTGACAAAGAGATATTAAAGGTTGACGAAAGGGTCAACATCATTATGATGCTTGCCAGGGGAGATTTTCTGAAGATGTTCCCGCTGCGCGACGGAACTGATAACTGGGGACTGCCGGATCAGGCGCTTCGCCATGCCCTGCATGCAAATGACAGCCTCTATTTAAGCAATATTCTTACCCTGTATACCAATGCATTATTTGAAGCAAAAACGGGGGGGGATTATAAGACTTCCGATCAGTATCTGGACTCAATAATTGAATACCAGAGAAAGTTTGCCAGCTACGAATTACCATCAGAAAGCAAGGTAAATGCTGAGATCTTCTACTATAAATCCCTGATATTCGAAAGGTTATTTCCATCCTATGCCCTTGCAGGTGTCATATTTATAATTGTGTTACTCTATCTGATCATCAGAGGCAAGAGCAACAGTAATGCCATTACACGGGCGCTGGCGGCACTTATCCTCATTGGATTTCTTTTTCATACGCTTGGACTTGGCATCAGATGGTATATATCAGGTCACTCGCCGATGAGTAACGGTTACGAATCTCTGCTGTTCATCTCCTGGGTTACCGTTCTTGCAGGCCTCTTGTTCAGCCGGAAATCGTACCTTACCCTGGCTGCCACTGCGGTACTTGCATCATTAACGCTAATGGTAGCTCATCTTAGTTTCATGGATCCGGAAATAACCAACCTGGCCCCGGTACTGCAGTCTTACTGGCTTACCCTTCATGTTTCGGTCATAACTGCCAGCTATGGCTTTCTTGGACTGGGAGCGATACTTGGACTGGTGGTGCTCATATTATATTCCATGGTAACCAATAACAACAGAAGGCATATACTTAAAACAATTGATGACCTTACAGTGATCAACTACCGGTCGCTTGAGCTGGGTCTCTATTTTCTTACTGTCGGAACATTTCTCGGTGCCGTCTGGGCTAATGAATCGT
Source organism: Bacteroidales bacterium (assembly GCA_035527935.1). Taxonomy (GTDB): domain Bacteria; phylum Bacteroidota; class Bacteroidia; order Bacteroidales; family VadinHA17; genus DATKZO01. The sequence continues at coordinate 48,160 of DATKZO010000053.1, forward strand.
GGGGAAGATACTGGGGATGGGATCCAAAGGAGACCTGGTCGCTTATCACGGTGATCGTTTATGCTTTTGTCGTACACTCAAAAATGATAAAGGGACTGAACTCCATGTTTGCATTCAATGCGATGTCACTTTTTGCTTTCGGATCGGTTCTGATGACATATTTCGGGGTAAACTATTACCTGTCTGGTCTTCATTCATACGCTGGAGGTGATCCGGTTCCTGTTCCGGCATTTGTGTATCTGACTGCGGCAGCACTTATTGCTATTACACTGGTCTCATATTACAGATATGGAAAACTGGCCGGGATAGCCGAAAGGTCGGATAAGAAAAAGGGCAGGTAACCCGGCAATCCCGACCCTCGATTGCCTGTTGAGGATGAAAGTAAATCTGGTCATGATGGCTGGTATGCTATTTCTCACAGGGGTATGAATATCCCGACAGAATAGGTTAGCATTACAGGTGGTTGTATGTAGTCTGTTCCTTCAAGGGCCGGACCGGTATCCAACGGAATGGCAATTCCCAGCTGAGCTGTAAATATTTTCCTGGTCCGCAGAACAAATGATGGTCCTATCATGCTCTGGGCGAATGAGTCACCTATTCCCTGGTGCCAGTAACCCAGGCAAATAAATGAGCTGTTAATATAAGGTTGCAGGTGATAGTTGATACCGAGTCCATATCCGATATATCCCGCACCGGCCTGAAATCCCAGCCTGCCGGTCGCAAGAATTTCCACATCGACTCCTACCAGCGATCCGCCACCCTGCAAAATGCCGGCTGTCAGACAGACCTTTTTATCACTTGCGAAAAGATCTTCCCCCTGTGAGAAACTGGTTGTGCAACACAACCCCGATACCAATAGGAATATAAATGCTCTTTTCATAATAGTCAGGTTTAATCCTCCTTCGCGTTCCGCTACGGCGGACGAGAAGTTATGGTATAGTTGGCTACGCCGAACTCCCCACCAGCCGGCGGGTCGGTTCCCCGGGGCTTGCCCCGGAAAAAAGGATCCATGGCTTGCCCTGGGGTTTAATGCCATTTATTAGAAAATCTATTTAAATTTGTTAAATCCGGGGCTATGCTTTTCATAGCTGTAAAAATAAATAGTGGCTCTTCTATTTTTTGAAATTAACCACCTCTTCTGAGGCTTTTCTGGCTGAGGCAGCCGATACAGCATCAACACTCTTGTCGATATTACCGATACGGAGTACAATCACAGGTTTGTATCCCTCAGGTATCTCATAAACTTCCCTGTTTGAGGTTACTTTTGCTACCGGATTACCGTATATACGAGCGCCAAGACCCAGTCCCTCTGCAGCAACAAACAAGCTATGGGTCGCCAGTCCGCAGTCGAAAGCCGGAGTACTCCCATCCTTCTGCGCCTCAACACCCGAAATAACAATAAGCACATTACCCGGAACCACAGCATCAATGATCTCCTTCATTGTCGATTCATCTCTGATTACCGTGAACTTCCAGGGCTGGCGGTTCATTGCACTGGGAGCCTTGATACCACATTTCAGTATAATATCAAGTTGCCGGTCAGTTACAGGTTCTGATGTATAGTTCCGTACAGAATATCCCGAAAGGATGGCATCGGTGACGCAATTTCCTGATGTCTGTCCCTTTAATTGTCCCCCGGCAAGGATACAAATTAATAGAATTGAGAAAATTGTTTTCATTTTATAACTATTAAGGTTTAATTCAGAAATTTGACCTTTAAGATAGGAAATTTATTTAAAAACCGGGTTGTTTTATAAAAGGTCAACACTATTTAGGTATTTACAGGCGTGCGGCATGCGGCTGACTCGTCCTGAAAAAAGTTTACACTTTTTACTTATAAGTCCCGTTTCAAATTTACACTTTATTTTAAAATTTTTGCGTGTGGGCAAAGTCCCGATAGATGGCGTCAATTTTAATTGTCAAACGAAAATTTCATAATGGTAACAAATCCATCACGTTGTCTCGAATTGATAAGTTGTCTGGATATAAACAACTTGCCTATAACTATGTTTCATGTTCAACAAACTTGAACTTTATGCCGGGTTGGCGCCTCACGAAGCCTTATTTATTAGGCAACGGTGTTATTTTTTTTCCTAATTACCCAGATATCTTGTGGTAATGCTCTATTTTTTTTTGGTTTGGGTTCTACATGTTCAACTATTTCAGAGTCTTTAAATAATCTCATCATGAATCCTTTTGGCTGAAAGGATGAGAACGTACGATGTCCCTCCTTTGTGTTTCCTCTTTCTACCAATTTGTTTTCATTAAAGACTGATTTTTCTTTTTTGGTTAGTTTGATTTTAAAATTTTCTCCATGAGTGGTGACTAACATTATTCCACCATTTTTAAGAACTCTGGAAAGTTCGGAATACCATTCAAAATGTAATCTTTCAGACAAGTGAGTAAATACCGAAATCCCATATATCACATCAAAATAACCATCTGGATAAGGCAAATTTGCCTCCAGGGTATTATTGGTGAAATTAATATCCGGTAAATTCTTTTTGCACCATTCAATTGATCTGATATTATAATCTGTACCGAAAAATTGACATTTTACATTTATTAACTTTGGAAGATGCCTTACAATTCTCCCGGGACCACATCCCCAGTCGAGAATGCGGATGTTACTCAGTTCAATATGCCTGCCTATTTGGGTTTTGAGCCAAATTGCCGAGTCAATACTTTCAGAGTAAAATTTTTGGTAATTAATCTGAAATGATTCGTAGATCAAATAGTCTGGTGGGAGTAAAACTGATGGATTATTTAATTTAAATTTCCGGTTGGCTTTTCTATTATTAAATTTCCGGAAGTGATAAGATATATAGTCTGCCGGTAATAACAGGCCGAGTTTTCTAAGGATATTTGAGAGCTGTACTTTATTCATTAACAGGAACCTTATTCTTTTGAAGTATCTATACTGTTGCCTGACTATATTTCATGTTCAACAACCTTGAACTTTATGCTTTGAAAATGTAATATAGAATTAGCAGCACCATCAAATAACTGAGATTGGTAAAAATTAAGTGTTAAGTTATATATTCTTTTAAGATCTTCCAATCCTGCCTGCCGGCAGGCAGGCGTTAGGCGACTTGCAAATACCGTGACGACTGTGCCAGCCGTAGCTTTCTTTGAACGACGAAGCATTGTCCGTGTTAGGTGTTCGTAGTAATTTGTTCTGATTCAGATCTAATATCACTTTAGTCTACCAGATAAAGGGAATCATTCGATATCTAACTTTTTTCATATATTCTTCATATCCAGGTAATCCCTCTGATAACACTTTTTCTTCATTTTTTATTCTGAATGCTAAAAGAAAAGGTAATAAAAGCATAGGGATTAATGCGAAGTATGATCCCAACACAATAGAAGAAGACAAGTATAGTATTGTTGCTGATAGGTACATTGGATGACGAACAATTGAATAAAGACCATTGTCTATAAGTTTTTGTTCATTCTGAATCTCGATAACTCTAGAAGCATATCTATTTTGCAGCATCACAATTATAAACATTACATAACCAAAAATCATCACGGTAAGTGAGACAAGAACGAGCCACATTGGGACATTAGACCAATTAAATCGATAATCCAGACCTGGAATAATGTAAACAACAATGTAAAATATTATTGATAGTTTAATATATTTCTTTTGGGCATCTTCTTTTTCTTTCAAATTTATTCGTTTTTCAAGTAATTCAGGATCATTGATATATAAATAGATCAATGCAAATGTCATAGGGATCAACAAACCTGCAATAAAAAGCCAACCATTAAAATATTTTAACGATCCGGCAGGTACAAATAATAGAATCCCTATAAAAATAAAGACCAGAAAAAACCGGATTAATACCTTAAGAAGTATTTTTCTTCTCAATTCATTTTTTGTAATCGTTGCATTCATGACATTACCTTTCTTTTTTAATCTGAAATAAAATTAAACAAATTTACACTCATTATTTTGCTGGTTTTTAATCAAGCAAGCCTTATAATAGAATCGGTAAATAATTCCGGTAGTCTCTGAATAAGATAAAGCCTTCTCGCCATTTTTAGTCAACCGGGAAGTGATTCACTATGACACGCCTGTTATAATGTGTGCTTGTTTGGTTCATCTTTTAATCTCTGCTATGAAATACCCTCTCTGCGGGAATAATAATTTTAAGATTTCATTATGTGTGATATCAAAGATATCATATCGTTATGAACTCTGTGCAGGGTAGAGGCCATAGGTGTTATTTAAATCATATATAAATACCTGCTGATGAATTGTTAATGCCCCTGATTTTAACCACGATTGTCAATTTTTCCCGTAACTTATAAAAGCTTTCCGCTTGTTACTCCAGGCAAGCTTCAATTATTTCATATAATATTATATATTTTGTATAGTTTTATATACATTTGTATAATAATTGAAATTATTATGTTATGGCACGATTTACTTCATTGGCAGACCACAAATTCAGAATTTTTGGCCTTTTGATATCTGTAGTGGCAATTATCTTACTTGTTACATTGCACATGCTCAATTATCAATATGAAGATGGCTGGCACGATAGAATCTTCATCATCAACCATTTTATTATTGTATTTGGATTATATATGATTATGTTTAGCAAAGAAATTCACGACGATGAGAGAGTTCAGCGAATCCGGTATAATCTTTTAAAAGTAAATTATACACTGACTATTTGTGGAATTTTAGCTTATATGTCTGTAACTACTTTGGACAGGGTGGAGTTTTCTATTTTTAACGTCCTGTATATTATAGAAGCTGTTCTAATCGTTTATCAACTGCTTTTTAGATACTGTCTTGCTACAAATCCCACTTGGATCTTTAAGGAAACAACAAGAAACAAATTCGCTGTTTTCTATCTGGTTTTTTCCTTAATATTCTTGATCGGTTGGATTATTTATGTTGTAATTCAATATAAAATATAAAAGTCCTATCATGCGAAATACAATAAAAGTTGAACGGGCAAAAAAGAACATTACGCAGGCTGATTTGGCTGAAGTTATTGATGTTTCCAGGTTAACAATTCACTCTATTGAAGTTGGTAAATTCAATCCATCTATTATGATTGCACTCAAAATAGCACGCTTTTTTGGTATCTCGGTTGATGAATTATTCATTCTTGAAGAGAACGACTAAGTAAAAATAATTATGCAAACTAAATCTTAAAATAATGAAGAAAAAGAAAGTTATATTACCAGCATTAATTGCAATATTTGCTGGCGTAATTACTGTATTTATTGCTAAGTCCAATGAAGAACCATCTGATTGTTTTACATGGAAAGTGGAAATAAATGAATCTACTTTTTATCTGGCAGGATCTATTCATGCAGCTAATGAAGAGAATTACCCGCTTTCCAGGCCATATTTGAGTAGTTACAAAAAAGCTGATAAGGTTATATTTGAATTGGAAGATAGCTTTGAAACACTGGAAAACAAAGTCTTTAAGTATGCGGAAAAAGACAAATTACCCGATGGATTGAATTTGGGAGATTCTTTAAATTATGAGAGTATTCCAAAATTGAAAAGAATTTTCGAAGATGACAAATTGGATAAGTATTTTAAATATGAAGGGTGGCTACTTAACATGGCCATTGCAGGAAGGACATTGAAACTTATTGGGTATGATCCTATGCTTGCTATTGATAAGTATTTCCATGATTTAGCGACTAAAGATAAGAAGGAGATCATTGGTTTGGATGAAATCCAAACCCAGTTAGCTAATTTTGATTTTGAGGTACCTTTTAATATTCAGATAAAAATTCTTGAAAATACAATCTCTGGAATGGAGAAGGGTGCGAAAAAGCAAGAAGGATTATTTAAAGCATATTTTGCAAATGATTTGGCAGAATTTGAAAAAGAGTTCTTAAAACCTTTTGATTTTAAGAATATACAAGTGAAAAAATTTTATGATACAATGCTCACAAAGAGAAACACTAGTTGGGTTGAGAAATTTGAAGAATTGGCAAAGGGAAATCCAAGTACTTATTTCGTTTTAGTAGGAGCGGGCCATTATTTTGGACCAAATAATCTTTTGGAGTTACTTGAAGGTAAAGGATACAATATTGAGAAGATATAAGAGTAGAAGAATTTAATTATTCAATATTTGAAAACCAATGCAGATTTAAAAGACTTAGTCAAGTATAAATTCAAGGGAGTAAAAGCTCATCTTATATTTTCTTATAACTTGAAATATTTGCGTTTCCAAATTGCCTGAATTTGTAATTGGTTTTCAATTATTTAAATCACAGGGTTAAGCTAGTTGAGTGTGTCCTCATATTGAATTTACTGATGGCGACCTGACGTGCTGAGTTACCAGCTCCCTTTGTGAACGTACCTCCCTGTACGTCAATCCAATTTATACTGATATCCTGTGCTTGTATTGTTATAGTTACAAACAGGAGTACAGCTATCCATAAAACAATTTTTAATATGTTATTTTTTTTTACTTTAAACTTTCTTTTTTCATTCTTTCGGCCTTAAATTTTCAATTGCTTTTATATCCACCCACCATATGTCGCGGTTTGTATCGCTAAATGCATAATCAAGTTGATACCGCCTCCCTGCTTGAAGGATAAATAGGGGAATTAGTTCTTTTCATTTGATTTTCAACGAAACATTTTTTGATTGTTTCACCGTTGTTGACATAAAATGGTTATCATTTAACAGATGCCACTGAACCACACGAAATGAATAATGTCATTATAGATAATACTATCAATTTCATATTTCCTTCTTTTGTAAATATGTTTGGTAACGGCGTTTCATGTTCAACAACCTTGAACTTTATGCTTTGAAATTGTAATATAGAATTAGTAGCACCATCAAATAACTGAAACTGGTTAAACCTGGGGGGCTATGCTTTTCATAGCATTGTCCGTGTTATGCACAGGGCACTATTTATCAATCGTTTGTCAAACTTATATTTTAACTCTTTCATTTCATTTTCTCGGTTTTCTTGGAAACAACATTGGCGTCTTGGATTTGTATTCTTGATAGGATGTCCCAAAGCGAAACTCAAGTTCTCGTTCTTCATACACTTTTACGAAAAAAAGTAATGCCGGTGCAAACAATATGAGTACCCAGAGCACAAATAGCGCTGACTGAAACCAGATTCCCAATGACAGGAAAAAAGATAGAGCTGCTATCACCATGGGATTGCGCGTCCAGGCATACATCCAATCTGATGCCAATTTCCGACTGAGCACAATGAAAAAGGGCGCACCGGATCCTTTTAGGGCAAAGTTTATCACTGTCAGCAAACAAGCTGCCCCAGTAATAATAACCAGAACCAAGCCAATTACAGATGGTACCGGGAGCACCCAGCCAGACCAATCTTGATGAGTGGTTACTGCTAGTACGATAGGAACACCAAATGTAAAACCCAAACCAAAATGCACAAACGTCGTTGTCCAGACAGCGCGGCCAATTGTTTGGTGTCGGTCTAGTATCTTCCTGCCAAGCCAAACAAGGGGGAATGTCAATAATACACCTCCCACAATGATAGATAAATTCATAACATTTGAAAGTGGTGCGTTCAACACCAACCACCAGATAGTGAGGATAATTGCTAAAAGGACAATCCTGAAAAATGATTCGATGACATGTTTCATAGTAAACTCCTTTTGAATTATAGTAAACTTAAAAAATATTAGTTTGCAAACACTGTAGGATATTCTTATAATTTTGAAATAAAACAAAAAAAATCAACTAAAAGAACTAATACAGTTATATGTTGCTTTTCTTCAATACAGTATTTCCTGTTAATTGATTTTTTCTCGGATGCAGGAGTTATCCCGGTACACATATTCTGATAAGTTAAGATGAAGTTTCTCGCATAATTCTGCTCGTCGATGCTGTATTTTTCAGGGCTGCCGAAGGCAATTAACTTTAGCATTGTCCGTGTTATCACAGCGTATTTTTTTAGTCATGGGTAGAGATTTCATCGTATATCTTTAACACATCTGAATCCAACTGCGAAATCCACCCAGCTTACGGGAAGTCCGTTTCTATAGTATGTTTGTTGACACATGCCACCTGAATGCCAACTTCCACCTCTAATGACTTTGAATCTTCCTTGTAGTGGCCCTTTGGGATTCTTATTTGGAGAATTTATGTAGTAGTTATCTCCATAGAAGTCAGATGTCCACTCCCAGACATTTCCGGAAATATCATATAGTCCATAGCCATTAGGTTTAAATGTCCCGACTTTCAACGTAGTCTTATATTTCTTTCCATAATTTGCCTTGGTTGAGTCGATATGATCTCCCCAGGGAAAGTTTTTATTTTGTAGTCCTCCTCTTGCGGCATATTCCCATTCAGCTTCAGTTGGCAGTCTTTTACCAGCCCATTTTGCGTACTTCTCTGCATCAGTGCAGCTCACTCCAACAACAGGATGATCAGGGTAATCCAGGCTGCACTTGAATTGAGAAGATCCCCAAAACTCAGGAAGAGGATTCTTGGTTTTCTGGCAAAATTCATAGTATTGTTTATTTGTAACCTCATATTTGTCCATATAGAAAGCATTTATTGAAACCTGGTGTTCGGGTTGCCAATCCGTCGGATCACTGGAATTTTTCCCCATAATAAAATCCCCGCCCGGTATCAACACCATATCGGGTTCAGATGTTTGGCCTTGCATTATTTTACAAAGGCAGAGGATGGTTAAGAGTGTAATTGTTTTCATATCGTTTTTATAAGTGGGATGTGTTTCTCGTTGGCGCTAACTACGTTTCATGTTCAGCAAACTTGAACCAATACTTATAATATCTCTCAAGCTTGACATAATGAAAGGACTTTGTTAGACAGTAAATCAAAATTAGGCCATTTTTATATCAAAGTCAATTTTCTTTCATATCCTGGATCCACGCCCCCGGGTCCTTCTCTTTTGATCTTACAGATCAGGATAGTATGTCGACATTGACTACCGGGGGCCTCTTTATTATCCCTCAGAAACGATTTTATAATGGTTATAAGGTATTGTGCAAAAGCCGGGCCTATCGACCACGTTTGGCCGGTCAGAGAACAATTAAAATACATACTTGCTACCTGAAGGCTGTATAAATTTAATTGATTAGCTTTTTTTTAATTGGGCAACTTCAATTCTTGATCAGATGCGAATTCTAAGATAAAAACAAGAGAATTCCAATAAATATTCAAACAGCATACATTGATTGGGTAACAAAGTATATGCTTCTATCAAGTATTATGTATAAGTTTATTTCATTAGTGCGGACAATTAAGTCCCTCAAAAGAATCTCTAGTATTTATTAATCAATAAAAATCAAAAAACAATATGAATAACATCATGAACCTATCCAGAAAATTTAAACAGATTATTTTGGCGTTGCCATTTGTTTTATTGTTTCTTCCTTTACAAGCACAGGAAACAGATTCTTCTCTATTAACAATAGATCGATTATTTGATGATATGCTTTCTGCCAAATCTTTTAGACCGGTTAAATGGTTAGAAGAGAAGTCTTCCTATGCCATATTAGAAGGAGCTAAAGATTACTATAAGGGCTACAAGGAAGTTGTTTCGTATGATTTAAAAACGGGTGAGCGGAATGTGATGATACCAGCCTGGAGGTTAATACCCCCGGGGTATTCTTCTCCAATAAGCATTGAAGATTACTATTTCACAAAGAATTATTCCCATGCACTCATTTATACTAACTCTGTGTTACAAGAATTTGGTGGAAACACAGGTGATTATTGGGTATTGGATTTATTGCTCTGGGATTGGTATAAAGTAGGGAGAGAAATGCCGGATAGGTCGCTTCGGAATGCACAGTTCTCCCCTGATGGGAAAATGGTGAGTTTCGTATTTGAGAACAATATTTACGCTGAAGATTTGAGAGCTTTCACTATCTATAAGTTAACAAGCGATGGATCTGAGAAAATAATCAACGGACAAATGAATACCTGCAATACTTCAGCACTCAACTCGTCACTGGAGAAGAATGGCAGATCTGGTTATGCCTGGAGTCCTGACAGTAAATACATCGCTTTTGTTCAGAAAGACAATAGTGTGGTCCCCGATTTCTATATGATTAATAATACGGAAACACAATACCCTGAGATTATTAAATTTCCGTATGTGAAGGTTGCACAGCAACTACCAGGTAATAAAGTGGGTATAACTGACTTTAAAGGTAAAGAGTTGAAATGGCTAGATGTGCCTGGAGAATCTTTAGACTATATCTGGCAAATGGAGTGGAAGCCAAATCTAAACCACCTTATATTACAAACTTTGCCCAGAAGTCAAAAGCAATTAGACTTTTACCTTGCAACGGTTGATGGCAAATTAAGGAAAATACATACAGAGAATGAAAGGGAATGGGTTGAAACAAATAATATACAGTGGGTAAGTAAAGGAACTAAGTTTATTCACACTAGTGAACGGGATGGATGGGTTCATTTATATCTCAAGTCGGAAAATGATAACACGGATGCATTATTGACGCCTGGTAACTATGATATAATCTACGTTTACGGGGTAGATGAAAAAAATGGATGGATTTATATTATGGCTTCTACGGATAACCCCACTCAACGATACCTGTACAGAGTATCAATGGATGGAAAAGGCACTCTGCAAAGAATAACTCCGGCTAACTTTCAAGGAACCAATAGTTACCAGTTTTCGTCCGATCTTAAATATGCAATTCACATCTACTCTTCAATGGAAACCCCTCCGGAGTATCGGCTTATCAGTCTGCCAGATCACAGGGAAGTAAGAATCCTGGAGGATAATGGTGAGCTAAAAGAGGTGCTTGAAAAAATGAATCGGGTACCAACGGAGTTCTTTAAAGTTGATATCGGCAATGGTGTAAAACTGGATGGTTATTGTATTAAGCCTCCTGATATGGATCCAAATAAAAAGTACCCTTTGCTATATTATATATATGGTGAGCCTTGGGGCCAAACTGTATTGGATAAATGGGATGGGATGAGATATTTATGGCACCTGATGATGGCTCAAAAGGGTTATGTGGTAATGAGTATTGATCCGCGAGGAACACCGTCTCCACAAGGAAGTAATTGGAGAAAAGTAATTTATGGCCAATTAGGCTGGCTGGCAGCACAGGAACACGCAGCAGCTACCAGGATAATCCCAAAACAATTCCCGTATATAGACCCTACAAGGGTTGGGATTTATGGCCACAGTGGAGGAGGACAGATGAGCCTGAATTTGATATTTAGATATCCGGAATTATATCATGTGGCTATGCCTTCTTCGTTTGTAAGCCACCAAAAATTTTACCACCCTGCCTACCAGGAAAGGTTTATGGGTCAATTAGATGATAATATTGAAGGGTACCAGAAAGGATCACCCATTACATGGGTTCACAATCTAAAGGGAAAGTTGTTGATCATCCACGGTACAGGTGATAGCAATGTTCATTATCAAAGTTTTGAATCAATGATTAATGAATTGGTTGCCCATAAAAAGGAATTCAGCATGATGTCTTATCCGAATCGTAATCATGGATTACGAGAAGGGATCAATACACAATATCATTTGTACACTCTTAGGACAAATTATTTATTAAATAATCTGCCCCCAGGACCAAAGTAATAGGTTAAAACAACTTTATTGGTAAGTTTTTAAGCTTGACTTATAGCTAATTTTTATTTCTTTTTTTTAAAACCAAACAATGTATTTGTTTTAAACAACGGCATCAAAAGAATAGTATTTAAAGGTGCACATAATATTATCTTAATAATTTCTGAAATTATGAATTGAACTACATAATCATCTTTTAAAAATCAACTTTACAACAAAAAATATTAACTAATGACAACCATGAAAAATCTTGACGTGTTAAAAGCTATGTTCAGGTATCTGATCAAGATAGGATTAGTACTTGCCTTTGCCATTCTGGTAATCCGTTGTCAGAAAACAGTAGAAAAAAACCCTTTGAATAATCAGAACGTGGTCCCGGCTGAAGCCCAAGCACGTTTGCGGGCGATTTTCGAACGGGAAGAATTCGATGCCAAGTCCTTTCGTCCAACCTGGCTTCCAGACAGTTCTGGTTACACAGTAGCGGAGGTTGTGCTGAGGGCATCAACAGGTGATAACTCTGTACTTATGGAGTCTGTTTCGGGGATGAACCTAAGAGTACGTTATGATATCGTCAGCGGTGAGCGCAGTGAACTGGACTCTCCACAGAAGGAGATGAGAGGAAGCATTTCCCCCGACGGACTGCGCTCCGTTTATACTGAAAAGGGGAACCTGTACGTGCACGATACGCAAGCAGACCGTACAATTCAACTCACAAAGGATGCTGCGATTAACTCTGTTTCGAACGGTGATGCAGTATGGAGCCCCGATGGAAAGCGGATCGTTTATGTGCAGTCGGATGAGTCTAATGTTAAGTTGCGGCCAATGCTTGTACCGAGTGACCCAACGTATCCAGAGATTAAATATGTCCGGTATGCCAAGGCAGGTGGTACCATCGCAACCTTACGTGTAGGTGTTGTCGCCGCCGGGGGTGGAAAGACTCGCTGGCTCAATATTCCCTCACCTCAAGAGGGTTACTATCTTGGACAGGTGAGCTGGGCTGAGAATTCAGAAGAGGTATTGGCAGAAAAGTTTAGCCGCGGCAGGGATAAACGTGATTTTTTGATTGCTAACATCCAAACCGGCCAGGTCATCAGTATATACCACGAATCCGATTCAGCCTGGGTTACCGGCAGTCGTGGGAGTGGTGGGCTTAAGTGGATACGTGGTGGCAGTGCGTTTATCGTATTGAGCGAAAATGATGGGTGGCGCCGAGCCTATATTTACTCGCGCGATGGAAAAGAGGAGGCGGTATTGACACCTGACGGCGTAGATATTATTGATGGACGATCGTCAAACTTTAAATTTGATTGGCGTAGCATGGTGGACGAGGCTGGAGGCTGGTTTTACTATTATGCGTCCCCTGACAATGCTACCCAGAAGTATCTTTATCGCGTGCGGCTTACCGGGAGCGGAGAGCCTGAACGGATCACCCCCGCGGATCAGCCAGGCTGGCACGATTATGACTTCTCTCCCAACTACAGATGGGCATTTCATATCTATTCGACGTTCGACACACCTACAGTAACCGAACTCGTGGAACTGCCAGCACACCGGGTGGTTCGCGTACTGGAAGACAATCATGAGCTGCGCGCAAAAATGGAGAAGCTGATTTCCAAGCCAGCAGAGTTTTTAAAGATTGACATCGGTGGAGAAGTAGTGATGGATGCATGGATGATTAAACCTTATGACTTTGATGCGTCCAAAAAATATCCTGTTTTAGTGTATGTATATGGTGAGCCGGCAAATCAAAAAGTGTTGGACGAGTGGAACATCTACCACACCAGCACCCTTTACCATCGTACGATAGCCGATCTGGGCTATCTAGTGGTATGTATTGACAACCGAGGCACTCCGGCGCCGAAGGGAGCTGCCTGGCGGCGAGCGATATTCCCCAGCCTTGGCCCACTCTCCACCGAGGAACAGGCAGCAGGTTTGCAGGAACTTGGTAGAACCCGACCATATGTAGACATGTCACGGGTCGGTATCTGGGGCTGGAGCGGCGGTGGTTCAAACACCCTAAACGCCATGTTCCG
>DATKZO010000054.1:0-105996 GCA_035527935.1 Bacteroidales bacterium
TAAAGTAAATATGTTGGTACTGAACAACTGGTTCATTATCATCTGCTGGTAGTTTACCGGATTTTCGCCGCCGATAAGCATTTTATCATCAGCCTGGTACTCATGCACAGCTTTCAGGGATCTTTCGAACAGGTACATTAATGGATTGAACCAGAACAACAGGGAAACAACTTTCAGAAGGAAAAGGTCTGCAAAATGCAGATAGTCAATATGTTTGGTTTCATGACCAGTAATGCAGGCAGCCTCCTCTGCAGGTATATCCCGGCATAAAAAGATAAAACCGAATGCTGAAAAACCGGAGATGGTGGCTGAATCGGTATAAACTATACGTGTGCCCTTTTCCCTTCCGGCAGCTATCATCCTGCTGATGCGGGCAATATTAAATACCAGGAAAGCGGCTGAAAGGATCAGTCCTGATATATATATCAGAGTAAGTATCTTTTGTAATGGATATCTAATAGCCTCATCCGCTGAAGCAACCACGTTTACCTGGTCGATCAGGATCAATCCGCCAAGGTTCCTGTTAAGATTACCAATGGCTGTATCACCCGTAACCGGGATCCTTATAAGCGGCAGCAGGACGGATAGTATTATTGCCGACACAAGGTATATCCTGTTCCTGCTGTATTGGGTATCTCTGCTCAGAAAAAGCAGATAAAAGATGTAAAATACCGTAAGGTAAACAGTTGCAGTTATCAGATAGTTAAACAGCTGTGTCATGATCCGGGTTTTTGTTTTGCAATTTCTGCCTTCATCAGTTCCATTATTTCTTCCATGTCCTTAACAGTTATCTTCTGCTCCCGGGCAAAGAAACTGACCATTTTCTCATACGAGTTTGCAAAATAATCTTTGACAAAGTTCGACATGTGAATCTTCATGTATTCATCCTTGGTTATCAGGGGATAATACTCATGAGTACGGCCATATGCTTTATGGCTCACAAATCCCTTATCCTGAAGTATTCTTACAATAGTACTTACCGTATTATAAGCAGGGCGGGGGTGGGGGAAATGTTCCAGAATATCCCTGACAAAACCGGTTTCAATCTCCCATAGTATGTGCATCACCTGTTCCTCTGCCCTTGTTAATTCTCTCATGACTGTCTTGCTTTATTAGTCTGCTGCAAATATATAACGAAATATTTAGTTATACAACTAAAAGTTTAATTAATTTTCAAAAAAATACAATTCTGTTCAAGTTTTAGGTAAAGAATTGAAATTATTGTAATTTTAAAAATCACTAAACGGGCAGTCAATGTTGAAGCTTCAGGTATTTGCCGAGAATTTCCGGATATCACTTAGGGCGATCAGGTCGAACAGGATAAGGGCGATACTTACCATGTGTATTATAGCATTCGGGATAATGGCACTGGTAGGGATACTAACTGCTATTGATGCAATCAGGGGATCACTGACCAGCCAGTTCTCGATGATGGGAGCTAACACATTCACCATAACAAGCAGGGGATTCAGGGTTGTGATAGGAAATAATGAGACACGTGTAAGGAACCATTCATATATTTCGTTCCGGGAGGCGATGGAATTCAAGGAACGGTTTAAAGAGCCGGCATTTGTTTCTGTATCGGTGACAGCCTCAGGCATGGCGACTATAAGCTACAGGAGTGAGGAGACCAATCCTATAGTACAGCTCCTTGGTGTGGATGAGTTCTATACTACTGTAGGTGGTTATGAAATTGAATCCGGCAGAAATTTCAGTCCCGAAGAGGTGGCATCGAACCGTAACATTGCAATCATTGGAGCTGATGTGGCAGGGGATATCTTTAAGGGTGGTGAGAACCCTCTTGATAAGGTAATTAATGTTGGTGGTTGCAAGCTTAAGGTGGTTGGTGTACTGAAGAGAAAAGGGTCGAGCATTATTACCAGTGACAATGTCTGTTTTATGCCTGTAACAACTGCACGCTATTATTTTTCGAGGCCCGGCATGAGCTTCAGTATTACGGTAATGCCATTTCCGCTCACCAGCATGGATATGATAACCAGTGAAGCGGAGGGAATATTCAGGTTGGTCAGGGGACTCGATCCAAGGGATGAATCCGATTTCAACATATCAAAAAGTGATGCAATTGCCGAACTCCTCATAAAGAATATAAAGTTCGTCACAATAGCAGCCACAATTATAGGATTTATCACCCTGTTTGGTGCTGCAGTCGGACTGATGAACATCATGCTAGTCTCGGTAACCGAAAGGACCAGGGAGATTGGTACCCGAAAAGCGATGGGAGCAAGGACATCGACAATTAAACAGCAATTTCTTTTTGAGTCTGTACTGATAGGCCAGTTCGGAGGTATCCTGGGGATCATACTTGGCATCCTGATAGGCAACCTGATCTCATCCGCTTTAAATACCAGTTTCATAATCCCCTGGAAGTGGGTTGCCAGTGGTGTGACGCTATGTTTCATTGTAGGTGTGGTTTCAGGATATTTCCCTGCTGTCAGGGCTGCGGGAATTGATCCGATCGAAGCATTAAGACATGAATGATATAAAAGCATATGGAACCAGAAATTATTCAGCAGAAGACAAAAAAGACTCCGGCAATCAGTTATGATCCGGGGGCCGGTACAATGACCATTGAGGGTCGTTCGATTCCTGAGAATCCTGAATCTTTATATAAGTTGCTCCGCGATTGGCTGGTGAAGTTTTTCTCATATTCGGACAACCTCAGACTAAAGATCATCCTTGAATATATCAACAGCGGTTCCTCAAAGCACCTGCTTGAAATACTTAAACTGATAAAGGAGTATAAGGAGGGTGGTAAGACCGTCAGGATAATATGGTATTATGAGGAGGATGATGAAGCCATAATGGAGCTTGGCGAGCATTACCGTGATACATCCGGGATACCCATTGAAATAGAAATGCTGCTTGGATAAGAAAAGGCGCATCTGAATGCGCCCTTCCCTTATTTTATTCCTGGTTGCTCTACTTCATAAGCTTTTCGGCAAGATCAACCACTCTTACTGAATATCCCCATTCGTTATCGTACCAGGAAATTATCTTAATCATTTTTCCGTTAACCATAGTGCTCAGGGCATCGAAGATCGATGAATGAGGATTATGAATAACATCAACAGAAACAATAGGATCTTCAGTATACTCAAGAATTCCCTTCATAGATCCCTCTGATGCCTGCTTCATTGCTGCATTGATTTCTTCTTTGGTTGTTTCAGTCTTAAGGAGAGCTACCAGGTCAACGAGAGAGCCTGTAGGGGTGGGAACCCTGACAGCCATTCCATCCAGTTTGCCCTTAAGTTCAGGTATTACGATCCCAACAGCTTTAGCCGCACCGGTGGTGGTGGGTATTTGTGATAAAGCTGCTGATCTGGCCCTTCTAAGGTCTGAGTGAGGCAGATCGAGGATAACCTGGTCGTTGGTATAGGAGTGGATGGTTGTCATAAAGCCCTGCTCAATTCCGAATTTATCATTCAGCACCTTGACTACCGGTGCGAGGCAATTTGTTGTGCATGATGCATTTGAAACACATTGATGGTCGGGTTTAAGATCATCATCATTCACACCCAGGACAATCGTGGCATCGATCTGATCCTTTGAAGGCACGGTGAGGATCACTTTTTTTGCTCCGTTCTTGAGATGATCACCATAACCTCCCCTGGCACTTTCCTTTGCCCTGAATACGCCGGTTGATTCAATTACAACATCGGGGGTAACCGGCCAGGGAATAGAGACCGGGTTTCTTTCGGCAGAAACCCTGACCCTGGTTCCATTGACAATAAGATTCTCCTCATCATATGATACACCTTCAAATTTTCCCTGTGTTGAATCATATTTCAACAGGTGGGCAAGTGTTTTGGTATCGGTAAGATCATTTATTCCAACCACTTCAATATTATCCCTCTCAATCATTATCTTGAATGCATTTCTGCCGATCCTCCCAAAGCCGTTGATGGCTATTTTTATACTTGACATAGTTTTATAAATTAAGTTAATTTCCTGAACCTGCAAAATTAAACAATTATGCTGAATCAGTCAACATGAGAATAGTCATAGTAGTATCTATTTTCTGAAGAACAGGGTTGGGATTTTCGTGGATTCAGGATCAAGGGGATCGACCACAAATCCAATACGGTAGCTTACAAAAAGTGTCAGAAACAGGGCCTTATTGTCATCGGCAGCCATGATGGGGATCTTCTTTGGAAAGGCATCCACAGCAGCGCCGATCTCAATGGCATGTATTACCTTATCCTCTTTACTGTATTCGAAGTTAAATCCACCCCTGCCATGCAGTCCGGGTACAATGCCTATTTCATTTAATCCCTTGAAAAATGATGCTTTACTATATATATCCTGGGGGTCGTGTAACGTTTCATCGAATTTTTCCTTTCGCAACTCAAATGAATTACCGCCTACAGGGTAAAGAACGTTGTAATATATTGGTTTTGAAATTGAAATTTCAGGACCTCCTATAAAGAAATATCTTATTGCCACACCCCCGAGATCCATTTTTTTGAATATTTCGTGCTGATGCCCCAGCCCTCCTCTCAGAAAATAGGTGCTGTTAAGCTTCCCGAATATAAAATTCCCTCCAGTCTGAACATTGGGGTTTGATAGTTTTATCTCCTTCGGATGCTTAACTATGCTAAGATCGACCTCAAAAAGCCGTTTATTGAGGAAGTTGAGCCGTTTCCCTTCCCTGTAGCTGAAACCAAAGCCATTGGAATAGAGGCTCAGGGCAACTGTCCGCTCATTCCTGTAAAATATCCTTTGTTGTTCGTCAACATCACCCTGGGCGAACAAAGGTACCAAAGGATACAAAAGTATCAGAATTATGTTCAGCAGCTTTCTCATATCCTGCTGATATTAATTATAATAGGAACGGTTGGGATCTGCAATTAACCTACATATTCGATATCAGTATCTGCTATACTGTATGCAGGGCAATTGTCATTGTTGCATGAGCTCAATGCAAGAGCTAAAGCAAATACCACCGCTAATAAAACCGCAAATCTCTTCATATCCGGAAAAATTTTATCAACACAAAAATAAGCTTTTATGTTAATATACAACCATCGTACCAAAATTAATAAATTCTTACATAATTTCAAAAGAAGGATAGTCTGACACTAATCATGTAACGACTACCCTTTCTTTTGATATAAAGTAATAACAGTTACTGCTGTAACT
Source organism: Bacteroidales bacterium (assembly GCA_035527935.1). Classification (GTDB taxonomy): domain Bacteria; phylum Bacteroidota; class Bacteroidia; order Bacteroidales; family VadinHA17; genus DATKZO01. The sequence goes on from DATKZO010000054.1 coordinate 5,161, forward strand.
TGTTCATTAAATTTCCTGGTTGTATACAGGAAAACTGCCGGGCATCCATTTAATTCCAGCCTCCCTGAGCTTTTCTTCGAACTTTGGAAGCTCTTCCTCGCAGATCCTTTTCAGCCTGAGGTATTCTTTCTCAAATTTTTCAAGCGCGATATCATATTGTTCAACCTGGGCTCCCGTAACTCCATGCTCAGCGCTTGAATTGGCCGAAGTAGCAAACCTTATCCTGGCCATTATACTGGGTGTATCGGCATCGATTCTTGCTCCGCCTGAACCGCGTCCACTAATGCTTGAAGTTATGGCATCCAGCTCCTTCTGCAGGCTGTTTGCATACAGCAATAACTCATTGGTATTTGCAGCAGTACTGGTCATCTGCTGTTTTAGTGTGCCTATTTTAGCAGTCATATCAGTGGCAAAATTATTTACTTCAGAAATAGTTTCACTCAGCTCTGAGGCCTTGATAATGAACTCGAATTTGGCCTTATAGTCAGGTGTACCAAGGGCATTGTCATTAAGAGTGTTTACCCTGAATGTTACTCCTTCGACAAGGGTCTCGAATTTTGAATTCAGATACTTCTCTGCCTTAATGCTGTATTCACCGGGAGGGACAGCAGGGCCCCTTCTTTGCAGATATCTCATATCCCAGGCAACATTTCCTATGCCCTTTCTGAGGGGTTGCTCGATCTTACGGATAATGTTACCCTGGCTGTCGGTAATGATAATCCGGAGCATTGCCCTCTCCTCAGTTGCTTCAGCTATAAGTTCTTCATCTGTGGGATAATCTATTTCGCGGCCGGCTTTTGAAGCAGCCCTTTCAACTGACTGTCTCTTATCCTTGAGTGTCTGATATCCCTCCTTCAACCAATACCTTACGGTTACCTCAGGAGCAGGGTTTGGTACCTTGAATTCCACCTCTCCCTGATAGTTGAGGTTCGAGGAGGGATAATAGAGCAGTCCATCCTTAATACTGAAAATATGTGCATCTTTTGCAGTTACTCCCTTCTTGATCTCCCTCAGGTAGGAATAATCATCGAGGATATAGATACCCCTTCCAAATGTAGCCACGACAAGGTCGCTTTCCCTTTTCTGGATTGCAAGATCCTTTACCTGGATAGTAGGTATTCCACTCTTTATCTGCTCCCACTTTTTACCTCCGTCAATAGTAACCCATACACCCCATTCAGTTCCAATAAACAGGATATCAGAATCAACATGATCTTCCTGGATGGCGTAAATTGTGCCGCTGGGCAGATTTGAGGCAATTGATGTCCAGCTTTTTCCCTTATCGGTACTCTTGATTATATAAGGAGTAAAATCGCTGAAGTTCTTACGTCCGTCGAAACAGGCATAAACGGTATTGATTTCATGCTGGGAAGGGAGAATGTAATTAACAAATGTCATATCGGGAACACCAGGGAAAGATGAATATTTTGTCCAGTTCTGACCATCATCTTCAGTAATCCAGATCAGGCCGTCGTCGGTACCGGCATATAGCATTCCCTGTTTGAGCGGCGACTCAACCAGAGCAAATATATTGCCGAACGGAGAGGTTGAAGCACTCTTAGCGATTGCCTCAGGAGGCCATATCTTACCCATCATTGGAAGTGAGTTTACATCAATCTGGCGTGTAAGATCGGGACTGATCTCTTTCCATGAGTCACCCCTGTCGGCGCTCTTCAGTACTTTATTCGCTGCCACATAAAGTATTGAGCTGTTATGCGGACTTATTATGTAGGGTGTGTTCCAGTTAAACCTGTACACTTCATCCTCGATCGGTTGTGGTTTAATTGAAACGCTGTTACCGGTACGTCTGTCGTATCTCCTCAGTCCACAGTACTGCGACTCGGCATAATGAATGTCGGGCAGATCCGGATCAGGAATGGAAAGGTAACCGTCGCCTCCGATAGTATAGGTCCAGTCGGCATTTACGATCGATTGTCTAAGGGTCCTGGATGGACCAAACCAGGAGCCATTGTCCTGAGTCCCTCCATATACATTGTAGAAGGGCAGGTCATTATCGACACGTACATGGTAATATTGAGTAATAGGAAGGTTGGTCTTGAAAACCCAGTTCTGACCACGGTCCCAGCTCTCATAAACTCCACCGTCGCAGCCCGTCAGGTAATAATCGGTATTACATGGATCGATCCATAGGGCATGATTATCGACATGTTTGTTCTTCTCACCCAGTGGTTCCCATGTCTTACCTGCATCATTTGTGACCATATTCCTCACATCCATGGATATTACCCTGTCAGGATCTTTGGGATCAGCATAGATCTCATTATAGTATTGCGGGCTACCGGCAACCATATCACTCATTTTCGACCAGCTTTCACCCATATTTACCGATCGGTAAAATCCACCGCTGTTTCCTGGCAGCTCTATAATTGCGTAGATAATATCAGGATTGGCAGGGGAGAGGGCAAGGCCGATACGTCCGACATCTCCCGAAGGAAGACCCCGGGAAAGCTTATCCCATATTTTACCACCATCAACCGATTTGTATATTGCTGATTCAGGTCCGCCGTCTATTTTGGAATATACCCGTCGTTCGCGCTGGTGGGCGGCTGCATAGATAATATCAGGATCCCTGGGATCAATTTCAAGATCGGATATTCCGGTATATTCACCCACGAAAAGGATCTGCTCCCAGGTTTTGCCTCCGTCAACGGTCTTATAAAGTCCCCTTTCGCCGCCGGGGCCCCATGCCGGACCCTGTGAAGCTACATAAACAATGTTGCTGTTCCTGGGATCGATCATAATTTTGCCGATATGTTCCGAATTCTTTAATCCCATATTTTTCCATGATCTGCCGCCATCCGTAGTTTTGTATACTCCATCGCCATAGGCCAGATTTCGCTGGGAATTATTCTCACCTGTTCCTACCCATACTACGAAAGGATTCTTAGTATCAATGGCGAGAGCACCTATGGAGAAAACCGGCTGGTTGTCGAAGACCGGCTCAAATGTAGTTCCTTTATTCTCTGTTTTCCAGAGGCCTCCTGAAGCCACCCCGACATAATACTCGGAAGGGTTCTCAGGATTGACAGCGAAATCAGCTATCCTTCCTGAGTATGCTGCCGGCCCGATAAGCCGGAATCTCAGTCCCCCGATCACCGGGGTTCCGGAATTTCCAGTCTCCGTAGCTGCCGGTTCTCCAGCCGGCCCTGTTCTGCGTTGTGCATCAGCCGGCTGTAAAAAGCATGTAAGCCCGGTCACCATAATGATCACGGTAACCAGGATAAATCTAATTCTCTTTTTCATCTGTATAAATTTTATTGTTAGTAGTTTCCCAGTATGTAAATCTACATAATTCTCATTACCTGCAATCGGCAGCTATGTTGTTAAAAAACAGTTTTTTCACCTGTGGCAGTTTCTGCATGATTTTTAGAACAATTTCAGTGTTCCTTTGTATTAATATAAAAACCATGATAAGATGAAAGGAATATTCAAATATTTTTTAATAGTAATTTTAATAGCTATGGCCAATAACATCACTGCCCAGACCAAAAGGTTATATAATGTGCTCACACCGGAAGAATCGTACGTTATAAAGAATAAAGGCACGGAGCGTGCCTTCACGGGTAAGTATACCGATCATAGGGAGGCGGGAACCTATGTATGTAAACAATGTGGCGCTGCCCTCTACAAATCAGCGGATAAGTTTGATTCGCACTGTGGATGGCCCGGCTTTGATGATGAAATAGAAGGAGCGGTTACCCGCATACCTGATGCTGATGGTATGAGAACTGAGATAGTATGTTCAAACTGCAATGGACACCTGGGGCATGTTTTCCTCAATGAGGGTTTTACCGACAAGAATACCCGGCATTGTGTCAATTCAATTTCGATTGATTTTGTCCCGGCTGAGCTTGATGCAGGCAGGTATGAAACCGCGATTCTGGCCGGAGGCTGTTTCTGGGGTGTAGAATACTTTCTTCAGCAGAAAGAGGGGGTTAAATCTGTTGTATCAGGTTATATAGGCGGTCATGTAGCGAATCCCACTTACAAAGAGGTGTGTACCGGGAACACCGGACATGCAGAGGCCGTAAAGGTTACTTATGACCCTGACCAGATCGGTTATGAAGAGGTTGTTCGCCTGTTCCTTGAGATCCATGATCCTACCCAGGTCGACCGGCAGGGGCCAGATAGAGGGGACCAGTACAGGTCGGAAATATTCTATATGAATGATGAGCAGAGAAAAATTGCCGGTGAACTACTCAGCCTGCTGAGAGGGAAGGGATATAAAATTGCAACGGAACTGACCACGGCAACAGAATTCTATGAGGCTGAGGATTACCACCAGGACTATTATTTCAATACCGGAAAAACCCCTTACTGTCACGGTTACACCAAAAGGTTCTGATTGAAATAACTATATATAATTATTAATCCTGATTCTCCTTCAATGCATTGATTATGAAAACAGTGCAATGAGAGAAATATATCTGAATCACATGAAGCCCTGCTTTCTGAGAACATTAAGCAGAAGTTCAGAAAAAGTTTCGTTATCACTCTTCTTATACCTCACATCGGTAAATACCTGGGCAAGGGTCTCCTTCCTGTTTTCCTCTACAAACTGCCTTGAATCATCACGTGATTCCTTTTCACTGTAGAGCCTGTTGATATCTTCAGGACTATAATCGGTATAGGTTTCAAGGTGAATAACCGCATCGAGAGGCAGCCTGTCGACCTGTTCGGGATCCTCGGCGGGCCATCCGATCGTCAGAGTAGTAACCGGGACCACACCGGCCGGCAGATTGAGTACTTCTATGATTTTTTCAGCCATGTAGATTGCTGTACCCAGATAGCAAATACCCAATCCTTTCGACTCTGCAGCAATACTAACTGTCTGGGCAACAATAATTGCATCAATGGCCGCAGTCATGAATGAGAGAAAATTATCATAACCAGGTATAGCATTTCGATTATAACACCATTTGTTGAACCTGTTGAAATCAGCACAGAAGGTTAGTGAGACGGGAGCCTGCATTATCATAGGCTGGTTAAAGTGCAACGGAGCCAGCGCCTCCTTTTTTTTCTCATCACGTGTAATAACGATGCTGTAAACCTGCATGTTGCCTGTAGTTGATGCCCTGATTCCCGCTTCAAGAATTTCGTTCAGCAGATCATCGCTTACATCTTCAGCTGAATACTTTCTGATGGTTTTCCGTTCCTTTAAGATATCAATCATCAGTACCAGAATTAATTTCCGGAATAAGATTAACCGTTAAGAAAGATAAAGAAATGATGAATGTCACATTGGCTCCTTGAATTCCATACCAAGACTCTCCGCAACTTCTCTCGTGTCTTCAATCACTTTGGGAACAAGTTCTATACCTTTCTTCATCAATATTTCCTCATACTCCCTCTCCACATCACCGGGGATCAGCACCTTTTCCTGACCCTCAACCGGCCGGGATGCCCTGAAGGACCCGATCCATTCATCCATCCTGATCTTGAATTCATCTGCAGGCATAAAGGCATCAATCCTCATAGCACCAAAGAAATGACCTGTTCCAAGCCCGACCTGTTTGTCCTTGCGGGGAAGATAGGACACAACCGGAGGCACAAAAGGCCCCCAGTTTGCGCCACTTATCACGCCTGTAAGGATATCAACAATTGACCCGAGGCAGTAACCCTTATGGCTACCATGGACCCTGTCGCCCCCCAGGGGAAGAATAGCACCTCCCTCACGAAGGATTGAAGGATCATCGCTTGGATGCCCATATTTATCCTGGACAAATCCAAGCGGAAGCTTTTCACCTTTCTTTTCTGCAACACTGATCTTACCCCGGGCAATAGGTGTGGTTGCAAAGTCGGCTACATAGGGTGGCTGGTTCTTTGTTGGCACCGCCATTGATATCGGGTTGGTTCCCAGCATCCTTTCGACAGAGAAAGTTGGCGCTACAGATGGATTGGCATTCGTCAGGCAAATTCCAATCATGTCGTGTTCCAGGGCCATCATCGCATAATAGCCGGCTATCCCGAAGTGATTTGAATTACGGGTGGCAACCCATCCTGTGCCTGCCTTTTTTGCCTTTTCAATAGCCAGCTTCATCGATATTTTTCCACTGACCATACCAAAAGAGAGATCTCCGTCGACCACGGCTGTCCCTGGAGATTCATGAACAATACGGACATTCGGTTTTGGATTCATCCTCCCGTCCTGTACCAGCATCCAGTAATCCTTCAGCCGCAACAATCCATGTGATGAAATGTTTCTTAACTCAGCCCTTAGCAACACATCAGCTATGACAGTGGCGTCCTCCGGGCTACATCCCATTTTCTCAAACAGGGTTTTACTAAAAGTAAATAGGTATTCGTAGGTATACATCTGATAATTTATTAGATATTAAATTGTTAGAGTTGATTGATCCTTTACATTTTGTTTTTTCCGGCTCATATTTATTTTGTTGATGTAATAAGTATCCGTGGAAATGTCATTCTCTGTAATAATGATTTGCGCTGGCCTGGGAGGTCGGCATAACCAGAATATCATTAATGGTAACATGCTCAGGCAGGGTGGCGCAGTAATATATTACGTCAGCAATATCGTCGCCGCTTAGCGGTTTGAGTCCGTTATAAGGAGCAGAGGCTTTACCTTTATCGCCCTTAAACCTGACAATCGAAAACTCAGTTTCAACGAGGCCGGGAGCAATATTGGTAACTTTTATTCCATGTTTTAAGAGATCGATCCTAATCGATTTTGAAAGGGCGTCAACTGCAAATTTGGTTGCACAGTAAACATTCCCATACTCATATGCCTCTTTACCTGCAACTGATGCAATATTGATTATGTGTCCCCTTCCCCGCTGAACCATGCCGGGTGATATGGTTCTTGTTACATAGAGAAGTCCCTTAATATTTGTATCGATCATCCTTTCCCAGTCTTCGACTACTCCCTCGTGAATATGGTTAAGTCCTACAGCTAGCCCCGCATTATTGACAAGGATATCAACTTCCTGCCACTGTTCTGGCAGGCTGCCCAGCGAATCGGTTACCTGATTCAGGTCACGAACATCGAAACAAAGCTTCAATACCCTGGCATTATACTCTGTTGAAAGTTCCTTTTCAAGCAAATTGAGACGATCTTCCCGTCGGCCGGTTATTATTATCTGATACCTGTTTTTCGCAAAGAGCCTTGCAGCGGATTCACCAATTCCTGATGTTGCACCGGTGATTAATACAATCTTATTCATATACTGATCTTAAAAGAAGCGGCGTAGCAAAACCTGATTTCAATCCAATTAAGCCTTACAATTTTGGAAGGGTTTAAGATACAAAAAAAATAGTTATACGCAGGTTGATGCATTTTAATTTGAAATAAATTAAAGTTTTATCTTTGCAATTTTCATAGCAGGAATATGGCAAAGAAGCAGGAGATACGCAGCATGTTTGATTTAATCGCCTGGAGGTATGATTTCCTGAATCATTTCCTATCATTCGGGACAGATTTTTTTTGGAGGAGGAAAGCTATAAACGAGATCGGAAAAAGAATTGATCCAGCCACAATACTTGATGTTGCTACGGGAACATGCGACCTCGCGATTACGGCTCTGCGATTATCTCCTGAATCAGTTTGTGCTGTCGATTTCTCACAGAGGATGCTTGAAGAGGGCAGGAAGAAAATTCATCGCAAAAAACTGGAAAAAAAGATCGATCTGGTAATTGCCGATTCGGAAGATCTTCCGTTTGATGATTCAACCTTCGATGTAGCAATGGTTGCCTTTGGGGTTCGTAATTTCGAGAATCCGGGTAAAGGGCTGGGGGAGATGTACAGGGTCATAAAACCTGGAGGTGTCGTAATGGTACTGGAGTTCTCCCGTCCTTCAAACTTTCCTTTCAGGTATGTTTATAACTTTTATTTTCACAGAATCCTTCCGGTATTGGGAAATCTATTTTCCGAAGGTAGGAATGCATATCGCTACCTCCCGGAATCTGTCAGTAAGTTTCCGGAGGGAGATGATTTTATTGATCTGATGAGGGAGATCGGTTTCACAGATCTTTCGAAGCGATCGCTCACTGGAGGAGTAGCCACTATCTACACCGGGAATAAACAGGCATACAATAATCACTTATTGTATTAGTTAATATATTTGAACATCATAAGATACAGACAGATTGACAAGGGAAATCAGGAAAATATTTATATTGTTGCTTCTGCTGCTGCTGCAGTTGCCCTCAGTGGCGCAGAAACAAAAATCAAAGAATAAATCATGGTATGATGAAAAACTTCTTCATTTCGGATTCAGCATCGGATTTAATACCATGGATTTTAATGTAACTCCAGATAATGATTTTTTTAGTACAGACTCGCTCTATCCAGAGGTTAGTTTTTTAAAACCTGGTATAAACATACAGATTGTGATGGACCTGAGACCGTTTACATATTTTGACATCCGGTTCCTTCCAGGGGTCTCTTTCGGACAGCGGCAGCTCAATTTTTACCGAAGTCAGCTGGCTTATAATGATGAACAAAAGGTGGAGTCATCCTTTCTTGAATTTCCCCTGCTTTTAAAATATAAGGGAATGAGACTGAATAATGTCAGGCCGTACGTTGTTGGTGGCCTTAATTTCAGGTACGACCTTGCTGGCAGAAAGGAATATGATGATGAGGAGCCGGTATATGTCAGACTGCACAGAGCCGATCTCTATTATGAGCTGGGAGCCGGGCTTGATTTTTATCTCCCGTATTTTAAACTCTCGGTGGAAGTAAAAATGTCAAATGGATTAAGAGATATTCTGGTGCATGATCCGGCGCCCGGCTACCCGGAATTTGTCAATGCCGTAGGGAAATTAAAATCCCAGATCTGGGTTATTGCATTCCATTTTGAATAGATAAGAGATGAAAGAGGTAACTCTAGTTCTGACTCCCGGGGAGGCCTCAAATGATAAAATTATCAGAGGGAAGGCGTCTGCCAGATCAGGTATTCCGGAAGAGGAGATAAAGGGGCTGAGATACCTGCACAGGTCGGTTGATGCCAGGAGGGGTCGCATTTCGGTCAGCCTGAAGGTAGAGGTTTGGACCGAGGAGGTACCCTCTTCACTGACCGCTCCCCGGTTCAAATGGAAAGATGTTGGCAGGTCAAGGGAGGTAATTATTATCGGAAGCGGGCCGGCAGGCCTTTTTGCTGCCCTTACCTTAATCGAAGAGGGCATCAGACCTGTTATTCTGGAACGGGGAAAGGAAATATCAAAAAGGAAAGTGGATATTGCCAGGATAGGCAGGGAACATATAATTGACAACGATTCAAATTATTGCTTTGGTGAGGGAGGAGCAGGCACCTTCTCTGACGGCAAACTATATACCAGATCGAAAAGGCGGGGTGATAATCTCCGGGTCCTTGAACTGCTGGTCTGCCATGGCGCAAATCCTGATATACTGTTCGAAGCACACCCGCACATTGGAACAGATAAGCTTCCCGGAGTGATCATGAATATCAGGAATACAATTACGGAAGCCGGCGGTTTGGTTTTGTTTGATCACAGGGTAGAGGATATTATCATTAAAAATGGTAATGTTGCAGGTGTGCAATGCAGAGGTGGCAGTACATTCATTTCGTCAAATGTTATCCTTGCCACTGGTCATTCAGCAAGGGATATATATCATCTGATCCGCAGGAAGGATATTGCTCTGGAAGCAAAGAGCTTTGCCATGGGCGTGAGGGTGGAGCATCCCCAGGAGATGATTGACAGAATTCAGTACCATGGCTCAGGTCGCGACCCCTTTCTTCCGGCTGCCATATATTCCCTGACCTCCCAGATCGAAGGCAGGGGTGTCTATTCCTTTTGTATGTGCCCCGGAGGGTTTATTGTTCCGGCAGCAACCTCAGATGAAGAAATAGTGGTTAACGGGATGTCACCCTCAGGGCGCAATTCACCATATGCGAATTCAGGGATAGTGGTTGAGGTCAGACCAGAGGATATTCCCGCTGAATATTATAGAACCGGTAGTCTGGCCGGTCTTATGTATCAGGCAGATATTGAGAGACTTGCATGGCTGAACAGCGAGAGGTCACAGGTAGCCCCGGCTCAGCGGCTCAATGATTTTATATTTGGCCGGCAATCGGTAAACCTGCCGGCTGTATCATATTTCCCTGGTGTCGTAAGTTCTCCAATTCATAAATGGCTTCCTCCTTCTATCGCTCAGAAACTGAAGGGTGGTTTTTTACAGTTCGAAAGAAGAATGAAGGGTTTTGTCACCAGTGAAGCGGTGATCACGGCTGTGGAATCAAGAACATCATCCCCCGTGAGGATAAAACGTAATAAGGAGACTCTTGAACATGTGGAGGTTCTGGGTCTCTATCCGGCTGGAGAGGGATCCGGTTATGCAGGTGGTATTCTATCCTCTTCAATTGATGGGATAAGGGTTGCAAAAGCTATTGCCCTGAAACTTGCCTCCTCCTGAACTCACTGCAGATAATGGCTGCCGACATTGCTACATTAAGGGAATCAATCCCCGCACCCGGCTCACCGAAAGATGGTATTGTCAGTTCCTTATTGACAAATTTCTTAAGCTCAGTTGTGATTCCCCTTGATTCATTCCCGAAAATGATTATTCCTCCTCGTTCCAGATCAGTAGTGTAAACTGACTCCCCATTCAGTGAGGCTGAATAAACAGCTGTTTCGGACTTGCGCAACATTGTCAGCAGGTCTGCAAGATCTGTATAATGAGTCTTGACATGAAGAACGGCTCCCATCGACGACTGGATAACCTTACTGTTGAAAATATCAACACAGTCATCTGAGCAGAATAAATTTTTGATCCCGTACCAGGCTGCTATCCTTATTATAGTTCCAAGGTTGCCGGGATCCTGAACCGATTCCAGGGCAATGCTTAATTCAGACTTCAGGGATCCGGTATCATAGGTGTGCTCCGGGATCCGTACCAGGGCAAGGGCATTTTGCGGGGAGGTAAGCCTGCTTACCTTTTTCAGATCCCCGGATTCAACCTCAATCAGTTCAACCCTGTTTTCCAGGTTTTTTTCCGGTAGGCTCGCTAACCATTCAGGTTTAGCCACTACGCATACCACCTGAGCGTTTGATGTCAGGAATTCCCTGACAAGCTTATCACCCTCAATAATAAAAAGTCCTAGCTTTTCACGCTGTTTCTTCTGGTGAAGTGATCTTATGAGTTTTATCTTGCCAGTGCTTATCATCTTGTGAGGTGAATTCTGTATTAACTGTTATTTGAGGTAATAATTGATATATTTGCGAAATAGCAGATACAAATTTTGGAATATTTTAGGTCATATAAAAATATCTTCGCCCTAAAACTCACAGCAGCAATCGCATTGACAGTGATCATCAGTTCATGTAATCCAACAAAATATATTCCTGATAACGAGAGCCTGCTGGATAAATCGGAGATTAAGATTGACAATAATAAGATAAAGAAGTCAGATTTGAGTCCCTATCTGAAACAGACTCCAAATAAACGCATTTTTGGTGCCAGGTTTCATCTCGGCCTGTATAACCTGTCAAATATTGAAAAGGAGCGATGGCCCCATGGATGGTTGAGGAACATTGGGGAGGAACCAGTCCTGTTTGATCAGTTTGCTGCATCCAAATCGGCTGAACAACTTGAGAATTACCTGTTTTATAAAGGTTATTTCAATGCAGAAGTAGGTACTGATTATTTTATGAGGAAGAAGAAGACAAATATTGTTTATGATGTCAGGACAAAAGAACCATATATCCTGAGAAATATAAATTACAATATATTGGACACAACGGTCATGTCGCTGGTTTATATGGACACCCTGAACTGCCTTTTTGAGAAGGGACAGGTGTTTGACGACGAGCTGCTTACGGCTGAGAGATTGAGGCTTGAACGGTTTATAAGAGACCTTGGATACTATAGTTTCTCACGTAGCGATATCGAATTCAAGGTTGATACAACCGCTGGAAGAAAGCAGATTGACATCGAATACCAGGTCAGGAAGTCCCGGGTCTATGGAATTAATAACAGGGAAATAACAATACCTCATAGAAGATACCGGGTTAATAATATATATATATATACAGATTTTGATCCGCGAAGCGCACTGGCCGGAGCTGATGATTATTATTCACGGTTAGATACGGTTGAATATAAAGGCTACTTCTTTATATCTGCACAGGATAAGCCATTTATAAAGTATGATGTGTTACTTCAATCCCTGTATATCAAACCACAGGATCTTTTCCAGGTTACAAACATGGAAAGAAGCCAGGAGCATTTTAGCTCGTTAAGGGCATTCCGGCTGGTAAGTATCCGCTACGTCGAAAAGGGGAGTGAAACTCAGAATGAAAGAGGGGAATTATTCCTCGATTGCATAATTCAGCTGACACCTGTTTCACTGCAATCCTTCGCTGTTGAGCTTGAAGGCACCAATTCGGCGGGTAATCTGGGTGGAGCAATAAACTTCATATATCAGCATAAGAGTCTTTTTCATGGGGCGGAACAATTAAACCTCAAACTAAAAGGTGCATACGAAACACTCTCGGAAGAAATTTCGGGATCAAAAAGCACACAGGAATATGGGTTTGAAGCAAGTCTTACCCTGCCCAAATTTCTGTTACCATTTCTTAAAAAAGAGAGCTTCATTAAGAAGTACAACCCAAGAACAGTTATTAAGGCTGCCTATAATTACCAGAAGATGCCGGTTTATACCCGCACCGTTGCAAATGCGACGTTCGGCTATCACTGGCGATCGGGCAATTTCAGGCAGCATATTGTTAATCCGCTTCAGTTCAACGTGGTTAAACTTCCATTTATTGATCCGGAATTCGAACAGAAAATAGACACTTCATCTTACCTGGCGTACAGCTATAAGGACATCTTCATCCTGGGTGGAACCTATACTTTCGTATATAACAACCAGAACATAAAGAAATCAAAGGATTACTGGTTTCTTAAATTTAACGGAGAACTGGCAGGGAATCTTTTAGCAATGGGTTACCACATTGCAGCCCAACCCGAAAATGAAGACAGCTACAAGATATTCGGTCAATCGTTTGCCCAGTATGTCAGAGGTGATGTGGATATAAGGTACAACTATACATTCAATGATTATAGCTCAGTGGTCTACAGGGCATTTGCTGGTGTTGGATTCCCTTATGGTAATTCAAAGGCAATACCTTTTGAGAAGCAATATTTTGGTGGAGGCGCTAACGGCGTCAGGGGATGGCAGGTGAGGTCACTGGGCCCGGGATCATATACTCCGATGGATTCAACATTTTTCAACCAGACTGCCGATGTTAAGCTGGAATTCAATGCTGAATACCGGTTCAAGCTATTCTGGCGGATTGAGGGTGCTATGTTTCTGGATGCCGGTAATATCTGGACCTTTTACGAGGATGAAGACCGCCCCGGAGCTCAATTCAGATTTGATAAATTCTACAAGGATATGGCTCTTGGAACCGGTTTTGGTATACGTTTTGACCTCAATTTTGTAATCCTCAGGACCGACCTTGGAATTAAAATGCGTGATCCTCAACTACCTGACAATCCGAAATGGATAATGAGCCGCAGGAACCTCAACTTCAAGGATGATTTTACAATCAGTTTCAGCATTGGGTATCCGTTCTAGAAGAGATAGGATTTGGAATGTTGAGTAAGTTGCGAAAGGCGGGAATGAGGGATGAAAGAGCACCATCCTGCAGAATTTGTGTGATGGACAAATCAGGGAAGGATAGGTTAACCGGATAAGCGGCCATATAAATAACCCTGTCGACTAAAAAAATCATTTGCATTTAATAACAATTCTAACCAATTTTAGCCGCTCTATCATGTTGTATTAAACAAAACGATTCATCAAATGGCAAATATTGATCTGACTCCGAGAGATAGTTTCGGTAGTAAAATAGGTGTAATTGCCGCAGCTGCAGGATCTGCAGTGGGATTGGGAAATATCTGGCGGTTCCCTTATGTCGCGGGTGAGAATGGAGGGGGAGCTTTTCTCCTTATCTACCTGACCTTTATTCTGGTGATAGGATTTCCGGTCATGCTTGCAGAGCTTACAATTGGCCGCAGGGCTCAGAAGAACGCTCTGGGATCGTTTAAAAAACTGGCACCGGGCAAACCCTGGTACCTGATTGGTCTGATGGGAATCGTGGCGGCCTTTATTATACTGGCTTTTTACAGTACGATCGCCGGCTGGACTCTTGAATACCTGGTTCAGGCTATTACAAATGGTTTTGCCAACAGATCATCTGATGAATTGAGGCTATCATTTGAAACATTCCAGGCAGGGTCTTTCAGACCTGTACTCTGGCAAATGGTATTCATGTTTCTTACCGGGTTTATAGTCTACTCCGGAGTGAAAAATGGCATTGAGAAATATACGAAGATACTGATGCCTGTTCTCGTAATACTTATAATTATAATATGTATCAGATCGCTTACCCTTCCGGGAGCAGGAGAGGGTATGCGATTCCTGTTCAAACCTGATTTTTCGAAGATTACCTGGTCTGTAGTACTCTTTGCACTCGGGCAGGCGGCTTTTTCGCTGAGTATCGGCATGGGTACACTGATTACCTATGGCTCCTACATTGATAAAAGCAACAATTTGCCTGCTACTGCCTTCCAGGTATCACTGGCTGATACATTGATTGCCGTTATGGCAGGGATCATGATATTTCCGGCTGTTTTTGCCTTTAATATAGACCCGGCAGAGGGATTCGGACTCGTTTTTATTGTCCTGCCAAATATCTTTCAGCAGATGGCAGGCGGATATTTCTTCTCAATATTATTCTTCATTTTGCTGGCAATTGCCGCCCTTACATCGACAGTTTCAGTACTGGAGGTTGTGGTTGCCTATTTTTCAGAAGAGCTTAAAATGACAAGGAGAAAAGCAACAATAATTGGTTCGGTAGCTATCTCAGTGGTCGGTCTGTTTGCAACTCTTTCGTTCGGCCCTCTCAGGGGAATAAAGATATTTGACCGGACAATTTTTGGAATATTTGAGTTTACCTCAGCAAATATCCTGCTACCGCTGGGAGCTATATTCATTGTACTGTTTGTGGGGTGGTACCTTGGCAGAAAAAATGTTATTGATGAAATCACCAATCAGGGAGAGCTGAAAGCCCGTTTTGCCGGAATATTTATGGCCATAGTCAAGTTTATTGCACCAATAGCAATTGCCCTGGTGTTCATTTACGGACTGGGATTAATTGGATAAATATCTGTATAACATCCGCTTGCCATAACCAATCCAAACAGGAATGACAGAGATGCTTTACATTGACCCGGCACCTCAGACAATAAGTGAAAGAATAAATGAGGCATTTGTGCCTGTTGTTGACCTTCTTGACAAAGTGTTCTTCTGGGACCCTGTTGAGGCAGTCGGTATTGAGATTGAAGCAGATGTTCCCATTGTGGTCCTGTGGCTTCTGTTCGGAGGTATATTCTTTACCTTCAGGATGGGCTTTATAAACATCAGGGCATTCAGGCACGCCTTCGGGCTGCTCTCGGGTAAATATGATAAACCTGGATCAAAAGGTGAGGTTTCTCATTTCCAGGCTCTTTCAACGGCACTTTCAGCAACTATCGGGCTTGGAAATATTACCGGAGTGGCAATCGCAATAGCTATCGGGGGACCAGGTGCAACACTCTGGATGATCCTGGCAGGTTTTTTTGGGATGTCTCTCAAATTCACAGAATGCACCCTGGGTATAAAATACAGGCATATGGATGAGAATGGCAAAGTTTCAGGTGGGCCGATGTATTATCTTGACATGGCCCTATCGAAACGAGGATTAAAACCGGTTGGCAAGACGCTGGCTCTGTTCAGTGCCGTTATGATGGTACTGGCATCCTTCGGAGGCAGCAATATGCTGCAATCGAACCAGTCATTCGTTCAGTTCGCTACAATTATCCCGTCACTGGGTCCGCATGGATTCTGGTTCGGGATTGCACTTTCAGTATTGATTGGTTTTGTAGTTATCGGTGGTATAAAGGGGATTGCACGTGTCACTTCAAAACTTGTCCCGTTCATGTCGATCCTATATGTTGGTACGGCACTAATAATCATAATGATTAATTTTACCAGAATCGACGATGTATTCCTGATTATTATAAAGGGAGCATTCAATCCTGTTGCTGTGAAGGGGGGTATAATAGGAGTCATAATACAGGGATTCAGACGTGGTGCTTTCTCCAATGAGGCCGGTGTTGGTTCTGCTGCAGTTGCTCATGCAGCAGCCCGTACTGATGAACCGGTAAAAGAGGGGATAGTAGCAATGCTTGAGCCCTTTATAGATACGATCCTGATCTGCACAATGACCTCTCTCGTCATTATCTTTACCGGCTTGCATGAAATGACTGGCGCCCTTGAGGGAACAGAAATAACCTCAGCTGCATTTGCCTCTGTATTCCCATGGTTTCCGTACCTTCTTGTGGTAGCTATCCTCTGCTTTGCATTCTCTACCATGATCTCCTGGTCATATTATGGTCTTAACGGATTTAAGTTTCTTTTCGAAAAGATCATCTTAAAGCTTACAGGGAGCAAAAAACCTGTTTCATATATATACTATGCAATTTTCCTGTTCTTTACAGTTGTTGGTGCATCTTCAAGTCTCGACAATGTAATTGCTTTTTCAGATATGATGGTACTTACCCTTGCTTTCCCCAACATAATTGGATTGCTTATCCTTGCACCCGAGATCTGGGGCGATCTGAAAAACTATATGGAAAGATACCGGATGGGCCTGATTAAGAAATTCAGATAAATTTTCTTAATTTAGCATAGTCTCACTGTAATATTTTTTTTATGCTGTTTCCGCAATCACTTAAGCGCTGGTTTGGATATTCCAGAAGAGAAAGGGTAGGCACATTTATACTGTGTCTGATCCTTTTCGCAGTAATAATCTTCAGGGTGAGCAGGGCTCAACAAAATAGAAGGAATAATCATTCAGGGGTTGATGCCACTGTACAGTCAGACGAAATGATATCAGGTCAGGTTACCACCGATCCCTTAACCCGCCCTGCTGGGTTTGTTGAAACGACCAGCAGAGTATCCGGGGAAAGGCTGGCAAGTAGTGAAAATGAAAGCCCGGAACTCAATTGGGGGCGGCTGGCAAATGAACCTGTCACTGCAAGTGGTCTTGAAACGGCTGCAGGTTATTCATTACCGCAACTTTATATTAATAAAGCAGATTCGGCAGATTTTGAAAGGCTGCCCGGACTTGGACCGGTTCTTTCGGCCAGGATAGTGAAGTACAGGGAACTGCTGGGCGGTTTTGTAAGGCACGGGCAGCTCAGCGAGGTTTATGGTCTGAAGGATGAGGTTATTGAAAAATTATCGCCCTATTTACTGGTTGACTCAACAAATATCCGGGCAATAAATATTAATAATGCGACTTTCAGGGAGCTTTTAAGACATCCCTATATCACAAAGGAGCAGACTGAAAGTATCATGAATTACAGGTCTCTGGCTGGCCCATTCACTGATGTCCGCGAACTGGTAGTGAACAGGATTTTTTCTCCTCTTGAGTTTGAGCGGGTATCAGCATATCTGGTTACGACTGATTAGAAGTCTTATAAGAGATAAAGTTGCATTGATGTTCATTTTTTGTTAAATTTAATGAGTATTGTGTACTAACTTAATTACTACATTAATTATGGTAAACCCGGAAAGTGGATAATTTATTTCAAGATTTGTTTTGGAAAAAAGAGAACACTTCCTAACTTTGCGGCTCAATTTTTATAATGTAGAACAACTATGATAATAGTTCCAGTAAAAGAGGGCGAAAATATTGAACGTGCTTTGAAAAAGTTCAAGCGGAAGTTTGAAAAGACCGGAGTTGTTCGTGAACTGAGATCACGTCAGGCATTCTCCAAGCCTTCAGTAAGCCGCAGGGAAGAAATTAAAAAAGCTATTTACGTACAGAAGATGCAACAGAGTGAGGAATAATCACCTGTTAGGTCTTAATAAACAAAGTGGGGTTCCTTTATGAATTATGAGGAATCATTTCTTGACTACCTGCAATTCGAGAAGCGTTATTCTCAGCATACGGTTCGTTCCTACCGCAACGATCTGGATCAGTTTTTTTATTTTATCAAATCACACAAAGGATCAGATGATCCTGTAACAGTAGTCTCATCCGATATTCGTTCATGGATGGTATCATTGCTTAACACCGGATATTCACCCGCTTCCATTCACAGGAAGATATCAGGATTAAGATCATTTTACAGGTTTTTGAGAAGGGATGGTCACTTGACCACAGATCCTCTTGAAAAGGTGATTTTGCCGAAAAGAAAAAAACGGCTGCCTGTTTTTGTTGAAGAGAGCTCTCTTGACAGGCTGCTTGACCGGTATGATTTTGGCACCGGTTTTGGCGGACAAAGGAACAAGACAATGATCGAGATGCTTTATATTACAGGAATGAGGCGGGCTGAGCTAATCGGCCTTGTAGATACTGATGTTGACCTCCAGGGAAAAACCGTCAGGGTTCTTGGGAAAAGGAATAAGGAGAGAATAATCCCACTGATAGATAGTTACTGCATCAATTTGAAGGCCTATAGGGACCTAAGGGATGATCAGGGATTTGAAAACAATGAAAACCGGTTTTTTGTAACCAGCCGTGGAAACAAATTATATGATAAACTGGTTTACAATGTAGTGAAGCGATATCTCGGACTGGTGACAACTGTCGAAAAGAAAAGCCCACATGTTTTACGTCATACATTTGCCACTCACATGCTGAATCATGGAGCAGATCTTAACTCCATTAAAGAGATACTTGGTCATGCAAACCTTTCTGCTACCCAGGTATATACCCATAATACATTTGAGAAGTTAAAAGAGGTTTATAAACAGGCTCATCCGCGAGCTAAGAAATAAAATCCAGGAGGAATAACCATGAATATCCAGATCCATTCTATTAGATTTGACGCAGATAAGAAACTGAAAGATTTTGTTAATCAGAAAATCTCAAAACTTACCCAATACAGTGAGGAGATTATTAATGCCGAGATTTTTCTGAGACTTGACAAGGATCAGGAGAAGGAAAACAAGATCGTTGAGGTGCGACTTGAGTACCCTCGCGGGCCCCTTTTTGCCAAGAAGCAAAGTAAGACATTTGAAGAGGCTCTTGACCTTGTTATTGATGCTCTGAAACGCCAGATTACCAGGCAGAAACAGAAGATAAGAAAGAGGTAATTTATTTTGTCAAAAAATAATCCGCTTTAATTTGTCCTTTCAAATATATATTTCTACATTTGCAAACCGATTTTCAAGGGTAAATTCCTTGTGAATTTTACGTTCTTTAAAATCGCCGATGTAGCTCAGTTGGTCAGAGCAGCTGATTTGTAATCTGCAGGCCGGGGGTTCGAATCCCTCCATCGGCTCTTGATCAAAAAAAAGTGTATTTCTGAAACAGACAGCTCTGTTTTGAGGGGAGATACCAAAGTGGCCAACTGGGGCAGACTGTAAATCTGCTGTCGCACGACTTCGTAGGTTCGAATCCTGCTCTCCCCACAAAAATGAAGAGTCTCAGGGCCGACACTTGACCGACGGTGTGATTGCCTGACCTCTGTTGGAGAAATAAGCGGGAGTAGCTCAGTTGGTAGAGCATCAGCCTTCCAAGCTGAGGGTCGCGGATTCGAGTTCCGTCTCCCGCTCTAAATTTCTGCCGATGTAGCTCAGGGGTAGAGCACTTCCTTGGTAAGGAAGAGGTCACGGGTTCAATTCCCGTCATCGGCTCAAAGATATTTTGAACTAAATTTTGAAATTTAAATACGTTAGGAGTTATGGCTAAAGAAAAATTTGATAGGTCGAAACCGCACGTAAATATCGGTACTATCGGTCACGTAGACCATGGTAAAACTACACTGACTGCCGCTATTACAATGGTACTGGCGCGTCAGGGTTTATCCGAGATCAGGGATTTCGACTCAATCGACAATGCACCCGAAGAAAAGGAAAGAGGTATTACTATTAACACGGCTCACGTTGAGTACCAGACTGCGAATCGCCACTATGCGCACGTTGACTGTCCCGGCCACGCTGACTATGTAAAGAACATGGTAACAGGTGCTGCACAGATGGACGGTGCAATTCTGGTAGTTGCAGCTACTGACGGACCTATGCCGCAAACACGTGAACACATCCTTCTTGCTCGCCAGGTTAACGTGCCCAAGATCGTTGTCTTCATGAACAAGGTTGATATGGTTGACGATGAGGAGTTGCTCGAGCTTGTTGAAATGGAAGTTCGTGAACTTCTTGAGTTTTACGAGTTTGATGCTGATACTCCGGTTATTCTTGGTTCAGCACTTGGAGCAATGAATGGCGAAGAGAAATGGGAGGCAAAAGTTGTTGAGCTTATGGAGGCTGTTGATTCATTTATCCCGATACCTCCACGTGACATTGAAAAACCTTTCCTTATGCCGGTTGAGGATATATTCTCGATAACAGGTCGTGGTACAGTTGCCACAGGGCGTATTGAGACGGGTGTTGTACTTACAGGAGACGAGATTGAAATGATAGGCCTTGGAGCAAACAAACGCAAGACAGTTTGTACCGGTGTTGAGATGTTCCGTAAGATTCTTGACAGGGGTGAGGCTGGTGATAACGTGGGTCTGCTTCTCCGTGGTGTTGACAAGCGGGAGATCAAAAGAGGCATGGTACTTGCGAAGCCTGGTTCGATTACTCCGCACACCAAATTCAAGGCAGAGGTTTATGTCCTGAAGAAGGAAGAAGGTGGACGGCATACACCATTCCATGATAACTATCGTCCGCAGTTCTACCTCAGGACACTTGATGTGACCGGTGAAATTAAGTTACCTGAAGGAACTGAAATGGTTATGCCTGGTGATAATGTTACAATTACAGTTAACCTTATTACCCCGGTGGCAATAAACCAGGGACTTCGTTTTGCAATACGTGAGGGTGGACGTACTGTTGGTGCTGGTCAGGTGACTGAAATTATAGAGTAATTAAAACTCTCTAACAATATATATTTATGAGCATCCCGTTTGGGCAGGATGTTCAAATCAATATATACGGGTGTAGCTCAGTTGGCAGAGCACTGGTCTCCAAAACCAGGTGTCGGGAGTTCGAGTCTCTCCTCCCGTGCAATAAAAAAGATTGAAAATGAATGTAAGAAAGTATTTCAAGGAATCATTTACCGAACTGTTGCATAAAGTTACCTGGCCAACATGGAATGAATTACAGAACAGTGCCACCGTGGTCATGATAGCTTCCGTAATTATTGCCCTGGCTGTAGCATTAATGGATTATGCTTTTGAAAATATTATGGCATTTGTGTACAGATTAATTTATTAACGTCAATATTTTCCAATGAGTGAAAATATAAAGAAGTGGTATGTACTTCGAGCAATCGGAGGTAAGGAAAAGAAGGTGAAGGAATATATTGAGAGTGAGATTAACAGGCTTGATCTGAAGGATTATATTTCACAGGTGCTTATTCCAACCGAAAAAGTTTACCAGATAAGGGCAGGAAAAAAGATCAACAAAGAGAGAAACTTTTTCCCGGGTTATGTCCTTATTGAGGCTGCACTGGTAGGAGAGATACCACATATTTTGAAGAATATTCCCAATGTAATAGGATTTCTGGGCACACAGCAGGGTGAACCAGTACCTCTGCGAAGAGCTGAAATCAATCGTATTCTTGGTAAGGTTGATGAACTTGCTGCCAGTGGTGAAGAGATTAACGTTCCGTTTTATGTTGGTGAATCGGTGAAGGTGGTCGATGGGCCATTCAATAGCTTCACAGGTATAATTGAGGAGGTGAATGAGGAAAAGAAGAAACTGAAGGTAATGGTTAAGATCTTTGGCCGCAAAACTCCTCTTGAGCTGAGTTTTATGCAGGTCGAAAAAGAAAGTTGAAAATATTTAATAAAGATATTGGTAGTTACAATAAAAAAGAATGCTTCCTGAGTAACTGCCAAGCTCTCGCGAAAACTAAGCAAATTGTAAATTATGGCAAAAGAAGTTGCTGGATTAATTAAATTACAGATTCGTGGCGGCGCAGCAAATCCATCTCCACCTGTTGGACCTGCACTTGGTGCAAAGGGTGTTAATATTATGGAATTCTGCAAGCAGTTTAATGCGAGGACCCAGGACAAAGCAGGTAAGGTTATCCCGGTAATTATTACAGTTTACGGTGACAAGTCGTTTGATTTTGTCACCAAGACACCACCGGTTGCCGTACAGCTTATGGAAACTGCCAGATTAAAGAAGGGTTCGGAAGAATCCAACAGAAACAAGGTTGCTTCGATATCCTGGGACCAGGTAAAAAAAATTGCAGAGGATAAGATGGAGGATTTAAACTGTTTTACGGTTGAGTCTGCTATGAGGATGGTTGCTGGAACTGCAAGATCGATGGGGATAACAGTAAAAGGCAGATTCCCCGGGAGCAACTAAAACTAGAAGAGGATAAAATGACTAAACTTACCAAAAATCAGAAGTTAGCCCTTGAAAAATTTGAAAGAGGCAAATTCTATACATTGACTCAAGCAGCAGACCTGGTTAAGGAAATAACCAAAACCAGGTTTGATGCCTCAGTTGATATTGATGTAAGGTTAGGTATTGATCCGCGTAAATCGAACCAGATGGTAAGGGGCGTTGTATCGCTTCCTCATGGAACCGGTAAGGAGACCAGAGTGCTTGTTCTCTGTACCCCGGACAAGGAAGATGAGGCAAAGGCTGCCGGAGCCGACCATGTTGGCCTTGACGATTATGTCGAGAAGATCAAAGGTGGCTGGACAGAGATTGACGTGATCATAACTATGCCTTCCGTGATGGGTAAGATCGGTCAGCTTGGTAGAATACTCGGTCCAAGAGGACTGATGCCTAATCCAAAAAGTGGTACTGTAACCATGGACATTGGTAAGGCTGTTGAAGAAGTGAAGCAGGGAAAGATTGATTTTAAAGTTGATAAATATGGAATCATTCATACCACAATCGGAAAAGTTTCATTCGAATCCGAGAAGATTGTTGAAAACGGCAGAGAGTTTTTATCAACGATCATCAAACTGAAACCTACGGCTGCAAAGGGTACATATATCAGGAGCATATTCCTGTCGAGCACCATGAGCCCGGGGATTAAGGTTGACCCAAAAGGCCTTGAAGATAAAGTGATGGATCAATAAGGGGGAGGAGAAATGAAACGCGAAGAAAAAAATGCTATTATAGACAGTCTTGCTGAGAACATAAAACAGTACAGCCACTTTTATCTGACTGACACTGCTCAGCTGAACGCTGCAGATACCTCCGCTCTAAGGAGAGCATGTTTTGACAGGGATATCAGATTGATCGTCGTCAAAAACACGCTGCTTAAAAGAGCATTGGAGAAATCCGGAAAAGACTTTGAGGAACTTTATGATGTTCTGAAAGGATCTACGTCTATCATGTTTTCAAACAGGAGTAATATTCCTGCAAATCTGATCAAGGAATTCCGTAAGAAACATGATAAGCCTGTACTGAAAGGTGCATTTGTTGAAGAATCGATTTATATCGGGGATGAACAGATTGATGCCTTGGCTTCGATCAAGTCGAAAGAAGAGCTTATCGGTGATATTATCGCCCTGTTGCGATCGCCGATAAGGAACGTAATGTCTGCACTGCAGTCAGGCCCCAACATAATTCATGGTGTTCTTGAAACACTGGCACAAAGGAATAATTAACCAAGGTATAAACAATTTTAAATATTATAGGAAATGGCAGATCTTAAAAAGTTGGCAGAAGAGCTGGTTAACTTAACTGTTAAGGAAGTGAATGAACTTGCAGACGTACTGAAGAATGAACACGGAATCGAACCCGCTGCTGCAGCTGTTGCAGTTGCCGGACCAGCAGCTGCTGGCGAAGCCGGAGGCATAGTAGAAAAAACAGAATTTGATGTGGTACTTAAAGCTGCAGGTGGACAAAAACTCCAGATTGTTAAGATGGTAAAAGACCTTACAGGTCTTGGTCTTAAAGAAGCCAAAGCAGTAGTTGATTCCGCTCCTGCACCAATAAAGGAGGGAATTACAAAAGAGGAAGCTGAAGCTCTGAAGAAACAACTTGAAGAAGCAGGAGCTGAAGTTGAACTTAAATAAGCATTACCTGGTTACAGGTTAACAGGTTTAGTCCCGGTACCATCGGGACTAAGCCTTTTTGTCGTTAAAATAATAAGTGCACATAACCACTCCATAAATGTCCTCAAAAAGTAAAGAAAGAATCAGTTTTGCTTCCATAAAGAATCAGTTGAATTACCCTGATTTCCTGGAAGTTCAGTTAAAATCGTTCAAGGAATTCTTCCAGATGGGAACAACGCCGGAGCTGAGGAAAGACGAAGGACTTTCCAGGGTTTTTCAGGAGAATTTCCCGATCAGTGACACCAGGAATAACTTTATTCTCGAATTCCTCGACTATTCGATCGATCCGCCAAGGTATACGATCGAAGAATGCATTGAACGCGGTCTGACCTTCAGTGTGCCGCTCAAAGCCAAGCTGAAACTCTACTGTACAGACCCCGAACATGAAGATTTTGACACGGTGATACAGGATGTTTACCTCGGTACAGTTCCATACATGACTGAAAGAGGAACATTTGTAATTAACGGCGCCGAAAGAGTAGTCGTGTCGCAGTTGCACCGGTCTCCCGGAGTATTCTTCGGGCAGAGCATACATGCAAACGGGACCAAGCTCTATTCAGCCAGGATAATTCCGTTCAAGGGATCGTGGATTGAGTTTGCAACTGATATAAATAATGTAATGTATGCCTATATCGACCGGAAAAAGAAACTTCCGGTTACAACCCTGCTGAGGGCTATAGGTTACGAAAGTGATAAGGAAATTCTGGAGATCTTCAACCTGGCCGAGGAGCAGAAGGTCTCAAAAACAAATCTCAAAAAGCTGGTAGGAAGGAAACTTGCTGCAAGAGTCCTTAAATCATGGTTCGAAGATTTCGTTGACGAAGATACCGGTGAACTGGTTTCGATCGAACGTAACGAGGTGATTCTTGACAGGGAGACTGCGATTGAAAATGAGCATATTGACCAGATAGTAGATTCGGGGGCCAAAGATATCCTCGTCCACCGGGAAGGCCAGAATCTATCTGATTATGCGATTATTTACAATACGCTTCACAAAGATCCATGTAACTCGGAGGAGGAAGCAGTCCTGTATATATACCGTCAGCTTCGGAATGCTGAACCTCCGGATGTTTCGACTGCAAGGGATGTTATTGACAAGCTGTTCTTTTCAGATAAACGATATGACCTTGGCAAAGTTGGCCGGTACAGGATAAATACCAAGCTCGGACTGAACACTGAGATGGATGTGAAGGTCCTTACCAAAGAAGATATAATCGAGATAATCAAGTATCTCATCGAACTTATAAACTCAAAAACTGATATAGATGATATCGATCACCTGAGCAACAGAAGGGTCAGAACTGTAGGTGAACAGCTGTATAACCAGTTTGGGGTAGGTCTTGCCAGGATGGCACGTACGATCAGGGAAAGAATGAATGTAAGGGATAATGAGGTGTTTACTCCGGTCGATCTGATCAATTCAAAGACCCTCTCATCGGTTATCAATTCATTTTTTGGTACAAACCAGTTGTCGCAGTTTATGGACCAGACCAATCCACTTGCTGAAATGACCCACAAGCGCCGGATGTCGGCACTCGGACCTGGTGGTCTGTCAAGAGAGCGTGCAGGTTTTGAGGTCAGGGATGTGCACTACACTCATTATGGCAGGTTGTGTCCCATTGAAACCCCTGAAGGTCCAAATATCGGCCTGATCTCATCACTGTGTGTTTATTCCAAAATCAATGACCTTGGCTTTATTGAGACACCCTACCGTAAAGTGAATAATACTGTTGTTGATCTTACAAATAGTGGTGTTGTATGGCTTAGTGCCGAAGAGGAAGAAGAGAGGGTAATAGCACAGGCAAATGCTCCCCTTGATGAAAATGGAAAATTTGTTAACCCGAAGGTTAAGGCAAGATTCGAGGCTGACTATCCGCATGAGGAGGCTGAGAAAGTGCATCTCATGGACGTAGCTCCAAACCAGATTGCCTCAATTGCTGCCTCCCTTATACCTTTCCTGGAACATGATGATGCAAACAGAGCCCTTATGGGGTCTAACATGATGCGCCAGGCTGTTCCTTTAATGAATCCTGAAGCTCCAATAATTGGGACAGGGCTGGAAGGTCAGATGGTAAGAGATTCCAGAATACTAATCGTGGCGGAAGGAGATGGTGTCGTTGAAACTGTAGATGCAACTGAAATAGTAATAAGATACTCCAGGACCGACGAGGAGAAATTTGTCAGTTTTGATGATGATGTCAAGAGTTACAGGTTGCCTAAGTATCAAAAAACAAACCAGAATACATGCATGAACCTGATCCCGGTTGTAAGCAAAGGGGAGAAGGTGAAGAAAGGACAGATCCTTACTGAAGGTTACGGAACAGAAAATGGCGAACTGGCGCTCGGGCGTAACCTGAAGGTTGCTTTCATGCCATGGAAAGGTTACAATTTTGAGGATGCAATAGTGATCTCCGACAGGGTGGTGCAGGATGATACCTTTACTTCAATTCATATAGATGAATACCTTCTTGAGGTACGTGATACCAAAAGAGGTGTTGAGGAGCTCACTTCGGATATTCCCAATGTAAGCGAAGAGGCTACCAAGGATCTTGATGAGAACGGACTTATCAGGATTGGTGCACATGTTAAACCTGGTGACATTCTGATCGGAAAGATCACTCCGAAAGGTGAGTCAGATCCTTCACCAGAAGAGAAGTTGCTGCGTGCCATTTTTGGTGATAAGGCAGGCGATGTCAAAGATGCATCACTTAAGGCCGGTCCTTCACTTTCAGGCGTGGTTATTGACAAGAAGTTGTTTTCAAGGTCGGTAAAGGACAGAAAATCCAAGGCGGTCGAAAAACCACTGCTTGAAAAGATTGAGGCGGAATTTGAAAGAAATGCCGACGAACAGAAAATGAAGCTGGTAGATAAGCTTTTTATACTTGTAAATGGTAAGACATCGCAGGGAGTGAAAGATTATCTGAACGTTGATATTATTCCTAAAGGTACCAAATTTACCCTGAAGCAGCTTCAGGAAGTTGATTTTCTGAATATCAATCCCAACAAATGGACTACAGATAAGAAGAAAAATGATACCATAAGCCAGCTCCTTCATAACTATCTGATCAAATACAAGGAGGTGGATGGTATATATAAAAGGAAAAAGTATAATATCAGTATAGGCGATGAGTTACCGGCTGGTATTGTACGTCTTGCAAAAGTATACATTGCCAAGAAGCGTAAGGTTAAAGTAGGTGATAAGATGGCCGGAAGACATGGAAATAAAGGTATCGTTTCAAAGATTGTCCGTGCTGAGGATATGCCTTTCCTTGAGGATGGTACTCCTGTTGATATAGTTCTCAACCCTCTGGGTGTGCCTTCCAGGATGAATCTGGGGCAGATCTATGAAACAGTTCTTGGATGGGCCGGACAAAACCTGGGACTTAAGTTCTCAACCCCGATATTCGATGGTGCAACAATTGAAGAGATTACAGAATACACTGAGAAGGCAAAAATCCCGAAATATGGTAAGACATACCTTTATGACGGGGGTACCGGCGAACGCTTTGACCAGCCGGCGACTGTCGGAGTTATCTATATGCTCAAGCTTGGGCATATGGTCGACGATAAGATGCATGCGCGCTCAATTGGACCCTATTCACTTATTACCCAGCAACCTCTGGGTGGCAAGGCACAGTTTGGCGGACAGCGTTTTGGTGAAATGGAAGTATGGGCTCTCGAGGCATTTGGTGCTGCCCATATTCTGCAGGAGATACTTACTATAAAGTCTGATGATGTTATGGGAAGGGCCAAGGCGTACGAATCTATTGTAAAAGGGGAACCTATGCCTCAGCCTGGTATACCCGAATCCCTCAACGTACTTCTTCATGAGTTGAGAGGACTGGGACTCAGTCTGAGCCTTGATTAAGGGTCAGGATCTGAATAAAGACTAGTTTATTATTATGATTTAATATCTACGAAATATGTCATTCAGGAAAGATTACAAAACGAGAACCAATTATTCAAAGATCACAATCGGACTAGCTTCTCCGGAAGAAATACTTGACCGTTCAAGTGGTGAGGTACTGAAACCCGAAACGATTAACTACCGCACCTATAAACCGGAGCGTGATGGCCTGTTTTGCGAAAGGATCTTTGGCCCCGTAAAGGACTATGAATGCCATTGCGGAAAATATAAAAGGATCCGCTACAAAGGGATTGTCTGCGACCGGTGTGGAGTTGAGGTTACAGAGAAGAAGGTACGTCGCGAAAGGATGGGACATATATCACTGGTTGTACCGGTAGCCCATATTTGGTATTTTAAGTCATTACCAAATAAAATAGGTTATCTGCTCGGACTGCCAACCAAAAAGCTGGATTCCATAATCTATTATGAAAGATATGTTGTCATTAACCCGGGTATAAAGACTGAAGATGGAATCAAGTATCTTGATTTCCTCACTGAGGAGGAATACCTTGATATTATTGAATCCCTTCCCAAGGAAAACCAGTACCTTGAGGATGACAACCCGGATAAATTTATTGCAGAAATGGGTGCCGAAGCACTGCATAAACTGCTTGGCAGGCTCGATCTTGACGAACTCTCATATTCATTGAGGTATAAGGCAAGTACTGAAACGTCGCAACAAAGGAAGAATGAAGCACTTAAGCGGCTGCAGGTAGTTGAGGCTTTCAGGGCGTCTGTATCAATAAATCGACCTGAATGGATGATAATCAAGGTTGTACCGGTTATTCCTCCGGAGCTGAGACCCCTCGTTCCTCTTGATGGTGGAAGGTTTGCCACCAGCGACCTGAATGATCTGTACAGAAGGGTAATAATTCGTAACAACAGGCTAAAAAGACTTATTGAGATTAAAGCCCCTGAGGTTATCCTTAGAAACGAGAAAAGGATGCTACAGGAGGCTGTCGACTCATTGTTTGATAATTCACGAAAGGTGAATGCAGTTAAGACAGATGCTAATCGTCCGCTCAAGTCGCTTAGCGACAGCCTTAAAGGAAAGCAGGGTCGTTTCCGTCAGAACCTGCTCGGAAAGAGAGTCGATTACTCAGCCCGTTCGGTGATTGTTGTTGGTCCTGAACTGCAGCTACATGAGTGTGGCCTTCCAAAAGATATGGCAGCTGAACTTTTTAAACCATTTATTATCAGAAAGTTGATCGAAAGGGGCATAGTAAAAACGGTTAAATCTGCCAAGAAGATAGTTGACCGCAAAGATCCTGTTGTATGGGATATTCTGGAAAATGTCCTCAAGGGTCACCCGGTACTTCTGAACCGTGCTCCAACCCTTCACCGTCTGGGGATCCAGGCTTTTCAGCCTAAGCTAATCGAGGGGAAGGCAATACAGTTGCACCCCCTTGTTTGTACTGCATTCAACGCTGACTTTGATGGCGACCAGATGGCCGTTCACCTGCCATTAGGGAATACTGCAGTTATTGAGGCTCAGATGCTTATGCTGGCATCACATAATATTCTGAATCCTGCAAATGGTGCACCTATTACCGTACCGTCACAGGATATGGTTCTTGGTCTCTACTACATGACCAAGGCAAGAAAATCAATCGATGATCATGAGGTAAAGGGAGAAGGTCTTGTATTCTATTCACCTGAAGAGGCAGTTATTGCTCATAATGAGGGCAAAGTTGAATTACATGCTAACGTCAGAGTCATGATTGATGACATGGTGGATGGCAAAAAGGTAAATCATATCATTGAAACTACGGTAGGACGGATATTATTTAATGAATTTGTACCTGATGACGTTGGTTTTATCAATGAACTTCTGACCAAGAAATCCCTCAGGGATATTATAGGTAATGTTCTGAAGATTGCAGGCTCGGCAAAAGCTGCAGCTTTCCTCGATTCAATTAAGAATCTTGGATACACCATGGCCTTCAAGGGGGGACTGTCTTTTAACCTTGATGATGTGATTATCCCGAAAGAGAAGATTGAATTCGTTGATGAGGGATATCAGCAGGTGGAAGAGGTACTTTCCAATTACAATATGGGATTTATTACAAATAATGAAAGATATAATCAGATCATAGATATCTGGACACATATCAATGCGAGGCTAACCCAGACGCTGATGAAACAGTTATCAGGTGATCGACAGGGATTCAACTCCGTGTATATGATGTTGGATTCCGGTGCAAGAGGATCAAAGGAGCAGATCCGTCAGCTTTCCGGCATGAGGGGTCTGATGGCAAAACCACAAAAGTCAGGGTCGACAGGCTCAGAGATCATTGAAAACCCGATCCTCTCAAACTTCAAGGAGGGTCTTTCAGTTCTGGAATATTTCATTTCAACACACGGTGCCAGGAAAGGTCTTGCTGATACTGCACTGAAGACCGCTGATGCAGGATACCTTACCAGGCGTCTTGTTGATGTATCACAGGATGTGATAATTACTGAAGAGGATTGTGGTACTTTGAGGGGACTGGTTGCGACTGCAATTAAAAAGAATGAGGAGGTAGTTGAAACCCTGTATGAAAGGATACTCGGTCGTACAACTGTTCATGATATCTATCACCCGCTTTCAGGAGAGCTATTGGTAGAGGCTGGTGATGAACTTGTCGAAGATCTTTCTCAAAAGATTGAAGATTCACCAATTGAACAGGTGGAAATAAGATCGGTACTTACCTGTGAGTCGAAAAAGGGAGTATGTGCAAAGTGTTACGGAAGAAACCTTGCAACGGGAAGAATGGTACAGAAGGGAGAAGCGGTAGGGGTTATCGCTGCCCAGAGTATTGGAGAACCGGGGACACAGCTTACGCTCAGAACATTCCACGTTGGAGGAACAGCATCCAACATTACTACTGAATCGAGTATTATTGCGCGATATAATGGAGTTACAGAGATTGAGGAACTCAGGGTGGTCGAGAAGAAGGACCCTGGACCTGGAAAGGTCGGTATAGTAATAGGCCGTCTTGCAGAACTGAGGATAGTTGATAAAAATACAGGAATATCACTTACGACACACACAATACCTTATGGTTCAAAACTTTACATCAAATCCGGCGCTGAAGTCAAGAAAGGTGATCTGATTTGTGAATGGGATCCTTTTAACGCAGTAATTATATCGGAAATCTCAGGAAATATTGAGTTCGAAAACCTGATTGAAGGAATAACCTACCGGGAGGAATCTGATGAGCAGACAGGTTTTAAGGAGATGGTAGTTACTGAGTCAAGGGACAAAACTAAGAATCCAACAATAAGGATAATTGATAAGAAGGGTAAGGAAAGTAAAATCTATAACCTCCCTGTTGGAGCCCATCTTGCTGCATCAGAAGGAAAAATGGTTGAAGCAGGGGATATTCTTGTTAAATTACCCCGGGCAGTTGGAAAATCTGGTGATATTACCGGTGGATTACCGCGGGTAACTGAGTTGTTTGAGGCCCGGAACCCATCCAACCCTGCTGTTGTATCAGAAATTGATGGAGAGGTAACATTCGGAAAGGTAAAGCGTGGTAACCGAGAGATTATCATTAAGTCAAAAGAAGAAGAGACCAAGAAATATCTGGTTCCACTATCAAAGCAGATACTTGTGCAGGAAAATGATTATGTAAGGGCAGGTATTCCACTTTCGGATGGTGCTATAACACCTTCAGACATCCTGTCCATTAAGGGCCCGACCAAAGTACAGGAGTATATTGTAAATGAGATCCAGGAAGTATATCGTCTTCAGGGAGTAAAGATAAACGATAAGCATTTTGAGATTATCGTCAGACAGATGATGCGTAAAGTAGAAATTATTGATCCGGGTGATACTAAATTCCTGGAGAAGCAAGTTGTCGATAAACTGGAGTTCATGGATGAAAATGACTGGATATATGATAAGAAGGTGGTTCTTGAACCAGCTGACTCTCAGTCAATTAAGGCTGGTCAGATAATAACTGCCAGGAAGCTCCGTGATGAGAATTCAATATTAAGACGACGTGACCTTAAAACTGTTGAAGCCAGGGATGCAATTCCTGCCACCTCAAGCCAGGTGCTTCAAGGAATAACGAAGGCAGCACTCCAGACGAACAGTTTTTTCAGTGCCGCTTCATTCCAGGAAACTACCAAAGTATTAAACGAGGCAGCTATCCTGGGTAAAGTTGATCATCTTGAAGGCCTTAAGGAAAACGTTATTGTAGGACATCTCATCCCGGCCGGGACAGGATCAAGAATATACAGTAATATCGTTGTGGGATCACGTGAGGAATATGAAGCACTGGTCGGAAAAACAGTTGAAATTGATGTTGAAGAGGCAGTTGAAGACAAAAAATAAAAGTTATGTGTCATGGCTGAGAATGTTAAAAACCAAAATCAGATAAGTATTGAGCTGAACGAGGAAATTGCACAGGGAACATATTCAAATCTTGCAGTAATCACCCATTCTGCATCTGAGTTCGTTGTCGACTTTGTCAGAATAATGCCGGGAATTCCAAAAGCACAGGTGAAATCAAGGATAATTCTTACCCCTGAACATGCGAAGCGACTATTAAAGGCTTTGGAGGATAATATTGGCAAATATGAATCTGTTCACGGTCCGATAAAGGAGGTGCAGGGTTCAGGTCCGGTTATGCCCATGACTTTTGGGGGGCCCACAGCCCAGGCTTAAGGACCTTTGACCTGCCAGTTTTCTGGCAGGTTTTTTGTTGCAGTCAATTGATCTGTAACATCAAGATCGAAATGGCGGTCAATTAAAATCATACCCGGATCATGAATCAGATATCTTTGCTATATTTGTACTATACCAGGAAGAACCAATGAGAATGATATTAAGGATATTAACAATAGCTATTATACTAATTCCAGTTACTATTGGATCATGCAAGAAGCAACCAAAATGCGGATGTGACAAGGATAAAATAAGAAGTTTTGCAGGGATCCCGGTACAAATTTATTATGATGAAGAAAATAAGTCTGCTAAATTCTACCTTGTCGGTGACCTCTATTCTACATACCATTTTTGCAATCCAACCGAAATGATGGATAAGCTGACCAGTTTTGAAAATGGCGAAGAAATACTGGTCGATTGCGACATTTTCTGGGAGTGCAGTTATATATATCAGGCAAGTAATTCCTATTATGCGAGCATGTATAAGGTATACATGGTGACTGTATATGACCTGAGAGAGGATCTTTACGGGAAATAAAGAACTCCGGATTTCATATTTTTTTTTCTAATTAAGGATTGTAAAACTGCTGCATCTTATAATTTTGTATCTTAAGATTCTAAATTATTTGAATGAGCAAGGGCAAAATTATTATTATAGGTGCAGGTAAGGTCGGAACATCCCTGGCTTTGTTGTTAGACCGGACCGGTTATTCTGTTGTCCATGTAATTTCAGCAACTGCTGAGAGCGCAGCAAATCTTGCTTCGCGATTTAATTGTACCTATTCTACCGCTCTGACAGTTAACGGGAATCCTGATTTTATTATGGTTTCAGTCCCTGATCAATCACTTAAGAAAGTCCTTGAGCAAATAGAGCCATCAAATCAGGAAACTCTTGTAATTCACACGGCAGGAAGTTACTCATTA
Organism: Bacteroidales bacterium; assembly: GCA_035527935.1. GTDB lineage: Bacteria > Bacteroidota > Bacteroidia > Bacteroidales > VadinHA17 > DATKZO01. Next base: position 38,734 of record DATKZO010000054.1, read on the forward strand.
GACCAGTTTCCTGAGAATGCAAATTACAGGAGAGGCATTCTGTACCCGTTGCAGACCTTTACATCTGGACGGCAAGCAAAGCTGCAAACTATTCCCCTGTTTATTGAAGGCGACAGTGATAGCACCATGAAAATCCTGAAAAAGCTGGCATCGGATATTAGTGACCAGGTTTATAGTATCGGGTTTGAAATGAGGCAAAAACTGCATCTGGCAGCAGTTTTTGTCAGTAACTTCGTAAATCATATGTATTATGCCGGTGAAAAGATATTAACAGAGACCGGCCTGCCTTTAACAGTTCTTGAGCCCCTGATCAATGAGACTTTCCGGAAGGCAATGGCAATGGGTCCATGGGAATCTCAGACCGGTCCGGCAATCAGAAATGATAATTCAACAATAGAAAAGCATTTGGATTTATTATCTTTCTCTCCAGAACTCAGCAATATCTATATTGCAGTAACTGAATCAATCATTAAGCACTATATCAAACAGAGTAAATGACCAATTTTATAGAAGACCTGCGAAACATTAAAGCATTTATTTTCGATATCGACGGAGTGTTGTCGCAGCAGACCATTATGCTCAATGGTGATGGTGAACCTATCAGGACAATTAACCTGAGGGATGGTTATGCCTTACAGCTTGCAGTAAAGAAAGGATACAGGATAGCAGTCATTTCAGGTGGTAACTCAATCAGCTTTAAGAAAAGGCTGTTAGCCCTTGGTGTGAAGCATATATACCTGCAATGTTTCGACAAGAAAATGGCATTTAATGAATTTCTTACAATAGAGAAACTTGATCCCGCCGAAATTCTGTACATGGGTGATGATATTCCTGATTATGAAGCAATGAATGCAGCGGGAATTGCAGTGTGTCCGACGGATGCAGATAGTGAGATAAAACAGATATCCCAATATATCTCAGATAGAAAAGGCGGCGAAGGTTGTGTCCGTGATGTGATAGAGCAGGTATTAAGATTACATGGAAACTGGATGAATCATGATGCATATATTTGGTAGTTAATATGAAAGAATTCTTAACTCTTATCAGATGGCAGAACCTGTTGATAGTGATATTGACACAGGTGTTGGTCTGTTATGCCATTGTTGCTCCTCTGGCAGGATTGATGCCCGTGGAAATCAGGTCAACCGGAATTATTGAATCGATCGCTCTTCAGCTTCCATGGTATGATTTTGCAATCCTGTTGCTGGCAACAACCTGCATTACCGCTGGTGGCTACGTGATAAATGATTACTTCGATATTCGCAGCGACCTCATTAACAGGGGAGAGGTTATAGTAGGAACAAAGATCCCGAGGCGAAAAGCAATGATGTGGCATAATATATTGAATATCGCAGGTGTATCTGCGGGATTCTTTGTATCATATCGGATTGGATATTTTTGGGCGGGAATTATATTTATTCTGGTGTCAGGACTCCTCTATTTCTATTCAGCCACATATAAACGTCAGTTCCTGATCGGGAATTTAATTGTGGCACTTCTAACTGCAATGGTGCCTATGCTGGTTGTATTATATGAGATCCCCCCGATTTACAAGCACTATATTAATCTGACTGCCTCCTTGCCGTCGCTGAAGGTGATCTGGTTCTGGGGACTGGGATTTTCATCCTTTGCATTCCTGACAACCCTGGGACGGGAAATCCTCAAGGATATGGAGGATTTTGAAGGAGACAGGGCTTACGGGAGCAACTCGGTACCGGTAGTTGCAGGTATAAAGGCTTCAAAATTTCTTGTGGTTTCAATTTTGGCTATTGTCATTTGCCTTCTTCTGATGGTTTGGTTTCAGTATTTGAATGACAAACTCACCCTGATCTATATTATTGCAGGACTCGTAATTCCTTTGATTTACAATATATTACTGATTATCAGGGCTAAAAGGCAGGAGGATTTTCGCAAAGGAAGCACAATCCTGAAAGTCATTATGTTTATAGGAATATCATATACGTTCCTGGCATATTTCGTAATAAAGAAAAATCTTTTCCTTTAGGATGATTTCCGACGACTTTAAGAAGTGGCACTTTATTTTGGCTTCCGGTTCGCCGAGAAGAAGAAAACTCCTTGCTGATATGGGATTCAGTTTCAAGGTAATGGAAAAGCAGATATCCGAGAGCTGTCCTGATGGATTAAAAAGAGAGGAGATTGCTGTTTTTCTTGCCAAAAGAAAAGCTGAAGAGTTTCTAAACGAGGTCAAAGATGATGAAATAGTGATCACGGCAGATACTATTGTATGGTGTAATAACAGGGTGCTTGGGAAACCGTCGGATCGTGATGAGGCAATATCTATCCTGAGAGAATTGTCGGGAAGGGTGCATGAAGTAATTACTGCAGTTTGTCTTCTGTCAAGCAGAACCTCACAAACCTTTTTTTCTGAGACGAAGGTCTCATTTACTATACTATCAGAAGAGGAAATCCTCAGTTATGTTGATAATTATTATCCCTATGACAAGGCTGGGGCATACGGTATTCAGGAGTGGATCGGGATGGTGGGAATAGACCATATCGAGGGCTCCTTTTTTAATGTTATGGGATTACCTGTACAGAAGCTCTATTCAAACTTAAAGAAGTTCATACACGATCATAATAATAATTAACCAATAAAACAGGGAACTATGAAAAAAATTCTAATTCCATTTATTGCATTTATTCTGCTGGTAAGCCCGCTTTCCAGGGCTGATGAAGGTATGTGGATACCCATCCTGATCGAACAGTTTAATATTAAACTTATGCAGGAGAAGGGCTTTAAATTATCTGCAGAAGATATTTATAGTGTGAACCAGGCCTGTATGAAAGATGCTGTGATGATACTGGGGGGATGTACTGCCGAAATGATTTCTCCTGAAGGACTTGTTATTACAAACCATCATTGTGGATACGGACGGATACAGGCTCACTCGACACTGGAGAATGATTATCTTACAAATGGATTCTGGGCCATGTCAAAGGAAGAAGAACTGTCTAATCCGGGTTTCAACGCTACCTTCTTAAAGTGGATGGAGGATGTCACGGATAAGGTACTTCAGGGAGTTAATGATAAGATGAGCGAAGATGAGAGGAATAGAATAATTAACACAAATATCGATGAAATTGTTGCAGAGGCTACTGAAGCCAACTCCTACTCGGCATTTGTAAGGCCATTTTACATGGGTAACCAGTTTTTCCTGTTTGTAAGCGAGACTTTCAGGGATGTGAGGCTGGTTGGAGCACCTCCCTCAGCAATTGGAAAGTTCGGAGGTGAAACAGATAACTGGATGTGGCCCAGGCATACGGGCGATTTTTCAATTTTCAGGATCTATGCAGATAAGGATAACAGTCCTGCAGATTATTCTGAAGCCAATGTACCATATAAGCCCTTGTATTATTTTCCGATCTCACTGAAAGGTGTCCGGGAAGGTGATTTTACAATGGTATTCGGTTACCCTGGAGGCACCTCTCAATATGTACCCTCATACCATATTACAATGCTCACAGATTATCTATACCCAAAGATGATCGATTTAAGAACCAGGAAACTGGATATCATCATCGCTGATATGGAAGCAGATCCCCTGGTAAGGATCCAGTACTCAGCCAAAAAGTCCGGTATAGCAAATTCATGGAAAAGATGGATAGGGGAAGAAACCGGGATGGCAAAACTTAAAACAGCAGAAAAGAAGGAGGCATTTGAAAGGGGGTTTACCAACTGGGTAACGGCAGATCAGAACAGAATGGAAGAATATGGTGCTATTCTCAATGAATATAAAAAGTTATATGATGAATACCGGATATATAATCTGGTAAACAGTTATTCGATTGAAACACTTGGCAGAAGTGGCATTGAAGCTGTTAGTTTTGCAGGCTCCTTTGCATCCCTGGTCAGGGCGGTAAACGAGAATGCAGGAGATCAGGAAATCAGAAGATCACTGAATATGATCGGCAGGAGAGCGCCAGGATTCTTTAAGGACTATAGTCCGCCAACTGATATGAAACTGTTCATTTCCCTGATGGAATTATATGGATCAAATCTTGATGAGAAATGGTGGGCTCAGGAATATATCGATATTTATAATTCTTGTAAGGGTGATTTTGCCTCGATAGCAGGTAATATATATGGTAAGAGTATATTTACGGATGCTGCAAGATTTGAGGATTTTGTTGAAGGATTCAGTTCAGAAGCTATCTCAATTGTTGAAAATGACCCTCTGTACAAGCTTGCTGTAAGTCTGGATGATTTTATTTCTGAGAATGTAAGACCCTCATTATCACGGCTTGGCAATGAGATTGCAATGCTTGACCGCCTTTATATGAAAGCGCAAATGGAATATGTTACTGACAGGGTATTGTGGCCCGATGCAAACCGCACACTAAGGGTGGCCTATGGAAATATCGGAGGTTATGAACCCAGGGATGCTGTATATCATACTCATTATACAACGCTAAAAGGTATTATGGAGAAAGATAATCCTGAGATATATGATTATGATGTGCCTGAGAAACTCAGAGAACTATATCGGAATAAAGACTATGGCCGTTATGCGCAGGATGGTGAAATACCCGTTTGTTTTATTGCAAATAACCATACAACAGGGGGTAACTCGGGAAGTCCGGTTATCAATGCCGATGGTCATCTGATAGGGATCAATTTCGACAGGGCATGGGAAGGAGTTATGAGCGATTTCATGTACAATCCTGAACAGAGCCGGAATATAAGTATCGATATTAGATTTGCCTTGTTCATTATTGATAAGTTTGCTGGTGCCGGATACCTGCTGGAGGAAATGACGCTGGTCGAATAAATTCATCCTGAGCCTTATGAAGGATCGGTTTGAATATCGAACAATGATTAATCCTGTCTGCCGACAGGCAGGGATTTTTGATTTTTAAAGGTTATGACAATTGATTTTCTTCTTAAATCGTTAACCGAGCCTCCTGAGCTCGCAAAGCATGCGGAGGATGCGAGCTCAGCAGAGGCTATCGTTATTCATAAATCATTATACCCATTCCTCCTTCATAATTTCCCCTCTTATCCCGGCTACGACCAGTTTTACAGGGACCTTTCTTGAAGCAGTTGATGTAGCCTGCTGAACCATCCGAAGGAGTCCTGCACAGCAAGGTACCTCCATTATCACTACCGTGATCCTGTTAGCACGGGCATCATCAATCAATGAGGTAAGTTTCTCAATATAGGTATCAGTGCCGTGGTCGAGCTTGGGGCAAGCTATAACTATCGATTTACCCTTTATAAACCTGTTATGGAACGCTCCCATCGAAAAAGCGGTGCAGTCTGCAGCTACCAGCAGATCACAATTCCTGAAATAGGGCGCAGCGGGATTGATTAAATGCATCTGGACCGGCCACTGTGTCAGTGCAGAGGACTCATCAGTCTCATCGTAGGGTTCAGCTTCCCGCCTCTCGATCGTGATTGCACCCTCGGGGCAATGACCGATACACGCTCCAAGGCCGTCGCACATAAGGTCACTGATAAGAACTGCCTTATTATCAATTATCTGAAGAGCCCCTTCATGACAGTTGGGGACACATAGTCCACACCCGTTACAGAGCTTTTCATCTATTCTTACCATATCTCTTTTCATAATTCCAGCTTTACATTAAACACTACAAAGGTGACTCAATAATGCAAAAGAGATTGTAACAAATGTTACAAAGTGAGTTTTTAAAAACAGGATATTGGCCGACCTTGAGATAAATACGCTGCAAATCCTGATCTACTGATTTGTAAGAAAAATCAACGATTCAAGAGTATTTGTCAGGCTGACGTAAATAACATGGATATGATCCGGTACCCTGAGATTAGCATTAGTAAAATTCATAATACCTTTTATGCCGGAATCCACAAGAAGGTTTGTAACAGTTTGAGCCGCATCGAATGTCACAGCAAGTATCGCTATCTTGACAGCATTCTGTCTTACATGGTTCTGCATGTTTTCAAGAGGGTATACCGGTACAGGGTAGTCTCCTTTATGTTTTTGGATATCGTTGTCGAAAGCAGCCTTAATAATTATCCCACTATCTCTGAATCCCTGGTAATTTGAGAGAGCAACTCCAATCTTACCCATTCCAACGAGGATGATATTATGGTTCTTGTCCTTCTTAAAGATCTTCCCAAAATCTTCCAGCAGATCATCTATCTCATACCCCGCCTTCTTATTTCCTCTGATCTGAAATTCGGAAAAGTCTTTTCTTACCTGTTCGGGGCTTACTCCAACTTCATTGGAAATAGTGTAACTGAATATCCTTTTGAAACCAAGCGATTTGAAATGTAACAGTGAAAGTCTGTACAAAATTAATCTATGTATCTTACTCTGGTTTTTCATATAATGTTCAATATAGTAACAATAATAATTTTTATATAGTAATTTGCTAACTGTTATATAGTTAACAGTAAGTTAATAATAGCCTTTAAGGAAGGTATAATGATGTAATTGTGACATAAATAGTATATGCTGTAAAACATTTGAACAATGTGATATATATCATAATATAAGACATACTTTTAATGTAAATCGTCATTACAAAACAACAGTCCTTCAGTCTAAAAAATACACAAAATTAGTCTAAGAACAAATGGTTGACAAACAAAAAACCGGAATTGTATTTCTGCAAGCAGCTGACAACAACCAAAAAGATCTTGATTTTAAGACTTTGACAAGTTACCTGAATAGCATGCATAGTCTCAAAGTCTTCACTCTTCAGGAAAAAGGTGGAGTTAGTGCAGAAAAGTGGTCGGAGGAGATAAGGCAACACAAGCTAACTAGCCTGGTAATTGCCGGTACCCGGCCTGGAATACATAAATCTGCTTTTACCAGGGCAATGCAACTGGCAGGAGGGGATCCCGGAAACGTAAAACTTGCCTTTTTAAGGGGTAATGGTATGGATCCGGAACGAAATCTTGTGCTGAATAAATCAATATTACTATCATCTATTAATGATGTTAATATTGATGAGATTATTCAGGCGAAAGACTATGATATAAATGACACGACTCTTGTAATAGGTGGAGGAATTGGCGGGATTCAGGCATCGCTGGAAATAGCCGGCGGCAACAAGAAGGTTTATTTGCTGGAGAAGTCGTCAACTATTGGCGGGCATATGGCGATGTTCGATAAAACATTTCCAACGCTCGACTGCGCAGCATGTATCCTCACACCTAAAATGGTTGAAGTTGGACAGCATCCAAACATTGAAATGCTGACTTACTCAGAGCTCTTAGGTGTAGAAGGTACTCCTGGGAACTATACGGTGAAAATATTAAAGAAAGCCCGGAGGGTAAATCTTGCACTTTGCATAGGATGCGGAACGTGCGCCGAGAAATGTCCATCCAAAGCGCCAAGTGAGTTTGACGCTTATACTACGTTGCGGAAAGCAATCTATATTGCTTTCCCGCAGGCCGTTCCCAATAAATATGTGATTGACGCAGATAATTGCACATATGTTAAGAACGGGAAATGTGGTGTTTGTGTAAAATTTTGCCCGGTTGACGGGTGCATTAATCTCGACGAGAAGGATGAAACTATCGAACTGAATGTTGGAAATATTATTGTTGCAACAGGATTCAAGCCATTTGATCCGACGGTGATGGAACAGTATGGTTATGGAAAATTCCCGAATGTAATTACATCACTTGAATTGGAAAGGTTAATAAACGCATCAGGTCCAACCGGAGGTAAAATAACATTCAGGACAAGGGATAAGAAGGGTAACTGGATCTTCGATCCTGCCACCTCGGATAATCTTCCGCGAAGCTTTGCAATAATACACTGTATCGGAAGCAGGGATAATAACCATCATAAATACTGTTCCAGGGTTTGTTGCATGTATTCTCTTAAACTCGCACACCTGCTAAAGGAGAAGGTCCCTGATGCTCCTGTCTATGAATATTTTATTGATATGAGAGCTTTCGGAAAAGGATATGAGGAATTTTACGAGAGGATAAAGAGTGAGGGCGTACTGATTATCAGAGGACGTACAGCCCGTATTGTAGAGAAAGATGGTAAACTGGTCCTGAGAACAGAGGATATATTAGGCGACCGATTGGTAGAGACGAGCGTTGATATGGTCGTTTTGTCTGTCGGGATCGAACCAAGGGAGGATGCCGGGAGCCTTGCCTCCATGCTGAAAGTGGAGACTGACGAATATGGATGGTTCAGGGAGACAGGCGGGAACATGGACCCGGTATCTACATTAAGGGCAGGTATCTACCTGGCCGGTGTCTGTCAGGGGCCCAAGGATATACCAGATACAGTAGCCCATGCCTCGGCAGCCGCGGCAAATGTGCTGAAAAGTATCATCAGGGGCAGATCACCCGGTGGGTTATATGACTTTGATATTCATGAGACTGAAACACGGATTACTGAACTGATACTGAAAGACCGATAGTTATGGCAATCAGAGTTGACAATACTTTTAAGAAAGATATGGAAAAATATGGTGCAGGCGACTGGAACCATTGCTTCCATTGCGGTATCTGTACCGCCGAATGTCCTCTTACCGAGGAAAGATTTATCTTCCCGCGCCGTCCGATCAGGCAGTACCAGCTGGGGTTGAAGGAGAAGCTCGAAACAAATCTTGATCCCTGGTTGTGCTACTACTGCGGAGACTGCTCTGCTAAATGTCTGCAGGATGCCAATCCGGCAGAAATGATGATGGCCCTCCGGAGATGGCTGACCTCCGTATACGACTGGACGGGCCTTTCAAGGAAATTCTATACCACCAAGAGTTGGGAACTTGGTTTTATCCTGGTTTTTGCCCTGTCAATCATCGGCCTCTTCGCGATTTTTTTGCCACCAGCCGCTGATCTCTTTACTGAAAGTGAAAAGTTTGTCAATGAGCAGGGGGGAGTCATGATAAATAGTCTGGCTGAGGGTGTTTCAGGTGAGCAGTTCCTCAGAATAATTCATATAGGTGACTGGATAATGGCGGTAATTATAGGATTTCTGCTGATCACCAATATATTCAGCATGTTTGTCAAGACAGTTCTGAGGGACAATTCTGTACGGATTCCTTTGCATTCCTATTTTACTGAGTTCTGGCAACTGGTTTACAACTTTATTACCCAGAAGAATATGTCGCGTTGTGAAAAAAAGGGTTATTGGATCTTCCATCTTTTACTGATGACCGGTTATACAATAATGTTCGTTGTGGTAGTGGCATTACTCCCCTGGTTCCAGACAGAAGAGGTTTACAAATGGTATTACTTGCAGAGAATTCTCGGATACTATGCAACCTTTGGAATATTGTTATTCCTTGTATATGCTGCCATTGGCAGGATAAGGAAGACTGATATCAAGTTCAAGTTTTCTCATCCCAGCGACTGGCTCTATATTGTTATGCTGGGGCTCACTACATTGAGTGGGATAATACTCCACAGCTTCCGGCTTCTCGGAATGCCCGGTGCAACATACATCATGTTTATTCTTCACATGGCCATCCTTGTCCCGATGCTTGTAATTGAAGTGCCATTCTCAAAATGGTCTCATCTGGCATACAGGCCATTTGCAGTCTATTTCTATCGTTTAAAGCGGGCTGCATACCAGAAATCTGCAAAAACCATACCTGCATTTGCAGGTTAAACCGAGAACTATGGAAACTCCAAGAATAGGTGTATACGTTTGCTGGTGCGGCACTAACATAGCCCTGATGGTTGATGTTGAGGCTGTAACCAGACAGATAGAAAGATTACCCGATGTGGTAATAGCACGTAACTACAAATATATGTGTTCAGATCCGGGTCAGGAGATGATAATCGCTGATATCAGGGAACATCAACTCGACAGGATTGTTGTAGCTGCCTGCTCACCCAGAATGCATGAACTGACCTTCAGGAAAGCCCTCAGTAATGCAGGTCTTAACCAGTATATGTTCCAGATGGCAAATATCAGGGAACAGGTATCCTGGGTTCATACCGACCGGGAGAAGGCGACCCAAAAGGCGATCAGCCTGATAGCCGGTGCGGTCAACCGGATTAAATGGCATGAGCACCTTGACTACAGGTCTGTTAAGATAAATGATGCCACCCTGGTCATCGGGGGCGGAATAGCCGGAATGAGTGCAGCCCTTGAGATTGCCAATGCAGGCAAGCAGGTCTACCTGATGGAAAAGTCTGACAGGCTGGGGGGAATGCTTAACAATGTCGACCAGCTCTACCCGACTATGGAAAGTGCAGCTCAATTAATTGGGTCGATGGTTGACAGAATTAATGAACATCCAAACATAAGAATATTCCTTGACCGCTACCCGGAACAGATCTTCGGGTATGTGGGTAATTTTGAAACAACACTTGAAGCAAATGGAACCCCGGCAGCAACATTACGGTTCGGAAACATAATAGTTGCAACCGGTCTGCGTCCTTTCGACCCCACTCCAATAACTGAATATGGTTACGGAGTCCTTCCGGATGTAATTACATCAGTTGAGATGGAGAAGCATTTACTGACCGGCAGCATACGGACACGGGGAGGCAGAATACCCAGACACATAGCCCTGATTCATTGCGTCGGCAGCAGGAATGACAGGTATCACCCATATTGCTCACGGATGTGCTGCATGACTGCACTTAAGCAATCCAGGCAGATCAGGGAAGCACTGCCTGACTCTATGGTGTATGAACTCTATGCTGATATGAGGGCGATCGGGAATGGGTGCGAGGAGTTCTATTCGAGGGAGTTCAGGGAAAATCATATGTTTATTATGTTTGACCAGCAGAAGGGATTACCGTTGGTCAGGGAATCAGATCCACTGGACAAAGTAAAAATGGTAGTGGAGGTGCGTGAAATAATGTCAGGAGAGAACCTGGAGATCCCTGCTGACCTGGTAGTTCTGATGGTGGGACTTGAGGCTCAAGATGATGCCAAAAAGGTTTCTCATTTAGTTGGGGTCAGTTTGTGTGGCAACGAATTCTTCATAGAAAAGCATCCAAAACTGGATCCGGTTGCAACCACCACTGGCGGAGTGTTTGTTGCAGGGAACTGCCAGTCACCAAAGGATATCCCCGATTCAGTTTCCCAGGCAAGGGCTGCTGCTGCAAGGGTACTGTCAACAATCTGTGCAGGAAGCGTTGAAGTTGAGGTAACCACGGCTGAGGCTATTGAAGCTATCTGTTGCGGATGCCAGACCTGTATAAAGGTTTGTCCGTACGGAGCCATCTCTTTTGATGAAGAGAAGAGAGTGTCGGTTGTAAACGAGATTCTATGCAAGGGATGTGGTACGTGTGGATCAGCCTGCCCGACCGGGGCAATTAAGTCACGCCACTTTACCGATCAACAGATATTAGCCCAGATAAAGGGAATAATGTCAATACCAGCAGAATTATATGAGATATAAATTATGGATTTTGAACCAACCATCGTAGCTTTTCTCTGTAACTGGTGCTCTTATACCGGTGCAGACCTTGCAGGCACATCACGTATGAAATACGCCTCAAACATAAGGATTGTCAGGGTGATGTGTTCAGGACGAATTGAACCAACCTTTGTCCTCTCAGCTTTCATAGAGGGGGCCGACGGTGTTCTAATATGTGGTTGCCATCCAGGCGACTGCCATTATCATGAAGGAAACTACAAGTGCCTGAGGCGTTTTTATCTTCTGGAGAAATATATTAAACAAATGGGAATAAAGAAGGAGAGGATCAGGCTTGAGTGGATAAGTGCCAGTGAAGGCAAGCAGTTTGCCGATCTTGCAGATTCCTTTACCGAGCTGATACGGCAAATGGGCCCATGTCAGATCAAGACTGTAATGGAAACCATAAATTGAAAGGAGGTAACTATGCCAACTAATGAAAAACCCAAATTAAAGCTTGCTGTATACTGGGGAGCTGCCTGTGGTGGTTGCTGTGTATCTGTGCTGGATGTACATGAGAAACTTTTTGATGTGGTTGCTGCAGCTGATCTTGTATTCTGGCCAATTGCGCTGGATATAAAGTATAAGGATGTGGAGGATATGGAAGATGGATCTATTGACGTAACCCTCTTTAACGGAGCAATCAGGAACAGTGAGAATGAACATATTGCCAGATTACTCAGGAAAAAAACCAAGATACTGGTTGCATATGGCTCATGCGCACACCTTGGAGGTATCCCCGGTCTGGCCAATTTCTCCAACAGGGAAGAGATTTTTGAAAGAGTCTTTGTGGAAAGCGAATCGACAATTAATACGGAGAGAACTCTGCCTCAGACGCTATATAATGTAAAAGAGGGAGTACTTGAATTACCCCAGTTTTACAATGATGTAAGACCACTCGACCAGGCTGTTGTTGTGGATTACTATATGCCAGGCTGTCCTCCGCAGACGGAGCGGCTTCTTGAAGTATTTATGGCAATAGTGGAAGGAGCAGAGTTACCTCCTAAAGGATCTGTGATAGGTGCCCGGGATAAGTCGCAATGCGATGAGTGTGAAAGGATTAAAACAGACAAGAAAACAATTAAGAAATTTTATCGTCCATGGGAAATTGAGGATGATGGTGAAACCTGTTTCCTTGAGCAGGGTTTAATTTGCATGGGACCTTCAACCAGGGGCGGATGCGGCTTCAGGTGCATCAAAGGGAATGCGCCCTGCAGGGGGTGTTACGGGTCACATGAAGGCATTATCGATCCGGGCGCAAAAATGATGTCTTCAATAGCTACAATGATCGATTCAAATGATTCGAAAGAAATAGAGGAAATTGTCGATACTCTTGAAGATCCGGCTGGAACATTTTACCGGTTCAGTCTGCCATCTGCAATATTGCGCCGGAAAATAATTTGATAATTTAATCAGCTCAGATAATGAAAAGAATTACTATAGATCCTATTACACGCCTCGAAGGACATGGAAAGATTGAGATATTCCTTAAGGAGAACGGGGCCGTGGAAAATGTCTATTTCCAGGTTCCGGAACTCAGGGGATTTGAGAAATTCTGTGAAGGCAGACCTGTTGAGGAGCTGGCTCAGATTGTTACCAAGATATGCGGTGTTTGCCCTGGTTGTCACCATATGGCATCCGGAAAAGCTGCCGATGCAGTTTATGGAGCAGACCCGCCTCCAACTGCCAAAAAATTAAGGGAGCTGTTCTATATGGCTCATTTTGTCCATAGCCATATCGCTAACTTCTATGCACTGGCCGCCCCTGATTTTGTTGTGGGCCCATCGGCTCCTAAAGGTGAAAGAAATATCCTGGGAGTTATCGGAAAGGTTGGTGTTGAGGTGGGCACCGAGGTTATTAAACAGAGAAGACTGGCACAGGAGATACAGGCACTGCTGGGAGGACACCAGACACATGTTGTTATGAATATCCCCGGTGGGGTGCGAAAGGGATTGTCTGAAGAAGAAAGGGAAGGTGTAGAGGAGAAGGCAAGAGGATTTATCGAGTTCGCAAAATTCTCCCTGAAGATTTTCGAGGATGTGGTTCTGGACAATAAAACTTATGTCGATATTATACTAAATGGCCCCTATTCATTGAAGATCCATTCAATGGGTATGGTTGATGATAATAACAAGGTTAACTTTTATGACGGCAAAGTAAGGGTCGTTGATGTAAATGGTAAAGAACATTGCAAGTATTCGCCGGAACAATACACCGATTTTGTAGCTGAAAGGGTTGAACCATGGAGCTATTTAAAATTTCCATATTTAAAGAAAATAGGTTGGAAAGGATTTGTTGAGGGAATGGATTCAGGTGTATACCATGCAACACCTTTATCGCGTTTAAATGCAGCAGATGGAATGGCAACCCCAATGGCCCAGAAAGAATATGAGAAAATGTACGAAACACTTGGAGGGAAGCCGGTGCATAATACCCTGGCAATGCACTGGGCAAGACTGGTTGAGTTACTTTATGCCTCGGAAAGGTGCCTTGAACTGGCAGTTGATCCTGAAATTACCGGCAGGGAACTGAGGGCTCGACTTAACAAACCCAGCGAAGGAGTTGGGATTGTAGAGGCACAGCGAGGCACTCTAACCCATCATTACTGGACCGACGAAAGAGGTATTGTAACGAAAGTCAATTTAATAGTTGGCACTACCAATAACAATGCTGCCATATGCATGTCGTTGAAAAAGGCTGCAGAGGGGGTAATAAAGAAGGGTGTTAAGGTGGATGATGGTATACTGAATATGGTTGAGATGGCCTTCAGAGCATATGACCCCTGCTTTTCATGTGCTACCCATAGCCTGCCCGGAGAGATGCCAATGATACTGAATTTCAGGGATCCGGATGGGAATATTATCAGGAGCATTAAACGTGATTGAGTAAAGTGAATACCAGTTTCTCAGATATCAGGAAGAGGCTGATCCTCGGGGTAGGAAACGATGTACTTATGGACGACGGTATCGGTCCCAGGATCGTTAATGATCTCCAGAGAGATCTTCCCTCAGATCATTTTACCTGTTATCAGACTATTAACCTTGGGGGATTGGAAATCCTTGAGTTTATAAGGAATTATGATGAGGTTGTAATAATTGATGCTATAAAAACCGCCGGAGGTACTCCTGGCGATGTTTATATCCTTACTCCCGGTGATTTTAAAGAAACCTGTCATCTTTCCAGTTTTCATGACGTGTCATTCCTGACAGCCCTGAAACTTGGAGATAAACTGCAGTACAAGCTCCCGGAGATTATTGTCATTATTGCCGTAGAGATAGTTGAAGACCTCTGTTTTGGTGAGCATTTTTCACCCCTGGTACAGCAAAGGTTTGAAGATAGTTATATTGAGATCAAGAGTTTCATAGAATCGTTTGTAAACAGGTGTACTCCTCTTGCCGAATTATTGAATTACACAATTGAGTATGGAAAATGAAAAATCAAACAGGATAGTTGTCTGCCCTGGTAACCTTCTTAATGAAAAACTAAACAGGAGAGAAACCGTTGTAATTGAGAAATGTTACTGCCCTAATGACCATAACCTTATCAAAGGGGAGGTCTGCTATGCCGATTTTCAGGCAATGTGCCTGAAAATTAAGGGTAAAAAAGAGATAGGAAATATATATCTTAATCCAATTGTTGAAGAAAAAGTTAGGTTCTTTTTAATAACTGGCTGATAAACAATAAGATGTATGAGTTTATCTGTTCCGACTGCAAGACTCCGTTACCTGTTTTCAGCCCATGTTCATGTGGTGAACAGCTTGTAACCTTGTTCCTCGATGAGACCCTTAAGATTTCTAATTGCGTTGCCTTCTGCAACAAAAGTAGGTTGTCCTCATTCTGAGATAAAAAGTGTTAGCAAACTGCTCAGCATATATATTTAGGATCGCAGCAGGCCAGAATATTTAATCATTAAATTAATTTACAATGTGTCTAAGTGTCCCCGGGAAGGTTATATCTCTTGACGGATCATGTGCCAAGGTTCAGATCGGAGAGATAACCTGTGAGGTTTGCATCAAGCTGGTCGAAGAGGTTGAAATAGGAGATTATATCCTTATCCATGCCGGTTTTGCAATTGAGAAACTTAGTCAGGAAAAGGCCGATGAAATCCTCAAATTATTGAATGAGATATTCTGTATGGGATATTCCTAATCAGACAATGGGTATATGAGGTTTGCCGGGCAACTAAGAAGTAAAGATATTGCTACCTCCATTATTGAGAGGATCTGTGAAATCAACGACGGAAACTATGTTCTTATGGAAGTCTGCGGCAGCCACACCATGGCTATCCACCGGTTCGGAATTCCTTCCATGCTTCCTTCAAGTATCAGGCTGATTTCCGGGCCAGGTTGTCCGGTATGCGTTACCTCATCGGGATTTATTGAAAATGCTGTTACACTGGCAAGAAACCCTGGTAATATAATTACTACATTCGGTGATTTACTCAGGGTACCGGGTAAATCAATGACCCTTGAGAGATGCAGGGGCAATGGATCAGATATTAGAGTTGTAAAGTCTCCTCTGGAGGCTCTTGAGATCGCAGCAGTAAACAAAAGAAAAAAGGTTATCTTTCTAGGCATTGGATTTGAAACCACTACTCCCTCAGCAGCAATTACCATTCAGGAAGCAGACGCAAGAAAAGTAGATAATTTTTTCCTGTTATCGGCACACAAAGTAATGCAACCTGCACTGCGGGCCCTCGTAACCGATGGGATAAAATTTGAGGGACTGATTGCACCGGGCCACGTAAGTGCCATAACAGGCTCTTCAATCTACATGTTCCTGGCTGAAGATTTTAATTTGGCCTGCGTAATTTCCGGATTTGAACCGGTTGATATCCTACTTTCAATATATATGCTTATTAAACAGATCAATGATGGAAAACCCAGAGTTGAGATCCAGTATTCCAGAGCAGTCAAACCTGAAGGGAACAGCCAGGCGAGAGCTGCCATTGAACAGGTTTTTATGCAGGTCGACGACTGGTGGCGAGGATTGGGTGTAATCAGGAACAGTGGCCTTGCCCTGAGGGAAGAATATAAAAGTTTTGACGCAAGAGATCATTTTGAGTTAGCTCCTGAAGAAAACAACGAACCAGCCGGTTGTCTCTGCGGGTCAATTATGAAGGGACTTAAGAGTCCGCCCGAATGTCCCTATTTTGGTAAAGAATGTAGACCGCAAGATCCGGTCGGAGCATGCATGGTGTCTCAAGAGGGGGCTTGTCAGGCGTTTTACAGATACAACAGGAAGCATGACCAGATCAGAACGGGCAAATAAGAGGGAAATGGATCCGGAGATTTCCATTGGTCATGGTAGTGGAGGTGCGATGACAAGGGATCTTATAGAAGGTCTGTTTCAAAGCAGTTTTAACAACGATATATTAGACAGGTTGTCTGATTCAGCGGTTATTAATATAAACAATAGCAGTCTGGCCTTTACTACAGACTCATATGTGATCGACCCGGTTTTCTTTCCAGGGGGAAACATAGGAAAGCTGGCTATTTGTGGTACTGTGAACGACCTTGCAGTATCTGGATCGGTCCCGGCTTATATTACTTGCGGATTTATTATTGAGGAAGGATTCAGCATCAGTCAGCTTAAAGAGATAATACAATCCATGGCCAATGAGGCAAGGGTGGCAGGTGTTAAGATAGTGGCCGGGGACACCAAGGTAGTTAACAGGGGTAAATGCGATAAGATCTTCATCAACACTTCAGGCATTGGACTCCTTAAAAATAGAGATATATCAATCTCAACTGCCGGCAGAATCTCTCCTGGTGACAAGATATTGATAAATGGTCCGATTGGTGATCATGCCATTGCGATTTTAAAAGCCCGAGGCGATCTTGGGATTGAACTTGATATTGAATCAGATTGCGCAAGTCTTAATGATCTTATTTCACAGGTCATGGTATACCAGGGTGATATCATTTTTATGAGGGATGCCACACGTGGCGGGTTGGCAACTGTTCTTGTTGAACTGGCAGAGATGACCGGATCGGTAATTGAAATATCAGAGCCAGATATTCCGGTTAGGGAGAGTGTGAAAAGTGTATGCGAGCTTCTAGGCTTTGATCCCCTGTATCTTGCAAACGAAGGTAAAGTGGTTATGGTGGTTAGTCAGCAAAAATGTGATTTAATACTTGAGACACTTCGTTCTCACAAACTTGGAAAGGAAAGCAGAGTAATAGGGGAAATAGCTTCGATGAATAAAGGAGAAGTAATTTTAAAAACCATAATAGGCGGCAAGAGGCAGATCAATATGCTGGCCTCCGATCAATTACCTCGTATATGTTAATTGGCTGTATCTTTTCCTGAAGGCGATGGAATTTTGATTGTGAAACATGATCCAACTCCTTCCACACTTTCGATTGTTAGAATGCCTTTGTTTATTCTTATGAGATCAAAGCACAATTGTAGCCCAAGGCCAGTTCCCTTTTCGTTGTCTGTTCCGGCTGAACTGTCAATTATCTCATGATTGATTATCTGCAGCAATTTATCGGGGGGTATGCCAATTCCATTATCACTAATACTTATTTTAACAGTCCCATCCTTTAATGCCGACTCCTCAACCGAAACTGAAATATTACCCTTGTATTGTGTAAACTTTACTGCATTCGACAGAAGGTTTCTGATAACAATATTTAGCAAGCCCTTATCACACAGCGCATGTGGGTCCCCTTTATGCGAATAGGTCATTTGTATTTCCTTTCTGTTGGCAGACTCCCTTAGAAGGTTAAAGTTGGAAAGTATTATATCTGTGATGTTGTGTTTCCCTACCTCATACCTGATACGGTTCTGCTGGCCATCAATCCATAACAGGAGATTATCGATCAGGTTGGTAGCAAAGCCAGCCTGTTGTGCGAGTGATTCCATTAACCGGTTAAACGACTGCCTGTCATTGTTTTTCATCAGATGATCAATCATAAGAGAAATGTTGAGGACAGGTGATTTCAGATCATGTGCAATGATTGAAAAGATCCGGTTTTTTATTGAAATGGTTTTTTCCAATTCACGGTTCTTTTTCCCTGTTTCGCATTTCTGTATTTCCAGTTCAACTTTCTGATTCGTTAACTCGGTTGTTCTCTCAATGACCATATTTTCGAGATTCTTGTTAACAAATTCAATTTCATTAAGCAGTCTTCTTTCTTCATTATATGAATGCACCCATCTGTACTGAAGAATAATCACCTGCATCAGTATAAAGAATACAACAGTGTGAGCGAGTATGTATGAGTCAGCAAGCAATATAACAGAATTTGCAAGTGCAATATCATTTACCGCACCTATAATCAATGCAAAAAAACCAGTCGCGATAAATACTTCATATCCGGGTTTCCTGATGAGTGAGATAAAACTGTATACCATGTAGTAGAGCAGTAAAACAGGGATCAATGGCATGAACACCAGCATGGTGTGAGAAAAGACTGTAACAGGGGTAACCATAACAGTCATTATGCATAGACTGAATAATACGATGAGTACAGGATTAAGAAACCTGGCAATCCTGTTGGGATAAAGTGAATTAAAATATAGCAGGGCAAAAATAAAGGCAATATAGGAACCAATATATTCTAACCTGATAAGCCATGTCCAGGAAATATCAAAGAAGGACTGGATTGAGAACATACCAGTTGAAACCGATCTTATCAGGACGCCCAGGGTTGTTATTGAAAAATATAACATTGACCTGTCATGCTTGAACATAATAAAGAAGAGGAAAAAAAAGCCAACAAATGAGATTAGCATTCCTGCTGTTGAGGAGTTGAAAAAATTTTCCCTGCTGGTTTTAAGAGTTACTATCTCTCTCGTGCCAAATTTAATAGGTAACCAGAATCCGCCCCTCCTGTGATGATAGTTTGAAACATTGATAATGATCTCAATTGTATCACTGGCCGGGATCAGGCTATAGGAGAAGGGCTTGTACCCCGGGGAAGTTTCTGATTCCTTTTCCCCGGGAATTCCGGATGTCAAGATTGCTTTGCCGTTAAAATAAACCCTGCATGATGAGTCAAAAACCGGTATTCTGAAAATCAACTCTTTCCTGTAATTCTCGGGTAAAAGTATCATCAACCGGTATGTTGCAAAACCGCTACCAGTTATCTCAGGCAAAACATCACTATAGTTGGTCCAGTAGGCAGGCACTTTCCCAAACAGATCGGGATAAGGTACAAAGCCTCTTTCGAAATCATCAGGTGAATAGTGTTTTTCCCAGTAAAACTCCCAATGTCCGGCCAGGGACAAAATCTGATCGTTTGGAACGCCCTTCCCTCTTAGGTCAAAAGTGCCATCAATTACTTTTGTCTGAGCCGATACCGACGAAGATAGCAACAGTGTAATACAACAGATATACAGGATACCAGAACCTCTACCTTTTCCCATTCCCCGATTTTTATGAAATACAGGGCTCAAAAATATCAAATAAGTGCAAATTACAAAAGTATTGTAGCATAACAATTTTTTTTATTTTCTGTAAATATTATCAAATTTTTGTAACTATGGTCAAGCCTGTCCGATCCCTTGCATTGGCGATTCAGGGGATATACTGAAGCTCCTCGTTGCAAGCAGCGAGGAACCGAGTTTTCGAGCTCGGCGACTTCGTCGGAAGTAGCCCCGATGAACCGGGGCGAAGTTCGAAGCCAATGCGCTCGCCGGGATTCAATTCGGTTTAATGTGATTAGTGATAAGGGGAGCAAATGACAGAAGCAGGGTGTCTGGGCGACTACCCTGCTTCAACAAAACCTAAAACTTGATCGTAGAAGAAACTACTCAGTGAAGTATATAGAGCTACTTGACTGCAAAAACATTCTCGTAATCCTTTACGAGTTTTGGATAGTAAACAGAGATAAGCGTAACATGCTCAAGATCTGTCATCTCCAGCTGGGTCAGTACTTTCTGATGGAAATACTCTGACTTGTTCAAATTAAGGTCAGTTGTTACAAATCCATCATTCTGATACTCTTTGTCAACTTTCTTAACACCAAAAACTCGTTTGTTACACTCATATTGAACTGTTAGTTCATCTGATACAACGATATATTTGGTGCAGGTTTTACTTGATTTGTCAATGCCAACACGAACTGTCATATCAGAGTTTTCATAGGATACAACATAAGTTTTGAGTTCTTTACCATCTACAACTATTGGATTGACCGCATTCTCAACAACATAATTGCCGAGGCTTGAGTGAGTCTTCCCTTTGGCCACGGGTGCTTTCGCAAAACATGTAAGGCTAAGGATTGATACAATTGCAATTAAACTAATCATTCTTTTCATGGCTGCACTTTTAATTAATAAATTCACAGGTAAATTACTGTCCAAATAATTCTGTGATCAATTTTCCATTCATCTTATAGACGTGTAATTTACATTGATGTTGCAATACTTTTTGTTAATAATAAGTTAATGTCTGTCAATTGGCCAGATTTGTCGATAAACGACCTCAAATCTGCTATAAACTAAAACCAATGAGAGATAAAAAATATCATATAATAAACAAGCAATAAAAAATTTATTTAACTTGCACAAGATTAAGATTAGGTGTGATTCAGAATCTTATATATCGATTTATGTTGAACCGTCTCGGGCGGCGGTTATATGAGTGCCGTATGTTCTACAGCCTCTCCTTATAGTTTTTCCCCTTTTCCATTTCCTAAAATGATGGGATTGGTAGTTCCCCAGGTAAAATATCTCTTAAGAAATGAAAGGATTAATATTTAACATAAAACGGTATGCTATTCATGATGGACCTGGTATAAGGGTTACCTTTTTCCTTAAGGGCTGCCCTCTTAACTGCTGGTGGTGTCATAACCCCGAAGGTATCTCCACATCAATGGAAAAGGTAAAGAGGGTTGACAGGATAGGTTCAAATGAATTTGAGGTAATTGAAACGGTAGGCAAACAATACAGTGTGGACGACCTGGTTGAAGTTGCTGAAAAAGACCGGATCTTTATTGAGGAATCGAACGGGGGTGTAACATTCTCCGGTGGGGAACCATTGTTACAGAGTGACTTTCTTGAGGCTGCCTTAAGAAATTTTAAGAAAAGAGGTTTCCATACGGCAGTAGATACCTCAGGACAGGCCGACAGGAAGGTGGTCGAGAAAATTGCCGGGGATACAGACCTATTCCTGTTTGATATTAAACACCTGGATCCTGATAAGCACAAATCACATACAGGTGCCTCTAACAGGAAGATCCTTTCAAATTATGATTATATCCTTAATCGCGGTAAGGATGTTATTATCAGGTTTCCGGTTATCCCGGGCTATAATGACGATATTAAGCATCTGAATCAGCTGCGCGACTATATTACTGGAAAAGAGAGGAGAAATATTAAAAGGCTCGACCTGTTGCCTTATCACAAAATAGGCAGTTCAAAGTATAAGCGTTTTAACCTCGAAAACAGGATGGAAGGTGTGGAGCAACCAGGCATACCTCGGATGAACGAATTGAAATCCTTTTTCAGTGAAACCGGATTTAAGATAAAAATAGGTGGATAACTTAATGAACAGATGATGAAACTGACAGAACGTGTAATAAAATTACGGGAACAGAGTTTGAATGCAGTTGAGAAAATCTCGGCTGAAAGGGCTGTTCTTGTCACGGAATTCTATAAAAGCATGGATTCCAGGGAGTTATCAGCTCCTGTCCGTCGAGCGAGAGCATTTGAATATATTCTCAGGAACAAGGAAATATGTATTAACGAGGGCGAGTTAATCGTTGGTGAAAGGGGACCGGAGCCCAAAGCTACTCCAACATATCCCGAAATTAGCCTGCACTCCCTTGATGACCTTGAAATACTTGATTCGCGGAAGAAAGTATTTTTTAAGGTTGATAGTGAGGTAAAAAGAATATATAAGGAAGACATAATCCCTTTTTGGAAGGGTGTAAGTAACAGGGACAGGATTATGGATGTTATGACACCTGCATGGTTAAAAGCATATAAATCAGGTGTTTTTACTGAATTTCAGGAACAGAGGGCTCCAGGTCATACAGTTCTCGGTTACAAAATGTTCAGAACTGGTTTTCTTGATCTGAAATCGGAGATAGCTGACAGTTTACAATCTCTGGACTTCTTTAATGATAGAGATGCCTATGATAAAATGGAAGAGCTTAAAGCAATGGATATTGCATGTGACGCCATTATTATGTATGCTGAAAGACATGCTGCTGAGCTGGATCGACTGGCAGCAAAAACTGCTGATAAGACAAGAAGGTCGGAATTGAAAGAAATGGCAAAGATTTGCAGAAGAGTACCGGCTAATGCCCCTAAGACGTTTCATGAAGTATTACAGCATTACTGGTTTATCCATCTTGGAGTGGTAACAGAACTCAATCCCTGGGATTCGTTTAATCCGGGTCGCCTGGATCAACACTTGGATCCTGTATATAATCAGGACCTTAAGGAGGGGCGATTATCAGAAGAAAGGGCTCTGGAATTACTTTGTTGCTTCTGGGTTAAATTTAACAATCATCCTTCACCCCCAAAAATGGGAGTTACAGCTCAGGAAAGCAACACCTATACAGATTTTTGTCTGATCAACCTTGGAGGATTGAGCGAGGATGGTGCGAATGCGGTTAATGATATGTCATACATTCTGCTCAATGTCATTAAGGAAATGCGAATTCTGCAACCCAGCTCTATGGTACAGATAAGTAAAAAAACTCCGGACAATTTTATTCATAAGGCACTTGACATTATCCGGACAGGATTTGGTCAACCCTCATGCTTTAACACTGATGCTATTGTTCAGGAATTGTTACGTCAGGGAAAAACCCTTGCTGATGCAAGAAACGGAGGAGCATCAGGTTGCGTCGAAACGGGTGCATTTGGTACCGAATGCTACTGGCTTACCGGTTATTTTAACCTGCCCAAAATATTAGAGATAACTCTCTATAATGGCATCGATCCAAGAACTGGCAAAACAGTTGGCCTGCCCACAGGAGAGGTTGAATCATTCCGGACTTTTGATAAATTAATGGATGCGTTCAAACAGCAGGTAAACTATTTTGCCGATATCAAGGTGAGGGGGAACAATGTGATTGAGAAAATGTATGCAAGATATCTTCCGGTACCATTCCTTTCTCTTTTGATAGAGGACTGTATTGCTAACGGCAGGGATTATAATAATGGAGGGGCCCGTTATAATACCACCTACATTCAGGGTGTAGGTCTGGGCAGCATTACTGATATTGTAAGCTCAATCAGGTATAATATCTATGATAATGCAAAATACTCCTGGATTGAGTTAAAAAGGGCAATGGAGAAGGATTTTGAGGGATATGAAAAGCTGCAGTATGATCTTATTTACAATTCACCCAAATATGGCAATGATGATGACTATGCTGATCAAAACGCGGTTACCGTCTTTGAGATATTTTATGATGCGGTGAACGGACGCCCAACTCCCAGAGGGGGAGTACACCGGATAAATATGCTTCCAACGACATCACATATCTACTTTGGAAGCGTAGTTGGAGCAACCCCTGACGGGCGAAAAGCATATTTACCCCTCTCAGAGGGAATCTCACCTTTCCAGGGAGTCGATCGGCTTGGCCCTACTGCGGTCATTAAATCTGCCTCTAAGATCGACCACCTGAGAACAGGAGGTACTCTTCTGAATCAGAAATTCAGTCCCCAGTTCTTCGAAGATGAGGAGAGCTATAAAATGCTGACTTCACTGATAAGAAGTTATTTCAAGATGGATGGACATCACATCCAGTTCAATGTAGTTGATGCTGATACTTTACGTGAAGCACAGAAGAGCCCGGAATTATACAGGGACCTCATTGTCCGGGTAGCAGGCTACAGTGATTATTTCAATGATCTTGGTGAAGACCTCCAAAATGAGATTATCAGAAGAACAACACATGAAAATACACATTAATAACAACCAAATTTTAAATTATGTTTAGTAAAGAAGTTTTTATAAAAAGAAGAGAGAGGCTAAGGAAGGATGTGGGTTCCGGATTGATATTACTACCGGGTAATGATGAAAGTCCAATGAACTATGCCGATAATCCCTACCACTTTCACCAGGATAGCACGTTCAGATATTTTTTCGGCCTAAACTTTCCCTATCTGGCGGGAATACTGGACTGTGATACTGGAGAGGATACTGTTTTTGGTAACGATCTCACCGTTGAGGATTTTGTATGGATGGGACCTCAACCTACAATTGCAGAGCGTGCTTCAAGATTTGGATTAGCTGGATCTGCATCTTTGAGAATACTTGTAGATGTGCTTCAAAAAGCTAACCGGCAGGGTAGGAATATTCACTTTCTTCCCCCGTATCGGCCTGAGAATAAGATTAAGCTATTTGAGTGGCTGGGGATTCTCCCGGCAGAGTCGCATCAGGAATCATCCCTTGAACTGATCCTCGCAGTAGTAAATCAGAGAAACTACAAATCCGAGGAAGAGGTTGCAGAGATAATAAAAGCAGCTGATATTTCTGTTGATATGCATACGATAGCAATGAGAATGGCGAAACCGGGAGTCACTGAAGCTGAAATTGCAGCGGCAGTTAATCAGGTGGCTGAGTCAGCCGGCGCGACCATTTCCTTTCCCATAATTGGAACCATTAACGGACAAACACTTCACAACCATTACCACGGTAATACCCTCAAATCTGGGCAGATGTTCCTCCTGGATGCTGGCGCTGAGGTGGAGTCAGGATATTCAGCCGACCTGTCTAGCACTGTTCCTGTTGATCCGGAATTTACACCTTTGCAAAGGGAAATATATAACCTGACACTTGCCAGTCACGATAAGTCCATTTCTCTGATGAAGCCTGGAGTTCCCTTTAAGGAAGTCTATCTTGAATCTGCCAGGGTAATTGTAAGAGGATTCAAAGATATGGGTCTTATGAAAGGTGACGTTGATAGCGCAGTTGAGAATGGAGCTCATGCCTTATTCTTCCCCTGCGGCCTCGGACATATGATGGGAATGGATGTTCATGACATGGAAGACCTTGGAGAAGTATATGTTGGATGGGCAGGACAACCTAAACCCACTCAATTCGGTATAAAATCTTTGCGGCTTGGACGAAAACTGGAACCGGGTTTTGTTCTGACTATTGAGCCAGGTATCTATTTTATACCGGAATTGATCGACCAGTGGAATAAGGAGCAGCGTAACGCGGAATTTATCAACTTTGAGCGGGTGAATGAGTTCAGGAGTTTCGGAGGTATCCGAAATGAGGAGGATTTTCTGATCACGGAGACAGGATATAAATTGCTTGGGAAACCAAAGCCCAAAACAATTGAAGATGTAGAAAAGGAACATGCAAAAGATGGGGGTGTATCAAAAGTCATAAGATAATTGTTTATGCATTACACTTCAATCTTTAAATAGCTATTTATTAATATGTTGAGATTTTGTGATTGACTTTTAAAACATAAAAATTGACTAATTTTTATGTTTTGATACATTCCCATCTTTTTAATATATTCTGCTTCGAAGAATCACTTCTTGCTTTTGTCAAACACCTTGGTAGCAGTTGCAACTATTCCTGCAATATCAGTTAGGTTTGACGGAAGGATCATTGTATTGTTCTCTGAGGCAAGCTTGCCAAACTCCGTGAGGTATTGTTCGGCAATTCTCAGGTTTACTGCATTCATCCCGTTATCTTCACCAATTGCTTTGGCGATCTGTCTCAGACCATTTGCAGTAGCAACCGCTACCTGCTCTATCTCAGAGGCTTTACCTGCAGCTTCATTGATCCTTTTCTGCATTTCACCTTCCGACTGCCTGATGAGCTCCTGCTTATGTCCGTCAGCAACATTTATCTTCGCCTGTTTCGTTCCTTCTGATTCTGCAATTGTGGCCCTTTTCTCACGTTCAGCTCTCATCTGTTTTTCCATCGCATCCTTGATACTTTGTGGTGGTGTTATATTCTTCACCTCATACCTTGTAACTTTTACACCCCAGGGATCGCTGGCCTTATCGACTGCATTCACAATCGAAGTATTAATCGAATCCCTCTCCTCGAATGTTCTGTCGAGTTCCAATTTTCCAATGACGCTCCTCATGGTTGTCTGGGCAATCTGAATTGAGGCGAACCTGTAGTGATCGATTCCATATGATGCCTTCATCGGATCTACAACCTGAAGGTATAGAATCCCGTCTACTTCAACAGCAATATTATCTCTGGTTATACATACCTGGGAAGCAACATCTATGGCCTGCTCCTTCAGGGTATGCTTATATCTTATTTTATCAATGAATGGGATAATAAACTGAAAACCGGCTAAGAGTGTTTCTTTATATTTACCTAGCCTTTCAATAATATATGCGCTTCTCTGAGGCACTATCCTGATTGATGAAACAATAAGAATGAAGGCAAGGAGAATTAATCCAATCAGCCAAATGGTTGATATATCAATACTATTATTCATGGTAATTAATTTTTTGGTTTAACAATTAATACTATACTTTCTTTTCCTGTGATTATTACTGTTTGTCCTTTCACTATGTCTTCTTCTGCAGAAGCTATCCATGATGTTCCCTTAAACTCGACCTTACCCTTCGCTCCCTGTTTGAAACTTGTGAGGGCAATGGCCTCCCTGTTAAGAAACTCCTCTTCTAATGTAGCTGGTGATGCCCATGATCCCTTGAAGAACTTGTTCTTCAGCATCCTTCTGAGCAATATCAGGCTAAGGATGGAGGTAATACTAAAAATAATGATCTGCAGGTCAAGACCCGGGTCACCAATAAGGCATACAAGCGAAGTGATCCAGGCACCAAGCCCGAAAAAGATCAGAACCAAACCTGGCACGATCAATTCGAGCAACAGAAAAACGAGACCAAGCAAAAACCAGAAAAGGTCGGGTCTCATAAAAAAATCGGGTTCCATAATAAGATTTATTTATTGTGATTTATTAAACAATCAGTCATTCGGATAATTTTGTTTATCCCAATATACGATCAAATGAGCAATTTAGATGCAAAGAACAGACCCTATTATACTACCTGACATCCTTCTCCGGTAAAATGGCTAAAAGCCTCTGTAAACCGGAATGGTTGTCGACAACAAGGGCAGAAAACAGGGCAAGAGCCGGGGTTAGAAGGTAAAACATTCGGGCAATATCGGCAGATAGAAGGATATGTACCATGACCGCGAGCAAATACCATAACCAGAATCTTTCCATTTTTAGAATAAGCGAACTAAAAAATTTTCTTTTGCTAAATGCAGTAAAAACCAGTAATATCCAAAACCCGGTCACCGAAAATAACTCGTATAATCCATGAAATGAGAATAGCTTGTTTAGAGATGTCCGAATGTTTGTAATGTGTCCGGTCCCCAACCTGAGACTTTCCATCAGATCATAACCATTGAGATGATCAAACATGAACCTGAAACCAAATACCAGAGTTCCGGACAGAAAAAAAAGTACTAGTTGCCTGAACTTATTTATTGGAGAATAAAGGAATATGACTGGAGCAATAAATATGAATGATTCCTTCGCCCATGGTCCGATAAAAATAGCAGCAATCAACAATTTTCTGTTTCCTGTTTTGATCCCTAACAGGGTCATACCAATAATCAGGCAATACAAGCTGTCAACCAGGGGAAGGCCTGCAATGTAGGCTGTCCACCTGCATGTGAGCAGGGTCAGAAGGCCAATAATCGCTGCAAAGCTGGTTTTTACATATATCCTGCATAGCTTATACACTATTAAGCCAAACAGGGCCATAATAATATTATTTACAATTAAGAAACTGAAGTACAAAGAAAAATCGTAATTGAACGACCAAGGCTTTACCGTCTCAAATAAAGGATCTGCTATCCTGTGAATGACTCCGGCAATACATGGAACAATAATCCTGTATCTTCTTATTGGGCTTTGATCAAAATCTCCCCTGGAAAGCCCGACGTATGTCTGGCAATCAATGCAATCTTCAAACCGGTAATTATCCATCAATGCAAAGGAGGCGCCATGAATTACGGCAAGTGAAAAGAGGAAGATCATAATATCTGATCTGTTAAGGGTAAGTTTAAACATTTCTTTATTTGTACATATTCAGGCAGTTGAACTTACGAAAAAAACAGAGTGTAGCAAAATATCCCGGGAAAGAATATATACACATTTCAGCGTTTATGATCAGGTTTACGATTATAGTTATCAGAAAAATATTTTTAAATATGTTCATTTTTTATTATATTATAAACGAATCATTTAAGTTCCTATTAATGGATCGGAATCTCATCCGGAACTCGCCGGGATAGTTTGAATTTAACTAAATCTTAAATAATCGATGTGATGGAAAAATTTTTTAATTATTTCGATCACAGGTACCGACAAAATTTGAAAATGGGAAAAGCAACCGAATGTGGTCCGCTAATTACAATATCCAGGCAGACAGGATGTGATGCCGTGGCATTGGCAAAAAAACTTGCTCAGAATCTTAACCGAAAATATAGTACCAATAAATGGCACTGGATTGATAAAGAGATACTTCTGGCTGCTGCGAAAGAACTTGGTACGGGGACCCATCGTGTTGAGCAATATATAAAGGGTAAGGAACTGTCGGGGTTCTCTGAGATGATCATGGCAATATCCGGTGATTTTGTTAGCGATCTCAAGGTAAAGAAGACTATAAGTGATGTTGTCCTTTCCATGTGTAAAGAGGGATATGTTATCCTGGTTGGAAGAGGAGGCGTAGCAATAACAGGGAACGTAAAGAAAGCGCTTCATGTCCGGCTTGTAGCTCCATTTTACTGGCGGGTTGACAATATGATGAAAAAAAGAAATATGGATATCGAAACAGCAGAGGAATTTGTTGTTGACACGGATGAAAAAAGATATAACCTGATCCTTAATTTTCTGGAAAAAAAACCATTGAACCTGGATTATCTTTTTGATATCACAATAAACAGAAATTCCTTTTCCATCGACCAGATTGCCAAGATGCTATCCCATATCTACGAGGATAGAATTCATGCGGTAATGGATCAATCTGCTGAGAAGAATGAGGACCTTCAGTCGACCTATGGGTAAGATTAAACAAAAAGAATGTCCCTTCTGTTTTAATGTGAAAGGGACAAGAGTTGTAGAACAAACTGTTACAGTATCCCGCAAACCATTATTCACCGTAAGATTAAGATACGGTAGCCACTGCACATAATTCTCTCAATTAGTTTACATTTTGTTTTAATAAAGTACTCCTATACTTTTCAATTTGCTTTTCAGTGAGGAAAAAAAGATCTCCTGCTTCTCTTTCACTAAATCCCGCCGGGCTCAGATACTTTCCTTTAGCATGAAATGCCGAGTAACCAAAGCCAGATAGAAAACTCTCTATTTTAACATGATTTTTTTCAGCCAGCTCAATCTGGATCAAAGGTCTGAATTTCTTAATAATGTCCTCAAAACCAGGAATTACCTTGTTTTCCTGGCCCTCAATGTCACATTTTATGTAATCAAGTTTTTTAATGTTCTTAAACAGGAAATCAGGCTTTCTCACCTCTGCCTCAAATAAGGTGGGAATACTTTCCTGTTCGTCAGGGTTGATGATACGGGTAAGACCATGTCTTGATTTAAGCCTGTCAGGTATTCCCATCAATGCATCTCCATTCTTTTCTCCAAGGGCAAATGGAATTATCTCAATATTATTGTATTTCCGGGTATTAAACTGCAGAATATTGCGATAGAGCCCAACAGGTTCTACGGCCATAACCTTTCCCTCCATACCTGCTTTTCGGGCAAAAATAGCTGTGAAATAGCCCAGATTGGCACCGATATCAATTATATAGTCACCCACATCAATTAGCCTGCCGGCAAGATAATGCCCCTGGAACTTTGAAAAAAGTTTAAGGAAACCCATCCGGTACAGAACCAGAAAAGTCATGCTGATCATCCTGAAATAGACTCGCGGACCAAGTGCTTTATATAGAATCTCCTTAATTAAGCCCATATCATTAATCAAAGATCTACCCTTGCAATGGCAAAAGTTGAGTTTACGAAGATACTCATAATGAAAATAATCCAAACAGCAGAGGTTAATACCATATTTATATCATGTAGCATGAAAAGTCTGCTTCGTCAGCAGGCTCGAAATAAATCGAAGTAAATATGGTCGGCATTCTTAAGTTTGAGCAAGAACCTGAAACGGGAGTGCTATAGTCAGGGCGAATAATATATTTTCATTTTATCGGTACCATCTATCATCTGGATGAATATTTTTGGATAGGTTTTGAAAGGTAAATTAAATTATTTTGGAATATCATTTAAGGTTTTTGCACAGTTTTTGCATAAATTGGACCAAAATAGATAGATATGAGATTAAAAAAGAATATTGCCCTGAGTGAATCCGGTTTTGTATTCGACCCCTCCACCGGCGACTCATATTCATTGAATGAACAGGCACAGGAAATAGTCAAACTGATGAATGAGAATAAAAGCCTGGATGAGATCTCGGATCATATAACAGCTATTTATGAGATAGACAAACCAGGATTTGAAAAGTATTATTATGATTTCATTGGGATGTTAAGACAAAACCAGCTGCTCGAAGAAGATGAATAGAAAAAAGATCACCGTGGCCCTTACAGGCCTAAATAATACGGATAATCCTGGCCCCGGAGTACCGGTAATCAGGGGAATACGCGAATCTGATTATTTTGACGCAAGAATTGTAGGTCTGGCATATGAAAGCCTTGAACCGGCAATTTACATGCATAATATTGTTGATAAAACCTACAGAGTACCCTACCCTTCGGGAGGATCTGATAAGCTTGTTGGTCGCGTCCTTGAAATTAACAAGTCTGATAAAATAGATGTTATAATTCCAAATTTTGATTCGGAGCTTGTTGCATTCATGAAGTCAGAGGAGCTACTGAAAGCTGCCGGGATTAATACATTCCTTCCGAGGATCCAGCAGTTTGAGGAACGGCAAAAGGCCAACCTTCCTGATTTTGGTAAAAAATATGGGCTGACGGTGCCAGACAGCAAACCCATTGTGAGTATAAGGGATCTGGATGATCTGAAAAATGAGGAGTTTGAATACCCTTTGGTAATTAAGGGTAAGTATTATGATGCATATATAGCCTATAACCGGGATCAGGCGGCAAATTATTTTGCCAGGGTAAGTGCTAAATGGGGTTTACCTGTAATAGTTCAGCAGTACATCGTCGGCACAGAAGTTAATGTTGTTGCACTTGGCGATGGCAAGGGAAATACTATTGGGGCTGTTCCGATGCGTAAGCAATATATAACTGATAAGGGAAAAGCCTGGGCGGGAGTATCACTCGACGACACCAATATGCTCGATCTTACACATAAGATTATAGGGGCGACCAGATGGAGAGGTGGCATGGAACTGGAATTGATTCGCTCCGAAAAGAATGAATACTATCTGATAGAAATTAACCCAAGGATACCGGCATGGGTTTACCTGGCAGTGGGAGCCGGACAGAATATCCCTGAAGCACTGGTAAAACTGGCGCTTGGCGAGGATGTTAAACCTTTTGAGAGCTACGATATTGGCAAGATGTTTATTCGGTATTCATATGACCTTATTACGGATATGTCAGAATTTGAAAAATTAACAATGAAGGGGGAATTATAACCTTTGAAAAATAATTATAAACTGATGAAACGAACATGAAAATTATAAGCATTAAATTTTCGCAAACAGGAATGATTAAAATTTTCCTGCGAGAACGAGGAACGAGAGGTTCCATCAGTGCAGAACTTTTTTACTACATTCTCATGCAAAAAATTTTAAACTGATGAAAAAGCAATTCGAAAGACCATATATCAAGAAATTGAGAGCCGGGATGCCAAGTAAATTTGGAATGCCGGTTCAGAGTGAACCGGTTACCCATATTGATGATGTCGCCGTGGAAGAGCTGATAAGGAATTATGGATCGCCATTATATGTGATATCTGAGAAAACTATCAGGGATACATACAAGGAGGCACTCAACGCATTTCAAAGCAGGTACCCTAAAGTACAGTTTGCATGGTCCTATAAGACCAATTATCTGGATGCCGTTTGCAGGATATTTCACCAGGAGGGAAGCTGGGCTGAAGTTGTATCAGGATTCGAATATGATAAAGCAATTCATAACGGGGTAAATGGCTCTCAAATAATATTCAATGGTCCTGATAAGTCAGAGGAAGACCTTATTAAGGCGACTGAAAACAATTCTCTGATACACCTGGATCATTTCGATGAAATGTACACCCTGATGGAGGTGGCAGAGCATCTAAATAAAAGACCGAAAGTTGCCATACGGGTCAATATGGATACCGGCATTTATCCCATGTGGGACAGGTTCGGGTTCAATTATGAAAATGGTGATGCATGGGATGCAATCAACAGGATAATGATGAACGACAGGCTCGACCTTATTGGCTTGCATACTCACATAGGAACATATATGTTGTCAGCAAATGCGTATGCGGTAGCTGCATCAAAGCTGGCAATCCTTGCCTTCAGGATAGAGAGAAAATATGATACATCCCTGAAATATATTGATCTGGGAGGAGGTTTCGCATCAATGAATACCCTGAAGGGTGCTTATTTACTTGGTATAGACAGCGTACCCTCTTTTGATGACTATGCGGAGGCAATCACCGGATCACTTATTAATTCAGAGATCAATCCGTCAAGATTACCTATGCTTATCCTTGAGACCGGCAGGGCGCTGATCGATGATGCAGGGTATCTTCTGGGAACTGTCATTGCCAATAAGAGATTATCCGACGGAAGGCGTTCAACAGTAGTTGATATAGGAGTGAACCTTCTGTTTACCTCATTCTGGTACGATCATGAATTCTATCCTGCAAAGCAAACATCGGACCATCTGGAAGAAACAAGTATCTATGGGCCGCTTTGCATGAATATTGATATTCTCAGGGAGGCCATAGCTTTCCCGCTGCTTAAAAAGGGAGACCAATTCGTAATAAAGAGGATAGGTGCTTATAATATGACCCAGTGGATGCAATTCATCACAATGAGACCAAATGTTGTCCTGATCGACACAAAAGGAGAAATTCACGTTATAAAAACTGCAGAGACACTTGATACAATAATATCTGCTGAGAGTTTGCCACCACACTTATAGTGATATGACAAGCAGTTACAAACTCTTTGGCAAAAGTCTGCTTAACAGCTATTCACAGGTTTTTTTCTCGGATAACCGGATCTTTGCCCTGATCCTTATCATTGTTTCATTTGCAGATTTTTATGCCGGCCTGTTTGGTTTTGTTGCTGTTCTGACAACAAACCTGATCGGATTCATGATGGGATTTGACAAAAGAACAGTTGCAAAAGGTCTTTATGGTTTCAACAGTCTTCTGGTCGGTCTTGGTTTGGGAATATATTATGAACCGGGCCCTGTAATGTTCCTGATCATTATTCTCGCTTCTGTGTTCACGCTTTTTATCTCTGTCTCCATGCAGGGGGTGATAGGCAAATATGGATTACCATACCTGAGCATCCCTTTTATTATAGGTGCATGGATTGTGACCCTTGCAGCCAGGGAATTTACCTCACTCGGATTGAGTGAACGGGGTATTTTTACCCTCAATGAATTATATACCCTTGGCGGATCAAGAATGGTTAATCTCTATGAATGGTGGAACAGCATAGAATTCGCCAGGCCGGTAAGGATATACTTCATCAGTCTGGGCGCTATAGTTTTTCAATACAATATTCTTGCAGGTATAATCATATCAATAGGGTTGCTGATCCATTCCAGGATATCATTTTCCCTGTCAATATTAGGATTCTTTACGGCCTATCTGTTTTACGAAATCACCGGGGCTAGTATATCAGACCTTAACTATAGCTATATCGGATTCAACTATATTCTTACATCTATAGCAATTGGGGGGTTTTTTATTATCCCGTCTGCGAGGTCGTACCTTTGGATTATACTCCTGGTACCTGTAGTGGCGATACTTACAATAAGCCTGTCATCAGTGTTTCTCGTTTTCAGTCTTCCTGTTTATGCCTTACCCTTTAATATAATTGTATTAATTTTTCTCTATTCATTGAAATTCAGGATTAAGCTTTCGGGTAAACTGACAGAGGTTTTTATCCAGCAAAACACTCCCGAAAAGAACCTCTATTCTTATGAGAATGATATCCAAAGGTTCAGACATGGCCTTACTACTATTAAACTGCCATTTTTCGGAGTATGGGAAATTTCACAGGCACATAATGGAGAGCATACTCATAAAGGTGATTGGATGCATGCATGGGATTTTGTTATAAACGACAAGAATGGCAGTCAGTTTAAAGGTGATGGTGATGTTCTTTCTGATTATTATTGTTATAATAAACCTGTTATAGCAGTGGCAGATGGTATTATTGAGTATGTTGAGGACAGTATACCTGACAATGAAGTAGGAACACCGAATATTAAGGATAACTGGGGTAATACGGTAATTATCAGGCATAATGACTTCCTCTATTCATCATTGAGTCATCTCGCTCCCGGTTCAATAGATCTGAAGGAGGGTGATAGAATAAAACAGGGTGACATAATAGCCAGATGTGGAAATTCCGGAAGGTCACCTTATCCTCATCTGCATTTTCAGCTCCAGGCAACTCCATATATCGGATCCCGGACACTGGATCATCCACTTAGCTATTACATCCATCATACCGAAGAAGATTTTCTTCTTCACAATTTTGATTACCCTGAGCAAGGCCAGAAAGTATCCAATATTGAGATCAATGAATTATTAAAAGAAGCATTCAACTTTGTACCCGGGAAAACCTATTCCTTCGAAGTGAATAATATGAGAGAAAAACGGAACGAAGAGTGGGAAGTTTTCACCGACGAATACAACAATCCTTTTCTCAGGTGTAAATCATGTGGCTCAAAAGCATATTTTGTGAATGATGGCAATATGTTGATGTTTAAACACTATGAAGGGAAAAAAGATGTGCTGCTTTACTGGTTCTTCCTGTCAGTATTTAAATTGCAGCAAGGTTATTACCATGGTATGGAGGTAAATGATCAGTATCCGCTGAATTTATTTTTCAGACGACGGTTTCTTTTTTTTCAGGATTTTCTTGCACCTTTCATACTTATATTCAAGTCTGAATTCAGACTAACTTATAAAAGCATTGACAGCGAGCTATCTTCGTCGCGGATAGAGCTTGAATCATTAGCGATAAACCGGGTATTTGGAAAGGTTATCAGGACAACCACCACAAATATTGTTATTGACAGCGATGGGATTGAGAGATTACACATACAAGGAAAGAATCTGAATATAGTGGCTGTATGCAAAAAATGATTTTAATCTGGATACTATTTATAATAGCCTCAACCACCTCATTATCACAGAGGGTTGAAGATTACCGGTATTGGGATAGCCTGACATACAAGCTTTACCTTGATAGTGATTGGAAGAACCTCTCACAGAAGGCTACTGAGTCTATCAATAGAGGGTACGACTATTACTACATGAGAATGAGGCTGGGTATAAGTCTGTATGAGCGGAAGAACTATTTATCAGCTTTAAAGCATTTCAGGAAAGCATTGGAGTCCAATGAGGGCGATCCGATAGCATTGGAGTATATCTACTACAGTTATCTTCTTTCGGGCAGGGATCTAAACTCAAGGGCCGTTCGGGCTGACTTCGGTAGTATTTTAAGGGAAAATACGGCTGCAACTGCTGGGAGCACACGGATTTCGGCTGATTACATGTGCACTAACTCGCAATCCGATGATTTGATCACAGCTAAGGAGACCGTTTATGGATGGGGTTTACCTGGAAATCTGGTGATCCCAATGTATTTCACCAATTTATCGTTATCAGCCTCCTTCCCGTTATCAGATTTTACAACATTATTCCAATCGGTTACCGGTATGGAGAGAACCAATTACTTCTACTATAATGATGGTATCAATTCATCTGAACTCCCTGAACAGAAGGTCCGCCAGTACCAATATTATTTATCCCTCATATTTGGGAACAGAAAAGGGCTGGTGGTTTCTCCTGCTTTTCATTATATAAATGTGAGGTATCCCTTAATCTATTTTTCCGGTTCCGGAATACCGCCTGCGGCATACACATATATCAATACTGACCACAATATTGTAACAGGTATTAGTATTAACCAGCTTGCCGGACTTTTTGAATTCCAGATTTCAGCCCATTATATGTATTTAAACTATGCAAATCATTTACAGGGTAGTGCCGGGATTTATTTATACCCGACGGGTAATAACCACCTGTATTTAGGGATAAGTTATTTCCCGCGGTACAGTGAGACCGGTTCGGGGTGGGATTTCAATTCGTCTTCAAGAGGCTTGCTTGGAATTGGTATATCTGGCAGGATATGGTTAGAGTTCTCAGGGATGATAGGGGATATGACAAATTTTGTCTATAAGAATGGTTATATTGTCTACAATGGCGTTGAAGCTGCAGACAGGATGGCAAATATAGATATTGGGATACCTTTGGGTGGTTCAGGTCTGGTTTTCTATGGGGGCGCTGGTTTTGTAAGACAGTATTGCTCCTATGTTCCTGAACCTGGAATTATCGTACCAAATTATACTCAGAAAATTAATTCAATTAAAATATTAGGAGGTCTATCATGGAAATTTTGAAAAGGTACACACCTGTCATCATTGCAGCTCTTTTTCTGGTTATTTCCGCAGGTAAAATCAGCGGACAGAGCTTTACTGAAAAAAAGGATGCCTTCCAGAAAAGCTATATTCAGGAGGCAACAGGAGATTATTCAGGTGCTGCTAATACTCTCAGAGAAATATATGATGAAAATTCCTACGAGGTAAACTTAAGACTTGGATGGCTGACCTATCTCTCCGGAAGCTTTAATGAATCGAAGGCATACTATAACAAGTCCATTGCACTAATGCCCTATGCAGTGGAGCCACGGTTTGGTTATGTCTATCCATCTGCGGCTATGGGCAACTGGTCGGAAGTGATCAGGCAGTATGAGAAGATAATTGAGATAACTCCCAATAACTCTATTGCGATGCATCGCCTGGGGCTGATCTATTATGGCAGAGAGAATTATGAAGAATCATTACGTCTGTTTGAAAAGGTAGTTAACTTATACCCCTTTGATTACGATGCCCTTACAATGCTTGCATGGACTCATTACCGATTGAATAACATGCGTGAGGCAAGGATCCTTTTTCAGAAAGCATTACTCAATACTCCAAACGGGACATCTGCCATTGAAGGACTTGAACTATTTAAATAGCTCGTTTTTCACTACAATTTTGTATCTTATATACTTCTAAACCAATAAACCGATTTTGATATGTATTACAGAGGATTCTTATTATTAGCCGCAATTGTCCTGGCAACAGTAATTATTTCATGTAACAACCAATCAATTGATGAAACTGTTTTTGAAGCCGGGGAAAATCCCTATTTGTCAAAGACTGCAGATGATCTCTATATGGTAGAAAACCTGAACAATGGAGGAAATATCTGCTTTCTGGTAGCAAAGAAAAGTGTTCTTATTGTTGATGCCGGATCCTATACTTCAGGAAGTGAGAAAGTTATGGAACTTATTCAAAGAGTTACCGACAAACCTGTCAGGTATGTAGTGTATACGCATTGCCATACCGATCACGTTGGAGGGATAGCAGGATATCCGCAGGATATAACTATTATAGGCCATGCAAACCTGCCTGCCAACATTGATAATTTTGTGCTTCCCGGAGTTGAAGCATTTAATAAAAATCTTGAACAATTTGGTGAGGATTCGTTGAGGTTAAGATATGGAGAGATGTTTGACGATATAGCCGGCATAAAGATCCGGAAGCCTGACCTGTTATTTGATGACACACACACGATCAACCTTGGGAATTACACTGTTGAGTTATCGTATCCCGGAACCTGCCATACTACCGACAATATTTTTGTATTGTTTAAGGAGCAAAAGGTTCTGCACACCGGCGACCTTGTTTTTAATAAAAGACACCCTTTCGTTAGCTCTGTTTATAGTGCAGATCCGGCTAAGTGGGGAGAGAGTGTGAAAGAATGGTCAAAAGAGGATCTGGCAGCGGTTATTCCCGGCCATGGAGATGTGGGAGGAGTGGAAATACTTGTTGCTCAGGGTGATTACTTTGATAAACTGATTCAGGCTGTTAGTGAATACAGGGATTCAGAGCTTTCACTGAATGAGATAGCTTTGGCAATTGATAAAGAATATTTCCCCGAATTTGAAACTGCAGGCTACTTCAGTTCAGCAGTTGAAATTTTGCTCAATAAGAAGTAATAGTTGGCCATGGCACGGTTTTTTGAATAATCATAAAGCAGCTCATAGCCAGGCAGGTATGATTATTTTCCGCCCATTAACCTCTCAATTTCATTCGGGGTTTTGGGAGTTCCTTTTGATAAGATCTCATTACCATTTTCGGTAATCAGAATGTCGTCTTCGATCCGTATACCGATATTCTTATACTTTTCGAAAGCCGGGCCTGTATCTTGTACAAACTTGTCTATCTCATTATTCGGCACTCTCGAACCCAGCCTCTCATGTAATGTTTTCAGCATGTCAGGATGTATATAAACACCAGGTTCAATTGTTATTACCATACCTGGTTCAAAGACCATAGTACCAAGGTTTCTTGTAGTATAGGAGTATACATCATGAATATCCAGTCCGATAAAATGACCGGTAAAGTAAAGTACTGAAATCTCCTTTTGCCAGCTGCTTTCAACATCTGTGACCAGGCCAAGTTCATACAATCCTTCCAATATAACCCTTGAAGCGACCTCATTGAAATGAGAGATCTTTTCTCCCGGGATCATCACCTTAATTGCTTCATTCTGAGCCTTCAGTACCAGGTTGTAGATCTCAAGCTGTTCAATTGTGAACTTGCCATTCGAAGGTATGGTTCTGGTAACATCTGCCTTATAGTGATTCACCTCCGAACCGATATCCATAACTACCATATCGCCATTCTCTATCTGGTGATCATTTGTTTCATAGTGAAGGATAGTAGACCTTGGTCCCGATCCGACTATTGAAGGAAAGGAAGGTCCCGTTGCTCCATTCTTTCTGAACACATACTCAATTACTGCCTCTATTTCATATTCCCACAATCCCGGTTTCATAACATTCAGAGCCTCACTATGAGCCTCACATGTTATCTCAATGGCCCTTCTAAGCTGCTCGATCTCGTATGGGTCTTTGGTCCCTCTCATCTTATCCAGAACAGGCTGGGCATTCATAAGGGTGACATTTGCGTTTTCAGGGATCAGCCCTGTTAATTCCTCTTTTAACCATCTGTTATTACTTATCGTGTAAACTTCTGATGATGATTTAAGAAGTATTCCGGCAACTTCCCTGAACTCCGATAGAGAGTATGCTTTATCGACACCATACAAATCCCGGGTACCTTCAACTCCGGGCATTTCACCAGTCCAGATTACCTGTCCGGGATTGAACGGTCTTACAAACAGAAGGTATTTCTCCTCTCCCCCCGGATTTAAAATGAGCCATGCATTGGAATCTTCAAAGCCTGTCAGGTAATAGAAATACCTGGCCACATTCTCATCAACCTGACCATATCGGTTGCGAACCTCACCGGGAAATATGGCAACCGCATCACCAATACTTTTCATAAATTCCTTCCTCCGTAATTCAAGGATCTCTTTAGGGACGGGGTTCTGTGAAAATGTTAATACCGTTCCTCCTAAAAACAGGAGAACACCAATTGCTGTAACTATCATTTTGTTCATTTCATTATGGATTTGAATTCTACGCAAGGTGCAATAATAATGTTCATTTAACAAATATTACTATACAATTGCGGTGGATACTCTGATTCAGGAAATTTGCCATCATATTAGTTTGATTATTGATTAAATTCATGCAATTTTAGAGGTGATTGATGATAAAATTTGATCCGTATGAAAGAATACTTGAACGGTAGAAGGAGCTTTATTAAGAAATCCACGGCTGCTTCTGTTGCTCTTACAATAATACCCAGGCATGTCCTGGGCGGTGTAGGATACAGGGCACCATGTGATCAGCTTACAAAAGGAATAATAGGAGTCGGAGGTATGGGACGCAATCATATTCCCTATGAGGGGACCAAAGTACTGGCTGTTTGTGATGTCGACAGAAATCACCTTAATCAGGCACTTTCATTGGCCGGAAACGGGGTAAGGGGTTATACCGATTTTCGTGAATTGGTTGCCCGGCCCGATATTGATATTGTTCATATTGCAACTCCTCCGCACTGGCATGGAATAATGGCTAAAATGGCTGCTGAGGCAGGAAAGGACATCTGGTGCGAAAAACCTATGACCAGAACAATTGGTGAAGGTATTGAGGTGGTAAAAGCTGTTAGTGAGCATGGGAGGATCTTCAGATTGAATACGTGGTTCAGATTTAAGGATCAATTTTATGGACTGGGCGCTACAGTGAAACCTCTGAAG
The DNA here is from genome assembly GCA_035527935.1 of Bacteroidales bacterium. Lineage (GTDB taxonomy): Bacteria > Bacteroidota > Bacteroidia > Bacteroidales > VadinHA17 > DATKZO01. The sequence goes on from DATKZO010000054.1 coordinate 79,473, forward strand.
AAAATAGTTGACAGCGGTGTTCTTGGCTGGCCATTGAAGGTTACTGTAAGCGGAATTACCGGATATGACTGGAAATTCTACTGGAGTGGTCAGCATAACCTTCAGCCCCAGCCGGTACCCGAATCCCTGGATTATGATTTCTGGCTGGGACCTGCCCCCTACAAACCCTACAACGTTGAACGCGTGCATGCCAATTTCAGAGGCTACTGGGACTATGATGGTGGTGGATTGGGAGATATGGGCCAGCATTATCTTGACCCTGTGCAATACATGATGGGCAAAGACAATACAAGCCCTCAGTTTATCGAAATTGATGCTCCACAGCAACATCCCGATGCTGTCGGATCATGGAGAAGAATTGAGTACACATATGCGGATGGTTGCAAGATAATCCTTGACGGGGCCAACAGGGATAAGGAGGCTGCCTATATTGAAGGACCCTTCGGCAAGATATTTAAAGGATTTAAATCTACTATTCCAAAAATAGAGGAACTGGTCAAGAGGCTACCGGAACCAGAACCACAAATAACAACCTTTACTGAATCCGTTAAAAGCAGGAAGAAATTTGCCTTGAACGAAACTAACGGGCATAGATCATCCACCATTATAAATCTGGGTGTTGTTGCCCTGCGGCTGGGAAGAAACCTGGAGTATGACCCTGTGAAAGAAAGATTTGTTGATGACGAGGGGGCCAACAGACTCATCTACCAGCCAATGCGCGGACCATGGACAATAGAATAAATCTGTTAAGTCGGGATTTGATTATGAAACGATTATATATAATAGTATTTGGATTATTCCTGGCTTTCAATGCCTTTCCCCAGGATGTAAGAACCCTCGAAACAAAGGTTGCAGATCTGCTGGCCAGAATGCCGGTTTACAACAGCAGCGAATTGATAAGGCAAATGGTTGAAATGGGAGCTATTGGAGAGGAAGGAAGGAACATGATCTGTCGATTGATTATACCTCCCGGGTCGGGAGATGATACCAGAGCCCGTTTCGCAATTGAAAGCTATTCAAGACATCTATCATCATACGGAAATGATGTTGCACGAATTGGCTGGGAAAAAGAATGCATCTGTTTTATGGGAAACATCTCTGATCCTGATGTTCTCTCATTTTATATGGTGCAACTGCAGTATATCGGACATGAGGCTTCAGTTAACTTTGTCAGCAACTGGCTGCCGGACTCTCAGTTATGCGAACCGGCAGTTGCTGTTATTTCCTCTTATAAGTCAGAATTATCAGAAGGTATACTTATTGATGCACTTGATAATGAAATACTTCCATGCGCAGCTTCAGTTATGAACACACTGGCAAAGTGGAATTCTGCCGTTCCCATGGCAAAATATTTAAAATGGTATAGCAGGGGGGATAATAGTATCAGGAAGTCGGCTCTGAATGCGATCGCTAGCTCAACTGATCCGGCTGCTTTAAAAACACTTGATAAAGCTTCCTCTGATGTCAATTTTGGGTGGGATCCAACCGGCGCTACCTCATCATATCTCAAATATGCCAGGAATATGGGACATAGGGAAGACATGAAGGTAATGGAGAAGATCTGCAAGAAGATAATATCCGGTTCACCGGAAAACTATGTTATTTCAGCGCTTGATATGCTTGTTGAAATTAAAGGTTTTGAGGCAGTAGATTACCTGGAGAACGCTTTGACAAGCAATAATAAGGAGATCAGGATGGCTGCATTGAAATTGTTTAATGATATTAATGATATAGCAGTAACCAGGGAAATGATAGAGATATATGAAAGGTCAGACTCACAGACAAAAGTTGAGATAATTTATGCACTTGGACAAAGAGGCGACACCTATGCACTGGATCTGGTTAGCAGCTCTCTTACCAGTAATGAGTTGGCAATCAGATCAGAATCAGCCCTTGCAATGGTGAAGCTGTCCGGCAAGGATTCCGCAGGCAGGCTTATTGAATATCTCGCTCAATTTCCCGGTGAGGAGGATCAGGAAGCAGGGAAAGAGGCTCTGATGAGAATTTCCGACCCTGTAAGGCGGGATCTGATGCACAGTAAAATTGAGCAGGTCCCTGACAGGGCCAAGGCTACTCTTCTCGAAATACTTTCAGCAGGAGGTGAGTCGAAGTGCTTTGAGACAGCTTTACAATATATTGGGTCCGCTGACCCTGGATTAGATCGTGCTGCCTATATGTCTCTGAAAGATCTATCGTCACCGGAGGATCAACCTGTACTGATAGAATTATTGCATGGGACAGATAATGAGGGAAAGATCAGGTGTATTCAGGATGCCCTGGCGAGTGCAATCAATAAGATAGAGGGTGCTGAGCTAAGGTCTGCGGAGCTGCTTAAGGCAATGTCTGGCTCAAAGGAGAAGGAAAGAATTATAGCTGTTTTACCATATGCAGGAGGCGCCAAGGCCCTGAATACCCTTTTATATGAGTTTGACAATGGCTCTGCCGAAATGCGTGAAGCCTGTTTCATGGCACTCACGGAATGGAAAGACTATTCTGCCTCTTACACCCTTTTTCAAATAGCAAAGTCAGGTAGTAAGACATATAGCAGTTTAGCCTTTGATGCTTACATAAAGCTCGTAATGGGGGCTTCCGTGAGTGATGAACAAAAACTGCTCCTTCTCAGGAAGATAATGCCTTATGCCTATTCTCCGGATCAGAAGAGTGCTATTCTGGAAAAACTATCTGACGTGAAAACATTCCAGTCACTGATTTTTCTTAGCGGGTATCTGACTGATCCTGATCTGCAACAATCAGCCGCACGTTCGGCAATGAGTGTAGCTCTGCCTCCAAGTGGTAGTTCAACAGGCATGTATGGCGCCACTGTAGCTGATATCCTGAAGCAGGTTATTGATTTGCTGCAGGGAGATGAGAGTGAATATGATAAAGAGAAAATCAGGAATTATCTTGACGATATGCCTGATGATATAGGATTTGTTTCTATGTTCAACGGATCTGATCTTTCGGGTTGGAAAGGATTGGTTGAGGATCCTGTATCAAGGGCCAGGATGAGCAGGAGCGAATTGCAGAAAAAACAGGAAGAGGCTGACAGAAAGATGATTGAGAACTGGAGCGTTAAGGATGGTGCAATATGGTTCAATGGTATTGGGGCCAATCTCTGCTCAGTAAAGAAATATGCTGATTTTGAGATGCTTGTCGACTGGAAGATTTCAAAGGATGGCGATAGCGGAATCTATCTCAGAGGTTCGCCACAGGTACAGATATGGGATACTTCAAGGGTTGAGGTCGGAGCGCAGGTTGGTTCAGGTGGTTTATATAACAATCAAAGAAATGAAAGCAGGCCTCTTGTTGTGGCCGACAATCCTGTTGGCGACTGGAATACCTTTAGAATAATCATGGCGGGAGAGCAGGTATCCGTTTGGCTTAACGGCACACTGGTGGTTGATGATGTTGTTATGGAGAACTACTGGGACAGGTCAATCCCTATCTTCCCTGAGGAGTCGATCGAACTTCAGGCTCATGGTAATGAGCTGGCTTTCAGGGATATATATATCAGAGAGATCAGGCTCGGAGAGTATATTCTTACACCTGTGGAAAAAGCGGATGGATTCATTGCACTTTTCAATGGAAGAGATCTTGATAACTGGATAGGGAATAAGGAGGCTTATGTTGCTGAGGATGGACAGATAGTTATAAGGCCCACAGATGGTGATGGTGGGAATCTGTACACAGAGAATGAATATGCCGATTTTAATTTCAGGTTTGAATTTCAACTTACCCCGGGCGCCAATAACGGACTGGGGATAAGGACACCCCTTACCGGCAATGCTGCCTATGTTGGAATGGAGCTGCAAATAATTGACAATACTACTGATATATTTGGAATTCTTGAACCCTTCCAGTTTCATGGTTCAATTTATGGTGTGAGCCCGGCCAGGAGAGGATTCCTTCGTCCTGTCGGCGAGTGGAACGAAGAAGAAGTAATAGTTAATGGTACCCATATTACTGTTATTCTGAATGGCGCCACCATTCTTGATGCCGATATTGCTGATGCAAGGGATAATGGTACCATAGATCAACAGGATCATCCAGGGCTTAAAAGAGATACAGGACATATAGCTTTTCTGGGTCATGGTTCTGTCGTTAAATTCAGGAACATCAGGATCAAGGTACTGGAAAGGGAGTAAGATGATCCTGGTACCTGATAACAGGAGCGCGACTAATTGATTTTGTTATCTTAGTCCGAAAATATAGCTAATGGTATTAAATTATATCTGGATAGGTTTTTTTCTGGTCGCTTTTCTTTTTGCACTGGGTCAGCTCATTTTTACAGGAAATGTTGATGTTTTTTCCGACATGGTAAATTCCACCTTTTCCAGTGCAAAAACCGGGTTTGAGATATCTATCGGACTTACAGGGGTACTGGCTCTCTGGATGGGCCTGATGAAAATAGGTGAAAAGGGGGGTATTGTAAGGATACTTACAAAGATAATAGGTCCTTTCTTTCAAAGGATCTTTCCGGATCTTCCAAGGGGACATCCGGCCTATGGCTCAATAATGATGAACCTGGCAGCGAATATGCTTGGTCTGGACAATGCAGCCACTCCGATGGGTTTGCAGGCGATGAAAGAGATGCAGGAGGTTAATATAGAAAAGAAAACTGCTTCAAATGCCCAGATCATGTTCCTTGTGCTGAATACCTCCGGATTAACCATTATACCGATCACTATAATGGTCTACAGGGCTCAGCTCGGCGCAGCTAATCCGGCAGACATTTTCATCCCAATCCTACTGGCTACGTTCTTTTCAACAATTACAGGTTTGATTGCTGTATCAATAGTTCAGAAAATAAAGCTGTTCGACAGGATTGTACTTGCATATATCGGTGGTCTTACGGCGATAATAGTATTTGCTATCTGGATCTTCAGCAGGATGCCGGAGGAGGATATTACAAGAGTTTCCACGTTTGCTGCCAATTTTATCCTGTTCGGGATCATCATATCATTCATTTTACTTGGCGTTATCCGGCGGATTAATGTTTATGAAACCTTCATCGAAGGTGCCAGGGAGGGATTTTCAGTTGCAATAAGGATAATTCCCTATCTGGTGGCTATACTGGTTGCAATTGGCGTGTTCAGAGCCTCCGGGGCAATGGATATGCTTGTAAATGGGATCACATCTCTGCTTGATTGGGCAGGAATTGATACAGGATTTACAGGTGCGCTTCCAACAGCTCTGATGAAGCCGCTTAGCGGAAGTGGTGCCAGGGGCATGATGATCGATGCAATGACCACATATGGTGCCGATTCTTTTGTTGGCAGACTATCTTCAACAGTCCAGGGTGCCACTGATACAACATTTTATATAATAGCGGTTTATTTTGGGGCTGTTGGTATCAGAAATACAAGATATGCAGTAACATGTGGACTGATTGCTGACTTTGCGGGAATAATGGCCAGTATATTTCTTGCCTACCTGTTCTTTGGCTAATGTTTAGGCTGTAGGCCGGAACAGGGTCACCTGCTTTGCCTGAAATAATAAACATTATACGGGGCCGCAGGGCCCTGCTTGGAAATACTGGCATTTAGAAAGGTGAAATGATCGGATGGCCGGATGGGTTCGTTTTAATAACTGACTGATTATGAAAGACTTTTTGATTAAAGGGAGATGGATGCTTAGGGAGATATATTTTATTGCCCTGAGTTTTCTTATCGCTTTAGTAATGAATATTGCCGGGATAGCAAAACATGGCACAGCCTGGAAGGCGCTAATAACCCGGTTGCATGTGGTTGTAATCCTGGCCATGGTAATTTACCTGCTTCTGTGGTTTGTAAGACTCCTTATTTATGTGGCTATGCTACCCGGAAAATCTCTGTTCAAAAAGAAAAAACCCGAATAAGCATGAGAACAATTGTGAATCCCGGCGAGTGCATTGGCCGCTTCTTGCGGCGGGGTTAGCGAGCAAATGAAACATATTTTATCGGGATTGGAGATTGGCTTCGCTGAGCTCGTAAACTCGGTTCCTGGCAGCTTGCTGCGAGGAGCTTCAATAATCCTGTAGTTTTTTCTTTCTGACCTGCATCACCGGATGTAGCCAGGATTGTGATCCCTGGATTAACCTCATTGGCGGAAACCTTGACAAATGTGGACCTTGATTATAATTGTCCGATAAACTTCAGGATCCGTTAATTCTACCGGTTGCCAGCCAAGTAGTTAGTCATGATTATTAGTCCCATATAACAATAATCAGGAAAATATATTTTTTTGGTATCCTTTTTGAAATAACATCAATATTGATAACTTTGCCCCAGTCAATGGAAAACCTGAAACTCATGCCAGGCATATCAGTTGTTATTATAACCTATAACGAAGAAAAGAACATTATCCGTTGTATTAACTCAGTGAAGGGGCTGGCGGATGAAATAATTGTTGTAGACTCCTTTTCAGAGGATATGACACCAACGATTTGCAGGGAACTTGGGGTACGGTTTTATTCACATGAGTTTGAGGGGTATCGGGAACAAAAGAATTTTGCCACTTCACTTGCTTTGAATGATTATGTGCTCTCCCTTGATGCTGATGAAGCGCTGAGCGATGAACTATATAATAATATCCTGAAAATAAAGAATAACCTGATATATGACGGATATTTCTTTAACCGCCGGAACAAATATTGTGGGCAGTGGATTAAACATTCCAACTGGTATCCTGACCGGAAATTAAGGCTCTTTAGAAAAAACAGGGGCAAGTGGGGGGGGATAAATCCTCATGACCGGTATATTGTGGACCCCGATTGTAAAACAACCCGTTTAAAGGGAGATATTCTTCACTGGGCTCTTAATTCCTATGAAGACCATATTGAAAAGGTCAATAAGTTTACATCTATTGCTGCAATGGAATATTTCAGGATGGGTAGAAAAACTTCAGTAATGTCGATGATGCTTCATGGTATTTGGCGTTTTTTTAAGACATATTTTATGAGAAGAGGATTCCTGGACGGATATAATGGTTTTGTAATTAGTTCACTTTCGGCATACACCAGTTTCCTGAAATATCTTAAATTGAGACAACTTTATATTGAATATCAAAGAAACAAGAATGAAACAGTTAAAGAACCAGATATGTTGGTTTTAGAAAATAGGATGAATGATACTGAGAAGGTTGGATTAGCAGTTAATAAACTTTCGAACAAGAGGATCTCCTAGCTAATGAATTGTAGTGTTGAAATTTTAGATTTATAACCAGTGCTTAAGAGGCTTGCTTATAAAATAGGACGAAGATTACTGAAAAGCCACCCACCACGATGGATAATTTTTCTGATTGATCTATCCATATGGATACTGTCAATACTGCTGGCATTCTATGTAAGATTGAATTTTAATCTGGAAATATTAACCACCTACCCATTTCATATAATTATACCTGCTGTAATTCTGGCAAGATCAACTGTATATATTTCATTCAGACTCTATTCGGGACTTATCAGGTATTCGTCGGTTACTGACCTGGAAAGGATTATTACCGTAAATTTGCTTGGTTCCTTTGCACTTGTAATCGTAAATATTGTATTTAACAGGTTTAATATTGAGGATATTAACCTCATACCTTATGGTGCCCTGGTAATTGAATTTCTGATTTCTACCTTAACCATGATCTCATTGAGGCTTATGATAAAAACTCTCTATAATGAGATCAGAACTGATAAAAGAGATCTTACCAGTGTGGTGATTTTTGGCGTAGGTGAATTGGCAAATCTTACCCGGCAAGCCGTCGAAAACAATAAGGAAATGGCTGCAAGGGTAATTGGGTTCATTAGCCCGGCAGATGAACGGGATAATTGTGTTGGGAATAAACTTGCCGGAATAAGGATCTACTCAGAGAATGATCTTGAGGATCTGGCGGGTGAGGCTAATGTCGGGAAACTGATAATTGCCAGGGAGAAGACCGGTATATCTGCTAAAGAACGTTTAATCGAAAAATGCTCCGGCCTTCATATAAAAATCCTTATGGTATCTATGGCGGAGAATTGGGTTGAAGGAAATAATATTGCAAGCCGGATTAGAGAGTTAAACATAGAAGACCTGCTGGAAAGGCCTTCCATTAAGTTGGATATTGATTCAATCTCAAAAGAATTTTCTGGCAAAGTAATCCTTGTCACTGGTGCTGCAGGGTCGATAGGAAGTGAACTGGTACGTCAGCTACGTGGGTTTAACCCGTTAAAGCTTATTTTGTATGATCAGGCGGAGACCCCGCTTCATTCCCTGTCGCTTGAACTAAGAAACAATCCTTCTTCATGTGACTTTGAGATCACACTAGGTGATATCACCAACCAAAACCGGCTTGAGTATATATTCAGTAAACATAAACCTGAAATTGTATTCCATGCAGCAGCCTATAAACATGTCCCTATGCTTGAAGATAATCCCAAGGAGGCAATGCGGACAAATGTTTACGGTACCCGGATAGTAGCTGATCTTTCTGTAAAGTTCGGAGTGTCAAAATTTATTATGATATCCACTGATAAGGCTGTCAATCCGACAAACATTATGGGAGCTTCAAAGAGGATCTCGGAAATGTATATTCAGAGCCTGGATGCTGTTGAGGGCCACAATACACATTTTATTACAACCCGGTTCGGTAATGTGCTTGGCTCAAACGGATCTGTAGTCGAACTCTTCAAGGAGCAGATAGGTAAAGGTGAGAATATTACGGTTACGCATCCTGATGTAGCGAGGTACTTCATGATTATACCCGAAGCTGTTCAGTTGGTACTTGAGGCCGGTACAATGGGTCAGGGCGGAGAGATATTTGTTTTTGATATGGGACAGATGGTAAAGATCAGGGATCTTGCCAATAAGATGATACGTTTGTCAGGACTTATCCCGGATAAAGATATAAAGATCGACTATGTTGGCTTACGTCCTGGTGAAAGATTATATGAAGAGCTTCTCGCTGAAAAGGAAAACCTGTTGCCAACCCATCATCCTAAAATACTTATTGCCAGGATTGGCGCGGTTGATAACAGATCTATTGCCAGAAAATTAGATAAACTATATTCCATCTTTCATAAACTCGATAAAACAGAGGTCGTCAGATTTATGAAGGAGATGGTACCCGAATACAGAAGTCAGAATTCTGTCTATTCGGCCCTTGATTAGTTGGTTGCTGGAAAAAAATCAAATCAAGTACCTGAATGTCGTTCAACTTTAATATTTTTATACTTCGAATTAGCCTAACTAAAATTAATTAAAGTAATATGACAGATACCAATACAAAACCTGATTCAGGCTCAAGGAACGATGAAATTGACCTGCTGCAACTTTTCAGGAGCTTTGGAGATTTTATAGTTAGAATATTCAAAGGATTATTTAATCTCATCCTGCAATTTATTATATTCTCAATCAGGAAATCGCTATATCTGATAGCTGCATTATTACTGACTGTTTTAACTTCATACTTGAAGGTAAAAATACAGGACGAGATCTTCTATTCCGATCTCGTTCTAAAATCCAATGCTGTTCAAAACCAGGAGATGATTTCTTATATTAACAGGCTGCAGGGCTTAACATCAAAAGTCAATCACCGGATCCTCGCTGATGAACTGAACATTCCTGTTGAAAAGGCAGAGCTTGTTTCAGATATCACGGCTTACTGGTTTGTGGATAAAAACCGGGACGGGATTGTGGATGATATAGATTTGAATAACAGATTCATTGCTGATACAAATATTGATAAGATATCGTGGAAATTCGGGATAAGGGCGTCAGTGAAAGATCCGCAGATTTTTGAAGAGGTAACCACCGGTGTGATAAATTATATTAATTCAAATGAATATTTCAGACAGGCTAATGAAGCCCGGCTGAAAAATCTTAAAGAAACGATTGACCAGACTGGTAAAGAGATTTATAAACTGGACAGTTTACAAAAAAGAGAATATTTCAGGGAGGATGAATCGACCAGGTTAAAAGAGGGCCAGCTTGTATTTACAAACGATCCGGAGATAAAATTATTTCATGCTGACCTGCTGGATCTCTTAAGGGATAAACAAGTGAGGGAAAGAGAACTGGGAATAGATAATGGGATAATCTCCTTGCGGGAAGGGTTTACCCTAAACCAGCAACCTGAGAACAGTATTACCTATTATGCAAAGAAGAGTATCCTTATTTATATTGGGCTGGCCTATTTGATAGCTCTTTTCATTACATACAGGAAAAAATTACTTGAATTTCTGAGAAACTAGAGGTTACTTTTTGAACCTCTTAAGGTTTTCAAATTTTTTGCAGGTTTTGGTTCGTGGTTATAATTTAAATTCTTGGAAGTCAGTAAAGTATAAAAAATACTGAAGAATGCAACACCCCAGAGTCTGTTTAATGTTGATTCAAACATAAAAGCACAGACGGTAACAATAATAAAACATATGTAGAATGCTCTGGTTCTGGGTCCTAATTTGAATATTGGTATTATTAATCCTGCTAATAGGAGTAAAAGACCTGCCAGGCCGGAGCTAAGCCATTGCTCAATGAATTGATTATGACAGTTAAGAACTGTATCGAACTTATATCCATAATCAGCATATCCAACCTCTAATTTATCCTGAACATCACCAACCCCAAGTCCCAGCAGGAGATTCTTTTCAACCAACCTGAAAGCAACTCCCCAGATAATAACTCTTTCATTTAGGCTTTCAAGTTCACCAGAACCAGATTGATCATAGGTACTTATTAGGTAATTGACTCTTGGGTTGTAAATAAATAGAAGACCAGCTATTATCGTAAATATTATAGCCAGAGTTAATAGAATTTTCTTCCTATATAGAAAAGTAATAGTTATCCACACCATAAGGATAATTAATGCCATCATTATTGCTCTGGATGAGATAAGAAATATTTGTAGAAGCAGGAATAAAGCAAGGATAATTTTTACTGCATTGAATTTTTCCGCAAGGAACTTATATTTAATATCCATAAGGCAAATTGCAGCTGCAAATAGTACCATCATTCCAAAATAAGTAGGATGTATAATATATGAAAAGTTGGAATAAAAAAAGATATTTTCAACATGGTTGACTATTGGGTAAAATGAAAGATGGCCTTTGTCATATGAGATCGAAAAAAACAAACTTCTAAAAAGCAGAAATAGAGAAATAATAATGGTGCCAGCAACAAATGAGATAAGTATTCTTTGCTGGGATTGTTTTTCCAGATATCTTGAGTTATTAAGCCCAAGGAAGACTGGAAAGAGAAACAGAGATGACTCTATACCTATCTTATTTAAACCAGCCTCCTTGTTGTCAGTCCATATTAAGCTAATAAATAGTAATATGTAAGAGCCCAAAAGAAAGATTAAGGGCATTTTGTTTCTAAGTATATATGATGAACTGAGTTTAATCTTATATTGGCCTTCAAGAAACCAGGTTAATATCCATGGCCATAGGCTGATTGTGAACAACTTCCTGCTAATAGGAAGGCAAAAAATAACCAAATAGAAAAAATATAGATTCAGATTACCACCTCTTATTAACTGCCATAATTTCATTTGAAAATTTTTTGGACGGTAAGTAAGATAATTCTAAAATAATTTCTTACAGTAGGCTTATTTATGAAATTCATATTGAGTTCTATCTTTCGAGGCATTATAATATTAATATAATACTCTTCAGGATTAATACTTTCATTAAGAATTTCATTCTCATTACTATAATGAATTGAAGCATAATCAGTTATTCCCGGTTTTACATTCAATACTCTTGATTGATCCTCCGAATATAGTTCTACATATTTTCTTACTTCGGGCCGGGGGCCTACAACACTCATGTCTCCTTTTAGTACATTAATTAATTGTGGAAGTTCATCAAGCTTATATTTTCTTATAATCTTTCCACATGGTGTAATTCGTAGATCGTTTCTGGTCGTAAGTTGTAATGATTTATCAATATTGGAATACATTGATCTGAATTTCAATAGATTAAACTCAATACCGTTTTCCCCCATACGCTCTTGAATAAAAAATATTCGTCCTTTGCTACTTAATTTGATTGCAATGGATACAATAATAAATAGCGGAAGAGTTATCAGTAATCCAATCAAAGAAAATGTTATGTCAAGAAATCGAAGAATCTTTTTTGTTTTATTTATATTAGGATTAAACATACTTTTTCCAGATAACCGTTATAATATGTGACCTCAAGAATGGGAATGCATTGTTAATACAATTATAAAAATTACCAATTCTTCTGGCAACAGGTGGAGCTAAAGTGACCCGGTGGAACTCCATGGTTGTATTCGGGAACAAAGATTTGATCTCCTTTTTCTTAATTCCTGCCACATCCTTATTTCCCGGATTATTGTAGATGAAGTCATACCATAGAATAAAACCATTATTATCAAGCATTACCATCATCTTATGAGCAACTTTTTTTCGAAATTCTGTATCTAATATAGATGAAAAAACCATCGATTGCATTATTATGTCAAATCTACCTACTCCTTTTATATCAAGTACATTCCCTGATAAAGTATGTATGTCATTATGTCTTTTCTGTAGTTTGTTAACACGACTTGGAATTAATTCGTTTGCCCAGATATTACAGGGTTTGATACCAGTTGTTTTAAAGAACGCAATGTTAATACCATCACCCGCACCTATTTCAATTACTCTGGTATCGGACAAAGCTTTTTGCCGATACTTGTTGATAATTTGACTGTATTTTTTTTCCCGCTCTTTATTGCGGTATTGTTCAAAAACCAGATTCCTTTTAGAGAATCCGGAAGAACCGGTTTCCTCCCTTTTCCGATATCTTTCAATTACTCTTTCGACTTCTGTTGTCATGCGGTGAATCTATATTATTTCTCTTCAATACTCTTGGAATAGGATGGTAAACCAATCCGGCAATATAGCCAAATCCATAACTTAAATGTATACTGCAGAATATGATAGGAAGAACTAATGCTAGTTTGATATCCTTTTCTTTTATTGCAGTAACTAATGAATTTAGAATATTTAATATGAAATAAATTGCAAGTATCGTTAAGGTATATGGAAATAAATACAGTTTAAAAAATAGTGACACCAGAATGCTAAGGAGGTAAAGAACGAATAAAGGAGGAATCAGTTGCCGGATTGTTGCCGGTTTTCCAACTTTGATATTAACCAGCGGTTTATAGAAACCGTATTGGTAAAACATTTTTATTATCTCATTAAGTGATTCCCTGGCATAGTATTCAATCCTGGCTTCAGGAATAAGGTATATCTTGCCTCCGTTCTTAATCAATCTTGCGTTGAATTCATCATCCTGGTTTCTTATAAGGTCCTCATCAAAATATCCTATTTCTTTAAAGACCTTTTTTCTATAGCATCCGTATGGCACCGTATCGACTTGCCTGATTCTGTTTTCTCCTATTCTGTACCATGCATCACCAATACCAAACGGCAGTGAAGTGGCTACTGCAATAGCACGTGCGATAATATTGGTTCCGGATGGCTTTGTTATCCACATTCCACCAACATTATCGCAATTGAGTTCATCAAGGTAATGTACCAGGGTTGATATATAATTACTGCAATATCTCGAATGAACATCCATCCTCATTATGATATCTCCCTTCGCATTGGTGATCCCGATGTTAAGTCCTTTTGGTGTAATCTTGTCAGGATTGTGTAATAATCTGATAAATGGATGTTTTCTTATGTATTCATCTACCAGTTCGCGGGTCGAGTCATCACTAGTTCCATCTATAACAATAATTTCAAGTAGTCCTTTTGGATAATCGTTACTCAATACTGAATCAAGACAAGCAGAAATATGCTTTTCTTCATTTCTGCATGGCATTATTATACTTACATACCTGGACGGTTTATTATTGGATAGCATGGTGCAATTTATTGATCTGCTTCATACCGGTTTAATCTATTGACAAGTTTCTCATGCCTGTCAATTTGTACAATTATTAAGCTTAATAATAACAGGAAACAAGCTGACTCAAGGATTACAAATAGACTCAGAAAAGATTCTATTTTTAAATTGTTAATAAAGAACATGCCAGAGATGGTAATGAAATATATTGTTTGCCAGACGGAATAGAGTTTAATTTTTTCAAAGGCTGCAAATATCAGTTTGAATGGCTCTGTAACGAACCTGAAGAGGATAGAAATAACCAGAATATTTGCAAAGTTTGCACTTTTTATCCATGTTTCTCCAAAAAGCCATAAAATGAAGGATTTAGAAAGAAGAAAAGTTATTATTATTCCAAATAGGCCCGCAAGCCCCATTATTGATGTGATTCGAATAAAGTCATTTAATAAAGATTTGCTATTTTTTTTAAAATCATTGAATCTCTGAAATAAAACCTGGGATAAAGGTTCACTGACAAAAACAAGAGGAATGAATAACAGAAGTCTGGTCAGGTCGAGATATCCGGTATTTGTCTCCCCATATTTAGCATTTACAAGGAATACGGGAAGAGCAATTGTGAGGGTGTTAAGTAGAGTTGGGATTGTATTATAGATTGAGAATTGTTTATATCTGCCTGCCATTTTGTATATCCGGGGTTTGTCGATGATAACTATTTTTAATCCATTCCTGATTGAAAATAATAGACCAGACATTACATTTACCATTTGACCAATAATATCGCCAATAAATAAGCCCAGACCAAAACTTCTCCCAGTTGAAAGAAATACCTGCCCCATTCCTTCTCCTGCCCGTCTGCATATTTTAGATAGACCTGCAAAATGAAATAATCTGTTTCTTATCATCCAGAAATGAAAAGCATTATATATACTAAATAGCAATGCTGACAGTGGAATAAAATATATCCACTTTCGATATTTTTCAGGGTAATTTAGGATCCTCACAATAAGGTCCGGGAACAAACATATCAAAATGAATAATGTAGTATTAAGCAGGCTGGCAATTAAAATTGATAAATGAAAAACTGCCTTTGCATCATCGGAACTCTCAGGTAGTGCTATCGCGAGTTCATACTTGAAAGATGAGACAACCACTATTATTCCTACTAAACTGATGTAAACAGAGAGTGCTCCAAAAGCTTCAGGAGAATAGAGCTTACGCAGGACAGGCTGCAAGAGAATTGGAATCAGTGAAGCAACAACAGTTCCTGCGGAGAGTCGTATTGCACTTGAAAAAATATTGCCTACAGGTCTACTTTCCAATTATACTATCTTCGATATTTTGATACGGCTTCGGCAAGCACTTCAATAACTTTATGTATTTGCTCGTCGGTAATATTATAAAATCTTGGTAATGATATTTCTCGTGCGTATGAATCGTATGAAACTGGCACCTCTGCAACATCATATCCTAATTCTTTGTAAGCTGTATGGAGTTGCAAGGGCTGGAAGTGTACATTAACATAAACATGATTTTCATGACAAAAGTTTATGATCTTATCCCTAACTGATTCATCTATCCCTTTAATTCTTAGTGCGTAAATATGGTAAGCTGAAATTCTTTTTTTGTCAGAATGAATGGGTAACTCTGCCCAAGAATAAGATGAAAGTAAACTATCATACAAATTAAAGACATGTTTTAGTTTTACTAAGGTGTCATTTTCATACCGTGATATCTCAACTATACCAATAGCAGCCAATACATCGGTCATATTTGCTTTTATCCCAGGCACAATTACATCATATTTCCAGCCACCGTAAACTGTTTTAGAAAGTGCATCTTTGGTTTGTCCATGAAGAGAAAAGGTTCTGAAATAATCATAAAGTTTTCTATTATCGAATGGTTCCGGTAGGTTGAATAATACTGCACCACCTTCAGCAGTAGTAAGATTTTTAACTGCATGAAATGAAAATACGGTTATATCACAGAGTGAACCGGTTTTCTTTCCGTAATACGCCGCTCCCATTGAATGGGCAGCATCTGAAATTATTAACACCCGATTAAGTTTTTCTTGAATAACATTTCCCGGTCTGAATATCTTCTTTAGTTCATTTGAGTTAATAATTTGTTTAAGTGTAAGATAGTCACATGGTAGACCGGCAAAATCAACAGGTATAATTGCTTTAGTCCGTGATGTTATCTTCCTTCTGACCTCCTCCATGTTCATAAGCATATCATCCCTGTTAATATCTACAAAAACCGGTTTTGCTCCGCATCTGAGAACAACATTTCCGGTAGCACAGTATGTATAAGCAGGAATAATTACTTCATCACCTTTCTTTATTCCATACCATCTTAATGCCATTTCAAGACCTATTGTGGCAGAACTTACTCCAAGCGCTTCAGTATTATTGCAATATTCTGATAATTTTGCTTCAAATTCTCTTGTCTTTGGTCCTGTTGTAATCCAGCCTGATAAAAGTGTTTTTTCAACTGATCTTACTACATGAGCATCCATACGGGGCGGTGAAAATGGTACTTTTAAAACCTGTTTTGATCTTTGGGGCCATTTAATCTCCTCGTACCCTAACTTTTTACGTATTATTCCTACTATTTTTTTCTTATCATCATCTGACATGTTTGTGCCGGAAGGTAGGCATAATCCAATATTAAAAAGATGTTCTGAATTACCGTTTTCATAGGAAGGATAATTCTGGAATACAGGTTGAAGATGCATAGGTTTCCAGAGTGGTCGGGTTTCTATGTTCTCTTTGTCAAGTTCTTCCATCAAATCGTTTCTGGTTACACCATTTGTTTTGTCCGGATCTACCAGAATTGTAGTTAACCAGAAGTTGGATTTCTGATCTTTTCCCTCGGTTTGAAAGAAGATCCCGGGGACATCTTGCAGTTGTATGCGATAAAAGGTGTTAAGTTCTCGTCGCATTTTAACTCTTTCATCTATTACTTCGAGCTGACCTCTTCCAATTCCTGCAACAATATTGCTCATTCTGTAGTTATAACCAATCTCTGAATGTTGATAATGGGGAGCCTCATCACGTGCCTGTGTAGATAGAAATTTTGCCCTCTGGATGATCTCTTTATCATTTGAAATCATCGCACCACCCCCTGAAGTAGTAATGATTTTATTTCCATTGAAAGACAAAATGCCAATATCCCCGAAGGTTCCGACATGCTGTCCCTTGTAGGTAGCACCAAGGGCTTCAGCAGCATCCTCAATAACAGGTATCTGGTACATTTTTGATATTGCCTTTATTTCGTCAATCTTTGCAGGCATTCCATACAGGTGGGTGACTAGAATAGCTTTAGGTTTTATATCATCTTTTAATGATTCGATTATAGCTTTTTCTAGCAACCTGGGATCTATGTTCCACGACACAGATTCACTGTCAATCAGGACAGGTGTTGCGTTACAGTACACGACAGGATTTACGGATGCCGAAAATGTAAATGATGAGCAAAGAACCCTGTCGCCACGTTTGATTCCCAGTATAATCAAGGCTAAATGGATTGCAGATGTCCCTGAACTCAGCGCTGCTACGTAACCGCAGTTTGTGAATTTTGCCAGCTCTTGCTCGAATCCTTCAATATTTGGTCCAGCTGGAGCTATCCAGTTAGTGTCAAATGCATCCTGTATGTATCTCATCTCTTCCCCGGACATATGAGGAGGAGAAAGCCATATTTTTGATTTCATTTTTATATATTATTAAATATTATTATTAAATTTTATTGGTTTTGCAGGTACGCCAACAGCTGTGCAATGAGCAGGTAATGACTTGTTAACAACCGACCCAGCACCTATTACTGTGAATTCCCCTATATCTAATTGATTTATAATTTTAGCTCCAGTACCAGCATAAACTCCTTCTGCAATATTTACCTCTCCTGAGACATTTACTGCTGGCATGAAAGAAGAGTAATCACCAATTCTAGTATCATGACCGATAGTACAAGATAAATTCAAAATGACATGTCTACCAATTTCAATATTTACAGTAATAATACTCCCTGCTGCAATGATTGATCCGTCACCAATTTTAACATATTCCATATCTCCTATTAATGCATTTGGATGAATGAGTACAGGATAGTTAATTTTTGGATTTATTATTTGTAATTCCAAATTCTTTTTCGTTTTGGGATCTGCAATAGCAAATACAAGTTCTACAGGCTCTTTTATTCTATTCAATTCACTCATTCCTCCTATAACAGGATAGTTATTTATTAGTTGACCTTGCTTTATTCCGTCATCGAAAAATCCTATGAAGTCAAATTTCTTTTCAAAATTATTAATCTGGTTTATAAGCATTTGGACTTCTCTTCCAAACCCACCAGCACCATATACAGCGATTTTTTTCATAATTATTTGGAGTATTATTTAAACAATGAATAATTGAGTATTAATATTTTGAAAAAGAAGTTAATTACCCTCAAACCTTTCCATCGTTGCAGACGTATCTGAGCTAATCCCTTCTTTCATAATTACTTTCTTCATTGTTAAAAAAACAATCTTCATATCAAGTTTAAATGATAGATTATCAACGTACCAGATGTCGTGCTTAAATTTCTCTTGCCATGTAATTGCATTTCTGCCATTAACCTGAGCCCATCCTGTAATTCCAGGTTTCACAACATGTCTCCTTTTTTGGAAATTATTATAAAGCGGTAAATATTCAACAAGCAAAGGCCTAGGTCCAATCCAGGACATTTTGCCGGTAATTATATTTAATAATTGTGGTATTTCATCTAATGATGTCATCCTGAGAAATTTTCCAATATTTGTAATTCTGATGTCATCAGGTAATAATATCCCATTAGAATCTTTTCTTTCATTCATGGTCTTAAACTTAATGAGTTTAAAAACTTTTCCATTTAAACCGGGTCGTGATTGAATGAAAAAGATATTACCTCTATTGGTGAATAGTAAAAGAAAGGATATTATCAGAAAGGCGGGTGATAATACCAGCAAGGCAATGGTAGCCATGGCAACATCTAAAATATGCTTAATTAATGCCTGATACATCAAATTAGTTCTTTAGGAAGGTAATGCATTATCAAAGTAATATCTTCATTTTCATCAATATTTAATATATTTCAATACTCCACCCATCATATTCTGAGGATAAAGCTTTATGTTGGTATTTATTCAGTTTTTATTGGTTTTGTCCTATTTAATAAGTACGGTAATACAATAAGACCGACTAAAAGCGGTAATTCAAATACACTGTCACTGGATAATAATACAAAGAGTAAAGTTACCAACCATATAATAATAAAAGGGACTGACTTCAGTTTTATAAATCGTAATGACAGGTCAATAATTAACCATAATAGTATTAGCATTCCAATGAAACCTGAATAGAGTAAGGTTGAAAGAATTATATTGTGGGGATAGTCAAAACCATTGTCCTCTCGAGAAAACTTATCCCGATAATTATCAAGGTAATCAAATCCGGATCCAAAAATCTTCTCAAATATCGAATAATCTGCGTATAAACCAAGAGCAAATCTCCATCTTTCTATTCTTGGATACATAGCTCTGTTATATTCTTTCTTGTTAATTTCTTTTGTGAGACTCTGGTTCTTGATATAGGCTTTCAGACTATCAAATGGTGGGATGACGTAATCTTCTTTCCTATCAATAATATTTTCAAAAGGGTAGCTGCAAATCTTCAAATTTCTCCATAATACTAATTGCTCTCCATGATTATCAAAATGGCGAATTGAGAATCTTAATGAGTCTCCTTTCTGCGCATAAATGAAGGTGCTTAAGTGTTGATACTCAAAGTTATTATCAACACTTAGAGTCGTTAGCCTTTTACCGCTATAGTTATTACGTGTAAAATTTTCAATCTCCAGCCTGAGGTTTCTTTCCGCAGAATAGACAAGTGCGTCAGCTGAAAATTCCCAGAATTGACTAAAAGGAGCAATTAAATCAGTAAATACAGATCCTGCCAGGCTGTCAAGAAATGTGTATATTGATGAATCTTGTCTAATATTGAATTGTCCGAATTGAATATTACCAATGGAGAATAATTCAACTGGTATTATCTGTACTGTTTTTGTTATGGAGTCGCTTAAAGGCGGATGAAATCCATTGCTTGAATACTGAATACTTGTATTTGATGTATTAATCGGGTCGAGAGAAACAATCATATTATTAATAAGAACTCTACTGTAATCTTCTACCCCTTTCCCATGAACCCTAAAAATAATTTGCAGTACCTTACTATTATTAAATGGTATAACTATGTCCTTTCTTACCCATTCAGAATCATCTCCGGATTTTTGCATTACTATTTTTTGTACCTCGTTATTCCACCTGAGTTCCAGACACATATCTGGGTGCCATATTTCTACTCTATAGTATAAAGTGATATATACCTTACTTATGGTACTGTCAAACTTAATAAACTTGTACACTCCAGCGTTTTGTTCATAACCTTCAATAGCAAGGAAGCTGTCCATATTGCTAGTATGCTTACTGATATAAGTAGCCATATTAAGGTTCCAGTCAGGAATTGTATCCAAACATACAGACATATTATTCATTCCTATTTCTATTGGCTTAGGCCTGCTCTCATAGAACTTCTTAAGGTAAGGAGTCTTATCGATATTGTTTTCACTCCAGTCGCTCATATAATTGGAATGCCAAAGCAGATAATAGATAGAATTAACATATGTTTTATCTGTCAATAAGCTAGAATAATCATATAGCAAGTAAGCTGTCTTTTGCCTGATCTCGAAATTGTTTTTTGAGCGAACCTTAAGGAATAAGAATGAAATCAGAAATAATATTAAAATTGATGAAAAGATTTGCAGGATCATTTTAAAACTGAACAGTGGGGCTTTGTTTCTTGTCCTTTTAATCAATTTTTGCAATATGATGGCTATAAATAATATCAGGAGAACAACAATACCTCGTCGAGAGGAGGTAAATAGAATTCCAAAAGTGTAGATTGCTATAACCAGACTTTTTGAATTTTTGTTCAAAGGTGATTTTGTAATATAATCAAAGAACAAAATCATACCAATTAGTAGTGATAGGGCAAAGAAGTTATGGTCTATTTTGAGAGAAGAACCGAAAGGGTAGATATCGCCTGAGGAAAGAATTTCCATTCTTACACCAAGTAATTCAAACAATAGTTTAATAATTCCCAGAAATGCAGCAATGAAAGTAATGATAATGATCAGTTTCTTTAGAGTCTTTGTGAAATAAGCTATATCATCATTATCGAGTCCAGAAAGTTTAAAGATTATGATATAATAGAGGAAGTATAGGCATACCAATAATTCGCGATTTATTAGAAATGATTTTGTTGATGTAATTAAGAATGCAATTATAAAAGTAATAGAAACAAGTAGATATGGTATGAAATTGGTGAACGAATACCATTTAATACTTGTATAGTTATTTTTAATATTTCTGATAACTATTGGAACATATACTGCATTTAGGAGAATAAACAAGTACTCCAGATAGGGGATTGCTGCCCTCATCATAATTAAAAGAGGCAATAGAGCCAGAACCAGAATCTCGGTATGCCTGTTAGTGATTAGTTTAACACTTCTCTCTATATATTTCATTTCTCTTACTCATGTTACTGATTATTTTAGGATTGCTTACTGTTAAATAATCAGATCACAATAATCTTAAGTGCATTTAAATTTCTAATATGGATTCACTCTTTGGTGAATTGACAAATAATCAAAGATCAATTATTGACCTATAATAGTGTATCTATTGAAATGCTTGATAATTTGCTAATCTTACCATGTCCAGGATATATCTTGGTGGATCCATTATACATCCGGAATATTTTTTCTAAACTCTCCCTCAAAATTGTTTTGTTGCCACCAGGGAGCTTAATTACAGTTTTGTTATCAGGAATAATAGTATCACCAGTGAATAGTAAACTTGATAGCTGAAAACAAATACTTCCCCTCGCGTGTCCCGGAGTTTTCAAGAACAATATAGTATGATCATGCCATTCGAGACAATCTTCCTTCTGTATAATTTTAATCTCAGCTGCATTACATGAAAACCCTATTTGATCAAAAAATACGGATAGGTTTTTCTTAGGGTCCTGAATCATTTCTGAACAGATATCACTCGCAATAACTGGGATAGAGTATCTCTGCCTTAGACTGTTAAGCCCAGCGATATGATCAAAGTGCTCATGAGTAATAATAAAATAATCAGGTTCAAGATTGTTGTTCTGAATATATTCAATAAGCTCATTAGAGTCTCTTGAACCAGGATCAATAATAAGACAATTTTTCCTGGTTTGAATAATATAGCAGTTTGAATTAACCGGCTTATTATAAAACCTTGTAACCTTAATACTCAAATTTATTGCATGCTTACTTTAACCAGTTATGTCGATTGATCTTCCTCCATCAATTATGAAGTCCTGACCAGTTATCCAACCGGATTCTTCAGAGAGGAGAAATAAGACCAGATTTGAAATATCCTCGGGTTTGCCCATGCCCAGAGGGTATTTCTTAGTCATTTCTTCGATTAAGGCAGAATCTCTGAACATATTCTCTGTCATCTGAGTTCTAACTCCTCCTGGTAAAATGGAGTTAACCCTTATTCTTGGAGCAAGTTCAACAGCTAAAGATTTCGCCAGAGAGTTGAGAGCCCCTTTTGATGCACTATATACGCTAAAGGCCTTGGCACCTCTGACACTTACATTACTTGAAATAAAGATCACCCTTTTAAGATTCTCCTGGTTATGTCTTTTATTAATCAGGACTTTCAGGATTAGCGTAGCAGAGATCAAGTTAATATTCAAAGTTTGAGTAATGCTATCCAGAGAGATAGACTTCAGTGGTGCCAGTTTCAGAAAACCTGCACAATGTATGAAACTCTCAATCTGAGCATTTGATTCATCAATAAATGAGGTGAGCGAATCTTGTAGAGAACCAACATTATTAAGATCGAAGCACCAGGTAAGATGTAGATCAGGTCTGGAGCATTTTTGTTTGACTTTTTCCAGTTTCTCCTCATCTCTCCCACCAAGGATAAGGTTGTGATTGACTGAAAGAGTTATTGCAATATTTTCTCCTATACCTGAGGTGCTGCCTGTTAGTAGAATAAAAGACTTTGTACTCATAATGTTTATTGTGATGTAAATCCTCCGTCAACGCTAATAATTGAACCAGTAATCCAGCTACTTGCTGAAGATAAAAGAAATGCTATAGAGTATGCAACATCAATAGGCTTTCCTAATCCCAGAGGATGGAGACTTTTTATAAGATTTTCATGCTTATTATCAAAGAACTGGTCAATATCATTTTTCATTTCTGTTTCAACAAAACCAGGAGCGACACAATTAATCCTTATTTTTTTTGAAGCCAGTTCAACCGCAAGAGATTTGGTGATACCATGTAATGAAGATTTACTCATAGCGTATGCCACATTTGCACTAGAGCCAACCAATCCGTATACAGATGAGATTAATACGATGGAACCACTCTCTCCAGAATACACTGTATGGTTAGAAAATGCTCTGGCGAGTTCAAGCGCAGCATATGTATTTAGCTTCATCACATTATTATATTTTTCCAACCTAACTGTTTTTAAGGGAGAAATATAAGGCATTCCTGCAGAGTGAACAAGTCCATCGATTTTGCCAAACTCTTTGCTAGCTTGAATAATTGTACTATATATCTCTTCAGTTTTCAATAAGTCAGCTACTAATAGCCTGTCGCCATTTTTACAAAGCTTTTGTGTATCTAATAAGGATGTTTTGTCTATATCTAATAGAATGAGACTTGCTCCAAGTTCAGATAATAAGATTGCCGTTGCTCGACCAATACCTGAACCGGCTCCGGTGATAAGTATCTTTCTGTTATCTAATAAGAACCTATTTTTCATTTTGGTATATAGTTTTTATTTCTTCGCTTGAATAGACTTATAAAGACCCTCAATAGTTTCAGATTCACTGATGTCCTGTGCAGAAAGTGATATTCCATATTCTTCATCTGCAAATGCAATCACTGATAAAATTGTAAGGGAATCCCAGGCATCAAAACTATCCAGATAGTCACTTTCTTTAACAAAATCAACCTCTAATAAATCAGCCATATTGTTTAAATATTCTTCCACTATACTAGTAATTAATCGTTTTACAAAATTTTAAGTTTTTAAGTTGTATTAACATTGAACTCCAGGTCAATCCAACTCCAAAACCGGCAAGGCATAGGTTGGCTTCATCATGGATAAGTTTTTCCTGAAGGTTATGTGTTATTGCAGTTGGAATTGAAACTCCACTCGCATTTCCAAAGTTTTCAACGACATTATTTGGCATTTTTTCGTATGGCACATCTAATTTATCTGCTAGTTTTTTAAGGATGAATTTGTTTGGTTGATGGAACATAAAATAATCAATATCCTCAATATCTTTCTGTGCCTGTTCCAATAGCGAATTGATTAATGGAGGGACTTTTGTCATGATAAAGTTAAATACGTCGTCTCCCTTCATCACGAGATGATCTTTGGCTCTTTCATTACCGCTTGAGTCTTTTTCAAGTTTTGCAGTGGCTTTTGATGATGGTAACCTGAATCCACCGGCTGGGATCATTAATACATCCGCCTTTTGTCCATCCATCTTAATATTTGCATGGATTGTTGAAGGGATGATGCTTTTCTCAACTATTGTGACAGAAGCACCATCACCAATTAAAGGATTACTATTTCGATCTTTGTTCGAAACCTTACTACTTAGGACATCGACATTTAGTAGCGCTACTTTATTAATGGATTCTTGTTCAAGCATGAGAAAAGACTGTATAAGTCCAATAATATAACCTGCACAACCCTGATTTATATCCAGGCAGATTATATCTTCTTTCAGTCCAAGTCTGCCTTGGATAATATTTGAGGTTGGGGGCATGAAATGATCAGGAGATTGAGTGACCAGAATAAGGGCATCTATTTCATCTTTTGCCAAAAACTTTTCTTCAAATAAATATTCTAGTCCATGGATACATAAATCTGAACTGCAGACATCTTCATCAACTACTCTTCTTTGTTTGTATCCCATTGCAAGTTTAAGTTTCATTGATTGGGCTCTGGAGAAATTGTAGTTATCAATTTCATCATCAAAGTTGATAGCTTTTGACGGTAATACAGTAAGAATTCCTGTGATTGATTTATTATGAAATGTTAAATTCATCTCTTTTTAGAACTATTAATTAAGGATACAATAGAATTTATGTTTTTGAAGTTTTCGGGTATGATATCAACGCCGTCAATTACTATCTTAAATGTGTCCTCTAATTCTGTAACCATCAATACCAGTTCAAATGAATCAAGGAGGCCGTCTTCAAAAAAATTATTGGAGCTTGTGAAATCTAATTCCGGCCTTATACTTTTTAGAATTATTTTAATTTGTTCAATCATGTTTTCAATTTTCTTTTAACTAATATCTGATCAATTAACTTATCTTCTTTATATCCATAGTGTTTATACCGATTTATTGCATCCAGGTTTTCATTCTTAACCCAAAGAATAAATCTTTTGCATTCTCTTGACAGGTTGAAGTAGGATTTTATCAGTTTTGATCCAATTTTCTCATTTCGATAATCTTTATTTACATGCCATTCTCTTAAATGAGAAAGAATTCCTGTGTTTTCATAAATTAATAAACCCCCAATTGAATCTTGTTTTCTGATAATCAGAATTGATTTATTATTAATTAAAGTTTCAATTTCAGGGATATCAGGTATTTGTTCAGAATATTTGTCAAGTCTGTTGATAAGAAAATTTTGAATCCTTTTACTGTCCTTAATTTGAGCATTTTCCACTTCATCAGCATATTCCGATTTACTAATGATTTCATTCTTTATTGTTTGCATCCTGACTAATATCTCATGTAAACAGAATCCATGTTGTTGAAATAGTTCTATCTGGCTAATATTGGAATCCTGAGTTCCTACTATTTCTGTTACGATATCAATATCAATTGCATGAAGGAAGTTAACCAAATCAATTTCCAGTTGCTTTAATGAGTTAGAGATAAAAAATAAATACTTAAAATCCATATGATATCTGACAATGAAAGCAGAATGAGCATAGTCTTTCAAAAAGATTGAACCCCGAGATATCCATGAATCTATCTTGTCATTATTGGGATAGAAATTAGTTATTAAGCCGCTTGTCATTGACTTAATACGGTTAAATGAAATCAGGATATCATTTATGTTCTTAATCTTATTCATTTTAGCAGCTGCAAAAATAAGAAAACGATTCTGGTTTAGAAGTTCAAAAAATCAGTTTCTAATTTATTCCGGTCTATTTTACCGTTAGGATTTCTCGGGAGCTCTGAAAACCACATGAATTTTGTTGGTAGCATATATTTTGGTAAGTTTAAACCAAATTCCTTTCTCAGCATACCATTGTCAAATTCGGATTCAGACTCATAAAAGAGAGTAATTGCCTTATTCTTAGTGTCGTACAGCACACAAGCATTAAGTATTTTATCAAACGAATTAACTATAACATGTTCAATCTCACTTAGTTCTAGCCTATAGCCAAGATGCTTTATCTGAAAATCTTTCCTTCCAACAAACATTATTTCGTCGTTCTCATTTATATACACAAGATCACCTGTTCGGTATATTATCTCGGGATACTTATCATTCAGGGGATTTTGGACGAAAGCTTTTCTTGTTTTTTCTGGATCGTTATAA